>NZ_MTLG01000075.1 GCF_002192695.1 Achromobacter xylosoxidans
CCACCAGGCCGATGGCCAGCACCATGGCCAGCAAGGTCAGCAGGTTCAGGCTGAAACCGAGCGCCAGCATGGCCGCCGCCGCGCCCAGCAGGGACAGCGGGATGCTCAGCACCGGCACGGCCACCGCGCGCAACGAGCCGAGGAACAGGAAGATCACGAGCACCACTTCCAGGCTGGCGATGCCGAACTTGCCGACCACGTTGCCGATCGCGGCATCGATGAAGACCGTGACGTCGTACGGAATCGCCATTCTTGTGCCGTCGGGGAGGTCCAATGCGGCAAGAATCCGGCGGACTTCGCGCGAGATGTCCAATGGGTTGCCGCCAGGTGTCGCCATCACTTCCAGGTACGCGGCGGGCTCGCCATTCATGCCCGCAACCTGGTTGCGGCTTTGTGCGCCGATCTCGACGGTGGCGATGTCTTCCATGCGCACCAGGCTGGGGCCGTGTTTGACGACCAGTTCGCGAAAGCCCTTGACGCTATCCAGGCTGGTGTCGGCGCGTACATTGGTCACGACGAGCGCGTCGCGCAATTGGCCGGGCGCGGCCTGGTAGTTGTTGTCCCGGATCGCGGCCTCGACGTCGGCTGCCGTGATGCCGTGCGCGCCCATGCGCAGCGGGTCGAGCCAGATGCGCATCGACAGCGCCTGTCCGCCCAGCACGTTCACGGCAGCCACGCCGTCCACGGTGCTCAGCATGGGCTTGGCCACGCGCATCAGGTAGTCCGTGATACCGGTTAGGGGCTGGCCCGCCGGCGCGGAGAATCCGGCGTAGACCACGCCGATGGCGCCGGGAGACTGCCGCACGACCACCGGGTCGTAGGCATCTTGCGGCAGCAAATAGCGCACTTCGTTGACCTTGGCCAGGACCTCGGTCAGGGCGGTGTCGGAGTTCGCGTTCAGCCGCAGGTAGGCGTTGATGGTGCTGCGTCCTTGCTCGGACGACGAGGTCAGGTACTCCACGCCTTGCGTGGTGGCGACGGCTTGCGCCAGCGTGGCGGTGACAAAGCCTTGCATCAGGTCCGGGGAAGCGCCGGGATACTCGGTGGTGACGGTGACCACGGCGCTCTCGATGCGCGGATACTGGCGCAGCGGCAGATCCAGCAGCGCGCGCAGGCCGACCAGGGCAATCAGCAGGGCGAACGCCGTGGTGAGGATCGGGCGGCGGATGAAGAAATCGGTGAATGACATGGCGTCTTACTCTCCCGCCAGGCGCGGACGGACGGCGGCGCCGTCGTGCAGGTTGATCTGGCCGGCGACGACCACCAGATCGCCGTCGCGCAGATCCGTGCCCGATAGCGCGACCTTGCCGTCCTGGCTTGCGCCGGTCTGCACGGAAACGAGGCGGACGCGGGCCGGGTCGTCATTGCGCATGGCGTATACCGTTGCGCCAGACAAGGTGCTCTGGACGGCCTCGGCCGGCACGGTGAGCGTGGCGGGGCCGGCGGGCAGCGACACGCTGACCTGGGCGTAGGCGCCGGGCCATACGCGGCCAGCCGCGTCCGGCGCAAGCGTGGCGCGCACCCTCAGCGCGCGGTTGCCGGCGTCGACCTGGGGATCGAGGGCGGACAGCTTGCCCTTCAGTTGCTCCTGTCCGCCGCCCGCGCTGGCGACGGATACGTCGAGTCCCGGCTGCAACACGCCGGCATGCCGGTCCGGCACGGTGAAATCCACATGCAGCAGGCGGGTGTCGGTCAGGGTGGCGATGGGCGTGCCTGCCTCGACGTACTGCCCCAGGTTGACCAGCCGCAACCCCAGCGTGCCCGCGAACGGCGCGCGCACCAGGCGCTGGGCCAGGTCTTCTTCTGCCTGCGCGACCAGGGCTTTGGTTTCGGCGTGCTGCGCCGCGTGCTGTTCGTACTCGGCACGCGACATGGTTTGTCCGAGCAGCCGTTTGGCGCGGTCCAGGTTGGCCTGGGCCAGCGCGGCCGATGCGCGGTGGCGATCGAGCTCGCGGCGCACGGGCCCGTCATTGATCTGCACCAGCGGCAGCCCGGCCGCTACCGATTGGCCGCTGGTGAAATGAATGGCGGTGACGCGCCCCGCGACCTCGGGTGCCACCAGCACTTGCTGTTCGGCCACGACGGTGCCGATGGCTTGCAGCGTGGCGGGCAGCGCTTCAGCCCGGACGGGCGCCACCACGACAGGGACGGGCGCAGCTGCGCCGGCCGGCGCGGCTTGGGCTGTGGCCTTGCGCTGCGTGTCGTAGAGGTAGAGGCCGCCGATGGCGGCAAGCACGAGCGTGGCGGTCAAGGCCAGCTTGCGGCCGGCTGTGCGCCGCGGCGCAGGATTCGGGTTCTGAGACATGAGGCCCATTCGAATGGTCAATGTAGCTGCGCTAAATGCGCAGATGGCGGGATTCGCAATGGTAGGGAGGGGTTTCCCCTTAGGGAAACGATAAGTTCTCTGTCGTGGAGTTAGTTTTTCTTATCTCTAAGAGAGTGCGTGCGCGGCGCTGCACGGCGCGCTCGCGCATTTGCGGTCTAAGATCCGTACCCATGCCGACCACCACCATCGACGCGCACCCGCTGTTCAGGCTGCGTGGCATCTATAGCGAACGTCTCTCTCCCCTCAGCCTGGATCTCGCCGCGGGCGAGTGCGCCGCCATCATGGGGCCTTCGGGCTCGGGCAAGTCGCTGCTGCTGCGCCAGGCGGCCGACCTGGATCCCGGGCATGGCGAGGCCCTGCTGGACGGCCGGCCGCGCTCGGGCATGCGGGGCTACGAATGGCGCCGGCAGGTCATGTATTGCCAGGCCGAGGCCGGCTGGTGGGATGACCTGGTCGCGCCGCATTTCGCGGACCGCGCCCGCGCCGAGCCCATCATGCAGCGCCTGGGGCTGCCCACCGACAAGCTGGACGCGCTGGTGCACGAGCTGTCCACGGGCGAACGCCAGCGCCTGGGCCTGGTGCGCGCCTTGGCGCTGGCGCCGCGCGTGTTGCTGCTGGACGAGCCGACCGCGGCGCTGGACCAGGCGGCCACGGACAAGGTCGAAGAGGAACTGCGGCGCTACCTGGATGGCGGGGCCGCGATCTTGATGGTGACCCACAGCCCGGCCCAGGCCGAACGGCTGGCGCGGCGGTCCTGGCGCATGGCAGAGGGCAGGCTGGAGCCGCTATGGACGTGATCAAGCTGCAGGCCACGGATCTGGCCATCGCTTCCTTGCTGGTGCTGCTCAGCGCCGGCATCTCCTTCGCCTTGCGCTTGAACCTGCAGCGCCAGGTGTTGTGGGCGGCGCTGCGCACGGTGGTGCAGCTGCTGCTGGTCGGGCACATCCTGCGCATCGTGTTCGCGCACGCGGCGCCCTGGCTGACGGCGCTGGTGGTGGCGGTGATGATGGCGCTGGCGGCCAGGGAGGTCGCGGCGCGGCCCAGGGCCAGGCTGACGCAACGCGGCAACGGCTGGGTCGGCGCGATGGCGGTGGCGGGGACCACGGTCATCACGGTGTTGTTCATCCTGAATACGGCGCTGCGCCCGGATCCCTGGTATGACCCGCGCTACACCATTGCGCTGATCGGCATCGTGCTGGGCAGTGTGCTCAACGCCGCCAGCCTGGCGCTGGACGGCGTATTGTCCGGCGCCAGGCGGGAGAAGCTGGCGATCGAGGCCCGGCTGGCGCTGGGCGCGACCGTGCACGAGGCGTTTTCCTCCCTGCTGCGCGAGTCCGTGCGGCGCGGCATCGTGCCCAGCGTCAACCAGATGTCGGCCGCCGGCATCATCACGCTGCCGGGCATCATGACCGGGCAGATCATTGCCGGCATGGATCCCATAGAGGCCGCCAAGTACCAGATCCTGCTGATGTTCCTGCTGTGCGGCGCCAGCGGCATGGCGGCGATGGCCGCGGCCTATGGCGCCATGCGCCGGTTGACGGACGAGCGCGGGCGGCTCAGGCTGGATCGGCTGCATCCGGCCTAGGAAGCGGCTTTTTTTCCGGAAATTTCATGAAAGCTTGACGCGCGCTTGGCGATACTGCGCGCAATCTTGCATTTTCCTGAACCTTTTCCGGATCCTCATGCCACTTGCGTCCCGTTCCGTAGTCCCCCCGCCGCAGCGTGCTTCCTGCGCGTGCCGCCTCCCGGCGCGCGTCTTGCGGGAGCGCCGGGCATGAGCGATACCGTGGCGACTTCCATGAGACTGCCGGCGAGCCGCACTGCCTGGCCCGGCTGGCTGGTGCTGGCCTGCCTGGCGCTATGGCTGGGCGCGCTGGCCTGGGCCCGCTGGCTGACCTTGCCCGACGAGGGCCGTTACGCCGGGGTGGCCTGGGAGATGCTGCGCAGCGGCTCGCCCATGGTGC
This sequence comes from Achromobacter xylosoxidans, assembly GCF_002192695.1. GTDB lineage: Bacteria > Pseudomonadota > Gammaproteobacteria > Burkholderiales > Burkholderiaceae_B > Achromobacter > Achromobacter xylosoxidans_C. The sequence goes on from NZ_MTLG01000075.1 coordinate 4,291, forward strand.
CGCTGCTGGACGGCATGCCGTATTTCCACAAGCCGCCGCTCTACTACTGGCTGGCCCAGATCAGCTATGCGCTGTTCGGCGTGCATGAATTCAGCGCGCGCTTGCCGTCGGTGCTCGGCGCCTGGAGCGCGGGCGCGGGGCTTTACGCCTTCGTGTCGCGCTACCGCGATGTCGCGCAGGCGCGCTGGGCGGTGGCGATCCTGGGCATGATGCCGCTGTTCTTTGGCGCCGCGCAGTTCGCCAACATGGACATGCTGGTGGCCGGCATGATCACGCTGTGCGTGCTGGCCGCGGCCGATACCGCCTTGCGGCGCGCCGCCGGACGGCCGTTCCGGGCCATGTCGGTGGCCACGGGCGTGCTGGCGGCGCTGGCGGTGCTGGCCAAGGGGCTGATCGGGCTGGCGCTGCCCGGCGCCATCGTGCTGGCCTGGCTGCTGCTGCGGCGTGATTGGCCAGGCGTGCGCGCCTTGCTGTGGGTGCCGGCCTTGCTGGTCTTCGCGGCGGTGGCGGCGCCGTGGTTCTGGCTGATGGAGCTGCGGTACCCCGGTTTTTACCAATACTTCTTCGTCTATCAGCAGTTCGAGCGCTTTTCGCAGAGCGGTTTCAACAACGCGCAGCCGTTCTGGTTCTACCTGCCCATCGTGGCGGGCCTGGCGCTGCCATGGTCGATCTGGGCCGTGTCGATCTTCAAGCCGGCATACTGGCGCGAGACCGACCCGCAGGGCCTGCGGCGCCTGGCGGCGATCTGGATGGCGGTCGTGATCGTGTTCTTTTCGATTCCGCATTCCAAGCTGATCGGGTATGTGCTGCCGGTGTTTCCGCCGCTGGCGTTCCTGGTCAGCGAGCGTATCGCGCCCGCCTGGGCGGCGGGCAAGCGCCGCGGCGTCTGGATCGCCGCCGGGGTGTCGGCGGTGATCTGCCTGGCCGCGGTTGTCGTTGCGGCGTCGAATCCGCGCGGCAGCGCGGGGCCACTGGCGCGGGAACTGCGCCAGGAAATGCAGCCGCAAGACATACATGTGTCGCTGCATGCCTTGCCCTTCGACCTGGGTTTCTATACCCAGGCCCGGGAGCCCGCCTGGATCGTCGACGACTGGCAGAACCCCGATATCCCCAAGCGGGACAACTGGCGCAAGGAGCTGTATGACGCGGCGCAATTCGATCCGGCCACGGGCAAGCGCGTGCTGATAGGCGCCGAGGATCTGCGCCAGCGCATCTGCGAGGCTGCGGACGGAGCACGTTTCTGGATTTGGGGCGAGAAGGATGACGGTGGACGATACCCCGTACTCAATGGGGTGGCCGCGCGGCTTGCAAACGAGAAGCGGACCATTTGGCGCATCGACGTGGACGCGGCGTTCCGTCAGCGTGCGTGCGCCGGCATTCCGTTCACGAACCCCGCGCTGAATCCGCCCCCAGCGCCGCAGCCCAAGCCCTGAACCGCGGCGCATGAAAAAAGGCCGGCTGCCCGAGGGCAGCCGGCCTTTCCTTGCCGCCATGCGGCAGGCGCTTAGCCGATCGAGGCCAGGGCCTGGTTCAGCGTGGCGCTGGGGCGCATGGCCTGGCTGGCGCGCGCTTCGTTGGGCTGGTAGTAGCCGCCGATGTCGACGGGCTTGCCCTGGGCAGCCTTCAGTTCGGCCAGGATCTTGTCCTCGCCGTCAGCCAGCGCGCGGGCAGGCGCCGCGAACAGGGCAGCCAGTTCGCGGTCGTCGGTCTGCGCGGCCACGGCCTGGGCCCAGTACAGGGCCAGGTAGTAGTGGCTGCCGCGGTTGTCCAGGCCGCCGACCTTGCGCTCGGGCGACTTGTTCTCGTCCAGAAACTTGGCGGTCGCCAGGTCCAGCGTCTTGGCCAGGACCTGGGCGCGGGCGTTGCCGTAGCTGCGGCCCAGGTGTTCCAACGACGCGGCCAGGGCCATGAACTCGCCCAGCGAATCCCAGCGCAGGAAGCCTTCTTCCAGGAACTGCTGCACGTGCTTGGGGGCGGAACCGCCCGCGCCCGTTTCAAACAGGCCGCCGCCGGCGACCAGCGGCACGATCGACAGCATCTTGGCGCTGGTGCCCAGTTCCATGATGGGGAACAGGTCGGTCAGGTAGTCGCGCAGCACGTTGCCGGTCACCGAGATGGTGTCCAGGCCTTCGCGGATGCGCTTGAGCGAGAACTTGGTGGCTTCGACCGGGCTCAGGATGCGCAGATCCAGGCCGCTGGTGTCGTGGTCCTTCAGGTAGTGCTTGACCTTGGCGATGATCTGCGCGTCGTGGGCGCGGTTCTCGTCCAGCCAGAACACGGCGGGCGTCTTGGTGGCGCGGGCGCGAGCCACGGCCAGCTTGACCCAGTCCTGCACCGCGGCGTCCTTGGTCTGGCACATGCGCCAGAGGTCGCCGGCTTCGACGGCCTGTTCCAGCAGGACCTTGCCGGAGGCGTCGCTGACGCGCACGGTGCCAGCGGCGGGAATGACGAAGGTCTTGTTGTGCGAGCCGTATTCCTCGGCGGCCTGGGCCATCAGGCCGACGTTGGGCACGCTGCCCATCGTGACCGGATTGAAGGCGCCGTTGCGCTTGCAGTCTTCGATGACGGCCTGGTAGACGCCGGCGTAGCTGCGGTCGGGGATCACGGCCTTGGTGTCTTGCAGGGCGCCTTCGGCGTTCCACATCTTGCCCGAGTCGCGGATCATGGCGGGCATGGACGCGTCGACGATGACGTCGCTGGGCACGTGCAGGTTGGTGATGCCGCGGTCGGAATTGACCATGGCCAGCTGCGGCAGGGTCTTGTAGGCCGCGTCGATGTCGGCGGTGATCTCGGCCTGCTTGTCGGCGGGCAGGGACTGGATCTTGGCGTACAGGTCGCCGATGCCGTTGTTGGGATCGAAGCCCGCTTGCTTGAGCGCGTCGGCGTGCTTGGCCAGCACGTCCTTGTAGAACACGGACACGACATGGCCGAAGATGACCGGGTCGGAGACCTTCATCATCGTGGCCTTCAGGTGCACCGAGAACAGCACGCCGGTGGCGCGGGCGTCGTCGATCTGCGCTTGCAGGAAGGACTTCAGCTTGGCAGCCGACAGCACGGCTGCGTCGATGATCTCGCCGGCCTTGACCGGGGTCTTTTCCTTCAGGACGGTGGTGGAGCCGTCGGCGGCGGTCAGTTCGATCTTGACGTCGCCGGCATCCGAAATCAGCGCCGACTTCTCGGTGCCGTAGAAGTCGCCTTCGCCCATGTGGGCCACGTGCGACTTGGAGTCAGCCGACCAGGCGCCCATCTTGTGCGGGTGCTTGCGGGCGTAGTTCTTGACCGACAGCGGGGCGCGGCGGTCGGAGTTGCCTTCGCGCAGGACCGGGTTCACGGCGCTGCCCTTGACCTTGTCGTAGCGGGCCTTGACGTCGCGCTCGGTGTCGTTGGCGGGGGCGTCCGGGTAGTCGGGCAGCTTGTAGCCCTGGTCCTGGAGTTCCTTGATGGCGGCCTTCAGCTGCGGCATCGAGGCGCTGATGTTGGGCAGCTTGATGATGTTGGCTTCGGGCTGCACGGCGAGGGCGCCGAGTTCCGACAGGGCATCGCCCAGCTTCTGGCTGTCTTCGAGGTAGTCGGGGAAGACCGAGATGATGCGGCCGGCCAGCGAGATGTCGCGGGTCTCGACCGTGATGCCTGCGGGCTTGGCGAAAGCCTGGACGATGGGCAGCAGCGAACGGGTTGCAAGCGCCGGAGCTTCATCGGTGAGGGTATAGATAATCTTCGGAGTAAGAGACATGATCCTTGAATCTGTTCGGCAGGCGCTAGGCGCAAACCCGAACATGCTATGCGGCCGGAAGCCGGTAGATGTTGTCGGAGAGTGGGTTCGTATGGGCAGGCGCGCGACCGGCACTGGACGCGTTCGCTTTGCCGTCCAAGGTCTGAGCAAACGACAAGGTGGGCGGCTAAGCGGACGCGCCCGGAGGAATGGTCGGTAAGCGTCTGCCCAACATGGCTGGCGCCTGCCCCTTTTTATATGGCTGGCCTGGGTGTGCCTGCCAGCGTTGCCGGCAAGATCCTGGGCCGCCTGGGGAAGTGCGACTGCCACGAACCTTCCATTGTAATACCGCGCTACGCCTGCTGGGCAGCAAAAACCCGCGGATTCGGGCGGGATATGGCCATAATGGCGCCAAATTAAACAGGGACGCATTAAATCGGACGCCCCCGGAGCCGATTGCCCGTTTGACAAAGCGCCGCGCAAGGAGGAAGCTACGTCCCCATGAATTCCCGCGCCGTCCGCATTTCGCTGATTATTACCATCATTCCTGGAATGGTGGGTTAGCGCGCGACCGCAACAGTCACAGCCACCCGCCCCACGAGGCGGGTTTTTTGTTTCACGATGACTCCAGCCCGGTAGTTCGCTGGACTGCGACGTAGCCCGATACAGCAGGTTTATCAATAGCTTACGCGCTTCCATCATATGCCGGTGCTTTCTGAAACTTGACCCGGTTCTCCCTCGCGCCGCTCCTATCTGGCTCCTGGAATCCGGGTCGTTCCAAGGAGTCATCATGGCAAAGATCAAGCTCACCAAGACCGCCGTAGAGTCGGCGCAACCCCAGGCGAAGGACATCGAACTACGGGATACCGTCGTGCCCGGCTTCCTTTGCAAGATTACCTCGACGGGACGCCGGGTGTTCATGCTCCAGTACCGCACGAACTCTGGCCAGCCCCGCAAGCCCTCGCTGGGACTCTACGGGGAGCTAACCGTCGAACAGGCGCGGGTCAAAGCGCAGGACTGGCTGGCCGAGGTTCGCCGGGGTGGTGATCCCGGCGGTGCCAAGGCCGAGGCGCGCAAGGCGCCCACGATGGCCGAGTTGTGCAAAAAGTTCATGGAGGACTACTCCAAGAAGCGCAACAAGGTCAGCACGCAGGACGGCTACCAGGGCGTCATCGACCGCAACATCATCCCGCTGCTGGGCCGCAAGAAGGTGCATGACGTGAAGCGGCCCGACATTGCGGGGCTCATGGAAAAGCTGGCCTACAAGCCGACCGAGGCCAACAAGACCTTCGGCGTGCTGCGCAAGATGTTCAACTTGGCCGAAGTCTGGGGCTTCCGCCCGGACGGCACGAATCCGTGCCGCCACGTCCCGATGTACCCGCCGGGCAAGGAAACCCGGCTCATCGTGGACGAGGAAATGGTGCGGATCTTCCGCCAGTTGGAGAAACTGGAGGCGGAGGGGCTGGAGAACTACGTCATCCCGTTGGCGATCCGGCTGCAATTCGAGTTTGCGGCGCGGCGCTCCGAAATCTGCCCGCTCGAATGGAGCTGGCTGGACTTCGAGAACCGGCGCGTGGTGTGGCCCGACAGCAAGGTTGGCGGCATTTCCAAGCCCATGAGCGAGGAAGCCTATCGGCTGCTTTCGACGGCGCCGCGTCTGGAAGGCTGCCCTTACGTCCTGCCGTCGCCGAACGACCCGGCCAAGCACCTGACCTTTGGCGAGCACTATGGCGGCTGGTGCCGGACGCTCAAGGCCGCCAGCGTGCCGCACGTAGGCACGCACGGCATCCGTCATCGCTCGACCACCGACATTGCCAATTCCGGTGTGCCGACCAAAGTGGGAATGAAGCTGACGGGCCACAAGACCGTGGCGATGTTCATGCACTACGTCCACACCGAGGACAAGCCGGTGCGCGAGGCGGCCGAGCTGGTGGCCAGCCGCCGCCAAGCCATCACGGGCGCGCGGCAGCTTGCGGAGGCGGTGGCATGAACGGGCGCCGGCCATCAGCAGCATCGCTCGCAGCGCCCGCGGCGCTGCTGGGCGACATTCGGGCACTGATCGAGGCGGCGCGCTTGCGCGCCGCCTCGACGGTGAATAGCGAGCTTACGATGCTCTACTGGCGCATCGGCCAACGCATCCACACGCAGGTCTTGGACAGGCGCCGGGGCGCCTACGGCAAGGAAGTTCTGCCCACCTTGGCTGCGCAGTTGGTGGAGGAGTACGGCAGCAGCTTTGCAGAGCAGAACTTGCGCCGCATGGTGCAGTTCGCCGCCACCTTCCCCGACGAGCGAATTCTCGTATCACTGATACGAGAATTGAGCTGGACGCACTTCATCGCCCTGATGCCGCTGAAAGACCCGCTCCAGCGGGACTACTACGCACAGATGGCCAGCACCCAACGCTGGAGCGTGCGGACGCTGCGCGAGCGTATCGACTCGATGCTGTACGAGCGCACGGCGCTTTCCCAAAAGCCGGAAGAAACCATAGCGCAGGAGTTGGCGACCCTGCGCGATGCGCAGCGCATGTCGCCGGCCCTGGTCATGCGCGACCCGTACATCCTCGACTTCCTGGGCCTGCGGGACACTTGGCAGGAAGGCGACTTGGAAGCGGCGATCATCCGTGAAATGGAGTCCTTCCTGCTGGAGCTGGGCGCGGGCTTCTCATTCGTCGCCCGGCAGAAGCGCATTCCGATCGACGACGAGGATTTCCACCTTGACCTTCTGTTCTACAACCGCAAGCTGCGGCGGCTGGTTGCGGTGGAGTTGAAGGTAGGTGACTTCAAGGCGGCCTACAAAGGGCAGATGGAGCTTTACCTTCGGTGGCTAGACAAGCACGAACGGGAGCCGGAGGAAGCCTCGCCGCTCGGGATCATCCTTTGCACCGGCAAGAAGCGCGAGCAGATCGAATTGCTGGAGCTGGACAAGTCCGGCATCCACGTTGCCGAGTATCTGACCGCCTTGCCGCCGAGGGGCGTGCTGGTGGAGCGGCTGCAACAGGCAACGCAACGGGCGCAGTTGCAAATCGAGCAGCGCAAGACGGACAACGAGTAGTCCTGTCCCAAGCAGTCGGGCGTCCCGGCGTGCCGCCGTCGCGCTGTCGTGCTGCGCATCGAGCTTCGCTGCGCGAGTCTCGCCCCTGTCGGGCTTCCATCACTGACGCCTCCGTCCCGGCTCGTTGATCCGGGCCTGCGCGCTCCGCTTGCCAAAAATCGACTCTGTGCAGTGGGCGGGTGTGGGCGGTCTTGCTGTTCCCTTCACCGTATCACGGCGTTCTCGCCGTCAAGGGCGGCGCGCGCCATGCGCGCTTGCGTCCTGGCGGCCGTCTGCGACCCCTGACTGCTTGCGCTGCGCCGTGCTGCCGCCGGTTCCGGGCAATTCCGCCCGAGCAACCGGAGCACGATCATGTCGCAACTGTCCTTTCCCTCGTTCGATTCCTGTCTGCTGGTGCGCGACGCGCACGGGCGCTATCTACCGGCATCGGCCGACGACATTCTGGAAGCTGCGCGCCAGGTCATTGACCGGAAAATGCGGCGCGGAGCAGAGTTCACTTCGCCGGCGGCGGTCAAGGAATACTTGCGTACAAAGTTGGCCAGCTTCGAGCATGAGGTGTTCGTAGTGCTGTTCATGGATACGCGCCATCGTCTGATCGAATACAGGGAGATGTTCCACGGCACTATTGACGGTGCGTCGGTGTATCCGCGCGAAGTGGTCAAGGAGGCGCTGCGGCTCAATGCGGCGGCGGTCGTCGTTTCGCACAACCATCCGAGCGGAAACCCCGAGCCGAGCGCGGCTGACCGGGCGCTGACCCAGCGGCTCAAGGAAGCGTTGGGTCTGGTGGACGTGCGCGTGCTCGATCACATCATCGTTGCGGGCAACGAAACGGCATCGTTCGCCGAGCATGGGCTGATCTAGCCCAAGGGGCTTCGGCCCCTTTTTGCTGCGCCTGGTGGCATAGCTATGGCCCTCGCGGCCTGATGCTCAGGCCGTCGCAACCTGAATCATCTCGTCGTAATGTTTCTTGTCCACCTCTTCCAGCCACTGGAAGATGTTCCCGATGACGCTGTGGCTTTCGCCTGCCAAGTTTTCTGCGGATTCCTCTGTTATCTCAATAACGTCGCTATGTGAATACTTATTGATAAAGCGGTAGATTTTTTCTTTAAGCTCTGGTGTCGTGATGGTGCAATCTTTTAGGCCAGCCTCCATCAATTGACTAATGTCGCTTCGACGCCTTGGATATTTGAAGGTGAAAAACGATTCAACAAGCTTTCGGGCGAGGTTGGCGGTCAAGAACGCCTCATCTCGATTGAGTGTTGTGTGCGCCCTATATTCGTAGAGCTTCTTGAAGATATAGTGGTACTCGGAACCGTAGTTCTTGAGTGAGTCGTCGGCATCCACAAGTAGGGAGTGACGAGGGGAGCCAGGTGGCGCATCCAGGCGATAAAAGAAGCAATTCTCGGCGTTGCCTTTTTTGACTCGATTCCTATTGGTGCCAGTGAACCAGTCTCTCACTAGCTTAAAGTAAGTGAAGTTGTGAGTCAGCACAAAAAGTTGCTTGGCTTCAGTGCATTGCGTTCTCAAAAACGAGTAGGCGTGAAACAAGTGATTAGAATCAAAGCTTGAGACCGGATCGTCAACGACGACGATCGTATCCTTGATGTTATTTCCATTTTCTTTGAGCTTCGTGATGAAATAGACAAATGCAATCGCAGTTTTCTCACCTTCGCTCAAATTCCCATCGTGCTCACCAACCCCGTTTCTGATGATCTCATAGCCTTTCTTCTTCTGATTGAAGTTCAGGCAAAGCTCAGAGCGGCCAATGAAGCGATGCAGGATGTCATTGAACTCCTTTGCCCCGACCGTTTCATTCGAGAGCGCCGCTTCTATGGCTCCGACCTCTAGACTAATTTTTTCAATTTCCTTATGGTCGTTCTTTGCTTCTGACTCAAGGTCATTGCACTTCTTCTCACTTCCAGCATAGTCAAACTCTTGCACCTCAGCCGCAGCAAAGTGAAGCTCCAGTGCCACCTTGCTTTTTGAGGTCTCAGATTTGAAATTTGAAGTCTTATTGTTGTGCTTTCCAACGAGAGCAACAATCGATTTCAGGATGTCATTGAAATTGGTGACATCGTCTTCAACCACATCCGAGATCTGAATGTCTGTCTTCCCAGGGTCTGTGATCTTGGCCTTCAGGGCTTCCCGCCAGGCGTCGATTTGCTGGTCGATCTTTTCAGCAGCAGTTGCGTAGTCCTTTTGAAGCTTCTCTGCCTCGGCCGATAGTTCTTTATAAAACTCGGTCGATGCGGGAAACTGATTAGCTGGAGCGCCTTGAGATTCAATCCATGTCGCCGCGTTCTGAAGTCGGCTCTGAAACTCCGTGAACTCCTTGCTGAAGTGGGCAGCAAGCGCCTCGGCACGAAGCTGGGCGAACGGAGAGCCGCAGAACTCGCAGGATTGCGAGTCGTGGTTTTTATGGATTTCCAAGCCTGCTTGAACCCATTCGCGGATTTCCGGGTTATCGGTCAGCCGCTGGATTGCTTGATTGACCGCCGTAGTCCCAATCAAATCTCTGATGCGGCCCGCCGCTTTCTTAAAGTAGTCCGGCTCAATGGCCGTTGAGGCGAAAGCAATGCTTGGAAGCTGATCTGGCTTGGCGGCATTCGTAAGGTCGATAACCCTCTCATCTGGAAGAACCGACTCCGCCTTGATAATTGTCTCGCCGTTATTCTGTATGAAGTTGAAGAGCTTGCGGCGGTCGTAATTCAAGTAATAACTGTCGCTCGTATCAATCGCCTGAAGTCCAAGCTTCATTTTCTTGGCAGCATTGGTCAGGAACTTCTCTAATGCCTCACGCTGCTTCTTGATATCGCTTTGCTTGTCGTCGTGAGCCTTCTTTTTCGACTGAAGCTCGCTCTTCAGCTTCTCCAGCTTCTGCAAGTCATCAATCTTCTCTTTCGCAATAAGAAGGATGCTCTTTACGGATTTGTCCCAATCAATGTTCTCATGCACGAAGCGTTGATTGAAAACATGAATATTCAATTGGGATGAGTGGAGTGTGGATTCCGTGATCGTTGAGCCATCCTCCAGAACTACTGAAAATTGGCCCGTGCTGAAGCGGGGAACCATCGAGCGAAGCTCAAAGCAAGAGAATAGATTCGATAACGTTGACTTGCCTGTTCCATTCCAACCATAGACCAGGTTGTACCGGCCGAACTTTTGGATCTTCGTTCCATTGAAGTCGCTGAAGATTCCGAACTGTTTGAGGCGGTTGATGCAGACAATCATCTCTATATCTCCGTGTTCTTGCTTTCCCATCATTTGCTTGCGAAACAAATGGTAAACGAAGAGTCCTCTTGCGTCTCCGCTTCGCGGATCGCGCTGCTCCAGGTTCGCTAGTCGCTCATCCCTGGCGGGACTGGCTTCGCCAGCCTTCCGCATCGCTGACGCCTACGGCCCGGCTTCCAGCTTCGGGCCTGCGCGCTTCGCTTGCGTGCGGTCAGCACAAAGGGATGGCCGTTGCCTTGTCCAGCCGTCTCCCCTGACTTCATCACCTTACCCGCGACCGTAGCCCGCGACCGTGTGCCGTCAAGGCGCGCAGGGCCGTGTCCTCGGCTGCGCCTGCGGGCCGCACCAACCCTGCGCTTGGCTCCTTGACGGCCCCCGTCCGCGCGCTCCTTTGGGCGCGGGCGATGAACTCAGGAAAGACGGTGGCAACAGGGCCAACCGGGTTCCTCGTGCCGACCGCACCAAACAGCCGAAAGGCTGGGCTCCGAATCTAGAAATCCGGTGTGCGGTGTGAACAGCAAACCTCTTTTGTCAGGAGAAAGACCATGCAACTCGCATCCCGTTTCGCTTTCCGCTCCCCCTCGCTGCGCAGCGATTACCCGCTGTCCGACGACCAGATTCACCGCGTGGCCCCGTCCATCTTCGCGGATGCCCCGCACGAGAGCCGTTCGCAGCGGTACGCCTATATCCCCACCGCCGCCGTGCTGACCGAGCTTCGCAAAGAAGGCTTCCAGCCTTTCATGGTGACGCAAACCCGCGTGCGCGACGAAGGCAAGCGCGAGCACACCAAACACATGATTCGCTTGCGCCATGCCAGCCAGATCAACGGCGCGGAGGCCAACGAAATCGTGCTGCTGAACTCGCACGACGGCACCAGCAGCTATCAGATGCTGGCCGGAATGTTCCGGTTCGTGTGCAGCAATGGCCTTGTCTGCGGCAACACCGTGGCCGATGTGCGAGTGCCCCATAAAGGCGACGTGGCCGGTCTGGTCATTGAGGGGGCTTACGAAGTCTTGAGCGGTTTCGATCGGGTGAAGGAATCGCGCGATGCCATGCGCGGCATCACCTTGGACGATGGCGAATCCGAAGTGTTCGCCCGCGCCGCGCTCGCCCTCAAGTACGACGACCCCGACAAGCCCGCGCCCATCACGGAATCGCAAATCCTGATGCCGCGCCGCTTCGACGACCGCCGCCCCGACCTGTGGAGCGTGTTCAACCGCACCCAAGAAAACCTGACCCAAGGCGGGCTGCGTGGCCGCAGCGCCAACGGGCGCCGACAGCAAACCCGCCCGGTGCAGGGCATCGACCAAAACATCCGACTAAATCGCGCCCTCTGGCTGCTGGCCGATGGCATGCGCCAGTTGAAAGCCTGAATCCCCACGCGGCAGGGGCAGGCAGCAGCCCTTGTCGCTTTCTTCGCTGCTGCATCCCTGAACCGATAGGAGTTATCACCATGAACGCCGTTACCCAAACCGAAGCCCGCGCCATCAACACCGCCGCCGCTATCCCGCTGGAAGCCGCTGATCCGACCAAGAACCTGATTCTGGTTCCGCTGTCGCGGCTGGTGTCGCGTCCCACTGGCCGCAACGTGCGCAAGACCCCGCGCATGTCCATTCCCGAACTCGCCGCCAGCATCCAGCGTGTCGGCCTGCTGCAAAACCTCATCGTGATTGCCGCCGCCGATGGCGAGCATTACGAGGTCGTGGCCGGTGACCGTCGCCTCGCAGCGTTGAAGCTGCTGGCGAAAAAGCACCGCATTAGCAAGGAATGGGAGGTGCCTTGCCTGCTGGTGGCCGATGGCACCGCCCGCACGGCCAGCCTCACCGAGAACGTGCAGCGCGAAGCCATGCACCCCGCCGACCAGTTCGAGGCGTTCGCCGCGCTCGTGGCCGAAGGCCGCAGCATCGAGGACATTGCAGCGGATTTCAGCGTCACGCCGCTGGTGGTGCAGCGCCGTCTGAAACTCGCCAACGTGTCGCCGCGCCTGCTGGCCGACTACCGGGCCGAGGCCGTGAGCCTTGACCAGTTGATGGCCCTCGCCATCACCGACGACCATGCTGCGCAGGAAGCCGCGTTCTACGATGCGCCCACATGGCAGCGCGGCCCGCACAACCTGCGCGACCGCCTGACCGAACGCGAAATCGACGCCTACCGGCATCCGCTGGTGCGCTTTGTCGGGCTGGACGGCTACGAGCAGGAAGGCGGTGGCATCCGCCGCGACCTGTTCGCGGAGGGCGACAAAGGCGTGTATCTGACCGATGCCGCACTGCTGGAACGGCTGGCGCAGGACAAGCTGGCAGGTATCGCCGCCAAGGTGCAGGCCGAGGGCTGGGCGTGGGTGGATGCCACGCCGGGCATGACCCATGCCGATCTGCAAGCCTTCCAGCGTGCGCCAAGGGAACGCCGCAGTCCGAACAAGCGCGACGCGCAGCGCATCGAGAAGCTGCAAACCAAGCTGCACGAACTGGCCGAGGCGGTGGATGCCGCGCTGGACGACGAGGACGAGGAAAAGGCCGATGCCTTGCAGGAAGAAGGCGAACGCCTGGGCGAGCAGTTGCAGGCGCTGGAAGATGGCTTGCTGGACTATGCGGCCAACGTGAAGGCCGCAGCCGGTGCCATTGTCACCATCGACCGCGACGGGCAGGCCGCGATTCATCGCGGGCTGCTGCGCGAAGCGGAGGCCAAGGCACTGCGCACGCTGGAGCGGCTGCGGCAGGGTTTCGGCAGCGAAGGCGAAGCCGCGAACGAGGACGCAGGCGAGGACGACGAGCAGCCCAAGACCGCCGCCATGTCTGACCGACTGGCGCAGCGGTTGAGCGCGCACCGTACCGCTGCGCTGCAAATCGAAGTTGCACGGCATCCGCAAGCAGCGCTGGCCGCCGTGGTGCATGGCATGGTGCAGACCGTCTTGCAGGAAAGGCACTACGGGCACGACCTGCCGCTGGGTGTGCGCCTCACGGTGCAAGACCGGCTGGAAGGCATGGCCCCGGACTGGCCGGAATCACCCGCCGCCGTGGCGCTGCGCGAACTGCAACAGGTGGCAGGCGAAACCTTGCCGGAGGACAGCGCCGAACTGTTCGCCGCGCTGCTGGCGAAATCACAGGATGAACTGGTGCGGCTGTTGGCCGTGTGCTTAGCTTCCACGGTGGACGTGGTGACGCCTCGCGCCACGCCGCACCAGCCCGGCGCGGAACTGGCGCAGGCCGTGGGGCTGGATATGGCCGCGTGGTGGCAGCCCACCAATGAGGGTTACTTCCGGCATGTGCCGAAGGCCGCGATTCTGGAAGCCGTTGGCGGGTTCGCGCCCTCGCACGTCACCCGACTGGCGAAGTTGAAGAAGGGCGACATTGCCAGCGAAGCCGAACGGCTGGCCGCTGGCACCGGCTGGATGCCCGCCATCTTCCGCTCCGAAGGCCCGCAGCAGACCGGGCAGGACGCGCCGGCGGATGGCGAAGCCGAAGCACAGGAAGAAGTGGCCGCCGTGGCGGATGACCAGCCGCAGGCCGAGGCTTTGGCCGCGTGACTTCGCACCGTAGATAGCGCCCCGGTTCCGGCCGGGGCGCTTCATGTTGAGGATGCCTGCCATGACCCACCAACCCGCAAACCGCCCCCGCATAGCTGCGACCTATGCCTCCGGCACGGTGCGCGCCCGCCGCTGGCACGGCGACGGCGACGTGCGCGGCTACCGTCCGCCGCGTGGCTGGACGGCCCGCGCCGACCTGACCGATCTGCATCCCCTCACGGGCCGCGCCTTGCCGCGCGCCGTGTGGTGGATCATCGAAACCAAGGAATAACGAGCCGCACCGGCCCCAAGCCGTGCCGCCTTGGGGCCGGTGGTCGAAAACTCCGGGCGCGGCGGTGGCCGCGCCCGGTTTCACTGCTCAAAGCCAAAACGCCCCATCGCCGCCTTCGGACAGGCGGCGATGGGGCCACGCACAAGGGCGCTCGTGCGCGAAATCCACGAAGCCAGCAAGTGTGGCGGCGCATCGCGCCGCCAACGATTCGACCGAGCCCCGCCGCAATGGGCGGGGCTGGTGTGGCTACGCCCCGGCTTGCTGCGGCAGGTTGCACGAAAGCGTGCCGTCCCCGACGCTGGCGGTTCGTTGTCTGTACGTCACGAAAGACGGTTCACCGACACGCCGCCCAGCCTCGCTTCTATGGAGCTTCCACACCACGCCTCAGTATGTGGCCGTGAGCTGCGGCAGGGGCGCTCTGGCCTTGTCGTCGGGGCATTGACCTGGCCCGCGTCAGGGCGCAAGCCGGTGCAGCCGTCACGCGGGGATGTCGAGTTGGCCACGTCTCCATTCGGGAGCGGGCGGCCTGTGCGTCCTTGTCTTGTTGTGAATCCTGGCGGTGGCGCGGCTGCGCCTTGTGCTTGATGGCCGCAACCTTGCAGCGAAAACAATTTCCCCTGCGCTGCGCGCATTCCTCGCGGGACAAATTCTTTTCGCTTCCAGGTTCTCCACGTTGTTGCGACCGCTGTGCGGTGCGACCAGCCCATCCCCCGCCGGCCGGATCACAACAAGGACGCACTGGCGCGACCTTGTTCAACCCGAAAGGAGAAACATCATGGCTAACATCGGCACCTTCACCGCAGAGAAAGACGGCTTCACCGGCACGCTTCGCACCCTGACGCTCAACGTCAAGGTCAAGCTGGTTCCCAACGACAAGGGCGACACCGAGAACGCCCCCGACTTCCACCTGCAAGCGGCTGGCCACGAAGTCGGCGCAGCGTGGAAGAAGACCAGCGAGGCCGGGCGGGAATACCTGTCCGTATCCATCGACGACCCTTCGTTCCCGGCGACGGTCTATGCCCGCCTGATCGAGAACGAGGACGGCACGCACGACCTGATCTGGTCGCGCAACAAGCCGAAGGCGGCCTGACAGCCGCTTACCGCGTCCCGCCCACTGCGGCGGGGCGCGATGCTGCTGATCGCAGCACCGCACGCGCAGGATTTCTGCTGCTGCCGCGTGCTGGATACGCCCGTCACGGCGGGCCTGCATGCGTGCCTTGTGGCTCGCAATCCGTGTCAACGAGCGGTGTGTGGCGTGTCGGCGCTGTAAGCGCCGCCGGGCTTTCGGGCTTCGCCCCGTGCCGGCAAGCCGTCACGGCCATCCGGCTTCAATCCCTCACGCCTTCGCGCCTGCGGCGCTGCGCGCTCCGCTTGCTGCAATTCAGTACCACACGCCAACGCGCTAAGGCGTGTCGGGCTCTTCCAATATCGCCCTGAGTTCCTGGCGCACCTGTGCCAGCAATTCATCAGCTTCGCGGGTGCTGTCACCGGCATAAGCCAATGTGAGCAGCGTGAGCGGATGCACTTCCATGACCTCGCACAGATCGGCCAGCTTCTGGATGGTTGGGCTTTTCAGGTCGCGCTCCAGCGTGCTCATGTAGGTGCGACTGGACACGTTGGAGAACGCTTCCTGGCTCAAACCACGCGCCTTCCTTACCGTCCGAATCGCCGCTGCCAATGAGTTCTTCGCTGCCACCTATGGTTTCCCCAAAAAACCAAGATGACAGCCCATTGCGCCCTATAGGACTACAATCTATAGTGTTCATTTGGTGGTGATGTTTTCCTTTTCCGTGCTTTTACGGAGATCCGCATCTGCGGATTTCCTCAGACCCAGGGAACCGCATCCGTGTCTTTCCTGACTTCCACCAATACGCCTTCGTGCCTCTCCGCTTTTGCGGCTTCGTGCGCTTGCGCATACGTGCATCCGTCCGCAGGCACAGATGCGCCTCGGCGATTGCGTGTGTTCGTGGAAGGGGCGCGGCCTTGACCACGCTTGTCACCGAGGAAGACCGGGTGCACCTACTGGCCCACGGCCTCACCCGCGCCGCAGGCCAGGAATGTGACCCGCTGCCCGTGGTGCGCCTGTTCACACCGGACGCACATGCGACCTGGCTATTGGCCGCGCTCGATCCGACCGATGGCGATACGGCCTACGGCCTGATCGACCTCGGGATCGGGATGCCTGCCCTGGCGACGGTGAAGCTGTCCGATCTGGCGTCCATCGTCGGGCCGCTCAAGCAGCCCGTGATACGAGATCGGTATTTCCAGCCGACGCGGCCGCTGTCGGAATACGTTCGACTGGCTCAGGAAAACGGTTCGATCACCGATTGACGCATTCCAGCGCGACCAGGCAAAAAGTATCGCATTGTGACTATTTCGGTCTTAGCCAAGACCTGGCAAGTCTTGATCCGCATGCTTGCACCAGGGTGGTGCGCTCCTGACCAAAACAGTCATGATGCCAGGCGCGAGATTCGGCACGGTGTTCAATGCTGCACCCCATTTCCGGGCGGTGCAGTCGTCGCATTTAGACGATTTCGGCAATGCACTGGAGCGAATCTGTCTTGACACCAGCAGTTAAAGCGTAACCCGAGTTTGATGACCACTTGATGGCGATTCGATAGCTCCCGCACAGCGGAATTGTGGCGACGTTCCCAGAAACAGGGAGGTTTCGCCATGACTGACCGCAGCAGCCAACACTGGTATCCCACGGCCGCGTATCTCTACACGCTGCACCTCGATGGCCCAGCGCTGGCTTGGGAGTATTTGCGCAGGAATCCAAGCTACCGGCGCGACTGGCTACGCCGGCGTCGCAAGCCTGATGCGGCGCAGGCCTGGGGCCTGCGCCTGCTGGAAGATCCCGGCCTGGATGCGCGCGACGCACATCCTGCTTGGTTCCCCGATCACGATGCCGTGGTGCAGCTATACCCCGACGCCGACCCACCACCCGATGCGCATACCTTCGAGTTCTGGCGCATTCCTGGGCGCAAGCAACTGACCCACGACGGCAAGCGCATGGTGCTCGTATCGCATTGGCCAGGCTGCTGCGTTCGGCTGGCACTCGCACCCGACCTGGAAGATGGTTCGGCCTATCTCTACGCCACACGCGCCTGCGCCACGCCCTGTGCGCGCTACCGCACGCTCGCTGCGAAGCTGGATGCGCTATCTGCCGCAACCGTGGCCACGCCTGTGGCAACAGCCCGCTCCCGCCCCACGCCCGCCGCGCTGCTGGAACTGCATACCTTGCAAGCGCTCGACGCGACCCTCGCGGGAGCCTCCTTGCGCGAGGTGGGCGAAGGTCTGTTCGGCGCGGATGCCGTCGCGGCCGACTGGCACAAAGACAGTGCATTGCGTGCCCGCGTACGGCGGCTGGTACGCCGCGGCGATGAGCTGATGCACGGCGGCTACCGCCGACTAGCGCAGCTTCCAATGTTCCCGTCGCATTAGGGGGGACGTTTCTCGACCCGTGCGAATCGTCCCTTAGCAAGAAGCCTTGCTTTCTTGAGAGTGCCTCTATCCGGCCGCGTGGTGTGGCCGGGCTTGATGGAGGTACATCCCATGCGACCTGCTCCCTCGCGGCCTGCCGCCGCTGCCGTCACTGCGACCTCGCAGCCTCAACGCTACCTGACAAACGACGAAGCCGCCGACTACCTGCGGCTGTCGCCGCGCACGCTGGAGAAGCAGCGGGTGATCGGCGGCGGCCCCAAGTTCCGCAAGTTCGGCCGCCGCGTCATGTACGCGGTGTCCGACCTCGATGCCTGGGCCGACCAGCGCAGCTACGAGGCCACGTCCGATCCCGAATACGCCGAGCGCCACGCGGGCGACTACCGTGATGGCCGCTGATCGTCGGCGCGTGGGTGGCCTTCGCCATGTCCAGCCCGCCAGGGCAAGCCTTGCCGCAGCGCGAACAGCTCGATCTGTTCCGCGCGCTGCCGGGCGACATGGCGCCACGCGATTCCCAGGACTTGATGGCCTTTCCGTTCTTCTCGCTTGCCAAGTCGCGGCGCACGGCGCCGATCGACTTCCGCAGCGGGAACGTCACCATTCGCGTGGAAGGCACGCAGGAGCACGGCATCGCAACGATATGGGATGCCGACGTGCTGATATGGGCCGCCTCGCAGATCGTGGAGGCGCGCGACGCGGGCCTGCGCCCGTCGCGCTGGATACGCGCCACGCCTTACGAGATTTTGCGCTTCATCGGGCGCGGCACGTCCCTCAACGACTACCAGCGCCTGAAGGCCGCCCTCGACCGGCTGCAATCGACCACGGTGGCCACGTCCATCCGCGAAACCACGGGAAGGCGCTTGCATCGCTTCTCGTGGATCAACGAGTGGAAGGAACTCGCCGACGCCAGCGGCACCCCGCTGGGCATCGAGCTGATCTTGCCGGACTGGTTCTATGCCGGCGTGCTCGACGCCGCCCTGGTGCTGACCATCGACCCGGCCTATTTCCGCTTGAAGGGCGGTATCGAACGCTGGCTGTACCGCCTGGTGCGCAAGCATGGCGGGCGGCAGGAGCACGGCTGGCAATTCGACTTCCGACACCTGTACCGCAAATCCGGCAGCGCGGCCCGCTTCTCGGACTTCGCCTACGACGTGCGCGCCCTGGTGGCGCGGCAGTCGTTGCCCGGCTACGTCCTCGGCATCGAGCGGATGCCGGACGACAACACCGAGCTGCTGACCTTCCGGCCCGTGCCGCACGCGGCACGGGGATAACTGCGGGAGAACCTGTGGACGGCCTCGTGCTATCAGGAGTACCGGGTATCGTGCTATCAGGAGTACGACCCTCGTGCTATCAGGAGTACGAAAACGCCGGAAAGCCAACAACGGCGCGGGTTTGCGTTCCCTCTAACTTACCTAACAAGAAATACATAACTTTTAGTAGAAGCGCGCCGTTTCGGTGGACAACCACGAAACGGCACGGCCAGGCCGGCTTTCCAGCTCGGAGGGCCGCGCCATGATCTTCGCGTTTCTCAACCAGAAAGGCGGCGTCGGCAAGACCACGCTCGCCACGCACATCGCCGGCGAACTGGCGATGCGCGGCCTGCATGTCATCCTGCTGGATGCCGACCCGCAGGGGTCATCGCTCGACTGGACGCAGCGGCGTAGCCAGCAGGGCCTGCCCCGTCTGTTCAGCGCCGTGGGCCTTGCCCGCGAAACGCTGCATCAGGAAGCGCCAGAACTCGCCAGGCGGGCCGATCACATCATCATCGACGGCCCGCCGCGCATCGCCGCCCTCGCGCGTTCCGCGCTGCTGGCGGCCGAGCGCGTGCTGATCCCCGTGCAGCCCAGCCCCTACGACGTATGGGCTTCTGCCGAGATGGTCGCACTGATCCGCGAAGCACAGGTGTTCCGGCCAGCGCTGCGCGCGGCCTTCGTCATCAACCGGCGCGTCAGCACCACCATCATCGGCAGGGAGGCACGGCAATCGCTGGCCGAACAGCCGCTGCCCGCGCTGCGCTCGGAGATCCACCAGCGCATCGTCTTTGCCGACAGCGTAGCCGCTGGCCGGCTCGCCCGCGAAACCGCGCCCGACAGCGCCGCTGCCCGCGAGATCGCCGCGCTCACCGACGAACTGCTGCGGTGGCCGACATGACTGGGAAGCCACCACCACGCAGCAAGCGCGTCGGCATCGGTGCGCGTCCCCCAGCGAATCCGCACGCCGAAGCGTGGATTCGCCAGGGCGACGCAGATGCCGTGCAGAAAGGCGACCTCTACACCGCTCGACTGACGCTCGACATCACGCCCGCCATGCGGGCGCGCATCAAGGTGTCGGCCTTCACGCGAGGCGTGACCGTAGCCGAACTGCTGCGCGACCTGCTGGAGCGGGAGTTTCCCCCGGAGGGCACGCCGTGAACGCATCCGCTTCGACCGCCCACACCCCCAAAGCAAGTGCGCCCACGGCTGCGCCGCCGCCGGCGCCTTCGACACTCGCCGGCCAGGCCGGCAACGTGCCGCTGACGCGCGTGGCGCTGGCCTACATCGAACCGCGCTTCAAGCTCTACCTGCGCTTCGGCGAACCGGCGCGCACGCTCCAGCTCGACCGCTGGCGGCGCTGCGCCGTGTTCCTGCCGAACGCGGTTCTGTGCCGCATCCGTTGGCAGGCCAACGACTACGGCACGATCCGCTGGCAGCTCATGGTGATGCAGACCGCCACGCCGCTGGACGCCGTGCAGCGCATCCCCGGCGTGCAGCCGGGCGCGCGTCTGCTGCTGCACGCCGAAGGCGATGCCAACGTGCGCGCCGTGCTGGAACGCATCGACGGCATCGAGGCGCTGGGCATCGCAGCCGCAGACACATCGCCCGCGTACTGGCGCACGCTCGCGAACCGGCTCGCAGCGCGCTCGGCGCTACCCACATACACCGCAGAACGGCACGCCGCCTGGCTGGCCGGGAGGGCATTGCCATGACCACGATTTCCACGACCGGCCCCGTGCCGCATCCTCGCTCGCGCCTGCGCGCTCGCCTCGTGCTGGCAGGCTTCGCCACCGTCGGCCTCGCTGCGCTGGCCTGGGCGGCGTTCGTGCAGCCCCTGCCGCGAATGGCCTACAACCCGTCCGACAGCGTGGCGGTCGGTTGGTATCGCATCGAACCGTTCGACCCGCGCACCGCCTCGCGGCCACGTCCGCTGTCCGTGGACAGCATCGTGCTGATGCCGCTGCCCGACAGGGCCGCCATGCTGGCTGCGCAGCGCGGCTACCTGCCGACCCGCGTTCCGCTGCTCAAACGTGTGGGCGCAGTCGCGCCACAACACGTTTGCATCGTCGCCGGCCAGGTTCGCATCGACGGCGTGCCGGTGGCCGCCGCCCTGCCTGCCGACCGGCTGGGCCGGCCGCTGCCATCCTTGCAGCTTTGCCGCCGTCTCCAACCGGGCGAACTGTTCCTGTTGAGCGCGACCAACCCGGCGTCGTTCGACAGCCGCTATTTCGGGCCGGTCAGCGCGTTCGCCGTGATCGGCGTTGCGCATCCGATCTGGCTGGAGACACGTCCATGATGGCCGCCGATTCGCTGCACTTTGCCGCGCCTCTCATCGTGCCATCGGGCATGTCGTTCTACTGTTCGTCGCCGTGTCGTCGCGCGTGCAGTGCGGGTGCATTCGCACCGCACTTCGCGCTGCCTTCGGCGCAGCCGCCCAACGTGCAGGCGTCTTGCCTCGAACGCGCCTGGCCTGCGGCCATTGGCGTGTTCGCCGGCGGGCTGGCTGCTCGTGCAGCAGCGCCGCCGGGCCGCCGATGCCCGGAGCGGGAGCGAGGGGCAAAGGCGGAAGGCAAGACAAAAGGGTTCGGCACTCTGCCGCCCGCAAAGCCAGTCTGCACGTGGGGGTGGCGCGGCACGGCGCGGCTTCGCCGCCGTGCCGCGTGGGGCGCGAGGCACGCGCCGATGCAGGCATGTCCGCGTGCTTCGCACGCTCGGACACGCCGGAGCTTGCAGGGAGCACAGCCATGACCGACCGCGGCGACCATGATTTCTGGGTGCGCCCTGGCGCGCCGAAGAACCGAGGCAAAGGCCAGGGCCAGAGCTTCGTTTCCAAGGTGCTCAAGCAGGCTGGCAAGGCCAGCGGCGGCAAGTCGGCGGTGCGCCGTCCTACCGCTGGCGGGAGCGGCCAGCACGCCGGCCAGCGGCCCGGCTCACGGCTTGGACGCGGCCATACGGCGGCGCGCTTCGCAGGCGCAAAGCTGACCCCTATGTCACGGCGCGTGACCATCAAGACGCTGCTGGTCAACCAGCGCAACGCCAGTCCGCAGTCGCTCGCCAAGCACCTGCGCTACATCGAGCGCGACGGTGCCGGCCGGAACGGCGAGCCGGGCCGTGCCTACGGGCCGCAGACCGACGAAGCCGACCTCGATGCCTTCAAGGAACGCTGCCAGGACGACCGACATCATTTCCGCTTCATCGTCTCACCTGAAGACAGTGCGGAGCTGGACGACCTGCGCACCTACACCCGGCACCTGATGAACCGGATGGAGGCCGACCTGGGGACGCGGCTGGATTGGGTGGCGGTCGATCACTGGAACACCGACAACCCGCACACGCACCTGATCGTGCGCGGACGCGACGATACCGGCAAAGACCTCATCATCGCGGGCGACTACATCGCCCACGGCTTCCGCCATCGCGCCGCCGAGCTGGCGACGGAATGGCTGGGGCCGCGCACCGAACTGGAGATCCAGCAGACCTTGCAGCGCGAGGTGGAGCAAGAGCGGTGGACGAGCCTCGACCGCACGTTGCAGCGCGAGGCCGGCGAGGATGGCCGGGTGCAGATCGAACGCTTCAACGAACCCCGGCTGCAACGCCAGCGCCTGCTGCTGATCGGCCGCCTGCAACACTTGCAGCGCCTGGGCCTGGCCGACGAGGTGCAGCCCGGCACCTGGGCCGTCCATGCGGACGCGGAGAAGACCTTGCGTGCCCTGGGCGAGCGTGGCGACATCATCCGAACGATGCAGCGGGCCATGAGCGGCAAGCCTCGCGAGCTGGCGGTGTTCGAGCCGGGCGACGACGGCCGCACTATCGTCGGTCGCGTGGCTGCTAAGGGTCTGGCCGACGAGCTGCACGACCGCGGCTATCTGGTCATCGACGGGTTGGACGGCAAAGCCCACTACGTCGCGTTGGACGCCCGCGACGAGCTGGCGAACTATCCCATCGGCGCGGTGGTGGAGGTACGCGGTTCCGCCGAGGTGCGGGCGGCCGACAAGAACATCGCCACGCTGGCGAGCAATGGCCTGTACCGCACCGATCACCACCTGGCGATCGAGCAAGGCCGAGCCAAGCCCGGCCGCGACCCGCAAGAGGCTGTGGCGGCCCATATCCGCCGGCTGGAAGCCCTACGGCGGGCCGGCATCGTGGAGCGCGTGGCCGAGGGGTTATGGAAGGTGCCGGACGACTTGGCCGAGCGTGGCCGCCAGTACGACGCGCAGCGGCTGGGCGGCGTGGCGGTCGAACTGAAATCGCATCTGCCGATTGAACGGCAGGCCCGCGTCATCGGCGCGACCTGGCTGGATCAGCAGTTGATCGGCGGCGGCAAGGGACTGGGCGACCTGGGCTTTGGCGGCGATGCTAGGCAAGCCTTGCAGCAGCGCGCCGACTTCCTCGAAGAACAGGGGCTGGCCCAGCGGCGCGGGCAGCGGCTGATTCTCTCCCGGAATCTGCTGGAAACGCTGCGCAATCGGGAGCTGGCGCAGGCCGCCCAGCACATTGCCGCCGATAGCGGATTGGAGCATCGGCACGTCACAGACGGGCAGCGCGTAGCCGGCATCTACCGGCGCTCGGTCATGCTCGCCAGCGGTCGCTATGCGCTGCTCGATGACGGCATGGGATTCAGTCTGGTGCCTTGGCGGCCGATAATCGAGCCACGACTGGGGCAGCAGATCGCCGCGACTGTACGCGGCGGCGGTGTGTCATGGGAGGTTGGACGGCAAAGAGGTCCTGGGATTGGATCGGGGCCGTAGGCTGTCGTACCGAGTTAAGGTGTCGAGCAGCGTTTTGGCCCTAGCTTCTGTGCTCCGTTAAGACGACTAGTCTGTGCTTATCGACGACGCTGTGGGTGCATGGTTGCTTGCCAATTCCGGTGCAACTCGCAAACGCGCTGCCCCGACCTGAACTGCCCATTCAACGATCTGCCCGGCCAATATATCCGTGGCGACACCGAACGCGCTCACCACATCGGCCTCTCGCTTGCTGCCTGTGGCTTGGATTGCTTCGAAGCGTCTACTGGCAATAGCAGTCCGTTTGGCCGGATCGACCAGTTGCACATCGAGCCGAACCGCGGCGATCGCTTCAGTGCCGCGGTATTCGAGCTGGAACGCCCGCAGCGTACTGCGCAACTCCATATCGGCGCTCATTGGGGTGCTATCGGTAATCACGGAAGTCGACCGCCCATCGCGCATGAAGGCTTCGACGATTCGGTCACGCAGCAGCACCGGTGCGGGGTCGGCCCAACGCACTCCTTGCCAAGCCGACAAGCGACCATCGGGCTGCGCAATGAACAGCCGCTCCGAATCCAGGACGCGACTACTCTCAGGGGCGTAGACGCGCAGCGCCCCGGGTCCCGGAACGGCGCGCGGCGTACTCTCCGCCTGGGCGATGTGATAGTCGGGCAATTTGTAGGTGACCATTGGAGCTGCTTTGGGAAGCACACTGCACGCGGACAAGCCGAGTACTAGCGTCATAGTCACGGCAGCGACGGGAATCATCCTGGCGGAAGTGTTCACGGCTTGGTTTCCTCAATGTTCTCTCCACCGAGCAGGTATTGCGCCGGATTGCGATCCAGTCGGCGCAGCACGGTGTTTAGATTGGCCAGCGCCTGCTGGAGTTCGTGCATGGCAGGACCTGTGGCGGCCAAGCCCTGGTTCAGCGATTCCTGATTGTTTTGCAGTAGCGTCTCAACCCTGAAAGCGGCGCGTTCGAGGGATGCCGTTGCATCACGCGTGTTCACCATGATTTGCTTACCATCGTTATTTAGTAGCAGGTTGGCATCGCGAAGAGTGCTATTTGCTTGGCGCACGGCAGCTGTCGATTCTCTGCTTGCTTCGGTCAGATTGCTGATTAACGTCGCGATCTCGGCCCTCTGGTCAGCGACCGCGCCCGTGGTCTGTTCAAGATTCACCAGACTGCGGTGCACAAGAGCCAAATTCTCCTTCGACAGTAACTCCTGCGTGCGCAGCAAGATGCCGTTGAGTGTCGTCATGCTGTTCCCCTCACCGGAGACCAGGGATGCCATCGCCGAACGTGGTGCGAGGATCAACGGTTCCTCGTCCTCTCTCCGATCCAGCAATGGCACGTTTGGCCCACCGTCGCTCAACTCGATCACCGCGTTGCCGGTAATTCCCGTGATGACCAATTCAGCGCGGGTATCCTGCCGGACCGGGATGGTGGCATTGATGCGTACGCGCGCTATCGCCCGCCTTGGGTCTCGCGGTGAAAGAGAAAGTGCAACGACTTCGCCAATCGTGATTCCGCTGTACTGAACCTGGCTGCCGGGCGTAAGCCCGGTCACTGGCTCATCGAACATAATCCGGTAATACTGGTAATCGTGGTCGGAACGTGTGTCGCTGAGCCAAAGCGCGAAGCCAATACCAATCGCACCGAGCAGCACGACGAACAGACCAATGAATACATGATGGGCACGTGGTTCCATGATCAGACCACCTCGTTCTCAGAGTTTAAATATTGCGTGCGCCCAGCCCAATGCGTGCGCGACGGAAGAATGATGCAGATGCGGAGGGGTTTCATGGCTGCGTCTCTTGGCTGGAAGCACCAGTGGCCTGTGCGGCCGCACGGCCACGGGGGCCGTGAAAGTATTCCTGTATCCACGGGTGCTTGAAGCGCTCGACTGCCTCGATGCCGTCGTTGATGAGTACCTTCTGGTTCGCCAGGACCGCGACACGGTCGCATATGGTGTACAGCGTATCGAGGTCGTGGGTTACCAGAAACACCGTGAGGCCCAGTGCATTGCGCAGGGTCAGAATCAATTGGTCGAAAGATGCAGCCCCGATTGGATCCAGTCCTGCGGTGGGTTCGTCAAGAAACAGGATGTTCGCATCAAGCGCCAAGGCTCTCGCCAGTGCTGCTCGTTTCACCATGCCTCCGGACAACGAGGCCGGATACTTGTCTCCCGCTCCGGCAGGCAACCCCACCAAGCCCAGCTTGCTTCTTGCCAAACGCTCGGCAAGAGGCCGCGCCAGACCGACATGCTCGATCAAAGGAAGAGCGACGTTCTCCAAGACGGTCAGCGATGAATACAACGCGCCCTTCTGGAACAGAATGCCGAACCTTCGCTCCATACGCGCGCGCGCAAGCCATTGGGCTCGCAGTAGGTCGCGCCCCCCGATACGGACCACGCCCGAATGCGGCTTCTGCAGCCCGACGACGCTACGCAAGAGCACGGATTTCCCGGTGCCTGACCCTCCCACCACGCCAAGGATTTCCCCGCGCCGCACGTCCAGGTCTAGGTCCTGATGGACCTGCTGGGTTCCAAACCTGTTGTCCAGGCCGCGCACTTCAATAGCGTGTCGCACACCGTTGTCGGTGTCTTGCTTCACCGCGCTCACCAGCCCATCTCCATGAAGAACAGTGCAGCGATGGCGTCTATCAGGATCACCATGAAGATTGATTGCACGACACTAGACGTCGTGTGGTCGCCTACCGACTCAGCGCTACCGGCGACCTTGAACCCTTCATGGCAGCCGATAGCGGCGATCATCACCGCGAAGAGCGGGGACTTGCTCATTCCGACAAGAAAATGGCGCACCTCGATTTTTTCCTGCACGATGGCAAGGAACTGTGCGGGAGGAATTTCCAAGCTCAGTGCGCATACGGTGGCGCCGCCCGCAATGCCAGCCAAGATGCCTACTAAGGTGAGCAGTGGCAAGGACACAAGAAGCGCCAGCACGCGTGGCAGCACCAGTAACTCGATGGGGTCGAGCGCGTTGGAGCGAAGCGCATCGATCTCTTCATTTGCCTTCATCGAACCGATTTGGGCGGTGTACGCGCTTGCGGTACGGCCTGCAATCAATATGGCCGGGAGCAGCACTCCGAACTCGCGCATGAACGAGAAGGCGACCAGATGCACCGAGAAGATGCTCGCACCGAAGTTGGCCAGCACCGTTGCTCCCAGGAACGCCACCACCATTCCTACCATGAAGCTCAGTAGCGCCACGATGGGAATGGCGTCCACCGCTGATCGCTGGATTTGAGCGATCACCGAGGTCGCGCGCCAGCGACGCGGGTGACGAACGGTACGGCTCCATGTTTCGATGATCTGGCCCACGAACCCGGCCAGACCAAGACACGCACGACAGCCCTGTTCCAAGGTCAGGCCTATGCGTCCCAGACCGCGGAGCAGAGGATTCCCGCTCACCGCTGCTTTCTCCGTCTTCTGCTGATCGGTAGCAGCGGCGGCCAGCGCTCTCATTAGGGCGAGGCGATCCGAGGACAGATTTGGAGCTGCCTCCGGCCGGTCGAGTATCGAGTCTGGCCCGAGAATTTCCACCAGCAGAGCCGCGCCGGCGGTGTCCAGTCTCTGGACTTGCGTCCAGTCGAGTAAGGGAGTGGCGTACCCCTCGGCATGACTGATGCGGGCGGCGGACACGGATTTTGCCAGACTGGCGTAGTGCTCTATCGTCCAGTCGCCACCCGCCAGCCATTTGTGATCACCGCCGACCATGGCATCCTGCCGGAGCCAAGCCTGTGAAGCGTTGCTCATGGCTGCGTGTCCCGCCAAGCGCTGTCGATGCGCTCGATGCAGTTCGTGATCGCCGCTTTGGCATGACCCAGCAATGTGTACGAACCGGCGAACTCTTTAATGACGTTGCCGCGCTCGAAGCAACTGGCGGCAGCAACCCGGCGTCCCGTCCTTAAATCGACTGCTTCGAACTCTAGGCTGGCACCACCCGTCGTCACGGGTCCAACCAGCAGGGTCGTCATTGCATTGACTGCCCGATTCGGTGTCTGCAGTTCGGTGACCGCTACACGCACCCGAACCTGTCCCGCGCCACCTGGGGGGGCGGGACTTTTGCCTTCCTGGCGTTTCAGTTCGCTCGTCACATGGTCTAGCACTTCGCGCTGCTGCGCGTCATCGAGCCCATCGATGCGACCCGAGGCGGTCTTGATCTGCGCTTCTTCCACCACGACAGCGGCATAACGCTTGGGCTCGAATCCCGCTGCGCGGTACATCAGTACGTTCTCGTATCGTGTCGGCGATAACTTCTCGTAGTCGCCGAGAAATCCGGAGCGCGTCATGCTGTTGGTCGCGCATCCAGAGAGCGCGCCTGCTACGCAAAAAAAGATGCCGCCGCGGATCAATGCAGTTTTGCTCTTCATAATGGGTCTCCTTGATCAAACGAAACTAAGACAGGCAATGCCTGCTGCGATGAGGGCGGTGCCAGACCAGCGCGTTACCGATGCGACATCGCCTAGTAGGAGGGCGCCGACGCCCAAGTTTCCAAGTAGCCCGATTCCTGCCCAGGCTGCAGAGGCCGCGCTGATCGGAATCCGCTTGAGCGCGAACCACAAAAGTGCGCCGCTGGCCGCCATGCACGTCACTGCCACACAGAGGCCGACCCAGCGCATCGGACCGCCCGCCGTGATGGCCCGCAGGCCCAGTGGATAGCCCGCTCCTAGAACCCCTGCGGCAATGACAATCGACCAGGATTTCCAGATCAGCGGATGGGTGCTGAATCGCATAAGCCTAGCGAGACATACGCATGAAGCGTGGGTGCATACGAATTCTGAGAATGCGCAGCACGCGGCGGCTCGCAAGAGACTCATGAGCGATCTCCATGCGCGGTGGCGACACTCAGGTTCCACGGCCCAATTCGCTTGATTCCAAACAGGACTTCGTAAAGCAGCGGAATCAAGCCCAACGTCACCAGCGTTCCGAGTGCCAGCCCACCGATCATCGCGATCGCCATCCCTTTCCATAATGGTCCGGAGAAGAGCATGAGTGGCACCAGTCCCGAAATGCAGGTGACCTTGGTCATCACGATTGGACGAAGCCGTTGTATCGCGGCCCCAACCAAGGCTTCATGGCGTGGCAGGCCTTCCGCTAGCCCCTGGTCGATGCGTTCCAGCAAGAGCACGGCGTTGTTGACAATGATCCCGAACAGGGCCAGTACGCCGAAGGTCGCCATGAAGCTGAAAGGTGTGCCGGTCAGCTTCAGAGCCAATACCACGCCGATAAGCGTGAAAGGGATCGTCGCGAGGATCACACCGAGCTTGCGGAAAGAATTGAACTGCCATACGAACAGCATCAGCATCGCCAGAAATGCGAGGGGCATGTAGGTCGACAGCGCGGCGTTCGATTCGGCGGCTTCCTCGATCTCGCCGCCAAGTTCAACCGAGTAGCCCGCGGGCAGGTCCAGGGCAGCGACGCTAGGCGCCAGGCGGTTGATGATCTCCTGGGCGGTGTAAGAGGTGTTCTGTCCTTGCACGGTGATCGTGCGGATGAGATTGCGCCGTTGGATGACCGAGGGCTCGCTCGCGAGCGATACGTCTGCGACCTGAGCCAGCGTCACCGCTGGACCGCCGTTGGTGGGATAGATGAGCGTCGCGCCTACGTCTGCCGTGCTGCGACGCTCGCTTACGATACTGCGCAGGACGATCGGGACGGAGGTGTCACCGTCGCGAATAACCGAGATCGATCTGCCGCTGTAGCGGACATCCAGCCCGCCAGCGATGTCTTCAGTCGTCACGCCCGCCCGACGCGCGCGGTCCTGGTCGACCCGTACGTCGATGCGGCCAACGCGCGTATCCCAATCGTTCTTGACGTTGATGGTGCCGGGCAGCTTGCGCAGCGCTGCTTCGATTTTGGACGCGGCCCCCAACAATACCTCCTCATCCGGACCGCTGACGCGATAAATGGCAGTCCCTGACTCGGTCGCACCGAGCGAGAAACGCTTGGGCTCGGCGCGCACGTCGCCATGTGCTTGCGCAAAGTAGCTGCGGGTGCGGGCGAGGACGGCGTCGATGTCGCTCTTCGGCTTCAATGTGACAACGAAGTACGCGATGTTCGATGCCGGCAGTGGTGGATTCAGGCTAAGGATGAAGCGCGGGCCACCATCGGCGACGTAGCCGATGTGATCGGAGACTTCTGGATTGATGTTCGTGTCGCCCAGCCAACCACTGATCTGCTTCACGCGGGCGAGCGTTTCGCGCGAGTCGGTACCGGGGGCGAGCTGCACCGGAATCTGGAACTGAAGCCGGTCGGACTTGGGCATGAAATCGTACGGCAGGGTGGTGAAGCCATACAGCGCAATGGCAAGCGCCGCGATCATCGACGCTACATAGACCGCCTTATGGTGGAGCACCCACTCCAGTACGCGCCGGTAGCCACGGTAGAAGCGGGTGTCATAGGCGTCGCCCTGCTCCTGCTTGTGATGGGGTTTGGCGAAGTGGTAGCACAATAGGGGCGTGACAGTCAGGCACAGCAGCCACGAAGCGAACAACGTCAGTGCCAGCACGACCACGAGATTGTGCAGATACTCGCTCGTGGCGTTCTGGCCAAAAAAGAACGGCGAGAACACGATCACGATCACGAGCGAGGACGTGAGCAGCGGAATGGCGAGCGTGCGGCCCGCCTCGAGGCAGGCATGCTTACGATCTTCGCCACCGGCCAGGCGGCGTTCGATGTCTTCGGCAATCACAATGCCGTTGTCCACCAACAAGCCGAGCGCAATGATGATGGCGCCCATCGAGACGTTCTGAAGCTCGATGTTCATCGCGCGCATGACGATGAGTGCACTGAGGATCGTCAACGGCACGATCATGCCCACGATGATCCCGGTGCGCCAACCGAGAAATAGCACGACGACACCGAGGACGACGATGATCGTCTCCATCATGACGTGGTTCATTTTGCCCATCTCGTGCTTGACGACATCGGCCTGGAAAGTGACGTATGACAGATCGAAACCCGCCGGCAGCAGCTTCTCCTGGTCTGCAACCCGTGCTTTGAGCGCTTTTCCGAACTGCTCCACGTTCTGACCGGAGGCCATCGAAACCGCCATGACGACAGCGGGCTGGCCTTTGTAGATGGCAGCAGATTCCGGCGGATCGGCTGGCCGCACACTCACCTGCGCCAGTTCACCCAATGCGATCGTCGGCACGGGCGCCGTACTACTTTGCGGTCGTGGCAGCGCGATCGGCATTGCTCGCAGGGAGGGAGCGTCACGCACTTCGCCACTGACCGCCAAGGTTGCATTGATGCCGCCGACAACAATTTGTCCACCCGAAGCGACGACGTTCTGTTTGACGAGTTGGTCGATCACCCCCTGTGGTGTCAGCTCCAATCGCGCGAGCCTAGGCCGATCGAATTCGAGATAGACGCGCTCTTCCTGCAGGCCGTAGAAAGTGATGCGCTCAATACCAGGCACGGTGTACAGGCGGTCGCGCATCTGCTTGAGCGCGACGCGCATCTCGCTCATGGAGTAACCTGGTGCAGTGACCGCAATCGAGGCAACCGCGACGCGGCCGAAGTCTTCGTCGACGAAAGGCCCCATCGTGCTCTGTGGTAAGGCATCCTTCGAATCGGCGACCTTGGCCCGGACGCGCTGCCAGATCGGTGCCAAGTCGGTGTAGCGGTCCCAGATCGTGACCTGGATCATGGCGCTGCCTGCGCGCACGGTGCTCGTCACGCGCTTGACCTCTGCCAGTTCGCGCAAGCGCTCCTCGATCGGCCGGGCAATGAGTTGCTCAACGCGTTCGGCGGGCAGCCCCGGGTTCAACGCCGTGACCATCGCATCGCGGACCGTGACAGTCGGCTCCTCCTGAGAAGGAAAATTCAGGAAGGTCGCGATGCCGGCGACGAAAATGATGAGCGCTACAAAGTAGGTAAGTCGACTGGCGCGCAGCGCCATCTCGGTGATCTTCATGATGAAGTAACCTGGTGGATCGCGTTAGCGCTTGGTCAATTGAGTGGTGGCTTCCAGTGGTGTCACTGGCTGTCCATCGGTGAGCCATCCTCCTCCGGCGGCAACCACCGTCTCGCCGGGCTTGAGTCCAGCGAGGACGCGCGCGCTGTCTCCTTCCTGTACCGGCGTGAAGCGCACCGCGCGACGGTGCACCTTCTTATCTTCAGGGGTGTAGACGAAGACGGAAGCCTCGCCCGGCTTCGTGCCGAGCACCAGCGAGGCATAAGGTATGGATACAGTCTCGGGCCGAGAGGTCTTGGAGGTTGCCGCAGGTGCGTCGAGCACGACCTGTACGGGAATACCTGGCCGAAGTGCGCGCGCTTGCGCGTTATCTTCAGGCACTAGCACCACGGGTAGGAGCGAGCCATTTTCGGCGCGCAGACCGACACGACGTACCACCGCTCGGATTGGTTGTTCGGCTCCGCTCCAGCTCAGTTCTGCGCGTTGGCCGACATCTATGTGAGGTGCCTGTGTAGTAGACGCGTTCGCGATGATCTCAGTGCCACTGCGCACGCCGTCGACCTGAAATACCGGCGCACCAGCAGCAATGTCGGTGAACGCCAAAGCCAGCTTTTCCGCCACGACACCATCGAAAGGAGCGACGATCATCGTGCCACGTTGTGCTCGTTCGGCCAGGCCAAGCGCCGCCTTGGCAGTGCGCGCTTGACCCTCTGCGACCGCTAGCTGCGCCTTCGCGCTCTCGAACGCAGCAGGGGAGATGACTTCGCTTTCGAGCAACCGGCGCTGTTGATCTGTCTGTACACGTCGATCCATCAGGCCGGCTTCGGCGGCCGCCAGGGATGCTTGCGCTTGTGTCACGCGAAGCCGGTCAGGTTGCGCATCAAGTTCTGCCAGGACTTGGCCGCGGGAGAACCGTTCACCCACGTCGACGTTCAACTTGGCGATCCGTCCTCCTGTTTCAAATCCTAGGATGCTGCGCTCGGTTGCTCGCGCCGAGCCAGTCAATTCGATGCGAGAGCTATGCGGGAGATCCGACTGCGCGGCGGCGAGCTTCACTGCGCGCGGAGGCTCGGATACGGTGGATTGCGAGTTTCCGCACCCTGAGAGCAGAGTCGAAATGGATAGTGTGCAAGCAACCGCCAAGGAGCGCGGTGCGCACGCGGTCATGACACCGCTACGGACGCGACTCATGTGCGTCCTTTTGCCGGGACAAGTTCGAGATGGCCCGAGGCGAGATCCTGGAGCGCCCGAAAGAAATGCCGCCGCTCTGCGGGTGCGAGTATTGGCAAACCCAGAAGATCGGCGAACAGGGCGCCATCCAATGCCAGCATGATGAGTGCCGCGGTCTCGGTGCCACGCGGGGATCGACGCACGCGTTCGTACTGCACGCGGTACCACTCGCGCAGTGGGTCGAGAAGTGTTGGATCTTCCGCAGCTGCCGCGAGCAGCGCTGCGCCCATCTTCTGCATCTCGTCGTCGGGCATCGCTTCCACCTGGCTCGACAGCCAGGGGTCCGGATCTCCGGCAAACCTGCGCTCGTGATTGGCTTGTACCGCGTCGAACGCCCGGATCATCTCGTCGATCAGTGTCACGAACAAATCGCGTTTGGTCTTGAAGTGATAGAGAAACGCCCCTTTGCTCAACCCGGCCCGCACAACGACGGCGTCCAGTGTCAAGCGACTGGCACCTTCCTCCAGCACCAGTTCGCGGGCGGCCTGCAGGATGCGGTCGCGAGTTCGCTGGGCTCCTTGCTGGAGGCCGGGCTGCGCATCGGCGCTGCTATGGGCAGTGGACGGGGGGGGCAACTTTGTTTTCGCGCGGGGCGGCATGGTCGTGCTCCAAAAAAGCTTGAGTCATATACAGTCCAGACGGTATAGTAGAAGCCATACAACAGTCCGTCAAGACTTTTTCGGAGCGCAAGGAGCTGCCATGTCTCAAATTCTTGAACGCTATCGCCTCATTGCCATGATTTCTCCGCTACTGCTTCTTGCGGCCTGCAGCCATGCCCCGCACTCTGCCGATCCACCTCGCCTGGATGTACCGGCCCATTTCTCAAATGAAGAGGGAGGTGAAGGCATCTTGGACAAATCGTCCCGCCGTACTCTTCCCGTCGATTGGTGGACGGCCTACGGCGATCCGCACCTCAATGCCTTGGTCCGGGCGGCGCTGGAGCGCAATACCGAACTGACGATTGCGCGAGCGCGCGTGGACGAGGCATCGGCCGCCACGCGGCGAGCACGGGCCTCCCTGCTCCCCTCGTTGTCCGCGGGCACGCAGGCAACTCGAGGACGCGACTATTCAGAGAACGTTGCAATCGGCAATGATGGCCGCGCCACGTTGTCCGCATCGTGGGAGGCAGACCTGTCGGGACGGCTTTCGCAGGCAGCAGAAGGTGCGCGCCTGGATGCGGTGGCAGCCGAACAAGCGTGGGTTGCCACGCGGTGGCAGGTCGCGTTTGAAACAGTGTCGGCGGCTGTGCAGCAGCGCCAAGCCAGTGAGCTCGAAGCGCTAGCCGCGGCGCGGCTGGCATCCGCAGAACGACTCGTCTTGCTGATGCAACGGAAGTTCGAGGCCGGACAAGCTACCGGCTTCGACATCGAGCGTACCCGCGCCGGCGTCGTCGCACTGCGCGTGGAGCAAGAGCAACTGCGGCGTGCGCGCGGCGAGGCGACGCATGCACTCGATGTACTAGTGGGACAAACGCCCGGAGCGCCTGCAGCTTCCCCAACTCTTGCGTCGCTCGCCGTCCCGGACTGGACACCGACACGCATACCTGCGGACCTGCTGAGTGAGCGGCCCGACGTGCGCGCCGCCGAAGCGAAGTTCGCCGCCGAAACCGCGCGCTGGAACGCAGCCGAAGGCGAACGCTTCCCCAGGCTGGTGTTGGACCTGAGCGGCGGACGGCAGCGCGTAGAGAGTGTGGGAACCCGCATCACTGGAAACATTTTTTCACTTGGGGCCGGGGTGTCGTTGCCGATCTTCGATGGTGGCGCGATCCGTGCCGGCATCGAGACCGGAGAGGCGCGCAGCCGAGCTGCCCGTGCGGAGTTCGAGCGCACTTTGTTGAGTGCTTTGCAGGACGTAGAGAACGCATATCTCGGTTGGCATACGCAGCACGCAGCACTGGAGCATCAGGCCGAGGGTGTCGCAGTCGCGGAGCGTCAGCTCGATCGCAGCCGACGTCTGTTCGAGGCGGGACAAGTGGACGCCACGGTGGTGGCCGAGGCTGAGGCCGGGGTGCTGTCAGCGCAGGCTTCGCTGATCCGCACGCGGGCCGAGACAGCCATGCAATGGGGCGTCCTGGCAAAAGCATTATCCGGCTCTCCTGTTTGATCGCAGAAACATGCTGGAGCAGCTTGCGAAGGCTAGCTAAATAGCGTGACGCAAGGCGAAGGTGGTGAGGCCTGAGTGATGAGGAATGCGAACATGGAAATTCGACACCTGCGCTACTTTCTGGCGGTGGCAGAGGAGCTGCACTTTGCCCGAGCCGCAGAGCGCCTCCACATAGAGACATCGCCGCTGTCGCGCGCCATCAAGGAACTTGAGGAAGAGTTGGGCGTAGCGCTATTTGCGAGAACCACTCGGAGCACCCGCTTGACTCGTGCGGGCAGGCTCTTCTTTGAGAGCGTGCCGCGTGTCTTCGCAGCTTTGCAGCAGGCGCGCGACAGTGTGAACGCCGCAGCCAATGGCTTTCATTGCCAGCTCCGTATTGCATTGTCTGATGGAATCACGCCATCGCGCCTGCCTGCGTTGTTGGCGCTCTGCCGGCAGGAAGAGCCGGAAGTGGAAGTTCGCTTCTTCGAGGTGCCTTTGGCACAGCAAATCAAGGGATTGTGTGGCGAACTGTACGATCTCGGCTTCGCTCAATCGGATGAAGTCGGCGAAGGCATCATCGCCGTGCCGGTGTGGAGTGACCCTCTGATGGTAGCTGTGCCCGCACGGCACCCCTTGCTATCCCACAAACAGATTCCCCTAGAAGAGCTGTTGCGGTATCCGCTGGTGCTCTGCGACGCGGTGGCGTGTGAGGGCCATGCTCGGCAAGTTGAACGGGTGCTACGTCGCGTGGACATAGAGCCACTGATTGCCGAACGCGTGACTTCCAGCGATCTAATGATGGTCCTGGTTTCGGCGGGACTTGCACTAGGCCTCACAGGAGGCGCGCATATCACAGCCAGCAGGGAACAGGGGGTGGTCGCACGGCCGCTGACTGGACGTTCGCCAATGCTCACGACCTATCTACTACGGCCGGCCAGCGAGCCGTCAGAAATGCTGACTCGCTTCATGGAACGCGTTCATTCGATCAAATCTCCAGATGCCAAAGGTCGGCGGTAAACCATCACACAATCTCCCAAAGAAAATTAACCATGAAGAAGATTGCTCTCATATTGCTTTCCTCGACATTGGCAGCCTGCAGCCCATCTGGGAAACCAGATAAAGCCAACCTTCCGACAGTCGATGAATTAGCGCTCAATCCTGAGCGTCTGAAAGAGTTGCGCAAGCAATGCAAGTTGGATCGACCAATGCTGGGCGACCAACTATGTAACCGGGTTGCCGAGGCTACGCGAAAGCGCTTTTACGAAGATGGCGATGTGCCCCACACCACGCCTAAAGAGCCGCCGAAGTTCTAAGCTGGTGGTCATGCCGGAGTATGTATGCCGGATATGAAAAATTTGAAGGAGAATCGCAATGGGTTGGATCTATCTTGTTTTGGCTGGATTGTTTGAAATCGGATGGCCGGTCGGGCTGAAAATGGCGCAAGAGCCAACATCGCGTTGGAGTGGGGTCGCAGTAGCCGTCTCTTTCATGACAATTAGCGGCGCCTTCCTATGGCTTGCTCAGCGTCAGATACCGATTGGGACTGCTTATGCGGTGTGGACGGGTATCGGAGCGGCGGGAACTTTCTTAGTCGGAATTCATTTCTATGGCGACCCAACCTCCCTGATGCGA
This sequence comes from Achromobacter xylosoxidans, assembly GCF_002192695.1. GTDB lineage: Bacteria > Pseudomonadota > Gammaproteobacteria > Burkholderiales > Burkholderiaceae_B > Achromobacter > Achromobacter xylosoxidans_C. Next base: position 40,388 of record NZ_MTLG01000075.1, read on the forward strand.
TACCTTGGCGTGGCGTTGATCATCCTGGGCGTTATCACGCTCAAGTTATCGAGTTGATCGCTAGCTCCATTGGTAGCGTAGTCGCTAGGCGACCCAGCTCCCAGAGTGGATCGGGCGCTGGGAACTCGTACGGTCACCTCCTCTCTCTAGTCGCTATGTGACGAGCTTGCCGGCGCCTCGGGAGAGTTCGAGCCAGTGCGCGTAAGGCGGTGGGAGCACCCATTCCGGGTGGCTCCACCTTCAGTGCCTGCGCCAAGGTGACCTGAGTACGAACTTTGTAGCCAGTCAGGCAGTGAGTTCGGAGGGGATGCTATCGGATTGGATCCAGTTGCGCCGGATCGTCGCCGGCGGTTTGTAAGCATGCGCGCTATGCGGCCGCTGCTCGTTGTAGAACTGTCGCCAACGTTCGATCAGCACCTTCGCTTCGGTCCGACTGCGGAACCATTCGCGGTTGAGCAGTTCGTCGCCCATCGTTGCCTGCGAAGTCAGGACCAGCAGAATCCTGAGGGGAGTTCTCATCATGGTTTTCTCCGTTCAGACGCTTGGGATCAAGCGGCCGGAGACCACTACGCCTGCTTGGCTTTGCGCGCTGCCTCGACCAAGCTGTCGAGCCAGTCCTGATGGCCGTTGATCATCGGGTTGGGTTTGGCGTTGTGCAGCTCCTCGGCCGGTTTGCCCTTCTGAGTTTCCTGCGTGAGGATGCGCACGCGCCTGCCGTCCAGGTTCTCAACCAGCCAGGCGTGATGCACATCCAGGCGCGTATCTGTGCCTTCCTCGCCGGACCAGCCGTGCCAGGCCACGCGGCCGGGTTGCCCATCCGCAGGTGGCACGTATTCGTTGCACTGCCCCTCTACCGGGAAGCCGAAGGTCTCGAAGTAAAACCGATCGCCGTCGGCCAGTACCGGGCCTTTGCCGTCATGAAAGCACACGTTAGCCGAGTTGGCGTAGTAGCTTGGCCACAGCGATGGTGTGACGAGTAGAGGCCATACGTCGGCCGCGCTCAAGCCGGCGGCGATGATCTCATTGGAGGCGAAATTCTCAGTAAAGCCCGGCGTGTAGCCTTCGGGCCAGAGGATGGCGTTCTGTTGCTTGCTCATATCGAAGCTCCTTCACAAAATGTCGATGACGCAACAGGGGTGGCTGCGTCATTCAAGTGGTCATGGAGCAAATCATGAGCCTCCATCTGCAATAAGTGAAATCCTAAGTTTCTATTTTTGATATCATAAAATATGATATCAAGGCCTAGGTTCTGCCATCCACCGACTAGGCTATCTCGCAGCGGCGCTACGAAAGGGCGCGTCTCCAATTGAGCCGACTGATTGCTTATTTGTAGTGCGAGGTAGAGTTGTGCTGAGCATGACGATAGGAGCGATCTTGCCTACTTGTTGTTAGCACAGGAAGTGAACAGCAGTGCTCGTATCCAGCGATGTGCTGGATCGTGATGGGTGCGTTCGTGCCAAGCAGCCGTCTTGGTGAACCCCGGTATCTTCACCGGCGGCAGGGAGATAGCCAGCTTGTCCATACCGGCGACCAAGCGGCTCGGCAAGATCGCAACCATGTCACTGGCACGCAGGATGTCTGGCAAGATCAGAAAGCTCTTGACCGACAGTGTGACGCTGCGTCGTTTGCCCAACTGTTCTAGCGCATCGTCGGTGACGCCGCGGAAACCTCCACCATCGTAGGAAACAAGCGCATGGTCGAGAGCACAGAACTGTTTAACGGTCAGCTTGCGCCCCATAGCCGCAGGATGGTCTTCCCGCAGGACACACACATAGTGTTCCTTGAACAGCTCTCGGGCATGCAGATTTGGCGGAGTGATCTCTGGCGTCAGGAGGGCTAAATCGATCTGACCGCGCTCAAGCTGGTTCTGTAGCTGCCCGCTCTCGACTGGCACTAATGAGACTCGTACACGCGGTGCGTGCCGTTTAAGTGCCGATAGAAATGGGACAGCAACGGCACGCAGCGCATAGTCCGTCGCGGCGATGGAGAAGGTCAGTTGTGCGGTGGCCGGATTGAAGGAAGGTGGCTGGAGCAGCGCGTCGATTTCGGCGAGCACCTGCTTGACAGGCATCCCTAGATCCAGCGCCCGCTGCGTTGGAACGATACCCCGCTGCGAGCGCGCGAAAAGCGGGTCACCGAAGCTCTCGCGCAACCGCGTCAGCATGCCACTCAAGGCCGGCTGGGTTAGTCCCAGACGGGCCGCCGCCCGTGTCACATTGCGTTCGTCTAACAATGCGTCCAGCGCCTTGAGCAAGTTGAGATCCATACTCTTGATATTTTTCATTTTTATTCCAATCTTAAATATCATCGTTTTTCATGATATCTAAATATTGCCTATGAGTGGAAGCAAGGCCCATTGACGGCTTTTTTTGGGTAACTTGCTTGGAACTCTGTATGCGCCGCAGTGCGCTTTCGCTTGCGGCGCTTTTCTTTGACTCGCCACCGCGCTCATTCTTTCTTTTCCCTCGACCATTGTGCTGCGAACGGTCTTTGACCGGCACTAGCCCAGAACCGATCCTGACGCCTGCGACACCCCCTGTGCAACGCTTTCAATGAGACACCAGCGCAGGAGAAATCGGAGGACAGGTCATGCAAGGGACGAACGTTCTGTTCGGCCAGATCGCTGTGGTAATCGGCATCGTGATCGCCGGCGTCTGGGGCGCCACACAATGGACAGCAGCGACCCTTGGCTATCAAGTACGCCTCGGATCGCCCTGGTTCGATCTTCTAGGTGTACCGGTTTATCACCCGTGGCGCTTGTTCGAATGGTGGTTCTTCTTTGATGCCTACGCGCCGCACGTCTTCGACACAGGCGGTGCGATTGCGGGTGGTAGCGGTTTGTTCGCTTTACTCGTCGCCATCGCCATGTCGGTATGGCGTTCTCGGCAGTCGCGGCTGGTTACGACTTATGGTTCGGCACGCTGGGCCGATGCCGTCGACATCCGCAAAGCTGGACTGACCCTCCCGGCGGGCGTCTTCCTCGGCCAACACGACGACCAATACCTCCGACATGAGGGGCCGGAACATGTCCTGAGCTTCGCACCCACGCGCTCGGGCAAGGGCGTGGGCTTGGTGGTGCCTACGTTGCTTTCGTGGCCGGCGTCCGCCGTCATTCACGACATTAAGGGAGAGAACTGGAAGATCACGGCGGGCTGGCGTTCGCGCTTTTCGCACTGCCTGCTTTTCAACCCCACCGATAGGCAGTCGGCCGCCTACAACCCGCTGCTTGAAGTCCGGCGCGGCGCACATGAAGTGCGCGACGTGCAGAACATCGCCGACATTCTGGTTGACCCTGAAGGTGCGTTAGAGAAGCGCAATCATTGGGAGAAGACCAGCCACGCGCTACTGGTCGGTGCAATCTTGCATGTTCTGTACGCAGGCGAGGACAAGACGCTGCGCGGCGTCGCCAACTTCCTCAGCGACCCGGCGTGTCCGTTCGAGCTGACGCTGCACCGGATGATGACGACGAAGCACCTGGGCGATGCGCCTCACCCGGTTGTCGCATCCGCTGCCCGCGAAGTGCTCAACAAGTCGGACAACGAGCGATCGGGCGTGCTCTCCACCGCCATGTCGTTTCTCGGCCTGTACCGCGACCCGACCGTGGCCGAAGTCACATCGCGCTGCGATTGGCGCATCGCCGACCTGATTTCCGCCGAGCACCCGGTATCGCTCTATCTGGTGGTGCCGCCCTCCGACATAAGCCGCACCAAGCCGCTGATCCGGCTCATCTTGAACCAGATCGGGCGGCGGCTGACCGAATCGCTCGACGGCAGCGATGGCATCGCGCGCCGGCACAAGCTGCTGCTGATGCTGGACGAGTTTCCGGCGCTGGGTCGCCTCGATTTTTTCGAGTCCGCGCTTGCCTTCATGGCCGGCTACGGCATCCGCAGCTTTCTCATCGCTCAAAGCCTGAACCAGATCGACAAGGCGTATGGGCAGAACCATTCCATCCTCGACAACTGCCATGTCCGGGTGACTTTCGCCACCAACGACGAAAGGACGGCGAAAAGGATTTCCGAAACCCTCGGCACCGCCACCGAGCTTCGCGCGCAGCGCAACTACGCGGGCCACCGCCTCGCTCCGTGGCTGGGGCACCTGATGGTGTCGCGTCAGGAAACTGCACGTCCGCTGCTGACGCCCGGCGAGGTGATGCAGCTTCCACCTGAGGACGCCGTAGTCATGGTGTCCAGCGTTGCCCCGATCCGCGCGAAGAAGCTGCGTTACTACGTCGACGCCAATTTCAAGGATCGCGTCCTGCCACCGCCCGTGCTCGCAGTCGGGAGGTACGCCGACGCGCCGCCAGCCCGCCCCGACGACTGGAGCGGCTTGGCGATCCCGGCCGTACCTACGGCGCCGACCTCGGTATCCGCCGATGGTCCGGGCGGCACCGATGACGGCGGCCCGCGCCGCCAGCTCGAACTCTCCGAAACCGTCGCCTACGAGCCCGAGTTGGACGCGTGTGCGAACGACCTGGAGCTGCTCGATGACGACGACCTGGCGCTCCCGCTTCCCGGCCAGCTCGACCCGGCCATGCAGCGCACGGCCCGGCTGGCTTCTCTCGACCCCAACGACGGAATCGACCTATGAGCCAATACCGCCTCAATCTTTTCATCCAGCCCGAGCACGCCAAGCGCCTGGATGAACTTGCCGCCAAGAAAGGCGTGTCCAAGTCCTCCATCGTCGCAGCGGCCTTGGCGTCCTGGCTGTCACCCGATGCGGGCGACCAGCGTGAGGCCGCCATTGCCAAGCGGCTGGATCGACTGTCGCGGCAGACCGAACGCATGGAGCGCGACCAGAACATCCAGATCGAAACGCTGGCGCTGTTCATCCGCTATTTCTTGACCATCAGCACGCCGGTGCCAGAAGCCCACAAGGACGCGGCCCGCGCCCAGGGCAAAGCGCGCTTCGAGCAGTTCGTCGAGCAGTTGGGTCGCCACCTGCTGCGTGGCCGCAGTCTGGTGCGCGACGTGGTGGAGGAACTGCACCCCGATCCGATGCGGATGGATGACGCAGCAGCGATGGCGTCCGCCGATGAGCGAGCTGCAGAGCGTGCGTCATGAGTGCCGTTCCGCAGATTCCGCCTGAATCTCGCTCATCCGCCGCGGCGTCCCAGGATCGCCGCATCCAGATGCTGCGCACGGCGATGGGGCCGCTGATCGCCGCTGCGCTCGAAGATCCGGATGTTGTGGAAATCATGCTCAACCCCGATCGCACCCTGTGGGTGGATCGGCTGTCGTCGGGTCGCTCGCCGCTGGGCGTGGAGATGCCCGAGGCCGATGGTGAACGCATCATCCGCCTGGTCGCCGCGCATGTCGGCGCGGAGGTGCATCGCGGCCAGCCGCTCTTGACCGCCGAGTTGCCGGAAACCGGCGAGCGTTTCGAGGGCATCCTGCCTCCGGCCGCCCCGGGGCCAGCCTTCGCGCTACGCAAGCGGGCCGTGAGCATCATCGGCCTGGATCGCTACGTGGCCGACGGCATCCTGACCGCCGGGCAGGCCGAGTTCCTGCGCCGCGCCGTGCGCGAGCGGCAGAACATCCTGATCGCCGGCGGCACCAGCACCGGCAAGACCACGCTGGCGAACGCGCTGCTGGCCGAGATCGCCGCCACAGGCGACCGCGTGCTGGTGCTCGAAGACACCATCGAGCTGCAATGCGCGGCCCGCGACCATGTGCCGCTGCGCACCCGCGCCGGCGTCGTCACAATGACCGAGCTGGTGCGGGCCACGATGCGCCTGCGGCCTGACCGCGTGATCGTCGGCGAAGTGCGTGGCGGCGAAGCCCTGGACTTGGTGAAGGTCTGGGGCACCGGCCACCCCGGCGGCATTGCCACCATCCATGCCGGCTCCGCCTTGGGCGCACTGCTGCGTCTGGAGCAACTGATCCTCGAAGTGGCAGTGAATCCGCCCCGCGCCCTGATCGCCGAGGCGGTCAACGTGGTGATTCACATCGCAGGCCGTGGCCGCAAACGTCACGTCGAAACCATCTCCCGTGTCGTCGGCTTCGACGGTGCGGGCTATCGCCTGACAGATGCGCTGGAAACGCCGTTTCCCGAGCTGCCGCCGGTTCCTCTTGCAGCCGCTGCCGCTGCGCCTTCCTCGACCCCTGACCAACCTGGAGAACTGCCATGACGCACGTTGATGCTTTCCGTCTTTCCGTAAATCCTATTTCTCGCCTGTCCAGCATGGCGCGGCTGCGCCACCTGGCCCGTCCCGCAGGGCAAGGGCTGCTGCTGGCCGCGCTGATGCTGTTGCTGGCGGGCACGGCGCAGGCCGCCGGTTCCTCGATGCCGTGGGAAGGGCCGCTGACCTCCATCCTCGAATCCATCCAAGGGCCAGTCGCCCGGATCGTGGCGGTGATCATCATCATCTCGACGGGGCTTGCGCTGGCGTTCGGTGATACCAGCGGCGGCTTTCGCAAGCTGATCCAGATCGTGTTCGGCCTGTCCATCGCGTTCGCCGCGTCCTCGTTCTTCCTGTCGTTCTTCAGCTTCTCCGGAGGGGCCGTCGTATGAGTAAGGCCACCGATCTTCCGGGCTTTGAAGTGCCGCTGCATCGCTCGCTGACCGAGCCGATCCTGCTGGGCGGTGCGCCGCGCACCGTGGCGATTGCCAACGGCACGCTAGCCGCCGCCGTCGGGCTGGGCCTGCAACTGTGGATTCCCGGCGTGGTGCTCTGGATCGTCGGCCACTCGCTGGCCGTATGGGGTGCGCGCGTCGATCCGCAGTTCATGCAGGTCTTCGCGCGGCATATCAAACACCGCCCGCTTCTGGACGTGTGAGGGGAGGACGCCATGCTGAACCTTGCCGAATATCGTCAGCGCCCGGCCTTGCTTGCCGACTGGCTGCCCTGGGCCGGGCTGGTCGCGCCGGGCGTTGTGCTGAACAAAGATGGTTCGTTTCAACGCACGTTCCAGTTTCGCGGCCCCGACTTGGACAGTGCGACACAGGGCGAGCTGATTGCCACGTCGGCGCGGCAGAACAACGCGCTTCGCCGTACCGGGTCTGGCTGGGCCTTCTATATCGAGGCCGAGCGGATGCGGGCATCGAGCTATCCGCAATCCTCCTTTCCCGAACCACTGTCCTGGCTGGTGGATGAGGAGCGACGCGCGGCGTTCGAGGAGTCGGATGGCCATTTCGAGAGCGTCTATCACTTCACGTTGCAACACCTACCGCCGCAAGAGTCTCGCGCCCGTGCGGCTGGGATGCTGTACGAGAACCGGCCCACTGAGGGTGTGGACTGGCGTGGTCGGCTTGATTCCTTCGTGGCAGAGACCGATCGCGTGTTCGACCTGCTCGATGGTGTGATGCCGGAGATTGCCTGGCTGGACGATAGCCAGACGCTGACCTACCTGCATGCCACAGTCTCCACGCGGCGCTATCGCGTCGGCGTGCCCGACGTGCCGTTCCATATCGACGCACTGCTGGCCGATGCCGCGCTGGTCGGCGGCCTGGCGCCCATGCTGGGCGATCAGCACCTGCGCGTGGTGTCGGTACGAGGCTTCCCGACCTCGACCTGGCCGGGGATCTTGGACGACCTCAACCGCCTGGGCTTTGCGTATCGCTGGAGTACGCGCTTCCTGTGCCTGGACAAAGCCGAGGCGGAACGGGAATTGGGGCGCTTGCGGCGCCAATGGTTCGCCAAGCGCAAGAACGTCATCGCGCTGCTGCGCGAAACGATCTTTCAGCAGGAAAGCCCGCTGGTCGATACCGATGCCAGCAACAAGGCCGCCGACGCCGATGCCGCCTTGCAGGAGCTGGGCAGCGATCAAGTCGCCTTCGGCTACCTCACCGCCACGGTGACGGTGCTCGACGCCGACCCGGCCGTGGCCGACGAGAAGCTGCGCATGGTGGAGCGCGTCATCCAGGGCCGGGGTTTCGTGACCATCCCCGAAACCCTCAACGCAGTCGATGCCTGGCTGTCGTCCGTCCCCGGCAACGCATACGCGAACGTGCGTCAGCCCATCGTTTCGACGCTGAACCTGGCGCACATGATGCCGATGTCAGCGGTATGGGCTGGGCCGGAGAAGAACGAACACCTCGATGGCCCGCCGCTGATCGTCACCCGCACCGATGGCGCGACGCCGTTCCGGCTGGTGACGCACATCGGCGACGTGGGGCACACCCTTGTCGCCGGGCCGACCGGCATGGGCAAGTCGGTGCTGCTCGCCATATTGGCCATGCAGTTCCGGCGCTACTTCGGCTCGCGGATCTTCGCCTTCGACATGGGGCGCTCGATGCGCGCCACCATCCTCGGCCTTGGCGGTGAGCACTACGACCTCGGTGCCGATGGCGGCATCGCCTTCCAGCCACTCGCGCGAATAGCCCACGAGGGCTACCGCACCTGGGCCGCCGAATGGGTGGAGGGCCGGCTGCTGCACGAAGGCGTGACGGTCGGCCCGGACGAGAAGGCTGCCATTTGGTCGGCGCTGCGAAGCCTTGCCGGTGCGCCAGTGGAGCAGCGCACCATGACCGGCTTGTCGGTGTTATTGCAGTCCAACGCGCTGCGCCAAGCGCTCGCGCCCTATGTGTTGGGCGGCGCCCACGGCAAGCTGCTGGACGCTGACCACGACCGGCTGGGCATGGCCGACGTGCAGGGCTTTGAGATGGAAGAACTGATGCACAGCCCCGCCGCCGTGCAAGCAGTGCTGCGCTACCTGTTCGCCCGCTTCGACGAACGTTTTGACGGCGCGCCCACGCTGCTGATCCTCGATGAAGCGTGGCTGTTCCTCGATGAGCCGTCCTTCGCGGCCCGCATCCGGCAATGGCTCAAGACGCTCAGAAAAAAGAACGTCAGCGTCATCTTTGCCACGCAGTCGCTGGCCGACATCAAGGACTCGACCATCGCGCCAGCCATCATCGAAAGCTGCGCGAGCAGGATCTTCTTACCTAACCCGCAGGCCACCGAGCCGCAGATTCGCACGATCTACGAAGGCTTCGGCTTGAACAGCCGCCAGATTGAGATCGTGGCGACCGCACAGCCCAAGCGCGATTACTACTACCAGTCGCGCCTCGGCAATCGCCTGTTCGACCTCGACCTGGGGCCTGTCGCGCTCGCATTCGCGGGCGCATCCACCCCTCAAGACCAACGCGATATTGACCGCGTGCTGACGCAGGCCGGCGCTCCCGGCTTCGCCGGCGCGTGGCTGCGCCATCGCGGCCTCGGCTGGGCCGCCGACCTGCTGCCGTCCGCTCCGGCGGCAGCTTCCTTTCTCGCTTCTCAACCGCTGGAGGTTTCACCATGAAGACCAAGCCCCGTTTGCTCTCTGTCTCACTCGCTGCCGTGCTGTCGGTATCGCTGCTGGCCGTGCAGCCCGCATCCGCGCTGACGGTGTTCGACCCGTCCAACTTCGTGCAGAACACGCTGACCGCCGTGCGCACGCTGGAACAGATCAACAACCAGATCAACCAGCTTCAGAACGAGGCGCAGATGTTGATGAACCAGGCCAGGAACCTGGCAAATCTCGACTTCAACATCGTCAACCGCCTGCGCTCGACGCTCGCCACCACCGAGCGCCTGATCGCCGAGGCGCGCGGCTTGGCCTACGACGTGCAGAGCATGGATGCCACGTTCGCCCGCCTGTACCCGGAACAGTACGCCGCCACCATCAGCGGCGACCGCATGGCACAGGACGCCCGCGAACGCTGGCAGAACACCTTGAACGGCTTGCACACCGCGATGCGGATGCAGGCGCAGGTGTCGCAGAACCTCGCCCAAGACGAAAGCGCGCTGGCCGATCTCGTGAGCCAGAGCCAGTCGGCCACCGGCGCGCTGCAAGCGATGCAGGCGACGAACCAGCTCCTGGCTTTGCAGGCCAAGCAGTCGATCCAGGCGCAGCAGCTCCAGATCACGCAAGACCGGGCCGCTTCACTGGAACTGGCGCGGCAAGCGGCGGCTATGGAGCGCGCCCGCGAAGTGCGGCGGCGCTTTCTGGGCACCGGCACGCCGTACACGCCGCAGTCCGTCAACTTCTATAACAACTGACCGGAGGCGGCCATGCGATGCGCTTCCGTCCTGATGGCCGTGCTGCTGACCGCGTGCGGCCAGCAGCCGGCCGAGAACCTGGCCGACGCCCTGGCCGCAGATCCGGTGCGGCTCAAGGCGTTGCGCGGGCAATGCGCGGCCGACCGGCAGGCCGTGGGCGAGGATGCCTGCCGCGCCGCCGCTGAAGCCTTCCGGCGGCGCTTCTTCGCCGGCCATACCGGGCCGGATGAATACAACTCGCTGGCTGAACTCCCGCCGATTCCGCCGAGCTTCGATACGCCCGCAGATGAATTGCCAGAGGGCGCCGTTCCGCTCACTCCGCCCGAGGATTCGCCATGAACGACGTGACCATCATCGACCGTTTCCTCGATACGTTCTCGCGCTACATCGACTCGGGCTTCGGCTTATTGCAGGGCGAAGTGGCATTTCTCACCGCCACGCTCATCGTCATCGACATGACGATCGCTGGCCTGTATTGGGCCATGAGCCACGCCACCGGCCAGGGCGACGACGTGATCGCCAAGCTGCTGCGCAAGGTGCTCTGTGTCGGCGCGTTCGCCTACATCATCGGCAACTTCAACTGGCTGGCGAGCATCGTGTTCCGCTCGTTCGCCGGCTTGGGAATTACCGCTACCGGCTCGGCCATCACGATGGAGAACTTCCTTCAGCCGGGCCGGCTGGCGAAGACCGGCATCGACGCAGCCGCGCCGATTCTGGAACAGATCGGGGACATGGCTGGGTTCCCCGAGGTGTTCGTGAACATCGACCCTATCGTGGTTCTGTTCATCGCCTGGCTGGTGGTGATCCTCTGCTTCTTCGTGCTGGCCGTACAGCTTTTCATCACGCTGATCGAGTTCAAACTGACTACGCTCGCCGGCTTCGTCTTGATCCCGTTTGCACTCTGGAACAAGACCTCGTTCCTCGCGGAAAAGGTGCTAGGCAACGTGGTGTCGTCAGGCATCAAGGTCTTGGTGCTGGCCGTCATCGTCGGCATCGGTTCAGGCCTGTTCGCCGAGTTCCAGGTGCATCCCGACGAACCATCCATCGACCACGCGCTGGTCGTGATGCTGGCCTCGCTCGCGCTGCTGGCGCTGGGCATTTTCGGCCCCGGTATCGCCACCGGCCTGGTGTCCGGTGCGCCACAGCTTGGTGCGGGCGCGATGGCTGGTGCTGCGGTCGGGGCTGTCGGCACCGGCGTTGCCATCGGCGCCGCCGTAACGGGCGTGGGCGGCGCCGTCATGGCCGGGGCACGAATGGCCCCGGCGGCCGCAAAGCTGGCCGGTGCCGGTGCGCGTGCCGCGACTTCGGCGGCCGGCAGTGCCCGATCGGCGTTCCAGGCCGGTTCCGCTGCGGCCGGCGGCGGTGCCAAGGGCGCGGCGGCTGGCCTCGGCAATGTCGCCAAGACTGGCGCACAAGCCGCAGGCCGCAGCGTCACCTCTGGTGCTTCCGCTGTTGGGCAGAAGGTGGCCGACTCCTTCCGCGCTGGCTGGAACGGCACAGAAGCCGGCAGCGACGGTGCTGGCCCCGGCCAGACCGCAGACGGCACCGCAGGCTCGCAGAAGCAACAGCAACCGGCCTGGGCCAAGCGGATGCACCGCCGCCAGCAGGCTACCCATGCCGCGACCACTGCCGCCCACACGCTGCGCGGCGGCGACGGCGGCGGCTCCGGGCAAGGCCCGAGCCTGCGGGATTCCGATACCTAACCTTCAAGGAGAACACCCATGCGATTCAAACGACCGCAGGTGCGCTACGCCGATACGCCGCAGCCTGCCACCCCGTATCAAGCCGCCGCCCAGGTGTGGGACGACCGTATCGGCTCCGCCCGCGTGCAGGCGAAGAATTGGCGCCTGATGGCCTTCGGCTGCCTAGTGCTCGCGCTGTTGATGGCCGGCGGCCTGGTGTGGCGCTCGGCGCAGTCCATCGTGACGCCCTATGTCATCGAGGTCGATCAAGCCGGGCAGGTGCGCGCCGTGGGAGAGGCCGCCACGCCGTACCGGCCCGGCGACGCGCAGATCGCGCACCACCTGGCGCGCTTCGTGACGCTGGTTCGCTCGCTGTCCATCGACCCCATCGTGGTGCGGCAGAACTGGCTCGATGCCTACGACTACACCACCGACAAGGGCGCGGCGGTGCTCAACGACTACGCCCGCACCAATGACCCATTCGCCCGCATCGGCAAGGAATCGGTAACGGTGCAAATCACCAGCGTGGTTCGCGCGAGCGACACGTCTTTCAACGTGCGCTGGACAGAGCAGCGCTATGTCAACGGTGCGCCCGCCGGCACCGAACGCTGGAACGCCGTGCTTTCGACCGTCCTGCAAACCCCGCGTACTGAACAGCGCCTGCTCAAGAACCCATTGGGTATCTACGTCAACGGCCTGTCATGGAGCCGCGAACTGGATTCTTCCGAAGGAGCCAAACCATGAAACTTCGTTTCCGCCTTTACGTTGTTCCTTTGACGCTGCTGGCCCTCGCGGGCTGCGCCTCGCAGGGGAAGCCGCCGCCATCCATCTCGCTCGACGAGACGGTGCTGGCCCAGCCGTTGCCCGAACCGCCCAAGCCCGTCGAAGTCGTCGCCGTCCCTGAACCGCTGGCGCTGCCGGCGCAGTTGAAGCCCCTGCCGGAACTCGATGAGGCCCCCGTTGCGCCGGAGCCGGCCGACGAAAAGGTGCGCGTTTCCCGTGCCAATGCAGAAGCGCGTATCGCGCCTACCCGTGAGGGCTACGTCAACGCGATTCAGGTGTGGCCGTTCACCGATGGCGCGCTTTATCAGGTCTATGCGTCGCCGGGGCGCGTGACGGTGGTTTCGCTTCAACCGGGCGAGGAACTGGTAACGGTCGCCGCCGGCGATACCGTGCGCTGGATCGTGGGCGACACGTCCAGCGGCGGCGGGGCCGATCTGCGCGTCAATGTGCTGGTCAAGCCTATCCGCTCCGGTCTGAAAACCAATCTCGTCATCACCACCAGTCGGCGCACCTACCTGCTGGAGCTGACCTCGACCGAGAGGGCATGGATGGCGTCGGTGTCCTGGGACTATCCGAAAGACCGAATGCTCGCGTTGCAGCGCCAGGCGCAGGCAGCGCAGGCAACAACGCCTGTCGATACGGGCCTGTCGCTGGACAAGATCCGCTTCCGCTACGCGGTATCGGGCAGCAACCCGCCGTGGAAGCCTCTGCGCGCCTTCGATGATGGAGAGAAGGTCTATATCCAGTTCCCGCCGGGCATCGCCCAGGGCGAGCTGCCGCCGCTGTTTGTCATCGGCGCGCAGGGCGACGGGCAACTGGTGAACTACCGTTTTCGCTCGCCGTACTACGTCGTGGATCGCCTGTTCGGCGCGGCCGAACTGCGGCTGGGCGGCGATGGCGGCGACGTGGTGCGGATCGAGCGCACCGATGGTGTTGCACGGAGGAACTGACCATGAGCCAGGATGACACTCCCGACCTTGCCGCGCCGCAGGCGGACAAGGTGGCGCCGGAGGCAGTGGCGCTGCGCGCCCAGCCGCGTCCAGTCACACGCCTGAACCGGCGCTCGCTGGCCATCCTTGCCGGCGTCCTAGCGGTCGCCGTGCTCGGCGCGCTGATGTGGTCGCTGCAACCTCATCGACGCAGCACAGGCGAGCAGACCGAGCTTTACAACGTCGATCGCGTGTCAAAGTCGGAAGGACTGGATGCGCTGCCGACGGACTATTCCAAGCTGCCGCCGGCGTTGCTGCCTGCCGTTCCCGAACTAGGGCCACCGCTGCCGGGCGATCTTGGCCCGGCTATCGTGAAGTCGCAGCAACCGGCGACGGCTGCCTACGCGGCCCCCGGTCACGACCCGAACGATGCCCTGCGAAAAGAAGCCGAGGCGGCCGCGGCCTCGTCCGTGTTCTTCCGCTCGGGTGGGCAGAATGCGGCGCCGGTAGCGCAGACACAGGTGGCCGCTGCGCCGGGCTTCGCCGCCAATGCGGCGTTTGACCCGCTGGCGGCCGGGCCGGCCTCCACGGCGGCCCAACCTGCTGACCCGACAGCGGTGCAAAACCGGCAAGACCAGAAAGAGGCTTTCATGAAAGCTGGCCCCACTGAAACCCGTAATTCCGGCAATCTGACTCTGCCAATTTCGCCGTATCAGGTTATGGCCGGAACAGTGGTCGCAGGTGCCTTGGTGACGGGCATCAAGTCGGACTTGCCCGGCGACGTGATCGCCACGGTGACGGAGCCGGTCTATGACACAGCCACCGGGCGCTTCCTGCTGATTCCGCAGGGTTCGCGCATCCTGGGCAAATACAACAGCCAGGTCAGCTACGGGCAGAGCCGCGTTCAAGTCGTCTGGAACCGGATCATCCTGCCGGACACGTCTTCGCTCACGCTCGACAACCTGGCCGGCACCGACCCAGCCGGCTATGCCGGGCTGGAGGACGATGTGGACTACCACTGGGGCCGCATCTTTGCCGGTGCGGCACTCACCACGCTGCTGGGCGTCGGTGCCGAGCTGGCCGCGCCGGAGAACCGGCAGGATGGTGATCGCGTCATCATCGCTGGGCGCGACAGCGCGCAGGACAGCATCAATCAGGTCGGCCAGGAGATGACCCGGCGCAACCTCAACATCCAGCCGACCTTAACGCAACGGCCGGGCCTGCCGGTTCGCATCATCGTCAACCGGGATCTGGTGCTGCGGCCGTACCAGCCGCTGTTCTTCAACCGGGGGACTTCACGATGAGCACGACCAAGAAGCTGCGGCTCGGCCCGCTGCCGAAGACCGAGAGCACCAAGCTGACTTTCGTTTGCCCGACCAGCTTGAAAGTCGACCTCGACCGCTACGCCGCGCTACACGCGCAGGCGTATGGCGAGGCCGTTGATGCGGCGACGCTGATCCCGCATATGCTGGAAGCGTTCATGGCGGGGGATCGAGGATTCAGGAAGGGCACGGCGACCCGCAGCACACCACCGAAGCCGCCATGATTGCACCGCATGCTATTCAACGGCATCCATCGAACGCGCAGCCCAGGCTGCGCGTTCTTCATTCTGGATGCCGCCGAGCCTGTTGGGCTATGATGATGCGACAGGCCCGCCGTTCCTCGGCAATCCAGCACTACACAGTGCGATGCGGCTTTCTCTCCCAACGCTCCTATGTCGCTCCTAGCCGACAACGCCGCTCTTCTTCTAAGCGGCCCCGAAAGGAGCTAACCTACTGTCCCATATACGGTTTCAAGTCCTTCTTGATTTGCGCGAAAGAATTGACACCGGCACTTTTTTGTGGCCGCCTCTGCCGGGCAAGCACACCGAAGCAGAGAGCCAGATGCACCACACCCCCCAAGCCAGCCAGCAAACCGCCACGCCGACCGCGTTCCAGGACGGCCGGGCCTCGCCGATGGAATACCTGAGGCAGATCCTGACCGCCCGCATCTACGATATCGCCCGCGAAACCGAGCTGGACCGCGCCCGCGGCCTGTCCGCGCGGCTGGGCAACCCGGTCTATTTCAAGCGCGAGGACAATCAGGCGGTCTTCTCCTTCAAGGTGCGCGGCGCCTACAACAAGATGCGCAACACGCCGCAGGCGGCGCTGGAGCGGGGCGTGATCACGGCGTCCGCCGGCAACCACGCGCAAGGCGTGGCGATTTCGGCCGCCAGGATGGGCGTGCGCGCCATCATCGTGGTGCCGCAGACCACGCCGCAGGTGAAGGTGGATGCGGTCAAGGCGCACGGCGGCCCCACCGTGACGGTGGTGCAGGCGGGCGATTCCTATAGCGATGCCTACGGCCATGCGCAGAAGCTGGCGAGCGCGCAGGACCTGACCTTCATCCCGGCCTTCGACGACCCCTACGTGATCGCCGGCCAGGGCACGGTGGGCATGGAGATCCTGCGCCAGCATGCGGGCCCCTTGCATGCCGTCTTCGTGCCGATCGGCGGCGGCGGGCTGGCCGCGGGGGTGGCGACCTACATCAAGGCGGTGGATCCCAGCGTCAAGGTCATCGGCGTGCAGACCGAGGATTCCTGCGCCATGTCGCTGTCCATGCAGGTGGGCGAGCGGGTCAACCTGCCCGAGGTGGGCCTGTTCTCGGATGGCACGGCGGTCAAGCTGGTGGGCGAGGAGACCTTCCGCCTGTGCCGCGCATACCTGGACGAGATCATCCTGGTGGATACGGACGCGGTCTGCGCGGCGATCAAGGACGTGTTCCTGGATACCCGCAGCGTGCTGGAACCGGCCGGTGCGCTGGCGGTGGCCGGGCTGAAGAAGTACGTGGAACGCGAGGGCGTGCAAGGCCTGCCCATGGTGGCGGTGACCTCGGGCGCCAACATGAACTTCGACCGCTTGCGCTTCGTCGCGGACCGCGCCGAGGTCGGCGAGGCGCGCGAGGCGGTCTTCGCCGTCACGGTGCCCGAGGAACGCGGCAGCTTCCGCCGCTTCTGCGGCGTGATCGGCCAGCGCAGCGTGACGGAATTCAACTACCGCATCGCCGACGCCCGCACCGCCCACATCTTCGTCAGCATGCAGATTTCGCGGCGCGGCGATGCGGCCGAAATCATGGCGGCGCTGCAGGAGCAGGGTTTCTCCGTCGGCGACCTGAGCAACAACGAAGTGTCGAAACAGCACATCCGCTACATGGTGGGCGGCCGTTCGCCGCTGGCTGCCGGCGAGCGCCTGTTCCGCTTCGAGTTTCCGGAGCGTCCCGGCGCGCTGATGAAGTTCCTGTCCGAGATGGCGCCCAACTGGAACATCAGCCTGTTCCACTACCGCAACCAGGGCACGGAATTCAGCTCGGCGCTGGTCGGCATCCAGGCTCCCTTGGCGGACAGCGCGGCGCTGGACGCGTTCCTGCGCCAGCTGGGCTACGCCCATACCGAGGAAACCGCCAACGAGGCCTACCGCCAGTTCCTGATCTGAGCGGGCGAGATCAACCCGGCGCGCAGCCGGGCTTGCGCGGCAGGGCCACGCCCGGCTGCAGGCGCAGCGCGGCGCGTCCCTGCGCCGCCTGCGTCAGCTGCAAGGTGGCGGCGCGCCAGGCCGGCACCTCGTCGAAGGCCACGTCGGGCGCGGCCGAGGACTTGGACTGCGCGTCCGGCCTGTCGAACTGGATCGCGGGCAGGCGCAGGCAGAGGTCCTTGAAATCCAGGCGGGCCAGTTCGCGCCCGTCGCTCATGCGCACCGCGCGGAAGGCCATCGGCGTGTCCACGAACTTGGTGATGGCCGGCACGATCTGCAGATAGCCGTCGGCGTCCTTGACCCGCTTGGTGGGCTCGATCTCGATTGCGTCCCTGCCTGGAGGCACGGCCAGGTAGGCCACGCCGTCGGCCACGTCCAGCAGTTTGCCCGGCCCCAGGTTCAGGGCGGCGAGCGGCGCGTGGCGGATCATCACGGTTTCGTTCCAGGAGGTCTGGACGCGCGTCCAGCCGGGCAGGCGCGCATCCTCGAAACGGGTGGTGGAGATGCGGTCACGCTCGGGCTGGGCGGACAAGGCCAGGCGTTCGACCCGCAGCGCGCCGTTGGCGACGCGCAATTGCGCCAGCACGGTGTCGGCGCTGGAACTGGTGAAGTAGGCCAGCACGGCGTCCGTTTCCAAGGCCTTGGCGGTGGACGCGCAGAAGAAGGCGCGGGCCTCGATGCGCTGGCCATCTGGATAGAGCAGGGCGCCGACGTCCTTGCCGCACAGCGGCTTGCCCTGGTAGGTAATGGTGGTGGCGCGGGTGGCCTGCCGCTGGCCGGTGTTCCAGTCGTTGCGGCTGCCGGTGGCGGCTTCGACCACCAGGCCGTGGTTGTCGTAGACGACGGCCGCGCCCGCGGGCGCGGCCAGCAGGCAAAGCAGAAACGCGAGGCTGCGTCGACGCGCCATGGTCGGACTCCCTGGTGTGGCTGGACGGGTCCATATATACCACTGCCGGGGAAAGTACCTTACTGCGGGCCGAGCTTGCGGATCAGGGCGTCCAGCATTTCCAGTTCGTCGGCCCGCAGATCCGTCAAGGGCGCGCGCACTGGACCCGCGTCGTGGCCCACCAGTTTGGCGCCGGCCTTGACGATGCTGACGGCATATCCGGGCACGCGGTTGCGGATATCGAGATAGGGCAGGAAGAAATCGTCGAGCAGGCGGTTGCTGGTTTCGTGGTCGCCCGCGGCGATGGCGCGGTAGAACTCCATGGCGGTACGCGGCACGAAATTGAACACCGCCGACGAATAGACCGGCACGCCCAGCGCGCGGTAGGCGGCGGCATAGACCTCGGCCGTGGGCAGGCCGCCCAGATAGGAAAAGCGGTCGCCCAGCTTGCGGCGGATGCGCACCATGGCCTCGATGTCGCCCACGCCGTCCTTGAAGCCGACCAGGTTGGGGCAGCGCTCGGCCAATTGCGCCAGGCTGTCGGCCGACAGGCGCGACTGCGCGCGGTTGTAGACGATGACGCCGATATCCACGGCCTTGCAGACCTGTTCGACGTGCGCGGCGATGCCTTGTTGCGAGGCTTCGGTCAGGTAGTGGGGCAGCAGCAGTATGCCCTTGGCGCCCAGGCGCTCGGCCTCTTGCGCGTAGGCGATGGCCGTGCGGGTCGGACCGCCCGCGCCAGCCAGGATGGGGACCTTGCCCGCGCAGGTCTGCACCGCGGTGCGGATGACGTCGGCGTATTCCTCTGGCGCCAGCGAAAAGAATTCACCAGTGCCGCCGGCGGCGAACAGGGCGGTCGCGCCGTAGGGCGCCAGCCACTCGAGGCGCCGGGCGTAGCTCCTGGCGTTGAAGTCGCCGTTCTGGTCGAAATCGGTGACGGGAAAAGACAGCAAGCCGTCCGAAACGATGTGCTTGAGTTCCTGCGGGGTGGTCATGTTGCGGTGATCCGTATGGGGTGCCATCGAAGGCGGAAGTGGGCCGATATGTCGGTTGATGGTCAAGTCATCGTACAACATGGAATGGCGGACTTCAACACCGATTTAGCGGAAATATAAGGTGAAATACGGACATACCCGATACCAGAACATTCTGCTTTCCAAGAATATTTATGAAGTTGTACGATGACATCCGCAAAGCCAGAGCGGGTTGGAGGCGACAGGGTCCAGCAGGCGGTCCCAAGAGGCTGCCGCAGCGCCGCCGGCCGCAACTGTCCGCAAGACAATTCCAGAGGAGACTTCATGAACCCGAGCAAGAGACAGTTCCTGGGCGGCGCCGCGGCGCTTTGCCTGTCGCCGTGGCTGCCGGCATGGGCGCAGTCGGGCGACTGGCCTACGCGCGCGGTCCGCATCATCGTGCCTTACCCGCCCGGCGGCTCGTCGGACATCATCGCGCGCATTGTGGCGCCGCGCCTGGCCGAGGCCCTGAAGCAGACCGTGGTGGTCGAGAACAAGCCCGGGGCCAATGGCAACCTGGGCGCCGGCCTGGTGGTGCAGGCGGCGCAGGAAGGCCATACCGTGCTGCTGTGCGACGTGGGGGCGCTGGCGATCAGCCCGTCGGTGTACACCAAGCTGTCCTTCGATCCCTCCACGGACCTGCGGGCGGTCGGCATGCTGGCCTATTCGCCGCACGTGCTGGCCGTGCATCCCGACGTGCCGGCCAAGACGGTGCCCGAGCTGGTGGCCTTGTCGAAGAAGCAGCGCCTGAATTTCGCCGTGACCGCGATCGGCAGCGCGCCGCACCTGGCCGCGGTCGCCGTGCAGCAGGCCACGGGCGCGCAATGGGAATACGTGCCCTACAAGGGTGGTTCGCAGGCGGTGACCGACACCATAGGCGGGCAGACCCAGGTCATCATGAACGGGTTGCTGGCCACGCTGCCTCACATCAAGGCCGGCAAGCTGCGCCCGATCGCGATCTCCAAGCGCGAACGGATGCAGCTCGTGCCGGACATTCCCACCATCTCCGAACAGGGCGTGGCCGGCTTCGAGTCCGGCACCTGGCAGGGGGTGATGGCGCCGGTGACCACGACCGATCCCGTCGCCATCCGCTTGTCGGAGCTGATGGCGCGGATCGTCAACCAGCCGGACGTGAAGGCGCAGCTGAACGAACAAGGCGCCGAAATCGTCACCCGCAATCCCGCCGAGCTGGCGCAGTTCTTCAACAGCGAACGCGCGCGCTGGGCCTCGGTGGTGAAAAGCGCGGATATCCGGCTGGATTGAGGCCGGGCCTGCCTGGACAGGCCGTCAGGCGCGGGAGCACACTGGAATCATCCCGCGCCCGTCCAGGCCCCGGCGCGACGCGGGTCTGGGCTGCGCACGCAACACCGCGCATGGCCGCGGACCAGGGGCAGGGGCATGCAGCCATGAAAATCCTCTACGCCGCCGCGCTGCTGGCGGCGGCTTGCGGGCAAGCCGTCGCGCAAGGCGCCGGGCCCGCCGTTCCCCCGGCCCCGCCTTCGGCCCGCGTCATACCCGATGCCTGCGTCGGCGCTTCATGCCCCAGACTGGTCAATCCGGGCGCAGCCCAGGAACCCTGCCTGGGCACCGGTTGCGCCACCGCCGGCAGGCCGCCCGGCCCGCCCGCGCCGCCCTCCAGCGGGCCGAGCCGGCAGCCCGGCTGGATGAGCCCGGCGCCATCTCGCCTGCCGCCGATGCCGGCGCAGCGCGGCGTGCCGACGGGGCCGCTGACGCCTGCGCCGCCGTTGCCGGTGCCGAGGTGATGCGGGGGGGATGGAAGGCGGCAAAACCTCATGGCGGTGCCGACCGCGCATCCGCCATCCGCATGTACGACCGGTAAGGCTCCGCCTCAACCATCTCCCGCAGCAACTCCCGCAGGATGTCCTGCACGATCCTCACCGCCTGCGTCAGCGGGCGGTTCGATGCGGTGGCCAGCATTAGGCGCGTGGACAAGGCGGGGTTGACGATCCGGCGGGCGACCAGTTGGCCGTTGTTCAATTCACCCACCACCGCGGGCAGGGCCAGCACCGTGTGGGCCAGTCCGTTCAATACGATTTCCTTCATCAGTTCCAGCGCGTCCATTTCGAACACGACGTTCAGGGGCGTATCCGCCTGCGCCGCCGCCTGTTCCAGCGTGCGGCGCAGGCCGTGGCTGCGGGTGGGCAGCGCCAGGGGCAGATCCGCCAGCTGAGCGAAGTCGATGGAGGGCAAGGCCCGCGCGGCGGGTGACAGGTTCTGCGCGGGCGATACCAGCGCCAGGTCCAGCTCGGCCAGGGGATCGACCGCCACGTGCTGGGAACGGCGCGCGTCATGCAGCACCGCGATGTCGACGCGGGCGTTGGCCAGCCATTCATGCACGTAGCCGCTGTAGCCGGTGATGACGTTGAGCTGGATGCGCGGATGGCGCTTCCAGACTGCCGCCACCAGCGGCATGCCGACCATGTGGGAGAGCGTGGGCGTCAGGCCCAGCGTGACCTGGCCGGAGGGCGATTTCTGCTCGTCGTGGAATTCGGTCACGACCCGCGCCATTTGGGCCAGCAGGGGACGCAGGCTATCCAGCAGCTTCTCGCCTTCCGGGGTCAAGGACACGCCGCGGCCGTTGCGGTAAAGCAGGGCGCAGCCGCATTCGTCTTCCAGCTTCCTGACCTGGCGGCCCAGCGCCGATTGCG
Source organism: Achromobacter xylosoxidans (assembly GCF_002192695.1). GTDB lineage: Bacteria > Pseudomonadota > Gammaproteobacteria > Burkholderiales > Burkholderiaceae_B > Achromobacter > Achromobacter xylosoxidans_C. The sequence continues at coordinate 61,838 of NZ_MTLG01000075.1, forward strand.
CGATGCCCAGCACCGAGGCGGCCTTGGAGAAGCTGCCCGAGTCGGCCACGTGGATCAGGTTTTCGATCTTGCGCAGGTCCATCGCGATGTCTCGCCGCCGGCGCTTGCGGGCGGCTCCTCCTTGTGTGCGTTTTCTGTATATCTGATAGGCACAGTATGCCTACATGGCTTGCCGCCAGCCACCCTAGAATTCCTGCGTATCAGACCCGCGCCCGCGCGCTTGCCCTTGGTTTCTTGCCATCCATGACACCTGCTTCCGAACTGAACACCTCTGCCCACGCCTTGCTCGGGGTCTTCGCCCGCAACGGCGTCGACCGCGTCTTCCTGGTTCCCGGCGAAAGCTATCTGGGCGTGCTCGACGCCCTGCATGATTTCCCGGGCATCGATGTGGTGACCTGCAGGCACGAAGGGGGCGCGAGCTTCATGGCGTGCGCCGACGGCCGGCTGACGGGCCGCCCGGGGGTGGTCATGGTGTCGAGGGGCCCGGGGGCGGCGAACGCGGCCATCGGCGTGCATGCCGCGCAGCAGGACGGCGTGCCGCTGGTCCTGCTGATCGGACAGGTGCCGCGCAAGGACCTGCGCAAGGAGGCTTTCCAGGAGATCGACTACCAGAAGATGTTCGGTTCCGTCGCCAAATGGGTGCACGAGGTGGCGGCGCCCGAGGACGTGGCCTGGGCCGCTTTCAAGGCCCTGCGCGTCGCCACTTCGGGTACGCCAGGGCCGGTGGTGCTGGTGGTGCCGGAAGACGTGCAGCAGGCGTGCGTGCCGCAGCCGGACTGGGTGGCCGAGCCGGCCAGCGCCGCGCAGCCGGCGCCCGCCGCGCTGGCGCGGCTGCAAGCCTTGCTGGACGCCGCCCGCAAGCCGCTGATCATTGCCGGGGGCGCCTTCAACGCGCCGGGCGGCCGCGAGGCGCTGCGGCAGCTGGCGGAACGGCACGGCATACCGGTGGCAGTATCGTTCCGCCAGCATGACCTGTTCCCCAACACGCATCCGCTGTACGCCGGCGACCTGGACCTGGCGACGCAGCCCGCGCAGGTGGCGGCCTTCGATTCCAGCGACCTGATCCTGGCGCTGGGTACGCGCCTGGGCGACATCACCACGCAGGGCTACACGTTTCCGGCCTATCCCAGACCGTCGCAGACGCTGGTGCATTGCCATGCCGACGCGCATTTCGTGAACCAGCACTTTGCGGCGGACGCGGGCATCATCGCGGACCCGGTGGCCACGGCGCAGGCGCTGGCCGCGCTGCCGGCGGCGGACCGTGGCGGGCGCGAGGACTGGGCGGCATCCCTGCGCGCGATCCGTGAGCGCACCGCCGCCTGGCCCGCTCCAGAAGCCGACGACGGCGTGCCCTTCGTGTCGGTGGTGCGAGCGCTGGCCGAACTGGCGCCACCGGACCTCATGGTGTGCCTGGACGCGGGCACCTTCGCCGCGCCGGTGTACCGCCATTTTCCCTTTGTTTATCCGCAACGGCTGATGGCCTCGCAGTCCGGCGCCATGGGCTATGGCACGCCGGCGGCAATCGCCTCGCAGTTGCGCCAGCCTGGCAGCAAGGTCGTGTGCCTGGTTGGCGACGGCGGCTTCATGATGACCGGCAATGAAATGATGGCCGCGGCCGAACGCGGGCTGCCGGTGTTCTTCATCGTCTCCAATAACCACTGCTACGGTTCCATCCGCCTGCATCAGGCGCGCACCTATCCCGGCCGCCACGCGGGCACCAACCTGGCGAGCCCCGATTTCACGATGATGGCGCGCGCCTTCGGCATGCAGGCCGAGTACGTCACCCATCCAGACCAGGTGGCCGCGGCCATCGCGCGCGGACTGGCCTCGGCCGCGCCGTACTTCCTGGAGGTCAAGACCAGCCTCGCCGCGATCCTGCCGGACGGCGCGGACAGCGCGGCCGGCATCGACCTGCTGGGGCGGGGCTAGCCTGGGACTCAGTCGCGGTAGCCGGGATCCTTCCTGTCCATCAGGCGCAGCATCGCCGGCCATTCCAGCTCGCCGAAGGGGCGCCGCGTGGTCGGCTGGTACAGGTGCCAGGTTTTCTCGATGACCTCTGGCGGCGGGACGCAGAGTTCGCGGTTGGCGGCCAGGGCGTCGACCTGCGCCTTGCAGGCCATCTCCAGCCAGTACAGCGTGTTGAATGCCTGCGCGATGCTCGGACCCGCGGCGAGCAAGCCGTGGTTGCGTAGGATCATCGCCTCGGACTGGCCCAGGTCCGCCACCAGCCGTGCGCGCTCGTCCAGGTCGATGGCCACGCTCTCATAGTCGTGGTACGGGATCTTGGCGAAGCGCATGGCGGTCTGGGTCAGCGGCAGCAAGCCGCATTGCAGCGCCGACACCGCCATGCCGGCTCGCGTGTGCGTATGGATGACGCATTGCACGTCGTGGCGGGCGCCGTGCACGGCGCTATGGATGACGTAGCCGGCGGCGTTGATGCCATACTCGCCGGGGTTGTCCAGCACGTTTCCGTCCAGGTCTATCTTGACCAGGCTGGACGCGGTGATTTCGTCGTACATCATGCCGTAGGGATTGATCAGCAAATGGCCCTCCGGGCCAGGTATGCGCGCGGTGATGTGGTTGTAGATGAGATCGCTCATGCCGAAGTGGGACACCAGCCGGTAGCAGGCGGCCAGTTGTATGCGGGTATCGCGTTCCGCGGGGCTCATGGCGCTATGCATGGTTCGGGTCTCCGGTTCAGTCGCTGGCTTTGACGTTGAAGTCGCGCACCACCTGGCCCCACGACTCGTATTCGGATTTCATCAGCGCGCCGAACTCGGCGGGCGTGGCGGTGGTGCGGACCTGGGCGCCCAGGTCCGCCAGCTTGTCGCGCACGGCTGGATCGGCCAGCACGGCATTGACCTCGGCGGCCAGCTTCTGCTGGATGTCGGGCGGGATGCCGGCGGGCGCGATCAGGCCCAGCCAGGCGCCCATGTCGAAGCCGGGGTAGCCCTGTTCGGCGACGGTGGGCACGTCGGGCAGGCTGGCGACCCGCTCAGGGGTGCTGACGGCGATCGCCTTCAGGCGCCCGGCTTTCACCAGCGCCAGCGAGGACACCATGGTGTCGAAGGTGGCGTAGGTCCGCCCGCCGACGATATCGGTCTGCGCCTGGCTGCTGCCTTTGTAGGGCACGTGGATCATGCTGGCGCCGGCCTTGGCCAGCAGCACCGAGGTCACCAGATGGCTGGTGGTGCCCACGCCGGTGGTGGCGTAGGTGTACTGGTTCGGTTTGGCCTTCACGGCCGCGAGGAAGTCCTGCAGGTTGTTGGCCGGATTGTCGGGGCTGACGACGAACAGGTAGGGCAGCCAGGTCAGCAGGCCGATGGGCGCGAAGTCCTTGCGCGCGTCGTAGTTCAGGTTCGGATAGACGTGCGGGTTGATGGCCTGCGGCGCCGATGCGCCGATCATGAGCGTATAGCCGTCGGGCTTGGCCCGCGCACCCAGGCCGGCGGCGATGGAGCCGCCCGCGCCGGGCTTGTTCTCGACGATGAACTGCTGGCCCAGACGCTGCGCCAGGCGGTCGCCGACCATGCGGGCGACGGTGTCGGTCGCCGTGCCGGGCGGGAATCCGACCAGGATGGTGACGGGTTTGGAGGGATAGGGGGCTTGCGCCCAAGCCGGCCCGGCCGCGGCCCAGGCTGTGGCGGCCAGCATGGCGGCCAGCGCGGCTCGCCTTGTCGCATTGCGCATCGTAGTCTCCAGTCATTGTTCTGATGGCGGGAGAGCGCCTGCGCCTGCCCGCAACGGAACCGCGATGGGCAGCCCGTCGCCGTTCAAGGTCGCACAAGGGCCCACCGTCTTCAATGGCGCTGGCGGCCAAGCAGATAACGCGAAATGGCAAGGATGGCGGACGCCGCGAGGGCGTCCGCCCGGGGGATCAGGCCGTCAGGCTGATCCAGGTGGTCTTCAGGTCGCTGTACTTATCCAGCGCGTGCAGCGACTTGTCGCGGCCGAAGCCCGATTGCTTGACGCCGCCGAAAGGCACGGTGATGTCGCCGTCGGCGTAGCAGTTGACCCACACCAGGCCCGAGCGCAGGCGGCGCGAGAGACGATGAGCGCGCGACAGGTTGGCGGTCCAGAGCCCGGCGCCCAGGCCGTAGATCGAGTCGTTGGCCAGCCGCACCGCGTCGTCCTCGGTGGCGAAGCGCTGCGCGGCCAGCACCGGGCCGAAGATTTCCTCGCGCACCAGGCTGTTGTCCTGGCCTGCGCAATCGAAGATGGTCGGTTCGATGTAGTAGCCGCCGGTGGCGCCTAGGGCCTGGCGGCCGCCCATGCGCAGCTGTGCGCCTTCGGCGGCGCCCGCTTCGATGCGGGCCAGCACGCCGCGCATCTGGCGTTCATCGACCATGGCGCCCATGGCGGTGGCCGGATCCAGCGGATCGCCTGGCTGCAGCGCGGCGGCATGGTCCGCGACCTTGGCCATGAAGGCGTCGTAGATGCCATCCTGCACGTACAGGCGCGAGCCCGCGATGCAGACTTCGCCCTGGTTGGAGAAGATGGCGAGCGCCGCGGCCTGGGCGGCGCGGTCCAGGTCGGGGCAGTCCTCGAACACGATGTGGGGCGACTTGCCGCCGCACTCCAGCCACACGCGCTTCAGGTTCGATTGTCCCGAATACTCCATGAAGCGCTTGCCGGTGGCGGTCGACCCGGTGAAGGCGATGCAGTCCACGTCGGGATGCAGGCCCAACGCCTGGCCGGCCTTTGCGCCCAGGCCAGGCACCACGCTGAAGACGCCGGCGGGGATGCCGGCTTCCTCGGCCAGCGCCGCCAGCCGGATGGCCGACAGCGAGGCCTGCTCGGCCGGCTTGAGGATGACGCTGTTGCCGGCGGCCAGGGCCGGCGCGACCTTCCAGGCGGCCATCATCAGCGGGTAATTCCACGGCACCACCGCCGCGACCACGCCCAGCGCTTCGCGCGTGATGGTCGCGAGCGCGTCCGGGCCGGTGGGGGCGATCTCGTCGTAGATCTTGTCGATGGCTTCGGCGTACCAGGCGTAGCAGCGCGCCGTCTCCGGCACGTCGAAGGCGAGCGCGTCGCGGATCGGCTTGCCCATGTCCAGCGTTTCCAGCAGCGCGAGTTCCTCGCGGTGCGTCTCGATCAGCGCGGCCAGGCGCAGCAGATGCTGCTTGCGCTGGCGCGGCGCCAGGCTGCTCCAGACGCCGGCCTCGAAGGCGCGGCGGGCGGCCAGCACGGCGCGGTCCACGTCGGCCTGGCCGCAAGACGCCACGTCGGCCAGTTTGCGCCCGTCTATCGGGCTGGTGGCGGGGAAGGTGGCGCCATCGGCCGCGTCGCAATAGGCGCCGTCGATGTAGGCCTGGCCGTTGAAAGTGAGCGCGGCGGCGCGGGCGCGCCAGTAGGCGGCGTCCTGGGTCATGACCGGGCTCCCTGGCTGTTGGCGCGCGCCACCATGGCGTCGAGCAGCACGTTGCAGCCCGCTTCCAGATCAGCGGGCTTGGCGTCCTCGATCTCGTTGTGGCTGACGCCGTCCTTGCAGGGCACGAAGATCATGGCGGTGGGGGTGACGGCGGCCATGTAGACCGCGTCGTGGCCGGCGCCGGTGACGATGTCCATGGCGGCCAGGCCGCGGCGGGCAGCGCCGTCGCGCACCTTGCCGACCAGGTCCGGGTCGAATGGCGTGGGCGGGAAGTACTGCACGTGCTTCACGTCCACCGCCACGTTGTGGCGCTGGGCGATTTCGGCGCAGACTTCGTGCCAGCGCTGGTCCATGCGAGTGAGCGTGGCTTCGTCCTCGTGGCGCAGGTCCGCCGTGAAGCGCACCTGGCCCGGAATGACGTTGCGCGAACCGGGATGCGCGTGGATCTCGCCCACGGTGCCGCGGCCATGCGGCTGGTTATCGTTGGCGATGTCCACCACCGCCTGCAGCAGGAAGCTGGCGGCGTACAGCGCGTCGCGCCGGATCGGCATGGGGGTGGGGCCGGCATGCATTTCCATGCCGGTCACGGTCACGTCGTACCAGCGCAGGCCGAGCGATCCGGTCACCACGCCGACCACTTTTTCTTCATGCTCCAGGATCGGGCCTTGCTCGATATGGGCCTCGAAGTAAGCGCCCACCGGGCGGCCGCCCACGGGGTCCGCGCCGGCATAGCCGATGGCGGCCAGCTCGTCGGCCACCGACTTGCCGTCGCGGTCGGTCGCGGTCAGCGCCACTTCCAGCGGGAACTTGCCGGCGAACACGCCCGAACCCATCATCACGGGCACGAAGCGCGAGCCTTCCTCATTGGTCCATATGGCCACTTCCAGCGGCGCTTCCGTGACCACGCCGTGGTCGTTCAGGCTGCGCATGACCTCCAGGCCCGCCAGCACGCCGTAGCAGCCGTCGAACTTGCCGCCGGTGGGCTGGGTGTCGATATGGCTGCCGGTCATGACCGGCGGCAGGTCATTGTTGCGGCCGGCGCGGCGGGCGAAGATGTTGCCCACCTGGTCCACGCGCAGCGTCATGCCGGCATCGCGCATCCAGCCGGTGACCAGGTCGCGGCCCTGGCCGTCCAGCGCGGTCAGCGCCAGGCGGCAGTTGCCGCCCTTGGGCGTGGCGCCGATCTGCGCCAGGTCCATCAGCGACTGCCACAGCCGCTGTCCGTTGATCGAGATAGTCGTCGTCATGTTGGAGTCCCTCTGTGTCAGTGGCTGGCGGCGGCATTGCGGGCCAGCGCGGCCTCGCGGATGCCCATCAGGGTTTCGCCCGGCGAAATGCCGTTGGCGTCGTAGCGGATTTCCAGCAGGGCCGGCAGGTTCTCGCGTTCGGCAAACGCCAGCGCGCGCTCGAAGGCGGGGCCGAAGCTGGCGGTGTCTTCCACGGCTTCGCCATAGCCGCCGTAGCCGCGGATGATCTGCGTGAAGTCCGGATTCTCGAAGGACAGGGCGATGGTGCGGGCCGGGAACTCGCGTTCCTGGTGCGCGCGGATGGTGCCCCAGATGCCGTTGTTGAACACCAGCACGACCACGCCCAGGCGGTATTGCAGCGCCACGCCCAGTTCCTGCATGTTCATCTGGAAGCAGCCGTCGCCGGCATAGCAGACCACCGTGCGCTTGCGGTCTTCCAGCTTGGCCGAAATCGCCGCCGGCAGGCCGTAGCCCATGGAGCCGACCGTGGGAGTCAGGCTGGTGCCCGGCCCGGCGTAACGGCGATAGCGGTGGGGGTATAGCGCGTAGTTGCCCGCGCCCACGGTGATGCAGGCGTCGGCGGGCACATGCGCGTCGACATAGGCGGCGGCCTGGTCCAGGCTCATCGGCCCGGGCGAGGGCAGCGGCTGCAGGCTGTCGACCAGTTCCTGGTGCGCGGCGCGCACCGCCTCGCCGCGCGCCGTCTTGTGGCCGGGGACCAGGTCCGCCACGCTGGCGGCGAAGCTGGCCACGTCCGCCACGATGGCCTGGGTGGGCGAGAACACCCGGCCCAGTTCGGCGGCGTCCGGATACACATGGATCAGCCGCTGGCGCGGCAACGGGCTTTCGATGACGGTATAGCCTTCGGTGGTGGCCTCGCCCATGCGCGTGCCCACGGCCAGCACCAGATCGGCGTCGCGCAGGCGTTGGCGCAGCTCAGGCGTCATGGCCCAGCCGACGTGGCCGGCGGCGTTGGGGTGGCGCTGGTCGAAGCACTCCAGGCGGCGCCAGGCGGTGCCTACCGGCAGCTCGAAACGCTCGGCGAAGCCAGCGATCTGGTCGATGGCGGTCTGGTGCCAGCCATTGCCGCCCAGCAGCAGGAAGGGACGTTCGGCGGCGTCCAGCAATTGGGTCATGCGGGCCAGGTCGGCGGCGCCGGGGTGGCTGTGCACGCGCGGGTAGCGCGGCAGGTCGGCCACGCGGGCGCGGCCCCACAGCGTGTCCTCGGGCAGCGCCAGCACCACGGGGCCGGGACGGCCGCTGGTCGCGATCGCGAAGGCGCGCGAGATGTACTCGGGAATGCGGTCGGTGCGGTCGATCTGCGCCACCCATTTGGCCATCTGGCCGAACATGCGGCGGTAGTCGATCTCCTGGAAGGCTTCGCGCTCCATGAAGTCGTTGCCCACTTGGCCCACGAACAGGATCATCGGGGTGGAGTCCTGGAAGGCGGTATGCACGCCGATGCTGGCGTTGGTGGCGCCCGGGCCGCGCGTGACGAAGCAGATGCCGGGCTCGCCGGTCAGCTTGCCATAGGCCTCGGCCATGTAGGCCGCGCCGCTTTCCTGGCGGCAGACGATGGCCTCGATGGCATCGGTGTGGTCATTCAGCGCGTCGATGCAGGGCAGATAGCTTTCGCCGGGGATCATGAACACGCGGCGCGCGCCATGGATGCGCAGCTGCTGCATCAGGATCTGACCGCCATTGCGTTCGGGAATTGCTGCTGACGTCATGCGGAGTCTCCTTGTTGCGGGACGGCCTGCGCGCGGCGCTCGGCGGCCCATCGTTCGAATTGGTGATGGCGCGCCAACAGGCGGCGCGCGGTGTTGTAGACAGGCGGATCGATGCGTTCGGCGTCGTGGCGGCCGGCGCGCTGGGCTTCATAGCGGGCGACGCAATCATGGGCCGCCATGACTTCGTCCGGGGCGGGCGTGAACACCGTGTGGATCAGCTTGACCTGGTCGGCCACGGTGGCGCACTTGGACTTCAGGCCCATGCGGCGGGCCCAGCGCACATCGGCTTCCAGCGCGGGCATGTCGCGATAGTTGAACGGGCAGTCGATGGGCAGGCAGCCTGCGGCGGTGCAATCCAGCAGGAAGCGGGCGCGCAGGTGATGCAGTTCGATGCCGTCCTTGCCGCGCTCGGCGCCCAGGCTGGCGGTCAGGTCCTCGGCGGCCAGCAGGCAGGCGGACACGCGCGGGCTGGCGGTCAGGATGTCATAGGCGCGGTGCACGCCCAGCGCGGACTCCAGCGTGGGCACGATCTCGGTGCTGCCGGCGGGCAGGCCGAGTTCGGCTTCCAGCGCGCTGATGGCCTGGTCCAGCGCGGCGATCTGCGCCGCGCTTTCGGCATGGGGCAGGAACACCGCGTCCGGCGCGCCCGGCATCACGCCGCGCAGGTCCGCCAGGCCGTCGTCTTCAAGCTTGTTGATGCGCACCGCGGCCACCACGCCCAGGGCGCGGCAGCGGCCGAACAGTTCGGCGATGATGGGGCGCGCGGCCGGCCGGTCCGCCGGGGCGGTGAACTCTTCCAGGTCCGCGACCAGCGCATCGGCGCCGCTGGCCAGGCCGTCGGCCTGGGCGTTGGCGTCGAATCCGGGCACGAACATCCAGCTGCGGCGCAGGAAGGGGGGACGGCGGGAGGGGGTGATAGGGGTCATTGCACGTGCCTCGGCAGGAACAGCACCAATTCAGGTACGAAAGTCAGCAGCAGCATGACCGCGGTCATGGCCAGCATCATCCAGGACAGCGGGCGCAGGGTCTGCATCATGTTGATGCCGCCGATCTTGCACGCGGCCATCAGGTCGACGCCGACCGGCGGCGTGTTGGCGCCGATGGCCATGTTGATCGACAGCAGGATGCCGAAGTGCACCGGGTCGATGTTGTAGTGCGCCAGCACCGGCATCACCACGGGAGCGACGATGATGATGACCGGAATGGCTTCCATGAAAGTGCCCAGGAGCAGCAGCACCACCGTCAGCACCAGCAGCACGGCAGTCTTGCTGTCGGTCCATTCGACCAGCAGCGTGGACAGCGCCTGCGGCACCTGTTCGGCCACCAGCACCCAGGCGAACAGGCCCGACGCGCCGATGATGAGCAGGATGGAGGCGCTGCTTTCGCCGGTGGACTTGAGGTTGTCCCACAGCGACTTCAGGCTCAGCGTGCGGTACCAGAAGAAGCCGATCAGCAGGGCGTAGATGATGGCGCTGGAGGCGGCCTCGGTGGCGGTGAATATGCCGAAGCGGATGCCGCCGATGATCAGCACCGGCACCATCAGGGCGGGCAGCGCGTCGACGGCGGCGGCGCGCAGCTCGGACCAGCTGAACGGCTGGCCGCCGGCCCAGTTGTGCTTGCGCGATTGCCAGATGGCCACGCCGATCAGCGACAGCCCCAGCAGGATCCCAGGGATGATGCCGGCCACGAACAGCTTGCCCACCGAGGTGTCGGTGATGGTGCCGTAGACGATCAGCACGATGCTGGGCGGAATGATGGTGGACGTCGCGCCGGCGCTGCCGACCAGGGCGCAGGAAAAGCCCTTGTCGTAGCCGCTGCGGGCCATGGCGGGCAGCAGCAGGCTGCCGATGGCGACCACGTCGGCCACGCCGGAACCGGACAGCGCGCCGAACATCAGGCAGGCAAGCACGGCCACCACCGCCAGGCCGCCCTTGATGTCGCCGACGATCGCGGCGCACAGGCGCACGATGCGCTGGGTCAGACCCGCGCCGTTCATCAGCTGCGCGGCCAGGATGAAGAGCGGAATCGCCAGCAGCGTGAAGCTGTCCAGCCCCACCACGTACTGCTGCGCCGCCACCATCATGGGCGCGGAGTCGAAGACCGCCAGATAGGCCAGGCAGGACAGCACCAGGCCGAAAGCGATGGGCATGTCGATCAGCACCGTGATCGTGAACACGCCCATCAGGAAGAGAGCACCCGTAGACATCTTGTTAATCCTTTGCAGCGGCGGGAGCGGGCGAGAACAGCTGCGCCAGGTGCACCACGATGGTGATGGCGCAGGCGAAGGGCAGCGCCAGGTAGACGGTGCCGGCGGACACGTCCAGCGCGGGCAGGGTCTGGTCCATGGTCAGCTCGGCCAGCTGCCAGCCGGCGTAGCCCAGCGCCGCCAGGCCGACGATGATGAGCGCCTGGTTGATGCGTTCGAAGGCGTTGAGGATCCGGGGATTGCGCACCACGAACGGCAGCAGCCCGGCCATCAGGTGCGAACGCTCATAGCTGCAGACGACGCCGCCGATGAAGGCCGACCACACCAGCACCAGGCGCGGCAGTTCCTCGGCCCAGTGCGGCGTGGTGTGGGTGACGAAGCGGGCGAACACCACGTAGGAGATCAGGATCGCCAGCAAGGCCACCGCCAGGGCGGCGAAGGCCTTGCTGATGCCCGACAGGATCGCGGACAGTCGGTTGAGCATTACTTGGCCTCGCGGTACTTCTGCACCAGTGCCATCAGCTCGGGGCCATAGGTGACCGAGTAGGTCTTCCAGACGGGTTCCACGGCGGCGGCGAAGGCGGCCTTGTCGACCTCGTTGACCTGCATGCCCTTGTCCTTCAGCTGGGCGATGTACTGCTGGTCGCCGTCGGTAATCATCTGGCGTTGGGTGTCACGCCACTTGTCGGCGGCCGCCTGCACGATCTTCTTGTCCTCGGCCGAGAGGCGGTTCCAGACCGGCTTGGAGATGATCAGGTTGGCGGGACCCCAGACGTGGCCGGTCAGCGACAGGTACTTCTGCACTTCGAAGAAGGACGAGGTGTAGATGATGGACAGCGGATTTTCCTGGGCGTCGAACACCTTCTGCTGCAGGGCCGAATACAGTTCGCCGAAGGCCAGCGGCGCGGGGTTCGCGCCCAGCGCGGTAAAGGTGTCCAGGCGCATTTTGTCGGGCGTGACGCGGGTCTTCAGGCCGGCCAGGTCGGCGGGCTTGGCCACCGCGCCGCGGTTGTTGGTGACGTGGCGAAAGCCGTTTTCCCACCACGAGATGATGGTCAGGTTCTTCTTGTCGGCCAGCTTGGCCAGGGCCTCGCCCAGTTCGCCGTCGAACGCCTTGTAGGCCTGCTGCGAGGTGGACCAGGTGTAAGGCAGCTCGACCACGCCGAACTTGGGTTCGATGGGTTGCAGCGAACCCGAGCCGATGATGGCCGCGCCCTGGCTGCCGATCTGCAGGCCTTCCAGCATGGTCTTTTCATTGCCCAGCTGGCCGCTGGGGAACAGCACGAAATTGACGCGGCCGGCGGTCTTTTCCTTGACCTCTGCGGCGAAGCCTTCGGCGGCCTTGTTCCAGCTGTGGCTGGGCGCCAGCACGTGGCCGAGCTTGATGTCCAGGGCGTGGGCCGACAGCGGCGCCAGGCCGGCGAGGGCGAGCAGGGCGGCGGCCAGCAGGGCCGGTTTCTTTTGAGGAGCGGTGGTCATGGCGGAACTCCAGGAGCAGGGTGGGATGGTTGGGGTCAGTAGGATTGGGCGCGCATCGAGGCGGGCCGTCCGGGCAGGGCGATGCGGGTGCCGGTGTCGCTCAGGCCGTGGTCGCCCACGGCGAGGACCTGCATTTCGGCATCCAGGAAATTGCCGACGTAGAGGTAGCGGCTGTCGGGGCTGAAGGCCACGCCCTCGGGCAGCGCGCCGACCTCGATGGTGCCGGCGCGGGTCACGCACTGGCCGTCGATGCGCAGCAGCACGATCTGGCCGCGCGGGTGGTGGAACCAGGCGCTGGAGGGGTTGTTCGAACCTTGCACGATGGCGACCGCGGCATGGCGGCCGTCGGGGCTGATGGCGATGCCTTCGGGGCCGTCCTCGACCATGAGGCGGTCGATCACGCGCGGCGGATCGGCGCGCAGGTCCACCACGCTGACCGAATCCGCATGGCCGTCCGACGCGGTCGGGCTGCCCATGTCCACCACCAGCGCCAACGCGCCGTCTGGCGACACCACCAGGTTGAACGGCACGAGACCCGTGGTCAGGTCTTCGGCGGGATCGTGGGTCACCACGGGCTGCGCGCCGCTTTCGTCGATACGCAGCACACCCAGGCGGTGCGTGTCGGTCTTGACCACGAAGGCGCGGCGGCCGTCGGCGGCAAAGGACACGGCCACGACAGGGGTGCCTACGTCCACTTCGCCGCAGACCTCGGCGCGCTTGCCTGCGATGCGCAGCACCGACACCGAGCGGCCGGTTTTGTTTGCCACCAGCGCCAGCGTGCCGGCGCGGTTGATGGACAGGCCAGAAGGTTGCAGGCCCAGCTCCAGCCGCTGCACGATGGCGGGCGGATTGGCTTCCAGGTCGATCACGTACAGGCCGCGCCCGGGCTCGGGCTGCCAGCCGGCGCCGTCGGCGCGCGCGCGCCAGTCCATGGAATCCGCGATCAGGCCCAGGCGCTGGTCCGGCGTGACCGCCAGGTTGACCGGCGGGCCGAACAGCGAGTTGGGCAGGGACAAGGTGGCGACCAGTTCCGGCGCGGCGGGATTCGCGCCGGCGTCGTAGACGCACAGGCTGTCGTTGCCGGGGGCCAGGAAGCGGATCTGGCCGTCGTCCCAGGTGACCTTCTGGTCGTTGCCGACCAGCAGCAGGTGGCGGGTGGCGGGCGCGGTCATGCCGCGAGCTCCTGCGCCTGCGGCACCGCCAGGGTGGCGCCGATGAGCTGCCGCGTGTACGGGTGGACCGGCTCGAAATACACCTGGCTGGCGGGGCCGCGCTCGACCACGCGGCCGCCTTGCAGCACCACGATCTCGTCGGCGATGTGCTGCACCACGGCCAGGTTGTGGCTGATGAACAGATAGCCCAGGCCGCGTTCGCGCTGCAGCTCCATCAAGAGGTTCAGGATTTGCGCCTGCACCGACACGTCCAGCGCGGAAGTGGGTTCGTCGCAGATCAGCAGCTGCGGCTCCAGCATCAGGGCGCGCGCGATGGCCACGCGCTGGCGCTGGCCGCCGGACAGCTCGCGCGGATAGCGCGCGGCGAAGGCCGGCACCAGGCCCACGGCATCCATCATGCGGCGCACCGACGCTGCCTGCGAGGCCGCGTTGCCGATGCCATGCGTGCGCAGCGGCGCGGTCAGGATCTCGCTGATGCTGCGGCGCGGGTTGAGCGAGGAATACGGATCCTGGAACACCATCTGGATGCGGCGGGCGCGGGCGCGCGCCGGCATGGCCGCCAGCGGCTTGCCGTCCAGCAACGCCTGGCCTTGCGTGGGCGCCAGCAGGCCCAGCATCAGCTTGGCGATGGTGGACTTGCCGCTGCCCGACTCGCCAACGAGGCCGATGGTCTGGCCGGCGGGCACGTGCAGGTCGATGTCATGCAGGATGCGCGGCGCCGGCCGGCGCGAGAACAGGCCGGCGCGGCCGTACTGGAAGCACAGCGCGTTCAGGCTGATGCTGGCGGAAGTGGCGGACGGGCTGCTCATGCCGTGGCTCCTAGGCGCAGGGCGCCGGGTTTGATGCACAGGCAGCGGTGTCCGCCCTGCACGCGCGCGGGAAAGGGCTGGGCGCAGCGGGCTTCCGCGGCCGGGCAGCGCTCGCGGAAGGCGCAGCCACGGATGGCGGTGTCCAGCGAGGGCACGGCGCCCGCAATGGTCGGCAGGTCGGCGCGCGGCGCGGTTCGTCCGGGCTGGGGAATGCAGTTCAGCAGCATGGCGGTGTAGGGGTGGCTGGGTTGCTCCAGCACCTCGCGCACGCTGCCGCCTTCGACGATGTCGCCCGCGTACATGACGATGACATGGTCGGCGATGCGCGCCACCAGGCCCATGTCATGGGAGATGAACACCATCCCCAGGCCGAACTCGGCCTGGATGTCGCGCAACAGGTCCAGCAGCTCGGCCTGCACGGTGACGTCCAGCGCGGTGGTGGGTTCGTCGGCGATCAGCAGCTCGGGACCGCACATGAGCGCCATCGCGATCATGACGCGCTGGCGCAGTCCGCCCGAGAGTTCAAAGGGATACTGCCGCATGCGGTCGCGGGGATTGGCGATGCCGACGCGCCGCAGCAGGTATTCGGCGCGCTCCTCGGCCGCGCGGCGGCTGACGCGCTTGTGCCGGCGCAGCACGTCGACCAGCTGGGTGCCGATGGGGAACACCGGGTTCAGCGAGGTCATCGGGTCCTGGAAGATCATGGCGATGCGGGCGCCGCGCAGTTGCGCCAGGGCGGCCGGTGTCAGCGTGGCCAAATCCTGGCCGGCAAACTCCAGCTTGGCCACGCGGCGGCGCGCGGCCGCCGGCAGCAGGTCCAGCAGCGCCAGCGCGGTCAGCGACTTGCCGCAGCCCGATTCGCCGACGATGCACAGCGTCTTGCCGCGCTCCAGGCTGAAGTCCACCGCGCGCACCACGTGCTTGACGTGGGTGGGCGTCTGGATGTCGATGTGCAGGTCCTGGACCCGCAGCAGGGGATGGCTGGTGTCGGTCATGGGATCAGCCTTTCTTCATTTGCACGGCGCGCAGCGATTCGCCGGCACGGTTCACGCACAGCACCAGCACGAACAGCACCACGCTGGGGATCACCACCAGCGAGGGCTGGAACAGCATGTTTTCCTTGCCCTCGGCGATCATCAGGCCCAGCGACGGCATCGGCGCCGGCACGCCCAGGCCCAGGAACGACAGCGAGGCCTCCAGCGTGATCGCCATGGCGGCGTCCACGGTGCCGATGATGAGCAGGTTGCCCACCAGATTGGGCAGGATGTCGCGCCAGATGATCTGCAGGTGGGTGCAGCCCTGCAAGCGCGAGGCCGTGACGAACTCGGCGTTGCGCAGGCCGGCCGCCATGGTGCGGGCCACCAGCGCATAGCGTTCCCACAGCAGCAGGCCCAGCACCAGCACCACCACGGTGAGCGAGGCGCCCACCACCGACACCACCGCCAGCGCCACCAGGATGATGGGCAGCGCCAGGCGCGCGGTGATCAGGAAGGACACGGCGCGGTCCACCGCGCCGCCGAAGTAGCCGGCGGCCACGCCCAGCGTGGTGCCGATCAGTCCGCCCATCAGCGCGACCGACAGGCCGATCAGCGCCGACACCCGCACGCCGTACAGCGCGCGCGCCAGCACGTCGCGGCCCAGCTGGTCGGTGCCGAGTATGTGGTTCCAGCTGCCGTCTTCGCCCCAGACGGGCTCCTGCAGCCGTGCCAGCAGGTCCTGCGTGTACGGGTCGTGCGGCACCAGGTAGGGGCCCAGCAGGCCGGCCAGCACCAGCAGCGCCAGCATGGCCAGGCCCAGGTTGCGGCCCAGGCGGGCCGCTCGTGCGCCGCGCGAGCGGACGGGAAAGGAGGAGGCGATGACGCTGCTCATGAGGAAACTCGCACGCGGGGGTCGAGCCAACCGTTGATCAGGTCGGCGACCAGGGTCAGGACGATGTAGATCAGGGCGAAGATCAGGATCAGCGCCTGCATCGTGGGAAAGTCGCCGCGCAGGATCGAGGTCCAGGCCAGCAGGCCCGCGCCGTTGATGGCGAACACGGTCTCGATGACGACGGAGCCTGCCAGCAGCGTGCCCATCTGGGCCGCGGCCAGCGACACCAGCGGCCGCAGGGCGTTGCGCAGCGCGTACTTGAGCACCACGCTTGCGCCGCCCAGGCCCATGGCGCGCGCGGTGCGGATGTAGTCGGTGGCCAGCACGGTTTCCATCTCGGACTTCATCAGCCGCAGCATCGCCGGCATGGCGAACAACCCCAGCGCGGTGACCGGCATCACGTAGTGCTTCCAGCTGTCGAAGCCCGAGGCCGGCAGCCATTGGTTGCGCACGCTGAAGAGGATGATGAGCAGGAAGGCCAGGCAGAAGGGCGGCATGGCCTGGGCGCAGGCCGACAGCAGCATGGTGGCGCGGTCGATCAGCGAGCCGCGGCGCAATCCGGCCAGCACGCCCAGCGGAATCGCCAGCAGCAGCGCGAACAGCATGGCGGCCAGGCCCAGCTTGGCGGTGGCGGGGAAATGCTGGGTCAGCAGTTCGGCCACCGGGCGGCTGAAGTACAGGCTGTCGCCGAAGTCGCCGCGGGCGACGCCGCCCAGCCAGCGGCCGTACTGGACCAGGATCGGGTCGTTGAAGCCGTGCAGCTGGGCCAGGCGGGCCGCGTCGGCGGCGCTGCCTTCACCGGCCAGGCGCGCCGCCGGGTTGCCGGAGGCGAACACCAGCGAGAAGCTGATCAGCGAGACGAACACCACCAGCAGCGCGGACACCACCAGGCGGCGAAACAGGAATGCAATCATGGGACTTACCTATGACGGAGTGCGCCGCAGCGGCCGGCGTTCCCGCCCGCATGGGCAGGGACGCGCGGCCATGCCGGCGGGGCCGGTCAGTTCCAGCGGGCCTTGTAGAAACGCGGGAACTCGTCGCCGTCGACCGAGAAATTCAGGTCCTTGGACTGCACGGCGTTGAGCGAGTGGTTCCACAGCGGCACCCAGTAGGCCTGGTCGGCCACGATCTTCTGGGCGGCGGCGTAGTTCTTGGCGCGCAGCTCGCGGTCCACGGAGGTGTCGGCGGTTTCCAGGTACTTGATGACTTCCGGATTGCGCGCCTGATCGTCCGGGCCGCCGCGGAAGAAGTTGCTGGTCGACAGCGCCGCGTCGGCGATGCCGTAGGAGCCCCAGTTGGACGACAGCATGGCGATCTTGCCTTCGCGCCAGTTGGTCATGGCGGTGCCGTACTGCTGTTCGACCAGGTTGAGCTTGATGCCGGCCTGCGCCATCTGCGCGGCGGCGGCGTCCAGAATGGCGCGCGGCGGGGCCGAGATCACCAGGTCCAGCGTCACGCCGTTGGGGTAGCCGGCCTGGGCCAGCAGCTGCTTGGCGCGGGCCGGGTCGAACTTGTAGGACTGCACGTCGGCGGCGCAGCCGAACTGGGCCGGGTTGCAGGCCGCGTTGATCACCTTGGAGGCGCCGCCCACCAGGGCTTTGCGGATGGCTTCGCGGTCGATGGCGTAGTTGATGGCCTGGCGCACTTCCTGCTTGGCCAGCGGCGACTTGCCGTCGTCCGCGCGGGGGTTCAGCGAGATATAGCTGATACGCATGATGCTGCTGCTCTTGACCGTGACGGCCGGCTGCTTTTCCATGCGCTTGGCTACGTCGGGCGGCACGCGCCAGATCCAGTCCAGGCCGCCGGACAGCATCTCGGCGTACTGGGTGTTGGCGTCCGGCAGCACGCGCACCACCAGCTTCTGCACGGCCGGCTTGGGGCCGAAGTAGTCCTCGAAGCGTTCGTACACGTAGCGGCTGCCGGGCTGGCTTTCGACCAGGCGGTAGGGGCCGGTGCCGATGGGCTTGGCGCCCATGTCGGACTGGTTGGCCTCGTAGTACTTGCGCGGATAGATCGGCAGGTTTTCCGACAGCATCTCCAGCGCCAGCGGGTACGGCGTCTTCATCTTGATGCGCACCGTGTCGTCGGAAGCCTTTTCAGCCTTGGCGATCCAGGCTACCTGGTTCTGGAAGCGCGCCTTGTAGCCTTCCGAGGACACCAGGTTCAAGGTGTACAGCACGTCGTCCATGGTCAGGAGCGACCCGTCGTGGAACTTCACATCCTTGCGGATCGGCAGTTCGATGGTGGTGTCGTCCACGAACTTGTAGCCGGTGGCGATGGCCGGGCCGAACTCTCCCGTGTCCTGGTTCTTCTGCAGCAGCCCCGAGAACACCATGCGCGCCAGCGCCAGGCCCGGACGGTCCGATTCCTTGTACGCGTCCAGCGTGGCGGGCGCCGCGTCGAAGGCGATGTTGAGGGAGTTGTCAGCCTTGTTGGCCTGGGCGGCATGGGCGCCAAGCGCCAATAGCGCCGCGCTCAAAAGCTTCACGGTACGGGTCAGCTGCATGTTTTCACCTTGATGTGTTTTAGGTATGGGACTTACGGGCACTGCGGAACTGCTGTTTGCGTATCGGCGGGCAAGCCGCTCCCCTTGCCGCAGGCGGCGCGTTTTGCGCCGGCGGTGCTTGCACGGGTCGGTAGGGAAAGGGGCCTGGGCGTCAGGCCAGGATTCAGGCGTTCATCAAATCATCGGATCCCAGCGCTGCCGAAGTCTTCCCGCAGGCGGGCCAGGATGCCGACCAGGTGGTCGTGCATGGCATGGCGCGCGCGGATGGGATCGCGGTCGGAAATGGCCGCGAGGATGCGTTCGTGTTCCTGCTGGGCTTCGCTCCACACCTTGGTGGTCACGAAGTGCTCTTCAAGACGGTTGAATACCGGGCTGAGCGTGCTCAGGTGCCAGATATGGGAAATCGCCGCCGCCAACGCCGCGTTGCCGCAGGCCGCGCCGATCGCGCTGTGGAAGGCGCGGTCGTGCACGCTGGGCGATTCGGTCAGGGACATGCCTTCGTGCGCCGCGCGGATCGCCGCGATCTGGGCGGGCGATGCCTTCTGCGCCGCCAGGGCCGCGCACTCGGGTTCCAGCAGCAAGCGGGTTTCCAGCAGGTCGAAGGGGCCGATGTCGGTGGCTTCGACGCCGTTGGCGGCAAGCGGCGCCTGTTGCGGCGACTGGTACTGGCCGTCTTCGCGCGCCTGGTTCACGAACACGCCCGTGCCCACGCGGACCTCGACATAGCCTTCGATTTCCAGCGCGATCAGCGCTTCGCGCACCGAGGCGCGGCTGACCTGCAACTGCTCGGCCAGCTCGCGCTCGGCCGGCAGCCGCCCGCCCGCGGGGAAGTCGCCCGCCTTGATGCGCGCGGCGATCTGGTCGGCAATCATGCGGTAGAGGCGGGTGGAGGCGACGGCCTGGAGAGAGGTCATTGTTGCGGTCGGGTGGATGATCGGGATGTAGAGGGTAATGGGTCTGTCGGGGCTTGTCTTGCCAGATTCCCTGGGAGGGTCCCAAGGAGTGTCTGGATATCTGGTGGCCCAGTGGTCAGGCCACTGGACGAAATGTACCGGAGGCAATCCGGCTTGTGAACCGGGCTTTTCCATTTTTAGGGAAAACCACTAGCGCCGCGTTTGCCTGCGGCGCTGGCTTGCGGCCGGCGTCCGCGGCGGGACGCCGGCCGCGCGTGGGGTCAGGCCGAAGCCAGTCCGCCGAAGAAGCGCGAGGCGTTCGATTCCAGGCCTTCGATGTAGTAGCCGCCTTCCTGCACGATCAGGGTCGGCAGTTTCAGGCCGCCGACTTCCTGGCCCAGGCGTTCGAAGCCGTTTTCGCTGACGGCGACCATGGCCTGCGGATCCTTTTCGAAGATGTCGAAGCCCAGCGACAGCACCAGGGCGTCGGGCTGGAACAGCTCGATGGCGCGGCGCGCCTCTCCCAGCTTGTCGAAGAACACCGATTCCGGCGAACCATGCGGCATGGGCAGGTTGATGTTGTAGCCGTAGCCGGCGCCCGCGCCGCGTTCGTCTTCATAGCCGGCGACCACGGGGTAGAAGTTCTCGGGGTCGCCATGGATGGACACGTACAGCACATCGCTGCGCTCGTAGAAGATCTCCTGGATGCCCTGGCCGTGATGCATGTCGGTGTCCAGGATTGCCACGCGCGGAAAGCGCGAGGTCAGGCGCTGGGCGGCGATGGCGGCATTGTTCAGGTAGCAGAAGCCGCCGGCCGCGTCGCGTCGCGCATGGTGGCCGGGCGGGCGGCAGATGGCGTAGGCGTGGCGTTCGCCCGCCAGCAGCGCGTCGGCCCCGGCAATGGCGCATTGCGCCGACCAGTAGGCCGAGTGCCAGGTATGCTGGCCGACCGGGCAACTGCCGTCGGCCAGGTAGCGCGCGGCCTGGGCCAGCACGCCGCGCAGGGCGTTGGGTTCGCGCACGAAGACATTGGAGACGACTTCGTCGCCCCAATCGTCGGGCAGCTGCTTCCAGGCGGCGTGCGCCCCTTGCAGGAAACGCAGGTAGTCGAGCGTGTGGACCGCCGAAATCGCGCCGGCGCCCTGGTCGGACGGCGGCTGCACGTCAAAGCCCAGCTTGCGCGCGGCCTCTGCCAACGCGTCCAGGCGCGAGGGCACTTCCTGCGGGGTGCGCATCTTGCCGCGCGAGAAATAGGTCTGCGGATGGTGCAGTTTCTGGTCGTCGTGGAAGTATGCCTTCATGCGGAATGACACCTGGTTGTGGGTTGACGCAGGGCCTGCCAGCCGGGTGGTCCTGGGCAGGCGGCCAAGACGACGTTATACGTCGGCCGCAGCGGAAACGAAAGCAGTATGGCGTTGCCTGCAACGGAATGGCCGGCCGCGTCGCCTGCGCTTGTGTTCAGCAAAATAGGACTGGGCTGATTTCGGTTCATGGCGGCCGGTGGAACAATGAATTCGTCGGCAGTCAGCCGTCCTTGTCGCCAGCTTTCAGCGTTGGACGGCAGAGCCCCAGGCCCCTACGCTCATCGGGAGCACCATGCTCAAATCCGCCCTGATTGTCGATCAAGACGTACTCCAACGCTGCGCGCTGGTGAGAATACTGGCGCAGATCGGCGTGGCCGAGGTGGACGCGGCGCACGACGGCGCGTCGGCGGTGGCGGCGATCCGGCAACGACAGTGGGATCTGGTCATCGTCGACCTCGACATGGCGGACCGCACCGGACTGCAGATGATAGACGCGCTGGCCGACGCCGGCGGCTGCGGCGGCATCGCGATCGCCAGCAGCCATCCTTCGCGCATCCTGCAGGCTGCGGCGACCTACGCCCGCAACCGCGGCGTGCCCATCATCGCCGCGCTGGGCAAACCCCTGGAAGCCGATTGTGTGGTTTCGATGATCGAATCGCTGGCGCGGTCGGCGCTGGCGGACGGGGCGGCCACGCTGCGCGCGGCAGCAGCGAGCAGCGGCGCGGTGCTGGCCGGCCTGGACCGCGAACGCCTGCTGCGCGCCCTGGCGCTGCGCGAGATCACCGCGCATTTCCAGCCGCAGCACTGCGCCGTGACCGGTGAACTGCGCGGCGCCGAAACGCTGGCCCGCTGGGCCGGGGAAGATGGAGCGATGGTGCCTCCGGCGGCGTTCCTGCCGGCCTTCGAGGCCGCCGGCCTGCTCGAGCCCCTGACCGACTACATGCTGGCGCGCGCCTTCGAGGCGCAACGCGAACTGGGCGGCCGCCCGGATTGCGTCATCGGCATCAACGTGCCGGCGGTGGTCGCCAGCTCCATCAGCTGGGCCCAGGACGTCGCCGACCGCGCCGAGCGCGCGGGCGTGGATCCAGGCCGCATCGTCATCGAGATCACCGAGGACGGCGGCGCGCGCTCCAACGGCGCGCTGGCCGGCGCCATCACCCAATTGCGCCTGCGCGGCTTCAGCTGCGCGATCGATGACTTCGGCACCGGCGACTCGTCGCTGGACCGTCTGCTGTGCGCGCCCTTCGACGAACTGAAGATCGACCGAGACCTGGTCGCCCGCGCCGGCCGGCAGGGCCACGCCCAGCGGATCCTGGCCTGCACCATCGAGATGGCAAGGTCGCTGGACATGACGGTGGTGGCCGAGGGTATCGAAACCCACGAAGAGCACGAGATGGTGCGCGTCTTGGGCGTGCAGGTGACCCAGGGCTACTTCCATGGCCGGCCGACGCCGCTGGACGCGTTTCACCAATACGCGCTGAGCCAGGGCGTGATCGGGCACGGCATCCTGCGGATGTACGCGAACGCCTGAGGCCCAGAGGCCGGCAGCACACCGGCGCGGCTCAGGATCCCGACAGCACCACCAGCACCGCCAGGCACAGCAGCACGCCGAACGCGGCCAGGGCATAGGGCATTAGCTGCGCATACACGCCGCGTTCTTCGCCGCGGCCATGGGCCAGCCCGGCCGCGATCGACATCCGCACCGGCGAGAATATCCCCATCGACGTGCCCGACACATGCAGCAGCGCCGCCGCGGCCGGGACGCTCAGGCCGGCATTCAGCGCGAGCGACAGCTGCGCGGGCATGAACAGGCTGTTGGGCGCGTTGCCGCTATTGGCCAGGATGCCGAAGATTCCGGCCAGCACCGGCGTGATCAGGATGGTCCAGTCCTGCAGGCTTGCGAACAGGCCGTCGGCGTAGGCTTGCGAGATACCGGCGCCCGCCAGGACTTCGGCCATCATGGCGAACAGGAATACCGAGTACACGGCGTGGCGTCCCGTGGTCCAGGCTGCGCGCGCCTGCGCCGCGAGCAAGCCGCGCTGGCGGCGCAGGGCAGCCATCAGCACGGCGCCGATGAGGAGCCAGCTGCCGGCATGCAGCAAGGGCATCCAGCCGGGCAGGTCCGGAAATGGCCTGAATGCCGCCAATCCGGCCAAGCCGCTGCTCAGCCCCGGCAGCAAGCGTGTGGCCACCAGCCAGGCGATCATCAGGATGTAGGGCAGGGCCTTGCGCGCCGCCGCCTTCATCGTGGACCGGTCAGGCCGGCGGTCCAGTAGAAAGCGCAGGACGATGAGCGGGCCGTAGGCCGACAGCAGCGCGGTTTCCGGCCCCAGCAGCGCCGTCGCGGCGCTCAGCGCGGCCAGGCTCGCGATCATCCAGATGGCTTCGCGCACATGTTCGGCCGGCTCGGTCCGCAGGCCCGCGCGCCTTGCCGTGCGCCAGTACAGCAGCATCCACAGCACCGTCAGCAAGGCCACCGGCGCCATGCCGTACAGCGCCAGCTCCGTTGCCGGGACCCGCGCGTAGGCCGATGCCAGCAGGGTGCCGCTGCCCATCGCGCCCCAGGGTATCAGGGTCTGGCTCAGCAGCGCGAACACCATGGTGTCGCGCGGCTTCAGGTGCAGCGGCCGGATCAGCAGCACCGTTCCCAGCATGCCCACGCCAAAGCCCGTGGCGGACTCGGCGAACGGGCCTACCAGGAAACAGGCAAAGAACAGCAGCCGGCGGCGCGCCAGGGGGGTGGACAACGCCGTCTTGCCGCCGTCCGCCGCCTGGTGGGGCGCGCGGCCTTGCGCCGCCATGTTCCAGAACAGCAAGCCGCCCAGGATGTATGGCGTGATGATCCCGCCTATCCAGAGACCCCGTTCCAAAGCCAACCCGAGCTGGCCGGCGCTGAAAGATGCGGGCGCCGTGTACAGGGCGATGGGCACGGCGGCCAGCAGGCCCAGCACGGCGGCGGCCGTGGTGTTCAGGCGCCCGCTGGCGATGGCGCCGATGACGGCCAGGGCGGGTAACGACCACAGGAGGTACATCATGGATTGAACGTCTGCATGGCGGGGTCCGGGACGGGCGTAGCGCGTAGCAGTGTATGCCGAGAGCCGCGCCGCGGCGGTTCATGCCTGCCCGATCGCGGGGTCTTTTGGAAGGCGCGGCAACCGTACGCTGCGTCCTGCGTCTGGAACGCGGGACGATGATAAAAATGCCGCAACCTGCGGGGGCGGGTTCAGAAGTCCAGCGTGGCGTGCGGCCAGCGCTTCGTCGCCACCAGCTCGTGCGCCACCTGGCGCAGGATCTCGACCGCCGCCTTGGTGGCGCGCGAGGCCGGCCGATCCGAAGGGTGGGCCAGGATGCGGCGCAGGCTGAGACCCTCGATCGGCTGGGCGGACAGGCGGCCTGCCTCGATGTCTTCCAGCACGGTTGCGGCGAAGTGCACGGTCACGCCGACCTTTTCCTTTATGAGGCGCTTGGCGACTTCCATGGTTTCGACTTCCACCACCGGATTCAGATGCACCCCGGCGTGCGCCGCCTGGGCCTCGAGCTCGAGCCGCACGCCGGACTTGGCCAGGCCGGTCATCACCAGCGGCAGTTCGGCCAGGTCGCGCACGCCGATCCGCGCGGGCCGGGGCTTGCGGTGCGCGGGCGGTCCGATGAGGCACATGCCTTCGGTCAGGAAGGGATAGGTGAGCAGGTTGGCGACGGGTACCGGACCATTGAGCACGGCCAGGTCGACCTGGCCCTTGAGCAGCATTTCGTGCAGCGTGGGAGAGAAGGCTTGAACGAAGCGCAGCCGGACTTCAGGGAGCTGTTCCCGCACGGCGCGCGTCAGGGGCACGGCCAGCGTCATGGCGAGTCCCGGAGACAGGCCGATGACGACGGGGCCGCTGGGATGGCGTTGCAGGGCCGACATGTCCTGCTTGAGTTGTTCGGCGTAGCGCAGCAGGAAGGAGGCGCGCTCCAGCAGGAAGGCGGCTTCTTCGGTGGGCGACGCGCCGCGCGAGTGGCGCACGAAGAGCTGGACGCCGAGCTCCTCTTCCAGCAACTGGATCTGGCGCGTGAGCGCGGGCTGCGCCACATGCAGGACGCTCGCGGCGCGGCCGAAGTGCCCTTGGTTGGCCAGGACAACAAAGTAGCGGAGTTGCCGCAGATCCATTTCGGTAGCTGCCCTATGTGGCGGATTGATTCATAACAAAATTATATGAGAGCGGTAAGAAAATGGTAGTGGACGCTGTGTGGCGGCGAGCTTTAACTTGCATCAGCCGCGAGAAATACGCAGCAATTCTCCGTTTAAAGCTCATCAAAAAAAGGAATGACATGGATATCAATCCCCAGGAAATGGAAGCCACCCGCATCGCGCGCTGGGGCAAGGTCGAACCCTACCGCGAGACCTTCATCGAGAGCCGCCTGCCGGGCATGAAGAAGAACATCTACAAGATCATGAACCGCGGCGTGCTGGAGAACAAAGGCGTGGAGCCGGCCATCCCCGGCAACCACCGCTTTGGCGTGACCTTCATTGAAATTCCCGTGGGACAGGGCGCCAGCCTGCATGCCCACAAGACCGAGGAAGTCTTCTGCCCGCTGAACGGCCAGATGGAGGTGATCTGGGGCGAGAAGGGCGAGCACTCGGTGATGCTGAACCAGTGGGACGTGATTTCCTGCCCCATCGGCGTGATGCGCGGATTCCGCAATCCCAACCCGCATGCCCTGGTCGTCTATTCCGTGGTCGGCGGCACCGACGAGGAATGCGGCCGCATCGCCTGGCATCCGGACGTGGTGCGCGCCGCCGAGAACACCGGCCTGGTCTATGGCACGGACGGCTTCCTGAAGGAAAAAGCGGACAGCTGATGCCGCATGGTGGCCTGCGCTGGTCACGGCGCGGCGCCATCGATAACGAAGAAATCGATAGAGGAGACATGGAATGAGCGATGCCAAGGGCGTATCCCGGCTGATTGCAAGAAGACGCGTGCTGCGGGCCGTCGCCTGTACGGGCGCGCTTTGCGCGGTTCCTGCGATGGGCCAGGCCAAGCAGCTCGTTCCGTTCTTCGGCAGGAGTTCGCGCACGCCGGTGCGTCTGGTGGTGCCGTTCGCCCCCGGGGGCTCCACGGACATCGTCGCGCGCCTGTTGGCCGCGCAGCTGCCCGCCTATCTGGGGCAGAGCGTGATCGTGGAGAACCGCCCGGGCGCAGGCGGCAATATCGGCGTGGCCTCGGTCGCGAAGGCGCAGGCGGACGGCGGCACGCTGCTGCTGGTGTCGTCCTCGTTCGTCACGAATCCCGCCATCGCCGCGGAACGGCCCGCCTACGATCCGGTGCGCGACTTCGCGCCGGTGAGCCTGGTGGTCAGTTCTCCGGACGTCATCGTGGTCCGCGCCGAAAGCCGCCTGGCCACGCTCAAGGATCTGCAGGACGCCGCCGCCCGGGATCCCGGCACGCTCACATACGCGACGCCGGGCAATGGCAACAGCGTGCATCTGGCGGCCGAACTGCTATGGCGGCGCGCGGGTGTCAAGGCTTTGCACGTCCCGTATTCGGGCGCCGCGCCCGCGGTGCTGGCGGCGCTGGGCGGCCAGGTCGACTGCGCTTTTGCCGCGCTGCCCGCGGCGCAGGCGTTTCTCGCCGACGGCCGGCTCAGGGCCTTGGCCGTGGGCGGGGAAGAACGCTGGCCAGCGCTTTCGGGCGTGCCGACGATCGCGCAAGCCGGCTTCGCCGATTTCCGCTCGGAAACCATCCAGGCGCTGTTCGCGCCGGCGGGCACGCCCGCGGCCATGGTCGAGCGCGTCAACCAGGCAGTGGCTGAAGCGCTGGGCAAGGAGCCGGTGCGCAAGCAGCTCGACGGGCTCGGTTTCCGCGCCATCGCCAGTTCTTCAGCGGCGCTGAAGGCCAGGGTGGCGCAGGAGGTCCCGCAATGGGCCGCGGTCGCGGCCGAGGCGGGAATAACGGCCGACTGAAGCGCGGCACGCAAATTTCATTAGTCAGACTACAGGGTTGAATGTTTATGAGTCATGCCAATTCCTGCGCGGATACGCGCGCCGCCGGCGTACAGCGCGCCATACCCGCCACGCCGCAAGCGTTGCTGGAAGCGGTTCTTGCGGTCAATCAGGCTGCGGATCCGCGCGCTCGCGAAGTTCTTGATTCCCTGATCCGGCACCTGCACGCGTTCGCTGCGGACGTAAAGCTGAGCTACGAGGAGCTGCACCAGGGCCTGGACTTCATGGCGCGGGTGGGCCAGGCCACCAATCCGCTGCGCCACGAAGGCATCCTGCTGGCCGACATCCTGGGCGTGGCCACGCTGGTGCTGCTGATGGACGCCGAGGGCGTGCTGCAGGCGGGCGGCACGGAGCCCGCGCTGATCGGGCCGTTCTGGCGCGCCAACCAGCCCGTGCTCGAAAACGGCGCCAGGATCGCCTCCGAGGATACGACGGGCGATCGGCTGCTGGTGACGGGCCGCATCTGCACGCTGGACGGCCAGCCGCTGGCGGGCGCGCGCCTGGAAACCTGGCAGGCCGCGCCCAGCGGCCTGTACGAGAACCAGGATCCGGAACAGGAAGACATGAACCTGCGGGCCGTCTTCATGACCGACGCGGACGGCCGCTTCTGGTTCGACAGCGTCAAGCCCGCCGGCTACGGCGTGCCTATCGATGGTCCTTGCGGCGACTTGCTGGCGCTGCAGCAGCGCGATCACATGCGGCCCGCGCACCTGCACTTCATCGCCTCGGCGCCCGGGCACAAGGTCCTGACCACCCAGATCTTCGACGCCAACGACGCCTACGCCTACAGCGACGCGGCATTCGGCGCGGTGGGGTCGTTGCTCAGGAAGTTCGAGCCGGCGGGCGACGGCACCTACCGCCTGGACGTGGAACTCAAGCTCGAGCCGGGTGAAACGCGCATGCCCAAGCCGCCGCTTTCCTGAGTCCGCCTTTCCACATTCGCCCTCTATCCGGCGCGGCCTGCCGCGCCCCGGGCAGCCTTTGCCCGCAACAACCAGAATCCAGAGACAGACATGAGCAAGAAAACCCAAGCCCTGCGCGTGACCGAACGCGTTTCCGCCGTCGCCGACCTGCAGCCGGCCCTGGTCGATATCTCCGTGCCGCAGCCGCCAGAAGGCCATGCCGTGGTCGAAGTCAGCGCCGCCGGCATCAATCCCAGCGACGTCAAGGCGGCCATGGGCATGATGCCTTACGCAATCTGGCCGCGTACCCCAGGGCGCGACTACGCCGGCAAGGTGATTGCCGGGCCGGGCGAATGGATAGGGCAGGAAGTCTGGGGCACCGGCGGCGACCTGGGCATCACGCGCGACGGCACCCATGCGCGCTACTTGCTGCTGCCCGTCGCAGCGCTGGTGCGCAGGCCCGCGCACATCGCGGCCGCCAGCGCGGCCATGGCGGGCGTGCCTTTCGTCACAGCATATGAAGGCTTGCGCCGCGCCGGCCTGGCGGGCGCTGGCCAGACCGTGGTGGTGTTCGGCTCGAACGGCAAGGTCGGCCAGGCCGCCATCCAGCTGGCCAGCCGCGCCGGCGCCCGGGTGATCGGCGTGGAGCGCGGCGGTGAGGGCTATGTGGGCCATGCGGTTTCGGGCGTATCGGTCATCGATGGCAGCCGCGACGGGATCGCCCAGCGTGTCATGGAGCTGACCAGCCAGGCGGGCGCCGACATTGCCTACAACACGGTGGGCTCGCCGTACTTCGCCGCGGCGCTGGAATCGCTCAAGGTGGGCGGGCGGCAGATCGTCATTTCCACGCCCGACCGCAATGTGCCCTTCGACATCCAGGCCTTCTACCGCCGTGACCTCCAACTGATCGGCGTGGACAGCCTGAAGCTGGACTCGACCCGCTGCGCCGCGGTGTTCCGCGAGTTGCTGCCCGGCTTCGAGGACGGCAGCCTGCAGTCCTTCCCGGTAAGTCCCGGCGCCGTGGTGCCGCTGGCGCAAGCCCGCGAAGCCTACATCAAGGTGCTGGAAGGCGCGCAGGACCGGCCCGTCCTCGCGCCCTGATCCGCAACACGCTTTATGCGGCCGATCGCCTGTCCGTCATGGGCGATCGGCTTTTTTTCGCGCAGCAGAAGCATAAAAGGAGACAAACCATGACACTGCACCGCAGACATTTCCTTCAATACGCGACGGCCCTGGCTGGCGTCGTGGGGCTTTCCTCCACCTTGCAGGCCCAGCCGGATTATCCGGCGCGCCCCATCAGGATGGTGGTGCCGTTCACGGCGGGATCGACCACCGACGTCATCGGCCGGACGGTGGCCGAACAGCTGGAGAAGAAACTCGGCCAGCCGGTGGTGGTCGAGAACCGGCCGGGCGCCGGCGGCGTGCTGGGCGCAACCATGGTGGCAGGCGCGGCGGCCGATGGCTACACCTTGCTGGTGCACTCCGCCGCCCATGTGGCCAACCAGTCGCTCTACGCCAACCTCAAGTACGACACCCTCAAGGACTTCACGCCCGTGACCATGCTGGCGTCGATGCCGAACGTGATCGTGGCGTCGAACTCGCGCAACTTCAAGTCGCTGAAGGATCTGGTGGAGCGCGCCCGCGCTGAACCCGACCAGTACACCTACGGCTCGTCCGGCAGCGGCAGCGGCGCGCACATCGCGGGCGAAAAGTTCAGGGCGGCGACCGGCATCCAGGCAATCCACGTGCCATACCGCGGCACGCCGGAGGCGGTCAACGACGTGATCGCCGGCCGGGTCGACTGGTTCTTCCTGCCGCTGCCCCTGGCCTTGCCCATGGTCAAGGCCGGCAAGCTGACCGCGCTGGCGATCAGCGCCGACCACCGCTCGCCCGCGCTGCCGGACGTGCCCACGACGGAAGAGGCCGGTTACCGCGGCGTGGACCAGCAGTTCTGGGTGGCCATGTTCGTGCCTGCCGCGACGCCGCCGGCGGTCCTGGCCAAGCTGCATGCCGGCACCGAACAGGCGCTGCGCTCGGACGCCACGCGCGAGCGCTTCGAGAACCTGGGGGCCGAGCCCGCGCCCATGCCGCAGCAGCAATTCGCCGAGCTGATCGGCCGGGAAATGGAAAGCACCGGCAGCCTGATCCGCGGCGCCGGCATACGTGTCGGCAACTGAGCTGCGAGTTTTTTTTGGGGGGGAATATGTCCATAGTCAGAAGAATCGGCCTGTTGGGAGCCTGTGCGCTGGCGGGTCCGGCGCTGGCGCAATCGTCGTCGCTGACCTTGTTCGGCCACATCGACTTGAACGTGACCAGCGCCACGGCGGGCAGCACGTCCAAGATCGGCATGGACCAGGGCGGCTACATGCTGCCCAGCCGCATCGGCATGCGCGGCACCGAGAACCTGGGCAACGGCAATTCGGTGGGGTTCTGGCTGGAGGCGCCGATCCTGCCGAACACCGGCGGGCCGCAGGGACTGAACTGGACCCGGCGCTCGACCATCAGCCTGAGCAACGAGCGCTATGGTGAACTGCGGCTGGGCCGGGATTACACGGCGGCCTTCTGGAACGTGTCTTCGTTCTCGCCCTTCGGCACCGTGGGCGTGGGCGGCAGCAGCAACATCATCAAGGGCTGGCCCTTGGGGATGGAAGGCGCCACCACGCTCTCGCGCGCCAGCAACATGGTGGCGTACTTCCTGCCCAAGAACCTGGGCGGGGTATACGGCCATCTGAACTATGCGCGCGAGGAAGACCTGCGCGGCGCCGACTACGCCGGCGGGCGGCTGGGCTACCAGTCCGGTCCGCTCAACGTTGCGGCCGCCTATGGCAGGACCTCGATGGGCGGCGGCGATCACTACGAGACGGCGACCGTGGGCGCGAGCTACGACTTCCGCGTGGTGAAGCTGTTTGCCAACTACCTGCAGCAGAAGATCGGTTCGGACAAGCAGCACGTGGCCCTGGCGGGCGCGTCGGTGCCCGTGGGCGGCGGCCATGTGAAGCTGTCGTACTCCCGTTCCACCCAGAGCGGGCAGTACGAAGGCGACGACGCCCAGCAGTTCGCGTTGGGCTATACCTATGCGCTCAGCAAGCGCACGGTGCTGTACACGGCCGCATCGTTCATCAAGAACGAGGGCAATGCCGCCTTCGTGACCGGGGACGTCGCGCCGGAAGGCGTGCCGGGCGCGAACTCGAAGGGCTTCCAGGTCGGGATCAGCCATTCGTTCTGAGCGCGGCGCCGCGCTTGCGGGCCAGCGGCCCCGCTCTCGGGGCGGGGCCGCTACTTTTATCGGACCGCCTTGGCAGGCGCGGCCGGCAGCACGCCCGCGTCATGGACCGGCTTGCCGCCCAGCAGCGTGAGTACCGAATTGATGGCGTGGATCTGGTCGGCCGGCATCGTCAGGTAGGGCTGGTCCAGCACTGCCAGGTCGGCCAGCTTGCCGGCGTTTAGTTGGCCGCGGTCGTCTTCGTCGAACGCCAGCCATGCGGCCTGGCGCGTATAGAGCGCCAACGCTTCTTCCCGCGTGAGCAAGGCCTCGGGTTGGCGCTGCGCCGTGGCGCCGATGGCTTGTCCCAGGACGTGATACTCGACCGCCTGCCAGACCCCGGCCACGCCGATGCGGGTGGAATCCGTGCCGCCCGCGACCGGCAGGCCCAGGTCCAGCGCCGTGCGCAGCGGCGGCGAATCCAGCTCCGCCGCCTTGGGATTGGCCTCGCGTATCGCCTCGCCCTCGAAGTACGGACCCATCTGCACCGTGTAGGCCAGCCCCAGGCGCGCCATGCGCTCCAGCGTTCGGCGCGAGCCGGTGTTCAGGTGCGCGATCGACCAGCGCAGCGGACGCAGGTCGTGGTCGCGGCCGACTTCCTCGAACACGTCGAGGATGGCGCTGGCCGCGTCGTCGGTGTAGGCGTGGATCTCCAGCGGGATGCGGCGTTCGGCCGCGTACCTGGCGATGCGGGCGAGTTCCTGGCGCGCTTCCGCCGGCGGGTTGAAGCCCGGTCCCATGCGCACGCCGTCGTTCATGGCGGACACCAGGTTTTCGCCCAAGCCCAGGAAGGCGAGCTTGCCATCGTCATGGCGCGGCGGGCGGAATGCCATGATGTCGCGGAACCATTGCGCCTCGCCGCCCGCGCGCATGGCCGAGATCCGGTAGCCCGCGCGCACGGTGAGTTCGCCGCGGTCGCGCAGCGCGTAGAGCGGCTCGTAGGCTTCGGCGGCGCCGGCCGAGGGATCGATGAAGCCGGTCAGGCCGCGCGCGTTCATGGCGCGCAGAAAGGCTTGCAGTCCGGCGGCGCGGTCGGCGGTATGGCTCAGGCGCGCGAACAGCGCGTTGAACGGGCCGATGCCGCCCAGCAGCCTGCCGGTGGCGCGGCCCTGCGCGTCGCGCTCGACCGTGATGCCGTGCAGTTGCGGCGGTTGCGGGTTGTCCAGGCCCAGCGCTTCGATGCCGCGGCTGTTGAGCAGGGCGTAGTCGTACAGGTATTGCACGTAGGCCGGATGCGCGGGCGCTGCCCGGTCCAGGTCGGCGCGCGTGGGCGCGCGGCGCTCGCGGAATTGGCGCGGATGCCACGATCCGACCACCGCGACCCAATGATCCTGCGGACGTTGTGCGGCGTCCCGCGTCAGCCGGTCCAGCGCGTCCGCCAGGCTGGGCGCGTCGTACCAGTAGGTTTCGAACGTATAGGTCTGGCCGCCGCGGATGGCGTGGATGTGCGTGTCGATGAGGCCAGGTATCACCGTGCGGCCCTGCAGGTCCAGCTGGCGCGTGGCCGGACCGACGTGCGGCGCCATTTCGCCGTCCCCGCCCACCGCCACGATGCGCTCGCCCTGGATCGCCAGCGCCGTGGCGCGCGGCGCCGCGGGATCCATGGTGATGATCTGGCCGTTGCGCAGCACCAGGTCGGCGTCGCGGCTGTGGGCGGCGCAGGGCAACGCCGCTGCCAACGCGAGGACGAGCGTTGTGGCTATTTTCATGTGTAGTCTCCGGTCATCGAGGGGGTTCAGTAGCGCCATAGCGCTTCCAGGCCAAAAAAATGGACGGTCTCGGCGCGGCCCGTATCGCGGATGAAGCCGCCGGGCCGGAACACCGAGTAGGCGGCTTCGAAACTCAGGTGGCGCGACACTTCCCAGCCCAGCACCACGTCGGCCTGCGTGCCGATATAGCGCGAACGGCTGGCGCCGGCCGGCCGCAGCAGATTGCCGGCCACGCCGTAGACCCCGTCCTGCAGGCTCTGGCGCCAATAGAAGACCGCCGCGGTTCCCAGCGTCCAGCCGGAACCCAGGTCCAGCGTGAGCGAGGGATGCAGGTTGATCAGGTTGGAGGGGCCGATCAGGCCCGCTTCGCCGAAGTACTTGCCCTTGGGGAAGAAGACGGCGAAGGTCTGGAGCTTGGGATCGTCCGGATTGCGGTCGCCGCTGATGATGTTGGCCTTCAGGCCCACGCGTGGCTGCAGCGGCGCGCCGCGAAACGTGTAGCTCACGTCGCTGGCGAGCGACCAGGCCCGCGCTGGCGCGCCGGCGAAGCTGCCGTACTGATAGACCGCCTCCAGGTCCCAGCGCCAGCCCGCGCGCTTGCCGAAGTAGCGCGTGCCCAGCGCGTTGCGGGTTTCGGGGCCGCTGCCCTGGTTGTAGCGGGCCGAGTCGCTGGACAACGACAGCAGGTAGGCATCCAGGCCGGTGTCGGCCAGGCCGCCGGGCGCCGACCAGGTGCCATAGAGGCCGCCGAGCCTGCGCTGCGGGTCGGCGCGGTCGCTGAAATCGTCCGGGTCGTTGCGCACCGGTCGCACCAGGAAGCCGTCCACGCGCAGATCGCCGCCCAGCCAGCCCAGGGCGCCGCCATCGAACGAGCGCAGCACGTTGGGACCATAGCGCGCCGAGATCAGCCGTTCGCTGCCGTAGGCCATGACCTGGCGGCCGGCGCGCGCGGTCCAGGTGCCCGCATCGCCCGGAAAGGAGACGTCGACGAAAGCCTGCAGCACGTCGCGGCCGGTGTCGTCGGGAGGTCCGATGGTGCCGGCGTCGCGCTCGGCATGGGTCAGGTTCAACTGGCCGAAGGCGCGCACCTGCCGGCCCAGCCGCAGGTCGGCATAGGGCAGGAAACGGTAGAGCTGGTAGCCCTCGTCGGGCACGGCCGCGTCGCCGAATTCGTTGTTGCGGTAGCGCTCATAGCGCGCGCGCAGCTCGGCGCCCAGGGTCAGCGTCGCGGACTCGCCCAGCCGGATCCACTTACCGGCCTCGCCCCAGGCGCCGGTGCGCCTGGCGGGGTCGTCGAGGTAGCTGTAGTCCTCGGAATAGCGCCAGGGGTCGATGGGCGGCAGCGCGGGTTCGGCGGCCTGCGCCGCCGAGAGCGCCAGCGCGGCCAGGGGGAGGATTGCGATACGGATGAGGTTCAAGTTGCCTGGGCTGCGCCGGAAGTATCCGGACGCGGAGCGTAATGACGGGGCCAGGCGGGGAAGATAGGGTAAGCGCGGGGGTGGCGGTAGTCGCCGTCAACCGCCTGATGCGTCCTATAAAAAGAACGCTGATCCAGATGTCGCAGGATGGCTGCGCTGAAGAAAATACGATCAATCGACGCGAAAATCGCGCTCGCCGCGGCTATGGCGGCCCGATAGAGTGGCCTGGTGGCGAGATCCTTCGCCGCGTGCTTTCAACCCTTGCATAAGGCCGCCACCGTGTCTCAAGCGCAGCAATCCACCTCTTCATCCACCGACCGCGCCGGGGCGCGCCCAGGGCCCTTGGCAGGCGTGCGCGTGCTCGATATCGCGACATTCATCGCCGCGCCGTTCTGCGGCACCATCCTGGCGGATTTTGGCGCCGAGGTCATCAAGATAGAGCAGCCAGGCGAAGGCGATTCGCTGCGCCAGT
The DNA here is from genome assembly GCF_002192695.1 of Achromobacter xylosoxidans. GTDB lineage: Bacteria > Pseudomonadota > Gammaproteobacteria > Burkholderiales > Burkholderiaceae_B > Achromobacter > Achromobacter xylosoxidans_C. The sequence continues at coordinate 96,173 of NZ_MTLG01000075.1, forward strand.
TCGGCACCGTGACGGAATGCGGCGACAGCCTGATTTGGCTGAGCGAAGCCCGCAACAAACAGACCGCGACGCTGGACCTGCGCCAGCCGGAAGGTGCGGAATTGTTCCGGCAGCTGGTCGCGGAATCCGACGTGGTGCTGGAAAACTTCCGTCCCGGCACACTCGAGAAGTGGGGAATCGGATACGAAGACCTGCGCAGGATCAATCCGCGGCTGGTGATGCTGCGGATTTCCGCCTATGGGCAGACCGGTCCCAAGAGCCAGGAACCCGGGTTTGCGCGGATCGCGCATGCGTTTTCGGGTCTGGCCAACCTTGCGGGCGAAGCGGGCGGCCCGCCGGTGGTGCCCGGATCCACTTCGATGGCGGATTACACCTCGGGCATGTGGGGCGCCATAGGCGTGCTGCTGGCCCTGCGCGTGGTGGAGTCGGGCGGAGCAGGGCAGTTCATCGATATCGGGCTGTACGAATCCGTGTTCCGGCTGCTGGACGAAATGGCGCCCGCCTATGCGCGCTATGGCGTGGTGCGCGAGCGGCTGGGCGCCGATGTCGTGAACGTGGTCCCGCACAGCCACTATCGCTGCGCGGGCGGCGAATGGGTCGCGCTGGCGTGTTCCAACCACCGCATGTTCGAGCGGCTGGCGGGAGCGATGGGCCAGCCTGACCTGGCGCTGGCCTATCCGAACGGCACGGTGCGCGTGGCCAACCGCGAAGCGATCAACCAGCGCGTGGCCGATTGGATCGCAGGGCTGTCGCTTGCGGACGTGCTGCGCCAGACGCAGGAGGCGGGAGTGCCTTGCGCCCAGATCTACACCATCGAAGACATATTCAAGGATCCGCAATACGCCGCGCGCGCCAACATGCTGACCGTGCAGGATGCGCGTGCCGGCGAGCTGGTGCTGCCCGCGGCCGTGCCGCGCCTGTCGGCCACGCCGGCCAGCTTCCGCCACAGCGGACGAGGCTTGGCGGCCGACAACGAGGCCGTCTACCAGGGCCTGCTGGGCCTGACGGCCGAGCGCATGCAGGCGCTGCGGCAAGCGCGCGTCATCTAGAGCCCGCCCATACCAAAACTAGAGCCCGCCCATACCAAAAGGAGACATCCATGAGTGCAACCCTGATTGCGCCGGCCACGGCGCGCCTGCAACGGTCGCAGCTGGCCGTGCCGGCCTCCAACACCGCCTTGTTCGAGAAGGCGGCGCGTTCGCAAGCGGACGTGATCTTCCTGGACTGCGAGGACGCGGTCGCGCCCGGCGAAAAAGCGGCCGCGCGCCGCAACGTCATCGCCGCCCTCAACGAGATCGACTGGGGCGCCAAGACGATGCAGGTGCGCATCAATGGCCTGGATACCGAATACATGTACCGCGACGTGGTCGATATCGTGGAGGCCTGCCCGCGCCTGGACATGCTGCTGATTCCCAAGGCGGGCGTGGCCGCTGACGTGTATGCGCTGGATATGCTGGTCAGCCAGATCGAGCTGGCGCACCCGCGGGCCAGGCGCATCGGCTTCGATGTGCTGATAGAGACCGCGCTGGGGCTGGCGAATGTGGACCAGATCGCGCAGAGTTCGCGCCGCATCGAGGCCCTGTCGTTCGGCGTGGGCGACTACGCCGCCTCGGTGCGGGCCCGGTCCACGGTCATCGGCGGCGGCCATCCGGACTACGGCGTCCTGTCGGAGGGCGCGGCGCAGACGCGCGCTTTCCATCCGGCAGACCTCTGGCATTACGCGCAATCCCGCGTGCTGGTGGCGTGCCGCGCGTATGGCTTGCGGCCGATAGATGGGCCCTTCGGCGACTACTCCGACGCGCAGGGCTATGCCGCGGCGGCGCGCCGGGCGGCCGCGCTGGGCTACGAGGGCAAGTGGGCCATCCATCCGTCGCAGATCGCGCTGGCCAACGACGCGTTCACGCCAGCCGAGGCCGAGCTGGCCCAGGCGCGCAGGATCCTGGCCGCCATGGAGCAGGCGCAAGCGGACGGCCGCGGCGCCGCCAGCCTGGACGGCCGCCTCATAGACATCGCCAGCATCAAGATGGCGGAGAACCTGCTGCGGCTGGCGCCCAAGCCCGCCAGCCCGCAGGCCGCGGGGGGCGACGCGCCGGCGCAGCGGAGCCGCAAATGAGCGCGGCGCGCGAACAGGCCGGGCGGCCTTTCCGGTCGGTGCTGTACATGCCGGGCGCCAATCCGCGCGCGTTGGCGCGCGCCAGGGAACTGGACGCGGACGCGCTGATCCTGGATCTGGAGGATGCCGTTGCGGTCTCCGCCAAGGATGAGGCGCGTGAATTGGTGGCGCAAGCGCTGCGGCAAGGCGGCTTCGGGCGCCGCAGCGTGGTGGTGCGGATCAATGCGCTGGACTCGCCCTGGGGCCTGGCCGACGTGCAGGCGCTGGCGCCGCTGCGGCCTGACGCCTTGCTGGTGCCCAAGGTGGAACGTGTGGAACAATTGGCCGAGGTGTCGGGGCTGGCCGGCCAGTGCGGCGCCCGGGATCTGCCGCTTTGGGCCATGGTGGAGACGCCGCCCGCGATCCTGAACCTGGCCGCCATCGCCGCGGCCGGGCCGGCCTTGCGTGCGCTGGTGGCGGGCACCTCGGATCTGGTCAAGGACTTGCACGCCCGGCATACGGCGGCGCGCACGGAAGTGCTGGCGGCTTTGTCCTTGACGGTGCTGGCGGCGCGGGCGCATGGGCTGCTGGCGCTGGACGGCGTGCATCTGGACCTGGATGATGCGGCGGGCTTGCAGGCGGCGTGTCTCCAGGGCCGCGATCTGGGATTCGACGGCAAGACGCTGATCCATCCGCGGCAGATCGAGGCGGCCAATGCCGCCTTCGGCATGTCGGATGCCGAGATTGAACGGGCGCAGGCGGTGATCGCGGCTTGGGGCGAGGCCCAGGCGCGTGGCAGCGGCGTAGCCGTGGTCGACGGCAGGCTGGTCGAGGCCCTGCACGTGGACGAAGCGCACCGTGTGCTGGCGCTGGCCCGCGCGATCGAGGCCTAGGGCGTCAGGCCGCCCCGGCGATCATGCGTTGGGCCAGGTCGGCCAGCCGGGCGGCCGCTGGCGACAGTTCGCTGCCGCGCAGGGTGCAGATGGCCAGTTGCCGGGTCAGCGATGGGCGCGCGATGCGCAGCGCCGTCAGGCCCGCGCCGCGCGTATCCGGCAGCGCGATCTTCGGCAGGATGGCGCAGCCCAGGCCGGCGCGCGCCATTTCTATCAGGGTCTGGACCTGGGTGAACTGGTAGCGGCATTGCCACTGCAGCCCGGCCGTGCGCAGCGCGTCCTCGATGATGGCGCGCAGGCCGGTGGCGTGGTCCAGCAGCAGCAAGGGCATGCGCGCCACCGCTTGCAGCGAGATGGTGGCCGCGGACGTGGGCAGGCTGAACTGCTTGGGTGTGACCGCGTACAGCGGGTCGTCGCAAATATGTCGGAAGTCGAAATCCGCGCTGTCGGCCGCCGGGCCGACGGCGAAGTCGACCAATTCGCCGCGCACGCTGTCGAACATGGCTTGCGCCGATTGCTCGAATACCTGGACATGCACGCCGGGATAGTCGCGCTCGAAGACGGCAAGTATGCCGGCCAGTTGCGAACCGGCCACGGTAGGCGCGCATGCCAGCGCGACGCGGCCGCGCCTGACCTCGACGGACTCGCGCAGGCCGCGCAGCCCCTCGTCGATCTCCTGGACGGCGCGGCGCGCATGCGCCAGCAGCTGTTCGCCCTCCTGGGTCAGCCGCACGTTGCGGGTGGTGCGGCGGAACAGTTCCACGCCCAGCTGGGTTTCCAGCTGGCGCACCTGGGCGCTGACGGCGGATTGGGAACGGTTGGCGCGGCGGGCCGCTTCGCGGAAACTGCCCACTTCGCCGACCAGCGCGAAGATCTGCAGCAGCTTCAGATTGATGTTCGGCGTCGAGGGCACGGAGCGATCGGTAGGCATGGCGCTGGCCGGGTCCGGCATCAGGAACGGAAGATCGAGGCAGGCATGCTCTCGACCATTTCACAGGCGCGCTTGAGGTGAGCCTTGACCTCGGCTGCCGCCTTGCGGCCATCGCCGTCGATGATGGCTTGCGCGATCCGGCGATGCTCATTGATGGACGCCTGGATGGACTGGGGGCTGATGGCGCCGCCCAGCTGGAACATGATCAGCGGCAATTGCAGCTTCTTGATCAGGTCGGCCAGCTGGGTGTTGCCGGACAGGTCGGCGATCGCCTGGTGGAAGCGCCGGTTCTCGTCGAAGTAGGGGGTGGCGGCCAGGGGATGGCTTTCCCAGATGGGGCCGATGGCCGCCAGAAAGCTGGCTTTGGCTGCGGCATCCTGCATGCACTGTGCCGCTCGCCTGGCCGCAAGCGCTTCAAGTTCGGCGCGTATCTCGAAGAGTTCCAGCATTTCCGCCTTGGAATAGCGGCGCACCATGGTGGTCTGGTTGGGGATGCTCTCGACCAATCCTTCGGCCGACAGGCGGCGGAAGGACTCGCGTACCGGGCCGCGGCTGACGCCCAGTTGGCGGGTGAGGTCGGCTTCGACCAGGCGCTGGCCTGGCACCAGCCGGCCGCTGAGTATGCCTTGGCGCAGCGTGTCGACGACGTATTCGAGCGTGCTTCCAGCGGTGGCGGTGGGCTTGTTGGTTTCTGTCATGAGGTCCGGTCTGCTACGCGATTACCCTGATTGTACGGCACATGGCCGTACATTATTGTCCTACAAAAACGTAGTTCAATAATGGCAAGCCAGCAGGCAAAGCCTCCTAGGAGACACAGTGACATGAACGCCGTAGAACGCATCGACAAGCTGTTGAACCCCCGCAGCATCGCCATCGTTGGCGCCTCCCAGGCGCCCAACAAGTTGGCGGGGCAGTTGATTCCCGCCCTGCGCGAAGGGGGCTACCAGGGCGCCATCTATCCGGTCAATCCGCGCTACCAGGAGGTCGCGGGACTCGCGTGCTACGGCTCGGTCGCGCAGATACCGGGCGAGGTCGATCATTGCGTGATCGTGGTCGGCAAGGAGCGCGTGCCGCAGGTGTTGGAAGAGTGCCGGGCCAAGCGCGTGCCTGGGGCCAGCATCTATACCTCCGGCTATGCCGAGGCCAGCGCGGGCGGGCAGGAGGCCCAGCAAACGCTGGAGGACCTGGCGCGGGGCATGACCTTTATCGGCCCCAACTGCATGGGGTTCTCGAACCTGGCGGCGCGGGTGATGGCGGCGCCGTCGGCGGTGCTCAAGCGCGCGCAGGGAGCGGGCGACGTGGCCCTGGTGTCGCAAAGCGGGGGCCTGGCCTACGCCACCATCGCCTATTTCGCGCAACGCGCCGGGATGGGGTTCAGTCACATCGTCAATACCGGGAACTCGGCCGGCGTTTCATACGGCGACCTGCTGGAATACATGTTCCAGGATCCCGCCACGCGCGTCGTGCTCGCGATCACCGAAGCCGAACGGGCCGCCTGCGAGGTGATCGACGCGGTGCGCAGGCTGGGCCTGCGCAAACCGGTGGTTTTGCTGAAGCTGGGGCGCGGCCAGACCGGCACGCGCATGGCGCTGTCGCATACAGGATCGCTGGCGGGCGATTACCGGCTGGTGCGGGACGTGGCGGAGCAGCATGGCATCGTGTGCGCCAGCGACGCGGACGACGCGCTGGGCCTGTGCGAACTGCTGCGTCATGGCTTTGACGCCGGGCATGCGCAGGGCATCGCTTCTCTGTGCATCTCGGGCGGCAATATCACCTTGTTCGCGGATCAGGCCGACGCGCATGGCTTGCGTTTCGCCGAGTTGGCGCCAGCCACCGAAGCCCGGCTGGCCGAGGTGCTGCCCGATTACATTTCCGTGCACAACCCGATCGACATCACCGCCCTGGGCTACGAAAACCCGGGTTTGCACGCCGATGTGCTGAACGTCCTGCTGACGGATCCCGCGGTGCGCACGGTGGTGCCGATCCTGACCACGCTGGACGACTACACGGAAGTCTGCGAGATCCTGGCAGGTGTGCGTAAGCAAACCGGGTGCGGCATGGCCGTGCTGTGGAGCGGCGGTTCCTACGAAACGCAGTCGCGCGAAGTATTGCGCGAGGCTGGCATTCCCGTATTCCATTCGGCCACGCTGCTGGCGGGCTGCCTGGACCGCCTGCGCCGCGCCGCCGGCCGCCGGCCTGCCGGCGATGCGCCCGCGGCAGGCCGGCCCGGCGCCGCCGCGCAAGCGATGAGCGAAGGCGCTGCCCTGCAATGGCTGGGCCAGCGTGGCGTGGCGGTGCCCGCCATGCGCGCCTGCACGCGCGACGGCCTGGCCAGTGCTGCGCGGGAACTGGGCTACCCGCTGGTGATCAAGGCGGACTCGACCGAGACCCATATCTCCGACCAGGACAGCGTCATCCTCAACATCCGCAACGACGAAGAACTGGCCCAGGCGCTGGCGCGCGTGGCGCAGTGGCCGAGCGATCAGGTGCTGGCGCTGCGCTACCTGCCGGGCCACGAGCTGGTCGCGGGCACGTTTGCGCATCCGCAGCTGGGCCTGGTGCTGATGGTGGGATCGGGCGGACAGTGGGTGGAACTGTTGAAAGACGTGCGCTTCGTGGCCTTGCCGGCCAGCGCCGGCGAACTGGCTGCCGCGCTGGGATCGACGCTGGTGGGGCGCGCCTTGCAGGAAGGGCACCGTGGCGCCAGCGGCTTCGAGCCGGCGGTTCAACTGCTTGCCGCCTTGGCCGACGCGGCGTTGCAGGCGGCGCCCGCGGTGGCGCAGATCGAACTGAACCCGGTCACGGTAGGAAAGCATGGCGCCGCCGCAGTGGATGCGGCGATCTATCTGCAGGCGTAGGCCAACAGGCACAAGGAGATTGTGATGAGCAAATTCGCTGCAATATTGACTGCCCTGGCGCTGGCCGGTTCCACCGCGCCGCTCTGGGCGCAGGCGGCCGGGTACCCGGAGAAGCCCGTGAAAGTCGTGGTGCCGTATTCCGCCGGCGGGCCTGCCGACGCGCTGATGCGCGCGGTCGGCCAGAAGCTGAGTGAAAAGTGGGGCCAGCCGGTCATCGTGGAGAACCGGCCCGGCGCCAATGAAATCATCGGCGCAGATCTGGTGGCCAAGTCCGCGCCCGACGGCTACACCTTGCTGCTTGGATCGGAAGCCGCGTTCTCCCTGAACCCGCAGCTGTACGCGAAACTGCCTTACAAGGCCGAAACCGATCTGGCGCCGGTATGCCGCGTCGTCACCGCGCAGCTGATGCTGGTGACGCGGCCAGACTTTCCCGCCAACGATGTGGCAGGGACCATCGCCTATCTGAAGGCGAGCCCAGGCAAGCATACCTTCGCCATTACCGGCATAGGAGGGGTGCTGCATCTGGCGGCGGCGTGGTTCAACAAGCTCTACGGCGTGCAGACCAGCGAGGTGCCTTACAAGGGGCTGCCGCTGGCGCTGCAGGACGTCATGGCGGGACGCGTCGACATGTTGTTCGCCATCAGCGGCGGCCCCATGCCCTATGTCGCCACGGGAAAACTCAAGGCCATCGCACTGGCCGGCCCCCATCGCGTGGCGATCGCGCCCGACGTGCCGACCTTCGCCCAGGCGGGCTATCCGGAATTCGATGCGTCGGTGTACTTCGCGCTGGCCGCGCCAGCGGGCACGCCTCAGGCCATACGCGGCAAGATCGCCGCCGACGTGGCCGAGATCGTGGGGGCGGCCGATTTCGTCGACAAGAACCTGAAGGCGATCGGCTTTGAGCCTGTCAGCGAAACGCCTGAAGCGTTTGCCGGTTTCTTGACCAAGGATCGCGCCGTCGCGGCGCAACGCGTGCAGACGGCCGGCGTGAAGCTGGACTAGGCCGGACACAGACTACAGAGACTACACAGACGACACGGAGCACAACCATGACTACCCTGACTTCCGACATGGGATGGAGCAATGCCACGAAGATCGTGGTGCGAGGCCACGACCTCAATCGCGACATCATCGGCCACTTGAATCTTGGCGATTTCGCCTTTCTGGAAATTACCGGCCGTACCCCCGACCCGCAGGAGTCGACTCTGTTCAATGCGCTGCTGGCGGTGCTGGTGGAGCACGGCATGACGCCGACGGCGATGGTGGCGCGCCTGACGTATCTCGGCGCCCCCGAATCGATGCAGGCCGCCATCGCCGCCGGTTTGTGCGGCATGGGGACCAAGTTCGTCGGCACGGCGGAGGGCGCGGCGCGGCTGCTGCAGCAGGCATTGCCGCTGGGCAGCGCGGAAGCGCTGGACATCGACGCGGCCGCGCGCGCCATCGTCGCCGAGCATCGCGCCTCGAAGCAACTGGTGCCGGGCCTGGGGCATCCGGTACATAAACCCGTGGACCCGCGCGCGACGGCGCTGTTCGCCGTCGCCGAGCGCACAGGGTTCAAGGGCCGTTACGTGGCGTTGATGCAGGCCTTGTCGGCGCAGGCGGAGCTGGCCTTGAACAAGCCGGGCGTGCTGCCGGTGAACGCGACCGGGGCGCTGGCGGCCCTGGCGAGCGAACTGGGCATACCCTGGCAACTGTGCCGCGGCATCGCCGTGATCGGGCGCGCGGTGGGGTTGGTCGGCCATATTGCGGAGGAATTGCGCAATCCCATCGCCGAACGTCTGTGGGTGCGCACGGATGCGGAAGTGTCGGCGCATCTGCACGCGGCGGCGCGGGAGGCGGGCGCATGAAACTGCCCGGGCATGTCCGCGGCCTCAGGCGGTGTACGGCCGTGTCGAACTGCGGATGGTGAGCGTGGCCGGAAATCGCGAGGGCAGGGGATGGCCGGGGTCTGCCGGAACGGGTTCGGTCTCGCCGTGGATGCGCGCCAACAGCAGATTGATGGCGTAGGCGCCCATGGGGTAGACGGGCGGCGCCACCGTGGTCAGCCCGTCGCCGACCAGCTCGAACCAATCGGGATCGCCGTAGCCCACGACCGACACGTCGGCCGGGCAAGCCAGGCCCAGGCCGCGCAAGGCTTTGAGCGCGCCGACGGTCAGCCGCGAACTGCCCACGATCAGGGCGGTCGGGGGCTGGGCGCCGCCCATCATGCCGTGCACGGCGCGATGGGCGAACTCGACCCGGGGCGGTCCGACCGCGGTCATGCTGGCGTCCAGTCCGGCATGCCGCATCGCGCCGTAGAAGCCGGCCAGCCTGTCCTCGCCGCAACTCAGGTCGGTGGTGGTGCCGACATAGGCGATGCGCCGGTGGCCGTAGTGGATCAGGTGTTCGGCGGCAGCGCGGGTCGCGGCCTGTTCGTCGATCACCACTGCTTCGGCCGCCATCGAGGCATGTTGGCGGATCAGCTGGATGGCGTGCACGCCCTTGAGCAAGGCGATGGTCTCGGGTTTGGGCGTGACGGTGGGCGTGATGATCACGCCGGCAGCGCGCGACACGACGAAAGCGCGCAGGTCGTTGAGTTCGCGCTCCGGATTGTCCTCGGTGATGCTCAGGGCCAGCTGGAAGCCGCGGGCCACGGCGGCATCCGCCACGATCTTGGCGACCGAGGCGTAGAAGTCGTTCTGGATGTCCGGCACGATCAGGCCGATCACCGGGCTGCGCGCGGAACGCATGTTCTGGGCGGTGCCGTTGGGCACGTAGCCCATCTTGCTGGCGGCCTCGCGCACGTTGGCCTTGGTGGCGACGCTGATCTTGGGGTGGTCGGCCAAGGCGCGCGACACGGTCGCGTGCGACAGGTCCAGCGCGGTCGCGATGTCCTTGATCGTGACGTTGGTGCGGGCGGCTATGTCAGCCATGGCTGGGTCCGTTGCTGGCGCTGCTGGAAGGCGTCGATCTCGGCCGCGCGCTGCAGCGCCAGGTCGATGTCGTCCGTGCCGTCGAGCAGCAATTGACGCCGTCCGGCATCGATCTCGAAGGCATGGGCCTGGCCGTCCGGCCCGATGACGCGCTGGCTTGCCAGATCGACGGTGCAGCTGCTGCCGGGACGGTCCAAGGCCTGCGCCATCAGCGCGTCGATGACAGCGACGGGCAGCGTGACGGGCAGCAGGCCGTTCTTGAGGCAGTTTTCGTGGAAGATCGGCCCGTAGCTGGCGGCCACGATGGCGCGGATGCCATATTCCTGATGCGCCCACACGGCATGTTCGCGCGACGAGCCGCAGCCGTAGTTTTCGCGCGCCAGCACGATGGCGGCGCCTTGATAGCCAGCCTGGTTCAGGACGCAGTCCGGGCGCGGCTGGCCGTGCTCGTCATAGCGCAAGCCTCCCATGAAGCCATCTGCCAGGCCGTTGCGCTCGACAGTGACCAGCCAGCGCTGGGGCACGATCGCGTCGGTGTCCAGGTGGTCTTGATTCATGGGCAGGATGATGCCGTGGGCTTGAATAAAGGGCTTCATATTAGACCAGATCCCTATGATCGATGATGGCGCCGGCAATGGCCGCGGCAGCCGCGCTGGCGGGGCTGGCGAGATGGGTGCGGGCGCCGGGTCCCTGGCGTCCTTCGAAGTTGCGATTCGAGGTCGACACGCAGCGCTCGCCTGGCGGCACCTTGTCCGCATTCATGCCGACGCACATGGAGCAGCCCGGTTCGCGCCATTCGAATCCTGCCGCCAGGAAAATGCGGTCCAGGCCCAGTTGTTCGGCCGCCCGCTTGACCCGCTGCGACCCCGGGACCACCAGCGCGCGCACGCCCGCGGCGACCCGGCGGCCTTGCACGACGCGCGCCGCCGCCAGCAGGTCGGACAGCCGCCCGTTGGTGCAGGATCCGATGAACACCCATTGCACCGGCACGCCCGCCAGGACTCCGCCCGGCGTCAGGCCCATGTAGCGATAAGCCTGGCGCAGTGCGGTGCGTTCGCCGGCCTCGGCCGCGTCATCGGGGTCGGGCAGGACTTCATGCACTCCCGCGACCTGCGACGGAATGGTGCCCCAGGTCAGCTGCGGGGCGTCCAGCGCCAGAGTCAGGTCCAGCTCGGTGTCGTAGCGGGCCCCGGCATCGCTGCGCAGGGCGCGGAAGGCCTGTTGCGCGGCGTCGTCCAGGCGCGCGGCGGGCGCATGGCGCCGCAGATAGTCGATGGTGACCGCGTCGGGTGCGATCACGGCGGCGCGCGCGCCGGCTTCGATCGCCATATTGCAAAGCGTGAGGCGCTCTTCCATCGACAACGCCGCCACCGGCGCGCCGGCCAGTTCCAGGAAACCGGCGGCCGCGCCGCGCACGCCTATGCGGCGCAGTACGTGCAGGGTCAGGTCCTTGGCGCTCAAGCCGGCGGGCAGGGCGCCGGCCAGTGTCAGGCGCATCGCGCGCGGGCGCCGCATCGCGAGTGTCTGGGTGGCCAGCACATGCTCGGCTTCCGAGGTGCCGATGCCCCAGGCCCAGGCGCCGAGCGCTCCCAGGGTGGAGGTATGGCTGTCGCCGCAGGCCACGGTCATGCCCGGCAGCACCAGGCCCAATTCGGGCGCGATGACATGCACGATGCCCTGGTCGGGGTCGTCGACGCCATAGTGGCGTATGCCCGTGCGGGCGGCGTTGCTTTCCAGCGCGGCGATCATGGCCTCGCTGCCCGGCACATGTTCGGTGCGGCGGCCCGGCGCGGTGGACACGATGTGGTCGGCGATCGCCACATTCCGGCGCGGGCTATGCACGCGGCGGCCTTGGGCCTGCAGCGACGCGAAGGCCTGCGGGCTGGAGAGGTCATGCAGCAGATGACGGTCGATGTGGATCAGGCTGCGCCCGTCGGCCAGGTCGGCGACGTAATGGGCATCCCACAGTTTGTCGAACAGGGTTTGCGGCGCGCCGCCAGCGGGCTGGGGCGGTGCGGCGTTGGGGCTCTGCATGGCGACTCCCTAGTGCACACGTATGAATTTCGTGAATCAGGATGAAACCCGGGTAAACGAGCATCAGAAAGAATATTGACGCGGAAATTTCGGCTCATTATATTGCGATCAGTGCAAACGTGTGCATTATCAGAAGTCGCTTCCCAAAAAAATAACGAGGAGACATCCATGAAGTGCGTAAAGCAGGTTCGCAACAGGGCGGCCGCGATGCTGGCCGCGTTGGGCATGTGCGCGGCGCTGGCGCCCGCCGCCGCCACGGCGGCCTATCCGGAGAAACCCATCAGGCTGATCGTGCCGTTCGGCGCGGGCGGCACCACCGACATCCTGGGCAGGGTGTTGGGGCAAAAGCTGGGCGATGCGTTGGGGCAGAGCGTGATCGTTGAAAACCGGCCTGGCGCCAACGGCAACATCGGCAGCGACGCGGTGGCCAAGGCTGCGGCGGATGGCTACACGCTGTTGTTCGCCGCCGACGCCACCCTGGTCATCAACCCCTCGCTGTATCGCCAGTTGCCGTTTCAGCCTGAACGCGATTTCGCGCCGATCTCACGCATTGCGGTGGTGCCGCTGGTGCTGGTCGCCAATCCCGGCGTCAAGGCCGACACGTTGCCCGAACTGGTCAAGCTGGGGCGCAATGGCGACTCGCGGCTGGATTTCGGCAGCGCCGGCGCAGGCAGCATGGGCCATCTGGTCGGCGAACGCCTGAACCGCGCGACCAGCATGAAGATGACCCATATTCCATACAAGAGCGGAGCGCAGGCGATTGCGGACGTGGTGTCAGGCCAGATTCCGCTGCTGATCACAGGACTGGCGGTGGCGGATCCGTTCCTCAAGAATGGCAAGCTCAAGGCGATTGCCGTCACTTCCGGCCAGCGCTTCCCAGGCGCGCCGACAGTGCCCACGATTGCCGAAGGCGGGGTGAAGGACTTCGACTCCCCCAGCTGGTACGGCCTGCTGGCGCCAGCAGGCACGCCTGCCCCGGTACTGGAGAAAATCCATGGCGCCTTGGCGACCGCTTTGCAGACCGAGGAGATGAAGGCACGCATGGTCGAACTGGGCGCGTGGCCGGTGGTCGACAGCCAGGCGGCGTTCGCGGAACTCATCAAGCAAGACACCGTCCGCTGGTCGCAGATCATCCAGGCCGCCGGCATCACCGTCCAATAACCTCACATTGACGACCCATCCATGCGCATTACCGCCATACGAGAAATCGCCGTCCCCCTGCAAGGCAACATATCGAACTCGCTGGTCAACTTCGCCGAACATACGGTGTCGCTGGTGGCGCTGGTCAGCGACGCGGTGCGCGATGGCCGTCCGGTCATCGGCTACGCCTTCGATTCCATCGGCCGCTATGCCCAGCCTGGGCTGCTGCGCGAACGCTTCATTCCGCGCCTGCTGGCGGCGCGACCCGAAGCGCTGCTCAATGAGGAAGGCACGGGGTTCGACCCCGCGCGCGCCAGCGCCGTCATGATGCGCAATGAGAAACCCGGCGGCCACGGCGACCGGGCCGCTGCGGTCGGCGCGCTGGAACTGGCGTTTTGGGACTTGAACGCCAAGCTGGCGGACGAGCCGGCCTATCGCGGCATCGCGCGGCACGCGGGGCGCGCGGCCGGCAGCGGCTCGGCGCAGGTGTACGCGGCTGGCGGCTATTACTACGACAGCGGCGATCCGGTGCGGCGCCTGAAGGATGAGTTCCAGGCCTATCGCGACCAGGGATTCGTCAAGTTCAAGATGAAGATCGGCGGCGCCTCGCTGCACGAAGACCTGGCCCGCATCGAGGCCGCGCTGGCGGTGGCGGGCGAGGGCGCCAATCTGGCGGTGGACGCCAACGGCCGCTTCGACCTGCCTACCGCCCTGGCCTATGCGCGCGCCATGGAGCCCTACGGCTTGCGCTGGTACGAGGAAATCGGCGATCCGCTGGACTATGCGCTCAATAGCCAGGTGGCTCAGGCATATGGCGGGCCGATCGCCACCGGCGAGAACCTGTTCTCGCTGCCGGACGTCAACAATCTGCTGCGCTTTGGCGGCATGCGCCCGGCAAGCGATATCCTGCAGATGGACGCGGGCCTGGCCTATGGCCTGACCGAGTACCTGCGCATGATTGCGGCCGCGGAAAGGGCTGGCTTTTCGCGCCGCTGCCTGCACCCGCATGGGGGGCACTTGATCAATCTGCACATCGCCGCCGGTCTGGAACTGGGCGGGTGCGAAGCCTATCCGGGCGTATTCCAGCCGTTTGGCGGCTATCCCGCGCAGTGCGCTCTCGGGGCCGGGCAAGTCCGGCCGACCGACGCGCCAGGATTCGGGCTGGAACAGAAACAGGAATTGGCGCCGTATATTGCGGCCCTGGCTACAGGCAGTGCTTGAGGAAGCTGACATCATGAAGATAGCGATTATGGGGTGTGGGGCCATGGGCTCCGTGTATGCCGGCCTGCTGGCCGCTGGCGGGCACGATGTGCTGGCCATCGACCATTGGGCAGAGCACGTGGAGGCCATGGCCGCCCGCGGCCTGCGCGTGGAAGGCGCCAGCGGCGACCGCGTGGCGCGGGTACGCGCATTCCGCCAGGCGCCGGCCGAACCGGTCGATCTGATCATCATTGCGGTCAAGGCCGCGCAAGCCGGCAGCGCGGCACAGCAGGCGCGAGCGATGCTCGGACCGCGCACGCGGGTGCTGACGATACAGAACGGCCTGGGCAGCGCGGACAGCGTGGCCGAAGCCATAGGCGCGGACAGGTTGGCGGTCGGCATCGCAGCCGCGTTTGGCGCGTCGCTGCCCGCGCCAGGGCATGTCCACCACAACGGCATGTCGGCGGTGCGCATGGGCGCCTATGCAGGGATGCCGCAGGATGAGCTCGAGGGCATCGCCGCCGTGTGGAGCAATGCCGGCTTCAACGCCCAGGCGGTGGACAACCTGGCTGCGATGCAATGGGAGAAGCTGATCTGCAATGTGGCCTATAGCGCGCCTTGCGCGCTCACCGGCCTGACCATAGGCGCGGTCATGGATGATCCCCATATAGGCGCGGTCAGCCAGGCGGCGGCTACCGAGGCATGGGCAGTGGCCCGCGCCCTGGGGGTGCCGATCCAGGTCGCCGACCCGGTCGCGCACGTCCGCGCGTTCGGTGAGCGCATCCGCGGCGCCAAGCCCTCGGTGCTGTTGGACCACGAACGCAAGCGCACGAGCGAGATCGACTACATCAATGGCGCGATTCCCGTCCAGGCCAGGAAGGCCGGTCTATCCGCGCCAGTGAATGAAACCCTTACCAGGCTGGTCAAGCAGCGCGAGGATGGCTTCAGCAGCGGGCGTGCCAAGCATTGAGCAGTTTTGCCTGGATTTCAACGGGTGGCGCTGGCGACTGCCTCCACCGTGATGCGCAACTGCACCTCGTCGCTCACGCCGGGGGCAAACGCGTCCACGCCGAAGTCGCTGCGCTTGAGTACCGTCGTGGCGTCAAAGCCGATGGCCGGCCGTTGCGCCATCGGATGGACGCCTTCCTGGTTCTTGCGGGCTTGCAGCACCACGGGCTTTTCGATGCCCTTGATACGCAGGATGCCGCTGACGCTCAGTTTGCCGTCGCCCTGGTCAGCGACCGAGGTGCTCCTGAACTGGATGTCGGGATACTTGGCCGCCTGGAAGAACTCGGCGCCTTGCAGCATTTCATCCAGCTTGGGCACGTGCGACGTCAGGCGCGGCACGGGCACGCTAAGGTCCACGGACGATTTCGAAGGCTGCGCCGCGTCGTAGCGGATCACGCCCGTCACGGCTCCGGCATGGGCGGTGGGCTTGGAATAGCCCAGGTGGTCCCAGGTGACCACGATTTCCGTATGTTCTGGGTCGATCTGGTAGTCCACGGGGGCGGCCTGCGCTGGCAGGCTGCCCAGGGCCAGGACGGCGGTTGCCAGGAATGCGGCGTAGGTGTGCTTCATGGGGTTTTCTCTCTTGGTACGGCGCCGCCGGATCGGGCGGCCTGGATCACAGGGTTCAATGACGTCCGATAAGCTTAGAGATCGGGGTATTGCAGCGCTAGTGGTTGATAATTGATCTGACTGTCCTGATTTTGTTTGCAATTGGCAGCACTTCCTGATTGACCCGGGCGCCGACTAGTCCTCCTGCAGCTTGCTGAAGCGCTCCGCCAGGTAATCCACCAGCGCCCGCACCGACGACAGCAGGCCGCGCCGGGACGGGAACACCGCATGTATCAGTTCGCGGCGCGGCGCCCAGTCCGGCAGCAGGCGGACCAGCTGTCCCGCCTGCAGTTGTTCCCGCACCATCATGGTGGGCAGCTGCACCACGCCCACGCCGGCCACGGCCGCATTGCGCAGCGCGATCATGTCGGTGGTGATCATCCTGGGGGCGAGCGATACCGTGGCCAGCTGGCCGTCCTGGTTGTACAGCTCCAGGCGATAGGCCTGATTGGGCGTGCCCAGCGCCAGGCTGGGCCAGGCGCCCAGGTCGTCCGGCGTTGTTGGCTGCCCGCATTCGGCCGCCAGGGCGGGGCTGGCCACCAGGCTCTGGCCGCGATCCGACAGCACGCGCATGACCAGCTCGCTGTCTTCCAGCGGAGGCGGGCGCACGCGGATCGCCACGTCCACGGCTTCTCCCAGCACGTCGACCCGGCGGTTGGTGGCTTCGAGCTGGATGACGACGCGCGGGTACTTCAGCATGAAGTCCGCGAGCATGCCGCCGACATGGGTGTGCAGCAGGGCGATGGGGCAGGTCAGCTTGACCACGCCGCGCGGTTCGACCTGGGCCGCGTCGATCACTTCCTGGGCGGCCTCGGCTTCGGCCAGCATGGCCTTGCAGCGCTCGTAATAGGTCTGGCCGATGTCGGTCACCATGAAGTGCCGGGTAGAACGCTGGATGAGCCGCACGCCCAGGCGTTCTTCCAGCAGGGCCAGCCGACGGCTGAGGCGGGACTTGGGCATGCCCAGCGCGCGTCCGGCGGGCGCAAAGCCCTGGTGCTCGACGGTCTGCACGAAATAGAAAAGGTCGTTGAGATCCTGCATGGCATCCCTTTGGTTCTAAAAATAGAACGCTGATAGCAAAAAATCGGTCTTCCGCTAATTTTGTTCTATTTTTAATATTTGTGCAGCCATAAGGCTTCTGATTCGGCCACAAGCCGTCGACCTTTCAAATTAGGAGTACACCATGTCCGCACCCGCCAACTTCAACGGCCAACGTCCTGTCATCGACGCCAACGACGCCGTCATGCTGCTGATCGACCACCAGAGCGGCCTGTTCCAGACCGTGGGCGACATGCCCATGCCGGAACTGCGCGCCCGCGCTGGCGCCCTGGCGTCGATGGCCACGCTGGCCAAGATGCCCGTCATCACTACGGCTTCCGTGCCGCAAGGCCCGAACGGTCCGCTGATTCCCGAGATTCACGCCAACGCCCCGCATGCGCAATACATTGCGCGCAAGGGCGAGATCAACGCCTGGGACAATCCCGAGTTCGTCGCCGCCGTAAAGGCCACCGGCCGCAAGACGCTCATCATCGCCGGCACCATCACCAGCGTGTGCATGGCGTTCCCGGCCATCAGCGCGGTCGCCGACGGCTACAAGGTGTTCGCGGTGATCGACGCGTCGGGCACGTACACCAAGATGGCGCAGGAAATCACGCTGGCGCGCGTGGTGCAGGCCGGAGTGGTGCCGATGGACACCGCCGCCGTGGCCTCGGAATTGCAGAAGACCTGGAACCGCGAAGACGCCATGCAGTGGGCCGAGGTCTACACCAAGGTGTTCCCGGCCTACCAGTTGCTGATCGAAAGCTACGCCAAGGCGCAGGAAGTGGTGAAGAACAACGAAGTGCTGGATTCGCAGCGCTGATCCGCTTCGATGCAAGTGGCGGTCCGGGCCTTGCGGCCCGGATCAGGCCGCCACGCCATGCCGCTCGGCAATGCGCAGCAGCAAGGCTTCCAGTTCCTGGAGGATGGGCCGGTGGTCGTCCACCCGCCTGACCAGGGCCGAAGGCATGGCGGGCAGGTCTATTTCCACGAATGCGATCTCGGGCGTCGCGTAATAGCTGGCGGCGCGCTTGGTCAGCATCAGCAGGCCCTCGCGCGTGTTCACGGCCGCGATGCCCTCGCGGATCGTGCGCACCACCGGGCCGTCGCCGATGGGCTTGCCCTTGGGCGTGTGGCGCGGAAAGTGGTAGTCCTGCCATTCCTGGTTGACCGATCCCGGCACCATGCGCACCAGCCGTTCCTCGGCCAGCAGCTCGGGGTCCAGCAGGGTCGCCCCGGCAAACGGGTGATCCAGCGGGACGCACAGCATGCGCTGGTCCCGCAATACGATGGGCCCATGGCACAGGCCGTCCGCGCCCAGCGGCAAACGGCAGAACGCGATGTCGACCGAGCCGTCGGCCACCGCCGCGTAGTGGGTGACGTAGGTCAGTTCCACGAACCCCAGTTCCACGTTGGGATGCGCCGCCTTGAATTCCGAGACCAGCGGGCGGTATAGCTCGTAGAAACCGCCGCCCAGGAAGCCGATGCGCAGATGGCGCGGCTTGCCCGCGGCCTGGCGCTTGCAGTCGTCCAGCGCGGCTTTCAGCATGACCACGGCCGGCCCCGCGCCCAGCTTCAGGGTTACGCCCAGCGGCGTCAGCGCGACGCGGCGGCTGCTGCGCTCGAACAAGGGGGCGCCCAGCGTCTTTTCCAGCGCCTTGACCGCTTCCGATACGGAGGATTGGCTCATGTGCAGCGCTTCCGCCGCGCGGCCGAAATGCAGCTTGTCCGCAACGGCCAGAAAACAATCGAATTGGCGTAGATCCATGGCTCCGGGGCACGTTCCGTGCGCGTAGTCGTCATTCTTATATCAATCGGGATTAACGATTGATGGCGTGAATAATAGCGCTTGTTCGCGTCAGGCCCGATGGGCAGAATTCGACCTGTTCACACAAGCTTAGCTCATTGATGAGCGATAAGGAGACAGGCATGAGTTCATCTATGCCAGAACGATCAGGCCTAAAAGGATCGGCAGAGCCGATTGAATTCCTGGTCGAAGGGGATCTGGTGCGCGGTACCTTCTACCGGCCCGAGCAGGCTAGCGGCCCGGTGGGCGCGGTCGCGCTCGCACATGGCTGGTCCATGGTCGCCGGCGGCGACCTGGAAGAGTACGCCGCCGCGGTGGTGGCACGGGGCTTGGCCGCGCTGACCTTCGACTTCCGCAATCTCGGCCGCAGCGAGGGCATGCCGCGCCAGGAGATCGATCCGCAGCGGCAGATCCAGGATTTCCGCTCGGCCATTTCCTATCTGCGCCGGCGTCCGGAAGTGGACCGCGAGCGCATCGGCATCTGGGGCAGCAGCTATAGCGGCGGTCATGCGCTGACGGTTGCGGCCATCGACCGGCGCGTCAAGTGCGTGGTCAGCCAGGTGCCGACCACCAGCGGTTTCTCGGCGGCGCAACGGCGCGTGCGCTACGACAAGGCGCAGGCGCTGCAGGCCGCATTCGAAGCCGACCGCGAGGCGCGCGACGCGGGCCAGCCTGCGGCGACATTGCGCATGGTCGACGCCGATCCCGATGCGGCGGTCGCGTATCCGGGCCCGGATTCCTACCACTACATGACGGGCGAAGCGCGCCGCTGCCCGAGCTGGGTCAATGAAGTCACGTTGCGGTCACTGGAACTGGCCCGCGCCTACGAGCCCGGCATGTACGTGCGCCGCATCGCGCCCACGCCGCTCCTGATGATCGTCGCCACGGGCGACGGCCTGACGCCTGCCGACCTGCAGCAGGACGCATTCAACGCGGCGCACCAGCCCAAGGAATTGCTGCTGCTGCCCGGTGGCCATTACTCGGTCTACACGGAACATTTCGAACGCACCAGCAGCGCCGCGGCCAATTGGTTCGCGCGGCACCTCGGCCAAGACCAGCACGGATAAAAAAATGACGACGACAATAATGATGGAGACACAGGACCGCCAACGCCGTCACGCTTCGCTGCGCGCGGCGGCCGTGGGCAATGCCCTGGAATGGTTCGACTGGACCTTGTACGGCACGTTCTCGGCCTACCTGGCCATGAACCTGTTCGACCCGTCCGACCGCGGTTCGGCGCTGCTGGCCACGCTGGCGGTGTTCGCGGGCGGATTCCTGGCTCGGCCGATCGGCGGCTGGCTGTTCGGGCGCATCGGCGACCGCTACGGCCGCAAGTTCACGCTGGTCCTGACCATGTGCCTGCTGGCCCTGACCAGCCTGGCGATCGCGCTGCTGCCCACCTATGAGCAGGCCGGTGTGCTGGCCTCGGTGCTGCTGTTCGTCTGCCGTCTGATGCAGGGGCTGGCGCATGGCGGCGAGTCTGGCGTGGCCTATACCTATGTTGCCGAAATCGCGCCGCCGGCCAAACGCGGACTGTGGTCCAGCTCGGTGTTCGTCAGCGTCACCATCGGCGTCATGGCCGCGACCGCGCTGGCGGCCTTGCTGACGTCCTGGCTGGGCAAGCCGGCGATGGAGGCCTGGGGCTGGCGCGTGGGTTTCGGCGTGGGGGCGCTGCTGGGCGTCTACGCGCTGTTCCTGCGCCGCAGCGCAAGCGAAAGCGAGGTCTTCGAGCACAGCGCGGAGCAGGGCGGCGCGCAGAAGGTGTCGGCGCGCCAGGCCTTGAAGATCGCCCGCAACATCGTGATGATCGCAGCGGCGTCCAACGCCACCTACTACACCTGGGTCACCTTCGCGCCAGCCACGGCCATCGCGACCAAGGGCATGGATCCGGCGGGCGCCTACACGGCCAGCCTGATCGCGCAGCTGCTGTGCCTGTTGTGGCTGCCGGTCTGCGGCTGGCTGGCGGACCGCTATGGCCGCAAGCCCATGGTGATGGCCTTCGGCCTGGGCGTGGCGCTGGCGGTGTTCCCGGTATCGCACATCGTCACCGACCAGCCCTGGACACTATTCGTGGGTCAACTGATCGGGCTGCTGGTCTGGGCGCTGCTGGCGGCGATCTTCCCGGCCGTGGTGGCCGAACAGGTGCCGACCGGCGCGCGCGCCATGGGCGTGGGCTTCATCTCATCGCTGTCGGTCGCGATCTTCGGCGGCACCGCGCCCTACATCAATGCCTGGCTGGGCGCCCAAGGGCTGGACTGGGTCTACACGGCCTATGTGGGGGCGCTGGGGCTGATGGCCTTTGCCGGCGCCTTCCTCATCAAGGAAACGGCGGGCATGGACCTGAACGACATCCGCCTGCCGGGCGAGGAAGCCGGCAACGCCGTAGCCAACAAGGCCGCCAAGCGCGCGGCATTCAACTGAACTCCAATCTTTCCATCATCACATGAGCAAAATGAACTATCCGGATCTGGCAGGGAAAATCGCGGTCGTCACGGGCGCCGGGGGCGGTATCGGACGCGCCATGGCGGCGGCGTTCCGCCAGCAGGGCGCGACCGTGGTCGCCACCGACCTGGACCTCGAGGCGCTGTCCGGCGTGGACGCGGATTGCCGCCAACTGGACGTCACGCAAGCGCAGGCGGTGCGCGAACTGGCCGACGCGGTGGCCGCGCAGTACGGCGCGCTGGACGTGTGGGTCAACAATGCCGGCTTCATGGCCCGCATGCCCGCCCTGGACCTGGACGAAGCCGCATGGCAACGCACCATGGACATCAACCTGAAGGGCACGTTCTTCGGCGCCCAGGCGGCCGCGCGCCACATGATTGCGCAAGGCAGCGGCGCCATCATCAACCTGTCCAGCTATGCCGGCGTCAAACCGCGCCCGAACTGCGCCGACTACGCGGCCGCCAAGGCCGGCGTGGCCCATCTGACCCAGTGCCTGGCGCTGGAATGGAGCCCCAAGGGGCTGCGCGTCAACGCCATCGCGCCGGGATTCATCGAAACGCCGATGAGCAGCTGGATGCACGCCGACGCCGCCACCTATGCCGAGTACGTCGAACGCCTGCCGGCGCGGCGCGTCGGCCAGCCGTCCGAGATCGCCGACGCGGCGCTGTACCTGGCCTCGCAGGCATCCGCCTATGTCACCGGCCACGTCTTGATGGTCGACGGCGGAGTGTCCAAGACATGAGCGGCGGCAAGGACGCGGCATCCTGGTGGAACGGCAAGGCGGCCGTCGTGACGGGCGCGGCCAGGGGGCAGGGCGCGGCCGAGGCGCTGCGTTTGCTGCAGGCGGGCGCAACCGTCTACGCGCTGGACGTCCTGCCTGAAGGCGACGCCGCCTGGGCGGACCTGGGCAACGCGGCGGGCGCCCATGCCGAACGCTTGCGCGTCCGCGTGGCGGACGTGGCCCGCGAATCCGATTGGGTGGCGTTGGCCGACGAGATTACGCAGGCGGGCGTGCCGCTCTACGGCCTGGTCAATAACGCGGGCGTGACGCTGCGCAAGACCGTGACCGAGACCACGCACGCGGAATGGCGGCGTTTGCTGGACATCAATCTGGACGGGCCGTTCCTCGCCATCCGCCACCTCGCCGCACTGATGCCGCAGGGCGCGGCCATCGTCAATACGTCCTCGACGGCGGGCCTTACCGGGTACTTCAGCGCGGCCTACACCGCCAGCAAATGGGCCTTGCGCGGCCTGACGCGGGCGGCTGCGCTGGAACTGGCCGGCCGCGGCATACGTGTCAACACGGTATGTCCGGGCCTGGTCGAAACGCCCATGATCATGCAACCGAATGCGGTGCATGATGCCGGACGGGCGCGCCTGTTCTATGAAGGCAACCGCGATGCGACGCCCTTGTCGCGCGGCGCGGACGCCGACGAGATCGCGGCGGCAGTGATGTTCCTGCTGGGGCCGGATGCGTCATTCATTACCGGCGCGGACCTGCCGGTAGACGGCGGCATGACGGGCGGGGGCGTTTATTGGCGGATCGGCAAGTCCACCGGCAATCTGTAGCCGCAGTCCCGGGCCTGGGCCCGGGACTGGTCTCTGCGCGCAGGCAGAGGCTTAGTGCTTGTCGCCGTAGATATTGCCGGCAATGCCGCCTGCGGCGGCGCCGATGGCGGCCCCGGTCCAGCCGCTGCCGCCCGCGATGGCGGCAATGCCCGCGCCGGCCGCGGCGCCGATGGCCGCGCCCGACAGCGTGCCTTGCTGCTTGGAACTCATGTTGGTGCAGGCAACCAGGGACCCCATCATGAGGCCTATGGCGATCGATCGGATGACTTTCATGGTTGACTCCTAGCGGGCGCGCTTGGCGGGAGCGGCCGGCGTGGCCGGCGCCGCGGGCGCGACGATTTCGAACCAGAGCGTTTCGACCACGGGCCGGTCCATTCGGGTCGGATTGGCCGCGTACCAGCTATCCAGCCGTTCGCGCACGGAATCGAGCGTATGGCTTTGCAAGCCCTTGGCGAAACGCGGAATCAGCGTCTGGTTGTCCGCCGGCGCGCGGCGCTGCTGATAGGCTTGCTCCACCTGGATGAGGTTCGCCATGCCCAGCAGGTAGGCCTTCTTCAGATTCGCGTCGGAATCCGTCCATTGCTTCCCGGTGATGATGGGCGCCGGATCGGTAGGCGCCGCCACCACCGGCGCGGCGACCAGCAGTGACAGCGCGAGGGCTGCCGGGCCTAACAGGTGTTTCACTTTCATCGCATCGCTCCTTGGAGGAACAAAAGACAGAAAAACAACCCAGTGACGCCATGCGCGCCGCGCGCTTGCAAGGGCCTGGCGGCGGGCGACAACAACCAATGTAGGCTCGAAAGCAGGCCGGCGCAAGAGCGGCCGCCGGCGTATTCAGATTCCCAGATAGGCCTGGCGCACCTTGGTGTCGGACAGCAGCGATTGCGCCGGACCGGAAAGCGCAATGCGGCCGGTTTCCATCACATAGCCGCGGTCGGCGCCCGTCAGCGCCAGGTGGATGTCCTGCTCCACCAGCAGCACCGTGACGCCTTCCTGGCGGATACCGGCCAGCACCTCCATCAACTGCTCGACCACCACCGGCGCCAGGCCCAGGCTCATCTCGTCGATCATCATGAGTACGGGCGCCGCCATCAGCGCGCGCGCCATGGCGCACATCTGCTGTTCGCCGCCGGACATGCTGCCGGCGAGCTGGCGGCGGCGTTCCGACAGCCGCGGGAAGTAGGCGTAGACGCGGTCCAGGTCGCGCGCGACGGCCGCCTTGTCCCGCCGGCGGTAGGCGCCCATGAGCAGGTTGTCCTGCACCGTCATGCGGTCGAACAGCTGGCGTCCTTCGGGCACCTGCACCAGGCCGCTGGCGAAGGCCTGGTCCGGCGTGGCGCGCGACAACTGGCGGCCGTCCATCACGATGCTGCCGGTGCAGGGCAGCACCCGCGACAGCGCCCGCAGCAGGGTGGTCTTGCCCGCGCCATTGCTGCCCACCAGCGCCACGATCTCGGCGCGGCGGACCTCGAGCGCAATGTCCTGTAGCACCGGCAGTTCGCCATAGCCGGCGCTCAGCCCTTCCACCTTCAGCAGCGGGGCGGCGTCGTTCATGCGCGTCTCTTGCCCAGGTAGGCCTGCACCACCTCGGGATCGGCCAGCACCGCGTCGGGCGCGCCGTCCGCGATCTTTTCGCCGTGATGCAGCACCAGCAGCCGGTCCGACAGGCTCTTGATCGCCTTGATGACGTGTTCGATCACCAGCACGCTGATGCCGCTGGCGCGGACCTTGCGGATGACCTCGATGACCTCGTCGATCTCCACCAGGTTGAGCCCGGCCATGACCTCGTCGCACAGCAGCACCTTGGGCTGCATGGCCAGCGCCTTGGCCAGTTCCAGCCGCTTGCGGCCCGGGCCGCCCAGTTCGTCGGCGCGCTGACCGGCCGCGTGGCCCAGTCCGACGAAATCCAGGCAGGCGCGGGCCTGCTCGCGCGCCAGCGCCAGCTTGGGCTGGCCGCCGCCGTGGCCGAACAGGGCGCCCACCGCCACATTGTCCAGCACCGACAGGCCGGGGAAGGGCCGCATGATCTGGAAGGTGCGCCCTATGCCCAGGCGCGCGCGGCGGTAGGCCGGCAATCCGCCTATCGGCTTGTCCTGGAACAGGATCTCGCCCGCGGTCGGCGCAAGTGTGCCGCTGATCAGGCTGACCAGCGTGGTCTTGCCGGCGCCGTTGGGGCCGATCAGGCCAAGGATTTCGCCTTCGGCCAGCGTGAAGCTGACCTGGTTCACGGCCACCAGCCCGGCAAAGCGCCGGGTCACGTTGCGCACGTCCAGGATCGCGCTCATAGCCTGTGCGCCCGTATGTTGTCGACGAAATAGCGCCAGCCCGACTTGCGCGCGCGCCGCAGCAGGTCGGCCAGCCCGCGCGGCATCAGCACCACCGCCGCGACGATCACCGCGCCGTAGAACAGCCCCGCCACGCTGGTGACTTCGCTGGACAGCAGCTCCGAAATGGCCGACAGCGAGAACGCGCCCACCACCGGGCCGAGCACGGTGCCCGCGCCGCCGAACACGGCCATGATGATCATCTTGACGTTCAGGCTGATGTCGAAGGCGCTCTCCGGATCAAGGAAGGTGATCCAGTAGGCGTGTATGCCACCGGCCAGGGCGCTGAACACGCCCGAGATCGTGAATGCCGCCACCTTGTACAGCGTGGTGTTCACGCCCATGACGGCCGCGCCTTCTTCGTTCTCGCGGATCGCGATCAACCCGAAGCCGAAGCGGCTGCGCGTGAGCCAGGCGACCGTAAGCGTGGCCAGCGCCAGCAGGCCCAGGGCCAGTTCGTAGAACAGCGTATCGTTGTTCAGCGGCGGCAGCACCAGGCCGATGTTCTGCCCGGCCAGCCCGATATTGGAGACGATCGCCGTCATGACCTGCGCCAGCGCCAGGGTGGCGATGGCGAAGTAGTGGCCGCGCAGCCGCAACACGGGTAGCCCCAGCACCACGGCGAAAATCGCGGCCAGCGCGGCGCCCAGCGCCAGCCCGGCGGCGAAGGGCAGTTCCCATTGCGCCATGGCGATGGCCACGCCGTAGCTGCCCAGGCCGTAGAAGACCGAATTGCCGAAGGACGCGTAGCCGGCGTATCCGCCGATGATGTTCCAGCCCTGGGCCAGCACCGCCAGCAACAGCGTGTTGATGCCGAACTGCACCAGCACGTCCGAGCCATACCAGGGCACGCCCGCCAGCACGGCCAGCGCCAGCAATGCCAGCAGCGCGGCGCGCGGCATCTTCATGCCGCTCTGCCCAACAGGCCGCTGGGTTTGACCAGCAGCACCAGCACCAGGATGCCGAAGCTGGCCACGTCGGCGTAGGTCGGCCCCACGTACAGCGTGGTCAGCGATTCCACGATGCCCAGGAACAGGCCGCCCACCATCACGCCCAGCGGATTGTCCAGCCCACCGATGATGGAGATGGCGAAGCATTTCGCGGTCAGCGTGGCGCCGATGTAGGGATTGATCTGCGAGACCGTGCCGTACAGGCCGCCCGCGGCGCCCGCCAACGCCAGGCCCAGGCCGAACGTCACCGCGTACAGGTGGCGCGGCTCCACGCCATAGAGCCTGGCGGCCACCAGATTCTGCGCGGTGGCGCGGATCGCGCGCCCCAGGCGGCTATGCAGCAGGAACAGCCACATGCCCAGCGTGATGGCCAGCGCCACGCCAAAGGCGGCCAGCCGCGCCATGGGCAGCGTGACGGGACCTAGCGCATAACTGTCGCCGGCATACGGCGGATTGATGGTGCGGAAATCGGCCGAGAACGCCAGCTGCGCCAGATAGGTCAGCACGACCTCCAGGCCGAAAGTGATGAGCAGCGTATTGAACATGGGCGCGCGCACCACCAGGTTGAGCAGCCCGCGCTGCACGGCGTAGCCCAGCAGGAACATGGCGGCGGCGGTCAAGGGCAAGCCCAGGAATGGATCGATGCCGGCGTCGTTGTACAGATACCAGGACGCGTATGCCCCCAGCATGATGAACGCGCCGTGCGCCAGGTTGACGATGTTCAGCACCCCCCAGACCAGCGCCAGGCCTTGCGCCATCACGGCATACAGCCCGCCCAGCAGGATGCCGTTGACGAGGATTTGCGCGAGCAGATCCATCGTGCGCTCCCCAAGCCCCTAGCGCGCGTTCCAGGCCGGCATGGGGTACTTGGGCTGCGTGATGTAGCCCTTGGCGCCGTAGATCTCGGCCAGGCCGCCATCCTGCACCTGGATCACCACTTGAGGCAGGTCGATCTGCCCTTGGGCATTGAAGGCGACGGGACCGTACAGGTTGTCGAACTTGATCTTGGCCAGGGCATCGCGCACCTTCTGCGGGTTGGCGCTGCCGGCGCTTTCCATGGCGTAGACCAGCGCTTCGACGTCGGCCACGCCGGATGCGGCGTGGTAGTCCGGGTCATAGCCGAACTTGGCCTTGTAGGCGCGGGCGAACTGTTCCGCGTCGCCGAACCAGCGGTCCTTCAACGCCGCCGATGGCAGCCAGGCGGTCATGCCAAAGGCGTAATCCGCGTCGCGGCCCAACGCTTTGCGGAAGTCCTCCGACGGCACGCCAACGGTGAAGGAATACATCTTGGGCGCGACGGCCAGGCTCTTGGCCTGGCGCACGAAATTGAGGATCTCGGTTTCGTGTCCCGCCACCAGCACCGCATCCACGCTCTTGCTCTTGATCTGCGACAGCAGCGAGTTGAAGTCGGTGGCGTTGGTGCTGTAGCGCTCGTCCATCGCGATGGGCAGGCCCGCGGATTTCAGCAGCGGACGGGTGCCCTGGGCCACCGATACATCGAAGGCGTCATCCGCGTAAAGCAAGGCCACGCTGGCCGGCGCGGGCTTGAGCGTCTTCAGCATTTCCACGGTGCTGCCGAAGTAGTTGCTGGCGGGCGCCAGCGTGCCGAAGATGTACTTGAATTTGCGCGAGAAGATCTGATCCGAGGCGCCGCCGCCCTGGACCATGGGCACCTTGTACTTTTCCGATACCGCCGAGTCGGCCAGCGCGAAATTGCTGGCGAAGGGACCCAGCAGCAGGTTGGCCTTGTCCTGCGTCACAAGCTGCGTGTACTGCCGCACGCTCAGATTGACGTCAGACTGGTTGTCGTAGATCTTGAGCGCCAGCTTGCGCGTTTCGGCGCCGATCTTCACGCCGCCGGCGGCGTTGATCTGGTCCACCGCCATCTGGTAGGCATCGCGGTAATAGCGCCCGGTATTGGCGACGGGGCCGGTGAGTTGCACGGACGCGCCCAGCAGGATGTCGGGCGGCGGCGCGGCCGCCGCGGCGGCGCTGTACAAGGCCAGCGCCAGGACGGGCAGGGCAAGCAATAGTCTGCGAGACATGATGTTGTCTCCTGCAAGTTCTTATGCAGTCCATTTTCTGCCCATGCGTTTACGTCTACCTGAACCTCGGCATGGTCCGTCGCTGGTTACATATTCTGACTAAGCTGATCAAATGAAACAGCGTTCCACGGCGAGCCGATTTGGTTGTACATATGGCAAGGGCCTGGAGCGGCCCTGACTGTCGCATTGGGCGGCATGACCCTCGATGTCCGGCAGGCAGCTAGAAGACAAATAAACCCGAGGAGGAGTCAATGCGTACGTTCAATCGCAGGGCCGCGGCATTCCTGGCGAGCGGGCTGATTGCAGTGCTGGCAGGCTGCGCGTCGCCCGGTGGCAAGAAAGAAACCGTCGATATGAAGGGGCTGTCCCAGCCCGTGGAGATCGTGCGCGACCGCCACGGGGTGTCCCACATCTACGCGCAGAACCAGGACGACCTGTTCTTCGCCCAAGGCTTCAACGCGGCGCGCGACCGCCTCTGGCAGCTCGACCTCTGGCGCCGCCAGGGCGAGGGCAAGATGGCCGAACAGTTCGGTCCGCGCTTCGTCGAACAGGACCGCGCCGCGCGCCTGTTCCTGTACCGCGGCGATATGCAGGCAGAGTTCGCCAGCTACCATCCGCAGGGCAAGGCGATCCTCACGTCCTTCGCGGCGGGCATCAATGCCTACATCGATTGGGTCAAGGCGAATCCTGAACAGATGCCGCCGGAATTCAAGCTGACCGGCACCGAGCCCGGCTATTGGAGTCCCGAGACCTCGCTCATCCGCATCTACGGCCTGACCCGCAACCTCAGCGAAGAGGTCCGCATGGCGCAACGGGTCGCGGCGCTGGGCCTGAACACCGTGCAAGGACTCAGTACCTTCGAGCCGCCCCTGGCGCTGCAGGTGCCTGCCGGACTGGACGTGCGCGACGTCGACAGCAAGGTCCTGGGCGACTACAACCTGGCGCGCAACGGCCAGAAATTCGTCGCCGCCGACTTCCCGCGTAGTCCGCTCGCGGCCGCCGAGCGCGAAAAACTCGCGCAGGAGTTGTCCGCGAATCTGCTGGCGTCGCTGGATCCGGCGTTCGACCCCATGGCGACCCGCTACGAGAGCAACAACTGGACCATAGCCGGCCAGCACACGGCCAGCGGCAAGCCCATTCTCGCCGGCGATCCGCACCGGTCCATCACCATGCCGTCGCTGCGCTACATGGTGCATCTGAACGCGCCGGGCTGGAACGTGATCGGCGCGGGCGAGCCGGCGCTGCCCGGCGTGTCCATGGGGCACAACGACCGCATCGCCTTCGGGCTGACGATTTTCGCCTTCGGCGACGAGGAAGACCTGTACGTCTACGATACCAACCCGGCCAAGCCCGACGAGTACCGCTACAACGGCCGCTGGGAGAAGATGCGGCAGGTGGATGAATCGATTCCGGTGCGCGGGCAGGCCGCGGCGGTGCGGCAGCTGAAGTTCACCCGGCATGGCCCGGTGATCCACGTGGACCCGGTGAAGCGCAAGGCCTACGCCTTGCGCGCGGCCTACCTGGAATTCCCGGGAACCGCCGCCTATCTGGCCAGCCTGCGGCTGAACCAGGCGCAGGACTGGAACGAGTTCGTCGCCGGCATGGAAAAACACTATACGCCCAGCGAGAACATGGTGTACGCCGACGTGGACGGCAACATCGGCTGGTTCGGCGGCAGCATCGCGCCGATACGTCCGCGCGCCGACTGGTCCGGCATGCTGCCCGTGCCGGGCAATGGCGAGTTCGAATGGCGCGGCGTGCTGCCGGGCAGCGCGCTGCCCCGCGCCTACAACCCGCCCGAAGGTTATTTCGCCACCGCCAACGAGTACAACCTGCCCGCCGACTATCGCTACAAGGACATGTCCGCCCGCACCTGGGCCGAGCCCTATCGCGTGCAGCGCATACGCGAGGTGTTGGCCGACAGCAAAGGCCAGACGGTGCAGAACTCGCAGGCGCTGCAGTACGACAACCTGTCGATTCCGGCGCGCACGCTGGCGGGCTACGCCAAGTCGCTGAACTCGGCCGATCCCGCGACGTCGCAGGCCCTGAGCATGCTCAAGGACTGGGACGCCCGCGTGGAAACGGAGTCGCGCACCGCCACCGTTTACGAGTTCTGGCTGCCCGAGGTGGTCAAGCGCGTGACCGAACTCTATGTCCCGGCCAACGGCCGCGCCGCCTTCGGCAATCTGTCCACGGCGAAGACGCTGGAGAAGCTGGCCTCCCCGGACAGCGCTTTCGGTCCGCAACCGCAGCAGGGCCGCGACGCACTGCTGTTGCAGGCGCTGAACGACGGCTTGCAGAAGCTGCGCGCCAAGCTCGGGCCGGATTCCTCGCAATGGCAGTGGGGCAAGCTGCACCACATCCAGTTCGAGCACAGCCTGGCCGGCCTGTTGCCCGAAGCCACCGCCAATGCTTACGGCACGCCCCGCTATCCGGTCAGCGGCGACAACGACACCGTCCACCGCGCCACCTTCCGCGCCAGCGACTTCCGCCAGACCAGCGGCGCCTCATACCGCCAGGTGATAGACGTGGCCAACTGGGACAACTCGCGCATGCAGAACGTGCCGGGACAGTCCGCCGACCCGCGCAGCCCGTACTACCAGAACCTGCTCAAGGGCTGGGCAACGGGCGAGTACTTCCCCATGGCGTTCAGCCGCGCCAAGGTGGATAGCGAGAAGGCGGGTACCTTGAATCTGCGTCCGGCGCCGCGCTGACGGGGAGAGCAGGGAAGACCACGCCGGCAAGCGCCAGGGATTGGCGTCCGCCGGCGTTTTTCAATGCGCCGCGCTGGCTTCGCCTAGAATTAATTGACACCCAGATAAATACCTCATAAATTAATTGCCTAGGTGTTAATTAATTGGAGAGGCTCGTGGCGGAGAAAGAGATTGCCGCAGTGACGGCAGGCATGCGGGGTGCGTCCTGGGATGCCGAGTTGATGCAACGGCCCTATAAGGTTGTGCCCTACGCCTTGGGCACGGCCGATGGCCAGCGGACCCTGGGCTTCCTGTTCACGGCGACGGGCAAGGAGCGCACGGTCGTATCCCTGATGCATCCGCGCGAGATGTCCGTTACGCACTATATGGTGCCGGCGGTGCTGGATGCGGGCTGCGCCTGCTGGGTGCAGGGGCCGCGCTCGATCGGCAACGACCTCAGGCTGGAGCATGAGATTGCCTTGTTCGATGTGGCGGCGGGCATGCAGCACTTACGGGATCTTGGCTACGAGCGCATCGTCCTTCTGGGCAATTCGGGCGGGGCCGGGCTGTATGCGCTGTACAACCAGCAATCCCTTTTGGCGCCGGATTCCCGTATCGCCAAAACGCCAGCCGGCCGGCCCACCAGGCTGAACGAACTCACCATGCCGGTGGTGGACGGCCTGGTGTTGCTGTCGCCGCATCCGGGGCAAGGCAGGCTGCTCATGTCGGGCCTGGATCCCTCGGTCGTTGACGAAGCCGATCCGATGCGCACCGATCCCGCGCTGGATCCGTTCAGCACCGCGAACGGCTATGACGCGCAGGCAGGGCAGGCGCGGTACGACCCGGCGTTTCTCGATAAGTATCGTGCCGCGCAGGTCGAGCGCGTGCGGCGCATCGACCAGCACGCGCGCGCCTTGCTCGCCGGCAAGCAGGATGCCCGCGCCAAGGTCAAGGCCGGTTCGTGGCAGCCGCTGGACCGCCAGCAGGCGGCATTCGCGCCGATCTTTCACGTCTGGCGCACGGACGCGGACCCCAGGGCTTGGGATATCACGCTGGATCCTTCGGACCGCAAGACCGGCTCGCTTTGGGGCAAGGATCCCTTCGTGTCCAACTGGGGCAGCGTGGGCTTTGCCCGGATCGTTACGCCGGAGTCCTGGCTGTCGACCTGGTCGGGGCTCTCGTCCAACGCCGCGCTTGAGCAGACCCTGCCGGCCGTGCGCCAGCCGACGCTGTTGATCGAGTACACCGGAGACCAATGCACGTTCCCGGCCGACATCGCTGCCATCCACGGCCAGATCGGCACGCAGGCCAAGACCCATGTGCGGGTGCGCGGCAACCACCATGGCATGGCGCTGGCCAAGGACGAGCCCGCGGGCAGGACGGTAGCGGCCCAGCACCTGGAAGCGTGGCTGCGCGCGCATTTCTGAGCGGGCAAGCAGGAGACTCGCCCATTAGGGGCGCAAGAGGAAAGTTCAATGACGAGTTTGGAAAGCATCTTGCCGGCCGAGCGCCTGCAAGGCGTGCGCTACCCGGATGAAGCGCGGCTGCGCGCGTATGTGCGCCAGGGCGTGCTCGGCCGGGAAACGCTGGCGGGCGGCCTGCGCGACGCCTTTGCCGCCCATGCCGACAGGCTGGCGCTGGTGGGGCCGGACGGCCACTACACCTATCGTGAACTGGACCAGCGCAGCGACCGGCTGGGCGCCGCGCTGCTGGAACTGGGCCTGCGGCCGCTGGACCGCGCAATCTTCCAGTGCGGCAACAGCCATGAACTGCTGGTGGCGTTCTGCGCCTGCCTGAAGGCGGGGATCATCCCCATCTGCTCCTTGCAGGCCTTCCGCAAGCTGGAGATCGAATATCTGGGAAACCTGGCGCAAGCGCGGCTGCACCTGGTCCAGGGCGACGATCCGAAGTTCGACGACGTGGCTTTCGCAGAAGAGATGCAGCAGCATGTGCCGACGTTGACGCATGTCGTACAGGCGCGCGGGTCCGCCCGAGGATGTGCCGTCACGATAGCCGGCCTGATCGCGGCCACGCCGCTGGCAGCCGCCCGCGCGCGCCTGGCGCAAGTGCGGACGCATCCGTTCCAGGTGGCGGTATTCCAACTGTCGGGCGGTACCACGGGGGTGCCCAAGATCATCCCGCGCTTTCATTCCGAGTACCTCTACAACATGCGGGCGGTGGCGGCCTGGAACCGCTACGCCAGCGATGACGTGCTGTTCTTTCCCACGCCCTACATGCACAACCTGAATATGGGCTGCTTCTTCGGTCCATTCCTGTTGAGCGGCGCTCAGATCACCGTGTGCCGCAGCCTGGACGAAGCCACCTTGCAGGGCTTGGTGCGGACGTACCGCCCCACCTGGTTCGGCGTGGCGGGCCCGATCCTGACCCGCATCCTGCCCGAGCTGGACCGCGCCGCCGCCAGCGAAAAGGCGCGCCGCCGCTTCGTCACGCCGCGCAACGCCGCGGGCCTGGCCAGAACCACCGGATCTCCCGCTTTCCATATCTTCGGCATGACCGAGGGCGTCATCATGTTCGCCAAGGAGGGCGACAGCGCGGACGTGCTCGAGAGTTCCGTCGGCCGGCCGGTTTCGGACCACGACGAGGTCCGGATCGTGACGCCCGGCACCGACGCCGAGGTGCCTGCAGGAGAAACCGGCGAAGCGCTCTTCAGGGGGCCCTACACCATACGCGGGTACTACAAGTCGGAGGCGGAGGACGTCGGCCGTTTCACGGCCGACGGCTTCTACCGCTCGGGCGACCTGATGCGCTGCGAGGTGCACGACGGCCGGCGCTATTACTACTTCTGCGGGCGGATCAAGGACGTGGTGGACCGCGGGGGCGAGAAGATCAACGCCGAGGAAGTCGAGAACGTGCTCAACGCGCATCCGGCCATCCTGACCTCGGCCGTGGTGGCCATGCCGGATCCGGTCTACGGCGAGCGCGTCTGTGCCTTCGTGATAGCCCGCCACCCTGGCGCGGCGCTCACGCTGCCCATGGTCTGCGGTTATCTGCAAGAGATCGGGCTGGCCAAGTTCAAGTGGCCCGAACGCCTGGAAGTCGTGGACGAATTTCCCCTTTCCGCATCCGGAAAATTGAGCAAAAAGGCGTTGCGCGGCCAGATCGCCGCCACGCTCGAGGCCGAACGCGGCCAGCAAACGAATGGAGAACACGCCAAATGAGCCCGTCCTTGCTTGAACTTTCTTCCATCCCTGCGGTGCGGCTGCACGGCGTGCACCACACGGCCAGGCCGACCTGGAAGCTGGCGCAAACCGTGCGCTTCTATCGCGACTTGCTGGGCTTGCCGCTGGTGCATGCCATTTCCGCCAAGGGATGGGGCCCGCAGAACCATCCGGATTTCCTGCACTTCTTCTTCGACAGCGGCAACGGCAGCACGATCGCCTTCTTCTACTACATCGGCACGCAGCGTCCCGAGCGCCTGGCGCCCACGGATCACTACCAGGACCGAGCCACCCACACCGCCTGGCGGGTCGAAAGCGAGGCCGAGCTGCTGCAATGGCGCGCCCGCGTGGAGGCGGTCGGGATTCCCTTGCGCTACCAGATCCGCCACGAGGTGATCGAATCCATCTACTTCAACGATCCCAACGGCTATCCCATAGAAATCACCTGGCAGGTGCGGCCCTTCAGCGCGGAAGACGCGCAGGACGCCCAGAACACGCTCGAAGCCGCGATGGCGCTGGAGGAGGGCGGCTTCGACTCCATCGAGCCGGTATGGCAGGCCAAGGGCGCCGCGCTGGGCGGGTACGCGCAGGACAAGGCGGCCATCTACGTCCTGGATGTGCCCGAATTCAAGGCCTTGCTGGACGCCGCCCGCGACAGCGCGGGCTACGCCACGCAGCCCGCTGGCAACGGCTATGTACGCATCTCGGGCAATCCAGGACTGCGGTTCGAGCGCAAGGAACTGGGCTTCAAGCCGGCCGTCTGGTATGGCGCCCTGACCGGCGGGTTGAGCGGCCGGATCGAGCAGTTCGACATGGACGTCCTGTCCATTGCACCTCTGGAGCTTGCATGAAAGCCGCCATCATCGGGGGCGGGCCCGCGGGCCTGTTTCTCGCCATCCTGTTGAAACAGCGACAGCCGGCCGCGGCCGTCACCGTGTATGAACAGAACCCGGCCGATGCCACCTTCGGCTTCGGCGTCGTCATGGCCGACAAGGGGCTGGACCGATTGCGGGACGCTTCCCCCGGGGTATTCGACGCGCTCGCCGGCGCCATGCGCTTCAGTGACCGGCAGGTCATCGTGTCGAACGAGACGCCGATCACGGTGCAGCGTCCCGGCAGCGGCGGCGCCATTGCGCGCATCGAACTGCTGCGCATCCTGGGTGTACACGCCAGGCGGTTGGGAGTGGATGTGCGCTACCAGGACAGGATCGAGGACTTCCAGGCGCTGGATGCCGATGTGGTGGTCGGCGCCGACGGCATCAACTCGCGGGTGCGTGACAGCGACGAACGGGGGTTCGACGTGCACCGCTACGGCCTCACAAACCATTTTGCCTGGTACGGCGTCGCAAAGGCCTTCCCATCTCCAAGCCTGGTGTTCCGCAAGCACGGCGCGGGCTACTTCGTGGCGCACTACTACCCCTATTCGGCATCCATGAGTACCTTCGTCGCGGAATGCGATCACCGCACTTGGCAGGAACTGGGCATGGAGGCGATGAGCGCCGAGGCGCGGCAGGACCTGTTCGAACAGGTGTTCGCGCCTGAACTGGACGGGCACGCATTGGTCTCGAACCATTCCAGCTGGCGCCAGTTCCCAGTCATACGCGCGCGCAATTGGTGCGTGGGCAACCGGGTGCTGATAGGTGATGCGCTCAGCAGCGCACATTTCTCGATCGGGTCGGGCACGCGTATCGCCATGGAGGACGCCATTGCGCTGGCCGATGCCTTGAACGGGTCGCCCGGCGATATTCCTCGTGCGCTGGCCTCCTATTGCGAGACGCGCCAGCCGCAGAAGCAGAAGCTGATAGGCGCGTCGGAAGCCTCCTTCAACTGGTACGAGCGCATGCGGGACTGGATGGACCAGTATGGACCGCAGGAGTTCGTATTGCGTTTCATGACGCGCACCGGGCGCGTCGATGTGGGCCGGCTGCGCGAGCAATATCCGGCCCTGGTGCGGGAATTCGAAGCCGCCGGACTGATTCCTGCCGAATTCGAGGGACATCCATGAAAGCCACCGAGATGGTCCTGAGCCTTGACCCCTTTGTGGTTCGGCGCGAGGTGCGATGGGGGGATTGCGATCCGGCGGGCGTGGTCTATACGGGTCGCTTCACCGATTACCTGCTGGGCGCGGTCGCGCTCTATACAGAGCACCTGGGGGAAGGGCGGCGCTTGGGCGAGGCGCATGAGGTCGGTACGCCGTGCCGGGGCATGTCCTTCGACTTTACCGGCACGCTCTGGCCGGGCGACGTAGTCCATATCGCATGCAGCCTGGGAGCGTTGCGCACACGCTCATTCGATATCCAGGCGCGGGCCGCCCGGCCCGACGGCAGCCCGGTGTTTTCGGCGGTGTTTTCGCCCATCTGCGTGCGGCAGGATGCGCGGGTCGGCACGCCGATTCCCGCCTCCTTGCGCGTGGTGCTGTTGCGGCACGGCGCCAAGGCGCATCAAGGCTGAAGCGGCTACGAGTGGGGTATTTGCCAGGGGGGCAATAAAACCTTAGGATGCCCCGGTCATCCGGATTTTCCAGAGTGTGCCGATATGCCCGCCACAAAAAAGCCCGCCAGCGATGCCGCACCGCGCAAGCGGGGCCGTCCGCCCCGGGTCGAATCGCCGATCAATGGCGAAGCCACGCTCAGCCGGGCGACCATCATCGAGCGCGCGATCGCGCTGGCGCGCGAAACCTCGCTGGAGCAGATATCCATGGTGCAGCTGGCGCGCGACTTCGGCGTCGCGCCCGGCCTGATCCATTACTACCTGGGCGGGCGCGACAAATTGATATCGGGCGTGCTCAACAACTACTACCGGGAGCGGTTGGCGCGGATGCCGGCGCTGACCGGCGATTGGCGCGCCGACATCGAAACCATCGCGCGGCTCAGCCTGGCCTTTGCGGTGGAGAATCCCGGCGTCAGCACCTATGTCGCGTCCCACAACCGCTTCCGCCTGTTCCAGGACGTGGATTCAGGCGAAACCGATTTTGGCGCGGTGTTCTTCAACCACGTGACCACGGCCTTCATGCAGGGCGGCTTTTCGGCTGAGCAGGTGGCCCTGGCCTACCACCTGCTGGCGCAATTCCTGGTCGCAAGCAGCCGCGCCGAAGCCTCCAAGCAGTTGCCTGTCTACCATCGCGATTTCATCCGCGGACGGCTGGATGCCATGCCGGCGGACCGCTACCCCGGAGCCCGCTACGTCGCAGAGGCGTTCTCGGGGCTGAATACCGAATTGGCATTTGAAGCCGGCCTGCGGATCCTGCTTGACGGCATCGCGCAATGGGCCCGGGAGCCTGGCGCGCCAGCCAAGCCCAAGCGCAAGACGACCATCCGATAGTCCTCCCATAGCCTGGCGTACAAGTGCTTGAACGCGTGGTGTAAACCCTTATTTAACACTATATCAATTAAATCTATATTTAATTGATATAGTGGCAATTAATAAGCGGCCGCGTCCCTTTCTCCGGCGCGCGCCCATAAGGAGACATCATGAAGGCACCACGCTGGCTGACGGGATTGGCCATGGTTCTGGGTTGCGCGGCTTACGGCGCCGCAGGCGCGCAGCAGTACCCCGACAAGCCAGTGAGGATCATCGCGCCTACGGCCGCCGGCAGCGCGCCGGACATCATCACGCGGCTGGTCGCCGACAGGCTGGGCCGCCAATGGGGACATCAGGTCATCGTCGAAAACCGCCCTGGGGGCAACGGCATCATCGGCATGAACGCGCTGACCCGCGCCGATCCGGACGGCTACACGCTGGCCATGTTCCACGCAGCCGCGGCCGTCACCACGCCGTTCCTGTACCAGGCCGCCAAGTTCGACATCGAACGCGATACCGAAGTCGTGGCGACGCTGGCCTATACGCCGATGATGCTGGTTACGACTCCTGGCACGCCTTACCGTTCGGTTGCCGATCTGATCGCCGCCGCCACAGGGGGAGAGGCTTCGGACTTGGTGATAGGCAGTCCGACCCGCGGTTCGATACCCAACCTGTCGGTCTATCTGATCGGCCAACTGGGCGGCCGCGAATTCCGGCAGGTCAGCTTCAGCGGCACCTCGCAAGCCCTGCAAGCCCTGATCAAGGGCGACATACCCGTCTACATAGACGGCGTCGCGCCGCTTGTGCCCCTGGTGCGCGCGGGCAAGCTGGTGCCGGTTGCGATGAGCGCGGATCGGACGTTGCCGGGCTTCGAAGGCATTCCCTTGGTCAAGGACACCTTGCCCGGCATGGTGACCTTGGGCTGGTTCGCGGTCTTCGCGCCGAAGGGGACGCCGGCGCCGGTTCTGGACACCCTGAACGCGGCCATCAACAAGGCCCTGCAGGAACCGGAGGTGCAGAGCCGTCTGGCGGACCTGGGAACCTTCGTCATGCCACAAGGCCGAACCCAGGCCAGCGCGTTCGTGCATGACGAAAAGGCGAAATGGGGCGGCGTCATCGCCACCGCGCAGGTCAAGGCGGAGTAGGGGGAAGCCGGCGGGAGACGCAAGGGCGGGGAGCGTTATGCAACTTAAGCTGTCGGCAGCACGCAGGGGATGTGTGGCCTTGCATAGCCGAATTGACAAGGGTGCTTACCGACAGTTGCGAGCGCGAACGGCCAGGCGCAGTTAAGGTTTCGGAGTCGCACGGAATTTCCGATCAGGAGACTGAAGCCCCATGCATTCCACGCAACCCTACAAGACCGCCATTCCACGCCATCCCGCGAACCGCTCGCCCATGGGCTGGCTGCAGGAGCGCGCGCAGTTCGTCCGGGCGCTGCTGTCCAACCCCACGGCCATAGGCGCGGTGGCGCCGTCCGGCGCGGCGTTGGCGGCGGCCATTACCGCCAGCATTCCGCCCGGCGCGGGAAAAGTCCTGGAGCTGGGCTGCGGCACGGGTGTTTTTACCCGCGAAATGCTGCGCCGGGGCGTGGATCCGGCCGGCTTGGTGCTGGTCGAACAGGATTCGGCCATGAGTTCCAGCCTGCGCACGCAGTTTCCCGAAGCCACAGTGTTGCAGGTGCCGGCGCAGGAACTTTGCCGCAAGCGCCATCCGGAAATGAATGGGATAGGCGCCGCCATTTGCGGCTTGCCGCTGCGCAACATGAGCCCGGCGCATCATCAGCAGCTGCTGGCCGCCGTGTTCGACGCGCTGCCCGCGGAGGGATCGATGGCGCTTTTCACCTATGGGGTGCGGTGCCCCATCTCCACAAGCGTGCTCGAGGCCTGCGGCCTGCGGGCGCGCAAGGTCGGGTTCGTGCCGCTGAACCTGCCACCGGCCTCGGTGTACAGCCTGGTCCGGCAGGCCTAGGCCGATCCGGCGGGCATGGACAGACTCGGCATATCCAAATGGGCTAGGGCAGGGTATTGCAAATAACTAATTGACACCAAAAGATCGCTCAACCAACATCGCAGTCATAACTATTGGCGGCCTGGGACGCGTGCGTGCGGGGTAGACAGCCACGTCGTAGCAGGCCGGCAGGGTTCAGGAACACCCACGATTCCGGACCCCAACGAGGAGACTGCAATGCGTTCATCCCTGATCGAGAGCGCGGCGCGACGGCGCCTGTTGGCTGGCGGCGCCAGCGCCTTGGCCGCAGCCGGCCTGGGACGCGCGGCCTTGGCCGCGGAGCAGAAAGCGGCGCCAGCCGCGGCTGCGCCAGCGGCCCCAGCCTCCGCCGCCAAGCCGCTGCCGGCCTATGCGGCCTGGAAGCAGCCCGACGCGATGATCGTGCACAGCGCCAACACCATAGAAACGCGGCGCGAGGCATTCGGCAGCGGGGTGGTCACGCCGCTGCGCCAACTCTATGTGCGCAACAACCTGCCGCCGCCCGACGAGTCCATCGTGGCCGACCGGGACGCGTGGGTCATCGAAATCGGCGGGGTGGCCAAGCCCATGACGCTGAGCGTGGGGCAGCTCAAGAGCATGGGCCTGCAGACGCTGGCGATGGTGTTGCAGTGCTCGGGCAACGGCCGCGGTTACTTCCCGAACAAGCCCAGCGGCACGCCCTGGCAGGTCGGCGCGGCTGGCTGCGTGATCTGGAGCGGCTTGCCGGTCAGCGTCCTGGTCGAACACTGCGGCGGATTGAGCGCCGGCGCCGTCTACATGACCGGCACCGGCGGCGAGAAGCTGCCCGACGGCCTGGATCCCAACATGGTCATGGTCGAGCGCTCGGTGCCCAAGGAAGCGTTGCGGGATGCGCTTTTGGCGTGGGAGCTGAACGGCGAGCCGATCCCGCTGGCCCATGGCGGTCCCTTGCGCCTGATCGTGCCGGGCTACACGGGCGTGAACAGCGTCAAGTACGTCAAGCGGCTGGCGTTCACCGAAAAGGAAAGCCCGGCCGCGATCCAGCAGACCGGCTACCGCCTGGCGCCGCCAGGGCAGAAGGGCGATCCGACCCAGCCCTCGGTGTGGGCCATGGGCGTGAAGTCGTGGATCAATACGCCCAATCCGGCCGCGTCCACCTTTAAGGCGGGGCGCGTGGTGGTGCAGGGGGTGGCGTTTGGCGGCACCAACGGCATCAAGCAGGTCGAGGTTTCGACCGACGGCGGCAAGAACTGGCGGAAAGCGGAACTGGTCGGCCCGGACCTCGGGCGCTATGCTTGGCGCCAGTTCGCCTTGCCGGTGGAGCTGGCAGCGGGCGAACACGTGCTGGTCAGCCGGGCCACGGATACCGAGGGCCGGGTGCAGGACGAAGAGCGGCCGCAGAATTCCGGCGGCTACATCAACAGCAGTTGGCGTGACCATGCCGTGGCGGTGGTGGTCCAGGCATGAGGGAAGCCGCGTCGGCATTGCCTAGGAAGCGCGCCATTTTTGCCGGATTGCTGGTAGCCGGCCTGCACGCCGGCGCGCTGGCGGCTGAACCCGACATGGAGGCGGGCCGCGCCTTGTTCGTCGGCGCGACGCCAGCCTGCGCGCTTTGCCACACCCTGAACGACGCGCAGTCCAGCGGCGCCATCGGCCCCAAGCTCGATGAAATCAAGCCCGATGCGGCGCGCGTGGAGACGGCCATCCGCAATGGCATTGGCCAGATGCCGGCCTACACGACGTTGTCGGACAAGGAAATCGAGACGCTGGCGGCCTATGTGGCCAAGGCCACCGGGGCGCAGCCTTGAGCGGACGCCGGTGCCGCGCGCCAAACCCTAAGCGCGGCGGCGAGCGTCAAGCGCGCGTCTGGCGCGGGCCAGGGTAGCCGCCGGCAATTCGCCGAACGCGGCCTTGTACTGCGCACTGAAGCGCCCCAGGTGCAAGAATCCAAATTGAAGCGCGACATCGGTGACGGTGCCGCCCGTGCGCAGCCGCTGGTCCCGCGCCTGTTCCAGCCGGATCTGACGCAGCCGCTTCATCGGCGATTCGGCCCCAGCCTCGCGAAAGCCGGCTTGGAGGCTTCGAATGCTGATGTCGATTGCCGAGGCAATGTCGGCGACTGACATCGTGTTTCCAGACATAGACGATATCGACGCGGTCGTGGACAACGCGCTGTTTGCCGCGCTTTATTGCAACGGGCAGTCATGCCTGGCCGGGACACGCTTGTTCCTGCACGCCGATATCTACGGCGCATTCATGGAAAAACTGGTGCAGGCAGCCCAGCGCCTGCGTATCGGCGACCCTCTGGACGAAAACGTGCATTTGAGTTGTCTGATCAACAAGCAGCAGGGCGAGAGGGTGCTTGATTACATACGGATCGGCAAAGACGAGGGCTCCAAGCTGCTGGCTGGCGGGTCGCGGATCAAGGTCGGCGGGCATGAGCACGGCTACTTCATTGAACCCACCATCCTGGAAGCGCGCAATGCAATGCGGGTCGCGCAGGAAGAGATTTTCGGGCCAGTGCTTTCCGTGATCCGCTGGAGCGACGTCGATACGATGATCGCCGAAGCCAACGATGTCCCGTACGGCCTGGCTTCAGGCATCTGCACGTCGAATCTCAAGCATGCGCTGGAAACGGCGGACCGGCTGCAAGCCGGGAACGTTTGGATCAACCGGTACTTCAACCTCAGCAGCGGTTCGCCGTTCGGAGGCATGAAGGAAAGCGGGATAGGTCGCGAGCACTGCCGCGAAACGCTGCATATGTACTCGCAGCTGAAGGCGATCACGCTGCAGAACGCGGTGCCGGCGGCGTGGTTCGCGAGGTAATTTTGGAATATGCCGGGATCATCGTTTACCTGCTCCATGGATGAGCCCCGGCATCACGGGCTGGGTCAGCTCGGCGGCGGCCGCAGGGGAATCCTTGGCCCGATAAGCCACCGCTGCCGACAAGGCCTCGATCAGGCCCAGCGCGGCGGTTTCGGAACTGGGGATCAACTGGCGCGTGGATACCGCGTACAGCACTACCGACGCCGTCGGCGCAAGCGGCGAGGTGGGTTTGTCGGTCAGCGCCAGCACAGGCACGCCGGCTCGCTGGGCGGAGCTCGCCAGGGTCACGGTGTCGGCCAGGTACCGTGGAAAGCCGATGGCGATCACTAAGTCCGTGCTGGTCATGCGCGACAACTGGCGGGCGGCGTGCGACACGCCGCCGGGGCCGGCCAGCGACTCGACCGAATGCAGGTGCATGCACAGGCAGCGCTGCAGCATGCCCGCCAGGAAACCGCTGGCGCCGAAACCAATGATGAAGACACGGTCGGCGGCCAGGATAGCCTCGACCGCCCGCTCGCAGGCGGCGGCATCCAGGCTTTGCTGGTTGCGCTGGGCGTTGCGGATGTCTTCGTCGAGCGTGGCGGCAAAGATCTGCACGGCGCTGGCCGAGTGCGCCAGCTCGGTGCGTAGCTTTTCGACCGGCTCCAGCGCGGCTTCGAAGCCGCGCGCCAGTTCGGCTCGGAACTGTGGATAGCCCGGCAGGTCCAGGGCTCGCGCAAAGCGGTTGGCGGTTGCCACCGACACATTCACCGCCGCCGCGAATTCATCGATGGTCATGGTGGCGACGCGGAACTGGTGCGCCAGGACGTACTCGGCCATCTTGTGCTGCTTGGGGCTCAGCGCGGGTTGGATCCGGGCGATCCGATCAGCGATCGTGAATACGGCCTTTGTCATCGAATTCGTCGATTTTCTTGGTTCAAGAGGGTAGGCGGACCAGGGCACCTGTGAACCGCATCTGCCCGTGACCGCGAAATTTACGGGAGTACGGAGGAGGCGACAATTCGCGTTGTTGTTCGCGTTTGCCCGAAGCGAGGCCTATCGAACAGATGCATGCGTATGGGAGCTTTCAGCACATTTTCACGTGCATGTAATTTTCCCAAGGCTCCGAACTATTCATGTTTAGCGTCAAGAGCGGCAGTAGTGTAGCCATGAGAGTCTGGCTCGGAAACTATCGAAAATGCTGCTGCCACGTGCTAAGGTGTCTCTTCTCGCGCGGGCGTTCAGCCCTACGCGCCGTAAGCGTTCACGTCATCCAACGCGCCTAGAACCGCCTTCGTTGCGGTCAGGCGTGGCTGCGTGTACGCATGGGCCAAGTCGGATCGTGGCGTAGGCGTTTCCCATCGGAACCGCTATTCATGGCTCAAGATTCCACTCAAACCATTCCTGTGCCCGCGCCTGTGGCCAGCTATGCAGGCAGACGCCGCAATACGCTTACCGCCTTGCTGGTGGCCACAGCGTTCTTCATGGAGAACCTGGACGGCACAGTGATAACGACGGCCATGCCTGCAATGGCCAGGGACTTTGGTGTCATCCCCACCGACCTTGGCCTCGGAATAAGCGCCTACCTTTTGACCCTGGCTGTGTTCATTCCCATCAGCGGATGGATGGGCGAGCGCTTTGGTAGCCGTAGGGTGTTTTGCTCTGCGCTGATTCTCTTTACCTTGGCGTCCCTGGCCTGCGGTCTGGTGAACAACCTATGGGCGTTCCTCGCTTTGCGCGTGGTGCAAGGCATCGGCGGCGCCATGATGGTACCCGTTGGGCGACTGGTCCTGCTGCGCAGCACACCCAAGCACGATCTGATGCGAGTCATGTCCATCCTGATCTGGCCGGGGCTGTTCGCGCCGGTTCTGGGGCCTGCGTTGGGAGGATTCATTACCGAGTACACATCTTGGCGATGGATCTTCTATCTCAATATTCCAGTCGGTGTTATTGCGCTGGTCGCGGCTTGGCTGTTGATCCCTACCGAACTCGGCGACACCAAGCGTCCTTTCGATTGGAAGGGTTTCTTCTGGATCGGCATTGGACTGGCCAGTGTGTTGTGGGCAGTGGAACTGTGCGGACGCACGGTGCCGCCATGGGAAGAGATGATGTTTTGCCTGGGCGTGGGTACTGCACTTCTCTACACTGGGATTAGGCATTTGAACCGTCATCCTCATCCCATGCTATCGCTTGCACCGATCAAGCGACATAGCTATGCGGTAAACATCCGGGGTGGTTCGCTGTTCCGCATGTCGGTGGGCGCCGTGCCATTCCTGCTGCCGCTGATGTTCCAAGTTGGTTACGGCATGGACGCTTTTCATGCCGGCCAGCTGGTGCTGGCCGTATTCGCGGGCAATCTTGCGATGAAGATGTTCACGACGCCCGTGATGAAGCGATTCGGCTTTCGGCGGATTTTGTTGTGCAATGGGGTGTTCAACACGCTGGCCCTGGCGGCTTGCGCTCTGATCGGACCGGAGATGAGCTTCCTGACGACCGCCGTGATTTTGTTCATTGGCGGGTTGTCGCGTTCCATGCAGTTCACCGCGCTGAACACCTTGGCATTTGCGGAAATGCCGCAGGAGGACCTTGGCGCGGCCAGTTCGCTTTTTTCCACGATGTCGCAGTTGGCCTTGGGGATGGGCATTGCGCTCGGTGCGATCGCCATTCGGATTGGCGAGTGGGCGGCGCCCGTGGTGGGGTTGGACCACGCGCCGGGCGCCGCGTACCGTCTGGCATTCCTGGTGGTTGCCGCGGTCTCCTTCGCTGGCATGTTGGATCTGCTCGGTTTGAAGCGTGAGGCCGGCAGCGCCGTCACCGGCGTACACGCCGAGGGAAAGGCGAAGTGACCATGGCAAGCCGACGAGCACCCCAGCTAACCAGTCGCAG
Source organism: Achromobacter xylosoxidans (assembly GCF_002192695.1). Lineage (GTDB taxonomy): Bacteria > Pseudomonadota > Gammaproteobacteria > Burkholderiales > Burkholderiaceae_B > Achromobacter > Achromobacter xylosoxidans_C. The sequence continues at coordinate 140,853 of NZ_MTLG01000075.1, forward strand.
GCAGCCGCAACAGGTCCGATCCGCGGATTTGGTGGCCGCAATCCTGCAAGCCGCGAGCCAGGTGCTGGCCAGTGCCGATGCGCCACGATTCACCACGGCCCGCGTTGCCGAGCGGGCGGGAGTCAGCGTCGGCTCCGTCTACCAGTACTTTCCGAACAAGGCCGCAATTCTCTTTCGGCTGCAAAGCGATGAGTGGGCGCGGACGGCCGAAACGCTGAGCGCCATCCTCACCGATTCAGCGCAATCGTCCGACGCGCGCCTGCAGGCTTGGGTGCATGCCTTCATTGCTTCGGAGTGCGACGAAGCGGCGGTTCGGGCAGCGCTGAGCGCTGCGGCGCCCCGTTATCGCGAGACACCGGGGTCCGGGCAGTCGCGGGAATCCATAGGTCACGCCCTGGAAACGTTCATGGCCGACGTTCTGCCGCAGGCCGCCGCCGATACGCGTACTCGTACCGGCGAGCTGTTACGGTCAACCCTCAATGCTGCCGGCAAGCAGTTTTCGATGACCCCGCGCACACCCGCCCAGATTCGCGACTATGCCGACTCCCTGTCCGAGATGTTCTGCGCCTATCTGCACGCCATGAGGGCGCGGGACGCCGGGGCGCGGATGCAAGGGACGCTTGGCTGGGCGGCGCGGTAGGACGGAACGGCGAGGGCGTCTAGCCCTTCCTCGTGCTTCAATCGGCTCGACATCGGTGGCCTGCTGCCGCGCCAACATCAGGATTTGCCGTGGCGGAACGCCCTTTGCAGCCGGTTGGCAGACGGTGATGACCTTCGACACGGAAGACGAGGCGGTGCGGATCGCCAGCGATTCGCCGTTTGGGCTGGCCGCCGCCGTCTTCACGCGCGACGCGGCCCGTTCATGGCCTAGAAATCGATGGATGCCGACAGCAGCACCGACCTGGGCGAACCCAGGCGCAGATAGCCTTCGGAAGCCGATGACCAGTAATCCTTGCCGAACACGTTGTTGACCGTTGCGCGCAGCGTGACGGGGTGGTCGAAGGCGCGGGTGGCGTAGCGCATGCCCAGGTCCCAGCGCGTCCAGCCCGGGATGCGGCGGCTGTTTTCCAGGTTCTGGTACTGCCAACTGGTCGACAGGGCGCGTGCGCTCAAGGTGAGCCCGGGCGCAAACGACGGATCCCACTCCATGCCGATGTTGGCCATCCAGCGCGGCACGCCCACGGCGCTGTTGCCATCGGTTTCGGGCTTGGTGGTGCGGATCATCGTCGGCTGGATGTAGGTGACGCCGCCCAACAGGCGCACGCCGCGCGCCAGTTCGCCATAGGCGTTGAATTCCACGCCGCGGTTGCGCTGTTCGCCGCTCATGTCGTAGCGGGTGACGCCGTTATCGACAGTCGTCAGGCCGGAAGGTTGCTTGATCTGAAACAGGCCGAGGGTGGTCGTAACCGAGCCGAAATCGACCTTGACTCCAGCCTCTATCTGCTTGGTCTTGATGGGCGCGAAGATCTCGCCGGCGTTTGAGGTGCCCGCCGGCGCAATGGGGCCCGCGGTCAAGCCTTCTATGTAGTTGGCGTACAGCGAGACATCGGTCCATGGCTTGACCACCAGGCCGAAGGCCGGCGTGAGAGCCGATTTGTCGTAGCTGGACGTCTCCCGGCCGGTGGTGTAGCTGTAGTTGGTCGCCTTCACCGTCTGGTAGCGCACGCCAGCCGTGAACTGGATGCGGTCGTCGGCGAAGGAAAGCGTGTCCGCCAACGCGATGGTCGGCAGTTTCAGGAGCGAAGTGCGCGGCGGCGAGCTGGACAGTCCATCGATCGAGGGTTCGGGGATCTGCGCGGGATCGTAGAGGTTGGACGGCGACATGCCGAAGATGTAGTAGTCGTAATAGCCGGCGCGCTGCTCGAAGGTGGAATAGCTCAGGCTGACTTTGTGCCTGACGGAACCCGTGTTGAAGTCGCCGCGCGCGCCCCATGCCGTGGAAACGTTCTGTTCATAGCTGGGCCAGTAGTACGGGCGCATCAGCAGTTCGCCGTTCTGGCCGACCACGATGGGGTCTGCGTACAGGTAGCGGTTGTTGCTGCGGCGATAGCCCACGCCGCCGAACACGGTCAGGTGCGGGGTGATATCGTATTCGGCGCGCAGCACGCCGTAGTTGTCGCGCGACTTGGCATAGCCCCAGTCCGGGGAATAACCCTGGGACGCATCCGGCGCGCGCGGCACGGGCAGGCTGTCGCCGAAGATCAGCACGCCGGAATCGCCTGGCGCATCGATGTTATTGGTCTGGTGGCCGGCGTCCAGTGAAACCCGCAGCCGTTCGCCGCGGTAATCCAGCCCGACCACCGCCACACCCAGCTGGTTCGACTGATTCTGGACCGCGGTATCGCCGTCCCGGTACGAACCATTGAAGCGGACGCCGAATTCCTTGTTGTCGCCAAAACGCCGTCCGATGTCCACCATGCCGCCAAAACGGGAGTCGGATTGGTAGGTCGCGGTCAGGCGCGTGAGCGGATCGTCGCCCGCGCGCTTGGCGACGACATTGATGCCGCCGCCCACGCTGCCCCGCGGGCTCATGCCGTTGAGGAGCGCGGTCGGACCCTTGAGCACTTCCACGCGCTCGACGCCATCCAGCGCGATGGTGCGCAGCGGCAGCATGCCGTACAAGCCGTTGAAGGACACGTCCTGGTTGCGCACCGGGAAGCCGCGGATCTGGAATTCGTCGCCGGTGCCGGCGACCGAACCCTGGCCGTCGTTGACCGTGCGCACCGACGCGTCGTTCGCCAGTACATCGGCGATGGAGATGGCCTGTTGATTCTGGATCAGTTCAGAGGTGTAGCTGGCGATATTGAACGGCGTGTCCATCACATCGCGTTCGCCCAGCAGGCCGACACGGCCGCCGCGGGCGACTTGGCCGCCGGCGTAGGGTTCGGGCAGCTGCGCACTTCCCATCACCTGCACCGGCGCCAATGTGGTCACCGCCGGAGTTTGCGCGGCGCCGGTCACCGCGTACCCGCCGCCGGGCGTGGACGCGGCGGACAAGCCGGATCCCAGCAACAGCCGGGACAACGCTTCCCGGACCGTCATGCGGCCAGATACTGCCGGCGCCTGGTGCGCGGCAATCCGTGCGCCACCGGCCATGATGGGCGTGCCGGTCTGGCGAGACAGCATGGTGAGCGCCGTGTTCAGCGGCTGCGCAGGCAGGTCGATGGCATGGACCTGGTCGGACGGCGCCTGGGCCTGGGCCAAGGCGGGTATGGCAGCCAGCGGCAGACCCATGACGCCCGACAGCGCCAGGCCCAGCGCCCAACGGCCCAGGAATGGCCGGCAAATTCCGGATTGGTGCATTTCAACTCCGTCTATCGAGAAACTCGCCGCCCGGTGGCGGCCCTATCGATACAGAAGACGGATGAGGCGCGAAAACGGAGACACCCCGCCGCAAAAAATCAGCGCAACCGCAATACGACATCGCCGTCCGAGTGCGATTCGGCGCGCACCGGCAGTATCGCTTCAAGCAGACTCGCCGCATTGTCGGCGTCGGCGCTGCGAAAGCGCCCAGTCAGGCGCAGCGCGTTGACCTTCGGATCGGAAGTCTTGAGCGGGCGCTGGCGGAAGGCGTTAATGGCAGGCAGGGCCTCGTCCAGGCGTTGGTTATCGAACCATAGCCAGCCATTGCGCCAGGCGGCGATGCTGTCAGGATCGATGCGTCGGACCGCATCCACTTCGCCATTGCGCCAACTGACGGCGGTGTCGGCGTGCAGATCCAGGGGAGGGCCGCTGCGCGCCAGGCTGTACCACCGGACATCGGGCACAGCAGGGCGGAAGCGCACATGGCCTTCTTCCACGGCCACGGAGACGGCGCCGCCGCGGTCGCTGACGCTGAACACCGTGCCGACGACCTCTACCTCGCCGCCGCGGGTGCGGACGCGGAACGGGCGGCTGGCGTCGGCGGCGACCGTGAAGAGCGCCTCGCCCTGGGTCAGTTCCACCAGGCGTTCGTGCCGGTAGAGACTGACCGCCAGACGCGTGCCCGGACTCAGGTCGATGCGGGTGGCCGGACCGACATCATCGCGTTGATCGGGCACCTGCGCCTGCGATAGTTGGCGGGATCCTGTTTCGTGGGATGCCTGGTACAGCGGCTGCCGCCAGTACCAGCCCGCGCCGAACAAGGCGGTACAGGCGCCTGCGGCGGTCCAGCCCAGCAGCGCACGGCGAGACAACCGGCGATTCGAGGCGACGATGAGGTCTTCCTGGTCGAACTGCGTGCGCATTTCCGGCGCCATGGCGGCAAGCAATTGCCAGCGCCGGAAGGCTTCGAGGTACGCGGCTTCGTGCTGCGGTGTACGTGCGCGCCAAGTGGTCAGCCGGGAAGCTGCCTGGCGCGCGGCGCGCTCGGTTGCGACTTCCGCAGTGGCGATCAGGCTCAGGGCCTGGTCGATGAGCGCCTCGTCGAGGATCTGCGGCATGATGTCAGTCGTTCGGGCCCGTGACGCGAGTGCTCCCGCGTTCCCGGCCGCCGCCGCGGGCTTCGGATTCCAGGTACAGATTGCGCAAAGCGTGCGAACAATCCAGGGTTGCGCGCACCAGATGCTTGGCAACCGCCGCTTCCGTGATACCCAGCTTTTCCGAAATTTCGGCGCGGCTGTAGCCGTAGGCGCGGAACAACAGAAAGACCTGCATCCGCCGGGCGGGCAGGGACGCCAGCACAGCGGCGACGCGCTCGACCATCTGGCGCTGCGACACGACTTGTTCGGCGGAAGGCGCCATCGCTTCGGCTTCCAGCGGTCCATGCAGGGCCAGCCAGTTCTGCGAGACCTTGCGGCGGCGCGCCTCATCGATGCAGAGATTGTGGGCGACGCGAAACAGCAGGCCGCGCAAGGATTCGATCCCAGGGCCATTCTTGCGGGCGTTGCTCAGGCCGTTGGCGTAAACGCGCTCGAAGCTCGCCTGGGCGATATCGGCGGCGTCGTCCGGGTTGCGCAATTGGTAGCTGAGATGCCGCTGCAGGTCGCGGTAATGGGCAAGCAACTCGTCGACGAATCCGCGTACCGTCGAGGGGGCTGCGGGCTGCTTGGGGGAGCGAGTTGGAGAGGATGCGGACATCGGAACGGGAGAAAAAGCGGCTTCGGCCCGGTACGCACAGCCGTGGCCATTCTCAATAATGATTCCTATTATTGTTAATAAGGTCCTGGGCCGCAAGCAATCGTTTACCCGGCGGGTCATACGCATGCTTGGCGCCTTGAGCGAGAAGGCGCACACGATGTGCCAAGACCGGGTTCGGACATTGACGTCGCATGCGCGTTTTGCGTGGTTCAGGAGGCCGGGTTGGCCGCCCCTTCCAGAAAGAGCTTCTGCACCATCGACGCCATCCCGAGCGGCGCAATTTCCCCGCGCTGGGCGGCATCCATCGCCGCATACAGCAAGTAGTCGTACGCCCTGACCAGCCACAGGGATGGCACGTCTATGCGGAACACGCCTGCCTTCTGGCCATTCAGGAAGAAGGTCTCCAGCGCTTCTCCGTAAAACGAGGGTATCGGTACGTTGGCGTCCTCGGTCCTCGCATCGATCACGCGGATCCACTCGGCGTGGTTCCAGAACAGGTAGTACTCCCGGCCCTGGACCACCGCCTCGGTCAGGCGCTGCAGCGCCGCCGCATGGGGCGGCGTCTCCAGGTCCGCCCGGGCCAGCGCATCCTGCAAGTGTTGGGTGGCCCGCTCCATGAGCAGGTCGATGACCCCCTCGCGGGTAGGCGATATCCGGTACAGCGTGGCCTTGCTGATCCCGGCGGCGCGCGCCAACTGTTGCAGGTTCGCCCTGGGCTGTTGCGACACGGACAGGGCCAATGCGCGAGCGAGTTTGTCGTCGAGGCCTTCAGACATGGGGTTCTCCTGGCGACCGATGTTGATGAGTCTTTTTGAATTCAGGTGTGGTGAAAAACACACGCATAAAGTCTACTACGAATCTTAAGAATCTAATAAATATCTAATGAATCAATATTGACTCATTTAAATCCAATAAGTACTATCGGGTCCTCGATCGCCTCAGCCTGAGGCGGCAATGGATGTCAGAGGACTACATGACCCGATTCAGAGCCAGCGCCATGGCGCTATGCCTACTCGCCGTTCTCGCCGGGTGCGGCAAGCAAGACCCGCAAGCGGCGCAGGTGCCGCCCGTCGAAGTGCAGCCGCTGGTCATTGCCCCCCGGGCCCAGGCGATCATGGTCGACTTGCCCGGGCGCATTTCACCTGTGCGCGTGGCCGAAGTGCGCGCCCGGGTGGCGGGCATCGTGCAGAAGCGCCATTTCGAGGAAGGGGCCACGGTCAAGGAGGGCGATCTGCTGTTCACGATCGAGCCGGCGCCATTGGACGCCGCGCTGGGACGCGCACGAGGTGCGCTGGCGCGCGCTCAGGCTCAGGTCAAGCAGGCCCAGGCGCTGGTCGGCCGCTACCAGCCGCTGGTGAAGATCGAGGCCGTCAGCAAGCAGGAATTTGACGACGCCGTGGCCGCGCTGCAGACCGCGCGGGCCAATCAGCAATCCGCCGAGGCGGACGTCAAGACCGCGCAGCTGGACCTGGGCTACGCCAGCGTGCGCGCGCCCATCTCGGGCCGCATCGGCCGCGGCCTGGTGACCGAAGGCAGCCTGGTCGGCCAGGGCGAATCGACGCCCATGGCGCTGATCCAGCAGATCGATCCCATCTATGCGGACTTCCGGCAGCCCGTCAATGCGGTGCTCAAGCTGCGCGAGGCGGCCGCGGGCGGCCAGATGCAGGCGGGCGGCCAGGCCGAATCGGCGGTGAGCGTGCGTGTCGACGGCACGAACTACACGGCCCAGGGCAAGCTGCTGTTCGCCGACGTCTCGGTGGATCCGGGCACGGGCCAGGTGTTGCTGCGCGGCGAGTTCAGCAATCCCGACGGATTGCTGCTGCCGGGCATGTACGTGCGCGTCAGCTCGGAGCAGGGCAGGGACCAGAACGCGATCTTCGTGCCCCAGCGCGCCGTGATGCGCGGCGCCGACGGGCAGGCCAAGCTGTTGTTGGTGTCGGCCGAGGGCCAGGCAGAGGAGCGCGCGGTGCAGACCGGCGCGATGCAGGGTACGGAGTGGCAGATCACGCAGGGCCTGGCGGCGGGCGACAAGGTCATCGTCGACGGCGCCGCCAAGATCCCCGCCGGCACGCCCGTGACCGTCAAACAACCTTGAGTCCGGACGGATCACATCATGCCGAACTTCTTCATCCAGCGGCCCAACTTCGCGTTGGTCATCGCGATCTTCATTTCCCTGGCGGGCCTGCTCGCCATCTTCGCGCTGCCCGTGGCGCAGTACCCCAGCGTTGCGCCGCCGCAGGTCATCATCAAGGCGACCTATCCGGGCGCATCCGCCGAAGTCATCAACAACACCGTCATCAGCCTGATCGAGGAAGAACTCAACGGCGCCAAGGGCCTGCTGTACTACGAGTCGCAGAGCAACAGCTCGGGCGTGGCGGAAACCACGGTGACGTTCGAGCCGGGCACCAATCCGGACCTGGCGCAGGTGGACGTGCAGAACCGCATCAAGCGCGTGGAATCGCGCCTGCCCCAGGCGGTCATCCAGCAGGGCCTGCAGCTCGAGCAAGCCAGTTCCAGCTTCTTGCTGATCTACGCGCTGACATACAAGGATGCGGGCAAGGACCAGGTCGGCCTCGCGGACTACGCAGCCCGCAACATCAACAACGAAATCCGGCGCGTGCCGGGCGTGGGCCGGGTGCAGATGTTCGCGGCCGAACGGGCGCTGCGCATCTGGATCGATCCGGCCAAGCTGGTCGGCTACGGCTTGTCGGTAGACGAGGTCAACAAGGCCATCGCCGCGCAGAACGTCCAGGTCTCGGGCGGCTCCACGGGTGAACAGCCCAGTCCGGCGACGCAGGAAATCACCGCCAGCATCATGGTCCAGGGCCAGCTCACGAGCATCCCGGAGTTCGAAGGCATCGTGCTGCGCGCCAATCCGGACGGTTCCACGGTGCGCCTGGGCGACGTCGCCCGCATCGAGCTGGGACGCCAGGACTACCGCCTGTCCAGCCGCCTGAACGGCCAGCCGGCGGCGGCCATGGGCGTGCAGCTTGCGCCAGGCGCCAACGCGCTGGAAACCGCCAAGGGCATCAAGGCGCGCCTGGCCGAACTGTCCAAGAACTTCCCCGGCGACATCGAGTACAGCGTGCCGTTCGACACCTCGATCTTCGTCGAGGTGGCCATCTCCAAGGTGTTGATGACGCTGGCCGAGGCCGTCGTGCTGGTGTTCCTGGTGATGCTGCTGTTCCTGCAGAATTTCCGCTACACCCTGATCCCGACCATCGTCGTGCCCATCTGCCTGCTGGGTACGCTGGCGGTGATGCTGCCGCTGGGGTTCTCCGTCAACATGATGACCATGTTCGGCATGGTGCTGGCGATCGGCATCCTGGTGGACGACGCGATCGTGGTGGTCGAGAACGTGGAACGTTTGATGGCCGACGAGGGCTTGTCGCCCAAGGAAGCGACCATCAAGGCCATGGGGCAGATCAGCGGCGCGATCGTGGGCATCACGCTGGTGCTGGCGGCGGTGTTCCTGCCGCTGGCCTTCATGACGGGCTCCGTTGGCGTGATCTACCGCCAATTCTCGGTGTCGCTGGCCGTGTCCATCCTGTTCTCGGGCTTCCTGGCGCTGACCCTGACGCCGGCGCTCAGCATCCTGTTGCTCAAGCCGATCGAGAAAGGGCACCACGAGAAGAAGGGCTTCTTCGGCTGGTTCAACCGGGTATTCGCGCGCATGACCGAGCGCTATTCGGCCACCAATGCCCGCCTGCTTGCCCGCACCGGCCGCATGATGGTGCTGTACGCCGCCCTGGTAGGCGCGTTGGGCTACGTCTATGCGAGCCTGCCGTCGGCCTTCCTGCCGACCGAGGACCAGGGCTATATGAATACGGACGTGCAGTTGCCGCCAGGCGCGACGCTGTCGCGCACGCTGGAAACGACCCAGCAGCTGGAAGACTACCTGGGCACGCGCCCGGCGGTCTCGGACGTGCTGACGCTGCAAGGCTTCAGCTTTTCCGGGCAGGGCCAGAACGCGGGCCTGGGCTTCGTGATGTTCAAGGATTGGGCCCAGCGCGCCAAGGGCGAGTCGGCCATGGCCGAGGCGGACCAGGCCAATCAGGCCCTCGCGGGAGTTCCCGACGGCGTGCTGTTCTCGGTGGTGCCGCCTTCGGTCGAAGGCATGGGCAATTCCTCGGGCTTCGCGCTGCGCTTGCAGGACCGCGCGGGCCTGGGCCGGGACGCCTTGCTGTCGGCCACCGAAACCCTGATGAAGAAGGTGTACGAGAATCCCCAGGTCTTCTCCTACATCCTGATCGAGGGGCTATCCGATGCGCCCGAGCTGGACCTGCGCATCGACCGCAACAAGGCCGAGGCCCTGGGCGTATCGTTCGACGCCATCAATTCGGCGCTATCCACCGCGTTCGGCTCGGCGCTGGTCAACGAGTTTCCGAACCAGGGCCGCATGCAGCGCGTCATCGTGCAGGCCCAGCCCGAAAGCCGCGATACGCCGGAATCGCTGGCCAAGCTCAACGTCCTCAATCGAGCAGGCGAGCTGGTGCCGCTGGAGTCCTTCAGCGAAATCGGCTGGAAGCATGGTCCAGTCCAGTTGATCCGCTACAACGGCTATCCCAGCATCAAGCTGATCGGCGATGCCGCGGCCGGAGGCAGCACGGGCGACGCGATGAAGGAAATCGAACGCCTGATCTCGGGATTGCCTGCCGGCATCGGCTTCGAGTGGACCGGCTTGTCGTTCCAGGAAAAGGCCACGGGTTCGCAAGCCCCCATGCTGCTGGCGTTGGCGCTGCTGGTGGTGTTCCTGGTGCTGGTCGCGCTGTACGAAAGCTGGAAGATCCCCGCGTCGGTGCTGTTGATCGTGCCGGTGGGCGCGCTGGGCGCGGTGGCCGCGGTGATCGTGGCCGGCTTGCCCAACGACGTGTATTTCAAGGTGGGGCTGGTAACCATCATCGGCCTGGCGGCCAAGAACGCGATCCTGATCATCGAGTTCGCCAAGGACCTGCATGAGCAAGGCCGCTCGTTGAAGGAGGCCGCGATCGAAGCCGCGCGGCTGCGGTTCCGTCCCATCGTGATGACCTCGGTGGCCTTCATCCTGGGCGTGGTGCCGCTGGTGATCGCAACGGGCGCGGGCGCCACCAGCCAGCGCGCCATCGGCACGGGCGTGCTGGGCGGCATGCTCAGCGCCACCATCCTGGGCGTGCTGTTCGTGCCCGTGTTCTTCGTCTGGACGCTATCCGTGTTCAAGCGCCGCAAGGCGCAGCCCGCGCCCAGCCAATTGGCGACCCATCAAGCAGGTGAAAAGTGAAAGCGATGAACCTTACCCTCATGCGGCTCAAGCCGCTGGCCGCGGCCGCCGCTGTCGTGGCAATGCTGACGGGTTGCGCGCTGGCGCCGACCTATGAGCGCCCCGCGTCCCCCGTCGCCCAGCAGTGGGGCGCCGAAGGCCAGGCGGACTTCGCGTCCGAACCGGGCTCGGCCGCGGCCACGCTGGACTGGCGCGGCTTCGTGACCGACCCGTCGCTGCGCGGGCTGATCGAAACCGCGCTGGCCAATAACCGGGACTTGCGCCGCGCCTTGCTCAACGTCGAGGCGGCGCGCGCGATGTACCGCGTGCAGCGGTCCGAACAGCTGCCGTCCATAGGCGCCCAGGCCAGCGGCTCGCGCCAGCATAATCCGGCGGATCTGAATGCCAACGGCACCTCCGGCGTGCAGAGCGAGTGGCGCGCCGGCGTGGGCGTCACGGCTTTCGAGCTGGACCTGTTCGGCCGCGTGCGCAGCCTGTCGGAGGCGGCGCTGCAAGAGTATCTGGCCACCGAGAACGGCGCGCGCAGCGTCCGCATCAGCCTGGTCGCGGAAGTAATAGACGCCTACCTCACACGCGAAGGCGCGCGCCAACGCGGCCTGCATACCGAGCGCACGCTGGCATCGCGCGAGCAGTCGTTGCAACTGATCGCGCGGCGCCGCGCAGAAGGCATCGGGAGCGCCTTGGACTACGAGCAGGCGAAGGGCCTGGCGGACCATGCGCGCGCCGATCTGGCGCGCATGGAGCGACAGTACCGGCAGTCGACCAATGCGCTGACGCTGCTGGCTGGGGTCAGCGACATGAGTCCGTACCTGGCGCCCAATGACGGCGCCGCGCCCATGCTGGTGCAGCAACTGCGTGCAGGCACGCCGTCCGAGCTGCTGAGCAACCGGCCGGACATCCTGGCCGCCGAGCATCGCTTGCGGGCGCGCAACGCCGACATAGGCGCTGCGCGCGCGGCATTTTTCCCGCGGATTTCGTTGACCGGCATGTTCGGCAGCGCCAGCGCGGACCTGTCGGACCTGTTCTCGGGCGGCCAACGCGCCTGGTCCTTCGCGCCGCAGATCACGCTGCCCATCTTCGACGGCGGCCGCAACCAGGCCAACCTGGATCTGGCCCGGGTCCGCAAGGACGCGGCGGTGGCCGAGTACGAACAGTCCATCCAGACCGCGTTCCGCGAGGTCATGGACGGGCTGGCCGCAGCCGACACCTTGCGCAGGCAGGAGGACGCGCTGCGCGCGCAGACCGACAGCAGCCAGATCGCGCTGCGCCTGTCCGAGGCGCGCTATCGCGGCGGTGTGGACAACTATCTGCGCTACCTGGATGCGCAGCGCAGCGACTTCGCCAACCAGATCGCGTTGATCGAAGTGCGTACCGAGCGCCAGATCGCCTTGGCCTCGTTGTATCGCGCCTTGGGCGGAGGGTGGCGCGGCGATGAGTAGGAACACGCATCGAATCGTCATCGTCGGCGGCGGGGTGGCCGGCCTGGATCTGGCGTCTACGCTGGGCCGGCATTGGAAGTCCCCGAGCCATGAGCCGCCTGCCGTGACGGTGACGCTGGTGGATCGTGGCTACAGCCACATATGGAAGCCGATGCTGCACACCATTGCGGCGGGAACGCGCGATGTTTCGCAGCAGCAGACATCATTCATCGCTCATGCGGCAAGCGCTGGCTTCATGTTCCAGCCTGGCGAAATGCAGGGATTGGACCGGGGCGCACGCGAAGTGTTGCTGGGCCCTGTCTCAGGTCACGATGGCCGTGTACTGGTTCCAGCGCTCGCCGTCCCGTACGACACGCTGGTACTTGCTGTGGGCAGTCAGGCGCGGGATTTTGGCACGCCTGGGGTTGCGGAGCACTGCTGGAAGATCGACTCCCTGGATCAAGCGAACGCGTTCAATCGTGAATTGGGCTGCTGCATGCTGGAGTGCCTGGCGCAGGATAAGAGGCTCGATATCGCCATCGTGGGCGGCGGCGCGACGGGAGTGGAGCTGGCGGCGGAACTGGTGCAGCTTGCACGGATCGCGGAAAGTTACGGCGCGCGGGGAATGGTCAAGCGCATTTCGATCACGCTGGTCGATAGCGGCCCGCGTTTGCTGCCCGCCTTTCCGCAGGATATTTCAGCGATGGCCGCCGAACGGCTGGCGTCGTTGGGCGTAACCGTGTTGCAGAACGCGCGGGTGAGGGCGGCGCACGCCGGCGGCTTCAGCCTGGACGATGGCAGGGAAGTCCCGGCCTCCCTGAAAGTATGGGCTGCCGGCGTGAAGGCGGCAGACTTTCTGCAGGGAATCGCCGGGCTTGAAACCGATATGGCCAACCGCTTGCGGGTGATATCCACGCTGCAGACCACGCTGGATGAACGCATCTACGCCATGGGAGATTGCGCCAGCCATACGTCCGGCGAGTCGGGCCTCCCGTTGCCCCCCACCGCGCAGGTAGCGAGCCAGCAGGCGCGATACCTGGCCCGGCATTTGCCGCGCGCGCTGTCCAAGCGCGGGGAGGCCAGGCCATTCGAGTATCAGAACTTCGGGGCCCTGGTCTCGCTGGCCGACTACGACGCCTACGGGTCGTTGGGAAAATTCGGGTTCTTCAAAGGCGCTACGTTCCGCGGCAGGCTGGCGCAAATCAGCCATGCGATGCTCTACCGGCAGCATCAGGCGCGCGTGCACGGCTTCTGGCGGGGCGGCTTGCTTTGGATGGTCGATGCGCTGAATCGAGGGCTGCGGTCTCGCATGCACATGGACTAGGGCCGCGATGATGAAAGAGGGTTGCGTGATTTTCTGTGACGACGATGCTGTTTCTGGCCGCTAGCTACTTGCTGATCTACGCGAACCTTGCCACGGCCCTGCGTTGGGCGACCGAACCGCTTGATCGCCGCTCGGCGCTTTTGGGAAGCGGCCACGCGGCGGCGGGTTGCGCGGCTATGCTTGGCCTGCTGCTCGGCACCGAGGTGGTCGGCCCGGTTGCTTGGACCGAGCCGTATACGGAGACGCAGAACTGGTCGCCTGCGGCATACTTCGCGTCCGGGCTGTTGAGCATGATGCTCCTGATCGCTTCGAATCCCTTGCGGAAACTGCCCGACCGATCGCGCGGCGCCACCGCTTTCAGGACCGGGGCGTTGTGGGTGACGGCGATTGCCGGCCTGTATGTTTGCCTGGCTGTTTTGGACCACGCGTATTTTTTCCGTGATTCCGCGATGGCGCGCAATGTCCGGCCCGAATTGGCCGACGAAGGACTGGAGTGCGTGGGCGATACCTTGCTGGTCCGGCTGGAAGAGGGCGCGGCAGAATACAGGTGTCCGACCTCGGTGCTATTCGGCCAGCATTATCGCGAGGCTTTCGCCCCGTGGCCGGGCTATGAAACCGGAGCTAGCGTCCGGCTCAAGCAGCGCCTGGACGCAGGAGGGTAAGGGAAGGGCGTCATGCGCTCTGGTCCGAAGCCGCGGCCGGGCCCTTGGGCGGACGCGCCCTGGACAGTTGCACGTTCATGCGCGGCATGGAAGGTTCCAGTCCGGCCTGGTCCAGCCGGCGCCGCAGGCGCAGGTTGAAGGCGCGCTGGACTTCCCATTGCCGCAGCGGCGCGGTCTTGAAGCGGAAACGCAGGATGGCCTGGCCGTTGTCGAAGCTTTCGACTCCTTGCTGTTCGATGGGGGACCACAGGAAGGGATAGATCGCCGGATCGGTGCGCAGCTCCATGGCTACCTCGCGGACCAGCGCCACGGCGTCGTCGATCGGCATGGTGGCCGGCACCGGCCAGCGGAACATGGCGTAGCCGAACTCGCGCGAGTAATTCTTGATGGTCTTGATCTCGCTGAACGGAATCGTGTGCACCACGCCATCCAGGTCCCGCAGGCGCACGGTGCGTATGGTCAGGCCCTCGACAAACCCAAGGTGATTGCCCACGTCCACATAGTCGTCGATGGAAAGGGAGTTCTCGATGATGATGAACAAGCCCGTGATCAGGTCGGCCACCAGAGATTGCGCGCCGAAGCCGATGGCCAGGCCGATGACGCCGGCGCCGGCCAGCAGCGGGGTGACGTTCATGCCCATGTTGGCCAGCGCGACGATCACGGCAATCACGAAAATAGTGGCGAGCAGGACGTTGCGGATCAGCGGCAGCATGGTCAGCGCGCGGACGTTGGCCCGGTTCTTGCCGCTGGTGCCCAGGGCGTGCTGCAGCGCGGTGTCCGTGAGTATCCATATCAGCCAGGCCACCAGCAGGGTGCCGACGAAGCTCGCCACCTTGGGACCGATCGCCGATCCGCTGCTTTCCATGAGCTCGATCAGGGACATGCCCAGCACGCGCAGGCCGATTTCCAGGAACACCAGCAGGTTGGCAACCCAGAGCAAGGTGTAGCCGAAGTATCTGAGCTGTCCCAGGTAGGCCGTGCGCCGATTGGCGGCACGGCTGGAACTCAGGTAGGCGCGGCGGATGATGCCGCTGACGGTCATGCCCGCGATTGCCACCAGCGCGCAGAGCAGGGCGCGGCGTATCACCTGATCGCTGTCGTCGGCGGTGAAGAGGGTGGTGAACAGCGAGATCCCCACCAGGATGAGGAATGGGATGAACCACAGCGGCCCGATCAGCCGCAACAGCTTGTGCAGTCCTTGGCGCTTGGCGCGGCGCTCTCTGGGCTGGTTGCGGATCAGGTGCGTGACGGGGCGGCGGAACCGCAGGATGAACAGCGCGCTCAGCGTCGCGGCGGCCACGTTGGCGAGCAGGCCGGCGAATTGCGCGATGCCGAGTCCGAACACGCTGGTTATCTCGGGATCGTGCAAGGCGTCGCCCAGGGCGGCCAGGCTGCCTATCAGCCAGAGCGGCAAGGCCGCGCGCCGCTGCAGGATGTCCAGCGCCCGGCCGCGGTGCGGGCCGTCCAGCAGGGTCAGGGCGATCAGACAGAGCGAAGAGAACAAGGCGCCTGCAAGCAACACGTAGGCCAGCACCAGGGCCCCGAGCCGGCCCACGGAGTCCGGCGTCAGGACGGAAAGGGAGAGCATGATCACGAAGGCGATGGCCCAGGGCGCCAACTGCCGCGCCGCCAGCCAGAGCAGCTGGCGGGTCTTCGGACGGCCGGGCGCCGTGTCCGCCGGCGCCCGACGGCGCTCGAGGCGCCGGCCTATCCAGCGCAGCGCCAGGGCCAGGCCGGCCCAGATCGCCAGAACGACCAGGAAATCGGCTATCAGCGTGGGCCACTCGCGCCATGCGGGCAAGCCGGTGGCGAGTTCGGCGCGCGCCTGCCGGTACAGCATGCTCCAGCGGGTCAAGGCGCCTTCGGGGCCGTCCAGGCGTCTTTCCAGGCTTTCAGCGGTGTCGCGGATGAGGGCGAGGATGCCGTCCTTTTCGTTCTCCGCGCCTGGCTTGGTGGCATCGCGCAGTTGCTTCAACTGGCCCAGGAGGTCGGCGCGTTGCTTGTCGTTTTCCAGCGTCTGGATGACCTGATCCAGCGACTGGTTCAGCTGTGCGCGGTCGACGGGTTTGGCGGCAGTCGATCCGGTCAGGCTGGGTAGCGCCGCGGATGAGGCCGGAGGGAAACCCAGCATCAATACGAGGAGTATCAGCGGCAGGTACAGGCGGATATGGCGCAGGGTTGAAACTCGCAAGATCGTTTCCCTGATGATGATACGGCTACGTTTTAGAGGAGTCCCGGGCGGGACGCAAGGTTTAGTCTCTCGGTCGGCAGCGGCGTGATCAGCGTCTATGGGGTGACCTGGCTTGGCCTACTTAATATACGCATAATGTGTATTATGTAAAGTGAAAGATTGGCCCCTAAAGAGGAAACCGTCCCCTCATGCGGATAGCACTTTCAGCTTGCCGAGGCAGTCAACCCGTCGTTGATGACGCCCGCCTTCAAACTGCGTGTTCAGGAATGCCCTGACGCAGTCGCATGCCACCTCGAATCCCACGATTCTGCTGCCGAGCGCCAGCACATTCGCGTCGTTGTGCTGGCGTCCGAGACGCGCCATGGTGGCGTTGGCGCAGAGCGCGGCTCTGACGGCTGGGAATCTATTGGCGGCCATTGAGATGCCTATGCCCGACCCGCAAATCACGATTCCTTGCCGCGCTGCTCCTGTCGTGATCACCTCGCCCATCGCAAAGCCGAAATCGGGATAGTCCACTGAGTCTTCGCTATTCGTACCCAGATCGAGCCAATCCACAGCGTCAAACGCCTTCTTCAACTTTTCCTTCAGTTCGTATCCCGCGTGGTCGGATGCAATGGCAATTTGCATTGTTCTATCTCGCATGCGTGCTGATTCTTATCGGGTGAAGCAGTAATCGTATGGCGGAGAGTCCGGTCCAGGCGCCCCGGACGGGATGGCTCGTCTGGCTTCAGGCGCCTACCGCGATGATGACGCTAGATGCCTTGAATACCGCGCTGGCTGGCTTGCCGACGGTCAAATTGAGTCGTTCCACGCTGGCGTTGGTGATGATGGACGCGATCTCGGCGCCGCCGCCGGCCTGCACGATGACTTCGCTGTTGACCGCGCCTTTCTCAATGGCCTTGACCACGCCTGTGATGCAATTGCGGGCGGATACTTGCGTCGCCGAGACATCGACCATGAGAAGGACCGACGATGCCTTGACCAGCGCCGTGGCTGTCTTGCCCTTGGAGAGCTCCAGGGAGAGCGAGCTGTTATGGGTGATGATCGCTACGATCTCCAGGCCGCCGGTGGTGCGCAGCACGACTTCGTCGTTGACCGAGCCTCGCGTGACGGTTGTGACTTCGCCAGAAAACTGATTGCGGGCGCTGGTTTTCATGAGGGACTTCCTTCAATTGGTTGCCTTGTATTGGCGGTCGGTTTGGCTAACGCAGGGGCGACGGCCAACGGTTCGGACATGGTACCTATTCAAGCGATTGTGTCCAATGGGCCATAGCCATGCTTCATGGGAACGCACCTTGCGCCTTGCCTGCCAGCGGCAGGCCTGCTTCCCGCCAGGCCTCGATTCCGCCGATGAGAAACTGCGCGCCCACCCCGTTGGCCCTCAGGGTCAGCGCCAGCCCCTGACTGACTTCATGTCCTTTGGCGCAGTAAACAACTACTGGCCGGGCTTCTTCGAGCTCATGTTGCCAAGTGGAGGCCAGGGCGGGATCCCGCCAGTCCGATCCGGGGATCTGTTCATGCGCTAGCTCGAAGACTGGACGGCGGCGAACGTCCAGCATCACCGCCCTGCTCTCGCTGGCCGCTTCGCGGGGGTGGATTCCCAATCCCGCGCTGGCCGCGCCTATTGCGCAGGCATAGGCCGAAGCGACGACTTCCCAGTGGATTTGAGTCATGAAGGCGTCGACGTAGGCGGATGCCTTCGCGCCGAAGTCCATGTGATAGGCGTGCTCATACATATCAAGCGCGAGCAGCATGGAGGCCCCTGCAAGCAATTGGGTGTGATCACCCGCCCAGTGATTGAGCAATCTGGCTTCCCGCGCGGACCACGCCAGAATTGCCCAGCCCGAGCCGCCGCCCATGGCCTTCGCCAGCGAAGTGAACTCGGCAAGCCAGTTTTCGAATGAACCGAAGTCGCGTTCAATCGCTACCGACAGTCCTCCGGCCGGGAGCGATCCATCGCCGCCCAGCGCGTCAAAATAGGCTTCATGGAGGAACACCGAATTCGCCGCGAGCAACTCTTCTCGCTTTGCGCCGACCAGCGCAAATCCTGGCGTATTCGCGCGATCCCCGTTCTCCAGGGCCCGTCTGATGGTGTTCAGGCGCGATAGAGCGCCGAGATAGTTGTTTTGGTAGTGGCTGCGTATGAGATTGCTGCTGAGCCCGGCAATCTGGCCGGGATCCACGGGTAGCGGTTTTGGCGTCAATTCCATGGCGGGGCTCCCTTTCGACGTACGAGGCGACCGCTAGGCGATCAGCCTGCCTGGCGATGCATAGTTCCACGCGTGCGTTTCGCCGCGAACGTGACGGCACCAGGCATAGAGCGCGTCATAGATCACCAAGCCATGCTTGAGCATTTCCTGGTCGTCGGGAAAGTTCCGCGACAGGCCCAGCGATACGGCCAGGAGTCCGGCGCATTGCGGCGCAAGATCCAGCCTGTTGGTGTCGGCGCCGCGCACAATCACGGCCAAACTCCTCAGACTGGGATCCTGCAGCGCATATTGGTCAAGGAAAGCATCGAAGCTGCATCTCTCCCCGACATGTGTCAGCGCGACGCCCGGCACGTCGTAAGGAATGGCTCCCGTCGCGCCGGCTTCGCTCAGCACGCGGTCGGCCTCGACAAACAGGAACTCGGGGTCTTTATCGATGTGCCGGCTGATCAGCCACGGACACGCGATACGGTCGATCTTTGGGTGTTCCCTCGTGATCCACTTCATGGCGCCACCTCATAGGGTGAGTTTCACGATAAGGCCAATGACGGCGCAGGCCGCAATGACCTCGATGACACCGCGCTTGAATCTGAACAATGCGATGGCAGCTCCCAGCGCGATCAGCGCCGAGCCCAGGTCGAACCGCCCTGCCAGGCCTGCCGGCCACAGGACGTGATAGCCAAAAAATACCGCCAGGTTGAGGATGACGCCGACCACCGCCGCGGTGATGGCGGTGAGCGGCGCGGTGAATTTCAGGTCTTCCTTGGTGGCTTCAACCAGCGGGCCGCCTGCCAGGATGAACAGAAACGACGGCAGGAAGGTGAACCAGGTGACGACGGCGGCCGCCAGCGCTCCTGCCACGAACAGGTGCTCCGGGCCAAGCAGGCCATGCGCATATCCGCCTACGAATCCGACGAAAGCCACCACCATGATCAAGGGGCCCGGCGTGGTCTCACCGAGAGCCAGGCCATCGATCATCTGTATGGGCGTCAACCATCCGTAATGATCGACGGCACCTTGGTAGATGTATGGCAGCACCGCATATGCGCCGCCGAATGTCAGGTAGGCGGCCTTGGTGAAGAACCACCCCATCTGGGTGTACGCGCCCTGCCATCCATAAACTGCCGAGAGTATTGCCATTGGCGCGGCCCAGAGCGCCACGCCGGCAGCAACGATCCAGATCAAGCGGCTCCAGCGAAAGCGGGCGTGGGTTGGCGAGGGGGTGTCGTCGTCAATCAATGCCGGGCCGTAGCCTTGCGAATTCGACCCGTGGCGCGAGCCAACCTGGAAGCACTCGGGCCATCTCTTGCCTCCAAGGAAGCCGATCAATGCCGCGCTTGCGACAATCAGAGGGAACGGCAATTCCATCGCGAAGATTGCAACGAACGCCGCGGCTGCAATGCTCCAGAGAACAGGGTTCTTCAGCGCGCGCGACCCTATGCGATGGGCGGCGTGCAGGACGATGGCGGTCACTGCCGGTTTGATGCCATAGAACAGGCCGGCGATTACGGGCACATCGCCCCAGGCGACGTAGACCCAAGACAGGCCGATCAGGATGAACAGCGACGGCAGGACAAACAGCCCGCCGGCGACTACCCCGCCCCACGTCCGATGCAGCAGCCATCCGATGTAGGTTGCGAGTTGCTGCGCCTCTGGCCCGGGCAGCAGCATGCAGTAGTTGAGGGCATGCAGGAAGCGTCGTTCACTGATCCACCGTCGGCGCTCCACCAGTTCAGTGTGCATGATGGCAATTTGCCCTGCCGGGCCACCGAAACTGATGAACCCCAGTTTGAACCAGAACCAAAACGCCTGCCGGAAGGTGACCAGTTGAGGTCGCCCGAGCGGCTTGTCATCGGGCTCGCCGGTCGGGATGGCAGTGTCCCGGATTTGCGTGCTCATGACTTGCCCTCCTTCTCGAAGCTGGCCAGGAGCCCATCGAAGACGCCGCTGGCGAGCGCCAGGAGCTGGTCGTCGTCGGCAATCGTTGCCCGCAGGCCAGCCAGGACCTGTTCCACCCCCGCGGCCTCTGGAGGCTGCACGCCGCCGACGTCCAGGAAGTGAACGATGGCACCGAGCCGGTCCATGCCTCTGCTTTGCAGACCGAAGGCGGTGGCCAGGTTTTCGAACGTTACCTTTGCCCCAACATGGGAAAACCTCGCGCCATCGAAGTCGAACCCCAGAGCGTTGTCCGGGCATTCTCCAGGCGAAGCGAGCCACAGGATGCGAGCATTCTCGTCGATGCGGCGCCGAATCAGCCAGGCGCTCGCTAGCCGGTCCACCCAAGGACGTGCGCGTGTCGCCCAGGTTCGACCCTGGTAGTCGTCGACAAGGAGTTGGACGATGGCTCCATCGACGGCATGGGGTTCGTCCGGGGAGAGCGCGCGATTAGCGCCCTCCTCGAGTTCAAGCAACGCCGCATCGGCCTGGCGCTGCGCTTCTCCTGGAAAGAAGTCGATGTCGACCAGTTGCGCGTAGGTCTTTCGGAGCTTGCGCAACTGCTTCAACGTATCCATGACGGTATCAGGGGACAGAGCTGCCTGAACTGGCTCGATGCTTTTCATCAGTTCGCCGTAGTCTGCCGAGCGGTCGAAAAGCTCTTTGAGCCGTATGGAGTCGTCACCCGCAAACTCGGTGTCGGCCAGGTAGGCCGTGCCCCCGCTCTCTTGCACATCGTGCGCGATCGCACTCAGGGTTTCCCGGGTGCGGTCCAGTGACGGCAAGAGATAGACGCCATCGCGCAACACGGCGGCGCCACTTGATTTCAGCGCGCGCCAGGCACGCATGCGTGCCGTCGCGTTCTCGGTGGGCATTGAAAGAATCAGGGCCAACCAGCTCATCTGTAGATCCAGTAATAAAAATGTAGAGATATCTACTTTTATGTAGCGTACTCTTCAATTTTCAGAAACTCAATAGATCCCGGGCTGCTCGCGTGGCATTCACCTCCATATCCTCCCAGGGGGGATATGATGTGCGCATGATGAAACCTGATCCGCACCACCATCACGATGCCGTCGCCAAGCGTCTCAAACGAGCGGAAGGCCACCTGCGCAGCATTCTTCAAATGATGGAGGAGCACCGCTCCTGCCTTGAACTGGCCCAGCAGCTGCATGCCGTCGAGAAGGCGATATCGCAGGCCAAGAAGGTCCTTATCCAGGACCACATCGATCATTGCCTGCAAGACGCTGTAGGCGATCTGGACGCGGACAAGCAGCGCACCATCGACGAATTCAAAGAAATCACCAAGTACCTGTAAGGGCTTTTCTTCCATGCTGTCGTTTTCCGAGCTGATAGCTCAGGGCGCTTCGCACGCCTGGCTGTTCATTCCCAGCGCCATCCTGCTGGGCGCCCTGCACGGCCTCGAGCCAGGTCACTCCAAAACAATGATGGCGGCCTTTATCGTCGCGATCCGAGGGACGGTATGGCAGGCGGTCCTGTTGGGGGTTACCGCGACCATTTCGCACACATTGATCGTGTGGGGCATCGGTCTGGGCGGCATGTACCTATGGCGAGGCGTGGCGGCCGAGGAGTTGGAACCCTACTTCCAGCTGGCTTCCGGCGCGATCATCGTGCTGATCGCGGCCTGGATGTTCTGGAGAACCTGGCGCGAACAGCATGGCGAGGCGCACGGCCATTCCCATCACCATCATGAACATGAGGGGCACAGCCATGGCCTGGAGCGGCACGAGATCGACACCGGGCATGGCCGCGTCGCACTCGAAGTGTTCGAGGACGGCGTACCTCCTCGGTGGCGTCTGACCAACCTGCGAGGGAGCCACTGGCGGGCAGAGGATGCCACGCTGACAACCGAACGAACCGATGGCCGTCAGCAAGTGTTCCAGTTCGCGCAGAAGGATGGCTACCTGGAGTCGCTGGAACAGATACCGGAACCTCATGAGTTCATGGCGCGCCTGGCGTTGACTCACGGTGGCCACGTCCATAGCTATGACGTCGCGTTCCTGGAGCCAGATAGCCGCCAGCACGATCACATTCACGAAGAACTGCGCGGATTGGACGTCGCCGGCGAGGGTTATCAGGACGCCCACCAGTTGGCGCACGCCAACGACATCCGGCGGCGATTCGCGAACCGGAACGTGACCAACTGGCAGATCGCCCTGTTCGGGCTTACGGGAGGCCTTATCCCCTGCCCGGCGGCCATCACCGTGCTGCTCCTGTGTTTGCAGTTGAAGGAGTTCACCCTGGGGGCTGTGCTGGTGT
The DNA here is from genome assembly GCF_002192695.1 of Achromobacter xylosoxidans. Lineage (GTDB taxonomy): Bacteria > Pseudomonadota > Gammaproteobacteria > Burkholderiales > Burkholderiaceae_B > Achromobacter > Achromobacter xylosoxidans_C. Next base: position 163,185 of record NZ_MTLG01000075.1, read on the forward strand.
TGTGCTTCTCGATCGGGCTGGCCCTTACCCTGGTTACGGTTGGGGCGGTTGCGGCGCTGAGCGTGCGGCACGTTACTCGGCGCGCTCCCTGGTTCAGCGCAGTCGCCCGGCGGGCTCCCTACCTATCGAGTCTGCTGATCATTGCCGTCGGCATTTACGTGGGAATCCATGGATGGTCTGGATTGCCCGTCAACTAGGCTGCTGAACCGCCGATTTCCTCGCGATACATGATGCGCGGCTCAGAGCATTTTTTTCCAGCGCAAGAATGCCATGAGCAGTCCGGCCAGGATTGCGCAGACTGCCGCCAGCACCCAAAAGCCGAGCGTATCCGTGGCCATGGGGATTCCTGCGAGATTGACCCCGAACAGTCCGGTCAGGAAGCCGAGCGGCAGGAATATCGTCGCCACGGCGACCAGGGTGTGGGACGATTTGCTCAATCGCCGGTCCTGGATGCGGGTGACCTGGGTGTTCAGTATGTCGATCCGTTCGCGCAGACTCTGTAGCGTCTCGAGGAAGCGCAGAAGCCGGTCGAGCGAGTCGTCCAAACGCATGCGGTCGCGGTCATCCAGAACGGTATCTCCTTGTGCGCACAGCGTTTCGAGTACCGCTCGCTGCGGCCCGAGATGGCGCAGAAAGCCGCTGATCCGCATGGTGGTTTCGGCCATGGGGTTGCAGACGGCTTCCAGCTTGTGTGCGGCGGCCAATGCTGCGATCCGGTCGGTATCGTCTTCCAACCGCTCGATCTGCTGCTCGATCTGGTTCAAATGAACGTCAACCAGGTCGGCCAGGAATGTGCCGGGCGTAGCCGGTCCTGAGCCGGCATCCAGGCGCGCGGCGATCTCCATGATCGGATCGACGTCGGCCTCGCGTGTACTGACGATGGTATTGGCGGTAATCCACAGGCGTATCGAAACCATGTCTTCGGGTCTCGCGGCGCCGTCGCCTTGGGGCCGCATGACCTTCAGGAGCACCATGATCCCGCCGTCCCGCGCCCTCATGCGCGAACGCGTATCTTCTTTGACCAGCGCCTCCACGACCAGGTCTTCCAGCGCGACCTCGTCCATCAGATAGCTGGCCGTCTCGCGGTGCCTGATGCACATGTGCAGCCATGCGCTACCGCTTTTCAGACGCTTGAGAAAAAGGAATCCGGGAGAATTTTGTGCTGTTTCCATCTTGCCAACCTTCAAGCGGGGCACGTGGAAGGTGCCGCCGCTAGGATAAGCCTGGGTATGCGCAGTGGCAATTGGAGAAATGGCTATCGGCCCGCCGCCCGAATGGGGCCGAGGCTATGGCTTGGGTGCGGCCGGTAACGCTTGTTTGACGGCTTGCCGTCGTCTCAATGAGCGCCGGCTCCACCAGAGCCAGATGCCGCTGATGCCCAAGGCGCCCAAGCCCAGGCCCAGCAGCGCCACCACGATTTCTCCCGCAGCGCCGCCCAGCTCTCCTGTGTGCAGCGGATACAGCACGGAGTTGATCCGCGCGCCGGGATCGAGTTCGTTCCAGCGCTGCGCCGCCAGCACTTTGCCGTCGCGCGGGTCCAGCCAGACGGTGGATCTGCCGTTGGGGTGGGGATCGTCGGGCACGCGCATGCGGATGGCCAAGGGGCGATCCGTGCGCGGCGTGTATAGCAGGTAGCCGATCGCGCCGTCCGGAAATGCAGCCAGTGCGGTTGCGGCCAGGTCGTCCAGGGAACGTGGCGGGATGGCGCCCGCGGGCCGCGCCGGCAGCTTGGGCGCCACGACCGGGGTCTGGCCGCTGGCCAGCGTGATCCAGCCGCCTATCGGACGCCATGCCAGATAGGCGCCGCTGGCCATGCACACCGCCAGCAGCAGCGCCAGGATGGCGCCGCCGTTGCGGTGCACGTCGAACAAGGCGCGCAACGCGCCCTTGTTGAACACCATGCGCAAGGACGGCGGCCATCTGCGCGGCCACCATGCGATCAGTCCTGACACCGTCAGGACCAGATAGGCCAACGCGGCCCAGGCCAGCACGGCCTTGCCCGTGCGATCCAGCATCAGGGCGCTGTGCAGCTTGTAGACCAGGGCGACGATGCCATCGTCCTCCCCTCTTCTGCCCTGCTCCCGGCCGCTGGCCGGATCGAGATAGATCGTGCCGTCCCAGGCGCCCGGCGCCCTCACCCTGACCTGCATGGTTTCGCCGGATTCGCGCGGCGGGCGGAAGGTGTACGAGGCTTGCGGGCCGAACTCGGCGGCCAGATTGTGGCGCATGGATTCGAACGATGCGGGCGGGCCGACGCCTGCGCTGTCGGCCAGGAAGAACTCCGGATGCAGCAGCTTGTCCAGGGGCCGCGCGGCCACAAGGAACGCGCCTGTCAGCCCGGACAGGATCAGGATCCCGCCCAGGCCCAGCGCCACCCAGCGGTGGCACAGCAGCCAGATGCGCCTGGGCATCAGTAGGCCAGGCGCGCCTGCACGTAGACCATGCGCGGCGCGCCGACCATGCGGCCGCCGTTGGTGTCGACGTTGCGGGTGTAGTAGCGGCGGTCAAACAGGTTGTTCACGCCCACGGCCAATTCGCTGCCCTTCCATTGCGGCAGCTTGTAGCTGAGCTGCGTGTTCCAGACGCTGAAGCCGGGCACGCGGCCGTTGCTGGCGGCGGCGTTTTCCTCTTCGGTGTTGGCCGTGTCCGAGTACTGGCCGCTCTGCGCCGTGGTGTACAGGTTGAAGGTCCAGTTGTTGCGGATGTAGCGTCCGCCCAGCGTGCCGGTCTGGCGAGAATAGAACGGCACGTCCTTGCCTTCGAATTCGCCGGATTTCTGGATGGCGCGCACGTAGGTGTAGTTGGCGTAGAGGTTCAGTCCGGCGAGCGGCCCGGATTTGTCGAAGTCGTAGTCGATGGCGAATTCAACGCCGTTGTGGGTGGTGGCGCCCAGGTTGCGGAAGACGGCCGGGTTGGTGCCGGGTATCGACAGGATCTGGTTGTCGAACTTCAGGTTGAAGACGGTGAATTCGGTATGGGTCTGCTCGCCCGAGTAGCGCAGGCCGGCTTCGATGGTCTTGGCGACTTCGGGGCTGAGGGGGTTGGACGCCGACATCGAGTTCAGCTGCGTGTACTGCACCGCGCCGAACGAGGTGTTGTAGTTGGTATAGAGCGTCAAGGCGTCGTCGACCAGATAGGCGACGTTCAGCGACGGCAGGCCGCGGCTGTTGCGCAGGTCGAACGGCGTGTCGTTGGCGGTGCCGCTGGGCTGGCGATTGGTGCGGATGTGTTCATAGCGCACGCCGGGCGTCACGCGCCATTTGCCGTAGGCGATGCGGTCGTCCAGGTAGATGGAGTGCGCCTCGGTTTCGTTGTCGAAGACCTGGGCCGCGCCGATGCGTTGGCCCGTGGCCAGGGATTCGGAATAGCGCCGGTCCTGGCCGGTTTCGTGGATGTAGCGGTAGCCGATGGTCACGTCGTGCGTGGTCGGGCCCCATTCCAGGCGCTGCGTGTAGCGCGGCTCTATGCCCAGCACCTGGTTGTTGCGCGGCTGATAGTCGTTGCGGCCGGTTGCGGTATTGATGAGCGAACTCTGGCGCGAGCTGTCGTAGTGATAGACCCGGGCCTCGAACTCCTGGGTGTCCGAGATCGAGTTCAGGTACCCGATGTCGACCTGATCGCGCTGCCCTTTCCAGTAATCGGTGGGATGGGTGTTCTGGAACGGGTCGTCGCGGTACTGCGCCACCGTCAGGCCTCCGGGCGTCATCGATTTGACGTCGTAGTGGGCGAACTTGCCGTAGATCTCCGAAGTCGGGGTCAGCTCGAAGCGCCACTTCAGCGCCACGTCGTTATAGCGGTCATGGCTGGCGTCGCGCCATTGCTCGCCGTCCATGCCGGAATACATCAGCGCCACGCCCAGTCCGTTTTCGAACTGCGTGCCCATGAAACCGGTGTACTGGGTGTTGGTGCCGCCCTGGCTGAAAATGTTGTAGCGGGCGGAGGCCTCGGCGGTGAGTCCGCTGGTGGTGGGAATCGAGCGGGTCTTGAAGTTGATCACGCCGCCCACGTTTTGCGGGCCGTAGCGCACCGCGCCGCCGCCGCGCACCACGTCGATGGCCTCGATGTTGCCCAGGCTGGTCGGCGACATCACCAGGTTCGGCTGGCCGTAAGGGGCCATGGCCATGGGGATGCCGTCCAGCAGCATGGTGGTGCGGAACGAGTTGCGCGGATTCAGGCCGCGGATGCCGACGTGCAGGCCGACCGAGCTGCCGCTGGCGCTGGTGCTGCCGCTGATCTGCACGCCCGGCACGCGGCGCAGCACGTCGGCCACGCTGGTGGCGCCGCTGTTCTGGATTTCGTCGCGCTTGACCAGCGTGCGTGCGCCGCCGAAGGTCTGCACGCTGTTTTCCAGACCAGTGCCCAGCCAGTCGCCGCTGACCTGAATTGATTCCAGCGTGTTGGCGTTGCCGGCCGGCGCGGCCTTGGCCGCGGGAGCGGGCGCGCGCACCACATAACCCTGACCGCCCTGCTCCACCGCCACCAGGCCGGTGCCGGACAGCAGTTGGGCCAGGCCGGACGCCACGCCGTAGCTGCCATCCAGGCCCTGGGTTCGCAGCCCGCCCGTGTCCTCGGGCCGGAACGAAACCGTGATGCCGCCCGCCCTGGCGAAGGCGGAGAGCGCCTGGTCCAGCGGTCCCGCCGGAATGTGATAGTCATGCACGGCAGCGGGCGCCGCGCTTTGGGCTGCCGCAGGCGGCGCGGCGGCAAACACAGCCGCCAGGCTCAGCGTCAATCCAGCCAATCGCAGGACACGGGGTTGGGTATAGTCTTCGGCTGCCACTTGGTCACATCCCTACAGGTCGTCAATTCGCGGTATGCCGAATGAGCGCTGGCAAAAGGGACAGGCGTGGGATGGCAGAGTTGTAAGCAGGTGAAACTTCATGGCCTGGCGCGGTTTCAGCGCGTCAGCGTGACCCAGTACGAGGTGCGCGCCACGACACGCAGATCCAGCGTCCGGGCGACGATGGCAAGCAACGCGTCGGTGTCTTGCAGGCGGAACACGCCGGATACGCGCAGGCCGCCCACCGCGGGATCGCAGCGCACCACGCCGCGCCGGTAACGCGAGACCTCGGCCAGCAGCGAGTCCAGGCGCATGTTGTCGGCTTCGATCACGCCGCGCGTCCATCCGGGCGTGTCCGACTTCGCGGGCGCACCGGGCAGGAAGGCGCGGGACGTGAAGCGCACGGATTCTCCGGCGCTGAAGATCCGCTCCGGCTCCCCGGCCCCCAATCTGACCGCCACGCGGTGTTCCAGCACGACGAGTTCGGTCAAGGCATCGCCGTCATCCCATTGCCGGACCACGAAACGGGTGCCCAGCGCGCGCATGCGGCCCTGGGGAGTTTCGACGATGAAGGGCCGCGCCGTGCCTGCCCGGTCGGCGGCCGTGCGCACATAGATTTCGCCGCCGCGCAGTTGCAGCAGACGCGCCGCGTCGGAGTAGCGCACATCCATCGCGGTATCGGTGTTCAGGTGGACCTGGCTGCCATCGGCCAGGCGCAGGTCCTGGTTTTCGCCCACCGCCGTGTGATAGGCGCCCGCCGGCTGGCCATACATGCGATAGGCCAGCAAGGCGGCGGGCGCGGCAAGTCCCAGCGCCGCCAGCGTGCGCAGCACCGTGCGCCGGCTGACCTGCGGCGGGCGCGTCAGGAGCGGCACGCCCAGCGAGGCCGGGACCGTGTCGAATTGCTGCATCAGGCGCTGGGCGCGCTGCCAGGCGAGTTCGCGCTCGGGATGGCCGTGGCGCCAGCGTTCGAAGGCGGCATGGTCCGCCGGTCCGGCCTCGCCGGAGTGCAGGCGCACAAGCCAGCGCGCGGCCTCCCGGATGACCGAGGCGTCCAGCGGCGTGGAGTCGGCGGCGGCCATGGATCAGGACTCCAGCATGGTCAGGCAGATTTCGAAGCCTTGGGCCATGTAGCGCTTTACCGTGCGGTCGCTCAAGCCGGTACGGGCGGCGATCTCGACGTAGGTGAGCCCTTCCAGTTGCGACAGGACGAATACCTCGCGCGCCTGCGGCGCCAGATTGCCGAGCATGCGGTCCAGCTGTTGCAGCGCCTGCTGTACGCCCAGCAGCATTTCGGGCGAGGCTGCCAATTCAGGCGGCAGCGCGGCCATGGCCTCCAGCCAGGCGCGTTCCAGCGAGCGGCGGCGCCAGTGATCATTGAGCAGCCCGCGGGCGATGGTCGTCAGATAGGCCCTGGGCTGGCGCAGCGTGCTGGCTTCCTCGGGATGGCGCAGCACGCGCAGAAAGGTGTCGTGCGCGAAGTCCGCTGCCTCATCGCCATGGCCGAGGCGATGCCGCCACCATTGGCAGAGCCAGTCGTAATGGGTTTCGCAGAGTAGCTGGAGCGGCTGTAGGGGGTTGGGCATGCTCGAACGCCCCGATAGGCAGCGCGATGACACGAAATAGCGGTCCGCCCAGACCAAGCAATGGCGGCCAATTGGGCTAAATGATACCAAGAACCGTTCGCAGTATCGAGCTGGCGGCGCCGCCGCTGCGACGCTTGGGCCTCAGGCGTACATCAACTGCGGAATGCCAGCCAAAGCCGCTCCTTCGTAGAAGGCCACGAGATTCTTGAAGGACGTGGTGTAGGCCTTGCCGCCATTCGGGTCGACAACCCGCGCGCTCAGGCCCTGGAAGTCCGCCGTGTCACCCTTGAGTCCCGACAGGACGATGGCATGGCCCATCTGGGCGTTGCTTGAATAGCCCAAAAGCAAGATCGGCCCCGGACTGAGCAAACTGCTCCATGCATCGGCCGTCATGGACTTCAGGCCATCCGTGCGGACCTTCAAGGCGGCGGCGAAAGGAACCACGCGATCGGCGGTGATGGCGGATTTCGTGTCGTACATGGGCTTCCACATGCCGCCGAGTTCGCCGGCGAGTTGCGCCATCGTGACGGGCACTCCCCGCGTTGCCGACATCAGCATGGCCGCGGACGCGAGCCAGCACAGATTCGACAGGCCCTGGTCTACTGGCACGATTCTGCTCGTATGGTCTATATCGACAGACGCGGCAAGCGCCGGGCGGGATATGCATGCCGCGGTGGCCGCGATGATGAGCTGACGCCTTTGCACCATTGCCTGCTCCCTTCGAAGTACGTGCGATCCGCAAGGCGGGTTCCGCCCGCAGGGCGCGCCTTGGACGCGCCCGACGGAACAGGGTCCGATTTCAGCGGCTGCGCGCCCTGCCGTCCATACTCAAAACGGAGTATTGGAAATCCCGGCGGGGAACCGGGATTGCGCGCCACCCCGAGCCAAGGCGCCTGCGGCGCTCAGAACGGCACCATCACCTTCAAGGTGCCGCGATGGCTTTGTATGTGGGACGAAAAGTCCCCGTCGTACTGTAGCCGGAAGTCCAGGCCGCCCGCGTTCGATACCTGCAGGCCCGCGCCGACGCGGCCGATGACATCGTCCATGGGCACCGAGGTCTCGAAGGCGCCGGAGCCTGCCGGCGCGCCCTGCAAGCGCGCCTTGACCGTGTATTCGTCCTTGGACAGGAACGACACGCCGCCATACATGTAGGGGCGCAGGGTCGCGCCGTTCTTCAGCGCCACCTTGCCGCCCAGCTCCAGCGTCGGCGACAGGGCCATGACGAACTGGTTGCTGCTTTCCACGTCCAGATGCAGGGCGTTGCGGGATTCGCCGTAGCCAGGCATGTGGGTGTAGGACGCGTCCAGGTCCACATAGGGTTTCAGATAGACGCGTTCCGCGGCGTAGGTGCGGGCGATGCGCAGGCGCAAGGCCGCGCCATAGACGTCCAGGTCCGAGTCGGCCGTGCTCTGCATCCCGGGGATGCGGATGCTGCGGTTGATGTCGTACTGGCCGTAGCCGCCGCCCAGGGCCGCTGACAGGGTCCAGGGTCCGGTTTCGCGCTTCACCACCACGCCGGCATAGCCGCTGTCGCCCTTGCCGCTGACCCGTCCGTCGTCGCCGCTCAGGTGGCTGTTCTGGTAGGCGACGGATCCGCCCAGGAACCAGCCCGGGCTGACCTGGCGCTGGCCGCCGAACTGGTACGTGACGCCATCGAACGAAAAACCGGAGACCCCGCCCTCGCCATCCTGGTTGGTATTGATGCCGGACACCTGGCCCCAGAGGCAATCCTGCTCGCCGGTCAGCGCGTCGCCGCCCTGGAACGCCGGGCATGACATCATGGCGCCGGTAAAGCGCGCCATGCTGGCCTGCATCTGCGCGGCGGGCGCCACGCTGACGCCAGCCGACAGGTCGGAAAGCCGGTTCGAATAGGTAGCCGCGCTATCCCTGGAGGCCATGTCCAGCGCCGCGAACAAGGACGCCATGTCGGCATTGCCGCCCAGGTTCCAGGCGCCTTGCAGATGCCTTGCGACCGAGCGCTGGTTGGCGGCCAATTGCATGGAAGGCGCGGCGAAGTCGGCCTGCGCGGCGCGCACGCGCACGTTCTTGCCGTCCAGTCTGGCTTCGTAGTCGATCACCGGGCTGTCCTTGGCGGCGGGGGCGCCCTGCATATCGCCTTGCAGCGTCGCCACGGTGACTTCGTGGTCGGGCAGCAAGGTGATGGGCTGGACATACACCTGGCCGTTCAGGCGGGTATCGCCCTGCACCACCATGCTCGGCGATTTGAGGTTGGCGAAGTCCACGTCCGCCTGCAGCAGGCCGCCTGCCCGCAGGTTGAAGTTCCCCGCGACCGTGAGCGTGTCGAAGGCGCCGGACCTGCCTATGGCGACCACGCCCGCGTTGTCGACGTTCGCCTGGTAGAGCGTGGCGTCGCCCAGGGTGCCGCTGGCGGCGTTCCAGACATTGCAGGCGATGCCGCCCGCGCCGCCGCCGCATTCGATGTTGCCCAGCACAGTCCCCGCATTGTGGATGGACAGGCTGGCGCCGGGCGCGCTGGCCAGTAAGCTCACGGTCTTGGCTTGCTGCAGGGCGGCGCCGTCGTAGCGCACCGCGCTGCCGCCCGCGCCGGCCGTGATCGTGCCCGCCGTACCCACGGTCAGCGTGTTCTGCTGGTCGCCCGCGATCCAGACGCCATAGGCGCCCGCGCCGGTGCCGCCGCCGACCGAACCGTCGACGGTGACCGCGACCTGGCCAGACCCCTGGGGACCGGCGCTTTGCGCAAAGATGCCGGTGGCGCCGGCGCCGGTGGCGGCGATGGTGCCGCTCTGCGCCACCGTGACGTTCCCGCCGGATCCCGTGCTGCCCGCGCCTGCCGTGCTGCCGGCGTAGCCCCCTGCCGCGCTGCCGCCCAGCCCGCCCCCGCCGCCGATCGATTGGGCGATCACACCGAAGGCGTAGGCGCCCTGGGTCGTGATGTTGCTGGCGACATTGAGGTTGACCGCGCCGCCGTTGCCGTTGCCGCCCGTCTGGCCGCTGCCTGGGGTCCAGCCGCCCGAGCCCAGCTGCAAGCCCTTGCTGGTGTCGCCCGCGATGCCGCCGCCGCCGCCGATGGACTGGGCGATCAGGCCATGCGAGCCGGCGCCGCTGGTGCTGATGTGGCCGCCCGCATTCAAGGTCAGGGTCACGGTTCCGCCGTCGCCGGCGGCGCCGCCGCGCCCGCCCAGCGACACGCCGGCCAGGTTGCTGGCATCGCCCGCGCCGCCCAGGCCGCCGCCTCCGCCTATCGATTGCGCCAGCACGCCGTAGGCGCGCGCGCCTTGCGTGGTGGCGGCGATGCCGGTGGCGACGTCGATGGCGCCGCCCGAGCCGGACAAGCCGCCGCTGCCGCCCACCGCGACGCTCATGGAATGGCTGTCCTGCTGCAGCTTGGAGCTGCTGTTGCCCGCGCCGGCCGTGCCGCCGCCGCCGCCGATCGACTGCATCGCCAGCGCTGGAGAGTCGTCGCCCGTGGTCTGGACGTTTAGCCAGCTTCCGCCGCCAGAGGTCAGGATGTTGCCGCCGTTGCCGGCCACGCCGCCCGTGCCGCCAAACGAGGCGCCGACGGTGATGGTGCCCTGGGCCTGGTCGGAACCGTCGCCGCCCTGCCCGCCGCCGCCGCCGATCGATTGCAGCAGCACGCCATAGGCGTTGTAGCCGGCCGTGGCGATGCTGTTGCCATGGTCGTCGTCGAAGAAGAAGCTGAGGACGCCGCCGTTGCCGCCCGCGCCGCCGCTGCCGCCCACGCCGATGGTGGCGTTGGCCTTGATCTTGCTGCCCGAGGCGCTGGACGATCCGCCCACGCCGCCGCCTCCGCCTATCGACTGGGCGACCAGGCCGTCGGCCCAGTCGCCAGCGGTGGCGATCTTGCCAGCGTAGTTCACGGTGACGTTGCCGCCATGGCCGCCCGTGCCGCCGGTGCCGCCCACGTCCACGCCGAACTGGTAGGTGCTGTTTTCGTCGTCGAGCCGTTCCTTGTTGTCGCTGTGGTTGCCGATGCGGTCCAGGATGGGATAGGACGAGGCGTCGGCGCCCAGCGATCCGCCCAGCCCGCCGCCGCCGCCGATCGATTGCAGCAGCACGCCGTCGGCATCGCCGCCTTCGGTGCGGATGGCGCCTTGCAATGTCGCATTGATGTTGCCGCCAGTGGCGCCGGAACCACCAGTCGCGCCCAGGCCCACCTGCAGGCGGGCGGATGGTCGCTCCTCGGCGCTGCCGGCCACGTTCAGCGTGCCACCTTGCGAGGCCCCGCCGCCGCCGCCGATGGATTGCGCCACGATGCCGCGCGAACCGGAACCCAGCGTGCGGATGGCGAAGTTGGGGTTGAGCGTCACGTCCACGTTGCCGCCGGTGCCGCCCGTGCCGCCGGTGCCGCCCAAGGCCAGGGTCAGCTTGACGTTGGTGGGTCCGCCGTGGGTATAGGCATTGCTGCTGCCGACCCCGCCGTTGCCGCCGCCTCCGCCTATGGATTGGGCCAGCACGCCGTTGGCGTAATCGCCATAGGTCACGATGGTGGACGCCGGCGGCACGCGCACGCCGGGCGGGGTCAGTAACGACGGCGGCATGCCGACATAGGCGCCGTTGGCGTCGCCCAGGCTTACGCCCACCGCGCCGCCGTTGCCGCCCGCCGAGCCGGAACCGCCCAGGGTCATGCCGGCCGACAGCGAGATCGTGGTCGCATCGCCCAGCACGGTGGACAGCACGGACGAATCGCCGCCATTGCCGCCGCCGCCGCCGATGGACTGGGCCATCACGGCATGGGAACCGTCGCCCAAGGTGGCGACCGTGGAGCCGTTGCTGAGGTTGACCTGGGTGACGCACGCGGCGTCTCCCGGCGGGCAGGCGCTACCGCCCGCCCCGCCGCTGCCGCCCACGGCGGCTTCGAAATTGAACGCCAGGGACGCGCCCTCGCCGGTGGGCACCGCCACCACCAGGTCGCTGGCGCTAGAGCTGCCGCCATTGCCGCCGCCCCCGCCTATGGTCTGCGCCAGGATGCCGAAGGAATCGTTGGGCGCATAGGTGGCGGGATCGATGTTCGGACTGGCGTAGTCCATGCCCGTGGCGATGTGGGAACCGCTCAGGTTCACGATCGAGGAATAGCCGTCGCCGCCCGAGCCGCCGCTGCCGCCCAGTTGCAAGGCCGCGAAGGACGCCACGCTGGCGTTCTTGACGCTGCCGCCCGTGCCGCCGCCGCCGCCGATGCTCTGCGCGATGATGCCGGGCGCGTAGTTGCCGTGGGTGGCGAGGTTGGACGTGGAGTACGTCAGCGTGCCGTCGCAGCCGCCCTGGTTGCTCATGCAGACCGAACCGCCGTTGCCGCCGCCGCTGGCGCTGCCGCCGATCGCCACCGACACGCCTACCGATGCGGTGAAGGTATCGCCGCCGTTGCCGCCGCCGCCGCCCACGGATTGGGCCAGCACGCCCGCGCCGAACTGGCCGGCGGTCTGGATCGAGCCCAGGTCCTGGATGATGACATTGCCGCCCGCGCCACCCCCGGCGCCGCCCCCGCCCACGCCCAGCACGCCGATGCTGTCGCCGCCGCTGCCGCCGCCGCCGCCGATGGACTGGGCCACCATGCCGATGGCGGCGTTGCCGGCCGTCGTGATGGAGCCGGTGTTGCCGATGACTACCGTGCTGCCCGAGGATCCGGTGGCCCCGGCCGAGCTGCCGCCCACGCTGAGCAGGCCGGTGGCGCTGCCGGAAGCCCCGCCGCCGCCGCCGATCGATTGGCCGATCATGCCGTGCGAGTTGTAGCCCGAGGTGGCGATGGACCCCGTGTTGCTCAGGGTGACCTGGCCGGCCGCGCCGCCGCCCGCGCCGTCCCCGCCCAGGGACACCAGTTCGGCTGTGTCCGCGCCGCCCGCGCCGCCGCTGCCGGCAATGGACTGGGCCAGCACGCCGTAGGCGTGGTCGCCGCTGGTCGTGACCGTGCCGGCGGTCGCCACAGTGACCGCCCCGGCGTTGCCGCCATTGCCGCCGTTGCCGCCCTGGCCCCCCAGCACCGACACGAAGTCGCTGCCCGTGCCGCCGCCGCCGCCGACCGACTGCGCCACGATGCCGGTGGAAAATTTGCCCGTCGTGCCAATGGCGCTGCCGCTGGCCGTGGAAACGTTGACGGCGCTGGCGTTGCCGCCGAACCCGCCGCCGCCGCCCTGCCCGGCCAGCTTGGTGCTGTCGGTGCCGTCGCCGCCCTGCCCGCCCAGGCTTTGCGCCGCCAGGCCGGGCAGGTTGTCGCCGCGCGTCGCGACGCTGCCGCCCTGGTATAGATTGATCGCCACGGCGCCGCCCGCGCCGCCATTGCCGCCGGCATGGTCCTTGTCCGGGCCCTTGCCGCCCTTGCCGCCGATGGCGCGGGCGGCGACGCCGGCGCCCTGCACCGTGGCGCCCGCGGCCGAACCGGCCACGTCCAGCAGCACCGAGCCATTCACGTCGACCGTGACCTTCTGGGTCCAGCTGTCCGACGTGCCGCCGCCATTGCCGCCGTTGTCGCTGTTGTCGGTCGAGGCCGTGCCGTCGCCGCCAATGCTTTGCGCGTAGATGCCAAAGACCGTGGCGCTGTCGAAAACCTGCCAGTAGCTGTTGGCCTGGCCCTGGTGCGTCACTTGCACGGTGCCGCCCGTGCCGGCATTGCCGTTGTTGTAGCCGCCCATGCCGCCCACGGAATTCGCGTAGATGGCGGCTCCGTTGCCATAGGTGCGCAGGCGCGCCGCGCTGCTGCCCAGGTTGATGGCGCCGGTGTTGCCGACCGTGACCGTGCTGGCATTGCCGCCATTGCCGCCCACCTGGTCGCCGTATTCCAGCGTGGGATCGTTCTGGTCGCCGCCCGCTCCGCCCAGGGCCCGCGCATTGATGCCGTACAGCCCTTGGCGCGGGGTGGGCAAGGAGCCGGACATCGTCAGGTTGCCGGAGTTGGTCACGGTCACGGTCTGGCCCAGACCGCCGTGTCCGCCGTTCGAGTCGTTGTTGTCGTTGGCGGGGTCGCCGATGCCGCCGGACGAAACCGCCATGATGAGGCTGTTGAAGTTGCTGAGCGCCGTGCCGTTGAGCGCGACGTCGCCGCTGCTGGTCACGGTGATGTTGCCGCCGTCGCCCGCCGTGCCTTCGTCCACGCCGTCGCCGCCGCGCGAGATCGCCGTGACCACGCCCAACGGGTTCAGCCGGGTCTGGTTGGCGTTGGCGTTGTAGTTGCCGGTGGACGTGACGGACACGTCAGGCCCGTTCTGTCCGTCTTTCTCGTCGTTATGGTCCACCCCGCTATCGCCTTCGCAGATGGCCTGGGCGCTCGGGTAGCTGCCCGACGGGACATTCAGGGAGGGGCCGCCGGCGCACGCATAGCCCGCCTGCGCATTGCCCGCCGCGCCCCAGGCGCAGGCGCCCAGCGCCGACACGACGGCGAGCCGCAAGGTGTTCTGCCGCAGCAGGGGAAAAGGCCGGCCGGGGTGGCGCGCGGGAAGAGAAATGGGCTTCATGGATTCGCGGATTCTGGTGGCGCGAGCGCCAAGACCGCCCGGCGGCCCGGGCATGCGCTCGGTAGTAACTGGCAATGTTTCGCCACTAGAATCCGCAGGCTGCGCGGAGGGTGCAACTTTTTTTCGATGAATCAGTGGATTTTTTCGACGAAATCCGCAAAAAAAACCACATGGTTACATCGAGCCCGGGATGGGTGTAAGCAAAGATTGACGCGGCCGGAGGCGGCCGGCCCTTGGACTCAAGGGCGCGCAGGCTCGCCGGCCGACGCCAGCAGCGCGCGCCCCTTTTGCGTCAGGACGACGACCGGGCCAGCCTGCGCATCGTCGTGCTCCCGGGCCATGTCCACCAGCCCGTTGGCGGTCGCGTCCTCCCAGGCGGACAGACGCGGGCACGAACTGCGCCAGGCGTCCATGGTCTGCGCATAGGTGCGCGGCCGCTCGGCGATCCAGGCCAGGAATTGCAGCAGGTTGCCGAGCTGGGACGTGCCGGCCTGCAGTACGGAACTGTCGTCATCTGTCTTCATCGCCATGCGCTCCCGACTTGAATGTAGAAGGCGTTCTGGTCCTTGCTGTGGGCGATGTCGATGCCCACGGCCAACCCCAGTTTGGCCGCGATCAGGTACCGGAAGCCGGTCCCCACGCTGACGACGGTGGAGGCCTCGGAGAACGACCTCCAGTTGCCATATGCCTTGCCCACGCCGCTGAACCCCAGTATGGACCAGCGCGGCGTGGCGTCCCAGCGCAATTCGGCTTCGAACGCCAGCGCGTCGCGGTCCTGGTAACGGCCCCGCGCCACGCCGCGCAGATCGACGTAGGGCTGGGCGTAGAACGGCACCGTGCCGCGCGTGAACTGGCCGTCGCCGCGCAGGCCCAAGGTCCAGCGCGGCGCCAGCGGCTGCCAGGTGTAGCCGCGCGTGCGGTAACTTTCGAATGACTGGTCGCTGCCGAGCCAGCTGCGCGAGAACTGGGCTTCCAGCTCGGCATAGCTGCCCCGGTTGGGATAGAAGATATTGTCGCGCGTGTCGTAGTCCACGACCAGGCCGGCCTTGCCGATGTGGCCGGCCATTTCGGCCTTGGACAGCTCGCCGGCCGTCTCGCCGGTGAATCGCGTATTCGAGCGGAAATAGGTGTAGCGCGGGCCGACATACCAGGGCGTGTCCCCTACCCTGGCGAGGATCTGCTGCATCAGGAACGTGCCCTTCACCTCATAGCTGCGACCGTGGCTGGAAGCGCCGTAGTACTCGAGGTTCGCCCGTCCCTGGGCCAGCGCGCCCAGGTAGCGGTAGCGGTCCGCGTCCCAGCTGCGGAAGTGGAATAGCGCACCGCCGCGGGTGCCGTTTTCGGTGGCCATGGCGCCCACGCCGGTGACGTTGGGCGGCGCCTTGTGTGTGTTGTCAGCCTGGCCATCCGGCCCGGGCTGCGCCGCGGGTTCCGAAAAATAAAGCAGCATCAATCCGCCCCCGTACCCGACGGCGGGTTC
This sequence comes from Achromobacter xylosoxidans, assembly GCF_002192695.1. Lineage (GTDB taxonomy): Bacteria > Pseudomonadota > Gammaproteobacteria > Burkholderiales > Burkholderiaceae_B > Achromobacter > Achromobacter xylosoxidans_C. The sequence continues at coordinate 178,476 of NZ_MTLG01000075.1, forward strand.
TGTGATGATGACGGGCACCGGAAGCGCGCCGTTCTGGCGCAGCAGGAAGTTGCCCATGTCCGGGCCGTCGCTGTCGCTGTCGCCGTTCGTCTCGGCCCGTGCCGCGCCCGCAAGAGCCTGGCCGGCGCACAGCAGGATCAGGAGCCGCAAGGTCAGCGCGGCCAAAGCCCTTCGGGTAAATCTGCAATCCTGGCGCACGGAATCATTCCCACGCTGTCGGTGCCGCAGTCCGGCGATAACGGACGCGGCTCGCAGCCATGAGACTGGAGCCGCGCGTTCAGTCATGCACCGCCGATGATGACACGGCGCGGGATCTTGCGCACGACTTTGCGCCATGCCGCGCGGGCATGCGCAAGCCGGCGCCTACGCCGCCAGCTTGCGCATCGTGAGCGCGACGACCGCCGTGGCGACGAGCTGCATGCCGGCCACCACGTACAAGCCGGCGGCGACGCCGCCCGTCCATTCCTTCAGCCAGCCCATCATGAAGGGCGTGGCGAAGCCAGCCAGGTTGCCGACCGAATTGATGAAGGCGATGCCGCCCGCGGCCGCGGTGCCAGTCAGGAAGGCCGCCGGAATCGCCCAGAAGACCGGGAAGGCGCCCAGCACGCCGATGGCGGCAATGCTGAGGGCAGCCATCGCCAGCACGGGACTGCCGATGTAGGCGCCGGTCAAGGACAGGCCGACCGCGCCGACCAGGGTGGCGCCGGCGCAATGCAGGCGGCGTTCACGGGTGGAATCGGAATGCGCGCCGTTGATCACCATCGCGGCCGTGCCCAGGATGAACGGGATGGCCGACAGCAGGCCGATGTTCAAGGTCCCCTGCACGCCCAGTTCGCGCACGATGGAAGGCATCCAGAAAGCCAGCGTCGCGTTGCCCCCGACGATGCAGAAATAGGCCGCGGTACACAGCCACAAGGCGGGCAGGCGCAAGGCCTGGGCGAAGCTGGCGTGCTTGGCCGGGTCCAGCCGTTCGCTGTCCAGCTCAGCCGTCAGCGCGGCCTTTTCCGCCGCGCTCAGCCAGCGCGCCTGCTGGGGCCGGTCCGGCAGATACGCCAGCACCACCAGTCCGGCGATCACGGAAGGAATGCCTTCCAGCACGAACAGCCATTGCCAGTTGCGCAGCGGGGCCACGCCATCCATGCCGCTCATGATGAGGCCGGCTATCGGCCCGCCCACGATGCCGGCGATGCCGAACGACGTCATGAACCAGCCGTTGATGCGCCCTCGCCTGCTCGCGGGTATCCAGTAGGTCAGATAGAGCATGACGCCAGGGAAAAAGCCTGCTTCGAAGGCGCCGAGCAGAAAGCGCAGGACGTAGAACGAAGTCGGCGTGGTGACGAATGCCATCGCCATTGACGTCAGGCCCCACAGGATGGTGATGCGGGCCAGCGTCTTGCGCGCGCCGATGCGTTGCAGCAGCAGGTTGCTGGGCACTTCGAAGATGAAGTAGCCAATGAAGAAAATCCCCGCCCCCAGGCCGTACACGGCTTCGCTGAAACGCAGGTCCTGCAGCATCTGCAGCTTGGCGAAGCCGACGTTGACGCGGTCGATCCACGCCAGCAGGAACAGGAAAATCAGGAAAGGAATGAGGCGCCAGGCGACCTTGCGGTGCATCAGGCCTGGATCGGCCGTGGGCGCGGCGCCATGTGCCGGCGCGGAAAGGGGTTGAGGTGAAACGGCATCCATAGCGGGTTCCTCGGTGGAGCGGATCAGGGGGAGCGCCCTAGCCCGCCGATACCGGGGCAAGGTCACGCGAGCAGATGTTTTTGGCTGCTATAAATATATTTTGCCATTTTAAAAAAATACAATAATAGGGAGTTACCCGCGGTGACCACCGCGGGCAGCGCATTTTTGGCGCCTCTTCAGGCCAGCAGGTTCTTGGGCAGCGCGGCGACAAACGAAGCGAAGCTGGTGGCTCCCTGCCCGGGGCTCATGTGCTGCGTCATGACCGCGGCGGCGCGCGCCGGATCCTGCGCCTGGATGGCTTCGAGCAGCTGGCCGTGCTGTTCCCACGACGCGGCCAGGCGGCCGAAGGCCGAAAAGGCGTGCAGCCGGTAGGCACCGGTGCGCGACCGCATGCGCAGGATCTCCTGGCGCAGATAGGGATTGCGGGCGCCCTGGTACAGGGCATCGTGGAAGCGCCGGTTGTGTTCCTGCCAGGCATCGGTGTCTTCGCGCCGCACCACGGCTGCCGCGCGTTCGTGGATGGCCGCCAGCTCGTCGCGCTCGGGCGGCGTCATGCGTTCGCAGGCCAGGCGCGCGCCTATGCCCTCCAGTTCCGCCAGCAGCTCCCACATGGCCAGCAGCTGGGCCACGTCCATCTTGGCCACCACCATGCCGCCGCGCGGCAGGCTGGCCACCAAGCCCTGCGCCTGCAACTGCAGCAGCGCCTCGCGCACCGGCGTGCGCGAGACGTCGTAGGTCTGCATCAGCATCTGTTCGTCGACGGGATCTCCCGGCAACAGGCTGCCATCGCGGATGGACTCTTCGACGGACAGGCGGATGCGCTCAGCGGCTTTCATGGCGGACTCCGGTCAAGGGGTGAAGAAAATTCACGCAGGGCATAGTATTTTCTTGACTTATATAAATATATTTATGAGACTAGACTTTTATTTTACCGAGCAAAGCGCGGCAGGAGGTAGTGAGCATGGAAGACTCGCCCAAACAGGAATGGCAGGCCTGGGTCGCCCTGGTCTGCAAGACGCATGGCCTGGCCGTGCCCGCCGAGACGCAATCGGCGGTCGCGCGCACGCTGCTGCGCCTTGCCGCCGTGGAGACCGAGATCGCAGCCTGCGGGGATGCCGATGTCTGAGCCCCTGTTGCATCTGGGCGTGGCCGACATGCGCCGCAACTACGTCCGGGCCACGCCTGGCGAACGCGCCACGCTGGTCGCGGCCCAGGCCGCGGCGTTCCAGCGCCGCGCGGCCGAGCTGCACTGCGCCACGCGCACCTATCTGCCCTCTTGCGCCTTCGTGCGGCACGGCGGCCTGCTTGAAGGCGTGGCGCTGGCGCACAAGGATGCCTTCCAGACCGGCAAGCACGCACCTGGCCGCGGGCGGCCTTTGCGCGACGCTGCTCCGGGTCCGATGGCCACGGCGCTGCGCCGCTTGCAGGACCATGGAGCGCTCAACCTGGGCGCCCTGGCGATGGCCGAACACGCTTGCGGCGCGACGGCCGAGAATCCGCATGGCCCGGCGCTGGCCAATCCGCTGGATGCCGCGGCTGCGGTGGGCGGATCGTCCAGCGGCTGCGCGGTCGCGGTGGCGGCGGGCCTGGTTCCCGCAACGCTGGGCACCGATACGGCCGGCTCGGTGCGCATGCCGGCCGCGACCTGCGGCCTGGTGGGACTCAAGCCGACGCCGGGGCTGGTGCCGGCGGACGGCGTCGCAGCCCTGGCGCCGACCTTGGACACGGTGGGCGTGATAGGCCGCAGCGCGCTGGATGCCGCCTGTGTCTATGCCGCGTTGCTGCCTGCGCAGGCCGCCGCGCCCGCCCTGCCTGCGGACGCGGCGGCGATCGAACAGGAACTTTCCCGGCCGCGCCGCTGGCGGCTGGCTTCGACGCTGGCGACCGCCGGGGCGCGCGCCGACGTGGCGGCCGTGATGTCGGGATTCGAACGGGGCCTGCCCGATCCGCAGCGCATCGATTCCCGCCCCGCGCCCGACCTGGACCGCCTGAACCGCCTGGCCCAGATCGTGTTGCACGCCGAAGCCGCCGCCACGCTGGCGGGCAGCGTACGCCATGAGCTGGCGTCGCTGGCGCCGGCCACCCAGTCCATCGCGCTGCCGGGCTGGGCCATGCCGGCGATCTGGTATCGCCACGCCCTGTCGCAGATCGCGCCATTGCGCGCCGCCTTCCTCGCCACCTATCTGGCCGACGCGGACCTGCTGCTCATGCCCTGCCTGCCGCAAGGCGTGCCGGACCGCGCCGCGGTCACCACCAGCAGCCCGGCTTTCGATCCGCGCGCGCTCGCGGCGCTGCACCGGCACCACGCCTACCTGAACCATCTGGGCCTGCCGGCGCTGGTCTTGCCCATCGGCATCGATGCGCAGGGCCGTCCCGTCAGTGTGCAAGCGGTCGGCGCGCCGGGCAGCGAAGCCCTGCTGCTGGCCTTTGCGCATCAGTTCGCCCTGCCCTTTTCCGCCATTCTGCAACGCTAACCCCACGGACTCATCATGGCCAGAATCAACGCCTCCCCCACCCTCGCGCGCTTTCGCGTGCTGGACCTTTCGCGCGTGCGCGCCGGCCCGACCTGCGTACGCATCCTGGCGGACTTCGGCGCGGACGTGATCCGCATCGAACCGCCGGCCGGGATCGATCCCAACGAAGCCATGTTCGCCGCCGACCGCACTGGCGGCGATTTCCAGAACCTGAACCGCAACAAGCGGTCGATGACGCTGAACCTGAAGAAGCCCGAAGGCCTGGCCGTGTTCAAGCAACTGGTCGCCACCGCCGACGTGGTGGTGGAAAACTGGCGCCCCGACGTCAAGGCGCGGCTGGGGGTGGATTATGAAGCCCTGCGCGCCATCAATCCCCGCATCATCCTGGCCAGCATCTCCGGCTTTGGCCAGGACGGCCCCTATGCGGACCGGCCAGGCTTCGACCAGATCATCCAGGGCATGGGCGGCCTCATGTCGGTGACAGGCTTTGCCGGCGGCGGTCCGCTACGCGCGGGGCTCGCGGTCGCCGATTGCGGCACGGGCATCTACGCCGCGGTCGGCGTCCTGCTGGCCTTGCTGGAGCGCGAACGGTCCGGCGTGGGCCAATGGGTCCACAGTTCCCTGCTGCACACGCAGATCGCGCTGATGGACTTCCAGGCGGCGCGCTACCTGAACGACGGCGACACGCCGGTGCAGGCGGGCAACGATCATCCGACCAGCAGTCCGATGGGGCTGTTCGAGGCCAGCGACGGCGCCTTCAACCTGGGCGCGTCCGGCGAAGGCAATTGGCGCCGCCTGTGCGAGTGCCTGGACGCGCCGCAATGGCTGGAGGACCCGCGCTATGCCACCGAGAAGCTGCGCGTGGCGAACCGGGCCGCGCTCAATGAATCGCTGGCGCAGCGCTTCCGTCAGCAAAGCGTCGCGCATTGGGTCGGGCTGCTGAACCGCGCCGGCGTGCCGGCAGGCCCGGTCTACAGCATTCCGCAGGTGTTCGAGGATGAGCAGGTGCGTCACCTGGGCGTGGCGCAGCAGGTTGCGGACGAGACCGGACACGAATACCGCTTGATCTCACAGCCCGTGACCTTGACGCGCACGCCCGCCCATATTGCGCGGCCCGCGCCCGGCTGGGGTGAACACACCCGCGAGATGCTGGCCGAGATGGGCTATGCCGCGGGCGACGTCGAGCGCCTGTATGACGCGGGGGTGGTATGAGCGGCGGCCGGATCCAGGTGGATTTCCAGGACGGCATCGCGGCCCTGACGGTCTGCCATCCGGAAAAGCGCAATGCGATGACGCTGTCCATGTGGCAGCAACTGGCTGCGGCGCTGCTTGAACTGGCAGGCGCTGGGGTCCGGGTGCTGACGCTGGCCGGCGCCGGCGCCCGGGCCTTCGTGTCCGGGGCCGACATCAGCGAGTTCGACCAGGCCCGTGACGGCGCGGCGGCGGTCGCCCGGTACAACCAGGCGGTGGCGGATGCGCAGCGGCTGCTGGCGGAGTTCGAGGCGCCTACCATCGCGCTGATACAAGGCGCGTGCATGGGCGGCGGCATCGGCCTGGCCTTGGCCTGCGACCTGCGCTATGCCAGCGCCAGCGCCCGCTTCCGCATGCCGGCCGCAAGGCTGGGGCTGGGCTATTCCCATGCCGACATGCGCAGGCTGGCGGGCGTGGTGGGCGCGGCGTCCGCCTTCGATCTGTTCTATACCGCCCGCACCCTGGACGCCGAGCAGGCCGAGCGCCGCGGCCTGATCCATGAACGTTACGCCGACGACGACTTCGCCCGCCAGACCCAGGCGCGGGTGCGGACCATTGCCGCCAATGCCCCCCTCTCCCTGCGCGCGGCAAAGGCGGCCATACTGGCGACCATGAATCCGCCGACAGCCGCCGAACTTGACGCGATCGATGCCCAGGTGGCCCAGTGCTACGCCAGCGAGGACTACGCCGAAGGCCGGCGTGCTTTCGCCGAAAAGCGCGATCCGGTCTTTCTCGGCCGCTGAGCCGTCCTTGAACCATGAGCAAGATGCCATGAACAATCCACGCATTCCCTTCATGCTTTCCAGCCAGCGCCCGCCCCTGGCGGCGCTGGACGGCCGGCCCATCCTGGTGCACCTGGTCGTCAATGTGGAGCACTGGCCCTTCGACCAGCCCATGCCCCGCACCCTGCTGACCGCGCCGCACGGGCGCGAGACGGTGCCGGATGTTCCCAACTACAGCTGGGCCGAGTACGGCCTGCGCTGCGGGCTGCCCCGGATCATCGACGCCATCCGCGGCCGCGGCCTGCCGGCCTCGGCCAGCCTGAACGCCTCCGTCATCGATGCCTATCCCGCTGCCGCGCAGGCGCTGCTGGAGGCCGGCTGGGAATTCATCGGCCACGGCATCCACCAGCGGGCGCTTTCGCAAGAGGACGGCGACGGCCAGGCCCGCACCATCGCGGCGGCGCTGGACCGGATCGAACGCTTCAGCGGCCGCCGGCCGCGCGGCTGGCTCTCGCCGGGACTGCGCGAAACGCAGGACACGCCGGACCTTCTGGCCCTGGCCGGCATCGACTACCTGTTCGACTGGTGCCTGGACGATCTGCCCAACTGGATGCAGACCGCCGGGAAGCCCCTGCTGGCGCTGCCGTATGCGCTGGAGCTGAACGATTCGGTGATCCATGCCGTGGAAAAGCACGCCACCGGGGAGTTCAGCCGGCGCCTGGAACGGACGCTGGACCTGTATGCCGAAGAAGCCCGGACCGCCGGCCGTCCGCGCGTCCTGACGCTGGGATTGCATCCGCATCTGATGGGCGTGCCGCATCGCTACGCCGACCTGCTGGCCATGCTGGACCTGCTGCAAGGGCATCCCATGACCACCTTCGTCACCGGCGCCGCGATGCATGACTGGTACGCCGGCCAAGTGCCCGCCAAGTCCGCTGGAGCCGCCGCATGAATGCAATCGATACCCTGGTCGCGCATGTATTGCGCACCCGTTACGAGGATCTGCCGGCAGCGGCGGTCGACGCGGCCAAGACCTTCGTGCTCGATGCGGTCGGCGTCGGGCTGTCCGGTTCGCGCCATCCGCGCATGGCGCCGCTGCGCCAGGCCGCGTCGGCGCTGGGAAGCGGCGCAGAGGCCACCGTCTGGGGCAGCGGCGAACGGCTGCCGCTGGCCAGCGCCGTCATGCTCAATGCCTACCAGGTCTTCAACCAGGAGTTCGACGCCATCCACGACCGGGCCGTGGTGCATGCGTTTGCCTGCATCGTGCCGGCGGCGCTGGGCTACGCGGAGCGCGAAGGCGGCGTGGACGGCCGCCGGCTGATCACCGCGATTGCGACCGGGCTGGACTTCGCCATCTACGTTGCGCTGGCCCAGCGCGCGCCCATGCGCTTTTTCCGGCCGGCCATGTGCGGCGGCCTGGGCGCCACGGCCACGCTGTGCAAGCTCGCGGGTTTGGATGAAACCGCCACGCGCGATGCCCTGGGACTGGCGTACAGCCACCTTTCCGGCACCATGCAGGCGCATATCGAAGGCTCGCCCGCCGTCGGCCTGCAGGTCGGCCTGAACGCCAGGGCCGCCGTCACGGCTTTTGAACTGGCGCGCGCGGGCTTCCCCGGCCCGCGCGACATCCTGGAAGGCCCTTACGGCTACTTCGCGCTTTATGACGCCGGCCAGGCCGACTGGGAGGCGGTGCGCGTGGACGTGGGCCGGGTGTTCCAGATCACCCGCATGAGCCACAAGCCCTACCCGACCGGCCGCGCCACGCACAGCGGCATCGGCGCCGTGCTGGACCTGATGCGCCAGCATGCGCTGCAGCCCCAGGACGTGGACAGCATCACGGTCCGGGCGTCCTCGTTGATCGTGCGCCTGGTTGGGCGGCGGGCCCATCCGGGCATGGATTCCGCGACCGCCAGGCTCTGCATGGGCTACGCCATGGCCACGGCCATGCTGCGCGGCCGGGTCGGCATACCCGATTTCGACCCGGACGCGCTGGCGCAGGCAAGCACCTTTGAACTGGCCGCCCGCATCCAGGTGATGGATGACGGCAATCCAGATCCCAACGCCATGAGCCCTCAGCGCGTCGAATTGCGGTTGAAGGACGGCCGGGAGTTCGCGGTCGATATGCCGGCCTTTCCCGGCAGCCCCGAACGCCCCCTGGGCGTGGCGGAACAGGACGCCAAGTTCGACGCCTGCTGCGCGTCCGCGCAGCCGCCCCTGTCTGCGAACCAGACAAGGGAGCTGGCGTGCAGGCTGCGCGGGCTGGAGGCCGAACAGGACGTGCGCGGAATCGTCCGCCTGCTGGCGGCCGCGCGCGGCGCCTGACCGCGTACCCCCGGACTGGGCGCGTCAGTACTTGAAGCTCAAGCGCGCCCAGACCGTGCGGCCCGGCTCGTTGACCGCGGTGTTGGCGGCATAGCCGAAGCCGGCGTTGCCCGCCAGGTTCAGATGCTCGCTGTAGGTCTTGTTGAACAGATTGTCCACGCCCAGCGACAGGCGGACCTGCTTGTTGAGCGCATAGCCGCCATTGACGGAGAACACCCCGAAGCCCGCGCTTGGGCCGAAGTCCTTGCCCACGACATTGCCTTCGTTCAGGGCATAGCGTTTCTGCGCGGCCACGATGCGCCACAGGGCTCCGGCCGACCAGGTGCCGTCGTCGTAGGCAGCGCTGAGCTTGGCCTCCAACGGCGGCATCTGCGGCAGCGCCTTGCCATCGCTGCGGTTCTCGCCCCAGGCATATGCGAGCGTGGCGCCCAGCTTCCATGAGGGCGCGGGCTTGTATGAGAGGCCGAGTTCGCCGCCCGCGATGTGCGCGTTGACATTGGTGGCCTGCGACGTCGGACCCATCATGCCGCCCGAGGCGTAGCTGAACAGGATGAAGTCGTCGACGTACCCCGCGTAGCCCGAGAACCAGGCGTCTAGCGCTTCCGTCTTGTACTGCGCGCCGAAGTCCAGCTGGGTGGTCTTTTCGGGCTTCACGCCCTGGAAGGCGTTGACGGAGCCGGCAGGCCCCCGGTCCGGAGAGAACAGCTCCCAGTAGTCCGGGAAGCGCTCGACGTGGCCCAGCCCCACATAGACCGTGGCCGGCAGCGAGGCCAGATCCTGCTCGTAGCGCAGGAAGCCGCTGGGCAGCGTGTCCTTGCGGCGCTCATCCGCGGTGGGATTGGGCATGGGCATCATCATCGAGCCCGTGTCCTGGCGGAAATCCTTGGCCGCAGCCCAGTCGATCCGCGCGCCGCCGATGACGCGGCTGTCCTGCGCGGCGCGCCAGGTCAGCTCGCCGAACAGGCCGGTGTTGGAAAAGTCCGCGTCCTTGACCCAGCTCTGGTTGCTGTAGGGCACCGTGTCGGTACCGTTGCGGGAACGATGGCGGCTCTGCTGGAAATCCAGTCCGGTGACCAGGCTGACATCCGGCGACAGTTCCCAGGTGCCGGCGTAACGGCCGCCCCAGGTCGCGCGGTCCACGTCGGCCGCCATGGCCATGGGCATGGCGCTCATGGGGTCCGGCGCGCGCAGCGTGTAGTTGTCCATCACATGGTCGGCATAGTTGTAGTACAGCTGCGCTTCGACCTTGCTCAGCACGGGACCCAGGTTGCGCTTCTCGAAACGCAGGCCGAAGCTCTCGCGCTTGAACTGGGAGCCGTCCATGCCGCGGCCGGCGTAGCGCGCTTCGCCATCGCCGGTGCCCGCCGTCAGTTCGTAGAGCGTGTCGGCGTCGGGCGTGAAGCCCAGGGTCAGGTCGGCGTTCCACTTGTCCCAGCGCGAAGGCACGGTGTTGCCGTCGCCGTCCTTGTAGTCCTGGGAGTGGGAATGGTTGGCGGTGATGCGCGTGTAGACGCGGTCGTTGCCCACGGCCAGATCGGCGGCCTGATCGTTGCGGCCGAACGAGCCGCCCGTCAGGCTGCCGTCGAATCGCACGCCGGCTGCCTCGAAACGGGGCGTGTCGCGGTCGAACTTGACCGTGCCGGCGGACGCGCCGGGTCCCCACAGCACGGTCTGCGGGCCCTTGATGACCGTGAGCTGGTCGAAGTTCTCGGGCGAAATATAGGAGCTGGGCGCGTCCATGCGCGCCGGGCACGCGCCGGGCATGGAGGTGCCGTTGGTCAGCAGATTCAGGCGCGAACCGAACATGCCCCGCAGCACGGGATCGCCGTTGGTGCCGCCGTTGCGGATGGCCGAGAAGCCGGGAATCGTCTTCAGATAGTCGGTCCCGTCGCTGGCCGGCAGCGGCTGGCGCGGGATCTTGGGGTCCGTGGTGAAGGTCAACGGCGCGCTGGGTTCCACGCCCGTGATGATCACGGGTTCGGTGGTGTAGACGGTGTTCGTCTCGGCGGCGTGGGCCCAGGCGGGGAACGAGGCGGCCAGGGCGGCGGCCAGGCAACTCATCCGCAGCAGTTCTTGTCTAGTGGTCATATCTGGTGTCTGTCGATCGGGAACGTGCGATGGCAGGCGCCGACAGGCAGTGATCCTGCCTCCCCCTGATGGGAGGCACGGCAGGACCGCGCTGTCCGCGCGCATGGACGGGACGTGGACGCGCCCTCCCCGCGGCGCGCAAGGCCCATGGCCCGCTGCGCGCCGATGACGCTGGCGCAGCCGCTCAGGTCCGCGGATTGGCGGGCTGCGCGGATGGCATGTCGATGAAGTCTGGAGAGGGGGTCAGGCCGACAGGGGCGGCGCGCGCGACCGCTGCGGCAGCCGGGCCAAGGCGCTCGCGAATTGCGGTACGGCGGCCGGGGGATGGACGGCGGGCGCAGCCGCCGGCAGGAACCAGGCAAGCAGGACGATTTCGGGCGGCAGCGTGTCGCTCAGCATGGCGCAGCCCGCGCTGCAGCAGTGCGGCAAGGCGCCGCTGTGCTGCTGCGCGCCCTGCTCTTGCCCATCGGCATCCAGCGTGACCACGCGCGGGCCGCTGGCCGTGCAGATGATGGTGGTGACGCCGGCCTTGCCCGCTCCCATGCCCGGGCCCGCCAGCGCGGAGGATGCGATCAGCGCCTGAAAGACGAACAGGGCCATCGCGACCAGCGCGACCCAACGTCCACGAGCATGGGCAGATGCGTGCATTCAGGGGTTCCTTATCGGCGCAGATGCTATCACGCGATGCGCAGCAGATGCCGTGGATGCAGGGTGCAGCGCAGGCAATTCGGGTTGCCGTCTGATGTAGATCAGATATTGCCGCGGCTTCGCGCGCGTCGCGGCCAAGCTTGGCTGCGGCAGGTGATCGGGCTACCCTGTAGCGCAGCCCGTTGCGGCGACTTGGCTTTTCAACCATTGAATGAAGAGGATGCAGATGTCCCGTTGGACTTTTTATTCCGCCCCCGGCACTTGTGCGCTGGCGACGCATATCGCGTTGCGCGAAGCGGGCGCCGATTTCGATCTGGTCAAACTCGACATGGGCGCCGCGCAGCAGCAGAGCCCCGAATACCTGCGCGTCAATCCCAAGGGGCGCGTGCCGGCGCTGGCGACCGAACACGGCGTGCTGACCGAGACGCCCGCCCTGCTCGCCTTCGTGGCGCAGAGTTTTCCTGCCGCGCAACTGGCGCCGCTGGACGATCCGTTTGCGTTCGCGCGCATGCAGGAATTGGCGAGCTATCTGGCTTCCACCGCCCACGTGGCGCACGCGCACAAGCGCCGCGGCGCGCGCTGGGCGGACGACCCCGCCGCGCATGCCGCCATGCAGGCCAAGGTGCCGCAGACCATGACGGCCTGCGCCGCGTATCTGGACTCGCAGATCGCCGGCCCCTGGGCGGCGGGCGAACGCTATAGCGTGGTCGACGGCTACCTCTACACCATCGGCAGCTGGCTGGAGGGCGACGGCGTCGACCTGACGCAGTTTCCCAAGCTGGCAGCCTACCTGGCCCGGGTGGCTGCCCGGCCGGCCGTGCAGCGCGCGCTGGCCGAAGCGCAGCCGGCTTGACGTATTGCTGCCCCAGCGCATGAAGGGTTGGCCGACGCGCGAGCGTGCTTGAGCGCCGGCCTGATGCGCCAAAGCCTGGGCGCCGGCCCCTAAAGAAACCCGATCCAGCGCCCTGCCACCAGCACGCCCAGCCATAGAAAGAGCGACGCGCCCGCCCGCAAGCGCATGGAGCCCGAAGCCCTGCCCTGATCCAGCACCGTGGCCCAGGCCTTGCTGTACCGCGCGAGCACCGCGTTGAGTGCGCCCGCGGCCAAGAGGCCCATCTTGATCCCGAAGGCGGGATTGGCCAGATACTCCAGCGGCTTGACGCTGAACAGCAGGGCTCCGGTCAGGACCGCCAGCGCCAGGCCCGCGGCCGCGGTGCGCGCCAGTACCGGCGCCAGCAGGGCCAGCGGCCCCGGTTTCAGGAGCCCCAGCAGGCGCAGGTCGAGCGGGACGATGGAGCCGATCAGCAGGCCGATCGCGCCGATATGGGCGGCGTTCACCAACAGATATAGCGTGTCCGACCGCCGCAGCCAGATCGACGGCGGCAGGGATTCAAGCTGTTCCAGCGCGACGCGCAGCAACTCAGGCATGGGCCAGGCCCCGGTTCAAGGTTGCTTGATGCGGCTGGGATAAATGTCGTAGGTTTTGCCGCCGACCTTGATCTGGACGGCCTTCATGCGTTTGGCGCTGGCGTCGCGGTCGCGGTTGCCGATGGCCACGATAGCGTCGCCGGGCTTGGCCGAGCCTTCGATGAATCCCGCATCCTTGGTCTGGCTGGGATTGCCCAGTTCCACGCGCCACAGGCCATCTTCGGCGCGTACATCCAGCCAGGGATGCGGGGGCGCGATCTGCACCTGTTGGACCGTGCCTTGCAGCGTCATCTGTTCGGATTCGGCCCACGACCAGCCGTGATGCGCCATCGCGGTGGGCGCCAAGCCCATCGATCCGGAAAGCGCCAGCGCTGCCGTGGCCACGCGTATGGATAGCTTCATGTCGCTGCTCCTGAATAGCGGTTGGCTCCCTGCCCCTCGCGGCGGCGGCTCGTGCGGCGCGCGTCCTGCGCAATCAGCATAGCGCGGGATCCTGGCCATATCGAGCGCGTCTTCACCTTAAGAAATTACTTTAACTAAAGTACTTTAATTGAACTGGTAAATCTTTAAAAATCAATGTCTTAAAGAAAAAATGAAAGAACTCACATGATGCTGAATTCCCGCTGAATTCAATAAATTGACGTTTTTCTCGGGAAAACCCGGAGAAACTTTCGGGTCCAAAAACGGGTCGCAAATTGTTCAGGTAATTGTCAGGCACCGTCCCCCAATGGCGCCCCTTCCCGCGCCCAACCGAGAGCCTCCGATGACACAGCCCACCCTGCGTTCGTCCGCGAATCCGGCCCTGCTGCTCCAGCCGCGCGCGCCGGCCGGTTTATCGGTGATGGACGCCACCATGGTGCTGGTCGGCGTGGTGATCGGGATCGGCATATTCGGCTTCCCGCCGCTGGTCGCGCAGCACGCGGGTTCCGAGGCGGCCTATATCGGGCTCTGGTGCGCCGGCGGCCTGGTGATGCTGGTCGGCGCGCTTTGCTATGCCGAACTGGGTTCGGCCTATCCCGGCGCCGGCGGCGAATATCTTTACCTGACGCGCGCCTGGGGGCGGCAGGTGGGACTGATGTTCGCCTGGGCGCGCTGCTCCGTCATCCAGACCGGCGCCATCGCGGTCGTGGCCTACATCTATGGCGACTACGCGCAACGTCTCGCGCCGCTGGGCACGTATGGCCCCGCCCTGCATGCAGCGATAGCGGTGGCGGCGCTGACGGCCTTGAACGTGGCGGGCACGCGCTATTCGAAACGCCTGCAATGGCTGTTCACCGCGCTGACAGTGGCGGCCCTGGCGGCGGTGCTGATCGCCAGCCTGGCCGCTGCGGAAGACAGCCCGCTGCGCTCGGCCGCCGAGCCGGCGCCGCTGACGGGCAACGCCGCGGGCCTGCTGGGCATGGGCATGGTGTTCGTGCTGCTGACCTATGGCGGCTGGAACGAGGCCGCCTACCTCAGCGGCGAATTGCGCAACCCGGGGCGCAACATGAGCCGGGTGCTGCTGATCGGCACGCTGCTGGTGACCGGCGCCTACGTGCTGACCAATCTGGCGCTGCTGGAGATCTTCGGCCTGCAGGGGCTGCGCGACACGCCGGCGCTGGGCGCGGACGTGATGCAGCTGGCGGCCGGGCCCTATGCCGCGGCCCTGCTCAGCTTGACCATCTGCGCCACGGCGCTCAGCACCATCAACGGCACCATCATCACCGGCGCGCGGGTGTATTGCGCGTTGGGCCGCGACGTGCCGCGCCTGCGCGCGCTGGCGGCCTGGAACGCGCAGGGCGAGACGCCCGCGCCTGCCTTGCTGGCGCAGGGCGCGATCACGCTGGCGCTGATTGCGCTGGGCGCGTTCAGCCAAAACAGCGTGCAGACGCTGGTCGCCTATACCGCGCCGGTGTTCTGGATCTTCATGCTGCTGGTCGCGGCCTCGGTGTGGCGCCTGCGGCGCATCGATCCCGATCGTCCGCGCCCGTTCCGCGTGCCGCTCTATCCCCTGCCCCCGCTGCTGCTGGCGCTGACCTGCGCCGGGCTGGTGTATTCCAGCGCCATGTATGCCGGCGCCGGCGCGCTGATCGGCCTGGCGGTGCTGGCCGCGGGCCTGCCGCTGCTGCGCCTGCTGGGTCCACAGCCGCCGCAGGCCTAGCCTGCTTTCCCGGGGCGGCGGCCAAGCCAGGCCAGCCCGTCCGCATGCCTTACCTGCAAGGAGTCCCCATCATGCCTATCGCGATTCCGTCCTTCAGGCCCGCCCGGGCAAACCCGCCGCGGCTGCGCGGCGCCCTGCTCGCCTCGGCGGCGGCGGCGCTGGCCCTGGCCTGCACCCCGCTGCCGGTGTTGAGCGCTACCGCGGCGCAGCCCTCGGAACAGAAGGAATACGTCCCAGACGTCGGCCAGGAAGGCAAGGACGTCATCTGGGTGCCCACGCCGCAGACCCTGGTCGACACCATGCTGGACATGGCCAAGGTCACGCCCAAGGACCGGCTGATGGACCTGGGTTCGGGCGACGGCCGCACCGTGATCACGGCGGCGCAGCGCGGCCTCACGGCCCAGGGCATCGAATACAACCCGGACCTGGTCGAACTGTCGCGCCGCAACGCGGAGCGCGCCGGCGTGGCCGACCGCGCCACCTTCGTGACGGCCGATCTGTTCGCCACCGATCTGTCGCAGGCGGACGTCATCACCATGTTCCTGCTGTCGACCATCAACGAAAAGCTGCGGCCCAAGCTCCTGGAACTGGCGCCCGGCACCCGCATCGTGTCGAACTCCTTCCGCATGGGCGATTGGGAGCCGGACGCGGAAGAGACGATCAAGCAGGACTGCAGCACCTACTGCACGGCGCTCCTGTGGATCGTGCCCGCCAAGGTGGCGGGCAACTGGGAGGTGGACGGCCAGCCCCTGCAGCTGGAGCAGCGCTACCAGCGGCTGTCCGGCAAGCTGGGCGGCGCGCCGATCTCTGAAGCCCGCCTGAACGGCAGCGAGATCTCCTTTGTGGCCAACGGCGTGCGCTATACCGGAACGGTCAATGGCAAGCAGATGAGCGGCAGCGCCGCGGGCCGCGGGAACTGGTCGGCCAAGCGGGTGTAGCGGCCGGCGCAGGCGCGGGCTACAAGGGGCGGCGCCAGGCCGTCAACGACGCTTCCACGTGCCCGATTTCGTCCGCCGTCATCCCGGCTGCGTCGTAGTAGCGCCGGCGCTCTGCCGCCACTTCCAACACCCGGTCCAGGATGCCGCGCGCGACGGCTTCGGAACGCAGGCCGAAGCGCCGGTATTCGCTCAGGCAGTTCTGGAAAGAGCTTTCCCGGCCGGCCGCGCCGATGTGCAGGTAGTGCCTGGCGGAGCCTTCCTGCGTGACCACGTCGAACAAGGGCGACAGGCGGTACGTCTGCGCGCCCTCGTCCTTGAGAAAGCCGACGTTCTTCAGGTGGTCGTCGGTGTTGTGCACGGCCACGTTGAGGATCATGCGCGCGTACAGCTCCTTCAGGTCCTGCACCGGATTGGACGAGATGCGGCGGACGACGTCGGCCAGCCGGGCGTAGGAATACGTGGCCTTGCCGCGCGCTCCATCCAGTTCGCGCTTGCCGATCTGCGCCGACGGGCTGATGAGCGAGGCGCCGCTGAGGAAGTGGCGGCGGGCGACGGCCGCGGCCATGCCCGGCCCGGCCGGCAGCTGTTCGCGATCGAAGCGGTGCGTGAGCAGCACGGCGCCCAGGTGCGTTTCGACCAGGCGGATCTCGGGCACCCTTAGGCCGATGTCCCGCGCCATCTGCAGGTTGGCGTACTCGACCCGCTGGCGGTCGTAGGAATCCCCCTTGCGCGGAAACTTGGCGATCCACATTTCGCCCCGCTCGTCGCGCACGATGGTCTTGGGGCGCGCCCCGCCGATGTCCCAGGAACTGCCCAGGATGTCGCGGTACAAGCCCTTGGGCTTGACGCCCTGGTCGATGTCGGTAAGCAGGTCGGCAAGCGATTCCAGCTGGCCGAGTTCGGGCAGGCGGTAGGTCTTGCGCATGTTCGGGGTGAGCTGGCGGGCGCTGAAGAACAGCGCGCCCACGCCCATGCCGCGGCCCTTGAGCAGCACTTCGTCCTCGGTCACGCGCGCGCCGGCGTTGTCCACGCGCATGACGTTGCGGCCCCAGGCGTCGGGTGCGGCGTCGAAGATCGCGCCCAGCGTTTCGTAGCGGCTTTCGGTGCGGAAGGTGGTGCGCGCATCGACCAGCGGCAGATTCAGCGGATCCAGCGCAAAGGCGCGCGGGTCGTTCACATAGGACTGCACATAGGTGAACTCGGCGTAGAAATGGTTTTCGTCCGAGTCGTCCAGCGTCAACAGTCCGGCCAGCACCGCCTCGCCGCGTATGTCTACGTAGACATACAGCTCGCTTTCCACTGATTTGTGTTTTCTGGTTGGCACGATAGACCGACGCTACAGCTGGGTGGGATCGGCGCGATGCGCGGCCGGCGTCTTGCGGGTGCCGCGGCTGGGCCGGCGCACCGCGTCCAGGCGCTTGCCCACGCCGTCCAGGTCGGGGTCGCCCAAGGCGTAGACCTGATCCGCATAGCCGTACTGCAGCAAGGCTTCGATGGCCAGCGCCAGGGACACGCCGCCGTCGCCGCGCTCCAGGCGCGTGACGGTGGCGCGTGACACGCCCATGCGGGCGGCGAGCGTCGATTCCGTTTCGGCGCGGCGCAGCCTGGCCGTGCGGATGTTGGCGCCGATCCGGGCGAGCGCCGCAGCCGCATCGAAGCTGGGTTCGATTTTCTTTTTCATGACTTGATAATAGTGCTTTAGTTGCTGTTTTGCACTATTAGTGAGTCATTTTTACCCGTCTAGGTTCAGAGTATTAATGGAGCATAAATAATAGATATGCATCATTAATGAGGCATATCTATACCACCACCGCTTGCTCCAGGCGCAGTCCGCCGCGCGCGGTGTCCAGCGTCACCTGCGCGCCCAGAGGCAAGGTCAGGTTGGGATCGCCATGGCCGCTGGGCCATGCGGCCAGCACCGGAATGCCGCGCGAGCGGAACTGGTCGAGTATCAGCGGGTACAGCAGCCCCTGCGCCTGGGCATCGTCGCCGGGCACCCCCAGGATGCGGGTGAAGTTGCCGACCAGCACGCCCTTGAGACCGTCGAACTTGCCGGCCGCGGCCAACTGGCTCAACAGCCGGTCGATGCGGGGCAAGGCCTCGTTGACGTCCTCGATGAAGAGAATCGCGCCGCTCGTGTCGATTTCGTGATCGGACCCGATCAGCGCGCCGATCAGGGCCAGGTTGCCGCCGATCAGCCGTCCGGTGGCGGTGCCAGGAATGAGCTCCGTGGCGCTTGCATATGCAGGCGGCATGATCCAAGCCCCCTGCCCGACCTGGCCGCTGACCATGGACAGCAAATGCGACTCGGTGGGCTCGCGCTTGCCGGCCAGCAGGTCCTGCGCCAGCATCGGCCCATGAAACGTGACGAAGCCGGCGCGGCGCTGCATGGCCAGGTGCAGCGCGGTGATGTCGCTATAGCCGATAAAGGGCTTGGGGTGGCGGCGCAGAAGATCGAAGTCCAGCTGGTCCAGCAGGCGCCAGGAGCCGAAACCGCCTTGCAGGCACCACACGGCGCCGATATCGGGCGCCGCGAATGCCGCGTGCAGGTCGGCCAGGCGGTCGGCGTCGGCCCCCGCCAGATAGTCATAGGGGGCGTCCAGCCGCGAGCGCGAAGCAGGCATGACTTGCGGCACATAGCCGCGCGCCAGCAGCCATTCGGCCGCCTCGTCCGCGGCATCCAGCGCGGCGGACGCTGGCGCCACGATGGCGATGCGCGCGCCGGGCTTGAGCGCGGGCACGGGCACGGCCGCGCCGCTGGCAAGCGGGGGCGCGGCGGGTCCGGGCTTGGCCGATTGCGGCGCGCGGCGCGGCGGCTTGGGAGCCGCGCAGCCGGCCAGCGCGGCGGACAGGCCCAGGCCTGCCGCAGTGATCAGAAAACGTCTGCGTGCGGAGCCGGGCTCCGGCCGCGGGCCTTGCGGCGCATGTTCCATGGTCATCCCTGCTGGCATCAGAAGCGTTCGTAATCCAGGCGGTAGCGCCACTGCCCGAGGGCCAGCCCCGCCATGGGCAGGCGGCCGATGCGGATGCGGCGCAGGGCCTGCAGGCGCAATCCAAACGCATCGCAGGCGTATTCGATGAAGCCGGGCGCGGCCGTCTTCAGGGCGAAGCGCAGGTGGGTCTCGTTCTGCCAGCTGACCTTCATGGGTGTGGCGGCGCGGCCGCCGTAGGCCATGCCGCGCTGCAGGCGCGCCAGGTCGGCGGCGCTGAGCTGGCCGGACACCTGGGCCACGTACTCCTGCTCCACGTAGCGCCCCTCTTCCACCAGCTTGCGCGCCACCGGGTATTCCTGCGTGTAGACGATCAGGCCGCTGGCGGCTCGTTCCAGCGGCGTGACGAGCTTCAGGCCGTTGAACATGCGCTGCAGATAGCGCTGGCCCGACCGGTCGCCAGGCATCAGGTTCTCGGGCAGGATCAGGTCGCGCGCGGAGCCGGGCTCGTCATTGGCGTAAAGGCCGGCGGGCTTGTGCAGCAGGATGGTCACGGGCCGCGCGTCTTCCAGGCGCGCGCCGGGCAGCAGGCCGACGGACTGGCCGGGCGAGACCCGGAATCCGGGCTCTTCGACCCGCTTGCCGTCCACGGCGGCCCAGCCGCCTTCTATATAGCGTTCCGCATCGCCGCGCGAGCAGGACAGTTCGGCGGCCAAGCGCTTGGCCAGGCGTACGCTTTCGCTCATCGCGCCACCGCCTTGCGCGAGGAAGCCATGGGATCGGGGTGAACGGAAAAGCCGCCTTGGAGCGGCGCCAGAGGGTGCATCGTCATGAGGTATTGCCGGGTGTTGCCAGGAAAGCGGGCCAGGAGCCCGCGACGTGAGGCAGATGTTACGCCCTTCCCTGGCATGCTGCCCGGCACACGCCGGGTCGGGGCCGTTCAAGGCGCCGGCCGTTCAGACCGGCGGAAATCCGGCACGTTCGGCGGGCGTCTCGATGGGATCGGCCTCGGCGCCCAGCGCGGCGGGCGGCGGCACTTCGTCGATCCAGGCCTTGAGCAGCGTATGGGTCACCGCCAGGATCACCGGACCGATGAACAGCCCCACGATGCCGAAGGCGAACAATCCGCCCAGCACGCCCACCAGGATCAGCAGCAAGGACAGGTTGACCCCGCGCTTGATGAGCAGCGGCCGCAGCAGGTTGTCCAGCATCGCCACCAGCACCGCCCAGACCAGCAGCACCGCGGCCGCCAGCTTCATGTCGTTCTGGAACAGCCAGACCACGCCGGCCAGCATGGGCAGGAAAGGCCCCAGCTGGGCCAGGCACAGCATCACCATCAGCGCGGTGAGGATGCCGGCGGCGGGCACGCCCGCGATCCACAGGCCCAGGCCGCCCAGGCCGGACTGCACCACGGCGGTGACGACGATGCCCAGCGCCACGGCGCGTATCGCCTGCCCGGCAAGCTTGACCGCCGCCAGGCCGCGCTGGCCCGCCAGCCGGTTGAAGAAGCGGCGCACGAAATCGACCGCCACTTCGCCCTTGGTATAGAGAATGCTGGCCACGACCACCGTGATCAGCATGTGCATCATGAAGGCGCCGACGATGGCGGCATGTCCCAGCAGCCAGGCCGCCGCGCTGGTCAGATAGGGTTCCAGCCTGGCCAGCAGGCCGCCGGCGCCGGCGTCGGACAGGGTCTGCCATTCCTGCGCGATCTTGGGACCGACCAGCGGAATGCCATGGACCCAGGCGGGCGGCGCCAGCAGCGCATAGTCGGGCAGGCTCTTGACCGCGGCCATGATCGCGCTGCTGTGCAGCGCCAGGGTCGAGATCACCTCATACAGGGGCAGCACGATGACGAACAGCAGGATGACCAGCATCGTCAGGGTGCCCAGCCAGCGCCGCCCGCCGCAATAGCGCTGGATCGCCAGCATGACCGGCCAGGTTGCCACGACGATGGTGGTCGCCCAGACCAGGCCGGGCAGGAACGGGCGCAGGATGTAGACGCTGCCTGCCATCAGGCCGGCCAGGATGACGATGACAAGAATGATGCGGGCGAGATCGACCGTCTGGCGTGGAAGAGGATTCAACCGCTGCTCCTGATAGGGCCGGCAGCCCTGATGTGTGGCGCATCGATGCCGGCGGGGCTTCTGCCGGATGGGTGCATGCGGATGCGCCTGTGGCGAATTTATCCGAAAATCCCGCGGACATATACCGTGGCGGCCCGCAAGCGGCGCCGCCTCCGGCTAGCGCGGGGCGCCCGCGCCGTCGCCTGCGCCTTGGGCGCGGATCAGCGTATAGGCGATGTAGTACTTGTAGATGTTGCTCACGTACTGCACCGTTTCCCGCCCGATGCGTTCGGCCGCCACGCGCTCGACATTGTCGAACCAGACATTCGGGTCCAGCCCCTTGGCGGCGGCTTCCTTGCGCAGCTGATTGATCCGGCCCGGCCCCGCGTTGTACGCCGCAAAGGCGAACAACCCCCGGTTCAGGTCCGTCATGGGCTCCTTGGCGTAGTACTGGTCGATCATGAAGCGGATGTATTTGACGCCTCCATGGATGTTGTATTCCTCGCGCCGGATATCACCCACCTGCAGCTCCTTGCCGGTGGCCGGCATGATCTGCATGACGCCGATCGCGCCGACCGAGCTCTTGGCGCCCTGGTCCAGCCGGGACTCCTGGTAGCCCTGGGCCATCATCAGCAGCCAGTCGATGTTGTATTGATCGCCGTACTTGCGGAAGAACTCCGCCAGGCGGTGGAATTTTTCGATTTCCTCGGGGTCGGTGGCCGCCTTTACCCACTTCACGGATTTCAGGTACTTGGTCAGCTGCTGGTTGCCAAACGAGGTGCCGACGCGGTTCTTTTCCATGAAGGCGTTGAGCGCCGCCGCGAGCTTGGGCGAATCCTTGCGGAAGGCGAAGGCGATGTCGTTGCCGTTGTCGACTTCCAGGTTTTCATAGACCCGGATCTGCGGGAAGATCTGCTTCCAGAAATTGGCCAGGTAGCGGTCGGCGACGGTGTACTTGACCAGGTCGGCGCTGGCCATTTCCAGGATGTCGTCGGTCTCGAAGGTGCCGGGCGCGTCGCGGATGATGGCGGGCTTCAGTCCCCGGGCCTGCAGGTCCGCGTTCAATTTCTTGACGCTGCCGTGATAGCTGCTGACCGGGTTGATGAAGATCTCCTGCCCGGCCAGGTCGTCCAGCGATTTCAGTTCCGGCGCGCCGGGCGAGGCCACGACGAGCTCGCGCACGCCAGTCGCCAACGGCGTGGAAAAATCCACCAGTTTCTGGCGCTCTTCGGTGACAGTCAGGTTGGCCGCGATGATGTCGCCCTTGCCCGCCAGCAGGTCTGGAATCAGGCGCTCGCGCGAGGTCGGCAGAAACACCACGTACACGCGGATGTTCTTGTTCTTGAGCTGCCGGTTCAGGTCGTTCTCGAACTCGGTCATCATGTCCGCGATGATGCCGCGCTGGGTGCCGCCCTTGTCCAGGAAGTACAGCGTCTTGTTGTAGGGCACCAGCACCCGGACCTGGCGGCGCTTGACCATGCCGTCGAAGTCCCCGGTCCAGGGCTTCATGTTGTAGGCCAGCGCCAGCGGGTCGGCTTTGCCCTTTGCCGGCTGGGCGTGCCCAGCCAAGGGAGGCAACCACAGCAACAGCGCGCAAAGCATCGAGGCAATCACGCGAAATGACATAGTTCCTCCGGCAGGCCCGGTTACTGCGGCACCTGATATATGCCGCGCGGCGAGGCGCGTTGCGCGCCCTGCCGTGTCTACAACAATATCGGGCGGCCAGGGTTCATGCAATGCATTCCTTCAATGCGAACGCCGGTCCGAAAGGCCTCTAGGGCTGGGCAGGCTCCGGCGGCACATGCCCCGGGTCCTGCCGCTGGATTTGCGCCATCAGGTGCCGGGTCAGTTCGCCCAATTGTTCGTCCTTCCCCTTCAATTGCGCCAGGTAGTCGGACGCCCGTTGTTCAGCGGTTGCGAGCCGCGATTCCAGCGCCCCCTGGCGTTCATGCGCAGCCTCCCGGGCAGTGTCGGCCGCGGCCTGCTCCGCTTGCTGGCGCGCTTGCAGGGCCAGGGCTTCGGCGCGCAGGGCCTGCGCGTCCTGTTCCGCCTGGCGGCGCTGATCCTGTTCCTGTTCCAGCGCCTTGCGCGCCTGCGCGGCCTGCTGCTGGCTGGCGGCCTGCGCGTCATCCAGCCGCGCCTGCAGGCGCTTGACCGCGCTGCGTTCGCTGTCCAGCTCGTTCAACCAGCGGCGTTCGTGGGCGGTGTGGCGGGTCTCCAGCGCGTCGATTGCCTGGGCATGCTGGGCGCGGATCTTGTCGCCTTCCGCCAGGGCGGCCTGGGTGGCGTTGCGCGCGTCTTCCAGTTGCAGCTGGACGCGCTTGAGCTGTTCGTCGCGCTGCCGCAGTTGCTGTTCGGCCGCTTGCAGCCGGTCTTCGGCGGCGGCCAATTGGGACGTGGCCACCCTGAGCGTTTCCTGCAGATCCTGTTCGCGATGCGCGAGCTGGGCTTCGCGCTGTTGCAGCTGTTCCGCATCTGACGCCAATTGCTCCCCTTCCCGCGCCAGCTCTTCCCAGCGGCCGCGGTAGGTTTGCTCCTGTTGGGCGCGCGCTTCGGACAAGGCGGCTTCCCAGAAATGGGCAGCCGCCTGGGCCACCGGGTCGGGCACGGCCGCGGGCGCGGCAAAGGCGCCAGGATCCTTGATGCGCGCGCCCAGCGACCTGAACCAGGTTTCCAGATACGGGCTGACCGTATTGGGCGAACCCCGCCCGATCTTTTGCCGCACGCGTTCGATGGTGGGCCGCGCGCCCTCCAGCAGCAAGGCGTCGGCGGCGGTCCAGACGTCGGTTTCGGTAATTCCGGTGGCCATGCGCTTGCTCCGTGCCCGATTTGGCATCTGTAGGATAATTACCCGCGATAATGGAACCTTATCGTGAGTATTTCGATATTTATGTTAGATATCATACAGCATACATAATAATATGTATGGAATAAGATTTTAGACCCTAGCCCGACCATGAATCCGCTGAAATTGCAGGCGCCGCTGCCCGCGCTGAACCCGCTCACCCTGGACGCCCAGGCCGACGCCGCGGCCAGCGCCCTGATGCGTGAAGGCAGCTCGGCCAACACGGTCGCCAGCTACCGCGCCGCCATCCGCTACTGGACCGCCTGGTTCGAGCTGCGTTACTCCCGCCCCTTTGCCCTGCCCTTGCCGGAAGCCGCCGTCATCCAGTTCGTGGTCGACCATGCCCAGCGTTCGACCGAACAGGGCCTGAAATGGGAATTGCCGCTGGCGCTGGACCAGGAGCTGGTGCGGCTGAAGGCCAAAGGCAGGCTGGGCGCGCCCAGCCTCAACACGTTGTTGCAGCGGATCTCGGTGCTGTCCAAGGCGCACGAGCTGCACGGCCACGCCAACCCCTGCCGCGCGGCCGCGGTGCGCGAATTGCTTGCCCGGACGCGCCGCGCCTATGCCCGGCGCGGCGTGGCGCCCGCCAAGAAGGTGGCGCTGACGCGCGAGCCGCTGGAGGCCATGCTTGCGACCTGCGACGACTCTCTGCGCGGACTGCGCGACCGCGCCCTGCTGCTGTTCGCCTGGGCCAGCGGCGGGCGCAGGCGCTCCGAGGTCGTGCGCGCCACGATGGAAAACACGCGCCGGACAGCCGATGGTTTTCTATTTGCGCTGGCCCATTCCAAGACCAACCAGGCGGGCGCCGCCCGCGCCAACGACCAGAAGCCCATCGTCGGCGTGGCCGCGCGGGCGCTCGACGCCTGGCTGCGCGCTAGCGGCATCACCCAGGGTCCGCTGTTCCGGCGTGTGCGGCGCGGCAATGTGCTGGGCGAGCCGCTAGCCGCCGCGGCGCTGCGGGACATCGTGCAGGAACGCTGCCGACTGGCCGGCCTGGAGGGCGAGTTTTCAGCGCACAGCCTGCGTTCCGGCTTCGTGACCGAGGCCGGACGGCGCAACGTGCCGCTGGGCGACACCATGGCCATGACCGGGCACGCCAGCGTGGCCACCGTCATGGGCTACTTCCGCGCGGGCGCCGCCGCCGAATCGCCGGCGGCCCGCCTGCTGGATGAGCCGGATGCCCCGCGCGGGTAAAATCCCGCGCACTCGCCGCAACCCGAACCCTGCCCGACACGATCTTCATGCGAATCAACCTACGCGGGCTGGTGCTTGCGCTCACCGTATTCAGCGCGCTTGCCGCGACCGCCAACGCGCTGTACGCCAGTTATCGCGTGCAGCGCGAACAGCTCATCGCCAATACGCTGGAAGCCAATCGGGTCTACGCCGCCAAGCTGGCCGAGAGCGCCGACACGTTCCTGGATTCGGCGCTGCAGCAGCTGGAGTACAGCGCCCGCCACGTCGCCTGGCGCTTCGATGAGCCGGAACTCCTGAACGCCGAGGTCGCGCGCCTGCGCGATCAGACGGACAGCTTCAACTCGGTCGCCATCATCCGCGCCGACGGCGTCATGGTGGCCGCCAGCCAGGCCATCCGCAGTTTCCAGGGAACACGGGTCGACAACGCCGGCAGCCGCATGGCGCTGCAGACGCGCAAACCCTTGATCAGCAAGCCCTATGTGTCGGTCGCCGGCAACCTGCTGATCAACGTTTCGTACCCCATCCATACGCAGGCAGACGTCTACCTGGGCTACGTGTCGGGCACCATCTATCTGCGCAACGAAGGCGCCCTGCATAATCTGCTGGGCAAGCATCCCTACCAGGACGGTTCCTATCTGTATGTGGTGGATGGCGAGGGGCGGCTGATCTATCACGCCGAGAATGCGCGCGTCGGCGAGGACGTCAGCAGCAATCCGGTGGTGGCCGCCGTGATGCGCGGCGAAGACGGCGCGCAGCGCCTGGTCAATACGCGCGGGGTGGACATGCTGGCCGGCTATGCCCACGTCTCGCGCAGCGGCTGGGGCGTGATCGCCCAGCGTCCCGCGCTGGCCACGCTGGAACCCTTGCACGATCTCCTTTGGGCGCTGATCCGCTACGCGGCGCCCTTCGCCCTGCTGTTCCTGCTGGCCATCTGGTGGTGCGCGCGCAAGATTTCGCAGCCGCTGTCGCAACTGGCGACCAATGTCGAACACCGCGACATGGCCGTGGCGATGCAGCGGGTGCGCTCGGTGAAGGCCTGGTACTTCGAGGCTCAGCGCCTCAAGCTGGCCGTGATTCGCAGCTACAGCAATCTGCAGGACAAGATCGGCAAGCTCAGCCAGGCCAGCATCACCGATCCCCTGACCGGGTTGCGCAACCGGCGCGGCACGCGGCAGGCGGTGGACGATCTGCAGGCGGCCGAAACGCCCTTCGCCGTGATCGCGCTGGATATCGACCACTTCAAGCGGGTCAACGATACCTACGGCCACACGGCGGGCGACGCCGTGATCCAGGGCGTGGCGCAGTTGATGCGGGACTGTTCGCGCCCGACCGACATACTCTGCCGCAACGGCGGCGAGGAATTCCTGATCCTGCTGCCCGGCGTGGGCGTGAAAGAGGCGGCGGGCATGGCCGAACGCCTGCGCAAGAAGACGGAGGCGCACCGCCTGAGCGGTGCGCTGGAGATCACGGTATCAGCTGGCGTGGCGCATTGGCCGGCGGGCGGCGCGGATGTGGAGATGGTCTTCCAGGCCGCCGATGCCGCGCTGTACACGGCCAAGCAGCAGGGGCGCAACCAGGTGGTGACGCACGCGGCCTAGCGCCTCTGCCCCGCAGGGCCGGACATTCAAGCCCTGCGGGGGACTGCCTCAGACATCCTGGTCTTCGGCCGGGTCGGCGTCCGCGGCAGCGGCCTTGATGTCCGCTTCCTTATTGGTCTCGGGCGCCTTCCAGTCCAGGGGCGGAATCTCGAATTGCCACTTCTTGCCTGCGAGTTGATGGGACATGAACGTTCTCCTGTTCAGGGCGCATGGCTTTCCCCCGCCCAAAGCGCAATGCCGGGATTTCGTGCGTGCCATGGATGCGGATCCAATGGGAACCACCGGGCGCGGGGGGCATGCGCGCAGGCAACGCAAACGAAAATGGCGGCCGCAGCCGCCAGCGACTTACAAAATTCCGGCATTTGGTTTTATTGTGGTTTTGCCGAAAGATGTTGTATTTTAGCACTAAATTGCCTGAAATAGCAAGCGGTGTGCGTGCGGCCGCCATCGCCGGCGATGGCGCCCCGGCGCGACGGCGTAAACAATGGCGCAAACGCCCCGGATTGTGACGCGATCGCCACTGCCGCTTCTGGATGGGTCTCCCTACACTGGATACGCCAATTGCCAGGAGACACCCGTGACCCACCCTTCCATCGAAGGCGGCTGCGATTGCGGCGCCGTCCGCTACCGCCTCGCCAGCCCGCCCATGTTCGTGCACTGCTGCCATTGCACCGTATGCCAACGGCACTCCGGCACCGCCTTTGCGATGAACGCGGTGATCGAATCCGACCGCGTGCATAAGCGGCATGGCGCAGTACGCCGCCACCCGGCGGAAAAGGACGCCAACGATGGCAAGACCGTCGTGGTTGTACGCTGCGCGGCCTGCCTCGGCCTGTTGTGGAGCCATCACCCGGGCTATGGCGAAACGGTGGCGCTGATCTACGCAGGCACGCTGGACCGAGCCGCCGATTTCCCGCCGGGCGCGCATTGCTTCGTGCGTTCCAAGCACCCGTGGGTGGGCATCCCGGACGACATGCCGGCGGCCGAGGAGTTCTACGACATGGATGCCTGCTGGCCCGAGGCCGCCAAGCAGCGCCTGGACGCAGCCCTGGCCGGCAGCCCGCGCAAGCCCTGGACGCCCAAGGGTTGACAACACCAGCGCGCAGACGCCCTTCGCGTCGATGCAAAGCGCGGCCGCGCGCCGCGCAACACCCCTGCCCGCAATGCTCGCGCGCCTAGGGATTTCCCCCGTTTTTGCCGAAAAAACACCTGTTTCGCGTATTGCCCTTGCGCCTGAAAGGTGAACGGAAGTTTGAATTCCTAGACTTCCGCGTTCATTCAAAAGTCAGCTTTTGTTCAGAACGTAGTCAGGCAAAGGCACAACAACGGGAGGACTACAGATGCAATCCAAACGCAGCGCCGCGCGGCGCGAGGCCTGGGCGGCCGGCACGATGATCGTGCTGGGCCTGGGCGCCATCGCGCAGGCATCCACCTACAACATCGGCAGCCTGGCGCGCATGGGGCCGGGGATGTTCCCCGCCATCCTGGGCGTGCTGCTGGTCCTGCTGGGCCTGATGATCGCGCGCATGGCCGCGGCGCCCGCGCCCGTGGAGGAAGACAGCGAAGACGAGGCGCCGCCCGACTGGCGCGGCTGGGGTTGCATCATCGGCGGACTCTTGACCTTCATCCTGGTGGGCAAATACGGCGGCCTGGTGCCCGCGACCTTTGCGCTGGTCTTCATTTCGGCCATGGGCGACCGCCAGCACACGCCGCGCAGCGCGGCGCTGCTGGCCGCCGGCGTCACGGTGCTGGGCGTTGCGGTTTTCTCCTGGGCGCTGCAGCTGCAGTTCCCGCTGTTCCGCTGGGGTTGAACAATGGAAATCTTCAACAACCTGATGCACGGGTTCTCCGTCGCCTTCGCGCTGGACAACCTGATGTGGGCCGTGTTCGGCGTGTTCATGGGCAACCTGATCGGCGTGCTGCCGGGCATGGGCGTGCTGGCCGCGATCTCCATCCTGCTGCCGCTGACCTACACCATGACGCCCACGGCGGCGTTGGTGATGCTGTCCGGCATCTACTACGGCTCGCAGTATGGCGGCGGCATCACCTCCATCATGCTGAACCTGCCCGGCACCGCCTCGCACGCGGTGGCCTGCCTGGACGGCAATCCGCTGGCGCGCAACGGCAAGGCTGGCTCGGCGCTGTTCATGTTGATGTTCTCGTCGTTCTGCGGCGCGTCGGTTGGCATCCTGGCGATGATCCTGTTCTCGCCCATGCTGGTGGACGTGGCCTTCAAGTTCGGCCCCGCCGAATACTTTTCCATGATGATGCTGGGCCTGCTGGCCGGCGCCACCCTGGCCAAGGGCTCGGCAATCAAGGGCGTGGCGATGGTGGTGGTGGGCCTGCTGCTGGGCGTGGTGGGCACCGACGTCAACACCGGCACGATGCGCTTTCACTTCGGCATCCTGGAACTCTCCGACGGCCTGCAGATCGTGGCGCTGGCCATGGGCCTCTTCGGCGTGGCGGACTTCCTGAAGAACATCAACCGCATCGGCGGCGACGCCAAGGTGACCACCGCCAAGATCAGCATGAAGTCGATGCGGCCCGAAGCCGGCGACATCAAGCAATCGCGCGGCGCGCTGGTGCGCGGCACGGCCATCGGCGCGGCCTTCGGCATCCTGCCCGGCACCGGCCCCACCATTGCGTCGTTCATTTCCTATGCGACGGAGAAGAAGGTGGCGCGCGAGCCGCGCCGCTTCGGCCGCGGCGCCATCGAGGGCATCGCGGGGCCGGAAGCGGCCACCAGCGCCTCGACGCAGACCAGCTTCATTCCCACCATGAGCCTGGGCATCCCGGGCGACCCGGTGATGGCGCTGATGCTGGGCGCGTTGATCATCCACGGCATCCAGCCGGGTCCGCAGATGATGGTGGAGCACGCCGACATGTTCTGGGGGCTGATCGCCAGCTTCTGGGTGGGCAATGTGTTGTTGCTGCTGTTGAACCTGCCGCTGATCGGCATGTGGGTGCGGCTGTTGACGGTGCCGTTCCGCTACCTGTTCCCAGCGGCGCTGTTCTTCGTCTGCGTGGGCGTCTACAGCACCAACAACAATCTGTTCGACGTAGCCATGGTGACGCTGTTCGGCGCGGCGGGCTATGCGCTGATCCGTCTGCGCTTCGAGCCCGCGCCGCTATTGCTGGGCTTCGTGCTCGGCCCCATGGTGGAAGAGAACTTCCGCCGCGCCCTGCTGCTGTCGCGCGGCGACCTGGCGATCTTCGTCTCGCGGCCCATCAGCCTGGGCTTCGTGGTGGCGTGCGTGGGGTTGATTGCGCTGCTGGTGGTGTCGGCCATGCGCCAGCGCAAGCACCGCGCGGGCTTGGCGCAAGTGGAATCTTCCGCCTGATCGCAGGGCCGGTCGCGTGGCAGCGGACCGGCCCTGCGGGCCCGGTCCGTGCGCGCATCAGGCATCCGGCGCGGAGAGCGGGCCGGCGCTGTGGCCATCGATATGGCCCAGCGTGCGGCCGGGATCGAGGCGGTCGCGTACGCGCTGCTTCAGTTCCTTGGCCGAGGGGAAGCCGCCATCGCTCTTGCGGTCCCAGATCAGGTCGCCGTTGTAGGTGACCTGGAAGATCCCGCCGGTGCCGGGCTGCAGCACGACCTCGCCCAGATCGGTGGAGAAGGTCGACAGGAGTTCCTGGGCCATCCAGCCGGCGCGCAGCAGCCACTGGCACTGCGTGCAGTAATGGATGACGATGCGGGGACGCAGGGCGGAAGTGTTCATGGTTGGAAGATTCTACGCCGGTTCATGGATAATATCGGGTTTTCCCGGGTCCGCAATGGACCCCGAGTCCTGCCATGAAGTCTGCATTATCCCCTCGCGGCCAACGCTGGCTGATCGGTCTCCTGATGGGGCTGGTCACGCTTACGCCCATGGGCATCGATATCTACCTGCCCTCCCTGCCCGTCATGGCGCAGGACTACGGCCAGCCCGTCACCGCGCTGCAAGCCAGCATCACTTTATTCATCTTCGCCGTGGGCGTGGGGCAGGTGCTGATCGGCCCGCTGGCCGACCGCTATGGCCGCCGGCCCGTGGCGCTGGGCGGCGCGCTGGCCTATCTGCTGGGATCGGCGCTGGGCGCCGCCGCCACCTCGCTGGACGTGTTCTACGCGGCGCGCGTGATCCAGGGGCTGGGTGCGTGCTCGGCGTCGCTGGTGGCCTTTGCCGCGGTGCGCGATTGCTTCAGCCCCGCGGTGGGCGCGCGCGTCTACAGCTATTTGAACGGCGCGCTGTGCACCGTGCCCGCCCTGGCGCCCATGGTGGGCGGCGCGCTGGCCGTGCATGCGGGCTGGCGCAGCACCTTCGTCTTCATGGTGCTGTTCGCCTTGACGCTGGCGGGCTTTCTGGCGGTGCGCTTCGAGGAAACGCGGGCCGCGCCCGCCAAGCCTCAAGGCGCGCTTTACAGCCTGCGCCGTTATGCGCCCATCGTGGCCAGCGGACGCTTTCTCTACTTCGCGGCGTTCGGCATGGCCGGCATGGCGATGATCCTGGTGTTCGTGTCCGCCGCGCCCGTGGTGCTGGTGCAGCAGCTGGGCTATTCCGAGCTGGGTTTCTCCGCCTGGTTCGGCGGCAACGCCGCGATCAACATCGGCGCGTTTTTCCTGGCCCCGGCCTTCATCGCGCGCCATGGCCGCCACACCATGGTGCGCGTGGGCATGGCCGCCCTGCTCGCGGCCGCCGCCATGCATCTGGCCGCGTGGCTGTGGCTGCCCTTGTCGGCCTGGATCTTCATGCTGCCGGTGGCGGTGCTGACCGTGGGCTTTTCGCTGGCGTTGGGCTCCGGACTGAGCCTGGCGCTGGAGCCGTTCGCCGAGCGCGCCGGTACCGCGGCCGCGGTGTATGGCCTGTTCCAGATGAGCGGATCGGCCGTCATCGCCACCGTGCTGCTGGACAGCGGCATGGGGCCGCAAGCGGCGATGGCGCTGATCGGCGCCGCCATCGTCGGGCCGCTGCTGTGCCTGTCGCCCGGCATGGCGCGGCGTCTGGCGGCGGGCTGACGCCGGGCGGCGTATGCCTCTACTATCCAGGGATAGCCCACCCTGGAGACGACATGAATATCGAAGACGCGGCGCAAGAACCGATCCTGGCGCGCCATGCCGAAGGCGGCGTGGTGACGCTGCGCCTGAACCGGCCCGGCCAGTTCAACGCGCTGTCCGAAGGGCTGCTGGCCGCGCTGCAAGCCGAGATCGACGCGCTGTCGCGCGATGCCGGCGTGCGCTGCGTGGTGCTGGAATCCAGCGGCCGGGCATTCTGCGCCGGCCACGACCTGCGTGAAATGCGCAGCCAACCCTCGCTGGACTACTACCGCGACCTGTTCCGGAAATGCGGCGCCGTGATGCAGGGCCTGCAGGCCCTGCCCGTGCCGGTGATTGCCAAGGTGCACGGCATCGCCACCGCGGCGGGCTGCCAGCTGGTGGCCAGCTGCGACCTGGCCGTGGCGGCGGACACGGCGAAGTTTGCGGTCTCCGGCATCAACGTCGGCCTGTTCTGCTCCACGCCCGCCGTCGCCCTGAGCCGCAACGTATCCGCCAAGCGCGCCTTCGAAATGCTGGTGACGGCGCGCTTCATCGATGCCAATGAAGCCAGGGACTGGGGCCTGATCAACGATGCCGTGCCCGAGGCGCAGCTGGACCAGCGCGTGCGCGCAATGGTCGACGACATCCTGGCCAAGAGCCCGACGGCCATCCGCTACGGCAAGCGCATGTTCTACAAGCAGCGGCAGATGGCGTTGGCGGACGCCTACGACTACGCCGGGGACGTGATGGCGCGCAACATGATGGAAGCCGACGCCTGCGAAGGCATAGACGCCTTCCTGCAAAAGCGCCAGCCACGCTGGCAGTCTTAGGCGCGTTGCCCGCAAGGGCGGTTCTGCTATGCCAGCGCCCAGCCGCCGGCCGCGGCCAGCAGCACCACCCAGACGGGCGACCAGCGCGCATAGACCAGCAGGCCGAACAGCAGCAAGGCCAATCCGAAGTCCGCGCGGTCGCGGATGGCGCTGATCCAGACCGGGTCGTACAGGGCCGACAACAGGATGCCCACGACGCTGGCGTTCACGCCCGCGACCAGATTGCGCACGCCCGGACGCCGCCGCAGGCTTTCCCAGAACGGCAGCGCCGCCGCCACCAGCAAGGCGCCAGGCAGGAAGATGGCGACCAGCAGCGCCAGTCCGCCAGCCCAGCCCGACAAGGGGCCGGACGACATCGCGCCCAGGAAGGCGGCAAAGGCGAACAGCGGTCCCGGCATGGCCTGGGCCGCGCCGTAGCCCGCGAGGAAATCCGCATTGGAGACCATGCCACCGGCCACCGAGGCCGATTCCAGCAACGGCAGCACCACGTGGCCGCCGCCGAACACCAGCGCGCCCGCGCGATAGAAGCCGGAGAGCTGCTGCGCCAGCGGCATGCCGCTGATGGCGGCCCAGGCCGGCAAGCCCGCCAGCAACAGCACGAAGAGCGCCAAGGCCGTGTACCCGGCGCGGCGCGACACCTTCAGCGGCTGCACCGCCAAGGCGGGGCGCGGCGGCACCTGCAGCGCTGCCATGCCGGCGATGGCGCCCAGCAGGATCGCGCTCAACTGCCCCAGCGTCGTCGGCATCAGGATGGTGATGAGCGCCGCCGCCACCGCCAGCCCCGCCCGCTCGCGGTCGGGACAGAGCGAACGCCCCATGCCCCAGACCGCCTGCGCGATGATGGCCACCGCCGCGATCTTCAAGCCATGGATGGCGCCCGAGGCGGACAGCCAGCCGAACTGCGCCAGCCCCAGCGCGAAGAGAATCAGGGCGATAGCGGTGGGCAGAGTGAACGCCACCCAGGCCGCCAGCATGCCGGCCCAGCCGGCGCGCTTCAGGCCTATCGCCATGCCGACCTGGCTGCTGGCCGGCCCCGGCAGGAACTGGCACAGCGCCACCAGGTCGGAGTAGGCGTAATCGTCCAGCCAGCGCCGGCGCTCGACGAATTCCGTGCGGAAGTACGCCAGATGCGCCACCGGCCCGCCGAAGGACGTCAGCCCCAGGCGCAGGAAAACCAGGAAGACTTCCAGACAGGAGCCCCGGCCGGGCTGCTCGCGGGTGGAAGTGGCGGGCTTGCTGGCGACGTGTTCGTCTTGATGGGGAGGCAGCGGCGGCATGGGATTCGGGCTTCTTCGGCAGGCGGGGCATGAGGGTCCGGCCCCCGCCCCATGCTTATAGCCGGGCGGCGTGGCGGATTCAACCGCCTGAACGGGCCGGGCCATATGGCCGGTTTACCTCGACGCCCCGCCGCGCTTCAAACAACTTTACAAATACCGTACAAATATCGGCGACTGTGCCTGTTGCGGCCCGATAGCATCCCAGGTCCCCAGTTCAGGTCCAGATCCCCAATGCTCAAGTTTGCGATTCGCATCTTCGTGGTCGCCGCTATCGGTTACATCGCGGGATCGCAGCTGGTGCAGCGCAGCCTCGAGTATCTGCTGGACCCGCTGAGCGCGGACCTGTCGTACCAATCTGTCCGGGGGCAGATCCACGCATTGCGCAAGGAACTGGACGACCTCGAACCCGGCGCGCGGGCGGATTACCTGCGCGACGAGATACAGCCGCACTACGGCCTGGGACTGAACCTGCTCACGGACGCGCAAGCCCAGCCCACGGCAGCGGAACGGCAGCAGCTGGCCACCGCCGGCTTCATCATGCGCGACGACTACAACGTCTACGTCGCTCCCCTGCCCGGCGAACCCAGCCAGTGGCTGGAGTTGAGCCTGCCGCGCGCGCCGCGGGCCGTTGAAAGATGGATCACGATAGCCGCCTGGGCCGCGCTCAGCCTGATCGTGGGCATCATCCTGCTAGTGCTCTGGGCCCTGCCCTTGTGGCGCGACCTGGACCGGCTGCGCAACGCCACGCTGCGCATGGGCCAGGGCGAACTCGGCGCGCGGGTGCGGCTGTCGCGCCTGGCCGGCATGCGGCACGTGGGCGAAAGTTTCAACCAGATGGCCGAACGCATCTCGGCGCTGGTCGAAAACCAGCGCAGCCTGACCAATGCCGTCTCGCACGAGTTGCGCACGCCGCTGGCGCGCCTGTCCTTCGAGGTCGCCCTGTTGGGCCAGGACCAGCACCTGCCCAGGCGGCTCCAGATTCTGCGCGACATGCAGGCCGACATCTGCGAACTGGAAACGCTGGTGGCCGAACTGCTGGTCTACGCGCGGCTCGAGCGCCCCGCCGACGACACCGTCAGGCTGGAAACCGTGGACACATGCGATTGGCTGGGCGAAGCCCTGGCCCAAGTGGCGCACCAGGCCGAGGCCCGCGGCATCCAGTGCCATGTGCACCGCGACTATCCGCCGCGCGTGCGGCTGCATCCGCGCTACATGAGCCGGGCCTTGCTGAACCTGGTGCAGAACGCGGTGCGTTACGCCAGCCGCCACGTGGAGGTCAGGCTCAGCCAGTGCCCTGCGGGCGGCTTCGAGCTGATCGTGGACGACGACGGCGGCGGCATCGCCCCGGCCGACCGCGCCCGCGTGTTCGAACCCTTCATCCGGCTGGACGAAAGCCGCGACCGCGGCACCGCCGGCGCGGGCCTGGGCCTGGCCATCGTCTGGCGCGTGGCCGCGAACCACGGCGGCGGCATCGAGATCCACGATAGCCCGCTGGGCGGCGCCCGTTTCGTGCTGCGCTGGCCGGCCTGAGTCTGGCAGGGGCCGCAGCGCTCCCGCCATGGCCCAGGTCGAAACACCATTTATGGCACTACCGTGCTGGGCCAAGTTGCCTCATGCTGTCGTCACGAGATTCCCCTCGGCAATACGTATCGAATAGGTAGCAACATGAGCCAGCGTTTGAATTATTTCCAGGTGTCCGAGGAACAGTCCAGGAAGTACCTGGAATTCAGCATGTCGCTGAAGAAAACCCCTATCGTGCAGGAGGTCGGCGAACTGGTGGATATCCGCGCCTCGCAGATCAACGGCTGCGGCTTCTGCCTGGACATGCACGTCAAGCAGGCCAGGATCGCCGGCGAGCGCGAATTGCGCCTGCATCACATCGCCATCTGGCGCGAGTCCACGCTGTTCTCGCCGCGCGAGCGCGCGGCGCTGGCCTGGACCGAAGCCGTCACCACCCTGTCGGCGCAGGGCGTTTCGGATGCGGCCTATGAAGAGGCGCGCGAGCACTTGTCCGAAAAGGAAATCTCGGACCTGACCCTGCTGGTGGTCGGCATCAACGGCTGGAACCGGCTGAACGTGGCGTTCCGCACCGTGCCGGGCTCGGCCGATGCGGCTTACGGCCTGGACAAGGCCGGTTTGAACTAGGCCTGCATCAGCCGCAGTATCCGCAGGCCCAATTCACGGGCCTGCGCCTGCGTAGCGATATTGGTAAAGCTGAGCAGCAGCGCAGATTGCTGCCGCGGCGTGGCGCACCAGCGCGACAATGCGCCCGCATACATGCCCTGCTCTTCCATCCGCCCGGCCAGGACCACGTCGATTTGGCCATCGTCCAGACGCGCCACCAGATGCATGCCGCCCGGCTGCGGCTCGATCCGCAGGCGCTGCCCCAGCGCCGCGTCCAGGCCCTCCACCGTCGCGGCGCGCCGTTCCGCGTACAGCTTGCGCATGCGCTGGATATGGCGGCCGAAATGGCCTTCGGCCATGAAGGCGCTCAATATCGCCTGCGTCAGGCCCGGCGCCCCGCCCGCCTGCAGCCGCGCGGACTGCGCGAAGCGTCCTGCCTGCGCCTCGGGCACCACCAGGTAGGCCAGCCGCAAGCCGGGAAACAGGACCTTGCTGAAGGTGCCCGCATATAGCACCCGGCCTTGCGTATCCAGGCTCTTCAAGGCTGGCAGCGGGCGGCCGACGTAGCGGTACTCGCCGTCGTAGTCGTCCTCCACGATCCAGGCGCCACGGCGTTCGGCCCAGTCCAGCAGCGCCTGTCGGCGCGGCAAGGACAGCGACATGCTCAAGGGGCTTTGATGGGCCGGCGTCACCACCGCGCCGCGCGCCCGTCCCGCCCGCTCGATGCCGGCGCTGACCATGATGCCGTCCTGGTCCACCGGCACGGGCACCGGTTCCAGGCGCGCCTGCTCCAGCAGCGCGCGCGTCGGCGGATATCCCGGATCTTCCATCCAGACCTGGTCGCCCGCCTCGAACAGCGTCTGCAGGACCAGCCCCATCGTGCTGTTGTAGCCAGAAGTGATGAACACCTGCGACGGCTGGCAGTGGATGCCGCGCGCCACTTGCAGATAGGCGGCCGTCGCGCTGCGCAGGGCTGGCAGGCCCCCGCTGGGCGGATAAGCCAGGTCCGCGGATTGCAGGCTGCGCAGCTGCCGGGCGCCCAGGCGGGCCCATAGCTTGCGCGGAAACTCGTCCAATGCCGGCAAGCCCATCTGGAACGGCCGCAGGCCCGAAGGCTCGCGCCAGCCCGGGCCATCGCCGGGCGCCTCGGCAGGAAGGGCCGCGGCGGGTGGCGGCGCGTGGGCAGGCTGTACATCGGGCGCCACCACCGTGCCGGCCTGGCCGCGCGCCTGGATGTAGCCCTCCGATGCCAGCAGCGAATACGCCACTTCCACCGTGCCGCGCGCCACGCCCATTTCCTTGGCCAGCGCCCGCGCCGAGGGAATACGGTCGCCCGGCTTGAGCGTGCCCTGGGCGATGGCGCCGCGAAAGCGTTCGTAGACCTGGCGGTACAGCGGCTCCGCGCCGCTGGAGAGCGCGGGCGGGTCCTGCGGCTGAGGCTGCATCATGGCATAGTCAACAATTCATTTTATGGCCCTTCTAATTATGGCATGCGGCTCCTAACATGGCTGTACTCCCTTCTTGATAACGCCTTTGCATCCATGACAGAAGCCACTTTGCACCACATCGAAAGCCCGCAGGACCTGCGCGCATGCCTGCCGCTGATGCGCGAGCTACGGCCCCATCTGAACCAAGAAGCCGACTTCATCGAACGCGTCGGCCGCATGCGCGCCGACGGCTACCGGCTGCTGGCCGCCATGGACGCGGGCCGGGCCGTCGCGCTGGCGGGCTACCGCCTGCAGGAAAACCTGATCTACGGCCGCTTTCTGTATGTCGACGACCTGGTGGTGGCGGACGGACGGCGCGGCGAGCGCTGGGGCGCCCGCCTGCTGCACGCGCTGGACACCGCCGCGCGCGACAGCGGCTGCGCCCGCCTGGTGCTCGACACCGGCCTGGGCAACGCCCTGGCCCAACGCTTCTATTTCCGCGCCGGTCTGTTGACCAGCGCCATCCGATTCAGCAAGTCACTGGAAACTCCCGCCTCATGAACATCCTGCGCATCATCTGCAGCCCGCGCGGCCGCGCCTCCGAAAGCTATCGCCTGTCGCAAGCCATCGTCGACCAGCTCACCGCCGCCGCGCCCGACGCGGCCGTGGTCGACGTCGACGCGACCGCCCTGCCCCTGGTCGACTCCGACTACGCCGCCACGCTGAGCGCGCGCCAGGATCCCACCGACGGCCGCCAGCACCGCGGCGCGCTGGGCCGTTCGTCCGGATTGATCCAGTCCTTGCGGGACGCCAGCCATGTCGTCATCGCGACGCCGATGCACAATTTCACCGTATCGGCCTCGCTGAAGACCTGGATCGATCACGTGGTGCGGGTGCGCAGCACGTTCCAGATCACGGAGCGCGGCAAGGAAGGCAGCCTGGAGGACCGGCCGGTATACGTGGCGATCTCGTCCGGCGGCGAGTTCGGCTGCGGCGAGCACAGCCAGCCGGACTTTCTTACGCCGTACCTGAGGCACGTGCTGGGCACGATAGGCCTGAAGAGCGTGACGTTCTTTTCGGTGCAAGGCACGGCGCGCGGGACGGATGCGCTGGACGAGGCGCGGGCGCGGGTCCAGGGCGAGATCGCCGCCCATCCGTTTGCGGCCGGCCTGCGCGCCGAGTTCGCCGCCGCTTGATTCATCTAGGCCTGGTGCCGCCGCATCATGGCGCGCGCACCAAGCCGGATCATGCTTAGGGATAGCGCTTGAGTCCGGTACAAGTCCGCAATAAGCACTAGGCAATCGGGCTGCGTTGACACCCCCAAATAGGCGGCACTACGCTCTTTGCCAAACCCTCTCGCCTGACCAGACTACGCCGTATCTCCTCATTCGGGCATGGGTGCAGGAGGCGTGCAATGACATACACCCGACCAGGCATTCTCCTTGCCGCCGCGCTTGCGTTGTGGGTCCTTGCCGCGCCGCGCGCCGAGGCGGCCTGCAACGACAAGAAGATCCTGTCCATGGCCAACGACGGCCGCACGGTCAATGCGATCGCCAAGGCCTGCAACATGCCGGCGGCCAAGGTCCGGGGCGTGATCGAGCGCGCCGATGCGGACGACGAAGCGCCGCCGCCCGCGCCCAAGGCCAAGGCCGAGCGCGCCGCCGTGCCGGAGCTGCCCAAGAAACTGCCGTCCGGCGCCGGCCTTGCCTCATGCGATTGCCAGGGCATGGTGCCCTATGGCGAACGGGCGCCTGACCTGCGCTGCCAGAGCGGCATGTCGATGGCGACGCCCTGCGCGGGCTACTGCTCGCCACATGGCGTTGCGCCCTGGCGGCGCATATGCAGCTAGGCCCTATTGCCTGGCGCTAGGCATGAACCAGCGGTAGTAGGCATTGTCGCCGTCATCGCGGGCCAGCTTGTTCATTTCCCGGCCCCAGGTTTCGCGGTCGCCCACGTAGGCCGCCAGTGACGCCCGGTAGAACGTGTCCAGCCGCGCCCGTTCCAGCTGCATGTCGGCGCGCAGCGCCTCGGACGCGCCTGCCAGCGGCGGCTCGCTGCGCAGGGCCAGCAGCGCGGGCAGCGTCCGCACCACCTCGCGCGGCCGCACCCAGGTCGCATACTCGATGCCGGGCCGGTCGTCGGTGACGGGCGGCGTATCGCCGGCAAAACGCGCCAGTCCGTCGCGGTCGGTCACCCAGGTGGCGAGCAAGGCCGCGGCCGAAGGCACGCCCACGGCTTTCAGGGCGGCGGCGGTATCGGGCTGGCCGTAGCGCGCCTGGATGCGGGCCGCGTCCAGCGGCAGCGGCTGCAGCGA
Organism: Achromobacter xylosoxidans; assembly: GCF_002192695.1. Lineage (GTDB taxonomy): Bacteria > Pseudomonadota > Gammaproteobacteria > Burkholderiales > Burkholderiaceae_B > Achromobacter > Achromobacter xylosoxidans_C. Next base: position 217,789 of record NZ_MTLG01000075.1, read on the forward strand.
GCCCAGCAGCAGCATTTCGTGCAGCTCGCTGGTCCAGAGCTGGGCATGCGGAAACACCTGAATGAAGCTCGCGATCAGGGCGCGGGTGTCGTCCTCGTTCTGCGTCGGCAGCGGCAGCCATTGCGCCACGATGCCTTGCGGCGCCAGCCGGCTGGCGGCCAGTTGGTAGAAGTCGCGCGAATACAGATTGACCACGCCTGCGGCCGAAGGCGGCGGCGGTTCCAGCGTGATCAGGTCCCAGCGTTCCGCGCTGGCCTGCAGTTCGCGGCGGCCGTCGCGCAGGCGCTTGTCCAGGCCCGGATCGGTGGCGGCCTGGAAGGTGCCCTGGAAATGGGGCGCGGCGCGCAGCACGGCGGGCAGCAGCTCGGCCACCGCGCGCTTTTCCAGGCCGCGGTATTGCGACAGAGCCCCTGCCGTGATGCCGGTGCCATAGCCCACGACCAGCGCGGACCTGGGTTCGCCCGCGTGCACGATCAAGGGCAGCAGCGCCTGCAGCCGCATATAGCGCAGCGAAGGCATGGCGTCGCCCGAATTCGACACGCCCTGGATGTAGAGTCGGTGGAAACGGTTGCCGTTGCCGGCGCGCTCGACCACGGCCACCGTGCCGCCATGGCTTTCTTCATAGAAGACCAGGCCCGCGCCGCTGGCGCCCGGCAGCAGCCGCGCAAACTGGTCCGCCGGCAGCATGGCGACCACGGCCAGCGTGGCCAGACCCGCGATGCCGGTGGCCCAGCCAGTGGCGGCGCGGCCATCGGAGCGTCCGCGCCAGGCCGCCACGGCGCCCACCGCGGCGGCAATGGCCGCCAGCACGCCCAGGGTGCGCACCAGGCCCAGCGCGGGCAGCAGCAGGAACCCGGTCAGCAAGGTGCCCGCGATGCCGCCCAGCGTGTTGCAGGCGAGCACGGCGCCGGCTTCGCGGCCCACGCGCTGCTCTCCCACCACGATGCGCAGCACCGCGGGAAACGCCGCGCCCAGCAGCAGCGTGGGCGCCAGCACCAGGCTGGCCGCCGCCACCGCGAAACGCGCACACATGCCGGCAAAGCCGCTGCCCGTCCATTGGTAGACCGCCGCTTCCGCCCGGGTCTGCGCCACGACCAGCCACTGGCCCAGCAACGCCACTTCCAGCACCGCGATCAGGCCCGCGCCCGCGATCAGGAAGCCGAACACCGTCCAGGGATTGCGCACGCGGCGCGCCCAGCGCGCGTACAGCGCCGCACCGATGGCAAGGCCTGCCAGATAGGTGGCCAGTACGATGGCGAAGGCGAAAGCGCGCGTGCTCATGAAGGGCACGATCATCTGCGACCAGATCACTTCGTAGCCCAGCGCCACGGCGCCGGCCACCGCGTACAGTGCCACGGCCAGGCGCGCCTCGCCCGACAGGGGCGTGCCCGCGGCTTGCGGGCTGGCGGCGGGCGCGGCGCTGTCGCCCGCCCTGCGGTCCAGCATCCAGGCGCCGGCCGCCGCCAGCAGATTCAGCGAGGCCGCGGCAAGCGCCGCGCCCTGCACGCCGAAGCGCGGAATCAGGAAAAAAGCAGGCAGTAACGCGCCCAGGATCGCGCCGCAGGTATTGGCGGCGTACATCGCCCCGCCCGCGCGGCTCATGTCCGCGCCCTGCCGGCTCACGGCGCGCAGCAGCACCGGCAAGGTGCCGCCCATCAAGAATGCGGGAATGGCCAGCAGCAGCCCTACCGCCAGCCAGGCCGCCACGCTGCTATGCGCCTCGACCGCGACGAAGACGGCGGCGCTGCGCGCCAGCAGCCAGGTCACCGCGACGCAGGACAGCGCCACGGCCGCTTCCAGCGCGGCGTAGAAACGTACCGGGCGCCGCAAGCGGTCCGCCCGACGGCCCAACAGCCACCCGCCCAGCGCCAGGCCCAGAAAGAATGCGCTGACGGCGCCGGCGATGGCGCTGACCTCCACGCCCACCACCAGCGACAACTGCTTGATCCACAGCACCTGGAACACCAGCGCAGCCATGCCGGAAAGGAACAACAGCGCAGCCGGCCGAGCCGCCGTCAGGGTCCGTTCCTGCACGGATTGTTTTTCCAGATCGCGTCCCTGCATCGCCGCCTCGCTTGCCCCCATGCCCATCATGCTGCTCCCTCTGCGTTGCCGGGCGGCGCGACGCGCGCCGCCCGGTCCTGCCCCGGCTTGCGCCGCGGGCGGTTACTTCGCCTTCTGCTTGTCAAGCTGCTGGAAGTGTTCTTCCATGGCCTTGTTGACCTTCTCCTGAACCTGATCCACGCTGAACGTAGCGGGGCGCTGGCTCGGCGGATACTTGAGGAACGTGTCCAGGAACGCGGTGGCCTTCATGGTGGCGATGGCGGTCAGATAGGCGTTCTTGGCCAGCCAATCGTTGTACTGGTCCGACGTAATGTCGGCGCGCTCGTACGGGTCCATGCGCAGGTTGAAGATCTTCGGCAAGCGCAGGCAGACGAACGGGTCCTGCCAGATGTTGAGATTGCCGGGAGCCCGCTGCTCGCAGAACACCGCCTTCCAGTCCCCAAACCTCGCTCCGACCAGCACGCCGTCGTCGTTGAAGTAGAAGAACTCGTCGCGCGCGCTCTTGTCCTGCTTGCCGGTCAGGTAGCCCAACTGGTCGTAGCCGTCCAGGTGCACCTTGAACTTGGTGCCGCCGGCCTGCGGCGCCCAGCCGTCCAGCAGCCGTTCCTTGATGGTGGTGTCGCCCGTGGCCGCCATCAGGGTCGGGAACCAGTCCATGCCGGACACGATGCCGCGCTTGATTTCCCCCGCGGGAATCTTGCCCGGCCAACGCACCATGGCCGGCACGCGGAACGCGCCTTCCCAGTTGGAGTCCTTTTCGCTGCGGAACGGCGTGGTGGCGGCGTCCGGCCAGGTGAAGGCATTGGGGCCGTTGTCGGTGGTGTAGACGACGATGGTGTTGTCGGCGATGCCCATGTCGTCCAGCTTCTTCAACAGCTTGCCCACGTCCTGGTCATGCTCCCACATGCCATCGGCATAGTCGTTGCCGGGCATGCCGCTCTTGCCCTTGTGCTCGGGCCGGATGTGCGTGTAGATGTGCATGCGCGTGGTGTTCATCCACACGAAGAACGGCTTGTCGTCCTTGCCGTGCTTGTCGATGTAGTCGATCGCCGCGCCCACGGTTTCGTCGTCGATGGTCTCCATGCGCTTGGTGGTCAAGGCGCCGGTGTCCTGCACCTTGCCGTCGGCCGTGGCCTTGATCACCCCGCGTGGCGAGAAGTTCTTGACGTAGGGATCGTTGGGGTCCTTGGGCCAGTACGGGCGCTCGGGTTCCTCTTCGGCGTTCAGGTGGTAGAGGTTGCCGAAGAACTCGTCGAAGCCGTGGCGCGTGGGCAGGTACTCGTCCCGGTCGCCCAGGTGGTTCTTGCCGAATTGCGCCGTGGTGTAGCCCTGCGCCTTCAAGGCCTCGGCGAGGGTGATGTCGCCCTTTTGCAGCCCCACGGTCGCACCGGGCATGCCGACCTTGGACAGGCCGGTGCGCAGCGGCGACTGCCCGGTGATGAAGGACGAGCGGCCCGCCGTGCAGCTGTTCTCGGCGTAGTAGTCCGTGAACAGGACGCCTTCCTTGGCGATCCGGTCGATGTTCGGCGTGGTGTATCCGACCACGCCATGCGCGTAGGCGCTGATATTCGCCTGCCCGATGTCGTCGCCGAAGATCACCAGGATGTTCGGCTTCTTGCCCGATGCCGCCGCCTGGCCCTGATTGGCCGCCGGCGCCTGGGTCTGCGCCTGCGCGCCTGCCAGTGCCATGAGGCCGGTTGCGGCGAAGAGCGCCGCGCTCAACAGTTTTCTTGCGTTCATCGCTTTCTCCTGACCCTTGCGGGCGGTTCCCAGTCACGTAAACGAATCACTGTGTTTCAAATGCGTATACCCTTCTCCACTCCTTTGCCATGTCTACGATTACCCAACCCTTTTGCCGTGCTTCATCCAGCGCGCGGTCCAGCCGGCCGATCTTGGAATCCCGGTCATAGGCCCACTCGCGCCTGGCGTCGGTGTGATGCACCAGGCCCGCGAAGCGCTTGCCGCTGCCGGCCGCCGTCCACTGCAGCATCTGCAGGTCGCCGTCCGAATTGCCGAAGGCGAAAATGGGCTGGCGGCCGATGAACTTGTTGATGGCGACGGGCTTGCCCGGCCCGTCGTCGTTGAAGTCGAGCTTGGGCGTGCGCATCAGCACGGGCTTGCCGTCCTGCATCTGGAACTCGGTGACGAAGGTGGTGCCTATCACCTGCTCCGGCGGGATGCCGTAGACGTTCTGCGCCCAGGCGCGCATGAACTCCACTTCGCCGCCGGACACGATGTAGGTCTTGAAGCCGTTGCCGCGCAGATAGTCCAGCAGTTCCAGCATGGGCGCATAGATCATGCTGGTGTACGGCTGCTTGAAGCGCGGATGGCGGGCGGTCTTGATCCATTGCCTGACCTCCGCGCCGAAAGCCTCGGTGGTCATATTGGTGTGGGTCGCGCCCACGATCTTCAGCAGCCCTTCGGTGCCCGAGGCCGCCAGCGCCTGGCGGTCGCCCTCGATCGCGGCCTTGTAGGGCTGCTCCTGCGCCCATTCGGGATGCCGGGGCGCCATGGTCTTGACCTGGTCCAGCGCGAAGATCAGCTGGAAGTACAGGGGCTGCTCGCTCCATAGCGTGCCGTCGTTGTCGAACACGGCGATCCGGTCGGCCGGCGCCACATAGTCCGGTCCGCCCTCCGTCGTGACGGCTTGCACGAAGCCCAGGATGGCCTGGCGCGAAGGCCCCTCGTTCCAGGACGGCAGCGGCGTCTGCGCGCGGGCCACGCCGGCCAGGAGCAGCAGGAACAGCAGCGCAAGCCAGCGCCGGGCGAGCAAAGGCATCGTCATGGGAGATCTCCTTGAAGGTCGGCGGAAGCGGCGGCCACCCGTCCGCGTGACGTTGCGGCCGTACCGGGATTCAGCGCTGGCAGGTCTTGCGCGCCGCCCGATCGCACCGGCGCGCGCAAGGCGCGGCGCCAAGGCGGGAACATCTCGCGCAATCCGCGCCAGCCGTGCGCCGCGTCCGGCGCCCTGCCATAGCAGGCTCGCAGCGCATCGTCGGCGGATTGGCGCAGCGCCGGCTCCAGGCCGGCCGTCCCCCGCGCAATCGTGGCCGCGCCGCAAGCTCGGCGCAGCCATGCGTACAGCGCGTCCATGCGCGGCTGGGGCCGCGCCAGCAAGCGCCGCAAGTTCATCGCCGCATAGGGTTCGGAGGCGCGCCATTGTTCGCGCCGCGCCCGCAGTCCGGTCCGCAGGCGGGCCAACGTCCGCCGCAGCCAGGGTGCGCCCAACCACCACGCCAGGACTGCCAGCGCCACGCCCGCAGCCAGCGCCAGCGATCCCCCCGGAATGCGCACCTGCACCTGCCGGCCCATGTCGCGCAGGTCCTGCTCGACCGAGAATGGCGCCTGGTAGGCGGCGCCGGCCTGCGCCTCGAAGCGCTGCGCGGGCAGCACCACGCGCTCTTCCTTGTTGGTCGCGATGTTCCACCAGCGGATCTCCACCGCGGGCAACTCAAGGGCGCCGCCACGTTCGATCACGTAGTCCAGCCGGTCCACGCGCTGTCCGCCCAGGAAGCCGCCGCGATCGTCGGAGATCTGCGTCAGCTCGGGCTCGGACGGGTACAGTTTGAGACCCGGAACAGAGGCCGCGGCGGGCGGCGGGATCAGCATGGCCTGCGCGCCCTGGGCCTGCACGGTGATGACGCGGCTGACGTGGTCGCCCACGGCGGGAGGCTGGGCCGAATAGCGGATCTGCTGGCTGGCCTGGACCGCGCTGGCCGCCAGCGCGTGTCCTGCCACACCGCCGGGCGGCCCCGCGGCGCGCACTTCCAGCGGCCGCGTCTGCGCGGCAAGCGGCGCCGTCGCCTGCCCTACCTGCGCGCTGACGTGGATGGCGGGCACGCGCAAGGCGCCCGCTGCCTGCGGGCTGACCAGGTAGGAGTAGCGCAGTCCGCTGTAGGCGATGCCGCCTATCGTGGCGTGGATGATGGTGGCTTGCCCCGATGGCCCGGACACCAGCGCTCCCGGAATATCCAGGGCCGGCAGCTGCGGCGGCTGGGTGAACCAGGTCGAGGTCAGCACGTCCACCTGCAGGATGGCGGTGGCGCCCGCCATCAGCTCGCCCGACGCCGCCATGCGGGCCTCGGCGCGCAGTTGCGGCCCGGCATCGGCGGACTCGGCCCGCGCCATCGCGGCGCACAGGCTCAGCGGCAGCAAGAGCAGCCACAGGCCCAGGCGGCGCAATGCGGCCAGGCGGCGGGTCATGGCTGCTTCCCCTGCGCCGGCGCGGACTTGCGCGCATCCTCGATGGCGAACTTCTGCTTCAGAAAGCCCGCCGGCGACAGGCTCAGGTTACGCAGCCAGACCTCGTCAGAAGCGGCCTGGGGGGCCGCTACCCGCATCATCTTGCCCGCGCCCTTGTCGCTGTCCATGCGGGTCTCGTCGGGCTTCTCGGAGTCGTCGTCCTGTTGCTCGCTTTCGGCGGCGGCGATCAATCTGGCGACCAGCTCGCGGTTGTCGCGCGCTTCGGGAAACTCCGGCCGCAGGCGCAGTGCCTGGTCATAGGCCGCCAGCGCCACGTCGTAGCTGCGCAGCCGGACCTGGGTATTGCCCAGGTAGAAATAGCCTTCCGGCGTATCCAGCTTAGCGAAGGCGGCCAGCGCGGCCTGATAGTCGCCCGCGTCGTAGGCGGCGCGGCCCTTCCAGTAAGGATCCGCATACAAGGCCGCGGCCTCTGCATAGCGCTTGTGCTCGTAGGCCCAGCGGCCCTGCTGATCGGGGGTGAAAAAGGCGTCGGCCAGCGGGCCCGCGTCCACCCGGGGCGTATACAGCCCGGCCGTGGCGGCCAGCAGCAGGCATGCCGTCCAGTTGATGTTCCAGCCGCGCCGCAGCGCCAGCAGCGCCAACAGCGCCAGCGGCCAGCACAGCCAATAGCCCGCGTCCTTCCAGTGCGGCGGCTTGTCCGCGTCCTGGACCTCCTGGAAGTGGCGTTCGGCGTGCAGCGTCACCCAGTCCAGGTCGTCGTCGTTCAGGGTCAGGCTGCCCAGGGGCGCGCGCGCCGCCTGCGCCAGCTGTTTCAGCGCATCCTCGTCAAAGCCGCCCAGCACCGGCTTGCCCTGGGCGTCCACGCGTGGCTGGCCGCGCGCGTCGCGCACCACGCCGCCGTCGCGCGTGCCTGCCGCCCACACCAGTATCTGGAAGGAATTGGCGCGGGCCAGGCGCTCAACCTCGGCCAACTGGCTGGTGTCCGCGCCGTCGGTCACCAGCAGCAGCGTGCCGCCCGCCTGGCCGGATTGCAGCAGACTGGCGGCCAGGGAAATGGCGGCCGCGGCGTTCTTGCCGGGCGCGCCGATGAGTTCGGTGGACAAGGCCTGCACGAACATGTCCGGCAGCGCGGGATCGTCGGTGGGTGGCAACACCAGATGGGCCGAGCCCGCGTAGGCGATCAGCCCAGTCTTGGCGCCCGCGCGGCGTTTGAGCAAGTCGCGCAGCTTGCGCTTGGCGGCCTCCAGCCGGCTTGGCGGCAGATCGGCCGCGTCCATCGACGGCGACAGATCCACCGCGGCGATCAGGGGCGCGAGATTGTCCAGGAAGGCGGGACGGTCCTGTTGCCAGGTCGGCCCTGCCGCCGCGATGCCGCCCAGCGCCAGCACGGCGGCCAGCAGTTGCACGGGGCGCGGTCCGCGGCTGCCCTGCGTGCGCACGGTCAGGTAAGGCAGCAGCGCCGGCGCGATGTTGCTGCGCCATCCCGCCCGGCCGTCCTCGCCGCGCCGCCGCCATAGCAGCAAGGCCGCGGCCGCAACGGCCAGCAGCCACCACGGGCGCAGGAAATGGAAGGCACTCAGGTCGATTTCCATCCGCCCTCCTCCACGCCGCCATCGCGCAGCCTGGCGCCGCGATGCCAGCCGCGCAGCGCGGCGGCCAGATGCCAGGCTGCCAGCAGCAATAGCGCCAGGCCCAGCGGCACCCAGAAGAAATCCTGCTTGGGCTGATGCCGCAGTTCACGCACCTCGTGCGGCGTGATGCGGTCCAGCTCGGCATAGACCTGGCGCAGCGACGCCTGGTCCTGCGCCGGAAAGAAGCGGCCTCCGGTCTTGGCGGCGATCGCGCGCAAGGCGTCGAAATCGACCTTCTCTTCGCCCTGCGCCTGCGGATCGCCTATGCCCACGGTGTGCACCACGATGTGGCGCGCGGCCGCCATGGCCGAGGCGCGGCCGGGCGGCACGGCGCTGCCGGTGTCGTTGCCGTCCGTCAGCAGGATCAGGACCTGATCGCGCTCGCCGGCATGCTCGAACTGCTTGATCGCCACGCCGATCGCGTCGCCGATGGCCGTGTTGGGGCCGGCCATGCGTGTGCTCACCTGGGCAAGCAGCAGCTTGAGCGTGGCATGGTCTTGCGTCAGCGGCGCCTGCGGATAGGCCGCGCTGCCGAACACGATCAGGCCGAGCCGGTCGTCCTTGCGGCGGTCGATGAAGTCGGCCACCACCGCCTTGACGCCGCTCAGCCGGTCCTCGCGGCGGCCGTCCGGCGCCACGAAGTCCTCGGTCTCCATGGATTGCGAAATGTCGATGGCCAGCAGCAGGTCGCGCACCGGCTGGCGGTGTTCCAGCGGCGGCTCGATCCGCTCGGGCCGCGCCAGCGCCAGGATCAGCAGCAGCCAGACCAGCGCGTTCAGGGCCAGCTGCCAACGGTCGCCGCGCACGCCGGGACGCTGCGGCGTCTGGCCGGCGCTGCGCGCCACCGATTCGAAGAAGGGAATGCGCACGGCGCTGCGGCGCTGCACGTACGGCGGCAGATAGCGGTACGCCAACCACCCCAGAGGCAGCAGCGCCAGCAGCCAGGGATACTCAAGCCGCCACATGGTGACGCTCCATCCATTGCCGGCTGGCGTCGAACAATGTCCGCAGGCGCGCGGGATCGATGGCCCGCAAGGTCTCGGGCGGCGCATAGGCAAGCGCTCTCAGCAGGACGCCCGCGTCCGGAGGAAACACGGCCACGCCCTGGTCCATGAAGGCGACCCACTCCGCGCCCTGCAAGGCGCCCACCCTGGCGCGGTCGGCATGCGCCACCGATGACAGGCCGACGCGCTTGAGCAGGTCCGGCAAGGCGCGCGCGGCCAACGGGTCCGCCTGCGTTTCCCGGCGCAACGCCTGCAGCATGCGCAGGCCCGCGCGGCGGTAGCGGTTTCGCGCGTGACGCCGCGCCATCCGCCACGCCGCCCATCCGGCCAGGGCCAGCGCCACGGCCAGCAGCGCCGCCCAGCCCCAGGTCTGCGGCCAGTAGCTGACCGGCTCGGGCAGCGGCAGTTGCCGCAGCTGTTCGATGGACGGCGCGGCGTCGGCGTTCATGTCCGGCCCCGGCTTTGCTGACGGCTGGCCTGGCGGCCCAGTTCGCGCCGCAACTGCGCCACGGTGTCGTCCGCGGTGTCGATGGACAGCAGCGGCACGCGGCTGCGGTGCAGCAGTTCGGCCACGTCGCGCAGGCGTCCCGAAAAGAAGTCCGACAGCGGCTCGCGCACTTGCTTGCGATCGGCCGCCACCTCGACCTGCAGCTCGCCCTGCGTCACCACCAGCCGGCCGCTCAAGGGGATGCGCAGCGCCAGCGGGTCGTACACCAGCGTCGCGATCACGTCGTTGTGCGCGGCCAGCGTGCGCAACAGGCGCAAGGTCGTGGCGTCGGCGCCGGCAAAATCGCTGATCAGGCAGACCAGGCAATCGTGCGGCGCATGCGCCAGCGTCCCTTGCAGCGCCTCGTTCAGCCGCCCGGAAGCGTCCACGTCGGGCTGATCGGCGCCCATGGATAGGCTGCGGCGCGCGATGGCGGCGAACAGGGCCTGGATGCGTTCACGGCTGCGCAGCGGCCGCACGCGGTCGATGCCGCCATCGCTGAACACCAGGCCTCCCACGCGGTCGCCGGCCAGATAGGCCATCCACGCGGACAAGGCCGCCACGCGCGCGGCCGCCACCGACTTGAAGCTGCGCACCGAACCGAAGTACATGCCCATGCGCTGGTCCACCACCACCAGCACCGGGCGGTCGCGCTCCTCGCTATAGGTGCGTACATAAGGCTTGCCCAGGCGCTGCGAGGCGCGCCAGTCCAGCTGGCGCAGATCGTCGCCGGGCAGGTAGCGGCGCAATTCCTCGAAGTCCAGCCCGCGGCCGCGCAGGCGCGAACCATGCTGGCCGGCCAGTATGCTGTGCACCGGCTGGCGGCTGAAGAAGCCCAGGCCGCGCGCGGCGGGTTCCAGCGCCATCAAGTCCGCGATGCGGACCTGGACTTCCGGGGAGGGAGCGGCGGACGGCATGGCGGACTCAGACCGGCACCGCTACGGTGTCGAGCAGCTTGTCTATCACCTGGTCCGCCGTGACGCCGTCGGCGACCGCGTCATAGGACAGGTGCAGGCGATGCCGCAGCACCGGCCGGGCCACGCCGCGCACGTCGTCGGGCGAGGCGTAGTCCTGCCCGGCCAGCCAGGCGTGGGCGCGCGCCACCTTGTCCAGCGCGATCGCGCCGCGCGGGCTGGCGCCGACCTGGATCCAGCGCGCCAGATCGGCGTCCTGCGCGGCCGGCCGGCGGGTGGCGTTGACCAGGTCCACCAGGTACTGGTCCAGCGCCGAGGACACGTGCACCCGGTCGACCTCGGCGCGGCAGGCGAACAGGGCCTCCTGCGTCAGCGGCGCGCTGTCGGCGGCGCCATCCTGGCGCGACTCGCCGCGCAGCATGGCCAGCATCTGCCTTTCGCTGTCGGGGTCTGGATAGTCCAGCACGATCTTCATGATGAAGCGGTCCATCTGCGCCTCGGGCAAGGGATAGGTGCCCTCCTGTTCTATCGGGTTCTGGGTGGCCAGCACCATGAACAATTGCGGCATGCGGTGGGTGGTGCCGGCCACGGTGATCTGGCGTTCCTCCATGGCTTCCAGCAGCGCGGCCTGGACCTTGGCGGGCGCGCGGTTGATCTCGTCGGCCAGGATCAGGTTGCCGAATAGCGGCCCCTGCTGGAACTGGATGCGGCTGGCGCCCTGCGCGTCCTGTTGCAGCACCTCCGCGCCGGTGATGTCCGAGGGCAGCAGGTCGGGCGTGAACTGGATGCGGCTCATCGCCGCGGCCAGATGCTGGGCCAGCGTCTTGACGGTGCGCGTCTTGGCCAGCCCCGGCAGACTTTCCAGCAGCAGATGGCCATCGGCCAGCAGGCCCAGCAACACCTCGCGGATGACGGCGCCCTGGCCCAGCACCGAGCGCGCGATGGCGCGCTCCAATTCCAGAATGCTGTCGCGGTTGCTCATCGGCATACCCTCTCCTGCGTGACGTTGGTGCGTTAGCGGCTGGCGACGCCGTTCTTGGCCGTCTGGGCCAATTTCCATTGTTCCGGCGTCATGACGGTGCGGAACCCCAGGTGCGACATGCCGTTCATCGGGTCCGTGCCGCGCCGGGCGCTGGTGCGGTAGCTGATGCAATAGGTGTCGCTGCACAGGAACGAGCCGCCGCGCGTCACGCGCTTGGGCGCGGCCGGAGGCACGATGCCGTCGTCCGGGTCGTAGCTGTCGGCCGGCCCCGCCGGGTTCGCGGGCGGCTGGCGGTATTGCGCCTGGATCTTGAAGGCGTCGGCGCGGTACCAGTCGGCGGTCCATTGCCATACGTTGCCGGCCATGTCGTACAGGCCATAGCCATTGGGCGAGAAGCTGCCCACCGGCATGGTGCCGACCTGCACTTTTTCATCCTTCACGACTGGAAACGGCTGCGGTTGCTGGGTGTCCCAGATGTTGGCCATGGCCTTGCCCTGCGGCAGCAGTTCCTCGCCCCAGGCATAGGTGGCCTGCTCCAGCCCGCCGCGCGCCGCCATTTCCCATTCGGACTCCGTGGGCAGGCGCTTGCCGGCCCATTTGGCATAGGCCGTCGCGTCCTGGTACGACACCTGCACCACCGGATGGTCGTCCTTGCCCGCGATGGAACTGCCCGGTCCTTGCGGATGGCGCCAGTTGGCGCCGGGCACATAACGCCACCAACGCGAATAGTCGCGCAGGGACACCTCGCTCTCGGTGCCCACGAACACCATGGCGCCCGCCACCAGCAGACTGTCGTCGGGGCGCGGCGTGCCGGGCGGCAACTGGACCTTCAAGTCCTCCCAGCGGGGCTTTTGCTCGGCGGTCGTCACATAGCCCGTGGCGTCGACGAAGCGGCGGAACTGGGCATTGGTCACGTCGTTCACGTCCATCCAGAAGCCGCTGACGGACACCTTGTGCGCCGGCATTTCATTGGGCTGGGCCAGCTTGTGGCTGCTGCCCATCAGGAACTCGCGCCCAGGCACCCAGGCCATGCCGGCCGGGCCGCTCTTGCCGTCGCCCAGCACCACCTTCACCGCCTCGGGCGGGCCGTCCTTGCCCATCACCACATAGGCGGTGCTTGCGCCCGCGCCCAGCACCACGCCGGCCAGCAGCAATGCGCCGGCGTAGCGTGTTTTCCCTTGTGTTTGCTTTGCCATTTCAATCACCCCAAAAGCTGATGGTTCAGGGGCGGCCGTGCCGCGCCCGGGGCTGGCAGCCCCTGAAAATCGTGCTGACGGTCAGAACACCAGCGTCGCGGTCGCCATGACCGTGTCGTTGCTGTCCAGACGCTTCGTGCTGCTGATCGTGGGTACCCAGCGCAGGCCAAGGGACAAGGAGCGCTTGTCCGCCAGTTTCCTGTCATAGGTCACGATCGGGCCCAGCGCCCAGTCGCGTCCCTTGAAGCCGTTGAGCCGGTCGGCGGTCGGGCCGGAGTCGCTGCCCAGCTGCTGGATGGTGCCCAGGATCAGGCCCGCGCTCAGGCCATTGCTGAAGATCTTGCGGCCCATCACATCCATGCTGAACAGCGGCGCGTTGCGATAGTCCGTGGCGTTGTTGCGGGTATAGAACTGGACCCCGGCCACGGTGTCCAGTTGAAAGCCGGACTCCGGGAATATCTTGGTGTAGGCCACCTGCGGAATGAAGGTCCAGTTGTTGAGGCTGGGATTGGCCATGTCGTCGGCGTTGTACTTGCCGGTCGGCGCCCAGATGTTCAGGCTGAGCGCCATGTGCGAGGTTTCGGAAAAATGGTAGCCCGCGATGATGGGCGAGAAGTAAATGTCGAACAGGTTCGAGGCCGTATCGCTCTGTTCGATGTTGCGTCCCCCGGGGCCGGTCACGGTGGAATTCACCTTGTTCCAGACATAGGGCAAGGTGAAGCTGGAGGCGAAATTCCAGCGCCCCGGTCCGGTGTCCCAGGTCTTGAGCACGGTGGCCAGCGTGAACGCCACTTTCGCGTCCAGGCCCAGCGAGGAACGGCCCCCCACCGGTACTTCCCTGCTGCCGCCCACCGTTCCGTCCAGGTAGATCTGCGACAGGTTGACGGCCCAGATGGGCTCGGGAGAAACGATGCCCGCGTTGGGCTGCACGTTGGTACCCGTGATCTGGCGCCCCAGCGCTCCCTCGGTGGCCCAGGCGGCGGCCGGCACGGCCAGCCCGGCCAGAACGGCGAACATCCCTGCAACTGCCGCGATCGCGCTCTGCATCCCTACATACTCCGCAAGATCAGGAAAACGCTGACAGGATCAATTCCCGAAAGTGATGTTCAAACCGGCGAACAAGGTGAACTGGGGCAGCCCTTCCCCTTTGTGCGCAACCGTCCATTGCGGCTCCGCGAACACGTTGAAGATGTTCTTCCCGACCCGCCAGGCCTTGCCAGCGCCCAGTCCGACGGGAATGTAGTAGTCGCTTTTCTGCAGATCGAAGGTCCAGGTCGCCGTGGATCTCAGGTACCAGCCCTGCGGCAGATTGCGTATCAGGAATGGCTGGAAGGTGGCGGTGTGCACCGTGTCGCGGCTGTTCTGGCCGGCAAAGGAATGCTGCCATTGCACCAGCGCGCCCAGCAGCCCCTCCTTGCTGGCGTGCACCGCCACGCCGGCCAGGCCGGCGGACCACTTGCCCGCGCCCAGTTCGCTGCTGGTGGCGCTGGGCACGGTCAGCATGGGTCCCACGCCCAGGTCCAGCGCGCCCTGCTGCAGCAGGAAAATATCGAACACGTTGAGATCGCCCAGGCCCGAGTTGTAGCTGCCGTCGGCCTGCGGCCGGGTGCTGACGGGCGCGGTGATGCGGAATATCTGCGGCACGCCGATGAAATCGCCGGGCGCGACGGGGATGGTCGGCCGGACCAGGAAATCGTTGGTGTGGGCGTTGCTGCCGAACAACTTCGGCGTGTAGTAATTCTGGAAATTCAACGACGCCGCCAGATTGAGCGGGTTATTGCTTTTGTTGGCGTCATCCGCCGATTGCGACTGGGCATGCGCAAGCGGCGCAAAGCATGGCGGCGCAGCCACCATCAGCCACGCCGCGATCCATTTCCCACTGATTTTCTCGAATGCGGACTGCGTACTGCCCATGCGATGTACCCCGGAAAGAGATAACAAGATGCAAAGACGCGCCGTACGAAACTGCAAATTCCGGCAAAGCTTGCCGGGATCGGAAATCGTGAAATCTGTCGCAATCTTCGCACAGAGTTTTACTTTCACCAATACTATCCATAGGCCCGGCCCCCCTTGCTTTCGGGCTGCAAAAAGATTAACGCGCAGATTAACGCGCGAGATTCCGGCGTGAATCGCGGCCGCGGAAGACCGCGCAAAAAAATGCGGCCAAAAAAAAACGGGGATGCCCCAAGGCATCCCCATCGCGTCAACGATTCAGGCCGCCGTCAGCCGGCGTGAGGCGCCTCCTGCCTGATCGGACTGGCGTGCACCTGATCGATGCGCAGGCCATCGCGCCGGGTGACCTCGAAGCGCCAGTCGCGCCACGCGATCGCGTCGCCGGCTTCGGGAATCCGGCCGCTCGCGCGCAACAGGCAGCCCGCCAGGGTCGCATCCGCATACTCATCGGCCAGGTCCGGCGCTTCCAGCAGGCGCGCCGCTTCCGCGACCGCCAGGCGGCCTTCCAAGAGCCAGGAGCCGTCGGCCAGCTGCAAGGCTTCGGGCTGGTCCTCCTGGTGCTCGGGCAGGTCGCCGGCAACGGCGGTCAGCACGTCCATGGGGGTGATCAGTCCCTCGCAAACGCCGTGTTCGTCGACCACGATCAGCATGTGGTCGCGCGAGGCGCGCAGCTCGTCCAGCACCTTGAGCACAGGCGTGGTTTCCATCACATAGCGCGGTTCGCGCGCCAGTTCCACCAGATCGATCGGGCCCGGATTCTGCAATAGCGGCAACAAGTCCTTGAAGTGCAGCACGCCCAGCACATTGGACGGATCGCCCGCGCATAGCGGCAGACGCGAGTGGCCGCTGCCGAACTTGCGCACGATGTTCTCGGGCGTATCGGCCACGTCCAGCCAGACCATGTCGCCGCGCGCCACCATGATGGAGCGGACGTCCCGTCCGCCGATGGACAGCACGCGTTCGATCATGGTGCTTTCCTCGGGCGCAAAGGCAGGTTCGCCGTCCGCGCCGTCAACCAGCGCGGCCACCTCGTCGGCCTGGCCGGCGGCCTGCCCCGCGCGGCCGGCGCGCAGCAGGCGCAGCACGGCCTGCGCCGTGCGCTGGCGGCGGCCCAGGGCGTGCGTGCCCTTGACGCGATTGCGGCGCGCGAGCTGGTTGCACAGTTCGATCAGGATCGAGAAGCCGATGGCGGCGTACAGATACCCCTTGGGCACATGGAAGCCCAGGCCTTCGGCCACCAGGCTGAAGCCGATCATCAGCAACAGGCCCAGGCACAGGATCACCACCGTCGGGTGGCGGCCCACGAAGGCCATCAGCGGGCGGCTGGCCAGCATCATCACGGCCATGGCCACGATCACCGCGATCATCATGATGCTGAGGTCCTGCACCATGCCCACGGCGGTAATCACCGAGTCCAGCGAGAACACCGCGTCCAGCACCACGATCTGCAGGATCACCTGCCAGAACACGGCATGCTGCGGCTTCTGGCCCTGGTCGTGGCTGGCGCTGCCTTCCACCCGCTCATGCAGCTCCATGGTGCCCTTGAACAGCAGGAACAGGCCGCCCAGGATCAGGATCAGGTCGCGTCCCGAGATCTCGGCGCCCAGCAGCGTGAACATCGGTTCGGTCAGGGTGACCACCCAGGCGATACTCGCCAGCAGGCCCAGGCGCATGACCATCGCCAGCGTCAGGCCGATCAGGCGCGCGCGGTTGCGCTGTTCCGGCGGCAGCTTGTCGGCCAGGATGGCGATGAACACCAGGTTGTCGATACCCAGCACAATTTCAAGCACCACCAGGGTCGCCAGGCCCAGCCAGGCGGTGGGGTCGGACATCCAATCGAAAATCATCGAGATTCCATGCAAATCGGGACCGGACGCCACGCGGCGCCGGACAGGATCAAGGGGGATGCGCCGCGGACGCGGGCGTGAGGCTCAATGCGGGCGCGAACGGCCCCGCGGGCGGCCGGCGGAGCGCGGCCGCCCAGACGCGGCGTGGCCGCGGCGGCGAAGGTGGAATCGGCTTGCGGGCTGCGAGCCCTGGCCGTGGCAGGAAGATGGGGCATCGGGCGCCGGCTTGCTTGCGGCGCCCTGCTAGAGGGTGGGTCTTCAGTCATAAGTGGCGGACGGCTCGGGCTGCCGGGGCAGCAAACGGATGGAGCGCCCGCCTTGCTCTCTTTCTTACGGGAAACTGAATACTACCTGAATCCAGTTTCCGACGCATCTGGATGGGCGCGCGCGGGACATGACTGCTGATGCACGTTCTTGCGGGATTTTTACTGGTGTTTACCCTAGGCCGGCGATATACTTCCGGCACCCTTAACTTACCAGAGATCAATGTGGACAACGACGGATGTAGTCGAAACACGACTGCAAGCGCCGCTTGACGCAGGATCCGCGGCCCTAGTCCGCGCCGGTCCTGCATAAAGCCAGGACCCGGCTTTCCGGCCCCATCCAGACGGGACCGCCAGCCCTCTCCCCTACTGCTTGCCGACGCGATGCGTTGCGCCTGTTTGCGCGCGCCTGCGTCTGGCCAGGCGGCGCATGCATGTGGATCTTCCACCGTACTCCCCCGCTAAGGAGACGATCATGCGCATCAAGCAATTCCTGCCTTTCCTGGACCGCAGCGGCGCGGCGCCTGCCGCACAACAGGCCGTGGCCGTACCTAAGGCGGCACCACCTAAGCCGGCCGCACCTAAGGCGGCCCCGCCTAAGCCGGCCGCACCCACCTACCAATTCACCATTGTGAGCGTGGCCGACACGCTCAACGCGCTGCGCAAGCAGCTGTACTACGAACTGCGCGACCTGGACCTGCGGGTGCTGGCGGTGCGCATATTGCGCGCCGAATCGGATCAGCTGGCATCCACCGTCGTCACGCTGCATTGCCCGCCGCACCTGCGCAATCTGCTGGGCGCGGTGGCGCTGCGGCTGGGCCAGAGCCCGGACGTGCGCCGGGTGCACTGGGAATGCGAGTCCGGCGCGGCCATTGCCGTGCTGCCCGCCTGATGCAAGCGCGGCCTGGAGGCTGTCATGAAAGATCCGTACAAAACCCTGATGATTGCGCGCGTCGTCCTGCTGGCGCTGATCTGGCTGGCGGGACTGCTGCTGGTCCTGGCCTCGGTCTGGCGCCTGCCCTGAGCGGCCCGCGCGTCCTTCCATACCATGCTGAAGAATCGAGAAGAAGATGAAGAACTTCGAAAACATCCAACTCATCACGCTGGCCAATACCCTGGTCAGCCTGCTGACCGCGTTCGTGCTGGGCTCCGTGGTCGGCTTTGAACGCCAGTTCCGCCAGCGCACGGCCGGCCTGCGCACCAATGTGCTGGTGGCGGTGGGCGCCGCCATCTTCGTGGACCTGGCATTCCGCGTGGGCGGCGCCGATGGCGGCTCGCGCGTCATTTCCTACGTGGTCTCGGGCGTGGGGTTCCTGGGCGCTGGCGCCATCATGCGCGAAGGCGGCAGCATCCGCGGCCTGAACACCGCCGCCACGCTGTGGGGCTCCGCCGCCATCGGCGCCTGCGCGGGCGCCTCGTTGATCCTGGAAGCCGTGGCCGCCACGGCCTTCGTGCTGGCGGCGAACACCTTGCTGCGGCCTGTCGTCAGCTACGTCAACCGCCAGCCGGTGGACTCGCAGACCACCGAGGTCACGACCGTGATACACGTAATTGCAAACGTGGAGCAGCGGCAAGCCGCCATGACGGTGCTGGAAGACGTGCTCGAAACCGAACAGCTGCCGCTGTCCGAACTCAAGATCGACCAGTTCGGCGAGAACGAGGTCGAGATCGAGGCCGCGCTCAGCGAAGCCTCGGTCGACGAACTGGACCTGGACCGCGTAACCGCCAGCATCGCGGCGTCGCCCGCCGTGCGCACCGCATTTTGGGCGGCCCGCACGGTATAGCGCCACCCGGCTCAGGCCGCCTGGCGCAACGCCGCCGAGGCCGGATCCCACCGACGCCCCGGCACCGCGGCAAGCAAGGCCTGCGTGTAGGGGTGCGCGGGCTGGCCAAAGACCTGGGCGCAGGCGCCCGCTTCCACCACCCGCCCGTTCTGCATCACCGCGATGTCGTCGCAGACCTGCGCGGCCACGCGCAGGTCGTGCGTGATGAAGAGAATCGACAGGCCCAACTGTTCGCGCAACCGCGCCAGCAGCGCCAGCACCTGCGCCTGCACCGATACGTCCAGCGCCGATACCGGCTCGTCGGCGATCAGCACGCGCGGCTGCATGGCCAGGGCCCGCGCCAAGCCCACGCGCTGGCGTTGCCCGCCCGAGAACTCGTGCGGATAGCGCCGCACGGCGTCCGGCGACAGGCCCACCAATTCAAACAGTTCCTGGGCGCGCGCCAGCGCTACACGCCGGGGCGTGCCATGCACGATCGGGCCGCGCGCCACGATTTCACCCACGCGCTGGCGCGGATTCAAGGAACCATAGGGATCCTGGAACACCATCTGCACCCGCCGCGCATGTTCGCGGCGCGCCGCGCCGCCCTTGAGCGCCAGCGGCTCGCCGGCCAGCTTGATGCCGCCCGCATCCGGCGGCGCCAGGCCCAGCAAGGCGCGCGCCAGCGTGGATTTGCCGGACCCGCTTTCGCCCACGATGCCCAGCGTGCCGCCTTCCTTCAGGGTCAGCGTCACGTCGTCCAGCGCCCGCGTCTCGCGGCCCGGAAGGCCGAACCAGCCGCGCTTGCGGTAGGTCTTGGACACGCCTTGCGCGCGCAGGATGACCGGCGCGTCGTCCTGCATGCCGGGCCGGGGCGCGGCCGGCGCCAGCGGCGGCACCGCCGCGATCAGCGCGCGCGTGTACGGGTGCCGCGGATGTTCCAGCACCTGCTGCGCCGCGCCGCTTTCCACCAATACGCCGCGCTGCATCACCGCGACGCGGTCGGCGATCTCGGCGACCACGCCGAAGTCGTGCGTGATGAACAGCACGGCCGTGCCCTTGCGGCGCTGCAGGTCGTGGATCAGGTGCAGGATCTGGGCCTGGGTCGTCACGTCCAGCGCGGTGGTCGGTTCGTCCGCGATCAGCAAGGCCGGCTCCAGGGCCAGCGCCATGGCGATCATGGCGCGTTGCCGCTGGCCGCCCGAGAGTTCATGCGGATACGCGCCCAGCGCCCGCAAGGGATCCGGCAGGCGCACGGAGTCCAGCAGATCCAGCGTGCGGCGCCGGATCTCGCCCCGCCCCAGCCGAGTATGGGTGCGGAACACTTCCGCGATCTGGTCGCCGATGCTGCGCAGCGGATTGAGCGCCGTCATCGGTTCCTGGAAGATCATGCCGATGCGCTGGCCGCGCAGCCGGCGCAGGGCCTCGGGCGCCAGCCGCAGCAGGTCCTGCCCTTCCCAGAGCACCTGGCCGCCGCTTGCGCGCACGTCTTGCGGCAGCAGCCCCAGGATGGCGCCGGCGGTCAACGACTTGCCCGAACCGCTTTCGCCCACCACGCATACGATCTCGCCCGCGCTGACGGCCAGCGACAGGTCCTTCAGCGCATGCGGCCGGTCGGCGCCGGGAGGCAGGTCCACGGTCAGGTTCTGGATGCGCAGCAATTCGGTCATGAGTCGTCCACCAGGAGGGAAGCTAGGGATCGTAGGCCGGCCCCCGGCGGTTGAGAACTGCGCATTTCGCATTTGCTCATTCGGTTTGTGGCGCGCGGAGACCGCGCCGCCGGGAAGTTACGCCTCTTTACGTTTCGGGAACGCGGATTGCTCCGCTGTCCGGATCGATCGACCCATCCGGAGCGTCCATGCCCTCCTCCCGCTACATCGATGCCACCACGCTGACCGTGCTCACCGTGAATACGCATAAGGGTTTCACCAGCTTCAACCGCCGCTTCATGCTGCATGAGCTGCGCGAGGCCTTGAGGATGGCGAGCCCGGACATCGTGTTCCTGCAGGAAGTCCTGGGAGAACACCAGCAACACGCGGAACGGCACCAGGCCTGGCCGGCCACCTCCCAGTACGAATTCCTCGCCGACTCGCTGTGGACCGACTTTGCCTACGGCCGCAATGCCGTGTACCCGGCCGGACACCATGGCAACGCGCTCCTCTCCAGATATCCCATCGAACGCCACGAGAACCATGACGTGACCGTCCACGGGCATGAGGGACGCGGATTGTTGCATTGCATTCTGCGGGTCCCGTCACTGCCCACCCCAGTCCATGCGATATGCGTGCACCTGGGCCTGCTGGAGGGCCACCGCGGCAAGCAGTTGCGCCGCCTGTGCGAACTGGTGGCGGCCGGCGTGCCTGAGGGCGAGCCCCTGCTGATCGCCGGCGATTTCAACGATTGGCGCCTGCGCGCCGACGCGCTGATGCAGGACTGCGGCACGCGCGAGGTCTACACGTCGCGCCTGGGCCGCCCCGCGCGCACGTTTCCGGCGCGCTGGCCCCTCTTGCGGCTGGACCGCATCTATGTGCGCAACGTGCGCGACTGGCAGCCGGTGCCGCTGGCGTCGCGGGTCTGGTCGCGCCTGTCCGACCATGTGCCGATCTGCGCGGAGATCGCGCTATGAACCTGCGCTGGCGCGAGCACAACCGCTACACGCTGCTGGAAAACGGCACCGACTACTTCCCGGCGGTGCTGCAAGCGCTGGACGCGGCTCGCAGTGAGGTGCTGGTGGAAACCTTCATCCTGTTCGATGACGCCGTGGGACAGGAGTTCCAGCGCGCCCTGATCGCCGCCGCCCGCCGCGGCGTCAGCGTCGACCTGACCGTGGACGGCTATGGATCGGACGAGCTGGACGATGACTTTGTCGGCGCCATGGCCGAGAGCGGCATCCGCATCCATGTGTTCGACCCGCGCCCGCGCTTTCTCGGCGTGCGCACCAATGTGTTCAGGCGCATGCACCGCAAGATCGTGGCGGTGGACGGCCGCGTCGCTTTCGTCGGCGGCATCAATTTTTCCGCCGACCACTTGCCCGATTACGGTCCGGAAGCCAAGCAGGACTATGCGCTGCGGCTGGAAGGCCCGTTGGCCGCCGACATCGCGGACTTCGCCCGCGCGGCGCTCGCGGTGGACGCGTGGGCGCGCAAACGGCGGCGGCCTGCGCGCCTGGACCCCATGCCGGAGGGCGACGGCGGCGGCCGGCTGGTGGTGCGCGACAACATCGAGCATCAGACGGACATCGAACGCTACTACCGCGCCGGCGTGCGCGCCGCGCGCGAGGACGTACTGATCGCCAACGCCTATTTCTTCCCCGGATATCAGCTGCTGCATGACCTGGCCAACGCCGCCCGCCGCGGCGTGCGCGTGCGCCTGCTGCTGCAGGGCGAGCCCGATGTGCTGGTCGCGAGGCTGGCCGCCTCGATGTTGTACGACTACCTGATCGATGCGGGCGTGGAGATCTACGAATACTGCAAGCGCCCGTTGCACGGCAAGGTGGCCTGCGTCGACCGCGACTGGAGCACCATCGGGTCCAGCAACCTGGATCCGCTCAGCCTGGCGCTGAATCTGGAGGCCAATGTGGTGGCGCGCGACGCGGGCTTGAACGCGGCGCTGCGCCGAAGCCTGGACCGGCTCATCGAACAGGATTGCCGCCGCATCGAGCTGCCCGCGGGGTCGAAGCGGCGCTTGCGGCGCCTGTGGATCGGGGTGGTCGTGTTCCACTTCCTGCGGCGCTTTCCTGCGTGGGCGGGCAGCCTGCCCGCGCACAAGCCCCGCCTGAAGTCGCTGCCCATCGAAGCGCAACAGGAGTCGGCATGAGAGTTTTCCGCTCCACATTGACGCGCGCGTGGCGCCATCGCTGGCCGCGGGTCAAGCGCGCCTTGCCGGTGCTCGTGTTGGCATTGGTGGCGGCGCTGCTGTACCACTACGGCCGTTCGGTGGATTGGGCGCAGGTCTGGATCGCCATGCGCAGGATACCCCCAGGAACCATAGCCGCCGCGGCCGGACTGGTCGTGGCAGGCTATCTGATGTACGGCGCCATGGATCTGCTGAGCAAGCGCTACACCCGCCATACCCTGCCCTGGCCCAAGACCTTGGGCGTGGCCATGATGAGCTATGCCCTGAACCTGAGCCTGGGCGTCCTGCTTGGCGGCCTGGGCGCGCGCCTCAGGCTGTACGCGCGGCTGGGTTGCCGCAAGTCGGTGGCGACCCGGGTGGCCTTGTTTTCAGCCGTATCCAACTGGATAGGGTATGCGTGGATTGCGGGCGTGCTGTTCGCCGCAGGCGCGGTGCCCGTGCCGCAGGGCTGGGCCATCGGGTCGAATCTGCTGCGGGCGCTCGGCGCCGCGCTGCTGTTGCTGGCGGCCGGCTACGTGGCGGTGTGCGCGCGGGCGAAGCGGCGCTCCTGGACCTGGATGGGACAGCATGCCGTGCTGCCCGGCGCCGGCATGGCGGCGGCGCAAAGCGTGGTCGCGGCGCTGTCGTGGGCCATCATGGGCGCCATCATCTACCTGCTGCTGCAAGGCAAGGCCAGCTATCCCGCGGTGCTGGGCATCCTGCTGTGCGCCAGCTTCGCGGCGCTGATCATCCGCGTGCCGGGCGGCCTGGGCACCACCGAAGCCATCTTCGTGGCCGCGCTCACGCCCGCGATTCCCGCCGCCGAAGTGCTGGGCGCGGCGCTGGCGTACCGTGCGCTGTATGCCTTTGCGCCATTGTTCCTGGCTCTGGCGGCCTTTGCCGTGATGGAGGTGAAGCTGAGACACAGGCGCGCGCACGCGGCGGGTCAGGCGCTTCCGGCCGCGGATGGCCGCCGCGGCAACAACGCCGGCCAGTCGTTCAAGGCTTAGGCGTGAGCAGGTCCGACAAGGCGTTGCCCAGTTCCTTGACGGCGCCGGTCACGCCTTCCGCGGCGCCCTCGGCGCCCACCCCGATCGCGTGGCCGAAGCCCCGGGCCACCTGCGCGGTAAAGCCGCGCGTGACGGAGAACTTGGGATTGTCCAGGTCGCCCGCCAGGGCGAAATCGAAACGCAGCGTGCCGCTCTGGTCCTTCAGCGCCGCCAGTACCGCCTTGCGCGGCAGCGAGAACAGGTTGCCGTCGCCGGCAAAGCGCAGGCCGCGCAGCGCCACCGTGCCCGTGGCTTCGAGCTGGCGCTTGGCAATGGCGGTACGCATGTCCAGGTCCATGGCGCCCGCCGCCAGCGACGCGGCGCCGTTGTCCGCCAGGTATGGGGCGGCATGCTGGATGTCCATGTTGCGCACCGCGACCTTGATGTCCGCGTCCGTCCCTCCCACCACCAGCCAGCCCTGCGCGCGCACCGTGGCCGCGCCATTGCGGTTGCCTTCGATGCTGCCTGCGAACTCCATCTCGCTGCGCGCCCCGTCGCCGGGGATGGTCAGCGGACGCAGGCTCGCCTGGACGCCCGAGAACGGGATCCGATGCGCGGGCCTGGAGACCGCGGCGTCCTCGAAATCCAGCCTGCCGTCGCGCAGGATCAGTTCCGCGATGCGGATCGGCGTATTGCGCCGGGTTTGGGTGTCACCGCCTTCGCCTGCGCGCAAGGAAGCCTGCAACGCCGGCGCGATGTCCATGTCGCCATTTACCCGGCGCACCACGGTGAAATCGAAGCCTTCGACGATGACGGCCTTGAAGACCGCCTCGTGCCGCAGGAAGGCTGTCCACTCCGGCTCCAGGATGACTTGCCGTGCGCGGGCGCCGGCCTGGCCGGTACCGCCGGATATCGTCACGTCCTTGAGGATGACCTGCCGGTAGCCCACCTCGACGTGGCCGATTTCGCCGCGCGGACCCAGCATGCCGGCGATGCGCTGCTCGGCGATGCGCAAGGCGGCGAATGCCAGCACCACGGCCACGGCCGCAATCAGGGTCACGGCGGCGAAGGCATTCCCCCATGGCGACTTGCGGCGCGGCGCGGCTGGGTCGAGGTTCATCGTGGGTTCCGGAGGTACGGCGCAATCCGTGCATGGTCCTGGAAACGCCGCGCTGCATCAATGGGCAAAAAGGATTAGACGCTCAGCGGCGCTTGTGGTCCGACATGAGGCACACGCCCGCCAGCACGCCTACGAGGGCCGCGCCTGCCAGGCTCTTCCAGGCGTTTTCGTGGACGTACTCGTCGGCGGCATGGGAGGCATGCCTGGCGCGGTCCCAGGCCGCCCGCTCCCAGCCCTTGGCGTGCTCGCGCGCGGCTTCCAGTTGATGCTTGAGGCTGTCGCGCGCCGCTTCGATCTCGGATCCGCCGTAGCTTGCCGTGCTGCGCAGCAGGGCTTCGGTTCCGGCGATCAGATCGCGCATGGTGCGCGCGGAGTTGTCGGCCGGTTGAAAAATATCCCGCAATCCATGGTGCTTGTTCATAGGTGCTCCTGGTGGAAAAAACATGTGCTGCGCAAGGCCGCAAGCCGTGGTCCGTCGAGCCGGTCGATGCCCGGCGTCTGCTGGGGATCCAGCCCGGGCATGGGGTTGGGCAGGCTGTCGGGCGGCCAGCGGCCGCGCCTGTCGGTCTCCTGCCCGCCTGGGTCCGGCCTGGGCTGCTCGGCCGGATGCTGCTCCGGAACCGGCCGCTTGGGATCACCGGGCCGGGACGGGTTGGAAGGTTTGGTCTTGGTCATTGCATGCTCCTGGACGACAGAATGCGATCGATGCGGCCCCGGCCTCAGCCCGCCCACCATTGCTTGATGGTGGCCCGCAGGGCCGCCCCGCCCGCGCCGCCTTCTTCCTTGCGCAGCGCCTGGAAATACGCGGCGACCTGTTTGGGCGGGATGTGCGGCGGCAAAGGCGGCATCTCGGGGTCGGTCACCATTTCCAGCACGACCGGGCGGGTCGCGGCCAGCGCCTGGTCCCAGGCGTCTCCCACGGCGTCCGGGCTGTCCACGCGTATGCCTTCCAAGCCCAGCAGGCGGCCGTACTCGGCATGGGAAAACCGGGGCAGCCATTGCGAATCCGCGAACCTGGGGTCGCCGCCCATGACGCGCTGCTCCCAGGTCACCAGGTTGAGGTCGCCGTTGTTCAGGACCATGACGATCAAGGTCGGGTTGGCCCAGTCCTGCCAGCGATGGGCGATGGTGATCAGTTCGTTCATGCCCAGCATCTGCATGGCCCCGTCTCCGACCAGCGCGATGACGGGCCGGTCTGGATGGGCCAGCTTGGCGGCAAGCGCGTAAGGCACCCCGCAGCCCATGGTGGCCAGGCCGCCGGATACCGAACCCATCATGCCTTCACGCATGGCGATGTCCCGCGCGTACCAGTTCGCGGCCGAGCCCGAGTCGCAGGTCAGGATGCTGCGCGGCGGCAGGCGTTTGGACAGCTCCAGGAATGGACGCTGCGGATTCAGCGGCTGGGCCTGCACCATTGCACGCGCCTCCACCGTTTCATGCCAGCGCGCGACCTTGCCCTCGATGCGCTCGCGCCAGCGGCGCGCGGTCTTGGGCTGCAGCAAGGGAATCAAGGCCTGCAGGGTCAGCCGGCTGTCGCCGACCAATCCGAGTTCGACGGGATAGCGCAGGCTGAGCTTGCGCCCGTCGCGGTCGATCTGCACCGCGCGCGCCTGCCCCAGCGGCGGCAGGAACTCCGAGTACGGGAACGAGGTGCCCACCATCAGCAAGGCGTCGCACTCGTTCATCAGGTCCCAGCTGGGCTGCGTACCCAAGAGGCCGATGCAGCCCGTGACATACGGCAGGCTATCCGGCACCACCGCCTTGCCCAACAGCGCCTTGGCGACGCCGGCGCCGAGCAGTTCCGCAGTCTGGCGCACTTGTGCACCGGCTTCCAGCGCGCCCGCCCCGACCAGCATCGCGACCCGTTCGCCCTGGTTGAGAATCTCGGCCGCATTGCGCAGCGCGGCCTCGCCCGGCACGCCCGCGTGCGAGGTCAAGCCTATGCCGGTGGGCACTGTGCCATGTTCGCGAGCGGGCTTTTCCACCGCCGGCAAATCCTGCACATCGTTTGGAAAAATGACGCAGGTCACGCTGCGCCGTTCCATGGCGATGCGCATCGCGCGGTCAATCATGTGGCGCGCCTGCTCGGCGGTCGCCGCCATCTGCACGTAGTCGTGCGCCACGTCCTTGAACAGGCTGATCAGGTCGACTTCCTGCTGGTAGTCCCCGCCCAGCGCGCTGCGCGCCTGCTGGCCCACCAGGGCAACGACCGGTTGATGGTCGAGCTTGGCGTCGTACAGGCCGTTCAGCAGATGGATGGCGCCGGGACCCGACGTCGCCAGGCAGACCCCGGTCTGCCCGGTGAACTTGGCGTGGGCGCAAGCCATGAATGCGGCAGCTTCCTCGTGGCGGGCCTGGACGAACTCCAGCGGTTCCTGGGTGCGGCCAAAAGCGCCAATCAGGCCGTTGATGCCGTCCCCCGGGTAGCCATAGATCCTTCTGACCCCCCATTGGGATAGCCGTTCCAGCACAAAGTCGGCCACCGTCTTCATTCGACACTCCCGCGATTGTCCGCAATTCGAAAGAACGCCTGAATCAGCAATTGCCGTTCCCGGCGGTCCGGCGCCTGCGGCCGCCGGGGCGCGGGCACGGCGCTTGCGGATGGAAACCCGGCGGCGGACGCGCTCGACGATCCGCCTCACAGAGGGAGTTGGCATGTCGAAGATTCGAACCCTGGTAGTGGCGGGTGAAGCGTTCCCCTTGGCGAAGACGGGCGGCCTGGGGGATGCCATCACGGGCATGGCGCGCGGGCTGCGCGAAGCCGGCGTGTCCGTCACCGTGCTGCTTCCGGCCTACCGCGGGGTGCGCCAGCGCCTGGAAGGCGCTCGAGCGGTGGCGCTGCTGCACAATCTGCCGGGCGGAGCAGCCCGGCTCATCGCCGGGCATTGCGCCCAGTCGGGGCTGGACTTCCTGCTGCTCGAAAATGATGCGCTCTTTGACCGGCCAGGCATCTATCTGGACGAGAACTGCTGCGAGCACGCCGACAATGCGGTGCGCTATGCGGCGCTGGCCCATGCGGCGGTGCGCGTGGCGGGCGGACTGCCAGGCATCGCGAGGCCAAACCTGCTGCATGCGCACGACTGGCACGCCGGGCTCGTGCCGCTCTTGCTGCGGGAATGCGGCCCGGGCGACGTCAAGAGCATCATGACCATACACAACCTGGCGTTCCAGGGACAGTTCCCGATGGCGTGCGCCGCGTCCCTGGGCATCCCCGAACGCTACCGCAATGACGAGGCCGCGGGCGCATGGGGCCGGTTGAATTTCCTCAAGGCGGGTATCCGCTACGCCGACCGCGTCACGACCGTCAGCCATACCTACGCCCGGGAAATCCTGACCCCCGCGTTCGGCTGCGGCCTCGAGACGCTGCTGCGGCGGCGCGCCGCGGATCTGGTGGCCATCCCCAACGGCATCGACAACATGGTATGGAATCCGGTCCGCGATCCCCATCTGGGTTCATTGCGGTTCTCGGCCCGCGACCTGGGCCGCAAGGCGCGCTGCAAGGCGGCCCTGCAGCGCGAGTTCGGCCTGCATGAAGATGCCGACGCGGCGCTCATGGCCATGGGCAGCCGCCTGACCGAACAGAAGATGGCGGATGTGGCGGCGCTGGCGCTGCCCGCGGCGCTGGACAGCCACCCGAGCCTGCAAGTCGCCATCCTCGGCCAGGGAGACCGGCGGCTGGAAGCTGCGCTGGAGGCGCTTTGCGCGCGCTATCCCGGGCGCTGCGCGACACGTATCGGCTACGACGAAACAGTGGCCCACCGGCTGCACGCGGGCTCCGACATGCTGCTGCACGGCAGCCGCTTCGAGCCCTTCGGCCTGACGCCGCTGTATGCGATGCGCTACGGCTCCATCCCGATCGGCTCGAGGGTGGGCGGCATGGCCGACACCATCGACGATCCAGGGCCGCGCGCGCCGCTTTCGGCAATGGCCGGCGCCACCGGCCTGCTGTTCGACGGCGACGGCGTGGAGGACATGGCTGCGGCCATCACGCGCGCCCTGCGCCTGCGCGAGGACGCCATGCTCTGGCGCAGCATCCAGCGCAACGCCATGAGCATGGATTTCAGTTGGCGCGCCGCTGCGCGGCCCTACGCCGAACTCTACCGCTCGCTGGTCGATGTAGGCATGCGGCCCCGCGTGCCCGCCTTGGCCGAGGCGTCCGCCAACGCTGCCCTGCGCGCCGCGCAGCGCCCCGGCGGGCGGCTGCCCGCGCCCGCCGCATAGACGCTCCTGAAAGGAGGAACCGCAGGTGCCCACAGCCCACGCCGTCCATTCCCTCGCTCGCTTGCGCCTCTACCATGCCCGTGGCGGTGCAACCGGGGACTCCCGCGTTCCGGGCGCCGGGTTGGGGCCGGCCTTGTATGCGCGCCTGCAGCAACGCGGATTCGATGCCCTGCTGCTGCCCGCGCCCTGGCTATTGGGGCCGGACAGCCGATCGCCCGCCCCGCTGGATGCCGACGGCGCGCTGCTGGCCGGCAAGCGCGTGCCCATGGTGGAATGGATCGAACATGCCGTCGGCCAGCTTGCCGAACACGGCCTGGCCTTGTACCTCGATATCGTCCTGGATCGCTGCGCCATCGGCGCCGTGCCCGATACCACAGGCCCCGGCTGGTACCAAGCGCCTGCCGAAGACCCCGCGCGCGACCCGCGCATGGGCGCGCAAACGCGCGACGCGTTGCGCTTGCGGCCGGGCCCTCCGCCGCCCGGCTTCGTGCAGGCCTGGGCGACGAGGCTGCGGCGCTGGACCGAACGTGGGGTTGCGGGCTACGCCTTTCACGCGCCGCAGTGCCTGCCGGCCCAGGATTGGGCGGAATTGGCGGCAGCGTTGCACGGCCCGGATCGCGCCACGCGACTGTACGCCTGGGCCCAGGGGCTGGCGCCCGAGCCGCTGGCGGCCCTGCGCGGCGCGGGCCTGGACGGCCTGTGCTCGTCCTTGCCCTGGTGGGACTTCAAGTCCGGTTGGCTGGCCGAGGAAGACGGCAGGCTGCGGGCCGTCGCAACCGTCATCGCCTCGCCGCCACGCATGGCCGCCGACAAACGGGCCGCCTGGACGGCGGCGCTGTGCGCGGATGTCCTCATGTTCGACGACGAGGAGGATGCCGGGTTGCCTGACGTGGCCGCGGCCAATCGCTGGTTCGCGCAGGCCGGATTGCGCGGCCCGCTGCGCCTGGCCGGCGGGCGCGATGGCCACTGCACCATGCTGCTGCGCGATTGCGCAGCCGGCACCGTCGTACTGGCGCTCAATCCCTCGGACGCGGAGGATGCAAGCGTCGATTGGGACGCGTTGGCGCCGCTGCTGCCGCCGGCCGATTTCCTGTCCGAAGGCGTGCCTGACGGCCTGGCGCCGCAAGGCAATCAGATCGCGCCCGCGGGCTGCGCCATGTATCTGCTCGAGCCCACCCATCCGGTGCGCGAAGCCTCGCGCCACGTGGCGCGCCGCATGGACGGCGCCGCCAGCCAGCGCATCGTCGTCGAGCAGGTCAGCCCCGCGGTGGACGGCGGCGCCTTCCCCGTCAAATGCATCCCGCACGAACGCATTGCCGTGCACGCCGACATCTACATGGACGGCCATGAACTGCTGGCGGCCGAACTGCGTTGGCGCGCGGCGGACGAAAGCGCATGGCGCGCCACGCCGTTTGCGCGCGGCCTGAACGACCGCTGGGAAGCCTCGTTCCGTCCGCGCCGCATCGGCCCGCATGAGTTCTCGGTGCACGCCTGGCTAGACGCGTGGCAGACCTTTCGGCATGACCTGGAGGTGAAACACCAGGCGGGCGTGGACGTCCGCCTGGAAGTGGAGGAAGGCCTCCTGATGCTGCGCGCCGCGCTGGCGCGAGCCCGCAACGCCTCGCACCCGGGCGCCTTAAGGGTACGTAATACGCTGCAAAAATTCGGCAAGGGCGCCGAGGGCGAGTTGGCGCCGGCCACGCCGCAGCAGATCGCCGATTTGCTGGACGCGGATCTGGCGGACACCATGCGCGAACTCGACGAACGCCCTTTCGAGTATGTCAGCCCCGCGCCCTATCCCGTCTGGGTGGATCGCAGCCAGGCCTGCCACGCCAGCTGGTACGAGCTGTTCCCGCGCTCGCAATCGGCGCGGCCCGGCCAGCACGGCACCTTCGACGACGTCATTGCACGCTTGCCCGATCTGCGCGAAATGGGATTCGACGTGCTCTACCTGCCGCCCATCCACCCCATCGGGCAGCGCAACCGCAAGGGCCGCAACAACAGCCTGCAGGCGGCGCCGGACGATGTGGGCAGCCCTTATGCCATTGGTTCGGCCCTGGGCGGGCACGACGCCATCGAGCCCCTGCTGGGTGGCCTGGACGGTTTCCTGAGGCTGGTGGACGCCGCCCAAGCCCATGGCATGGAAGTGGCGCTGGACTTCGCGATCCAGTGCTCCCCGGACCATCCCTGGCTGACGCGCCATCCGGACTGGTTTTCCTGGCGTCCCGACGGCTCGCTGCGCCATGCCGAGAATCCGCCGAAGAAGTACCAGGACATCGTCAACGTCGCGTTCTATGGCGCCGCCGCGCACCGGCGGGCACGCAAGCTGGCCCTGTGGCGCGCACTGCGCGACGTAGTGCTGTTCTGGGCGCAGCATGGCGTGCGCACGTTCCGCGTCGACAATCCGCATACCAAGCCCCTGCCGTTCTGGCAGTGGCTGATCGCCGAAGTCCACGCGCAGCATCCCGACGTGATCTTCCTGTCCGAAGCCTTCACCCGCCCCAAGATGATGTACAGGCTGGCGAAGATAGGCTTCACCCAGTCCTACACCTACTTCACCTGGCGCAACGGCAAGGCGGAACTGGAAGCCTATCTGCAGGAAGTCTCCACGCCGCCCGCCGCCGATTTCTTCCGGCCGCATTTCTTCGTCAACACGCCGGACATCAATCCCTACTTCCTGCAGTCCTCGGGGCGCCCGGGCTTCCTGATACGCGCCGCGCTGGCGGCGCTGGGCTCGGGGCTGTGGGGCATGTACAGCGGCTTCGAACTGTGCGAGGCGGCCGCCCTGCCCGGCAAGGAGGAATACCTGGACTCCGAGAAGTACGAATTGCGCCAGCGCGACTGGTTTGCGCCCGGCAATATCCGCGCCGAGATCACCCGCCTGAATCAGATACGCCGCAACAACCCCGCCTTGCAGACCCATCGCGGGCTGACCCTGGCGCAGAGCGGCAACGACCGCGTGCTGGCCTTCTGCAAGTCCACGCCGGGCCGCGGCAACTTCATATTGGCGGCTATCAGCCTGGACCCCTTCCAGCCGCAAGACGCGCGTATCGAAGCGCCGTTCTGGCTGTTTGGCCAGGCCGACACGGGCCGGCTGATCGCCGAAGACCTGCTGGCCGAAAGCAGCGAGCCCTGGCAGGGACAGACCCGCGAATTGACGCTGCATCCCGACCAACCTTATCGCGTGTGGCGGCTGTCGCTGCATGGCTGACGCCATACGCCCATTGCCATGATCAGTGAAACCCAACCCCTCCAGGACGACGGCCTTTGGTACAAGGACGCGGTCATCTACCAGTTGCACGTCAAGTCCTTCTTCGACTCGAACGGCGACGGCGTGGGCGATCTGCCTGGACTGATATCCAAGCTGGACTACATCTCCAGCCTGGGCGTCAACACGATCTGGCTGCTGCCCTTTTACCCCTCGCCGCGCCGCGATGACGGATATGACATCGCCGACTACCGCGGCGTGCACGCCGACTACGGCACCGTCGCCGACGTGCGGAAACTGATCCGCGCGGCCCATGCCCGCGGACTGCGCGTCATCACCGAACTGGTGGTCAACCATACCTCGGACCAGCATCCCTGGTTCCGCCGCGCGCGCGCCGCCAAACCGGGATCGGCCGCGCGCAACTTCTACGTCTGGTCGGACAACGACAAGGCCTACGCCGGCACGCGCGTCATCTTCTGCGATACCGAGAAATCCAACTGGACCTGGGATCCGCAGGCCGGCGCCTACTTCTGGCACCGCTTCTATTCGCACCAGCCCGACCTCAACTACGACAATCCCCAGGTGCTCAAGGAAGTGCTGGCCGTGATGCGCTACTGGCTGGACATGGGCGTGGACGGGTTGCGCCTGGACGCGGTGCCGTACCTGGTCGAGCGTGAAGGCACCAACAACGAAAACCTGCCCGAGACGCATGACGTGCTCAAGCGCATCCGGGCCGTGATCGACGCCGAGTACCCCAACCGCTTGCTGCTGGCCGAGGCCAACCAGTGGCCGGAGGACGCGCAGGAGTACTTCGGCGCGGGCGACGAATGCCATATGTCCTTCCATTTCCCGCTGATGCCGCGCATGTACATGGCGATCGCGCAGGAAGACCGCTTCCCCATCATCGACATCATGCGCCAGACGCCGGACATTCCCGCCTCCTGCCAATGGGCCATCTTCCTGCGCAACCACGACGAGCTGACGCTCGAAATGGTCACCAGCCGCGAGCGCGACTATCTCTGGAACGTGTACGCGGCGGACCCGCGCGCCCGCATCAACCTGGGTATCCGGCGCCGTCTGGCGCCGCTGCTGGAGCGCGACCGGCGGCGCGTGGAACTGATGAACAGCCTGCTGCTGTCCATGCCGGGCACGCCCGTGCTGTACTACGGCGACGAGCTGGGCATGGGCGACAACGTGCACCTGGGCGATCGCGACGGCGTGCGCACGCCGATGCAATGGTCGCCCGACCGCAACGGCGGCTTCTCGCGCGCCGACCCGGAACAACTGCCGTTGCCGGTGCTCATGGGGCCGCTGTACGGTTACGAAGCGGTGAACGTGGAAGCGCAGCAGCGCGATCCGCACTCCCTGCTCAACTGGACCCGGCGCCTGCTGGCGCAGCGCCGGCAAAGCCATGCCTTCGGCCGCGGGGCGCTGCGGTTCATCTTTGCCGGCAACAGGAAGATCCTGGCGTACCTGCGGCAATGGCAGGACACCACCATCCTGTGCGTGGCCAACCTGTCCAATGCCGCCCAGCCCGTGGAACTGCAGCTGCAGGAATTCAACGGTCGCGTGCCCGTCGAAATGCTGGGCGGAACGCCGTTCCCCGCCGTGGGCGAACTGCCGTATCTGCTGACCCTGCCGCCTTACGCGTTCTACTGGCTGGACCTGAGCAACGACGCCGCGCCGCCTGACTGGCATGCCAGCGCTCCCGCGCAGATGCCGGAGCTCACCACGCTGGTGCTGCGCGCCCAGGGCGGCGCCGCGCTGACCGACGCGTCGCGCGCTACCCTGGAGCGCGAGGTCCTGCCCCAGTACCTGGCGCGCCAGCGCTGGTATCCGGCCAAGCAGCCGCCGGCCCGCGCGCGCCTGGCCTACGCCACGCCGTTCACGGCGGCCGACGGCGAGTACTACTGGGCCGAGGTCGAACCCGAGGACGGCGTCGGCGGCCTGCGCGCGCAAGCGCCCTTCGTGCTGGTGTGGGACGAGACCGCCGCCGTGCAGTACGCCATTGCGCGGGTGCGGCGCGGCGCCGAGGTCGGCGTCCTGGCGGACGCATTTCTGCAGCCCGGCTTCGTGCGCGGGGTCGTCCAGGCCATCCAGCAGGGCCGCGAGCTCGACGGCCGCAGCGGCGGCAAGCCTGGCGATAAGCCCGGCGTCATCCGTTTCCTGCCCGAGGAGGGGCTGGCCGGCATGGATATCGCCGAAGACGGCGAACTGCAGTGGCTGACGGGCGAGCAATCCAACAGTTCGGTCGTGGTCGACGGCAAGGTGATACTGAAGCTGATCCGCGCGGTCCGGCCCGGCGCATCGCCCGAGGTGGAAATGACCCGCCATCTGACGCGCGCAGGCTACGCCAACATGCCGGCGCTGCTGGGCGAAGTGCGGCGCGAGGATGCCGACGGCGTGGTCCATACGCTCGCGGTGGCGCACCGCTATGTCGCCAACGAGGGCGACGCCTGGAGCTGGACCCTGGATCTCCTGAAACGCACGCTGGACAACGCGCTGCTGGTGAACCAGGGCCCGGACGAATTCGCGCAGGACCTGCAAGGCTATGCCGCCATGGCCGCCACCATGGGCGAGCGCCTGGCTCAGATGCACAACCTGCTCGCACAAGCCACCGAAGACGCCGCCTTCCAGCCGCGCCCGGCCCGCCAGGCGGACGCCGAGGCGCGCGCGCGCCACGTCCAGGGCCTGCTGGAGCGCGCCGAAAAAGACCTGCGCGCCCAACTGGGCGAGCTGGAAGCCCCCTCGCGCGCTTGCGCCGAATGGTACTTCGAGCACCGCGCGCGACTGGCCGAGAGCGTGGCCGCGATGGCGCAGGCGGAAACCGGCGCCTTGCGCCTGCGGGTGCATGGCGATTTCCATCTGGGACAGGTGCTGGTGGCGCAGGCGGACGCCTACCTGATCGACTTCGAGGGCGAGCCGGTCAGCAGCGTACAGGCGCGCCGCGCCCTCGCCTCGCCGTACAAGGATGTCGCGGGCATGCTGCGCTCGTTCGACTATGCCGCCGCCTCCATCGCCCGCAGCGACCTCATCGGCGGCGCGCCCGCCGACGCCAATGCCGGCGCGGGCGAAATGCCCGGCGCGCCCGTCACCCCGGCCGAGCTGCGCGACGCCCTGCTGTCGCGCTTTCGCCAGACCGCCACCCAGGCTTTCCTGCAGGGCTACCGGGACGCGCGGGCGTCGGCGCTGATCCCGCCCGCGGACGAGGACGCGCTGCTGGCCCTGGCCGAACTTGAAAAAGCCGCCTACGAAGTCAGCTACGAGGCCGCGCACCGCCCCGACTGGATCTCGATACCGTTGTGCGCGCTGACCGAGCTTGCGCGCAGCCTGCTGCTGTCGGCAGCGATGGACCAGGAGGACACGCCATCATGAGCCAGGACACGTCCATCGCGGGCCGCGCCGCCGACCCGGCGGAACTGGCCGCGCTTGCCTGCGGCCTGCACAGCGACCCTTATGCCTTCCTGGGACCGCACGACGGCGAGGTGCGCGTGTACGCTCCCGGCGCGCTGGGCGTGGACGCGCTGGATGGCGACGGCGCGCGCACCCCGCTGCGTCTACAGGGCCAGGGGCTGTTTCTTGGACGCGTGCCCTACGCCCGGGGCGCCGACGGCGCTTCCTACCGCCTGGCGATCCAGTGGCCCGGCGCCGAACAAGTCACGGCGGATCCCTATGCCTTCGGCACGCTGCTGGCTGAAGACACGCTGGAGCAGCTGGCGCAAGGCTCATGGCGGCGCACCGGCGCGGACCTGGGCGCGCAACTGATGGAAGTCGACGGCGTGGCCGGCCTGCGTTGCGCGGTGTGGGCGCCGAACGCCCAGCGGGTGGCCGTGGTAGGCGATTTCAACGCCTGGGACAGCCGCCGGCACGGCATGCGCCTGAGGCACCGCGCCGGCGTCTGGGAAATATTCATCCCCGGCGTGCGGGCCGGCGAACGCTACAAGTACGCCATCACGGACCGCGCCGGCAACCAGCGGCTCAAGGCCGATCCGCTGGCCCGGCGCAGCGAAGCGCCGCCGGCCACGGCCTCGGTGGTGGAGGACGGCGCGGACTACCCTTGGAACGACCAGGCCTGGATGGCGCAACGGCGCGCGCGCCAGTCACCGGAGGCGCCGCTGTCGATCTACGAGCTGCACGCGGGATCCTGGCTGCCCGATGACCCGGAATCCCGCGCCTGCATCTGGGACCGTCTGGCCGACAAGCTGCCGGCCTACGCCCGCGCCATGGGCTTCAGCCATGTAGAGCTGCTGCCCGTCATGGAACACCCCTTCGGCGGATCCTGGGGCTACCAGCCGCTGGGCATGTTCGCGCCCGCCGCCCGCTATGGACCGCCCGCCGCATTCGCCCGCTTCATCGACCGCTGCCACGGCGCCAGCATAGGCGTCATCCTGGACTGGGTGCCGGCGCACTTTCCGGACGATGCGCACGGCCTGGCGCGCTTTGACGGCACCGCGCTGTACGAGTACGAGGATCCGCGCGAAGGCTATCACCCGGATTGGCACACCATGGTCTACAACCTGGGACGCACGGAGGTGCAGGCCTTCATGATCGCCAGCGCGCTGCACTGGCTGCGCCGCTTCCACGTCGACGGCCTGAGGGTGGACGCGGTCGCGTCCATGCTCTATCGCGACTACAGCCGCCAGCCCGGCCAATGGATCCCCAACCGCTACGGCGGCCGCGAAAACCTGGAGGCGGTGCAGTTCCTGCAGGCGCTCAACGGCATCGTGCGCCACGAAGTTCCGGACGCCATCATGATCGCCGAGGAATCGACGGCCTGGCCCGGCGTCACCGCGCCGATCGCCGACGGCGGGCTGGGCTTTCACTACAAATGGAACATGGGCTGGATGCACGACACCTTGCGCTACCTGTCCGAGGACCCCGTGCACCGCAAGCATCACCACCACGACATCACCTTCAGCATGGTGTATGCCTACAGCGAGCACTTCATCCTGCCGTTGTCGCACGACGAAGTGGTGCACGGCAAGGGCGCGCTGCTGGCCAAGATGCCGGGCGATGCCGCCGCCAAGCTCGCCAACCTGCGCGCCTACCTGGGCTTCATGTGGGCCCATCCGGGCAAGAAGCTGCTCTTCATGGGAGGCGAATTGGCGCTGTCCAGGGAGTGGAACCATGACCAGGCGCCGGATTGGGACCTGCTGGACCATCCCGGCCACCTGGGCGTACAGCGCCTGGTCGCCGACCTCAATGGCCTGTACCGCGCGGTGCCGGCGCTGCATGCGCTGGATGCCGACCCGGCGGGCTTCGCCTGGACGATCCTGGACGACCGCGACAACAGCGTGGTTGCGTTCATCCGCAGCGACGGCCCCCATCATGTGCTCGCGGTCGCCAACTTCACGCCGGTGGCGCGGCACGACTACCGCATCGGCGTGCCGCGGGCCGGCCGCTGGGCGGAAAAGCTCAACACCGACGCCACGCACTATGGCGGATCCGGCCAGGGCAACCAGGGCGGAGCCAGCACCGGCGTCAGCGCGGCCCATGGCCAGCCGCAGGCTTTGTCCCTGACCCTGCCGCCGCTGGCCACCCTTTTTCTGCTCTATGAAGGTTGAACGCGTATGGATCCCAACCAATTCACGCGCATCGCCGGCGGCCAGCCCCACCCGCTGGGCGCGGTCAGCGACGGCCTGGGCGTGAACTTCGCGGTGTTCTCGGCCAACGCCACGCGCGTCGAGCTATGCCTGTTCGACGCGCGGGGCCGCAAGGAACTACGCCGCTTCGACCTGCCGGAATGTACCGACGAGATCTGGCACGGCTACCTGCCGGACGCGCATCCCGGGCTGGTGTACGGTTACCGCGCCCACGGCCCGCATGACCCGCGCAATGGCCACCGCTTCAATCCCCACAAGCTGCTGCTGGATCCCTACGCGCGGCAGCTGACCGGGCCCTTGCATTGGAGCGACGCGCTGTTCGGCTATCGCATGAAGCATGCGCGCGCCGACCTCGGCATGGACCGGCGCGACAGCGCGCCCGCCATGCCCAAGGCCATCGTGGCCGAGGAGGCTCCGTTCACCTGGGGCAACAGCCGGCCGCCGGCCACGGCCTGGAACGATTCCGTGATCTACGAAGTCCACGTGCGCGGCGCGTCCATGCTGCGTGCAGACCTGCGCCAGCCCTTGCGCGGCACCTGCTCCGCCCTGGCGGATCCGCGCTTCATCGAACACCTGCAGCGCCTGGGCGTCACCGCCGTGGAGTTGCTGCCGGTGCATGCGTTCCTGCAGGACCGCTTCCTGGCCGAACGCGGCCTGCGCAACTACTGGGGCTACAGCACGCTGTCGTACTTTGCGCCGGAGCCCGCCTACCTGCAGCACAATCCGAACGAACTGCGCCAGGCCATACGCCGCCTGCACGCCGCCGGCATCGAGGTCATCCTGGACGTGGTCTACAACCACACCTGCGAGGGCAACGAACTCGGACCCACGCTTTCGTGGCGGGGCCTGGACAATGCCAGCTACTACCGGCTGGTGCCGGGCGATGAACGCTATTACATCAACGACACCGGCTGCGGCAACACCGTCAACCTGTCGCACCCGCGCGTGCTGCAGATGGTCACGGATTCGCTGCGCTACT
This sequence comes from Achromobacter xylosoxidans, assembly GCF_002192695.1. GTDB lineage: Bacteria > Pseudomonadota > Gammaproteobacteria > Burkholderiales > Burkholderiaceae_B > Achromobacter > Achromobacter xylosoxidans_C. The sequence continues at coordinate 256,050 of NZ_MTLG01000075.1, forward strand.
GGGCGCAGTCCTATGGCGTAGACGGCTTCCGCTTCGACCTGGGCGTGACCCTGGGCCGCGAAGGCACCGGCTACGACCCGGGCTCGGGTTTCTTCGACGCGGTGCTGCAGGACCCCGCCCTTGCCCGATTGAAGCTGATTTCCGAGCCCTGGGACGTGGGACCGGACGGCTACCAGCTGGGCAACCATCCGCCCGGCTTCGCCGAGTGGAACGACAAGTTCCGCGACGCCACCCGCCGCTATTGGCGCGGGGATCCGGCCATGCGCGGAGAGATGGCGGCGCGCCTGTGCGGCTCGCGCGACCTGTTCGACCGCCGCCACCGCCGGCCCTGGAGCAGCGTCAACTACGTGGCCTCGCACGACGGCTTCACGCTGGCCGACATCGTCAGTTACGACGCCAGCCACAACGAGGCCAACGGCGAAGGCGGCAACGACGGCCATGCGGAGAACTACAGCCACAACTGGGGCGCGGAAGGTCCAACCGAGGATGCCGCCACCCTCGAAACCCGGAAGCGGGTGCAGCGGGGACAGCTCGCCTGCGTGTTCCTTGCCGATGGCACGCCCATGCTGCTGGCCGGCGACGAGTTCGGCAACAGCCAGGCAGGCAACAACAACGCCTATTGCCAGGACAACGCCGTGTCGTGGTTGGACTGGACCCAGGCGCAGGCCGACCAAGGCCGTGAGCTGGCCCGCTATGTGGCGCGCCTGACTGCATTGCGCCGCGCCCACCCCAGCACGCGCGGCGCGCGCTACGGCGATGCCGGCCAGGAACTCGCGCCCGGCGTGAAGGCCATCTCCTGGTTCGATCCGGCAGGCGCTGAACTGGACGCCGCAGCCTGGGAGTCGGAGGATAACGCCATGGCCCTGCGCCGTGCCGCCTGCCGCGAGGACGGCAGCGTCGACGTGACGCTGCTGCTGCTGAATCCCGGCGCGGAGGATACGGTGTTCCACGCGCCGCCGCCCGCGCTGGCGTGGATCCGCGAGCTGGATTCCGCCACGCAGGCGCCTGCCGCGCCCCTGGCGGATGCCGCCGTCACGGTGGCCGCGCGCAGCGTGGCGCTGCTGGCGTCGACCTATGTGCCTGGAGAACCGCCATGACACCAACCTATGCGTCCGGCGCCATGCCGCTGGAAAGCGGCGTCACGCGCTTTCGCCTGTGGGCGCCGACCGCGCCCGCGGGCTTCGCGCTGGAGGTCGAAGGCCATCCTCCCATCGCCCTGCATCCCGGCCCGGACGGCTACGTGCAAGCCGACGTGGACTGCCCCGTCGGCGTCCGCTATCGGTACCGCCTGGATGCGGACACGGCCGCGCCCGATCCGGCCTCGCGCCTGCAGCATGGCGACGTGCACGGCGACAGCATCGTGGTCGCGCCGGATGCCTACCCCTGGCGCTATGGCACCTGGCGCGGACGCCCTTGGGAAGACGCCGTGCTGTACGAAACCCATGCCGGCCTGGAAGGCGGCTATGCGGGCCTGCTGGCGCGGTTGCCGGAGCTGGCGGCGCTGGGCGTGACCTTGCTGGAACTGATGCCCATTGCCGACTTCCCCGGGCCGCGCAACTGGGGCTATGACGGCGTGCTGCCCTATGCGCCCGATACGGCCTATGGCACGCCCGATGACCTCAAGCGTCTGATCGACGAGGCCCACGGCCTGGAGATGGGCGTGATGCTGGACGTGGTCTACAACCATTTCGGACCCGACGGCAATTACCTGCCGCGCTATGCCGCGCCGTTCTTCAGGAAGGACGTCGCCACGCCCTGGGGTGACGCCATCGACTTCCGGCAGCCGGCGGTCAGCCAGTTCTTCAAGGACAACGCGCTGTACTGGCTGACCGAGTACCGTTTCGACGGGCTGCGCCTGGACGCCGTGCACGCGATTGCGGGCCATGAATGGCTGCATGAATTGGCGCAGTACCTGCGGCAGCATATTCCTGCCGAGCGCTACGTGCATCTGGTGCTGGAGAACGACGACAATCGCGCCAGCCTGCTGCAAGGCGATTTCGATGCGCAATGGAATGACGACGCGCATCATGCCCTGCATTGCCTCCTGACTGGCGAGAGCCACGGCTACTACGCCGATTACAGCGCCCAGCCGGCCCAGGCGCTGGCGCGCTGCCTGGCCGAAGGCTGGCTGTACCAGGGGCAGCGTTCGCCCTACCGCGGCGGACAGCCGCGGGGCGAACCCAGCGCCGAACTGCCGCCAAGCGCCTTCGTGCTGTTCCTGCAGAACCATGACCAGACCGGAAACCGTGCGGGCGGCGACCGCCTGGCCAGCCTGGTGGACAGTCCCGCGCGGCTGCGCGCCGCCGTCGCGTTGCAGCTATTGGCGCCGCAGATCCCGCTGATCTTCATGGGCGAGGAACGGGGTGCACGCACGCCGTTCCACTACTTCACCAGCCACGCCGACCCGGCCTTGGCGCAAGCGGTGCGCGACGGCCGGCGGCGCGAGTTCTCGCGCTTTCCCGAATTCCAGGGCGCAGGCGCGCTGTTCGACCCGAACGATCCCGCGACCTACCAGGCCAGCAAACCGCGGGCCAGCGCCGCGGACGCGCATGCCTGGATGCGGGACTACGCGGTGCTGTTGCATCTGCGCGCCCGCCTGATCGCGCCACGGTTGGCCGGCGCGGTCAGCCTGGGCGCGGCCGCCATCGGCGAGCGTGGCGTGTTCGCGCGCTGGGAGCTGGCGGGCGGCGCGCACCTGACGGTCTATGCGAATTTCGGCCCCGATCGCCTGGCGCTGCCCAAGGCCTTGCAGGCCGGCGCCGAGGCCTATGCCACGCTGCTCTTCGAATCCGTGGCCGGCGCGCGCGACGCGCTGGTCCAGGGCGAGGTGTGCGGCGACAGCACCGTGTGGCTGCTGGAGGAGCCGGCATGACCGCCGCGCCTTGCGACGATCCGGCCTTGTCCGCGCTGGCCGCCAAAGCCGGCATCGGCGAACACTGGACCGACGCGCGCCAGCGTCCGCAGCGGGTGTCGCCGGATACCTTACGGTTGTTGCTGGAGGGCATGGGCCTGCCGGCGGGCAACGCCCATGACATCCGCGATAGCGACCATCGCCTGGGCTTGGAGCTTCGGGCCCGGCTGCCGCCCCTGCTGGTCGCGCGCAGCGGCATGGCGGCGTTTCTGCCCGATTGCGCGCGTGGCCGCTACCGCATCGTGTGCGAGTCCGGGCAGACCTGCGACGGCGAGGTTGCAGAGGACGGCAGCCTGGTCGCACCGCTGGAGCCCGGATATCACACGCTGCAAATGGCGTGCGGCGAAACCGTGCTCGCGGTGGCGCCCCGCCAGGCGCCCGCCCTGGACGATCTCACCGATGGCGCGCGGTCCCGCGCCTGGGGGCTGTGCGCGCAGGTCTACAGTCTCAGGCGCGATGCCCGCCAACCTGGCGACGGCGGCTACGGCGACTTTGCGGCCGTGCGCGAACTGGCCGCCGCTGCCGCGGCCGAGGGCGCGGACGCGCTCGCCATCAGCCCGGTGCACGCCATGTTCGCCGCGCAACCTCAGCGCTGCAGCCCCTACGCGCCTTCCAGCCGCTTGTTTCTGAACACCCTGTACGCAGACCCCGCCGCCATCCTCGGTGACGATGCCTTGCGCCGGGCGCTGGCCGAGTTGGCCGCTCCGCCGCCCGCAATGGACTTGATAGATTGGCCATCGGCCGGGACATGGCGGCAGCGCCTGCTGCGCGCGCTGCACCGCCAGTTCCGCACAATCGGTCCGGCGGATGTCCGCCAACGCTACGAGGCCTTCTGCGTCCGGCGCGGCAAGGCGCTGCGCGACCACGCCGTATTCGAAGCCCTGCATGCCGCCCAGGCCGCGCATGGCACAGGTAGCCTGCCCTGGACGCAATGGGCCGCCGGCCTGCGCGATCCGGACTCGTCGGAAGTCGAACGCTATGCGCGGCAGCATCCGGTCGAGGTCGACTTCCATCGGTATGCCCAATGGCTGGCTGCCGAAAGCTTGGACCACGCGCAGGAAGCGGCGCGGCGCGCCGGCATGCGCGTGGGTCTGATCGCCGACCTGGCCGTGGGCGACAGTCCGGACGGCAGCCACGCCTGGAGCCGCCAGACCGATCTGATGCCGGGACTGTCCATCGGCGCGCCGCCCGACATCCACAATCCGCAAGGACAGAACTGGAACCTGGCCGCGTTCTCGCCGCGCGCGATGCATGCCCAAGGCTACGCGGCCTACATCGACATGTTGCGCGCCGCTCTGGCCCACGCCGGCGGCCTGCGCATCGACCACATCCTGGGCATGGCGCGGCTGTGGCTGGTGCCCGATGGGCTGGCCGCCGGCGCGGGCGCCTATCTGCGCTTTCCGCTGCGCGAACTGCTGGCGCTGACGACGCTGGAGGCTTGGCGCCACCGCGCGCTTGCCATCGGCGAAAACCTGGGTACGGTGCCTGAAGGGTTCAATCTCGAGTTGGCGGATCACGGCATCCTGGGCATGAATGTGCTGTGGTTCATGCGCCAGGAGCCCGATGCGGAGGCGCCGCCGTCCGCACGCTCCTTGCCGGCGCCTTTTCTTGCCGCCGAAGACTGGCCCGGCCAGGCCGTGGCCATGACCTCGACGCACGACCTGCCCACCTTGCGCGGCTGGTGGGCGGAGCGCGACATCGACCTGCGCGCCGAACTGAACCTGCTGGGCGGCGGCGATGACGCAGCCACGCTGCGGCGCAACCGGCGCATGGACCGCGGTTTGCTCGCGCAAGCCTTGGGCTGCGCCGCCGAGCCTGCGCAGCCCCCCCTGGAGGACATGTTGCGCTTCGTGTCTTCCAGCCCTTGTCCCCTGCTGCTCGTGCCCATGGAAGACCTGGCGGGCGAACTCGAACAGCCCAACCTGCCCGGCACCGTGGACCAGCATCCCAATTGGCGCCAACGCCTGGCCGCGAGCAGCGCGGCGTGCTTCGCCGACCCGGCGGTGCAGGCCCGGCTGCAAGCCCTGCGCACGGCACGGGGCCGGCCATGACCATGCCGCGCGCCACGGCCCGCCTGCAACTGCATGCCGGCTACACATTGGACGACGCCCGCGCCTGCGTGGACTACTACGCGGACCTGGGAGTAAGCCACCTCTACCTGTCGCCCATCACCTGCGCCCGCCCTGGGTCCACACATGGTTACGACGTCATCGACCATGGCGCGGTCAATCCCGAATTGGGCGGAGAATCCGCGCTGAAGGACCTGGCCCAGGCCACCCGCCGGCGCGGACTGGGCCTCATCGCGGACATCGTGCCCAACCACATGGCGGCCCACCCTGCCAATGCCTGGTGGCGCGATGTGCTCGAACACGGCGCCGCAAGCGCGCATGCGCGCTGCTTCGATATCGACTGGGACGCGCTGGACCCTGCGCTGCGCGGCAAAGTCCTGTTGCCCATCCTGCCCGAACCCTACGGCGTGGCGCTGGCGCAAGGCGCAATGGCGCTGCGCCACGACGCCGATGCCGGGCGCATCGAACTGGAGGTCTCGGGGCTGCGCTATCCCTTGGCCCCGGGGTCGCTTCCATGCGGCCTGGACCCGCGGACCTTGCTGCGCCGCTGCGACCCGGCGCGCACGGCTGGCCGCGAGCGCCTGCATCGTGTGCTGGAAAGCCAGCATTACCGGCTGGCGTGGTGGCGCTGCGCTGCCGACCAGGTCAACTGGCGGCGCTTCTTCGAGATCAGCGAACTGGTAGGCGTGCGGGTCGAGGACGACGCCGTGTTCGATGCCGTGCATGCGCTGGCGCTGCGTCTGTACGCGCAAGGCGTGCTGGACGGACTGCGCATCGACCACATCGACGGATTGGCGGCGCCGGGCGCCTATCTGCGCAGGCTGAACCGCTGCCTGGCCGAAGCCGGAGCGCGTCGACCGCCGTCGTGCAAGCAAGATCAAGCCTATCTGGTGGCCGAGAAGATCCTGGCGCCGGACGAAGCGCCCGATCCCCGCTGGCAGCTGCACGGCACCACCGGCTATGACTTTATGGATCAGGTCGGTGCATTGCTGCACGACCCGCAGGCCGAGGCGCCGCTGCGGGCGTTCTGGCAGATGCTCACGGGCGATCTGCGCACGCCGCAGCGCCAGCTGGAAGCGGCGCGCACGCGCATGCTGCGGCGGCACTTTCCAGCGGAACGCCTGGCGTTGGTCCGCTGCCTGGAACGTTTGGCGCGGCAGGACCGCCGGACCCGCGACTGGTCCGCGCCAGCCATGGACCGCGTGCTGTCCGCGTGGCTGGCAGCTTTTCCGGTGTATCGGACCTATGCCGAGGACGGCGGCCGCAGCGCCGCGGACCGCCAGCGCTGCGATACGGCCGCGCAGCGCGCCGCCAGCCTGCTGCACGCCCTGCCCGGCTCGGCGGACGCGGCCTTGTTGGCGCAGTTGGACCGTTGGCTGGGCGGGAGCCCCATCGGTCCGGCTATGGAGGACCGGGCCGCCACGCCGTGCGCGCGAGCCGAGCCCAAGTCCGCGCAGGCCCTGCGGCGGTTCCAGCAACTGACGCCGCCGCTGGCCGCCAAGGCGCTGGAAGACACACTGTTCTACCGCTACGGCCCGCTGCTGTCGCGCAATGAGGTCGGCGCATCGCCGCAGCGCTTCGCGCTGTCGCCCGAGGCCTTCCAAACCCAGGTCGAGGCCCGCGCGCGCAACTTCCCCCACGCCATGCTAGCCACGGCCACGCATGACCACAAGCGCGGCGAGGATGCGCGCGCGCGGCTCGCGGTGCTCTCGGAAATGCCGCACGCCTGGTGCAAGACCGCGTATCGCTGGATCCAGGCTCTGCCCGATGCGGGCCTGCTTTCCCTGGCCGACCGCTACCTCTTGGTGCAGACGCTGGTCGGCGCGTGGCCCGCCGACCAGGATGCCGACGCCATCGAGCGGCGGCCCGAGAGCGTGGCCGCGTGGCTTGAGCGTGTGGCGCAGTGGCAGCTCAAGGCGCTGCGCGAAGCCAAGCTCCATACCAGTTGGACGGATCCGGATTCCGCCTACGAGGCCGCTGCGCGCGGCGCGCTGGAGTACCTGCGGGACACGCTCCCGGGGCGACGCCTGCTGGCCGCGATCGCTGCCTGCGCGCTGGAACTGGCCCCCGCCGGCATGATCAACAGCATGGCCCAGATGCTGTTGCGCAACACCTTGCCCGGCATGCCGGACCTGTACCAGGGGACGGAGCTCTGGGACTACAGCCTGGTCGACCCCGACAACCGGCGCGCGGTGGACTATCCGCTGCGTGTCGCCATGCTGGCCCGCGCTCGCGCTAGCGCCGCCTTCCCTCCTGGCGCGGCGGACTGGCGCAGCGGCGCCGTCAAGCAGGCGCTGGTCCAGCGCCTGCTGGCGGCGCGGGAGCGCCATCCGGCATTGTTCGCGCAAGGAACGTGCGTCCCTCTGGCTGTCACGGGCACGCAAGCGCAGCACGCCGTGGCCTGGCTGCGGCGTCATGAAGAAGACGAATGCGCCCTGATCGTCGCGCCGCGCTTGTGCGCCCTGCGCCTGTCAGGTTACGCACGCGGCGAGCCCTTGACGGCCCGGGAATTCTGGGCCGACACCGCGCTTTGCCTGCCCGATGCCGTAAGGGGCTTGGCGTGGCTCGATGCAATGGGCCGGAAAATCGGACAGACAGGCCCGGATGGCGCGCTGCCCTTGTCGACATTGCTGCGCGACCTGCCTGTTGCGCTGTGCCTGTCGACGGCCGCCTGAGATCGCGATGCCTGCGTGCCGCGCTCGGACGCGCGAACGGCCTTGTCCGCCCACAGCGGGACAAGGCCGTCTTACCGCGATTACCCGCCCGACTGGAGGGCCCGGAACACGCGGTCTATGAGTCAGCGCGGCATCTTGCTTTGCTGGCCCGGGTTCTGGCCAGGTTGCTGCCGATCCTTATCGGCATGCTGGCCGGATTGGCCGGGCTGCTGCCCGGGCTGATTGCGGTCCCTGGGGTTTTCCTGGGCCTGTTGCTTCTGCTGCTGCTTTTGCTGGTCGGGCTGGTTCTGATTGGGCATTGCAAGTCTCCTGGAAGGCGGAAAAAGCTCCGCCATACCTACTACAGCAACCCGCGTGCCCAAACCCGCGCAGCCGTCACCGCCCGCGGTCGCGCGCACGGGGGGACGCAAGGACCGCCGGTAAAGTCCGGCCCTGCCGGTAAAAAATACGCTTGGCGGCCCGCCTTATTGGGTCGTCGCGTGGCGCTTGCCGCGCGCCGACTGCGGCTCCTGCGCGGAAGCGTCGTAGGCGTCGAGCCAGGACGACGCATAGGCGGCGGGCGCGGCCAGCGGTTCGCCCTGGTCGCGCTGCGTGCGCAGCCGCACCATCAGCTCGTCCAGCGGCATGGGGCGCCCCAGCGCGAAGCCCTGGCCGTAGCGGCAGCCGGCAGCCCGCAAGGCAGGAATGTCCGCCACGTTCTCGACGCCCTCGGCGACCACCCGGCGGCCCAGCCGGTTCGCCAGTTCCGCGGCGGTGCGCAGCACTTCGAAGGCGACCGCGCTGCGGCGCATGCGCGTGACGAAATACTGGTCGATCTTGACCTCGGACAGCGGCAGCGCCGACAGCAGCTTCAACGAGGCGTGGCCGGTGCCGAAATCGTCCAGGCTGACCTCGCAGCCGGCATTTTCCAGCTTCAGCAGCGTGGCGCGCAGCACGTCGAGTTCGCGGATGGGCTGGTCCTCGGTCAGTTCCACCCGCACCAGCGACGCGGGCAGCTCCGCCGCATAGATGCGGTCCAGCAGGAAGTCGACCGCGGCCTCGTCCGACAAGGTGGAGGCCGGCGCGTTGATGGCCACGGGTATTGCGATGCCGGCGCGCCGCATCGTCAGCAGCATGTCGATCACCCGCAGGCAGACGCGTTCGAAAAGGACTTTGTCCAGTCCCAGCCGGTTGACCGCCGGGATGAAGTCGGAGGGCATGATGACGCCCAGGCGTCGATGCCGCCAGCGTGCCAGCGCTTCGGCCGACACGATCCGGCCTGTCAGCAGGTCCACCTGCGGCTGCAACAGCATGCGCAGGCCATCCTTGCCGGTGATCATGGCGGCGATCTCGTCGTCGCTCGCCACCGAGTCTGTGGAAGCCTCGTGATTCGACATCATGTCGACACTCCTTGCGCGCCCCTGGGCGAAAACCTGCGCTGTCCGGGCGCAGAATGAGGCACATTGGACTGAGTATTCCCAGCTACAGCGCTTTTTGTATGCTATTTCCAGACTTTGTTCCAGGCAATTCTGCGCCGCTGCGGCGGCAAAGTCACATATATGTATCCATACGTATTAAGCTGCTCGGATTCATGAATGAGCCCGGCTCTTCCCGGACGCGCCGCCGCCCTTGCCGAAATGCCTTGTCGACATGGTAGGGTTTGCGTCGTTCGCCCTGCCGGGCCCACTGCTACTGCTGCATTCCTAGCGTGAAGAACCTGCTTTCCCGTTGGCGCGCCTCCCTGCGCAACGTCTTGTGGCTGGACGCCCTCCAAGCCGCGGCCATCAGCGCCGCGCCCGTCATCCTGGCCGTGCTGGCGCACGAGCCGCGTTTGGGCTGGAGCGCCATCGCGGCGTTTTGGGCCTGCTTCGGCGATCCGGGCGGGCCGCTGCGCCAGCGCGCGGGCGCGATGTTGGCGCTGGGGCTGATAGGGGCGCTGTTCTGCTTCCTGGCCAGCGTCAGCGCGGCCCATCCGTGGCTGCTGCTGCCGCTGACCTTCGTGTGCTGCACCTTCGGCGGCCTGCTGCGCGTGCTGGGGCCGGCCGCGGCCATCGTCGGCACCCTGCTGTCCGCGGGCTTCGTGGTGGCGGCCGAACTGCCCGCCCCAACCTGGTCAGAAAGCCTGTCGTACACGCTGTTTTTCCTGGCCGGCGCGGCCTGGGCCATCGTGATGACGGCGCTGGTGTGGCGCAGGCGGCCATGGAAGGACGCCACCCACGCGGTCGCGCACTGCTACCGCGGGCTGGCGGACTTTGCCGACGCATTGGCCCGCATGTATTCCGGGCTGGCGCCGGCGGCCAATCCGCAGGACTGGAGCGCCGTCACGCGCCCGCAGCGCAGCGCCCAGCGCGCGGCGCTGGAAGCCGCGCGCACGCGCATCCGCGAAGTGCAGGACGCGCGGCCTTCGCGCCGCGCCCGCGCGCACCAGCTGCTGTACCTGCTGGACAACGCCGAGGACAGCTTCATCGCGCTGGTGGCCGCGGCCGACCTGCTGGAATCGAATGCGCCGCGCTGGCTGGGCCGCGGCGCGGGCGCCCATCTGTCGCACGCGCTGCACCGCTACGCCAGCCTGTGCAATGCCATCGCCAGCACGTCGGATGTCAATGACGCCAAGCAGGCGCAGTGCCTGCGCGAACGCCTGGCCCATTACAGCGCCGGCCTGCACGAGCTGCGCGGCGGCGCCTTGGCCCACGCGCCCGAGCTGGCCACCATGGTGCCGGTGCTGGACCGCCTGCTGCACACGGCGCAGGCCGTCACCCAGTCCCTGTTCGACCAGGGCGACGCGCCCGCGGCGCCCGCGCGCCAACGCCGCGCAGCCAGCCGCGCGCAAGAAGCCTGGCGCGCCTTGCGGCAGAACCTGAGCTTCGAATCCGACGCGTTCCGCCACGCGCTGCGCGTGGGCGTGGGCGCCACCATCGCGGTGGCGCTGTCCAAGACTTTCGCCGTCAACCATGGCTACTGGATGTCGTTGACGCTGGTCTTCATCCTGCAGCCCTACTTCGCGACCACCTGGCAGCGCACGCTGGAACGCGTGGCCGGCAGCGTGGCCGGTGCCATCGGCGCATCGCTGCTGGGGCTGTTCCTGAGTACGCCCTTGTCCGTGGCCCTGGCGGTGCTGCCCATCGCCTTGGGCACGTTCGCCGCGCGCACCATCCATTACGCGCTGTTCACGTTCTTCCTGACTTCGCAGTTCGTGCTGGTCACCCACATCCAGCAGCCCGAGATCCAGGAGCCGATGCTGGCGGCCCTGCGCGCCTTCAACAGCGTGCTGGGCGGCATCCTGGCGCTGCTGGTGGGCTTTCTGGTCTGGCCCGAGAAGGAGCCGCGGCAGCTGGCCGGCGCCCTCAGCCTGGCGCTGGAGCGCCACGCAGCCTATGCGCGCGCCCTGCTGCGCGCCAAGAGCGGCGATGCCGGCGCCGGACAGGACATCGTGGCGCTGCGCCGCATGGCCTGCCTGTCGGCCGACAATGCGCAAGCCTCCTTGCAGCGGCTGCAGCAGAACCCTGTGCATCGCGACCGCAATGTGGCCACGGCGGAAAACCTGCTCAATGCGATGCGCCGCGTCACGGCGGCGGGTACCGTGCTGGAGATACAGCCTGCGCTGCCCGCCGGATCGCCCGCGGCCCAGGCGCTCTCCGAGTACGGCCCGGCGCTGGCGCACGCACTGCATCCGCAGCAGCCCGCGCCAGGTTCCAGTGACCGCCAGTTGGCCGTGCCTGCAGCGGTATCCGCGGGCTATCCGGAACTGGCGGGCCCGCTGGACCGCATCGCGCAACAGGCGCGTCAGTTGCGCCAATTGCGCGAGCGTGTGGAACGCGCCCCTGCCGCGCCCTAGCCGCCCGTTTGCGCAAGCCCCGGCGAACTGCGCCGGGCTTGACGCGCATCAAGGGCGAAAAGGCCGAAAAGCGTAACCATATGCTCATGGCACGCTTAAACAAGGAGGCCTTCATGTACCGCCGCATTTCCGTCCACCTGGACCACGGATTCGACTGCAAACGCCGCATTGAAGCTGCCCTGGCCCTGGCCAAGCGCCACAAGGCCGAGCTGGTCGGCATCTACGCCAACGCCGCCCCGCCGCAGTATTACTACGGCGAGTCCGTGCTCATGTCGCGTTCGCTGGGCATCATCAAGGAATTGCAGGCGCAGAGCCGCGAGTCGGTGGAAACCGCCTTCCTGGAAGCCGCGGCCGAAGCGGACGTGCCCGCCTTCATGCGCGCCGGCACCTCCTCGCCCAGCGAGACCGTGGCGCTGCTGGGCCGCACCACCGACCTGATCGTGGTCAGCCAGGAAAACCGCGAAGACGTCGAAGCCGCGCACGAGATCGAGTTCGTCGAGCAGACCCTGCTGACGGCGGGCCGGCCGGTGCTGGCGATTCCGTCCAGCGGCGAATTCCCGGTCATCGGCGACCGCGTGCTGTGCTGCTGGGACGGCAGCCGCGAAGCCGCCCGCGCGCTGGCCGATGCGGCGCCAATATTGCGCCTGGCCTCGCACATGACCGTGCTGACCATGAACGAAGGCGCCGCCAGCCCCAAGCACGAAGCGCCGTTCGAGGACCTGGCCTCGTATTGCGTGGCGCAGGGCATGCCGGTGCCGGATCACGTGCGCCGCGACATCAAGGGCGTAGGCGTGGGCAGCACCATCCTGAACGCCGCCGCCGACCATAGCGCGGACCTGATCGTCATGGGCGCCTACGGCCACAGCAAGCTGCGCCAGTGGGCGCTGGGCGGCGCCACCGCGTCCATCCTGAAGAGCATGACCGTGCCGGTCATGTTCTCGCACTAGGCCCTATCGGCTACCCCCGGCGCACGGGGGTCAGCACCGGCTTGCCGGCGAAGTGCGCCGTGGCGTTGTCCAGGAACAGCGCCACGGTGGCGTGCACCGCTTCCGGCGAACGCCCCGCGCTGTGCGGGGTCAGCACCACATTGTCGAGCGCGATGAGCGCCTGCGGCACCTCGGGCTCGCCGTCCACCACGTCCAGGCCCGCGCCCGCAATGCGGCGCCCGGCCAATGCTGCGATCAGCGCCTGGGTGTCGACCACGCTGCCGCGCGCGATGTTCACCAGATAGCCTTGCGGCCCCAGTGCATCCAACACCTGCGCGTCCACCAGGTGGCGCGTGTCCGCCCCGCCCGGCGTCGCCACCACCAGGAAATCGGAGGCCGCGGCCAGCGCGCGCGGGCTGTCGAAATAGGCATAGCCCGATTCCGGGCGGGCGTTGCGGCTGTAATAGCCCACGCTCATGCCGAAGCCGTTGGCGCCGCGCCGCGCGATTTCCAGTCCGATGGTGCCCAAGCCCAGGATGCCCAGGCGCTTGCCGCTGATCTGAGGTCCCATGAAGCCGCCCCAGTGGCCCTGGCGCACCGAGGCGTCGGCCTGCGGCAGGCGCCGCGCCGCGCCCAGCAGCAGCGCCATGGCATGGTCCGCCACCGACACCGCATTCGCGCCCGGACCGTGGGTCACGGCGATCCCGCGCTCGGCCGCCGCGGCCAGATCGATGTTTTCGTACCCCACGCCCAGGGAACACGCGATCTCCAGATTGGGCATCGCCGCCATTTCCTGCGCACACAGGCCGGTGGCGCCGCGCGTGAGCACGATGCGGATCTCGGCGCCGTGGTCGCGGATCGCCTCGGCGCGCGCCTCGGCCGTGGGCGCAAAAATCGCGCGAAAACCGCGCGCTTCGATTTCGGGCAGGTAGTCCTGCACGCTTTCTATCAAGACAAGCAAGGGGATGGTCATATCGGGAATGCCGCGGATCGCGGAGGGCTGCACAAAAACCCGGCGATCTTACGCCTGGGGGCAAGCGCGCGCCACCCGGCGGTCCGCCCGGCGGGCGTCCTGGCAGCCGGACGGCCGCGCCAGGCGCCCGGCGCGGCCGGCGCAGGCCTGTTCCCGACCGTGCGCCGCTACAAGCGGCCGGTCAACAGCATCACGATCAGGACGATCAGCAGGATGCCCAGTATGCCGCTGGGGTAATAGCCCCAGCCACGGCTATGCGGCCAGGCCGGCACGGCGCCGACAAGCAGCAGGATCAGGATAATCAGCAGGATGGTCGACATGAAGACTCCTCGGTTCTTATGGGGATGGAGAGGCGTGTTCCGCCCGGGCCGGATTCAGGGGCTGGGCGGCGTGATTTCCTTGACGGGCGGCGACAAGGGCGGAAGATCCACGTCCGGCTCGTCGGTATCCGGATCCACAGGCAGGTCCCCGGGGGGCGACCCTGGCGGTATCGGATCTGGCTTGGGCGGAACGTGCAGGTAGTACGAGTACGCGATGTGCATGGCGGTCTCCGCGGAAAAGTTCATCACCCGCTCAGCAAGCCGCGTGCCCGCCCCGCGGCACACGCCTGCGGGCACGCGGAATGCTGCTGGCAGCGTCCCGTCACCAGGCTGCCGCAGACAAGATGAAGCCGAGTTCCGAAGCGCCGCGCGCCCCAGGCAACGCGGCCCTGGTCTACTACGACGATAGCCGGGCAGGCTATGCGCGGGTCCGCGTCAATGGCCACGCCTTCCAATATGTGGACGCACGCGGCAGGCGCATACGCAATACGCGGGAAATCAAGCGCATCGAGGCCCTGGCGATACCGCCGGCCTATGAACAGGTGTGGATCTGCCCGTCCCCGTTCGGCCACCTTCAGGCCACCGGACGCGATGCCCGCGGCCGCAAACAATACCGCTACCACCCGGACTGGACCGCCGTGCGCGATGCGAGCAAATACCAGAGCCTCGCGGCCTTCGGCCTGGCCCTGCCGCGCATACGGCGCCAGGTCGAGCGCGACCTGCGCACCATCGGGTTGTCGCAGAACAAGGTGATAGCCGTACTGGTGCGCCTGCTGGAGACCACGCTGGTGCGCATCGGCGCGCGCGAGTACGCCCGGGCCAACAAATCCTATGGCCTGACCACGCTAAAGCGGCGCCACGCCAGCGTGACGGGCGACCGGTTTCGTTTCCGCTTCCAGGGCAAGAGCGGCGTGGCCCATGACGTCAGCGCCGCGGACCGGCGCGTGGCGCGCATCATCAAGCGCTGCCTGGACATACCCGGCCAGCAGCTGTTCCAGTACCTGGACGAGGACGGCGCCAGCCATGCGGTGGACTCAGGCGCGGTCAATGCCTATTTGCGCGAAGCCGGTGCGGGAGACTTCACGGCGAAGCATTACCGGACCTGGGCAGGCTCCGTCATGGCCTACGCGGCGCTGCAGGCGAGTCCCGGCGAGAGCCCCGCCCTGGCGCAGAAGACGGTGGTGGAAGTGATCAGGCAGGTCGCGCGGCGCCTGGCCAATACGCCGGCCGTGTGCCGGGCCTGCTATGTACACCCGGCCATTCTGGCCGCCTATCTGGAGGGCACGCTACCCGCGCGCTCAGCCGCGCCGCAGGCGCCGCGTGGGCTCGACGCGGACGAACGCCGCTTGCTGGCATTTTTGCGCGAGCAGGCCGCCTGAGGCGGCAAACGCCGCCCAGGAATCACAGGATCGAAGAGCGCGCGTTCCTGGCCCGCGGCTGCGGCGCGGAACCGTCCGCCCAGTTC
Organism: Achromobacter xylosoxidans; assembly: GCF_002192695.1. Classification (GTDB taxonomy): domain Bacteria; phylum Pseudomonadota; class Gammaproteobacteria; order Burkholderiales; family Burkholderiaceae_B; genus Achromobacter; species Achromobacter xylosoxidans_C. The sequence continues at coordinate 271,203 of NZ_MTLG01000075.1, forward strand.
GACTCGGTGCGCGTATCTGCCACGATCCGCTTGTCGCGCGCAGCCTCGTCCGGGGTCGAGGCGTCTGGTTTATCCGGTCTGCGCGGAACATCGACGAGCGCGCGCGGCGGCAGTATCTTAGCGTTGTCTTCCGGCCGCTTGCCGGCCTGCGCCGGTTTCGCCGATCCGGGTACGGATGCTGGTTTCATGCCTGGCTCCTGTGGTCGCTCCCCGAGGGGGTCTGAATCCCCATGCTACGGCTCCAGGCCGCCCGCGGCATCGCCGCGCGGCATCAAATTGCAAGCGGATGTGGCCTGGCACCAGGCATGCCGGTTGCGGCGCGTACCGGGCACACACAAGGAGATGCAATGCGAGACCCAAATTTCGAGCAATGTGTGCAAGCCTGCTACGAATGCGCCGTCGCCTGCGACATATGCGCCTCCACGTGCCTGCAGCAGAACCCGGTACGCATGCGGCGATGCATCGCGCTATGCACCGATTGCGCCGCCGTCTGCCGGCTGTGCGCGGCCATGCTGGCGCGCGATGGCGAGTTCGCCAATGCGCTATGCACCTTGTGCGCGCTCATATGCGACGCAGGCGCGCGCGAGTGTTCGCCGCACGAAGCGGAGCATTGCCAGGTCTGCGCAGGCGCGTGCCTGGGCTGCACGCTGGCCTGCCGCGACATGCTGGAGGCCTGAAACCTCCCGATCCGCCGCGCGGCCGCCCGGGCCGGCCCGCGCAGGCGCATTTTCCGCCCGACAGCCAGGAGCTACCGATGGCCTCTACCAACACCCCCCTGCCCTCCGACTTTCCGGAGAACGGCCCGGACAACCGCGGCGCGCACAGGCGTGCCCGGCACCCGGAAGCCTGGATCGACGATCTGGAGGCCACGCTCAGCGACGCCTCCGCGACCGATCTGGAGGCGCTCAAGGCACGCCTTTCCGAACAGCTGCACGCCACGCGGCGCAGCCTGCGCGACGCTTCCGACCATGCCGGCGACCTGATGCGCGAGACCATAGACTGCACCGAGGAGTACATCCACGCGCGGCCCTGGCAGGCGATCGGCCTGGTCGCCGCAGCGGCCTTCCTGTTCGGCGTGGTGGTGGGCCGGCAGTAGCCGCGGCCTGCAGGGTCGGCCGGGCATGGCATTTGCTCGGCAAAGGACGAGGCGCCTGCCGCGCCTGTCCCTCAGGAGACCCGCAATGAGCAAGCCCGATCATGCCGACACCGGCGCCCGCCCGCATCCCACGCCACCCATGCCGGCCCAGCATCTGGAGAAACCGGGGCAGGAAGCCGACATGGTGCTCAAGCCCCAGTATCAGGCGCCGCAGTACAAGGGTAGCGGCAAGCTCGAGGGCATGGTCGCCCTGGTGACGGGCGGCGATTCCGGCATAGGCCGCGCGGTCTGCCTGCTGTACGCGCGCGAAGGCGCCGACGTGGCCGTGGTCTATCTCAACGAGCATGAAGATGCCGAAGGCACTCGGCGCGCCGTGGAAAGCGAAGGTCGGCGTTGCCTGTTGATTCCGGGCGACGTGCAGGACGCCGCATTCTGCGGGCAGGCAGTGGAACGGACGATCCGGGAATACGGCAAGCTCGACGTGCAGGTGAACAACGCCGCCTATCAGCAGCATACCGACACGCTGCCCGAGATCAGCGACGAGAAATGGGACAAGACGCTGCGCACCAACATCACCGCCTATTTCCAGATGGCGCGCGCGGCGCTGCCGCACCTGCACGCGGGTGCTTCCATCATCAATACTGGGTCGGTCACGGGCCTGCGCGGCAGCGCCAAGCTGTTGGACTACTCCACCACCAAGGGCGCAATCCATGCCTTCACGCGATCGCTGGCCGCCAATCTCGCCGGCAAGGGCGTGCGCGTGAACGCGGTGGCGCCGGGCCCGGTGTGGACGCCGCTGAATCCCGCGGACCAGAGCCCCGGGAAGATCAAGGAATTCGGCAAGCACACGGACCTGGGGCGTCCGGCGCAGCCCGAGGAAATCTCTCCGGCCTATGTCTTCCTGGCCTCGCCCGTGTGCGCCAGCTACATCACCGGCATCGTCCTGCCCATCACGGGCAGCGCGGGCGACTGAGGCCCGTGGCTTGCCGCGTTCCGCTATTTCGCCGGCGCGATCGATGCGGGCGCCTCGCGCGACGCGGGCGAAACGGCCGGCGCTTCGCCCTTCACGGCGGGCTGGATCTTGTCCGGGTCGGCGGGCGGCGTGCCCTGCAGCTGGCGGCCCATCGCCAGGTGTTCGGCCAGCATGGGCAGCGCGCGCACCGCGAAATCGCGCACCTGCGCATCCTTGGACTCGCGCGCCGCGGTCTGGTACAGGCGGTTGGCGGTGGTGTGCGCGTCCACGGCCACCTTCTCGATGTAGAGCGCATCGAAATCCGGGCCGGTCCTGTTGCCCAGTTGTTCCAGGGTGCCGCGGTCGGGTTCGGACGGTTCTCCTGGAAGCTTTACCTGTTTGGCCTCGGCCAGGGCCTTCAGTTCGGCGTTCATGCCGCTGTACCGCTCCCGCATCTTTGCCGCGTAGGCCTTGATGTCGGCGTCACCCGCGCGCTTTTGCGCCAGCTCCGCCGCCTTGACCTCGAACATGCCGGACCCCGCCGCCGCCTGCAGGAAGCGCGCTTCCGGTTCCGCCAGTTCCTGCGCTTGCACGCCGCCGAGCACGCCCGGCGCGGCCAGCAGGCAAAGTGCCACGATGCCGCACAGCCATAGCGTCTTCTTCATGTCCTTCTCCCTAGGCCTGGTTCGCCATCGTCGGCGCTTCCACATGCCGCGGCGGCGTCAAGGGGTCGAAGTCTTCCCATTTGCCCTTCAGCCAGCGGCCCTGCGCGCGCTCGATGTCCTTGCCGCCCGCCTGCTTCAGCACGGTCCTTGCCAGCGCGTCGCGGTCCGGCGCCACGTGCAGCGCCAGCATCACGCCGGCCTGGCGCACGGCCGGATGCGTTTCGGTAGTCGCCTGGGGCGTGCGGCGGCCGCGCCCGACCACCCATAGGGCGCCCGCCAGCGCGCCGAGATAGGCGCCCACGCCGGCGGAGGCGATGACGATCAATACCGATGCACCAACCCGGGCGGCAATCAGGCCGCCCAGCAGCGCGAACACCAGGCCCAGCGCGGAGGCGCCGGCCACCGCGCCGAAATGGCCGCCCTTGGCGTCCGGATCGGCCACGCGGTCGCCACCTATCGGAAAGCGCGCATGTTCACCCGCCGTGTTGATGTAGAAGGTATGGATGTCGTCTTCGGTAAATCCTTCCGCGCACAGCTTGCGCGCAGCCTCGGCGGCGTGGTCGAAAGTGTCGAATCGGGCGGCAACGATCAGGGACATGGCGCTCTCCAACGCGGGAATCAATGCCTGGCGGCCAGCAACTGCCATGCCCGCCCCAGGCATGGCAGTTGCTGGGCATGGCAAGCGGACCGGCCCGGCGGGTTCAGAGGCAGTCCGCCCGCAGTCCCGCCTACTCGCATCTTGCGCAAAGGACCCCCACATGGACATGCCCGGCCACGAAGTGGATTTCTCCGAACGGGAAGAAGATCCCGCGCCACCTCCGGTTCCTCCCGAAACCCGCGGCCTTTCGCTCCTGGACTGGTCGGCGCTGATCGCCGTGGTCGCGGGCGGCCTGAACTCCGGCCTGATCGCCGCAGTGGACCTGGACGTGTTCGCGAAGGTGCTGCCGTCGGCTGCTGCCACGCGCGGCGTCTACGGCCTGATCGGATTGGCCGCGCTGTACAGCGTGGTGCTGTTGTTCCGGCTGGGCGAACAGGAGGCGGACTCGCACCCGGACCAACAGGCAAGACAAGCGCCGGATTGAAACGGCCGCAAGGCCGCTATTTTCCGCCCGGCCGCTTGCCCGGATACTGGCCGCCTTCCTCGTATTCGGCGCCCTTTTCGTTGGGCTTCTTGTCCGATTCGCGCTTGGGCGCGGCTGGCGGCCTGCCGAAGCCCGGCTTGTCCGTGCCGAACTGGCCGCTGCGGTGCGCGGCCTCGGTTTGCGTGCGCGGCGCATTGGCCTTGCCCTGTTCCGTGTCTGCCTTTTCCTGGTCCGTGCGCTTGGTTTCCATATTGGTGTCCCCCGGTTCGGTCAACGGATGCTTGCGGTGTGCGCGTCGGCATCGCCCGCAGCAAGGCCGCAAGCAAGCGGCGTGCCCGGCCAGCCCGGGCACGCCGCTTGCTTGCATGAAGCCAGGCCCGCGCGATGCCGGGTCCCATCCTAGGAGTCAGCCATGAATCTGTCCCGAGTCGTACTTCCCGCAGTCGCCCTGAGCCTCTCCGCCCTGGCGTTCCAGGCACAGGCGCAAACCATGCAGACCGGCGCCACCCCCGTGCGCAGCAACCAGCAGATCGATGACCAGTACAAGATGGACAAGAAGCGTTGCGACGGCATGAAGGGCAACCAGAAGGACGTCTGCCAGCAGCAGGCCGAAGCCACGCGCGACAAGGCCCGGGCGGACGCCAAGGCAGGCAAGGAAAAGGCCGAGGCCTCGCATGACGCGGCCAAGGTGCGCAACGATGCCGACTACAAGGTCGGCAAGGAGAAATGCGACGGCATGTCCGGCAACGCCAAGGACGCCTGCATGGCAGACCTGAAAACGCGGTATGGCAAATGAGGTCAGGACCGGTCCTGTTTCCGGCCAGGCGCCGCGGCGGCGCCCTCCGCGTCTGCCGCGGCGTATTCCTCGAGCCGGTTGTACAGCGTCTTGGGGCTGATGCCGAGCACCGCCGCGGCCTGTTTTTTCACGCCGTTGCAACGCTCCAGCGTCGCCAGGATCAGGCGCCGGTCCGCCTCCGCCAAGGTTTCTCCCACGGGCACGCTGACCTGGCCGCCGGCGCCTTCGCCCGCCGGCGACACACGCGGCGTCAGCATATCCACCTCCAGCGTGTCGCCGTCCGCCATGATGAAGGCGCGGCGCACGTAGTTCTTGAGTTCCCGCACATTGCCCGGCCACGCATACTGCTGCAGCGCGGCCAGCGCGCGCGGCGAGAATTCCTTGCGCTTGCCGGATTCCTGGTTCAACCCCTGCAGGAAGCGATTGGCAAGGAACAGGATGTCGTCGCCGCGCTCGCGCAGCGCCGGCAGCTTGATGGGGAAGACGCTGAGCCGGTAATAGAGATCCTCGCGCAGCTTGCCTTCCTTCACCGCCTGTTCCGGATCGCGGTTGGTCGCGGCGACGATCCGGATGTCGCAGGCGATCTCCCGGTTGGTCCCGACGCGCATGAACTGCCCGGTTTCCAGGACCCGCAAGAGCTTGACCTGCAGATCCAGCGGCATTTCGGTCACTTCATCCAGGAACAGCGTGCCGCCGTCGGCGCGCTCGAAATAACCTTTGTGCTGACGGTCCGCGCCCGTGAAGCTGCCGCGCTCATGGCCGAACATTTCGCTTTCGATCAGGTTGGGCGAGATCGCGCCGCAATTCACCGCGATCAACGGACGCTGGCGGCGCGCGCTGAGTTCATGAATGGCGTGCGCGGCCAATTCCTTGCCTGTGCCGCTTTCACCGATCAACAACGTTGTGACGTTGGTCGTGGCAACGCGTCCGATCTGCCGATACAGCGCTTGCATGCAGGCCGACGCGCCATACATCTTGCCGTAGCGCCCCGGCTCTTCAAACGGCGCGCCCTGCAGATCGCTACCCGAATTCGCGTTCACGCGCGCGAAGATTCCGTTCAAGCGTTCCATGCAGATCGGCTTGACCAGGTAATCGGTGGCGCCAAGACGCAGGGCCTGCACCGCATTGTCGACGGTGCCGTGCCCCGTCATCACCACGACCTCCGCGCTGGCGGCGGCCTCGCTCTTGAAGATGTCCATGCCGCTGCCTTCGGGCAAACGGATGTCGGTCAGCACCAGGTCGGGCGCGTGCCGTTCCAGCTGGATCAGCGCATCCTTGATGCTGGCTGCCAGGGCCACCGAAAAGCCGCTTTCGCGTCCGATCTCGGCCAAGGTTTCGCGTATCGCGGGATCGTCATCAACAATCAGCAGATGAGGCATGCTTGCTCCGTATCGCGGATGTTGTCGTGAGTCTTTCAGCATAGCGATTGCGCGAGGGCCACGGGCAAATGTTCGATACTTTCCATCAAGATTTTCTAATACTTGCAAATCGTCGCATCCTCGCCTGCCCCAGCCACTAGCATGGGAGTGACGCTCATGGTCCGAGCCGGGCCCCAGGAATCAGCATGGCGAATCGCACTCCCAGCGCCGCGCGCGCACCAGCGCAGGCCTCCCAGGAGGTACTGATCGACGCGTCCGGCCTTTCCCTGGTGATGCAAAAACTCGATGCCCAACTGCAGTTGGCCGCGGCCACCGATGCCAGCGTCTTCATCGTGGGGGAAAGCGGGACCGGCAAGGAAATCGTCGCGCGCGCCATCCATGACGCCAGCGCACGCCGCGAACAGCCCTTTGTCGCTGTCAACTGCGGCGCCATCAGCGGCAGCCTGGCGCATGCCGAATTGTTCGGCCACGAAAAAGGCAGCTTCACGGGCGCTGTCGCCCAGAGCGCCGGATATTTCGAATACGCCAGCGGCGGCACGCTATTCCTGGACGAAGTGACCGAGATGCCTGCGGACCTGCAGGTCAATTTCCTGCGCGTGCTGGAAGCCGGCACCTATCAGCGCGTGGGCGGCTCCGACCTGCTGCGCGCCAACGTCCGCATCATTTGCGCCAGCAACCGCGATCCCTTTGCCTCGGTCGCGCAAGGCCGCCTGCGCCAGGACTTCCTGCACCGCCTCCTGGTGATTCCCTTGCGCGTACCCCCGCTACGCGAGCGCGGCGACGACGCGCTGGTGCTGGCACACTGGTTTCTGGATACCTTGAACACCGCGAACGGCACGCAGAAGGCCTTCTCCGTACGCATGCTCGAAGCGATCTCTCTGCATGATTGGCCAGGCAATGTCCGCGAACTGCGCAACGCGGTGCAGCGCGCGTTCATACTGGCCGACGGCGAGCTCGACACCGAGTTGTTGCTGCGGCCGCGCGAGGCGCCGCAACCCACCATGTGCGACGGCGCGCTGACCTTGCCCATCGGCATGTCGTTGGGCAAGGCGCAACGCGCTTTCATCCTGGCGACGCTGGCGCACCACGCCGGCGACAAGCGCATGGCGGCCGAGACGCTGGGTTTGAGTCTGAAGACGCTCTACAACCGTCTTGAAGACTACGAGAAGAACGGGCAGGACGAGGGCTGCGCCTGAACGCCCAGGCCGCATCGGCCACGGCGCGCGAGGAGCATTTCTTACCACTCCCTTGTAAGACTGGCGCAGCGTTGCGCGCGCAGTCGCCCCGCGTCGCCCGCCGCGGCGGCTGGCACGGTCTTTGCTTCAGTACAAGGATGGATTGCCGCCGGCAGCCCGTGTCCAGGAGACTCGATTGGTCTACCCCACGCAAGAATTGCGCCTGCGCCAGCAGATGGCGCTGGCGCCTCGCCTGCAGCAATCCGTCAAGCTGCTGCAGATGACCGCGCTGGAATTCACCACCGCAGTGGAGCAGGCCTTGGCCAGCAATCCATTCCTGGAGGATCCCGACGAGCAGGAAAGCGAGCTGCCGCCGGCCGCGGAGGGCTTTCCTGCCGCTGACCCGCCCCAGCCCGAGCCGCTGGAGCCTGCCCCGCAGGACGACCTGCCGCCGCCTGACGCTCCCGCCTATTCCGGCGACTACCCCACGCGCGCCCAGGGCGACGGGCCGGACCGGGACCAGGGACTATGGGTCAGCGCGCCCGTGTCGATGAGCCAGCGCTTGTCGCAGGAGCTGGGCAACTATCAATTGCAGGCGCGCGACCGCCTGCTTGCCGAGTACATCATCGACGCGCTGGACGACGACGGCTATCTGCGCGCGCCCCTGTCCAGCCTATGGGAAGACGCGCCGCGCGGCGCCGAACCCGTCCCGGATGAATGCGAATGGATGACTGCGTTGCGCCTGGTCCAGCAATTGGACGCTGCGGGCCTGGCCGCGCGCGACCTGGCCGAATGCCTGACGCTGCAGCTGGCGGCGGCAACCGGCATCAGCGACGAACTGCGCGCGCTCGCCCTGCGCATCGTGCGGGAACAGCTCGACCGGCTGGCGCGCAACGATTGCGCCGGCCTGCGCCAGCAGCTGGGCTGCTCCGAGGACGCCCTGCGCGAGGCCTGCGCGCTGATCCGCGGCCTGGATCCGAAGCCCGGCGGCCGCTATAGCGCCGAAGCGCCCGTCTACGTCGTGCCCGACGTATTCGTGGATAAATGGCAATCGCGCTGGCGCGTGCTGCCCAACCGCAACGCCATGCCCCAGGCGCGGCTGCACCAGACCTATGCCGAACTGTTCCGGCGCGCCCGCCTGGACGACCGCAGCCCCATGGCCCAGGAGCTGCAGGAGGCCCGCTGGCTGGTGCGCAATGTCGAACAGCGCTACGTCACCATCCAGCGCGTGGCCGAAGCCATCGTCAAGCGCCAGCAGACCTTCTTCGAATATGGCGACGTGGCCTTGCGGCCGCTGATGCTGCGCGAGGTGGCCGACGACCTGGACTTGCATGAGTCCACGGTGTCGCGCGCCACTGTCGGCAAATACATGGTGACCCCGCGCGGCGTGTTCGAGTTCCGCCACTTCTTTTCGCGCGAGCTGGCCACCGACACCGGAGGCTCCTGCTCGGCCACGGCGGTGCGCGCGCTGATCAAGGAAATGGTCGAGGCCGAGGACCCCGCGATGCCGCTGTCAGACGTGGCCTTGACCCAGCAACTGGCGGCCAACGGGATATTGCTGGCGCGGCGCACGGTGTCGAAGTATCGGGGGCAATTGCGCATGCCGCCCGCTGAATTGCGCCGCCGCCATTAAGCGGCTTGGCGCCACGCCTGCCTTGGCGCGGACTAGCGCCGGAGGCCCTGGCCCGCCCTGCCCTGCGCGCCGTCCAGCATGCCCTGCACGCGCTCGGACAGCTTGTCCAGCTGAAAGGGTTTGACGATCAGTTCCAGCCCCTGTTCCAGGAAGCCCTGGCCGCGCGCCGCGCTTTCCGCGTATCCCGTCATCAGCAATACGGGCAGTCCGGGGCGCGCCACGCGGGCGGCGTCGGCCAGTTGCCTGCCGTTGAGTCCCGGCAGCCCGACATCGGTGACCAGAAGATCGATTCCACGCATGGACTGCAACAGTTCCAACCCGGCCTCGCCATCCGCCGCGGTCAGCACCTCCAGGCCTAGCTCTCCCAGGCATTCGCGCACCATCTCGCGCACGTTCGCATCGTCCTCCACCACCAGCACGACTTCCTTGCGCGCCTCTCCGGATGCGGCCGCCACCGCCCGCTCGCCGTTCTGCACGCTTTCGGGCGCGCCATCGTGGCGCGGCAGGAACAGCCTGACCGTGGTGCCTACGTCCACCGCGCTCTCCAGGCTGGCCGCGCCGCCCGCCTGCTTGGCGAAGCCGTAGATCATGGAAAGGCCCAGGCCGGTGCCCTGGCCCATGGGCTTGGTGGTGAAGAACGGATCGAAGGCGTGCGCCAGCACGTCCGGCGCCATGCCGCAGCCTTCGTCCGTGACCGACACTTCCACGAAGCGTCCGGCATGGTCCCCGGCGCTCTGCAACAGCAACGGATCGCCCGGCTCCACGTTGCGCGCGGCAACGGTCAGCGCGCCGCCTTTCGGCATGGCGTCGCAGGCATTGATCACCAGATTCAACATGGCGTTCTCGAACTGGTTCTTGTCGCAACAGACCGTCCACAGTTCCGGCTTCAAATCCAGCCGCAGGGCCACCCGTTCGCCGGTGTAGCGGTGGAACAGCGCCACCATGGACTGCAGCGCGGAGGCCGCGCAGAACGGCTTGGGATCGATGGGCTGGCGGCGCGAAAACGTCAGGAGCCGTTGCGTCAGGTGCGCCGCGCGGTTGGCGGAATCCATGGCGACGTCGACGAAGCGCAGCGCCTGTTCCGGCGCGCCCGCCGTGACCTTGCGCTGCACCAGGTACAGCGCGCCCGAGATGCCCTGCAGCATATTGTTGAAATCGTGGGCGATGCCGCCCGTCAGGCGCCCCACCGCCTCCATCTTCTGCGACTGGCGCAAGGCGTTCTCGGTGTCGCGCAGCACCTCGGCCTGCAGCTTCAGGTCGGTGTCGTCCCGGCCGGTCATGTACAGGCTGTCCTGGGTCCAGGACATGCTCCAGGTTATCCAGCAGTAGCCGCCGTCGCGCTTGAGCAGACGGTTTTCAAGATGCCTTGCGGCGGGGCGCGGCCCCATGTCGCCAGAGACCCAGCTCCAGGCCGCCAGCGTTGCCGCCAGATCGTCCGGATGAATCAGCTGGCACAGGTCCATCGACATGAACTGCTCGGGAGTCCAGCCCAGGATGGGACGTACCGCGGGGTTGACGCTGACAAAGCGTCCTTGCCGGTCAACCGCTGCGAGCAGCTCCGGGGACAGGCGCCAGATCCGGTCCCGCTCCGCGATCGCATCCTCGACACGCTGCTCCAGCATGCGCGCGTACTGCGACCGCTCGACCGCGCCGCACATGCGTTCGGCAACTTCCTCGATGAAAGCGATGTCGCTGGCCTTGAGCTTGCTGCCGGAGGATGGGCATGCCAGCAAGGCGCCGTCGTGCCGGCCCCAGCGCCGCAGCGGCACGACGATGGCCCAGGGACGGATATCGCCACTGGTGGCTCCAAGCAACGGCGCCAGATAGGCCGTGCGTCCCTGGCGCAGCGCCGCATGGTAATCATCGCCCAATGCGTCGAGCGCATGCGGCGGCTGGCCCAGGCTTGCGGTTCCGGGCGGCCATGCCGAGGAGATTGCAGGCGCCTGGCTTTCTGCATTCGCGTCCAGCACCGCCGCCTGACCCAGGGCCAGATGCTGGCAGAGGCCCTCACAGGCGACCCGCTCGATGTCCTCCGGGCGGTGCAGCTCACGCATGCGGTCGCCCAGCGTGCCCAGGTAATTCTTGCGGTGCTGCCCTTCCCATAACTCGGCTTCGGCGGCTTTGCGTGCCGTCACGTCCAGGAACAGCGCCATCATCCTGTCGGCCCCGTCCTTGCGCGCGCGGGCCTCGTACCAGGCCTCCTGGGGCGCGGGCACCATGAACTCGAACTGGGCCGGCTCGCCGGTCTCGATCACCTGGGCGAACGTATCCATGATCTGGCCAGGCACGCCGGGGATCATCTCGCGCAGCGTATGGCCCAAGGTATCGCCTTCCTTCATGCCGGTCTGGCGTTCGAAGGCGGGGTTCACCTCCAGAAAGCGGAAATCGACGATGCGGCCGCTGTCGTCGCGCAATGCCTCGCTGAGGAAAAAAGCTTCCTGCATGCCGGCGAACATGGTGCGCCAGCGTTCGCCGCTCTGGCGCAGCGCCAACTCCGTCAGATGGCGCTCTATTGCCAGGGCGGCGCTGCGCGTGACCAGCGCGATCGCGTCGATATCGTGGGCCGACGGCGAACGCACCATGGCGTAATAATTGGAGAACACGCCCAGCAGGCGGCCGTCGGGCGCCTTGATCGGCGTGGACCAGCAAGCCCGCAGGCCGTGCGACAAGGCCAGGTCGCGCCAGCGCGCCCAACCCGGATTCAAGGCGATGTCTTCCACGTAGACCGGACTGCCGGTGTAGGCCGCCTCGCCCCAGGACGCGCTGCCGGGGCCGATGGCGGCCTTATGCACCGCGGTGTTGTAAGCCATGGGCAGGCTGGGCGCGGCGCCATGCAGCAGGAAACCGCCGGATTCGTCCACCAGCGCGATGGAAGTGCGCAGTTCCACGCTGGACTGCACCTCGATGGCATGCAGCACGTGCTCCAGCACTTCGGCCAGCGGCATGCCGGCGGCTATGCGCTGCAACATGATGCGCTCGTCTTCCAGGCGGGCAAGCGTGTCCGTCCAGGGTAGCGCCACTCGATCCCGCTTGGTCAGCATGTCGGCCCCCTTGCCCCTAGACTGTATTGCGGCAAGGGCTGCGCAGCCGAAACGCTAGGTAACCCGACGCTACGGTTCCCGCGCGGGAAGCGGACGGATCAACCGTCCGTCTTCAGCGGCTCGCGTTCCAGCCGCAGCGCCTGCAAGGCTTCGGGCTTGTCGACCAGCACGCATTGTTTACCGGTGCGGGTGCAATGGTCCTTGACGCGCCAGTAAGCGCCGTGGCTGACGCAGCCGGTCTGGCAGATCACCAGGTCCGCGGCCACCAGGCTGGCTTCCAGCGTGTCGCCATCGGCATCCGCGCCGCCGTCATGGCCGAGATAGCGTCCGCCCGCCAGTTCGACCATCTTGCGCGTCAGCGCCAGGGCCACGGCGTCCTCGCCCACGCACAGCACCGCTTTCTGGCGCAGCATGACCGCGGATGGCGCGGGACGCCAGGCCGGCGGCTCCGCCAGCGTCTCCAGTTCGCGCGCCGCGGCCCCGGCCCGCCCTTGCCAGGCCAGGCGCTCGCGCATGAGCGTCTGCACGCGCTCCATCAGCTGGGCAACGCTGCGCGCCAAGGCCACGCGCCTGGGCAGGCCGGGAATGGAAGTCTCCAGCGCCTTGCGGTCTTCGCGCGCCCAGGCCAGCGCGGTGTCGCGCAGGATGACGGCCGCGCGCAGCCGCATGGCCTCGCTCTCCAGATACAGGATGCGCGCCGCCTGGGCGGCCAGCAGCCGGCTGCAATGCGCTTGCGCCTGCCCGTAGGCGGCGAGCAGCGCGGCATGCTCGCGCTGCAGGTTGTGGCTGTCGGGGGAGAGAGGATTCATCGCGGCCCTCGGATCTGGATGGGGATTGCGCTCACCGAGCGTGCCGCAGATTATAAATGAGAATTACTATCTTTTAGATAGTGGATCTACGAGGCGCTGCCTCCCATGGCCGCGGACGCCGGCGCGCGGCCGGTGCGCCGGTACAGGCTTGCGCTGATGGCCAGCGCCAAGGCCAGCAGCCCACCCGCCATCGCGGCCACGCCGGGCCACTGGCCCGTGCTCCAGAAATGCCCACCCAAGGAGCCGAGCACGCTGGACCCGATGTAGTACACCAGCAGATAGAGCGAGGCCGCCAGCGCCTTGTAGCCGCGTGCCATCTGCCCGACCCAGCCGCTGGCGACCGTGTGCGCCGCGAAAAAGCCGAAGGTGAACACGACGATCCCAGCAATCAGCAGCGGCAGCCAGTTGGACAGCGTCAGCAGCAGGCCCGTCAGCGCCAGTCCGGTGGCGGCCGACAGCATCGCGCCGCGTCCGTGACGGTCGGCCAGGCGGCCGAACCAGGTCGACGCAAAAATTCCGACCAGATAGACCACGAAGATGAAGCCGATGAATGTCTGGCTCAGCGAGAACGGCGGCAGCAGCAGACGAAAGCCCACGTAGTTGTAGACCGTGACGAAGGCGCCCATCAACAGCCCGCCCAGCGCGAACAGCCCGCACAAGGGCCCGTTCTTCAGATGCGAGGCGGCGCCCGCGCGCACATCCCCCCAGACCCCGGCCCAGCCCCTGCCCCGCTGCGGCGCGTAGCGGCGCGATGCGGGCAACAGCCAGACGAACAGCGCCGCCGCCACGATTCCCAACAGGCCCAGCGTGCCCAGCGCGGCGCGCCAGCCGTAGTGATCCGACACCAGCCCCGTGATGACCCGGCCCGACAAGCCGCCGAAAGCGCTGCCGCCGATGTACAGGCCCATGGCGAAGCCCAGGGTGCCAGGCTCGACCTCTTCGGCCAGATAGGCCATGGCCAGCGCGGGCACCCCGCCCATGGCCAGGCCCTGCAGCGCGCGCAGCGCCAGCAGGCTGTGCCAGTCCGGCGCCGCCGCGGCGACGGTGCCCAGCACGGCGGACGCGAACAGCGACAGCGCCATGGCGCGCTTGCGCGGCACGGCTTGCGAAAACAGGCCCACGAAAAAGATGGCTGCCGCCAGAAAGGCGGTGCATAGCGACAACACCAGGCTGCTTTGGGTGGGCGACACGCCGAATCCATGGGTGAATAGCGGCATCAGCGGCTGCACGCAGTACAGCAGCGAAAACGTGGAAAAACCGGCCGCGAACAGGGCCCATTGGGCGCGCCGCAATCCGGGGGTGCCGCGGGCAAGGTGATCGGTTGGGGTAGCGACAGGCTCCGCCGGCGCGGACGCGGCGGTTGAAGAGGCGGGACAGGCGGAGGGGGCAGACATCGGGTTCTCGAAAGCAGCGGGCATGCAGCCCACGTCCTCAAGGTAGACTTTTCCCCTTCATATGTCCAATATATGAAACCCAACCCCACCATATTTAATAACGATGGAACTGCGCCACCTGCGTTATTTCACCGCGGTCGCGGAAGAGCTGCACTTCACACGCGCCGCCGCCAGGCTGGGCATCGGCCAGCCGCCGCTCAGCCAGCAGATCCAGCAGCTGGAACGCGAGATCGGCACGCCGCTGTTCCTGCGCCTGCCCCGGGGCATTGCGCTGACCGAGGCCGGTGCCCAGTTCCTGGAAGACGCGCGCGCCATCCTCGCCAGCGCCGACCGCGCCATCGACACGGCCCGCCGGCTGGGGCGCGGGGAACGCGGGGCGATCACCGTGGGATTCACGGCTTCCGCGGTGTTCCACCCTTACCTGCCGCGGGCCATCCGCGCGTACCGAGACCGCTACCCCGATGTGCGGGTCACGCTCACGGAAAGCAACACCGTCACCCTCCTGCGCGGCCTGCGCGCAGGCGAAGTCGACGTCGCCTTCGTGCGCCCGCCTTACGTACTGGACCCGGAGTTCGAGTCCGAGCGCGTGCTGGATGAACCCATGCTGGTGGCGTTGCCCCCCGACCATGCGCTGAGCCACAAGCACAGCGTGCCCATCGCGGCGCTGGCGGACGAGGACTTCGTGCTGTATCCGCGCCCCATCGGCGCCGGCCTGTACGACGCCATCATGTCGGCCTGCCAGCGTGCGGGCTTCGTGCCGCGCGTCATCCAGGAAGCGCCGCAGATGGCGTCCATCGTCAGCCTGGTCGCGGCCGGGGTCGGCATTTCCGTCGTGCCAGCGGCGATGCGGCACATGGGCGCGCAAGGCATCGAGTATCGGCCCATCAAGGGCGACGCGCCGCATGCCTTGCTGGACATGGCCTACCGCCGCCACGACCGCTCGACCGCGGCGGGCAACGCGGTGGACATGCTGCGCGCGCTGGCCCATCCCTAGGCGGCGCCCGCGGTATCGCCCTGTCGCGTTTGTCATTTTCTGTAAAACCAGTGTCGGGGCCACAATGTAAATTTGGCGCGCGCGGCGGTCCGTCCCGGCCCATGGACACGGCGCCGCGCGAGTCCAACCTGTCTAAAGGTGAAATAGTGCGACGTACCCTTCTGGCCTTGGCCATTGCGACGATCCCCGGCCTGGCCGCAGCCGCCGGGCTGCCTTCCTCCATCGGTTCCGTGACCGTCTACCAGGACCGCGCCGTCGTGACGCGCGCCGCCAGCAGCGAGCTGGCCGCCGGCGAACACGAGCTGGTGCTGGAGAAGCTGCCGGCCAGCCTGCAGGAAAATTCGCTGCAAGTCTCGGCCAAGAGCACCGGCCAGGCCACGTTGCTGGATGTGAAGGTGCGCGACGCCTATCAGGCCGACACCGCCAACGAACGCGTCAAGCAGCTGGAGGAACAGGTACGCAAGCTGCAAGGGCAACAGGCGCTGCTGGACGACGAGGCCGCGGTGCTGGACAACCAGCGCGAGCTGGTGCTGATGATGCAGCGCGGCGCCACCGAGCCCTCCAAGGACGGCGCGCGCCTGACGCTGGACGAGTTGAAGGCGATCCAGTCGTTGAGCGCGGACTCGCTGGCCAAGTCGCTGGCCGGACTTCGCCGGGTGGCAGAACAGAAAGAGGTGCTGGAGCGCGAGCTGACCGCCTTGCAGAACCAGTTGGATCAGTTGCAAAGCTCGCTCAACCGTCGCACCAAGACCGTCACCCTGCGCGTCAACCTGGCGCGCGCGGGCAAGCTGGACCTGAACGTTTCCTATGCCGTGGCCGGCGCGCACTGGACGCCTGCCTACGATGCGCGCCTGCGCCCGGCCGATCGCAGCGTGGACCTGGGCTATTTCGGCGTCATCCGCCAGAACACCGGTGAAGACTGGAACAACGTCAAGCTCACGCTGTCCACCGCGCGGCCCTCGCTGGGCGGCGGCGCGCCCGCGCTGCAGCCGTGGATCGTCGACGTGGCCGCCCCGCCGCCTCCGCCCCGTCCGCGCCCCAGCCCCGCGCCGGTCGCCGCGGCCAGGCAAGAAGCCGAAGCCAAGATGTCGCGCCAGCGCGTCCAATCCTTCGAGGACGCCGCCGCGCCCGCCGCCGCGCTGGCGCCGGAACCCCTGGAGCAAGCCACCGCCGAAGTGCAGACCGAAGCGACCAGCGCATCATTCCAGATCAAGAATCCGGCCACCCTGCTGTCCGACAATTCCTCGCAGCGCGTGGCCATCGCCACGGCCAAGCTGCCCGCCACGCTGCAGTATCAATCCACGCCAGCGCTGCGCGAAGCCATGTTCCTGACCGCGCACGCCAGCAACAACACCGACTTCCCCTTCCTGGCCGGCTCCCTGAATACCTTCCTGGACGACGCCTTCGTCGCGGCCAGTTCCATGAAGGCGGTAATGCCCGGCGAGAAGCTCGAACTGGCGCTGGGCGCCGACGAAGGCATCTCGATCAAGCGCCAGCTGGTGAACCGCTACACCGAAAGCACCGGCTTTTCCGGCAGCGGCAAGCGCGTGACCTACGAGTACAAGATCACGGTCAAGAACAACAAGGCGACCAAGGAGCAGGTGTCGTTCAAGGACCGCCTGCCCATCTCGCGCAACGAAAAGATCGTGGTCAAGCTGCTGTCGCCGGCGGACCGCGAGATCAAGCGCGAGGAAGACGGCAAGCTGGTGTGGGACTGGGAGATGGAGCCCGGCAAGTCGCGCGAGACTGTGCTGAAGTTCTCGGTCGACTATCCGGGCGATATCGAGGTGTCCGGCATCTGACGCGCTCAGCGCATCTGGAACGCCTCTTGGTGAAAGAGCTCGCTCACCGGCATGCCGCGCCGGTGCAGCCCGTCCTTCAAGGCATCGGCGAATCCCGCCGGGCCGCAGAACCACACGCTGGGCCAGGGCGCGCCCGGCTGGTGGTGCGCGGCCAGCTCGGCGGCCGTGAGCGGCCGCTGGGTATCGCTGTAGCGCACCTGCAGCGTCACGTTCGGCACGCGCGCGCATAGCGCTGTCAGGTGGTCCGCGAACGGCGCGTCGTCGGCGTTGCGGGCGCAGTAGTACAGGGTCGCGACCGGCGCGGTGTCCGGGTCCGTCTGCAGGGATTCCATCCATGAGATGAACGGCGTGACGCCGATGCCCGCGGCCACCCAGACCTGCGGCCGCCCATCGCCGCGCTGGAAGTCGAAGCAGCCGTAAGGGCCTTCGATGATGACGTCCTGCCCCACTTGCAAGCTGCGTTGCAGGCGCCGCGTGTAGTCGCCCAGCGCCTTGATGGAAAACTGCACCCGTCCGGTGCCGTCGTCCGCGCCCGACACCGTGAACGGATGCGCGCCCTCGCGCCGGTCCGCGGTCAGGAAGGCGAACTGCCCGGCGCGGTGATGCCAGTTGCCCTCCACCCTACAGGTCAGCGCCAGGATGTCGCCGGAAAGATGGTCGATGGCCAGCACCTGCCCCCGGTAGCGGCGGCCGCGCCCGATATTGCCGGTCAGCGCCATCAAGGCGCAAACGGTCCCCACCGCCGTGCACACCGCCACCAGCCAGCCCGCGGGCTGCCACCACCAGGCGGCAGGCGTCAGCACCACGCCATGGAAGGCGACCACCAGGAAGATCACCGCGGCGATGCGGTGGACCTGGCGCCAGATGTGGTACGGAAAGCGCCGCCACAAGGTGAGCAGCACCAGCGCCGCCAGGATCCACACGGCCCATTCGCCTATGTCCTTGGCGGATCCGCGGAACATGTCGAGCACGGCGGCCGCGCGCGGCGTCTTGGGCACGGGATCGAACAGTGCCAGCAGCACGGGCTTGCCCAGCTTGATCAGGTAATGCGCCGCCGCCAGCGCGGCGGCCAGGATGCCGCTCCATTTGTGCAGCCGGTACATCTTGTCCAGCCCATCCATGCGCGTTTCCAGCCACATCGGCCGCACCGCCAGCAGCATGATCAGGGCCATGAGCGCGTAGGCGCCCAGGCCCGTCAGCAGGATGAGCTGGTCGCGCGCGGTCCAGACATTGAGCTCGGCCGGCGGTTGCGCCCAGTAGGCCCCGGCCCAGGCAAGCAGGGAAGTCAGCAGTACGGCGGCCAGTATGCGTCGCATCGGTTCATCGCTCCATCCAGGGGGCCGCGCCACCGTGCGCGGTCCGCATGAAGCCATGGTAAATCCGCCAGCGGGAGCGTTTTTCCATGCGCGGCCTACGTCTTGATCGGGGTCAAGTCCACGGAAAATCGGGATGGTCCGGACGGGTCCGGCCAGCGCCAGGATACTCCATGGCGCCGCGGTGATGGCTCAGCGGCTGCGGCAGAATTCGATGAAGGCGTCAGGCTCCAACGGCACGGAAATGCCGTAGCCTTGAGCCACCTCGCAGCCCAGTTCGCGCAACAGCTCCATGTCGCGCTCGTGCTCCACGCCTTCCGCGACCACGCGCCGGCCCAGCACGCGGCCCATCTCGATGGCGGCCGCGACCACGGCGCGCGATGCGGGCTCGCGGTGCATGTGCACGATGAAGTCGCGGTCTATCTTCAGTTCCGTGAAGGGCATGGCCGAGAACAGGCGCATCGAGGCGATGCCCGCGCCGAAATCGTCCATGGCCAATTCAAAGCCGCGCACCCGCAGCAGATTCAGCGCCGATGACAAGGCCAGCCAATCGGTCACCGGCTCGTCCTCGGTCAGTTCGACCTTGATCAGCCGGGCTGGCAGGCCGGCCTGCGCCACGCGCTGCTCCAGCAGGCCCGGCAGATCGCGCGAACACAGCGTGGAGGCCGAGGCGTTGACTGCGATGGGCACGGCAATGTCTTCGGCATGCATGCGCTGCTGGATCTCCAGCACCCGGTCCGTGACCCGGCAGAACAAGGTCCGGTCCAGCCCCAGCCGGTGCGCGGCGGGCACGAAGTCCGCGGCCGGGATCGCGCCCAGTTCGGGATGCTCCCAGCGCGACAAGGCCTCGGCGGCCAGCACGCGGCCGGTGGACAGGCTCATCTGCGGCTGCAGCACCACGCTCATGCCCTGCCCCGTGATCAGCGCATGGCCCAGCGCCGCCTCGATGACGTCACGACGCAGCGAGCGCGGCCGGGGCGACGCGGCGTCGTCTTCGTCCAGGCTGCGCAGCGCCGTCTTGATCGCCTGCTGCATGGCCGTGCGCGACACCGGCTTGGACAGCGCCTGCGCGGACGGGCAGCCCGCCTGCAACGCCAGCTTCACGTGCGACTGCAACAGCTCGTCGCTGAGGCTGCTGATCCAGATAATGGGCGGCATGCTCTTGAGCCGCCCGGCGTCGACCAGGCGCCGCAATTCGTTGGGCAGGCGGGTGCCGTCGCTCTCGCCCGTGACGATGTCGCTGATGACCACGTCGTAGAACTGGCGCGACAGCGCGCTGACCGCCTCGATGCTGCTGCCCAGGCCGGCAACCCGGCGGAACCCCAGCGCCAGCAGCACGTTCTGCAGATAGGCGCGTTCGACCGGATGGTCTTCGACTAGGAGTATCCGTCGGGTCCCGCCGGGTTCCGTTTTAGGCATGGTCTACCGTCCTACTCATATAGGGCGGGCCCCCGCAGGCGGCCGCTGGAAAACTGTGTACACCATGCTAAGACAAACGCGCCCGGCCTGTCGTTATCGCTAACGGGTTAATGCAGGGCCATCGCCGATAGTCGTAGTATCGGGGCCATCAGCCAAGCGGAGGCAGCCTTCCGTCGCCCCGCGGCGCGGCCGGTGCCATAATAGATGTCTTTCCCGCATCTACGGCACGGAGCTACCCTTGACCCGCATTGACGACCCCCTGCACGACCGCGAGGTCGGCGCGGCCGACTCCACCCAGGACAACACGCGCACGGACGATACCCGCATCAGCGCGGTGCGCCCCTTGATTTCGCCTGCCCTGCTGCAGGACGAGCTGCCGGTGTCGGCCGAGATCCAGACGCTGGTCGAGCAAAGCCGCGTCCAGATTGCGGACGTGCTGCACGGCCGCGACGACCGCCTGGTGCTGGTGGTCGGCCCCTGTTCCATCCATGACCACGGCCAGGCCATGGAATATGCCCGCCTGCTGCGCACCGCCGCCGAGCAGCACCAGAAGGACCTGCTCATCGTCATGCGCGTGTACTTCGAGAAGCCGCGCACCACCGTGGGCTGGAAGGGTTACATCAACGACCCGCGCCTGGACGGCAGCTTCCGCATCAATGAAGGCCTGCGCCGCGCGCGCGAGCTGCTGCTGGACATCAGCGGCCTGGGCCTGCCGATCGCGACCGAATTCCTGGACCTGCTCAGCCCGCAGTACATCGCCGACCTGATCGCCTGGGGCGCCATCGGCGCGCGCACCACCGAAAGCCCCAGCCACCGCCAGCTGAGTTCCGGCCTGAGCTGCCCGCTAGGCTTCAAGAACGGCACCGACGGCGGCGTGCAGATCGCCGCCGACGCCATGGTCGCCGCCAGCGCCAAGCACGCCTTCATGGGCATGACCAAGATGGGCATGGCCGCCATCTTCGAAACCCGCGGCAACCAGGACACCCACGTCATCCTGCGCGGCGGCAAGCAAGGCCCGAACTACGACGCGGCCAGCGTCGACGCCTGCTGCGCCGCGCTGCGCGCCGCCGGCCAGCGCGAACAGGTCATGATCGACTGCTCGCACGCCAACTCCAACAAGTCGCACCTGCGCCAGGTCGACGTGGCCAACGACATCGCCGCCCAGATCGCCCAGGGCGATGGCCGCATCACCGGCGTGATGATCGAAAGCCATCTCGAAGAAGGCCGCCAGGACTTGAAACCCGGCCAGCCGCTGCGCCGCGGCGTGTCCATCACGGACGCCTGCCTGGGCTGGTCGCAGACCGCGCCCGTGCTCGAGACCCTGGCCCTGGCCGTGCGCCAGCGCCGCGAAAAGGCCGCCAAGCCGGCCTGAAGACCGCGTCCCTGCGGGCGCTTGCCGCGTCCGGCCTCAGCGGCCGACGCGGTAAGGCGCCGGATCCATGTCCGGCGCCTGGCCCGTGATCATGCAGGCCAGCAGCTTGCCCGTCACCGGTCCCAGCGTGAAGCCATGATGCGCATGGCCGAAAGCCAGCCACAGGCCGGGATGGCGCGGCGCCGCTCCGATGACCGGCCGCATGTCCGGCATGCAAGGCCGGCACCCCATCCAGGGTTCGCGCTCCACGGCATCGCCCAGCGGCAGCAGTTGCCGCGCCAACACCCGCGTGCGCTGGATCTGGATCGGTGAAGGCGGCGCGTCGCGCGATGCGAATTCCGCGCCGGTCGTCAGGCGCACGCCCAAGGTCATCGGCGTCACCACGAAACCGCTTTCGATGTCCGCCACGGGGTGCGACAAGGTTGCGCCATCTTCCAGCGCGTAATGCTGGTGATAGCCGCGCTTGACCGCCATGGGGATGCGATAGCCCAGCGGACGCAGGATGTCGGGCGACCAGGGGCCCAGCGCCACGACCACATCGCGGGCCTCGATCAATCCCTGTTCCGCCTGCACCCGCCACCCCTTGCCCGATGGCTCGAGGCTGCGCGCGTCGCCGCGCGCCAGCACGCCGCCGCGCCGCTCGAACAATGCCGCGTAGCCGCGCGTCACGGCGCCCGGGTCCGAGACGTTGAGCGGATCGAGCCAGTGCACCGCGCCGGCCATGCGCGACAGCGACGGCTCCAGCGCCGCCAGCGCCTGGCGGTCCAGCACGCGGTAGTTCAGGCCATAGGGCGCGAGCGCCTGCGCTTCGGCCACCGCCCGGGCCAATCCGGCCTCGCTGCGCACGCCGTCGATCCAGCCGTTGCGCCGGAACAGATGGGACAGGCCGGCCTGATCCTTGAGCGCGTCGTGCTCGGCCACGCTGCGTTCGATCAGCGGCAACATGGCCTCGGCGGCTCGCGCCAGGCGCGATGGCGCCGAATGCCACCAATAGCGCAGCAACCACGGCGCGATGCGCGGCAGAAAGCGCGGGTGGTAACTCACGTCCGGCGCGTCGTTCCTGGCGTAGCGCCACAGGCTGCGCCAATCGCGCGGAAAGGCATACGGAATCACGCTCGCCCGCTCGATCAGGCCGGCATTGCCATAGCTGGTTTCCTCGCCGGGGCCGCGCCGGTCCAGCAGCACCACGGAACGGCCGCGCGCCGCCAGATGCAGGGCGGTGCTCACCCCGACGATGCCCGCACCCAGTACCAAGGCGTCTGTTTTCATGCGGCGCATTCTGCGCTCGCGTACGGTGTTCGGCAAGGGCGCGCGCGCGTAGAATCCTTCCCTGCGCCGAATGTCCCCGCCGCCCTCATTGCCGCCCAGGAATACGCCATGACCACACTACGCCTGCAACCCGTCGCGCTCGCCGGCGAGGTCGTGCGCCTTGAACCTCTTGCGGCCGGCCATGCCGCCGCGCTCACGCAGGTGGGCCTGCACCCCGAGCTGTGGCGGCTGCAGCCCGAACCGGTGCAGACGCAGGACGACATGCAGCGCTATGTGGATCGCGCGCTGGCCGGCCAGCGCGACGGCAACTGCCTGCCGTTCGTCATCGTGCGCCAGGATGACGGTCAGATCATCGGCGCGACGCGCTACATGGACATCGCGCTGGCGCACAAGCGCCTGGAGATCGGCGGCACCTGGCTCACGCCCGCAAGCCAGCGTTCCGGCGCCAATACCGAGGCCAAATTCCTGCTGTTGCAGCACGCTTTTGAAACAATTGGTATCATGCGCGTCGTGTTCAAGACTGAACTGAGCAACATGCAATCGCGCCAGGCCATCCTGCGCATCGGCGGCGTGGAGGAAGGCGTGTTCCGCAAACACCTGATCGCACAATCGGGCCGCGCGCGCGACATGGTCTACTTCGCGATCCTCGACGAGGACTGGCCCGCGGTCAAAGCGCGCCTGCTGACGCGCATGCGCCGCGCGACGTAAGACGCGCCCTGCCCGCTCCGTTCAGCGCCAGTCCGGACCGCCGAGGTCCACCCCGCACCATTGAAGCCAGGTATGCAACAGACTTTCGCCGCGCCCGTGCGCCACACGATATACATCTACACCGAGGAACAGCGCGGCAACCAGCTGGTCGAGTCCCTGGTGATCGGCATGCTGTCCGACATATCGGGATCCGACAAGCTGGTGGTCGCGCAGGATCCGCACAGCGGCTTGAAGTTCGTCTACCGCATCGATCACGACAGCAGCAATCTCGACGCCGCGGCAATCACCGAACAGGACGCGTCCCTCTTCAATGGCAAGACCTCGGTCCAGATCAACTCCATGACCTATCGCCTCGGCACGGCCGAGAACGCGATGAAATTGCTGCGCGGCAAAAACCAGTGGATCCAGGACAAGGGCGCCGTGCTGTCCGTGCTGCTGCAGAACGCCGCCGCCCGCAAGACCCGCTTCGCCCCGCCACGCATCGAGCGCGACCGCATGCGCAAGGTGCCGCCGGGCGTCAAGGTCGAACACTTGTCTACATAAAAAGCACAGTATCCACAGGGCCTGCCTTATCCACAATTTCTGTGGATAAAAAAGCCTCGGACCCATGGCTGATGGCCGCTCGGTGGATGCGCAACGGGCTGCTCACTTTTTGATCAGCCAAAAATTGTCCGCCGTCCGGCTGCCATCCTTGATTCTTGACGCGGCGCCGCAGGGACGTTGATGATATTCTCCGCAAGCGCGCGATACGAAAGATATCGCGCTCGCGGACTCCCCCTATAGAAGAAGACCCACATACAAGGAGCGGATAGCGTGTTTGCACTCGAAGCTCCTTGCGCGCAACCGCTGACGCCGGACTCGCCGTGACCATCATCATCGTCGACGACCACGGAGACTGGCGCGACACCATCGCCGAATACATCGAGAACCTGGGCCTGGACCGCCGCATCCTCACGGCCGGCTCCCTGGCGGAACTGGACCAGTTGCTGCTCACCGTGACGCCGGGCATCCTGGTGCTGGATGCCATGCTGCCCGACGGCGACGCGCTGACCCGCGTGTCGCACCTGCGGACCTCTTTCCCGTCGATGGGCATCATCATGCTCACCGGACGCCTATTGAGCGAAGACAAGATCTCGGGCCTGAGCCTGGGCGCCGACCACTACCTGACCAAACCCGTCAACCTGGCCGAACTCGGCGCCACGCTGGTGTCGCTGTCGCGCCGCCTGCGCGTGGTGCCGGCGGGCGACGCCGATGCCCCTGAATCCGGCGCCTGGCGTTTCGATCCGGCGCGGCGCACGCTGCTGTCGCCGCAGCAGGTCTGCGTGGATATCACCGACACCGAAAGCCGGCTGATCGGCGCCCTGATCCAGGCCGCGCCCCTGCCCCTGTCGCGCAGCCGCCTGATCGAAGCGCTGGGCGCCAGCGTCGAGGCCTACGACACGCACCGGCTGGACGCCCACATGCATCGCCTGCGCCGCAAGCTGCGCGCGCAAGCCGGCGGCGACATGGGCATACGGACCGTGTATGGCGTGGGCTACGTATGCACCACGCCCGTGCAGGTCGTCGGCAACACCAAGAACTGAAACCATGATTCCTGCCATCCGCCCCCGCCGTTCCGTGCTCTACATGCCTGGCGCCAACGCGCGCGCGCTGGACAAGGCGCGCAGCCTGGACGCCGACGTCCTGATCCTCGACCTCGAAGACGCCGTCGCGCCCGATGCCAAGGCGCAGGCTCGCGAGCAGGTCGCCGCGGCCCTGCGCGCCGGCGGTTACGGCCGCCGCGAATGCGTGGTGCGCGTCAATGCGCTGGACACGGCCTGGGGCCTGGACGATGTCCGCGCCATCGCCCAGGCTGGCGCCGACGCGGTGCTGCTGCCCAAGGTACAGTCCGCCGCCGAGCTCGACGCGCTCGCGCGGGCGCTGGACGCGGCGGGCGCGCTCGCCAGCCTGCCCTTGTGGGCCATGGCGGAAACGCCTTTGGGTTTTCTGCGGCTGGATGCCATCGCCAGCGGCCATCCCAGGCTGACGGCCATCGTCGTCGGCACCTCGGACCTGGTGAAGGACTTGCACGCTCGCCACACGCCGTCGCGTGAGGAAACGCTGCTGGCCCGATCGATGGCAGTGATGGCGGCGCGGGCCCACGGCCTGGCGGCGCTGGACGGCGTGCACCTCGACCTGCACGACGACGCCGGCCTGGAGGCGGCCTGCAGGCAGGGACGCGACCTGGGCTTCGATGGCAAGACGCTCATCCACCCAAAACAGATCGCGGCGGCCAACGCCGCCTTCGCGCCCACGCCAGAAGAACTTGCCGCCGCGCACAAGCGCCTGGACGCCTGGCGGGCCGCGCAGGCCGCCGGCCTGGGCGTGGCCGTGGTCGATGGCGCCTTGGTGGAAAACCTGCATGCGCGCGAGGCCGAACGCGTGCTGGCGCTGGCCGAGGCCATCGCGCGCGCCTAGCGCGCCCATGGCGTACGCAGAAGCGCCCCGCAAGGCCAGCGCCGGCCACGGCGGTGACAACGGCGCCAACCGCAGTAATATCGGCTTTCAAATGCATATTGCCAGTAACGCGCCGCCCTGCGCGAGGCCGGCAAATCCGGGAGCGCTCGTGACGCTGATCTTGCGGCAAATGTCGATGTCATTCTGCGTGGCGGCGCTATGGGGCGCCACGGCGGCGGGCTTGCCGGCGCCGGCGCGGGCCCAGGCCGCCAATTTCCACCCCTGCAATTCCCAGCCCTCCCTGCCGATGTGCCTGCACGGCTACGGCAAGCGCATTGCGGTCCAGCGCTGGGGCGCGCAGCCCGACCCGCTGGACCCGGACGCGGCCGCCAACGCCACGCTGGTCACGCGCGACCCGGCCAAGGAAATCGGCAAGCTCAAGTCCAGCACCATCCTGGTCCAGGACATGGACACCGCCGAAGTGCTGTTCGCGCGCAACGAGGACGCCGTGCGGCCCATCGCCTCCATCACCAAGCTCATGACGGCGCTGACGCTGGTCAAGGCCGGCCTGCCCATGGACGACATCATCACCATCGACGCCAGCGACACCCGCTCCACCAGCGAGCTGCCCTCGCGGCTGACGGCCGGCACCAAGCTGAGCCGCGCCGATTTGCTGCGCCTGGCGTTGATCCCTTCCGAGAACAGCGCCGCGCAAGCGCTGGGGCGCACCTATACCGGCGGCACCGCCGCCTTCGTCGCGGCGATGAATGCCGAGGCCCGCGCACTGGGCATGACCGATTCAAGCTTCGCCGAACCTAGCGGCCTGTCCAACGAAAACCAGTCTTCGGCCCGGGATCTGGTCAAGTTGCTGCAGGCGATTTCCGCGCAGCCGCTGCTGCGGCAATACACCGGCGAGACCAGCTACCAGGCCGCCGGCCAGACCTTCCGCAACACCAACATCCTGGTGGGCCGTCCGCAATGGGACATCCTGGTGTCCAAGACCGGCACCACCCGCGAAGCCGGCGATTGCCTGGTCATGGCGGTCAGGGTCGGCAAGCGCAACCTGGCCATGGTGCTGCTCAACGCGCAGGGCACCAGCGGCTCGCGCTTCGGCGACGCGGTACGCCTGCGGCGGGTGCTGGACAGCCGCTACGCGGCGCGATAGCCAACGCCAGCGCGCGCCTGGCGCGCCGAACCCGGTACAATACCGGCCTTGACGTGCAACGAACGCCCGTTCCGTCCGCCTGTCGCGCCGCCTGTGCGCCCCCTTTCCCCGAATATTTTTCAGCGCGCCTGGCCGGCGGGTATCCTGCCGCGTCCCCTGTTGCACCATCCATGATCCGCTTCCAACAAGTTTCACTCATGCGCGGCGTCAAGCCCTTGCTCGACAAGGTCGACCTGCTGCTCAATCCCGGCGACAAGATCGGCCTGATCGGCGCCAACGGCGCCGGCAAGTCCAGCCTGTTCGGTCTCTTGCGCGGCACGCTGCACGCCGACCAGGGCGACCTGGACTATCCGGCCAGCTGGCGCATGGCCTACGTGGCGCAGGAAACGCCGGCGCTCGACCGCCCGGCCATCGAGTACGCGATCGACGGCGACGTCACGCTGCGCAAGCTGGAGGCGGAACTGGCGCAGCTGGAGGCCGAACCCGAAAGCACCGAGAACGGCCTGCGCATGGCCGACATCTACGCCGCGCTGGCCGACGCCGACGCGTACACCGTGCATTCGCGCGCCGAGCAATTGCTGACCGGCCTGGGCTTCACGCAGGCGCAGATGCACCTGCCGCTGACGAGCTTTTCCGGCGGCTGGCGCATGCGCCTGAATCTGGCGCAGGCGCTGATGTGCCCGTCCGACCTGCTGCTGCTGGACGAGCCCACCAACCACCTGGACCTGGACGCCATCATCTGGCTGGAAGACTGGCTCAAGCGCTATCCGGGCACGCTCATCGTCATCTCGCATGACCGCGACTTCCTGGACGGCGTGGTCAACGTCATCGTCCACATCGACGAGCGCAAGCTCAAGCGCTATTCGGGCAACTATTCGTCCTTCGAGCGCCAGCGCGCCGCGCAGCTGGAGCTGGCGCAAGGCATGATGGAAAAGCAGATGCGCCAGCGCTCGCACCTGCAGTCCTTCATCGACCGCTTCAAGGCCCAGGCCAGCAAGGCGCGCCAGGCCCAGAGCCGCATCAAGGCGTTGGCCCGCATGGAGGAAGTGGCGCCGCTGCGCGCCGCGGCCGAGTTCTCGTTCGAATTCCGCGAGCCCTTGCGCGCGCCCAATCCGCTCTTGACCATGGACGTGGTCAGCGCCGGTTACCGCGTGGCCGACGAAGAGACGGAAGCCGTGTCCGACAAGATCATCGTCTCGGGCATCAACTTTTCACTGCAGGCCGGCCAGCGCATCGGCCTCTTGGGCATCAACGGCGCGGGTAAGTCCACCTTCATCAAGACCATCGCGGGTGAACTGGCAACGCTGGCCGGCGAGGCGCAGTTCAACAAGGGCCTGTCGATCGGCTATTTTGCCCAGCATCAGGTGGAAATGCTGCGGCATGACGAGTCGCCGCTGTGGCACATGACCAAGATCGCGCCCACGGTGCGCGAGCAGGAACTGCGCAACTTCCTGGGCAGCTTCAATTTCAACGGCAATATGGCCACCAGTTCCATCGCGCCGTTCTCCGGCGGCGAAAAAGCCCGGCTGGCGCTGGCGCTGATCGTCTGGCAGCGCCCCAACCTGCTGCTGCTGGACGAGCCCACCAACCACCTGGACCTGGAAACGCGCGAGGCCCTGACGACCGCGCTAGCCCAGTTCGAAGGCACCTTGATGCTGGTGTCGCACGACCGCCACCTGCTGCGCGCCACCACCGATGAATTCATCATCGTGGCCGACGGGGCTGTCAGTTCCTTCGATGGCGACCTGGACGACTACAAGGACTGGCTCTACAAGACCAAGCTGGCCGCCAAGGCTGCTTGACGCGGCAGCCGGCCCGGGGCTGCCAACCCCGGCCAGCTGCCGCGCATCACGCCAGCGCGCTGGGATAGGGGCTGGTGTCGATGTGCTCCAGCATGCCGTAGGCCAGCCGTTCCAGCATGCGCGCGCGGTCGCCGGCATGCGTGGGGTCGTCCCACAGGTTGCGCAGCTCGTGCGGGTCCTGGTTCAAATCGTAGAGCTCGCCCCAACGCGCGCCATCGTAGACCGTGACGCGAAAACCGTCCGCCAGCAGCGTGCGGCAGCGGATGCGGCTGTCAAAGCCGAGTATCACGCGCTGCCCTTCTTCCTCGATCATCAGCGCCTCGCGCACCGCCTGCTCGCGTTGGGCGATGAGGCCGGCCATGTCGCGTCCCTGAATGCCGTTGTAGGGCTGCACCCCGGCGCGCGCCAGCACCGTCGGCGCGACGTCTATGGTGCTGAGCAAGGCGTCGCTGGCCGTGCCCGCCGTCGGCTTGGCCGCGGGATCGCGCCAGATGAATGGCACGCGGGTCAGGCCACGGTAGTGGATGGGCCCCTTGAGCATCAGTTGATGGTCGCCCAGGTAATCGCCGTGGTCGCTGGTGAAGATCACCACGGTGTTGTCGGCCATGCCCAGCGCGTCGAGTTCGGCCAGCACCCGGCCGATCTGGTTGTCGATGTTGGCGATGGAGCCGTAATTCAACGCCAGCGCTTCGCGCGCCTCGCGCTCGTTGCAGGAGAAGATCGCGGGCGTGTGCTTGATTGCCGTGCCGGCGTCGCGCTGCGACCGCAGCCAGGCCACGTGCGGCGGCGGGGTTCCGGCGCCATGGAAGGACGCGGGCAGCTCCATGTCCTCGGGCTTGTGCAAGTCCCAGTAGCGCCCGGGCGGCGTGAAGGGATGGTGCGGGTCCGGAAACGAGCATTGCAGGAAGAACGGCTGCCCGGATGCCGCATAGCCGCGCAGCGCCTCGATGCCGCGGTCGGCGATGTAGGCGGTGGGATAGAGTTCTTCCGGCACGCGCGTGCGCCAGGCCTGACGGATGCGCGTGAGTTCATATTCCGGCGCGGGCGTGGCATGCGCCGGACCGATCAGCGCCTCGACCTCCGGATGCTCGCGCCGCAGCCAATGCCGGTAATGGCCGTGCACGTCGTCGCTGTGGTCGTCGACCAGGTCCACCTGCTCGAAGCCGTAGTACGGATAGCTCAGATCGTGGTCGGGGCGTTCCAGCCACAGCTTGCGCTGCTCTTGGTCGTAGCGGCCGGCGTCGGGTTCGAGCGCCTCGCGCGGCAATCTGTCCTCGGCGCGCACCGGCCACGATGGCGGTATGTCCGTCATGTTCTGCAGGTGCACCTTGCCGACCAGCGCGGTGCCGTAGCCGGCCTCGCGCATGGCTTCGACGAAGGTGCGGCTGCGCAGCGACAGCGCGATGCCGTTGTGGCGCGCGCCGTGCGCGGAAGGATAGCGGCCGGTCATCAGGCTGGCTCGGTTCGGCATGCAGATGGGCGTGGCCACGTGCATGTTGTCAGCGCGCCAGCCCGACGCCGCCAGGCGGTCCAGGTTGGGCGTGTGGACCACGCGGTTGCCATAGGCGCCCAGATGGTCGGCGCGGTGCTGGTCGGTAATGAACAGCAGGAAGTTGACGGGCTTCGCAGCGGACGTCATTGCTTCGCTCCCGACATCTCCACGGCGGAACGCCAGGCCGGCATGTCGCGCTTGACCATGTCGCCGAAGGCATCGGGCGTCATGTAGATCGGCACCATGCCCAGCGGCTGCAAGGCCTGCGCGAATGCGCTGTCGGTCAGTACCGCCTCCAGGTCCGCGTTCAGCTTTTTCACCACTGCGGCCGGCGTGCCGGCGGGCGCGAACAGGCCGATCCACGAACGCACGGCGACTCCGGCGGCCACGTCCGAGAACAGCGGCACATCGGGCAGCGCCGCATACTTTTCAGTGTTGGCCACGCCCAGCACCTTGACCTTGCCGGATGCGAGGAACGGAATGGCCGGCGCGATGCCGCCTATCATCAGCGGCACGTGGCCCGCGACCAGGTCGGCCATCGCGGGCGCGGCGCCCTTATAAGGCGCGTGCACCACGTCCAGGCCGGCAGCGTGCTTCAACTGCTCCATCGCCAGCTGGTGCACCGTGCCCAGGCCGGGCGAGCCATAGGTGTACTTGCCAGGATTGGCCTTGATCAATTTGACGGCATCCGCCAGCGTCGATGCCGGAAACTCGGCATTGGCCAGCAGCACCACAACGTTGTCCGCCACCAGGCCGACCGGCGCGAAGTCACGCACCGGGTCGTACGGCAGGCTGGAGTACAGCGCGCTGTTGATGCCGTGCGTGTTGGTGGTGCCCATCAGCAGCGTGTAGCCGTCGGGCGCGGCGCGCGCCACCATGGATGCCGCGATGTTGCCGCCCGCGCCCGGCTTGTTCTCCACCACCAGCGTGTAGCCGCGGGGCTCCAGGCGCTGCGCCAGCTGGCGCGCCAGCACGTCGACCGCGCCGCCCGGCGAGAACGGCACCACGATCTGCACCGGCCGCGCCGGGTACGCATCCGCCGCCACCGCCGCGCCCGCCATGCCACAGGCCCAGCTCGCGGCCAGGGCCATCCAGAACTTCTTCATCAATCGTCTCCATCGCGGCGTCCCTCCCGGCCCAGCCTGGGGCACGCCTGTCTCTCGTAGAGCGGCAAGTATGCCTAGCGCCCGGTATCGGCGTGAAATGAAATAAACTGAACGATTCATAACCATTTGAATATGAATCGTCATGCCCGATCGTGCCGGCACCCACCTCAAGCGGCGCCATGCCGAACTGCTGGTCGCGCTGGACGACGAGCGCCACCTTGGGCGCGCGGCCGAGCGCCTGCACATGTCCCAGCCCGCCGCCTCCAAGGCGCTGGCGCAGCTGGAGGAACAGGTGGGCTATGCGCTGTTCGAGCGCGGGACCCAGGGCACCCAGCCGACGAATGCCGGAATGGTTATGATCCGACACGCCCGGCACAGCCTGGGCGCGGCCCAGCGCGTGGCGGCCGAACTGCGGGCCGCTGAAGAACGCGGCGCCAGCCTGCTGCGCCTGGGCACCCTGCCCTCGGCCGCGCCCCACCTTGCGCCGCAGCTGATCGCGCATTTGCTGGGCCAATCGCCGCGGCTGGAAGTGAAACTGGTGGAAGGCGCGCTCGGCGAACTCATGGACAAGCTGGCGCGCGATGAGCTGGACATCGTGCTGGGCCGCCTGGGCAGCCGTCTGCTGCCCGCGGACTGCGAAGTGATCCGCCTGCACGAAGAACCCATCCTGGTGGTGGCGCGGCCCGGCCATCCGCTGGCCGCAAGCAAGGCGCTGGAGGCCGCCGAACTGGCGCGCTGGCCCTGGGTGCTGCCGCTGGAAGCCACCATGATGCGCGAGCGCCTGGACGAGGCTTTCGTGCATGCCGGGGCGCGCGCGCCCGATTCCAGCATCCAGTCCAACTCGCTGCTGGCGACCTTGGCGCTGCTGGCCCGGGACGACCGCCTGGCGGCCCTGCCCCAGGCGATTGCGCGCCATTGCGAGCGGCAAGGCAGCGTGGCCGTGCTGCCGCTGCGGCTGGACGCCAACTTCGGCGCGATCGGCGCCGTGGTCAACCGCAACACGGCCGGCATGCCGGTGGTGCAGGCGGCGATGGCGTGGCTGCGCGGTTTGTCAGCCGGCGCGGGCCAGGCCGAGTCGGATCAAGGCGCCTGATAACCCAGCAACACGCTGGCCGCTTCGGCCTCGCGCCGTACCGCCTGCGCGATCGGACCGTCCGCCGAGGCGTCGAATCCACCCGTAGCCCCCAACGCCGTCAGCGCGGCGCAAGGCCGGCCGTTGTGGTCCAACAGCGGCGCGGACACCGCGCTGATGCCCTTCAGATTGGTGTCGCGCACCGTGGCGCAGCCCGCGGCCAGCACCTGGCGGCGCAGGCTTCCGATCGGATCGGCGGCGTCCAGTTGCGCACGCATGTCGGCCGGCGCGCGCGCCAGTTCGGCCTCGGCCAGCGCCCGCACCCGCGTATCGTCCTGCAAGGCCAGGAACACCCGTCCGGTCGCGGACCAGAGCATGGACAGCACCGAGCCCATGCGCACGTTGACCGTCACCGGCAGGCCCGGCTCTTCGAAGCGCACGATGGTCGGCCCCTTGTTGCCCATGACCGCGATGAAGCAGGTCACTTCCAGGCCCTCGCGCAGGCGCACCAGGCTGGGTTCGGCCAGGCGGATGGGATCGGCCTGGCGCAGCGCGGCCAGGCCCAGCAGCATCGCTTCCAGTCCCAGGTAGTACTGTTGAGTGGCGGCGTCCTGCGCCACCAGTCCTTCTTCCATCAGGCTGACCAGGTAGCGGTGCACCTTGGCGGGGCTTTCGTCCACTTGCGCGGCCAGCAGCGTGAGGCTGGCGCGGCCGCCCAGCCGGCCCAGCCCCTTCAACACCGCCATACCGGTTTCAGCGGCCTGCACGCGCTGGCGCCGTTCGCGCGGACGCGGCGCATCGGAAGTCTGGGCGGGGACGGAGGAAGGTTCGGGAGTCTGGGTCATGGCGCGATAAGGGAGCTGCCAGGCGGCGGCGGACGCAGCCCGGAGATTACCCCAATTGAATAATTACGCAATGCGTATATGATTTACGCAATTGTAATTCGGAGCGACGACATGGGCCACCCCACCACCCCTGCAACCACCGCGCCCGCCCAAACCGGCGGCTGTCCCATCGACCACGCCGCGCTGGCGCGCGCCCAAGGCTGTCCGGTCAGTCCGCGGGCCGCGGAGTTCGATCCCTTCGGCGACGGCTACCAGCAGGATCCGCCCGAGTACGTGCGCTGGGCGCGCGAGCAGGAGCCCGTGTTCTACAGCCCCAAGCTGGGCTACTGGGTGGTCACGCGCTACGACGACATCAAGGCCGTGTTTCGCGACAACCACACTTACAGCCCCTCGATCGCGCTGGAAAAAATCACGCCGACCGGCCCCGAGGCCAACGCGGTGCTGGCGACCTACGGCTATGCGATGAACCGCACCCTGGTCAACGAGGACGAGCCGGCCCACATGCCGCGCCGCCGGGTGCTGATGGATCCGTTCACGCCGGACGAACTCAAGCACCACGAACCCATGGTGCGCCGCCTGACGCGCGAATACGTGGACCGCTTCATCAACGACGGCCGCGCCGACCTGGTCGACCAGATGCTGTGGGAAGTGCCGCTCACGGTCGCCCTGCACTTCCTGGGCGTGCCCGAGGAAGACATGGACCTGCTGCGCCAATATTCCATCGCGCACACCGTCAATACCTGGGGCCGGCCCAAGCCGGAAGAACAGGTGGCAGTGGCGCATGCGGTGGGCAATTTCTGGCAGCTGGCCGGCAAGATCCTGGACAAGATGCGCCAGGACCCCGACGCGCCGGGCTGGATGCAGTACGGCATCCGCAAGCAGAAGGACCACCCCGACGTCGTCACCGACTCCTACCTGCATTCGATGATGATGGCCGGCATCGTGGCGGCGCATGAGACCACCGCCAACGCCTCGGCCAACGCCATCAAGCTGCTGCTGCAGCACCCCGACGCCTGGCGCGAACTGTGCGAGGACCCCGGCCTGCTGCCCAATGCGGTCGAGGAATGCCTGCGCCACAACGGCTCGGTCGCGGCCTGGCGCCGCCTGGCCACGCGCGACACCGAGATCGCCGGCGTGGCGATTCCCGCGGGCGCCAAGCTGCTGATCGTGTCCTCGTCGGCCAACCATGACGAACGCCATTTCGCCGACGCCGACTTCTTCGACATCCGCCGCGACAACGCCAGCGACCAGCTGACCTTCGGCTATGGCGCGCACCAGTGCATGGGCAAGAACCTGGCGCGCATGGAGATGCAGATCTTCCTGGAAGAGCTGACCCGCCGCCTGCCGCACATGCGCCTGGCCGAACAGCAATTCACCTACGTGCCCAATACCTCGTTCCGCGGCCCCGAGCATCTGTGGGTGGAATGGAATCCGGCCGACAACCCCGAGCGCCGCGACGCCGCCCTGCTGGATCAGGTGCAGCCAGTGCGCATCGGCGAACCCTCCACCCACGCCATCAGCCGCAAGCTGGTGGTGACCCAGGTCACGGCCGCGGCCGACGGCATCGCGCGCATCCGGCTTGAATCGCCCGACGGCAAGCCGCTGCCGCGCTGGACGCCCGGCTCGCACATCGACCTCGAATGCGGCGACACCGGCCTGTCGCGCCAATACTCGCTCTGCGGCGATCCGGCTGCCCCGCATGCGCTGGAAATCGCCGTGCTCAAGGAAACGGCGGGCCGCGGCGGTTCCGCCTGGATCCACCAGCACCTGCGCGCGGGCAGCATCGTCCGCGCGCGCGGCCCGCGCAACCATTTCCGCATGGATGAAAGCGCCAGGCGCCTGATCCTCATCGCCGGCGGCATCGGCATCACGCCCATCAGCGCCATGGCGCGCCGCGCGCGCGAGCTGGGCCTGGACTACGAACTGCACTACAGCGGCCGCTCGCGCGCCTGCATGGCCATGCTGGACGAGCTGCTGCAGCTGCACGGCGCGCGCCTGCATCTGCGTGTCAGCGAAGAAGGCAGCCGCAACGACTTCGACGCCCTGCTCTCCCGCCCCGAAGCCGGCGTCCAGATCTACGCCTGCGGTCCTGAGCGCATGCTGGACGCGCTGCAGGCCGCCTGCGCCGCCTGGCCCGAGGACAGCCTGCGCGTGGAGCACTTCCATTCCACGCTCGCCACGCTGGACCCGTCCAAGGAACATGCCTTCGAGGCCGAACTGAAGGACTCGGGCATCGTCGTGCAGGTGCCCGCCGGCCAGACCTTGCTGACTGCCTTGCGCGGCGCCAACATCGACGTGCAGAGCGATTGCGAGGAAGGACTCTGCGGGTCTTGCGAGGTGCGCGTGCTGGGCGGCGCGGTCGACCATCGCGACGTGGTGCTGACCCGCGCCGAACGCGAGGCCGGCACCCGCATGATGGCCTGCTGCTCGCGAGCCCAGGGCGGGCGCATCGTGCTGGAGCTGTAGCGGCCGGCGCGCATGCCGCGCGGCCCTTTGCGCCGGTCGGCGTCCGCCCGCCTGAAGTGCGCCTGAAAGCGGTAGAATTCACCCTCTGCTCATCACCGCCTCGTCCCGCTGCAACGCGGGACGTCGTTTTTTGTAGCGGCCAGTCCCGGGCCAGAAGGCGGGCCCCTTGCGGGCCGGCCCGTGCCGCGGCCTGCCGCAGGGTAATTTCTCAGCGCTCCTAGATGCCGATCAAAGACCAACTATTCCTTGCCAGCCAGTACCTCGCCCCGCACCACCTGGTGTCGCGGCTCTTCGGGTACGCATCCGACTGCCGGGAACCCGCGGTCAAGAACTGGATGATCTCGCGCTTCGTCCGCCGCTATGGCGTGGACATGCGCGAAGCGCTGCAGGAAGACCCGCTGGCCTACGACTGTTTCAACGATTTCTTCACGCGGGCATTGAAGGAAGACGCGCGGCCGCTGGATGAGGAACCGGGTTCCGTGGTGTGTCCCGCCGACGGCGCCATCAGCCAGATGGGCGCGATCGAACATGGCCGCATCTTCCAGGCCAAGGGCCATAGCTACGGCCTGGCCGACCTGCTGGGCGGCGACGCCGAGCGCGCGGCTCCGTTCCAGGGCGGCGAGTTCGCCACCGTCTATCTGTCGCCCAAGGACTACCATCGCGTGCACATGCCGGTCGCCGGCACCCTGCGCGAAATGGTCCACGTGCCCGGCCGCCTGTTCTCGGTCAACCCGCTGACCGCCCGCAACGTGCCGCGCCTGTTCGCGCGTAACGAGCGCGTCGTCTGCATCTTCGACACCGAGCACGGCCCAATGGCC
Organism: Achromobacter xylosoxidans; assembly: GCF_002192695.1. GTDB lineage: Bacteria > Pseudomonadota > Gammaproteobacteria > Burkholderiales > Burkholderiaceae_B > Achromobacter > Achromobacter xylosoxidans_C. The sequence goes on from NZ_MTLG01000075.1 coordinate 307,304, forward strand.
GTGGTGCTGGTGGGCGCGATGATCGTCGCCTCCATCGAGACCGTGTGGGCCGGCCTGGTCACGCCGCACAAGCGCCGCGTGCAAGCCACCCGCTACGACGATGCGGCGCGCGCTCCGATCCATCTGGCCAAGGGCGCGGAAATGGGCCGCTTCAAACTGGGCTCCACCGCCATCGTGCTGTTCGGCCCGAACCAGATCCGCTGGGCCGATACGCCTTCCGTGCTGGGTCCGGTGCGCATGGGCGAACTGATGGCGCTACCTGCGTAGAATTTCGATTTATTCGAAACTGGATGTCTGGTTTTATTCGCTTTATGCGATGAATCGGCGTTGCTAGATTACGGGCTTTTGCCGGCCCGCCATGACATCCCTGCTCTCGACCACCGCCAGTCCCCGCGCCGCCTCGGCCGACCGCCCCTTGCCGCGCGCGCTGGCGCGCATGCTGTCGCTGGACGATTTCGAGGCCGCGGCGAAACGGCGCCTGCCGCGGCCGATCTTCGGCTATGTCGCCGGCGCGGCGGAAGACAACCAGTCCCTGCGCGGCAACTGCGGCGCCTTTGCGCAGTACGCGTTTTCGCCCCGCGTGCTGGTGGACGTGTCGCGCCGCACGCAGCACGCCGAACTCTTCGGCCGCCGCTACGCCTCGCCCTTCGGCATCGCGCCCATGGGCATCAGCGCGCTGTCGGCCTACCGCGGCGACATCGTGCTGGCGCGCGCCGCGCGTGAGCAAGGCATACCCGCCATCCTCAGCGGCACCTCGCTGATTCCGCTGGAAGAGGTCATGCATGAAGCGCCCGGCACCTGGTTCCAGGCCTACCTGCCGGGCGATCCGCAGCGCATCGACGCGCTGGTCGAGCGCGCCCGCCGCGCCGGCTACGAAACCCTGGTGCTGACGGTGGACATCCCCGTGTCGGCCAACCGCGAAAACAATGTGCGCACCGGTTTTTCCACGCCGCTCAAGCCCAGCCTGCGCCTGGCCTGGGACGGCCTGACGCGGCCGCGCTGGCTGGCCGGCACGTTCATGCGCACGCTGCTGGCCCATGGCATGCCGCATTTCGAGAATTCCTTCGCCACGCGCGGCGCGCCGATAGTGTCGTCGTCGGTGCTGCGCGACTTCAGCGCGCGCGACCACCTCAGCTGGGAACATGTGGCGCGCATCCGCCGCCAGTGGCGGGGCACGCTCATCATCAAGGGCATCCTGCATCCGCAGGACGCGGCGCTGGCGCGGCAGCACGGCGCCGACGGCATCATCGTGTCCAACCACGGCGGCCGCCAGCTGGACGGCGCGGTCTCGCCGTTGCGCGCCCTGCCCGCCGTGGCCGAGGCCGCCGGCAACATGACCGTGATGATGGACAGCGGCGTGCGCCGCGGCAGCGACGTGCTCAAGGCCCTGGCGCTGGGCGCAAGCTTCGTGTTCGTCGGCCGGCCCTTCAACTATGCGGCCGCCGTCGGCGGCGAGGCCGGCGTATCGCACGCCATCGGCCTGCTGCGCGCCGAGGTCGACCGCAACATGGCGATGCTGGGCATCAACCATCTGCGGGAGATGGGGCCGGATTTGATCATGCGGGAGAATCCATGCGCGGCATGACCCGCCGTGGCGCGGCTTCATGCAACGGGACCGGCCCCTGGCTGGCGCGGCGCGCGCCCGGCATAGAATGACGGTTCCCTTGCCACGCGCGCCGCTGCTCCCGGCCCGGCGCGCCCCAGAGCCGCCGTGTCCCTACGCCAATCCTCATTCTTCCTGCGCTTCCTGACCCTGGGCGCCCTGGCTCACGCCTACGTGGGCGCCCGCCTGATTCCCGACGCCCACCTGGGCGGAACGGGGTCCGCCGCCGCCATCCTTGCCCTGCTGCTGTCCTGCATCCTGATTCCGCTGGGGATGCTGGGGCGTTCGTCCGTGCACCCGCCCTGGGGCGACCGCATCGCCTGGGTCGGGCTGTTCGCCATGGGCCTGTTCTCGTCGCTGTTCGTGCTGACGGTGCTGCGCGACGCCTTGCTGCTGCTGACGTGGCTGACGAATCTGATCGTCGGCGCCGACCTGCCTTGGACCGCGCTGCGCCGGGCCAGCGCATGGGCCGTGCCCCTGCTGGCCCTGGCCGGCACCTTGATCGGCCTGTACAACGCCCGCAAGCGGGCGCGCGTCGTCGATGTGGACGTACCCATCGCCGGGCTCGCGCCCGACCTGGACGGCTTCACCATCGTGCAGATCAGCGACATCCACGTCGGCCCGACGATCAAGAAGCGCTACGTGCAGGCCATCGTCGACGCCGTCAATGAACTGCTGCCGGACATGGTGGCGATCACCGGCGACGTGGTCGACGGCAGCGTCGAACAGCTGTCCGCCCAGGCCAGCCCGCTGGGCCAGCTGCGCGCGCCCCATGGCGTGTACCTGGTCACCGGCAACCATGAATATTATTCGGGCGCGACGCCCTGGATCGCCGAGTTCCGCCGCATGGGCCTGCGCGTGCTGATGAATGAGCACGTGGTCATCCACCCCGGCGGCCTGCCCGTGGTGGTGGCGGGCATCACCGACTACAGCGCCGGTTCGTTCGATCCGCAGCAGCGCAGCAACCCCAAGGCCGCGCTTGCGGGCGCGCCCGCCGATGCCATGCCGCGGATACTGCTGGCGCACCAGCCGCGCAGCGCGGCGGCGGCCGAGCCGCTGGGCTATACCCTGCAATTGTCCGGCCATACGCATGGCGGACAATTCTTCCCCTGGGGCTTCTTCGTGCGGTTCCAGCAGCCGTACACGGCCGGCCTGCACCGCCTGGGCAAGATGTGGATCTACATCAGCCGCGGCACGGGCTACTGGGGACCGCCCAAGCGCCTGGGCGCGCCCTCCGAGATCACGCGCCTGCGGCTGCGCGCGGCCTGAACGGCGCGCTTCAGCCGTTGTCGGGCAAGGGGCCGCGTTCCAGGTAGCTGGTCAGGGCGATGTCGCTGGTGGTGTTGGTGATGCCGTCGATCTGATGGATGCGGGCCAGCAGCGCCTCCAGCGCCTGCGTGTCGCGCACGCGCACCTTCAGAAGCATGGCGCTCTTGCCGGTGATGGTGTGGATCTCTTCCACCTCGGTCAGCTCGGCCAGCCCCAGCACCTGCTGCGTGATGCTCCAGTTATTGGTGTCCACGTGCACGAAGGCCAGCAGCGGCCGGCCGATGCGCGCGCCGTCCAGCTTGGCGGCGATGCCCTTGATCAGGCCGTCGCGCTTCAGGCGCTTGACCCTCTCATGCACGGCCGGGGCGGACAGGTTCAGCATTTTGCCCAGTTCGGCGTAGCTGGGGGAGGCATCGTCGGCCAGCAGCGTTAACAGCTTTCGGTCGCGGTCATCAAGATCAGGCATTGGAATCAGGTTCTGCCGAACGGCATTCGAACTTTTACGGAATAAAGAAATATAAGCGTTAACCCTTATTTTATTCCAATAAAATTTGGCGATGCAGAACCGTAGCACCCGCAGCGCCCGCCCCGCCTCTTCCGTCCCCGCCCTGATGTTCGCCGTCAGCGTCGTGGGCTCCAACGGCCTGGCGCTCAGCCCCATCCTGAGCGACGTGGCGCGCTCCTTTGGCACCTCGCCGCTGACCATCAGCACCGCCATTTCCGCCTACGGCGCGGCCACCGCCGCCAGCGCCTTTTTCCTGGCCGCGCGCATCGACCGCATCGGCGTGCGCCGCTCGCTGCTGGGCGCAATGATCGTCCTGATCGCCGCGCTGATCCTGTCGGCCTGCGCGCCGCACTGGATCGTGCTGACGCTGGCGCAGGCGCTGGCAGGCGCCGCCGCGGGCGTGATCCTGCCGGCGGCCTACGGATCCGCCGCGCTGATCGCCGCGCCGGGCCAGGAAGCGCGCACGCTGGGCCGCGTCATCGCGGGCTGGTCCGTTTCGCTGGTGGCGGGCGTGCCGCTGTCCGCGCTGATTTCCGACGCCGTGGGCTGGCGCGCCACCTACGGCACGCTGGCGCTATGCGCCGCGGTCGCGGTGCTGGGCCTGCGCCGGCTGCCGGAGCGCCGCGCCGAGAATCCCGCGCCGCTGCGCCTGGCGCGTCTGCTGGCGCCGCTGTCCTACCGCGACGTGCCGGCCCTGCTGCTGGGCTGCCTGGCGTTCTCGTCGGCCTTCTATGGCGTCTACGCCTTCCTGGCCGACCACGTGCGCGGCCTGCTGGCGCTGTCCGCGGGACAGGTCGGCTTCATCGCCTTCGCCTATGGCGCCGGGTTCCTGCTGGCCGGGGTGGCTGGCGCGCCGCTGATCGAGCGGCTGGGTCCGCGCCGCGCCCTGCCCCTGGCGCTGGGCGTGATCGCGCTGGTGTACCTGGGGTTGCTGCCGGCCGCGCATGCATTGAGCGCGGTGCTTGCCATCGCCACACTGTGGGGCGCGGCCTCGCAGCTGAGCCTGAACCTGCTGGTGCTGCTGCTGTCGCGCGCCCGGCCCGAAGAGCGCGGCGCGGTGCTGGGGCTGAACACCTGCACCACCTACCTGGGCGCAAGCGTCGGCACCGCCATCGCCGGCACGATCTACACCCATGCCGGCTTCGAAGCGCTGGGGTTGGCCGCGGCCTGCGCCCTGGCCGCCGCGGCGCTGGGCTTGCATTGGCGCCTGAACGGCCGCCGCGCGGCGCGCGGCCAAGCCACTGCCTGAGCGCCATCGGCGCCGTACTCGTCGTATTCGCCAAGCGCCAGGCCGGCCGCGGCGTCGGTCGGCGCCTGCCGCCCTTTTATCCTTGCCGCACGCCCATCAACGACCGCGACAGCCTGCTGGCCGCGGCCAGCACGGGTTCCTTGAGTTCGAGCAGCACGCTTTCGCCCAGGCGTGAAATCGGCCCCGAAATGCAGATGGCCCCTTGCAGCGTCCAGTTGATACCGTAGACCGGCGCTGAAATGCTCGACACCTCCGCATCCCGCTCGCCCAGCGACATCATGTAGCCCGCGCGGCGCACCGATTCGTAGGGTTCGCCGGGCTCTCCTGAAAACGCGAGCAGCACCCGGCCCGGACTGCCCAGTTCCAGCGGCAGCGCAGCCCCCACGCGCACGTGATGGCGGATCGACTTGGGCCCTTCGACACGCGCCATGCAGATGCGCTGCTTGCCCTCGCGCACATAGAACGTGGCGCTTTCTCCCGTGGCCGCCGACAGCTCGCGCAGGATCGGCTGCACCACCTCCGCAATATTGAACGTGGCCTGGTAACAGGCGCCCAGCCAGCCCGCGGCGCGCGCCAGCCGCCAACTGCCGTCCGGCCTCTGTGCCAGGTAGTCGTCCATCGCCAGGGTGCGCGCCAGGCGCAACACCGTGGAGCGGTGGCAACCGGTACGCCGGCTCAGTTCCGCCAGCGTCAGGTGGGCGTCGTCCACGCCGAACGCCTCGAGGATGCGCATGGCGCGACGCACGGCCACCACGCCTTCCTCGGCCGGGGATTCCTCGGATTCCTGGGATAGATCTTCGTTCATGGTACGCAACATGTTTCGTCTAACGAACTCGCATTGTATTGTGCGGAACAGCCCTCCACAATGCTCGCACCAAAACCAAAACGGAGACTAACCATGAAGCAGATCGCCCGCGTGCTGGCCGGCCTGGCCCTGGTGTGCATAAGCGGCCTGAGCGCGGCTCAGGACTACCCCAACAAACCCATCCGCCTGATCGTCCCGTTCCCGCCTGGCGGCGGCACCGATGTCCTGGCGCGCGAGGCCGCCATCAAGGTCGCCAGCAGCACCGGCTGGAACATCGTGACCGAGAACCGGCCCGGATCGGGCGGCAATATCGGCGTGGATACCGTGGCCAAGTCCGCGCCCGACGGCTACTCCCTGGTGCTTGGCCAGACCAGCAATCTGGCGATCAATCCGACGCTCTATTCCAAGCTGCCCTACGACCCGGAAAAGGACCTCGCCGCGATCGGACTGGTCGCCGACGCGCCCCTGGTCATCGTGGTGCCGGCGAATTCGCCGCTGAAGTCCTTCGACGACATGATCGCCGCGGCCAAGGCCAAGCCGGGCTCCTTGAACTACGCCAGCTCGGGCAATGGCACCGTGGCGCACCTGGCCGCGGTGCAGTTGCAGAACGCCGCGGGCATCAAGCTCACGCACATCCCCTACAAGGGCGCGGCGCAGGCCTCCAATGACCTGATCGGCGGCCAGATCGACATGTACCTGTCCTCCGTCCCCACGCTCATCGGCCACGTGCGCAACGGCAAGATGCGGGCGCTGGCGGTGACCTCGGCGCAGCGCGTGCCGGACATGCCCGACGTGCCCACCATCGCCGAACGCGGCTTTCCCGGCTTCGAAGCCGTGACCTGGTTCGGCCTGGCCGCGCCCGCAGGCACCCCCAAGGACATCGTCCTGCGCCTGAACGCCGAATTCAACAAGGCCCTCAAGGCCCAGGACTTGAGCGTGAAGTACCAGGAGCAAGGCGCGCGCGTGCTGACCAGCACGCCCGACGAGTTCGCCCGGCTGATCCGCGACGACCGCATCCGCTGGGGCAAGATCGTCCAGGAGTCGGGCGCGAAGGTCGAGTAACGCGCCATGCCCGCCATTCATCATTCCGACGCCGGCGCGGCAGCGCACGGTAGCGCGCCCCGATTCTCCATTCCCGCAGGAACACCCATGGCCACCCAGGACATCATCAAGGACTTTCCGCGCGTCGACGCCGATATCGTGCGCCGTGCGGCGCAATTGCAACCCGCCATCCTGGCCGACGTGGCGGGCCGGCGCGGCGCGCTCAACGGCCGCATCCGCGCGCTGCATCCCGGCATGAAGCTGGCCGGCGCCGCGCTTACCGTCGAAGTGCGGCCCGGGGACAACCTCATGATCCACGCCGCGATTTCGCTGGCCAGGCCGGGCGACGTGCTGGTCATCGACGGCAAGGGCGACCTGAGTGCCGCGCTGATGGGCACCATCATGATGACCGCCTGCCGCAAGCTGGGCATCGCCGGCGTGGTGATGGACGGCGCGGCGCGGGATACCGCGGAGATCATCGACATGGACTACCCGGTGTTCGCCGCCGGCAGCAATCCCAACGGCCCGACCAAGAACGTGCCCGGGCGCATCGGCCATCCGGTGTCGGTGGGCGGCGTGACCGTCCGCCCCGGCGACTTCATCATCGGCGACGCCGACGGCGTGGTGGTGGTCGAGCGCGAGAAGATCGAGGACCTGTTGCCCGCCGCCGAAAAAAAGGTGCGCGACGAAGCCGCGCGCATCGCCGCGATCCAGGCGGGCGACACCGAGGCCAAGTGGCTGGCCGCGGCCCTGCGCGCGGCCGGCGTCCTGAAGGAAGGAGAATCGCTGTGAACGCCGCCGCCAAGCCTGCCCTGTTGGTAACCGCGGCTGATCTGGCGCCGGAAGCGCTCGCCCTGCTTCAGGATTTCAAACTGATCTACGCCGGCAAGACGCCCACCGAGGACGGCATCGTGGCGCTCTGCCGCGAACACAATCCGGCCGCCGTCATCGTGCGCTACGGCAAGGTCGGCGCCGCTGCGATGGACGTGGCCCCGGCCTTGCGCGTGATCTCCAAACACGGCAGCGGCACCGATACCATCGACCGGGCGGCTGCGGCCCAGCGCGGCATCCAGGTCGTGGCCGCGGTGGGCGTGAACGCCGCCGCCGTGGCCGAACAGGCCCTGGCGCTGCTGCTGGCCTGCGCTAAATCCGTGGTGGGACTGGACCAGCGCATGCGCGCCGGCCATTGGGACAAGTCGACGCACAAGAGCCTGGAGCTGGGCGGCAAGACCATCGGCCTGATCGGCCTGGGCGCCATCGGCCAGCGCATGGCGGCCATGGCGCATGGCTTGAACATGCGCGTGATCGGCTTCGATCCTTATGCCCAGAATTTGCCGGACCATATTGCCGGCGTGCCGCTGGAGCAGATCTGGCGCGAGGCCGACGTGGTGTCCTTGCACTGCCCGCTGACCGACGACAACCGCGGCTTGGTCAACGCGGCGACGCTGGCGCAATGCAGGCCCGGCGTCATCCTGCTGAACACGGCGCGCGGAGGCCTGGTGGACGAAGACGCGCTGCTGCAAGCGGTACGCTCGGGCCAGGTGTGGGCCGCCGGCCTGGACAGCTTCGCCGTCGAGCCCATGAGCGCCGGGCATCCGTTCCAGCAGGAGCCGCGCATCGTGCTGAGTCCGCACATCGGCGGCGTCACCAGCGCGGCCTATGTCAACATGGGCGTAGCCGCGGCGCGCAATGTGCTCGATGTGCTGGCGCGCGCCGGATAGCGGGCGCCCGGGCTGGGCGGCCGTGGCGGCATCCGCCGCTCAGCGGCGGTACTCCACCGCGCAATCCCGCCCGGACCGCTTGGCCTGATAGAGCGCGAAATCCGCACGGCGCAGCACGTCCGAGGCGGTGGCGTCGTCGGGTAAAAAGCCCGCGATGCCGCCGCTGACCGACAGCGTCACCACCGCGCCGTCGATGTCCGCCGGATGCTGCCGCAGGCAGGCGCGCAGGCGTTCGCAGATCGCGCGCGCCACGGCCGCGTCGGCATCCGCCAGCAGCACCAGGAATTCCTCGCCGCCCAGCCGGCCTATCGAATCGCCTTCGCGCAGACAGGTGCGCAGCTGGTCGCAGAAATGCCGCAGCGCGACGTCGCCCCCCAGATGCCCGTAGCGGTCGTTGACCTGCTTGAAGTAGTCCAGGTCCAGCATCAGCGCCGTGGTCGGGCCGCCCGCGCCGCGCCGGCCGTGGGCCAGGCGCTCTTCCATGCGCTTGAGGATTTCCGCGCGGTTCCAGCAGCCGGTCAGGCTGTCCACCCGGGCCATGCGCGCAAGCGCCGCTTCCGCGCGCCGGCTTTCGGTGACGTCCATGCCCAGGTTCACGACCTTGCCGTCGGGCAGCTTGACGTTGGACCACAGCACCGACAATTGCTCGCCGTCGCGCGTGCGCGGCTGCCATTCGCGGAACGAACGGTCGGGCCGCGCCCTAACGCTATCCATCGCTCGATCGCGGATGACGGGATCGGGATAGAACAGCGCGAAAGGATCCTGGCTTTGCTTGATCTCGGCTTCCGACCAGCCGAAGCGCCGCGCGCAGGCGTCGTTCCACAAGGTGCAACGGCCGTCCTCGTCGAAGGCGTTGATCAGCACCGGCGCCGTCCGGAACAACGCGCCGAATTGCGCAATGACTTCGTTCAGCCGCGCCATTTCCCGTTCGCGCGCGGCCGCCCCCAGCACCGCGTGCTGCGCGAAACTGGCCAGTATGGCTTGCGCGCCGGCATGGGCGGACGCGTCGGCCAGCTCGCGCCTGAAGAGAAAAGCGATGTGGCCGCAGGCGACCCCGTTCGCGTCGAACAGCGTGCGCGCCACGCAGGCCCGCACGCCGGCCTCGGCCAGCCAGGGATCGTCTTGCGGCATCTCTTGCAAACAGGATTGTGAGGCCTGTTCCGCCAGCAACGCATGCAGGGCCTCGCCCGCGCCCGCTGGATCCGCCGCCACGCTGGCGCGGCAACTGGCGCTGGCGATCAGCTCCGCCGCGCCGCCGGCGCTCTGCAACCGCACCCAGGCGTAATCCACGCCCATGTCGGCGACCGCGCGGCTGACCAGCGTCTCGAAATAGCAGCCTTGCGGCCCCGCCGCCAGGATCGCGCCGGCCGCAGCCAGGATGCAGCCGTCATCAACCGGCAGCATGGGGGCGAGAGCGGCATCATCGGGCGATGGAATACGCATGGCTTTGGGTTCGAGGGGGAGATGGCGCGCCCAGCGGGCGGACCATGGCGGCGCCTGATCCCGGGCCGGGATAAAAATTGGGGCCAGTATACGAGTTATCCCTGAAACCAACTGCCAAGAATCGTCAATGCCCGCCCCCCTCGGCCAGCGCCCCCCCGTTACCAGGGAAAGTCGATCAGATCGCCGTACAGGCTGCGCAGCTTGGCCTTCACTTCGGCCGAGTTCTGGTAGATCGAAATGAACTTCAACAGGCGCGGATCCTGCGCGCCCGCCGGCGTGGCGACCCAGCGGATCGCATAGCGCCGCACATTGGCCGGATCCGTGTTGTCGAAGGCCAGGCCGTCCTTCTCGTTCAAGCCGGCCTGCTTGGCGAAGGTGGTGTAGGTCACGGACGCCGTCACGTCATCGAAGGTGCGCGCCGACTGCGAACCCTCGATCGGCACGAATTTCAGCTTCTTGGGGTTCGACACCACGTCTTCCAGCGCGGCCTGATGCGCCACGCCGGGCTTGAGCTTGATCAGGCCGATGGATTCCAGCAGCAACAGCGCCCGGCCGGTGTTGACCGGATCGTTGGGGACGGCGATGGTCGCGCCCTCGGGCATCGTGTCGCCCTTCTTCAGCTTCTTGGAGAACAGGCCGATGGTGGTGGAATAGCCGTAGGCGATGGGTCTGAGGTCCGCGCCCCGGCGCTGGTTGAAGAGTTCCAGGAAGGGTGCGTGCTGGAAGAAGTTCGCGTCCACCGAGCCGTCGGCGACCGCGATATTGGGCAGCACCCAGTCGTTGAATTCCACCAGCTTGACCTCCAGGCCCTCTTTCCTGGCCTGGGCGATCGCGATCTCGGTGGCGGCGTTGGCGACGCTGGGAATCACGCCGATGCGCAGCGGCTTGTCCTGCGCCGCGGCGTTGGCGGCGCAAGCCAGGGCCAGCCCGGCCGCGGCCGCGCAACGGGTGAGTTTCAGTAGCAATGGGTGCAGCAACATGAGGACCATCCAGAAGAAAAACAGGGCTAGGCCCCGCGCAGCCGCTATTGTGCAGCAGCCCGCCGCGTCCCCCGGCAATGGCCTTTGTCACGCAATGGCAATGTCGCGGACCGGCTTGCGGCGCTAAGATGGCTGCAATACCTCCTCGGGAGACGCTCATGAGCGCGGTATTGAACACCCAACCGGGCGCGCAGGCCGCCGCCAGCCACCGCGATCGCGTCGAAGACCAGCTCGGCGCGCACAACTACCATCCCCTCGACGTGGTCATCGCGCGCGGCAGCGGCGTCTGGCTCTACGACGTGGACGGCCGCAAGTACCTGGATTGCCTGTCGGCCTATTCCGCCGTCAACCAGGGGCATTGCCATCCCGCCATCCTGGCCGCGATGGCCGAGCAGGCGCAGAAGCTCACGCTGACCTCGCGCGCCTTCCGCCACGACCAGATGGCGCCGTTCTACGAAGACCTGGCGCGCCTGACCGGAGCGCACAAGGTCCTGCCCATGAACAGCGGCGCGGAAGCCGTGGAAACCGCCATCAAGGCCGTGCGCAAATGGGGCTACGAAGTGCGCGGTGTGCCGGAAAACCAGGCCGAGATCATCGTCTGCGCCAACAACTTCCATGGCCGCACGCTGGGCATCGTGGGCTTTTCGACCGATCCCGACGCCTATGGCCACTATGGACCGTTCGCGCCGGGCTTCAAGATCGTGCCCTTCGGCGACTACGCGGCTTTCGACGCCGCCATCACGCCCAACACGGTGGCTTTCCTGGTGGAGCCGATACAGGGCGAAGCCGGCGTGGTGCTGCCGCCCCCGGGCTATTTCGCGCGGGTGCGCCAGCGCTGCACCGAACGCGGCATCACGCTGATCCTGGACGAAATCCAGACCGGCCTGGGCCGTACCGGCAAGCTGCTGGCCGAAGAGCACGAAGGCATCGAAGCCGACGTCACCCTGATCGGCAAGGCGCTGTCCGGCGGCTTCTACCCTGTGTCGGCGGTGCTGTCCAACGCCGACGTGCTGGGCGTATTCCAGCCCGGCCAGCACGGCAGCACCTTCGGCGGCAACCCGCTGGCCTGCGCCATCGCGCGCGCGGCGCTGCGCGTGCTGACCGAGGAAGGCATGATCGAAAACGCCGCGGCCATGGGCGCCTACTTCCTGGACCGCCTGCGCACCCTGCCCGGTCCGGTACGCGAAGTGCGCGGACGCGGCCTGATGCTGGCCGTGGAACTGGAACCCGACGCCGGCGGCGCGCGCCTGTGGTGCGAACGCCTGCAGGCGCGCGGCATGTTGGTCAAGGACACGCACGGCCACACGCTGCGCCTGTCGCCGCCCCTGATCGTGACGCGCGAGCAGATCGACTGGGCCTGTGACCAATTGAGCGCGGTACTATCCGCCACTTGATGCCCCTACCGGAGTCCGCGACTTGCAGAACACCGCCAACCTGCCCCACCACATCACCCTGATCGGCGCGCCCACCGACATCGGCGCCGGCGCGCGCGGCGCGTCCATGGGGCCCGAAGCCCTGCGCGTGGCGGACCTGGGCCCGGTCATCGAGGCCCAGGGCTTCCAGGTGACCGACCGCGGCAACCTCTACGGCCCCGCCAATCCCTGGCTGCCGCCGGTGGACGGCTACCGCCACCTGGAGGAAGTCGCCGCCTGGAACCGCGCGGTCCACGACGCCGTCTACGAGGAATTGAGCCAGGGCCGCCTGCCCATCCTGCTGGGCGGCGACCACTGCCTGGGCATAGGCTCGATCAGCGCCGTCGCGCGCCACTGCCGCGCCGCGGGCAAGAAGCTGCGCGTGCTGTGGCTCGACGCCCATGCCGACTTCAATACCCACGCGCTCACGCCCACCGGCAACATCCACGGCATGCCGGTGGCCTGCCTGTGCGGCTACGGTCCGGCGCAGATCACCGGCCTGTCCGGCCAGACGCCCGACATCGAGGCGGGCTGGGTGCGGCAGATCGGCATCCGCAGCGTGGACCAAGGCGAAAAGCGCCTGGTGCATGAGGCCGGCCTGGAAGTCTTCGACATGCGCTACCTGGACGAAATGGGCATGCGCGCCACCATGGAAGCGGCCTTGGCCGGGCTGGACGCCGACACCCATCTGCATGTCAGTTTCGACGTGGATTTCCTGGACCCGGAAATCGCGCCGGGCGTGGGCACTACCGTCGCCGGCGGCCCCACCTACCGCGAAGCCCAGCTGTGCATGGAAATGATCGCCGACACCGGCCTGATGCGCTCGCTGGACGTGGTCGAGCTGAACCCGGCCTTCGACGTGCGCAACAAGACCGCGGAACTGGCGGTGGACCTGATCGAAAGCCTGTTCGGCAAGTCCACGCTGATGCGCCGGGGCTCCTGAACCGCCGCCGCGCGCCGTGACGGCGGCGCGCGGATCCCGCGCCGGCTCCCCGTTGGCGGGAGCCTTGTGCGGCCTCTAGCCTTCGCGGCCGAGGCGGATCGTTTCCGCCGCCTCGGTCAACAAGCGCAGGTTCTCTGCGCGCCTCTCGGCGACCCGCGACGTGGGCCCCGCCATGCACAGCGCGTACCATTCGCCGCCCAGGTCCAGCGCCACCGCCAGCCCGGTCAGGTCGGCCACGCTTTCGCCGGCATTCTCGGCCCAGCCCCTGGCCGCCGTCCGCTCGACTTCATCCAGCAGCGCCTGGCGCGTGACCAGCGTGCGCTCCGTGTAGCGTTCGTATTCGGCGTCCGCGAGGATGCTCTCGCGTTCGGCCGGCCCCAGGCGCGCAAGAATGGCCTTGGCCACCGCGCTGGTATGCAAAGGCCGCCGCACGCCGGGCCGCGTCGCATAGTGCACCGGGTGCGTGGATTCCGCCATGTCCAGGAACAGCACCGCGCCGTCCTGGATCTTGCCCAGCATCACCGTTTCATTGGCCGCGTCGCGCAACGCCGCGAGCTGCGGGCGCACCCGCTCCATCCACGGATCGCCCGACTGGATCAGCCCGCTCAAGGCCTGCAGCTTGGGCGTGGGGTAATAGCCCGCGCGGCGCCGGACCTCGTACAGATAACCGCGCGCCACCAGCGTGCGCACCAGCGCCAGGCAGCTGGACATGGGCGCGCCCAGCCCCTGCGCCAGCTCGGTCAGCGGCATCGGACGCCGCTCCTGGGCGAAGAGTTCGATCAGTTGCAGCGTTCTTGCGACGAGCTTCACTTCCATGCGCCGACTCCTCGCGCGGCATTCCCCAAACCCGCGCGGCCGCGCGTCGGCTTGGGAAATCCACTATGTTGACTTTTCACATGTGCGAACCTAAATTCTTGCACAAGAATTTTCTTTCACCAATGTGAAATAATTTTCGGCCAGATGGAGAACTGGCGCGCCGCAAGCAGATACACAGCATCCCAACGACAAACCGATAATTCGGCCCGCAACGGGCCGGGAGGCAAGCAGATGCGTATCAAACCCCTGTTGGCGGCGCTGGCCGCCTCGCTGGCCGCGTGCGCGGCCCAAGCCCAATCCGACGTGGTGCGCCTGGGCGTGTCCAACGACCGTTCCGGGATCTATTCGGATCTGGGCGGGCTGGGCTCCGAAATGGCCGTCCGCATGGCGGTCGAGGACTTCGGCGGCAAGGTCGCCGGCAAGACCGTGGAAGTCATAGGCGCGGACAACCAGAACAAGGCGGACGTGGCCTCGGCCCTGGTCCGCCGCTGGTTCGACACGCAGGGCCTGGTGGCCGTGGTGGACGGCGGCGCCAGCTCCGCCGGCTTGGCCGCCCAGGGCGTGGCGCGCGAAAAAGGTGGGACCGCGCTCATCAGCGGCGGCTTTGCGGGCGACTTCAGCGGCAAGCAGTGCAGCAACCTCAGCACCCAATGGGCGCCCGACACCTATGCCCTGGCCAATGCGGTGGTCAAGAGCGTGGTCGAAAGCGGCGGCAAGTCCTGGTACTTCATCACCACCGATTACGTGTTCGGCAAGTCGCTGGAAGCCAACGCCTCGCGCTTCGTGGACAAGGCGGGCGGCAAGGTGCTGGGCAGCACGCGCCATCCGCTGGGCGCGCTGGACTTCGCCTCGTTCCTGGTGCAGGCGCAATCCTCCAAGGCCGACGTGGTGGGCCTGGCCAGCGCCGGCGGCGACCTGGTCAACCTGATCAAGCAGGCCCAGGAGTTCGGGCTCACCGGCGGCAAGCAGCGCATGCTGACCTTCCTGACCTTCATCAACGACGTGCAGGCGATGGGCCTGCCCGTGGCGCAGGGTCTGACCTTTCCCACCGGCTTCTACTGGGACGCGGACGAGGACACCCGGGCCTGGACCCAGCGCTGGCAGAAAAAAATGGGCGTGACGCGCGCGCCTTCGATCGTGCAGGCGCTGAGCTACGTCGCCACCACGCACTACCTGCAAGCCGCCCAGGCCGCCGGCACCTTCGACGGCGCAACCGTCAACCAGAAGATGCGCGAGTTGCCCATCACCACCAAACTGATCAAGAATGCCCGGGTGCGTCCCGAAGACGGCCGCGTCATCATGGACCTGTATCTGGTCGAAGTGAAGAAGCCCGCCGAATCCAAGTACCCCGGCGACTTCTACCGCATCCTGTCCACGGTGCCCGGCGAAAAGGTCTTCGTGTCGCTGGCGGACAGCGAATGCCCGACTGTAAAGAAATAGCCTAGCCACGCCGTGCTCGCCTTGCGGGCCGGCCGTAAAAACACCCAGGAGGAGACATCCCATGAAGTGCTATTGCGTCGTGAACTTCCGCGAGCCCCTGCAGGAAATGAACCCGCCCACCCCCACGCCGCAAGGGTCGCAGGTGCTGCTGAAGGTCCGCGCGGCTGGCGTCTGCCACAGCGATATCCACTTGTGGGAAGGCGGCTACGACCTGGGCCAGGGCCGCACGCTGTCGCTGAAGGACCGCGGCGTGTCGCTGCCGCTGACCATGGGCCACGAAACCGTCGGCGCCGTGGTCGCGGCCGGACCCGAGGCGCAAGGCCTGGCCTCCGACCGCAATTACCTGGTCTACCCCTGGATCGGCTGCGGCAACTGCCCGCCTTGCCTGGCCGGCATGGAGAACCATTGCTCCGCGCCCGCCTGCCTGGGCGTGCACCGCGCCGGCGGCTACGCCGACCACATCCTGGTGCCGCACCCGCGCTACCTGATCGACATCGGCGACCTGGATCCCGCGCAGATCGCGCCTTACGCCTGCTCCGGGCTCACCACCTATTCGGCGCTGAAGAAGATCGGCGCCGACGTGTACCGTTCGCATCCCGTGGTCATCTTCGGCGCGGGCGGCCTGGGCCTGATGAGCCTGACGCTGATCAAGGCCCTGGGCGGCGCGGGCGCCATCGTCGTCGACATCGACCCGGCCAAGCGCCAGGCCGCGCTGGAAGCCGGCGCGCTCGCCGCCATCGACGGCGCCGCGCCCGATGCCGCGCAGCAGATCATCAAGGCGGCCGGCGGCAAGCCCGCGCAGGCGGCCATCGACCTGGTCGGCGCGCCCGCCACCACTTCGCTGGCCTTCGACTTCCTGACCAAGGGCGGAAAGCTGATCATCGTGGGACTGTTCGGCGGCGCATCGTCCTGGCCGATCGCAATGATCCCCATGAAGGCGCTGTCCATCATCGGCAGCTACGTCGGCAATCTGGCCGAGCTGCAGGAATTGATGGAACTGGTGCGGGCCGGCAAGGTGCCGCCCATGCCCGTGCATCGCCATGCGTTGGCCGAAGCCGACAGCGTGCTGGCCTCGTTGCGGGCCGGCAAGGTAGTGGGTCGGGCGGTGCTGACCAACTGAAGTCAGGCGGGTCGCAGGCGCGGATCGTAGATGAAGCGTTCGCGCCGCACCACCACCACATGCTCGGCGTCGGGGTGCGCCGGATTGATCAGGAAATTGCAGTCCGGCACGCCCCGGTAAGGCACGATGGCGCTGGGCAGTTCCAGCAGCGCCGACACGCCGGACTGCACCCAGTTGTCGCCCACCGCCTGAGACGCTTCGGCGAAAGGCACGGCGTCCCAGAACGGATAGTCCTCGTGCAACTGCGTCAGGCTCAGCGCCTGACGGGCTTCGTATAGGGCGCGCGGCACCGCCAGCTCGATCAGATAGCGGTTGGCCTGCTCGGACGCGCGGGCCGCGAAGTGCACCACCGTTTCCAGCGCCGCCAGCGCCACGCTGGCCGAGGCGTAGACCACCGCCGTGCCCGGACTGTTGTAGCGCCCGCCCACGGCCGCGGCGCCCGCCCCGCTCAGGTCGTCGGCGCGGTATTTGCCTGCGGTAGTCCCGATACGCCAGATCGAAACGCTGTCGTCCGTCATGCGTAGACGCCCGCCGCGGCGCGCGCCAGCGTGTCCTCGACGATGCGGCTGCTGGCGTCGGACGTCAGCAGAGACAACGGCTTGACGTTGCCCAGCGCGGGCACCGGCGTGTTCAGCCAGGCGACCGCCTCCTCGTCGCTGCCCAGCACCTGGCGCGCCACCCGCGCCACCCGCGCGACGCGGGCCAGGCGGTCGGATTCGCCCAGCGGCAGCATCAGGCCTTCACGGCTCCAGCGCGACAGCGAAGCCGCCTTGACCTCGGTGATGGCCATGATTTCAGACTTGGGCACCTGCAGGTAGTCGGCGGCGTCGTCCACCATCTGCGCGGGCAGGCCGCGGCGCACGTCGCGCGCCATGTCGACCAGGGGGCTGTCGACCAGGCTGCGGAACAACTGCTTGGCGCGCGCCGCGGCATGGCGCGACGGACGCTTGGCGGGGGTTTTTTCGAGGGCGGCTACGCTCATGGCCTGGCTCCTGCAAGTCTGGGCGTCCACGGCGGCGGACGCACCATGAATTCCAAATTGAATTCATGATATCCCATTTGGAAACACCGCCACAAGATCCGTCCCTAACAATGCCATGCCTCCGGATCGGCGCCGGATTTGGGCATATCATAGGCGGCTGTAACACGATTGATCAGACACTTATAAGGACTGGCGATGACGGACCGGCAGCTGACGATACTCGCGGCGTTGAATCTCATGGTGGCGGTGGGCGCGGGAGCCTTTGGCGCCCATGGCCTCAAGCGCATGCTCACGCCGGAACTGCTGTCGGTCTGGCAGACCGGCGTGCTCTATCACCTGATCCATGCGCTGGGTCTGTTCGTCGTCGCGCTGCTGGGCGCGCGCTACGGCTCGTCCCTGCTGTCGGCGGCCGGCGTGGTGATGTTCGTCGGCATCGTGCTGTTCTGCGGCAGCCTGTATGTGCTGTCCTTGACCGGCACGCACTGGCTGGGCGCCGTCACGCCTTTTGGCGGCGTCGCCTTCCTGGCGGCATGGGCCATGGTCGCGCTGGCGGCCTATCGCGCCCAGGGCTGAATCCCTTTCCTTCCCTCTTTCTTTCCCTTCCAGGCGGCCGGAACCGCCGCCCTCCCAGGCTGTAGATGTCCACCTCTTCCGTACTCCCCGCCGCCCAGACCCAATCCGCCGCAGCAGGCATCGCCTGTGTGGTGGGCGGCATCTTCTTCCTGACCTTGAGCGACGCCAACGCTAAATGGCTGGGCGCCCACTACAACCCGCTGCAGATCCTGTTCCTGCGCGCGCTGATCGCGCTGCCCTTCGTCGCCGGGCTGGCCCTGTGGCTGGGCGGACGCCGGGTGTTGCGCACCGCCCATCCCGGCCTGCACCTGGCGCGCGGCGCCATCAACGTGGTGTCGGCCTATTGCTTCTATCTGGGCCTGCGCACGCTGCCGCTGGCCGAGGCCACCGCCATCGCCTTCGCCGCGCCCTTGTTCGTGACCGCGCTGTCCGTGCTGGTCCTGAAAGAGCGCGTGGACGGCAAGCGCTGGCTGGCCGTGCTGGCCGGCTTTGCCGGCGTGCTGATCGTGGTGCGGCCGGGCGCCGACACCTTCCAGGCGGCAACCCTGCTGCCGCTGGTCACCGCGATGCTCTATGGGGTGATGATGATCACGGCGCGCGGCATCAACCGCAACGAAGGCATGCTGACGACCACGCTCTACATCGTGCTGGGCCAGCTGGTCTGCAGCGCGGTTGCCCTGCCCCTGGTCTGGGAGCCGCCGGCGGCGGCCGACCTGCCGTACTTCGGCGCGGTGGCGCTGTTCAGCACACTGGGCCTGGCGCTGATCACCCAGGGATTCCGCATCGGGCCCGCCTCGGTGGTCGCGCCCTTCGACTATACCGGGCTGATCTGGGCCACCGTCCTGGGCTGGATCTTCTGGCAAGAGGCGCCGGATGCCTATGCCTACCTGGGCTCGCTCTTCATCGCCGGCAGCGGCGTCTACATCGCCGTGCGCGAAGCCCGCGCCAAGTCCAGGAGCCGCAAGCCGGCCAAAGCCTGAGGCCCGGCTATTCCGTGGGCGGCGGGAAATGCCGCCGCAACACCCGCGCCACGTTGGGTTCCAGCGCCGCCTCGCGCGCCACGGCCGTCAGGGCCGGACACTCCGATGCGAACCATGCCGGCCCGGGACGCCAGTGCGTCATCACGGTGATGTACAGATCCAGCGCGGAAAAGCGCCGGCCCAGCATGTGGGGCGCGCCGGCCTGGCGCTCCAGTTCCTGCCAGATCTCCGCCCGCCGCGTATGCACGCGCTGCCTGAGCAGTTCGGCCGCAGGGCCTGCGGTGGTCCATTGCGGCGGGTCGTCGCCGTACGTGAACGTGGGATAGACCGCCGCCACCAGACGGATCAGCAAATTGAGAAAGTGCGCGCGTTCCGGCTTGTCGGCCGCGGGCGCCAGGCCGGCCTGGGGCGCCGCGTCGTTCAGATGCAGGATCATGGCCGCGCTCTCGGTCATGACCTCGCCGTCCGGCAGGATCAGGGTCGGCACCTGCCCCAGCGGATTCAATTGCAGCAAGCGGTCGCGCTCGGCGCAGGGCTTGAGGTACGGCAGGTCCGTCAGCGTGTGCGGCACGTTGGCCAGCACCAGCGCCATCTCGACGATGGCGGATCCGCAACCCGCGGACCCGATCAGCTCATACGGTTTCATGGCGTTCATCCTCCGGAATCCGCCGGCGCCAGGCGCAGCAACTCGCCAGGCGAGGCGTCGGTCAACACGTACACATAGCCGTCCGGCCCCAGCCGCACGTCGCGTATCCGCTGCTTGCGATCCGCCAGCAGCCACTCCTGGGCCACCACGCGGTCGCCGTCCAAGGTCAGGCGGATCAGGTTCTGGTTGGCCAGCGCGCCGATGAACACGGAATTGCGCCAGGCCGCAAACCGGTCCGCGTTGTAGAACGCCATGCCGCTGATGGCCGGCGACTTGGGCCACCAGTACAGCGGCGGCTCCATGCCGGCCAGGTCCGCGCCCTGGGCTTCGGGGATGGGCTGGCCCGAGTAATTGATGCCGCGGGTGGCCAGCGGCCAGCCATAGTTCTTGCCGCGCTGGACCAGATTGATCTCATCGCCGCCGCGCGGCCCGTGTTCGTTCTCCCAGAGCTGGCCGCTCCAGGGATTGAGCGCCATGCCTTGCGGATTGCGATGCCCGTAGGACCAGATCTCAGGCCGGGCGCCGGCCTGGCCGACGAAGGGATTGTCGGGCGGCACCGAGCCGTCGGCCTTCAGCCGCACCACCTTGCCTTGCAGCTTGTCCAGGTCCTGCGCGGTGGGCCGCTGGTTGTTCTCGCCCAGCGAGATGTACAGATAGCCCTTGCCGTCGAACACCAGCCGCGATCCGTAGTGCAGGCCCGACGACAGCTTGGGCTGCTGGCGGAACAGCACGCGGAAATCCTCCAGCGCCGAACCGTCGGCGGACAGCTTGCCGCGGCCCACGGCGGTGCCGCTCTTCGAACCGTCGGCCTCGGCATAGGACAGATAGACATACCGGTCCCGCGCGAAGTCCGGCGACAGCGCCACGTCCAGCAGGCCGCCCTGGCCCTGCGCCGCAACCTTGGGCACGCCGGCCAGCGGTTTGGACAATCCGCCCGGGATGCGCAGCAGCCTGAGGCTGCCTGGACGCTCGGTAATGAGCACGCCGCCTTCGGGCAGAAAAGCCATGGCCCAGGGATGATTGAGACCGCCCACCACGGCCGTGACGCGGGCCGGGACCGATGCGGGTTCAGGCCCCGGCTGCGCAAATGCGGGCAGCGCCAAGCACAAAGAGAACGACAGGAACAGCGCGCGCGTGATCGCGGCGGGACGTGACGGCATGGGCATCTCCGGCAACGGGTGGCGTACCATATCGGCCAGCAACGGAGATCCCCGTCCTTGCTCTCAGGAGACCCCATCTGATGAAACTGTACTACATGCCCGGCGCGTGCTCGCTCGCTTCCCACATCGTTCTGGAATGGATCGGCAAACCCTACGAAACGCACAAGCTGAGCCGCGACGAGCTCAATGGCCCGGAGTTCCTGAAGGTCAACCCGCTGGGCGCCGTGCCCGCGCTGGCGCACGACGGCTGGACCGTGACGCAGAACGCCGCGATCCTCGAATACCTGGCTGAACACGCGCCGGAACTGAAGCTGCTGGGCGACGGCACGCCCCGCTCGCGCGCCGAAGTGCGCCGCTGGCTCGGCTTCATCAACTCGGACATCCACAAGACCTTTTCGATGATCTTCGGCGCCCCGCGTTTCCTGGGCGACGAGGCCGCGCAGAAGGAACTGGCCGCCTCCGCCTCCGCGCTGCTGAGCAAGCTGTTCGCGCAGCTGGACGGGCAACTGGCCGGCAAGTCCTACCTGACGGGCGACACGCCCTCGATCGCCGACGCCTACCTGTACGTGGTGCTGCGCTGGGCGCATGGCAAGGAAGTGAACCTGTCGGGCCTGGACAACCTGGCCGCCTTCTTCAAGCGCATGGAAGCCGACAAGGGCGTCCAGGCCGCTTTGAAGGCCGAAGGCCTGTAAGGTCTTCAGGGGCTTGCGCGCACAGGCGCAAGCCCTCAGCGGGAAGCCTCCGGCGCCTCTGCCAGATCCGGCGGCGCGCCCTCTTCCAGCGTCTTCTTGACCGCTGCCAGAAAGCGCCGTGCCAGCAAGGGCGGCGCGCTCAGATTCGAATGCGTGGCCCAGATCTCCACGCTGGCCGGCGGCGATATCGGGCGCAAGGCCATGTGCGCGGCCTGGTCCGGCGTCACGCACCAGGCGTCCACCAGGGCGGGCCCCAGGCCCTGCTGCACGAATGAACACGCGGTCACGGGAGAATGCACCTCCACCGCCGCCGCGCAGGCCGGCCCTACGCCGAAAAACGGCTTGAGCGCGCGCGCCAGCGGCGTATCGCGCGGATAGCCGATCCAGGCCGCCGTATTGAAATCCTCCGGCCGCACCGCCTCGCGCGCCGCCAGCGGATGGCCGGCGGGCAGCGCGCAAATGATGGGCACCCGCGCGAGCAGCACCGACCGCAGATTGGGATGGTCGGGCGGCTGCATCGAAACGCCTATGTCCGCCTGGCCCGACAGGAAGTACGCCGCCAGTTCGTCGAAGGTCACGCTGCGGTAATCGACGCGCGCGTCCGCGTTGCGGCCGCGGAAACGGTCGAGCGCCATGGGAATGAGGCGCTGCCCGAAACTGGCGCTGGCCACGATCTTGAGCATGCCCGCGCCCGACTGCCCCAGGCTGGCGGCCAGGTCGTTCACGCGCTGGATGCCGCCGTAGACCTGTTCCACTTCCGCGTACAGCCGCCGCGCCTCGGCGGTGGGCGACAGCCGGCTCTTCACGCGCTCGAACAGCTTGTAGCCCAGGCGGCTTTCGGTCAGCGCCAGCACGCGGCTGACGGCGGGCTGCGACACATGCAGCATGCGGCCCGCGCCGCTGATCGATCCGGCCATCATGATGGCCCGGAACACCTCGATCTGGCGCAGGTTCAAAGGCCGGCCGGCAGTGGGTCCAACCTCGTCCGCGTAGGCATGCTCATCCATTTTTTCCCCTGGCGAATCAGCGCCAAACCGATAACGCCCGATTATAGGTTTTCGACATTTTTCGATGAGGGCCTGCGCCGACCCGGGGTGTAACCTGCCGGCCTCAACACTAGAAAACCAGGGGAAATCCACCATGCGCAGCAAACTCTTCCGCGGCCTTTCCGCGCTGGCGCTGGGCGCCGCCATGTCGGCCACCGCCACCGCCGGCGCCTATCCCGACAAGCCCATCACCTTCGTGGTGCCGTCCGCCGCCGGCGGCTCGCCCGACGTGCTGTCGCGCCTGATCACGACGCAGCTGGCGCGCGACACCGGCGCCACGGTGGTGGTCGAAAACCGCCCCGGCGCCGCCGGCAACATCGGCATCGCCCTGGTCAAGCGCGCCGCGCCCGACGGCTACACCGTCGGCTACGGCAACATCAACACGCTGGCCGTGAACCGGTCGCTGTTCAAGCGCCTGCCCTACGACGTGGACGCGGACCTGACGCCCGTGGCCCATCTGTTCGACCTGTACAACGCGCTGATCGTGCCGGCCGACTCGCCCATCAAGAGCGTGCAGGACCTGATCGACCGCGCCCGCAAGGAACCCGGCCGCCTGTCCTACGGCGCATCGGGCGTGGGCACCACCGGCCACATGGGCGGCGAACTGTTCAAGAGCATGGCAAAGGTCAACGTCATGTTCATCCCGTACAACGGCGGGCCCGCCGCCATCCAGGACCTGCTGGGCGGCCGCCTGGACTACCTGTTCGTCAACACCTCGGAAGCGACCCCGCTGGTCAAGAGCGGCAAGGTGCGCGCCATCGGCGTGAGCAGCCTGAAGCGTCTGGCGCTGATGCCCGACGTGCCCACGCTGGACGAAGCCGGCCTGAAGGGCTATGAAACCGTGGCCTGGGGCGGCGTGGTCGCGCCCAAGGGCACGCCGCCCGAGGTGGTCGCCACGCTGAACGCCGCCATCCAGAAGGCGCTGCAGGCGCCCGAGGTCCGCACCGGCCTGGCCACGCTGGGCGCGGAACCGGCCAGCGGCTCGCCCGCCGAGTTCAAGCAGCTGATCGACCGCGAAACCGCCAAGTGGCAACAGATCATCGATGGCGCCGGCATCGAGAAACTCGACTGAACATGAGCGCGCGCATGCTGCAAGCAGACTTCATCGTGGCGGGCGCCACGCTCGTCGACGGCACCGGCGGGCCCGTCCGCCAGGGCGACCTCGCGGTGCATGACGGCCGCATCGCGGCGGTGGGCGAATTCGCCCACCCCGCTGGCATCCCGGTCATCGATGCCGCCGGCCTGGCGCTGGCGCCCGGCTTCATCGATTCCCATACCCACGACGACGGCTACCTGCTGGCGCACCCGGACATGCTGCCCAAGGTCTCGCAGGGCATCACCACCGTGGTCACCGGCAATTGCGGCATCAGCCTGGCGCCGTTGGCGGGCACCGCCATCCCGCAGCCGCTGGATCTGCTGGGTCCGGCCGAGCTGTTCCGTTTCGGCACCTTCCGCGCCTGGACGGACGCACTGCGCGCCACGCCCGCCGCGGTCAACGTGGCGCCGCTGGTCGGCCACACCACGTTGCGCGTCGCGGTCATGGACGACACCTCGCGCGCCGCCGACGCCAACGAACGCGCCGCCATGCGCGCGCTGCTGCAAGAGGCACTGGACGCGGGCGCCTTTGGCGTCTCCACCGGCACCTTCTATCCCCCGGCCAGCGCCGCGCCCACCGACGAGATCATCGACGTCTGCGCGCCGCTGCGCGGCCGTCCTGGCGTCTACGCCACCCATCTGCGCGACGAAGCCGACCACATCGTCCCGGCCATGGAAGAAGCGCTGCTGATCGGCCGCGAACTCGATTGCCGCGTGGTGTTCTCGCACCACAAGCTGGCGGGCGAACGCAACCATGGCCGCAGCCGCGAAACCCTGGACCTGATCAGCCGCGCCGCCACCACCCAGGCGGTGTGCCTGGATTGCCATCCCTACCCCGCGACTTCCACCATGCTGCGGCTGGACCGCGCGCGGCTGGCCAGCCGCACCATGATCACCTGGTCCAAGGGCTACCCCGAGGCCACCGGCCGCGACTTCAGCGTAGTCATGGCGGAACTGGGCCTGGACGACGAAGCCGCCATCGCACGGCTTGCGCCCGCTGGCGCCATCTATTTCCTGATGGATCCGGCCGACGTCGGCCGCATCTTCTCGCATCCGCTGACCATGGTGGGCTCCGACGGCCTGCCCTTCGACCCGCATCCGCATCCTCGCCAATGGGGCACCTTCACCAACGTGCTGCGCGCCATGGTGCGCGAACAAGGCCTGCTGACGCTGGAAACCGCCATCCACAAGATGACCGGCCTCGCCGCGGACCAATACGGCATCGCCGGGCGCGGCCTGTTGCGGGAGGGGTATCATGCTGACCTGGTGCTGTTCGATCCCGCCACGGTGACAGATGTGGCCACTTTTTCAGCTCCCATTCAGGCAAGCCAGGGCATCCATGCGGTTTGGGTCAATGGCAGGCAGGTCTGGGACGGGAAACGAACCGGCGCCGAACGCCCGGGCCACGTCTTGACGCCCGGGACGGCATTACCTCGGAGTCAATAACGTGAACAGCTATTCCCAGGGTTGTTACCTGGGTGTATTGGGCGGCATGGGCCCCATGGCGGGCGCCGCCTTTGCCCTGCGCCTGGCGGCGCTGACGCCCGCCGCGATCGACCAGCAGCACATCCCCACGCTGCTGCGCAACGACCCTCGCATTCCGGACCGTTCCAGCGCCTACATGGCCGGCGGCGAGAATCCCCTGCCCTACATGCAGGAAGGCGTGCGCTTCCTGCAGAACGCCGGCGCGCAGCTCATCGCCATCCCGTGCAACACGGCCCATCTCTGGTACGACCAGATCGCCGCGTCCACCGACCTGCCCGTGCTGCACATCATCCAGGCCGTCATCGACGACCTGCGCCGCCTGGGCCTGCCCGCCGGCCGCATCGGCCTGATGGGCACTGCCGCCACGCTCAAGCTGGGCCTCTACCAGCAGCATCTGGAAGCGCAAGGCTACGAATGCATCGTGCCGGACGACGACGAAGTCGAACGCTATTGCATGGGTTCGATCCGCGCGGTCAAGGCCAACCGCCTGGAAGACGCCTACGCGCCGGCCGCCGAATGCATCGCCCGCCTCAAGGCGCGCGGCGCGGACGCCGTGGTGCTGGGCTGCACCGAACTGCCGCTGGCCGTGCCGCACGCGCTGCGCCCCAGCCTGGGCGTGACCTTGACGGATTCCATCGACGCGCTGGCGCGCGCCGCAATCGCCCACTACCAGGCCGAACAGCTGCTGGCGGCCTGAGCCCGCGGGTCTTCCCCCGCGCCAGACACGCGAAAAAAAAGCGCATCTTCCGATGCGCCCCAATTTCCCTTCGCGGGGAATACCGATCAGCCGCCCAGATACGCCTTGCGCACCTGGTCGTTGACCAGCAGGTTGGCGCCGGTGTCCTGCAACACCACGCGCCCGTTTTCCAGCACATAGCCGCGGTCGGCCACGCCTAGCGCCTTGTTGGCGTTCTGTTCGACCAGGAACACCGTCACGCCCTGTTCGCGGATCTCGCGGATGATGTCGAAGATCTGGGCGATCACCAGCGGGGCCAGGCCCAGCGTCGGTTCGTCCAGCAGCAACAGGCGCGGACGCGTCATCAGCGCGCGGCCGATGGCCAGCATCTGCTGTTCGCCGCCCGACATCAGGCCGGCGCGCTGGCTGGCGCGCTCCTTCAAGCGCGGAAACAGCCCGTACACGTGGTCGATGCCCGCCTGGATCTCGTCGCGCTTGGCAAAGAAGCCGCCCATCATCAGGTTCTCGGCCACGGTCAGATCCTTGAAGACCCGCCGCCCCTCCGGCGAAATGGCGATGCCATTGCGCATGATGTGGTGCGTGTCCTTGTGGGTGATGTCCTCGCCCTCGAACGTGATCGTGCCTTCCTTGGCGCGGGGGTTGCCGCAGACGGTCATCAGCAGCGTCGTCTTGCCCGCGCCGTTGGCGCCGATCAGCGTGACGATCTCGCCCTTGTTGACTTCAACCGACACCCCGTTCAGCGCCTGGATGGCGCCGTAGTAGGTATGAATGTTATCCAGCTTAAGCATTACTCTTCCCCCAGGTACGCCTTGATGACGCGCTCGTCGTTGCGCACCTGCTCGGGGGTGCCGGTAGTGATGGGCTTGCCGTGCTCCATGACCAGGATGCGGTCGGAGATGCCCATGATCAGGCTCATGTCGTGCTCGATCAGCAGCACCGCGACGCCGAACTCGCGCCGCAGCTGATCGATCAGCGACTGCAGATCACGCTTTTCCTGGGGATTCAGGCCCGCCGCCGGTTCGTCCAGCATCAGCAGACGCGGCTTGGTGATCATGCAGCGCGCGATCTCCAGGCGGCGCTGGTGGCCATAGGCCAGGTTGCCCGCTTCGCGGTTGGCGAACTCGCGCAAGCCCATGAAATCCAGCCATTGCGCCGCGCGCGCCAGCGCGTCCGTCTCGGACTGGCGATAGGACTTGAGCTTGAGCAGGCCCGGCAAAAGCCGCGACTCCACCTGGGTGTGCTGCGCGACCAGCAGGTTCTCCAGCACGGTCAGCTGCTTGAACAGGCGCACGTTCTGGAACGTGCGCACCAGTCCGTGGCGCGCCACCTTGTGGCTGGGCAGACCGGTGATGGACTTGCCGTCCATGGTGATGTCGCCCGCCGTCGGCGCATAAAAGCCGCCCACGCAGTTGAACACCGTGGTCTTGCCCGCCCCATTGGGGCCGATGATGGCGAACACCTCGTCGGATTTGACTTCGAACGCCACGCTGTCCACGGCCAACAGGCCGCCGAACCGCATGGTCAGTCCGGATACTTTCAGCAATGCCTCGCTCATTTAGCCAACTCCACATGGGGACGCTTCATGGGCAACAACCCCTGCGGACGCCACATCATCATCAATACCATCACCAGGCCGAACATCAGCATCCGGTACTCGGCGAATTCGCGCGCGACTTCCGGCAGCACCGTCAGCAGCACGGCCGCCAGGATCACGCCCACCTGCGAACCCATGCCGCCGAGCACCACGATGGCCAGGATCAGCGCCGATTCGATGAAGGTGAAGGACTCCGGGTTCACCATGCCCTGGCGCGCCGCGAAGAACGCGCCGCCGAAACCGGCGAACATGGCGCCCAGCGTGAACGCCGACAGCTTGATGCGCGTGGGATTCAATCCCAGCGAACGGCAGGCGATCTCGTCTTCGCGCAGCGCTTCCCATGCGCGTCCGACCGGCATGCGGATCAGCCGGGTGGACACGAACAGCGTGGCCAGCGCCAGCAGCAGCGCCATCAGGTACAGATAGACCACCATGTGCTGGTTCTGGAAGGTCCAGCCCATGAATTCATGGAACGTGGTGCCCCCTTCCGTGCTGGCGCGGCGCGTCATCTCCATGCCGAACACCGTCGGCTTGGGAATGCCCGAAATGCCGTCCGGGCCGCCCGTCAGCGTGTTCAGGTTGATCAGCAGCAAGCGGATCATTTCACCGAAGCCCAGGGTCACGATCGCAAGGTAGTCGCCGCGCAGCCGCAATACCGGAAAGCCCAGGATGAAGCCGAACAGCGCCGACATGGCGCCCGCGAACGGCAGCGCTTCCCAGAAGCTCCAGCCGCCCCAGTGGTACAGCAAGGCGTAGGTATAGGCGCCGACGGCATAGAAGCCCACGAAGCCCAGATCCAGCAGGCCGGCGAAACCCACGACGATGTTCAGGCCCAGGCCCAGCATCACGTAGATCAGCACCAGCGTGGCGATGTCCACCGAACTGCGCCCGGCGAAGAACGGCCAGATCACCGCGATCGCCAGCAACAGCAGCGCCAGCGGCTTGTGGGTCTTGGCAGGCGCCGCCGGCAAGGTCGGCAGGCTCGTCTTGAGTTTCTGGAACGGCTTGGCGATCCAGGGGCGCAGCAACTGGAAGACGAACACGACCGCGGCGGCAATCGCCACCAGCGACCAGTTCGACTCCATCGTGGTGCGCGCGCCCTGGCGGATCAGCTGCAGGCCGAAGACGGGGGTGACGATGACAGCCGTCAGCACGGCCGCCATCGTGGCGTTTTTCAGATTGTTGTTCGACATCAGACTTTTTCCACCTCAGGTTTGCCCAACAGCCCGGTGGGACGGAACAGCAGGATCAGGATCAGCAGCGAGAACGCCACGATGTCCTTGTACTGTGAGGAGATGTAGGCAGCCGCGAAGGTTTCGGCCAGCCCGAGCAGCACGCCGCCCAGCATGGCGCCGGGGATGCTGCCGATGCCGCCCAGCACCGCCGCGGTAAAGGCCTTGATGCCGGCCAGAAAGCCGATGAAGGGATTGAGCTTGCCGATGGTGATGGCGATCAGCACGCCGCCCACCGCCGCCAGGATCGCGCCCATCACGAAGGTGAACGAGATCACGCGGTTGGTGTCGATGCCCAGCAGGTTCGCCATGTGCATGTCCTGCGAGCAGGCGCGCGAGGCGCGGCCCATGCGGGAATACTTGATGAACAGCGTCAGTCCGATCATCAGCAGCACCGTGACCACGATGATCATGATGCGCGAATACGGCACCGTCACGTCGAAGTCGGATCCCATGTGGAACTGCACGGCGCCCGACACCAGCGATGGCACGGCCATGTCGCGCGCGCCCTGGCCCAGGGCCACCCAGTTCTGCAGGAAGATCGACATGCCGATGGCCGAGATCAGCGCCACCAGACGGGGGCTGCCGCGCACGGGCCGGTAGGCGACGCGCTCGACGCTGAAGCCGTAGATGCCGGTGACGACGATGGACACGACCAGCATGGCCGCGATGATGAACGGCAGCGGCAAGCCGCTATTGGTGCCGATGGCCGTCAATGTGACCAGGCCGACATAGGCGCCGATCATGTAGATTTCGCCGTGAGCGAAGTTGATCATACCGATGATGCCGTAGACCATTGTGTAGCCGATGGCAATCAACGCATAGATCGCGCCCAGAGACAATCCATTGAAGAATTGCTGGGTAAGTTGGGGTATGAGGTCAGACATTATTTCTCTTGCTCCAAATGGTTCCGGCCCCGGTGGAGAGACCCGGAGCCGGAAACCTGGGCGTATTTTATAAGGGCCTGGCATCTGCGCCCGCCGGCCGCACAGCGCTTTTGGCGCATCGCTACGCGGATTACGGCAGAACGAGGACGACAGGCCCTACACGCCGGCGACGCCGGCGGGATCGCGAGTTTACAGCTGGGTCTTCTTGCCGTCCTTGTCCCATTTGTAGACGGCGAACTCGAAGTTCTTCAGGTCGCCCTTGGCGTCGTACTCGACCTTGCCGATACCGGTGTTGAAGGTGGTCTTGTGCATGTAGTCGGCCACCTTGGCGGGGTCTTCACCCACCGCATTGATGCTGTCGGCCAGGATCTGCACGGCGGCGTACGCCGGCATCTGGAAGGCGCCGTCCGGATCGCGCTTGGCGTCCTTGAAGGCCTTCACGATGCTTTCGTTGCCGGGCAGCTTGGTGAAGTCGGCGGGCAGCGTGACCAGCAGGCCTTCGATGGCCGGGCCGGCGATCGCCACCAGATCCTGGTTGGCGGTGCCTTCCGGACCCATGAACTGGACCTTCAGGCCCTGTTCGCGCGACTGGCGCAGCAACAGACCGAGTTCGGGATGGTAGCCGCCGAAGTAGACCAGGTCCACGCCAGCCGACTTGAGCTTGGTGATGATGGCCGAGTAATCGCTGTCGCCGACGTTGATGCCTTCGAACATGGCGACGTTCACGCCTTCCTTGCCCAGGGCATCCCGGACCTGGGTGGCCACGCCCGAACCGTAGGTCTGCTTGTCGTGCAGCACGGCGACCTTCTTGGGCTTCAGGGTCTTGGCGATATAGCCGGCGGCGTACGGGCCTTGCTGGTCGTCGCGGCCGATGGTGCGGAAGAAGAAATGCGGCTTGATGGTGTCGGTGACCAGCGGCGAGGTCGCGCCCGGGGTGATGCCGACGATGCCCTCTTCCTCGTAGACCTTCACGGCGGCCACGGTCACGCCCGAGCACGCATGGGCCACGGCGAACTTGGCGCCGGAGTTGACCACGCGGTTGGCGGCCGGCACGGCCTGCTTGGGTTCGCAGCCGTCGTCGATGAGGATGGGTTCGAGCTTCTTGCCCTTGACGCCGCCCTTGGCGTTGATGGTCTCGATCGCGGTCAATGCGCCGGCCTGGATCTGGTCGCCGTATTGCGTGTTGGGGCCGGTCATGGGCTGGGGAATGCCGATCTTGATCGTGTCGGCGGCGTGCGCGGCGCCAGCCAAGGCAAGTGCCCCAAGCGCCATGGCTACCGGGGTAAGGCGATTCAGAAACTTCATGCGGAGTTCTCCAGCGAGGTTTTGAGCGGCTCTGTCCGACGCGGTTTATCGGTTGGGTAATCCGTTAATCCTCGTCGCCCGTCGCCGGCTTCTTGGGCAAAAACACGGTGTGGCCGGTATTCTGAAAGCAAGCCGTCATACTGTCACTGCGTGTAATCCCCAATATTTAGGCGAGCGCCTTTAATCGTGACGGATCACGGCGGCAAGCCCATGAAATCGCTGGAGAATTCGCAAGCAGGCCTTATTTAATATCTGGCGCCGCGCAAGGAATTGTGGTGGGGGATATTTATGCACACCGATTAATACGCTGTTTAAAGACGCATTTAAATACAGTGCTTACGCGGGTCTTACGAATAATAATTAACGCGCGTAGTAATCCTTGAATTCAAAGCGCGAGGCTGGCCGACGACCGGCAAGGCCTCCGCCTCTTTTCAAGCGTTGGCCGGTTTCGCCAGATTCCACATCAGCGCCCGGAACGGCGCCAGCATGCTGATATTGACCGCGAGCTTGATCGCCAGGTCGCCCATCATCCAGGTCATCCAGGGCGCACCGGTGGCGGCGAAGGCGACGCTGAAGAACACGGCCGTGTCCAGGATGGCCCCCAGCACGCCCGACACCAGCGGCGCGCGCCACCAGCGCTGGTCGCGCAGGCGATCGAACACCTGGATGTCGACCAGCTGGGCGCAGATATAAGCCAGGCCCGAGGCCAGCGCGATGCGCGGCGAAGCCACCCATACCGACACCACCAGGGCCGCGGCAAAGCCGAACCAGACCACGCGGCGCGCGGCCGCCGGGCCGAAGCGCCGGTTCAGCACGTCGGTGACCAGGAACGCGACCGGATAGGACAGCCCGCCCCAGGTCAGCCAGTCATTCAGCGGCACCTGGACCAGGATGTTCGAGCCGACCACCACCACCAGCATGCACAGCACGGCAATGGCGAACTGCGGCCGGCTCATCAGCGCAAAGCGCCGGGAGCCTGCGCTCCCGTCCGTGGCCGTCATTTCCCGAACTCCTCCGCCAGCTCGCGCGAGCGTTGGGCGGCGGCGGCCATGGCGTCCTCGACGATGCCGGCAAAGCCCGCGGCGCCGAAAGCGTTGAGCGCGGCGGCCGTGGTGCCGCCCTTGGAGGTCACGCGTTCGCGCAAGGTGGACAGCGGCTCGGAGGATTCGGCCGCCAGGCGCGTGGCCCCGGCCAAGGTGCCCAGCGCCAGCTGCTTGGCCTGTTCGGCCGTCAGGCCGACCTTCTGGCCGCCCGCCACCAGCGCTTCCAGGAACAGGAAGACATAGGCAGGACCGCTGCCGGACAAGGCCGTCACGCCGTCGAGCGCGGCGTCGTCGGCCACCCACACCACTTCACCCACGCTGGACAGCAAACGGCCGGCCAGTTCGCGGTCGGCCGCGTCCACCCCGTCCAGCGCCGCCAGGCCGGTGATGCCCGCACCCACCAGGGCCGGCGTATTCGGCATGCAGCGCACCAGGCGCTTGAACGGCGTTGCGGGCGTGCCCAGCCAGCCCGCCAGCGTATCGGCGCGTATGCCGGCCGCCACGCTTACCACCAAAGTGTCTTCGCGCAGCCATTGACGCGTGGAAGCCACAACGTCTTTCATGTTCTGTGGCTTGACTGCGAACACCCACACGCGGCACGCCGCCAGGGCCTCGCCGGGGGCCGTCGCGGTGGTCATGCCGCGGGCCTGCCAGGCGGCGTGCGAATCCTGGTTTATGTCAATGACATGGATGTTGCCGGCGGCGCATACTTTGCCAGCCAGGCCGGAGGCCAGGGCGGCTGCCATATTGCCGCCGCCGATGAACGCAATCGAAAGTTCGTTTTTCATAGGAGGCGATTGTAGACCGGAGTTCTCGTCGGGAAAAAAAAGAAAAATGTTCGTTCGCGCCTGAAACGCGCAATTTGACAGGCGTTTAGAGTGATGTGAAAGTCACGGTTTTGTCACAAACAATTCATAAGGTGTCGTGTTTTCCGCGCCCGGACAACCCGGTCGCGTCACGCCCAACTGGAGGAACCTCTCTATGCGATCCCACCGTATTGCACTAACCTTTGCCGCCATCATGACGGCTTTCGCAGGCGCCTCCGCGCATGCCGCCACCGAGATCCAATTCTGGCACTCGATGGAAGGCGCGCTGGGCGACCGCGTGAACGGCCTGGTCGACGAATTCAACAAAAAGAACCCCGACTACCAAGTCAAGGCAGTCTACAAGGGCAACTACGGTGAATCCATGAATGCCGGCATCGCCGCGTTCCGCGCCGGCAATGCCCCCGACATCCTCCAGGTGTTCGAAGTCGGCACCGCCACCATGATGTACGCCAAGGGCGCCATCAAGCCGGTGCAGCAGATGTCGGAAGAAGTCGGCAACCCGATCGATCCCAAGGAATTCATCGGCGCCGTGGCCGGCTACTACTCGTCGGCCGACGGCAAGCTGGTGTCGATGCCCTTCAACAGCTCGACCGTGGTGTTCTACTACAACAAGGACGCCTTCAAGAAGGCCGGCCTGGACGCCGACAAGCCGCCCAAGACCTGGGAAGAGCTGGCCGCCGCCGGCCAGAAGCTGAAGGCAGCCGGCCAGGAATGCGGCTACACCACCTCCTGGCCGTCGTGGGTCCAGCTGGAAACGTTCTCGGCCTGGCATAACGTGCCGTACGCCACCAAGGACAACGGTTTCGACGGCCTGGACGCCCGCATCGCCATCAACACCCCTCTGCACGTGCGCCACCTGGACAACCTGGCCAAGCTGGGCAAGGAAGGCATCTTCATGTACGGCGGCCGCGGCGACGAGCCGAACTCGCTGTTCATCAGCGGCAAGTGCGCCATGATCACCGGCTCGTCCGGCCTGCGCGCCAACATCGCCAAGAACGCCAAGTTCGAATTCGGCACCTCCACCCTGCCCTACTACGCCGACGTCCAAGGCGCGCCGCAGAACACTATCATCGGCGGCGCCTCGCTGTGGGTCTTCGCCAACAAGAAGCCGGAAACCTACAAGGGCGTGACCGCGTTCTTCAAGTTCCTGGCCAGCCCGGAAATCGCCGCCCGCTGGCACCAGCAGACCGGCTACGTGCCGGTCACCAAGGCCGCCTACGAGCTGACCAAGAAGGACGGCTTCTACGACAAGAACCCGGGCACCGAAGTCGGCGTCAAGCAATTGAACGTTGAAACCACCGCCCAATCCCGCGGCCTGCGCCTGGGCTTCCTGCCGCAGATCCGTGAAATCGAAGACGCCGAAATCG
This sequence comes from Achromobacter xylosoxidans, assembly GCF_002192695.1. Classification (GTDB taxonomy): domain Bacteria; phylum Pseudomonadota; class Gammaproteobacteria; order Burkholderiales; family Burkholderiaceae_B; genus Achromobacter; species Achromobacter xylosoxidans_C. The sequence goes on from NZ_MTLG01000075.1 coordinate 341,262, forward strand.
AACGCATCGTTTCGGGCAAGGTCAGCGCCAAGGACGGCGCCGAGAACATCGTCAAGCGCGGCAACGAACTGCTGGAAAAATTCGAGAAGAGTGTAAAGTAACGCCCGTCCGCGCTACCGCCCCGGTCCTGTCAATCGGTATTTTCCATGCCGTAACAAGGACTTGGGCTGTTTTGCACTAGGCAGTACAAGGCTTAAGGCCCTGGATTTTTAGGGCTTTAAGCCTGTCGCATTTTACGAAGGCGGTTTCAGGCGGCGGTTACTCCAACCGCCGCTTTTCTGTACCTTGGGTTCCCCCTATGGAAAAACGTGTTGTATTCGGGCACAAGACCTTGCCCTATCTGCTGCTCCTGCCGCAGATCATCATTACCGTGGTCTTCTTCTTCCTGCCGGCCGGCCAGGCCATGTGGCAATCGCTGCGGCTGGAAGATGCGTTCGGCTTGTCCTCCGAGTTCGTCGGACTGGACAACTTCATGGAACTGTTCTCGCAACAGGCCTACCTGGATTCCTTCCGCGTCACCGCCGTCTTCTCGATCCTCGTGGCGGTGGTCGGGCTGGGCGTGTCCTTGCTGCTGGCCGTCATGGCAGATCGCGTCATCCGCGGCGCCGGGCTCTACAAGACACTGCTGATCTGGCCCTATGCCGTGGCGCCCGCCGTCGTCGGCGTGCTGTGGCTGTTCCTGTTTTCGCCTTCCGTCGGCATCCTGGCCGTGGCCCTGCGCCACGCCGGCGTCGACTGGAACCCGCGCCTGGACGGCAACCAGGCCATGACCCTGGTGCTGATCGCCGCGGTGTGGAAGCAGGTGTCGTACAACTTCCTGTTCTTCCTGGCCGGCCTGCAATCGATTCCGCGCTCGCTCATCGAAGCCGCCGCGATCGATGGCGCAAGCCCCTCGCGCCGCTTCTGGAGCATCGTGTTCCCGCTGCTCTCGCCCACCACCTTCTTCCTGCTGGTGGTCAACATCATCTACGCCTTCTTCGACACCTTCGCCGTGGTGGACACGACCACGCAGGGCGGTCCGGGCACGTCGACCTCGATCCTGGTCTACAAGGTGTACAGCGACGGCTTCCGCGGCCTGGACCTCGGTTCGTCCGCGGCCCAGTCGGTAGTGCTGATGTTCATTGTGATTGCCTTGACGGTCGTGCAGTTCCGCTACGTCGACCGCAAAGTGCAGTATTGATTTTGTCCGAGGCTATAAACAATGGTTGAACGCCGTCCCTGGCTGGATATTCTGGCCCACGTCATTCTGCTCTGCGGCGTGGCGATGGTGGCATTTCCGCTCTACGTCACTTTCGTCGCGTCCACCCAGACCGCGCAGGAAGTGGCGTCCGCGCCGATGTCCCTCATCCCCGGCAAGCATTTCGTCGACAACTACATGCAGGCGCTGTTCGGCGGCTCGTCCGGCGGTTCGTCGGGCGCGCCCGTGGGCCGCATGATGTACGTCAGCCTGATCATGGCGCTGGCGATTTCCATCGGCAAGATCGCCATCTCGCTGCTGTCGGCCTTCGCGGTGGTGTACTTCCGCTTCCCCGGCCGCATGTTCTTCTTCTGGATGATCTTCGTCACCCTGATGCTGCCCGTCGAAGTCCGCATCGCGCCCACCTACAAGGTCGTGGCCGACCTCGGCCTGCTCAACAGCTACGCCGGCCTGACCCTGCCGCTGATCGCCTCGGCGACGGCGACCTTCCTGTTCCGCCAGTTCTTCCTGACGGTGCCGGACGAGCTGATCGAAGCCGCACGCATCGACGGCGCGGGCCCGGTGCGCTTCTTCCGCGACGTGCTGCTGCCCTTGTCCAAGACCAGCATCGCCGCGCTGTTCGTGATCCAGTTCATCTACGGCTGGAACCAGTACCTGTGGCCGCTGCTGGTCACCACGCAGGAAGACATGTACCCCGTCGTCATCGGCATCAAGCGGATGATCAGCGGCGGCGACAGCGTGACCGAATGGAACATCACCATGGCCACCGCCATGCTCGCGATGATCCCGCCGGCGCTGGTCGTCATCCTGATGCAGAAATGGTTCGTCAAGGGTCTGGTCGACACTGAAAAGTGACGCTTACCCACGCTCGCGCCCCCGAACACGACTCCGAACACGAATAACTCATGGCTACTCTCAGCTTCCGCAACGTCAAGAAAACCTACGCCGGCAACGTGCCGGTCATCCATGGCATCGACATGGACGTCAAGGACGGTGAATTCATCGTCATCGTCGGCCCGTCGGGCTGCGGCAAATCCACGCTGATGCGCATGGTCGCCGGCCTGGAAACCGTCACCGGCGGCGAAATCATCATCGACGACAAGGTCGTCAACAACCTGGAACCCGCCGAGCGCGACATCGCGATGGTGTTCCAGAACTACGCGCTCTACCCGCACATGACCGTGTTCGAGAACATGGCCTACGGCTTGAAGATCCGCAAGTTCTCCAAGGACGAGATCAAGAAGCGCGTGGATGCGGCCGCGCAGATCCTGGAACTGGGCCATCTGCTGGACCGCCGCCCGCGCGCCCTGTCCGGCGGCCAGCGCCAGCGCGTGGCCATGGGCCGCGCCATCGTGCGCGAACCCAAGGTTTTCCTGTTCGACGAACCGCTGTCGAACCTGGACGCCAAGCTGCGCGTGGCGATGCGCCTGGAAATCATGAAGCTGCACCGCCGCCTGGGCACCACCAGCCTGTACGTGACCCACGACCAGGTCGAGGCCATGACGCTGGCCCACCGCATGATCGTCATGTACCAGGGCGTGCCCGAGCAGATCGGCACGCCGATGGAAGTGTTCGAAAAGCCCGCCTCCACCTTCGTGGCCGGCTTCATCGGCTCGCCGCCGATGAACCTGATGGAAGTCAACGTGGCGGGCGACGGCACGGTGCAGACGCTCGACGGCACCGCGCTGGATATCTCGCCGCTGCAGGTGCCCTCGCAGGTGCGCGGCCGCAAGGTCATCATGGGCATGCGCCCCGAGCACATGCTGCTGAACACCCAGGGCGTGCCGGCCGAAGTCGAAATGGTCGAAACACTGGGCTCCGAGCAACTGGTCCACAGCCGCTGCGGCAAGAGCATGCTGGTCGTGCGCTGCACCACGCGCCAGTTGTCGGAGTCCTCGGCCAAGGTCGGCGACCGCGTCAACCTGGGCCCGGACGGCCGCCATCCGCTGCACTGGTTCGAGGCCGACAGCGGCCGCCGCGTGCAAGACCTGTAAAGCCCCATCCCTGGACGCAAGCGGCGGCGACGCCCGCCCGCTTGCGTCTCGCCCGCTCCCGGCCGGGAACGGGCTTTCCCCTGATCAATACGAGTACGTCATCATGGTGCCGATGGTGTATTGCGCGCGGTCCTTTACGATGGGGCTGTCCGCCGCGTCGCCGTACAGGCGCCGCGCCTCGGCAGCCGTGGTCCACGACCAGGACTTGGAGAGCGGCACGGTCCAGGTGGCGCCCAGGCCGATGCTTTCAAGGCCGCCCTTGGGCGTGTACTTGCGGTAGCCGGACTTCGCCGACTGGTTGCCGCTTACGCCATACCAGGTGCGCATGTAGTTGCCGTCGCCGAAGGTGCCGGACAGCGCCAGCGATATCGCCCCGGCGCTGCCCTCGTACACCGTGGTGCTGGCTCCCAGGTTGAACATGGTGTAGGCGCTGCCCACGTCGCGGTTGTCGCCCTTTTTGAAGGCATGCGCCACCGTCGCCGACAGGGTCACGGGTCCCAGCGTCGTTTCAGCGTCCATGCCGATCTGCGCGCGGCTTTCGATGTCGCCCATGCCGCGCAGCTTGTCCGACCCCTGGAACCCCTTCTTGTGGTCCTTGCGCGAAGCGCTGGGCGCAAGATAGAAGCGGAACGTGCTGTCCAGCGCCTGGGTTTCCCAGCCCAGGCCGTGGTCGGTGCTGAGAAAGAAGCCGCCGGGGCTGCGCACGCCCAGGCCGATGATCGGCACGGCGGAATACTCGTCGCTACCGCTGTAGCGCGGCGCATAGCCCGCGCCCAGCGTGCCGTAGAACAGCCACTCGTCGGCCGGCCCCTCCCCGGTCGCCACCGCCAACCCGCGCGAGCTGGCCCCGCGCTGGCCGTAGACGGAACTGTTCGCAGCGTCATCGGCCAGGGACAATCCCGGGACTAAAGCCAGCAGGCACGCGGCGCCGGCGCCGCGCGTAAACAGGGAAGAACGGATTTTTCGCTTCATAACAGCTTCCAAGAAACGAGGTTGAGGGGGTAAAACCGTTGAGCCGCGAGAGGCCCGATCTATTGCGTGATTGCGCCCTGCTTGGCCTGGCGCATCAGCGCCATCGCCATCGTCGACACCGACGCCACCAGCGGCTCGCTCGTGTCGGAGTTGCTCATGACCAGCACCGCGAGCTTGTCGCGCGGCGCCAGCACGAAGCGGGAGTGGAAGGCTTCGGTGGCGCCGCTGTGCAGACGCAAGGGCGCGCCTGCGACGTCCTCGCCACAGGGCGCCGCCAGCCAGGACAAGGCCAGGCGGCACTCCAGCGCCAGCCCGCCTTGCACCGTTTCCATGTCGAGCACCGCACGGGCCGATTCGGTATTCAGGACGCGGCGGCCTTGGTAGAGGCCGTCGGCGAACAGCATGCTGGAGAAGCGCGCCATTTCAGAAGTGCTGAGCCACAGGCCGTCGGCCGCCTCGTTCGGCTGGGGCGCCTCGGCCCAGGGCGAGCCCTGGCGGTAGCCGGAGGCGCGCAGCTCGAGCATGCGGGGATCGGGGTGGAAACCTGCGCGCGGCATGTTCAGCGGCTGCAGGATGGTGCGGCGCACGTAGGCGTCGAAGGGTTCGCTCGCCACGTGCGCCACCATGTCGCCCAGCAAGGCGTAGGCCATGTCCGCGCGCGCCCGCCCCATGGTGTCTTCCAGTGATCCGGGGTGCACGGCCAGCAGGTTGCGGGCGGTGAAGGGATGCGCGCCCAGCCATTGCATGGCGCCGCGGCGCGGCTGGATGTCCCAGTCGGGCAAGGCCTGCGAGGCCGGCTGGTCCAGCGCCAGGCGCCCATCATCGGCGGCGCGCAGCACGCCCGCGGCCGTGACGATCTTGGTGATGGCGCCTACGCGGTACAGCGTGTCGCTGGAAGCGTTGCGATGGCGCAGCGGATCCGCGTAGCCAAAGCCCGTGCTCCACACCACGCGCTGGTCGTCGACGATGGCGATCGACAGGCCCGGCACGCCGGACGCGTCCATGTCATAAGGGATGCGCTGCGCCAGATAGCCGACGACAGCCTGGTAGTCGCCCTGCGCGATGGGAGGCGGCGTCTCGGGCGGCACGCCCTGGCAGCCGCCCGCGGCGACCAGCAACAAACCTACGGCAACCAGGCGGCTGAGGGAAAACATGGCTAGCGGCAATGCCTCTTTGGAGAACTGCCGTCATGCTATCCAGGCGCCTGCCCGCGATCTTTCCCGCTTTGTATGGAGTTTGTGAAGATTGCGGCGGCGGATTGTGAAGTTTGTTTACGTTGTGCCTGAGCGCGCCGCGCCGGCGCTCAGGCGGTCTTCCAGGCAATCACGAATCGCGCGCCGCCCAGGGGGCTGTCGCTCGCCTGCACCGTGCCATTGTGCCAGCGGGCCACGCGGCTCACGATGGCCAGGCCCAGCCCCACGCCGCCCGTGCCGCGGTCGCGGCTTTCGTCCAGGCGGATGAAGGGCTCGAAAATCCGCTCGCGATCCGCGGGCGGGATGCCGGGGCCGTCATCGTCCCCGATCAGCAGGTACTCGCGCGCGCCCGGGCTGATCAGGCTGACCTGGACCTGGCGGCCGGCATGCCGGATGGCGTTCTGCAGCAGGTTGAGCAAGGCGCGCGTCATGTAGCGCTGATGCAGATGCACCTCGGGCACCTGGCATAGCGCCACTTCGCAGCGCACGCCCGACACGCCGGCCTCGAAGCCGGCATGTTGCACCACCGAATCCAGCCAGCCGCGCGCGTCCTGCGGCTGCAGCGCCACGCCGTCGCCCTTGTGTTCCAGCCGGGCGTACATCAGCAGTTCCGAGGCCATGGCATCCAGCTCGGCCACGTCGCTCTTCATTTCCTCGACCAGGCGCTTGCGCGCGGCGGGATCGTCCTCGCGGTCCATCATGTCCAGCTCGAACGACAGGCGCGCGATCGGCGTGCGCAGTTCGTGCGATACGGCATTGGTCAGGTCGCGCTGGTTGCCCACCAGCGCGCTGATGCGATCGCACATCTGGTTGAAGGTATCGCCCAGGTTGCGGATGCTGGAATGCCGCGACAGGCGGGCCCGCGCCTGCAGATCGCCCTGTCCCATGCGCAGGGCCGCCGTCTTCAGGGCTTCCAGGTCGCGCCAGATGGGCAGCGCCCACACCAGCATGAAGGCGCACAACAGCAGGCCCAGGGCGGAATACACCGCGGCCATCAGCCAGGGGCCGATGTCCGGCTCGGGCGGCAGCTTGACCTCCAGCCATTGCCTGCCCGGACCGGGAATCGCCGCCACGAAGGTCTGCTGCTTGTCGCGCACGAAGAAGCTGCCGGACGCCACCATGGCGCGCTCGTCCTCGGTGGCGCCGTAGCTGTCGGCCTCGACCACCTTGAGGGCCAGGCCGTAGTACGGCGCCAGCGCGTCGCGCACGTGCGCCTCGCGCTCGGCGGGCGGTACGCGGCCCAGTTCCTGCACCAGGCTGTGGATCTGGCCCCGCACCGCTTCGCGCGCATAGGCGTCGCTGACGGGCTCGAAAAAGTAGTTGGCCGACCGGTCCACGACTTCGTTGGAAATGACGAAGCCCACCGCCAGCACCACGAACAGCCGCAGGACAAACTTAAGCATCACCGCCCTCGTGTGCCTTGGGCGAGAACAGATAGCCCTTGCCCCACACGGTCTTGATGCGCGCCGGATCGCGCGGGTCGTCGTCCAGCTTGCGCCGCAGCTTGCTGACGCAGACGTCGACGCTGCGGTCCAGCCCGTTGAACTCGATGCCTCGCACGGCGTTGAGCAGGTCGTCGCGGGTCAGCACCTGGCCGGCCTGGCTGGCCAGCGCCCAGAGCATTTCGAACTCCATCGTGGTCAGGTCCACCTCCGAGCCGGCATGGACCACGGCGCGGGTGCGCCGGTCTATGACCAGAGGGCCGAACTCCAGCCGCTCCGGCGGCTCGTCCAGCTGGCTGTGCCGCCGCAGCAGCGCCCGCACCCGCGCCAGCAGCACGCGCGGTTCCACCGGCTTGATGACGTAGTCGTCCGCGCCCGACTCCAGGCCCAGGATCTGGTCCAGGTCGTCTTCGCGGGCCGTCAGCATCAGGATCGGCGCGGATGAAAACGCGCGCAGGTCGCGGCAGACCTGCAGGCCGTCGCGGCCTGGCAGCATCAGGTCCAGGATGGTGATGGCCGGGTCGTGCCTGCGGAAAGCTTCCACCGCGTGATCGCCGCGGTAGGCCTGGGCGACATTGAAACCGTGCTGCTCCAGGAACTGCGCGATCAGGCGCGACAGTTTCGGATCGTCTTCGACTAACAGGGCCTTGGTCATGGTGTCCCGACAGAAAAAAAGTGAGGTCGATGGCGCCGCATTCTACGCAATCGCGGCGGGCGGGCGTTCGACCAGGACGCCTGCCCCCGGTTCCCTCGCCTGCGGATGAACAAAAAAATCGGGCCGGAAGACTGTCGCTTCCGGCCCGGCTTCCCATGGAACGGCAAGTCCGCTGGCGTGGCGGGCCCGGAGGCCCGTACGCCGTCTTACTTGTAGACGGTCTTGGAACCGTCCTTGTGCCAGGTGAACACGTCGAACTGGAAGTTCGTCAGGTCGCCCTGCTTGTTCCAGGACACCTTGCCGATCGGCGTGTCGAAGGAATTGGCGTGCAGGTACTTGGCGACCTTGGTCGGGTCGTCGCTGCCCGCGCCCTTGATGCCGTCCGCGATGACCTGGGTGGCCGTGTAGGCGGTCATCTGGAAGGCGCCGCTGGCGTTGCGCTTCTTGGCTTCGAAGGCCTTGACGATGTCGGCGTTGGCGGCGTTCTGGGTGAAGTCGGCCGGCAGCGTCAGCAGCATGCCTTCGACGGCATCGCCGGCGATGGCGTTGATGTCGGGGTTGCCCGTGCCTTCCGGACCCATCCACTTGGCCTTCACGCCCTGCTCGGCCGCCTGGCGCAGCAGCAGGCCCATTTCGGGGTGGTAGCCGCCGTAGTAGACGAAGTCCACGCCCTGGCTCTTCAGCTTGGTGATGACGGCCGAGTAGTCGCTGTCGCCGGCGTTGATGCCCTCGAACACGGCGACGGCCACGCCACCCTTCTCGAGGTCGTTCTTGACCGCGGTGGCGATGCCCTGGCCGTAGGACTGCTTGTCATGCAGCACGGCGACCTTCTTGGGCTTGATCTTGTCCAGGATGAACTTGGCGGCGGCGGGGCCTTGCTGGTCGTCGCGGCCGATGGTGCGGAAGATGAACTCGTAGTTCTTGCCGTCGGTCAGGGCCGGCGACGTGGCCGACGGCGTGACCATGACCACGCCTTCGTTGTTGTAGATGTCGGCGGCGGCGATGGTGGCGCCCGAGCACACGTGGCCCACGACGAAGCCGATCTTGCTGTTGACGACGCGGTTGGCGGCAACCGGGCCTTGCTTGGGTTCGCAGCCGTCGTCGATCACGACGGTTTCCAGCTTCTTGCCGTTGATGCCGCCGGCGGCGTTGATGCGCTCGACTGCGGTATCGACCCCTTCACGGACCATATCGCCATACTGGGTGACCGCGCCGGTGGTGGGGCCGACGACGCCGATCTTGATGGTTTGCGCTTGCGCTCCCGAGGCAAACGCCAGACCGGCCGCGACGCCCAGCGCTGCGATGACCGGGGTCAGACGAAATACTGGCTTCATGTGTGGACTCCTCTAATGATTTGTAATCGTTAGTTTTTTGCACCGTGGCGGACGCCGGATCATCTCCAGGCCAAGCATGCCTGCTGGACTGCCCTTTGCAGGGGTTTCGGCCCCGGTCACGCCCGGTTGCATTGCGATTGCACGGCAAGCATACACTGAAAAATAGCCCCTTCCGGGCCAGTTTCGGACCACTTTGATACGCGTCCGATTATTGCGCTGCGGCATTCCTGGGCACCCCCGGCTTATACCCGCAAGCGTATATGCAAAAGACGATTTATTCGTTTGCGTTACTAAGACCGCGCGGCATCATGGCCGCCATGAGACTCCAACCGATCATCGTCCCCGGATGGAAAAACTCCGGGCCCCAACACTGGCAATCGCGCTGGATGGCCCTGCTGCCGCACGCGCGCCGCGTCGAGCAAGGCGACTGGGAGCATCCCGCTCCCGGCGACTGGATCGCCGCGCTCGCCACCGAGGTGAACGAGGCCCGCAGTCCCGTCCTTCTGATTGCGCACAGCCTGGGCTGCCTGATCAGCGCTGCCCTGCCGGTGCCCCTGCGCGCCAAGGTTGCCGGCGCCCTGCTGGTGGCGCCCGCGGACGTCGAGCGCGCCAGCGCGCCGGCTTGCCTGAGGGACTTCGCACCCATCCCGCGCCAGTCCCTGCCCTTCCAGAGCGTGGTCGTCGCCAGCGACAACGATCCCTATTGCCAGCTGGAACGCGCCCGCGCCTTCGCGCGCGATTGGGGCAGCAGGCTGGTGATCGTGCCGGGCGCCGGCCACCTCAATGCCGAAAGCGGCCTGGACGACTGGCCGCAAGGCCTGAAGCTCCTGGGCGCGCTGCGCCGCCGCGCGGTGTGGCGCGTGTCACCGCCACCCGAACGCATCGCACCCATCCCAGCCCGTCCGCTGTCGCATCAGGTCTGAACGCATCGCGGCCGCTGGACGAAAAAAAACCGGAGCCGCGAGGTTCCGGTTTTTTCATGCGGCGGCTGCCGCCGCGATCACTGCAGCAGGCTGCGCAGCATCCAGGCGTTCTTTTCGTGCACGTCCAGGCGCTGCGTCAGCAGGTCGGCCGTGGGCTGGTCGTTGGCGGCATCGGCCTTCTCGAAAGCGGCGCGCGCGGTCTTGGCGACGGATTCGTTGGCAGTCACCAGCAGACGCACCATTTCCAGGGCTTCCGGCACCGAGTCCGGCTCGGCGATCGAGGACAGCTTGCTGAATTCGCGGTAGGTGCCGGGCGCGTAGTGGCCCAGCGCGCGGATGCGCTCGGCGATGCTGTCCAGCGCGTTCCACTCTTCCGTGTACTGCGTCATGAACATCAGGTGCAGCGTGTTGAACATGGGCCCCGTGACGTTCCAGTGGAAATTGTGCGTCATCAGGTACAGCGTGTACGAGTCGGCCAGCAGCTTGGACAGTTCAGCCGCGACGGCGGCGCGGTCCTTGTCCGAGATACCGATGTTGATGCGCGGAACGCTGGAGGTCTTCTTGGGGGACTTGGCCATTGCTAGCTCCTAGGAATGTATGTGCGAAACAAGGATAACACTGCAAATGTGGCGAAACGCCGCAATATCCGCCGCTTTCATCAATCAGTCCCGCGACCTTTTGACGCGGCGCAAACCGCGCGTTCCAGGCCGCCGGACAGCGGCCTGGAAATCAATCCTGCACGGCCGCGACCTCGTCGGTCAGCATCTTGACGCCGGGCAACTCGCAGGCGTAGACGGCCTGCGCCAGCGCTTCGATGGCGGCCAGGCGCGGAAAGCTGCGCCGCCAGGCCAGCACCACGCGGCGCTCCGGCACATGGCCTTCAAAGGGCAGATAGCGCAGCAGGCTGTTGGACGGCGGCTGCTCGGGCACCGCCGTCACCGGCAGAACGGTGACGCCGATGCCGGCCGCGACCATGTGGCGTATCGTCTCCAGCGAGGAACCCTCGAAGGTGCGCTGGATGCCGTCGCTGGCGGCCGAAAAGCGCGACAGCTCGGGGCAGACTTCCAGCACCTGGTCGCGAAAGCAATGGCCGCTGCCCAGCAACAGCATGGTCTGCTGCTTCAGGTCCTGCGCGTCGATGGATTCGCGCCGCGCCAGTTCATGGTCGTTGGGCACGGCGACGATGAAAGGTTCGTCGTACAGCGGCTGCATGACCAGGCCGGCCTCGGGCAGCGGCAAGGCCATGATGGCGCAATCGATCTCGCCCTGGCGCAGCAGTTCGACCAGGCGCACTGTGAAATTCTCTTGCAGCAGCAGCGGCATCTGCGGGGTGCGGCCGATCTGCACCGGCACCAGCCGCGGCAGCAGGTACGGGCCGATGGTGTGGATGACGCCGACGCGCAAGGGGCAGGCCAGCGGGTCGTGTCCCTGGCGCGCGATCTCCTTGATGCTGGCGCTTTCTTCCAGCACCTTCTGCGCCTGCGCCACGATGCGCTGGCCGATCGGCGTGACGCCGACTTCGGTGCCGCCGCGCTCGAACAGCGTCACGCCCAATTCGTCTTCCAGCTTGCGTATCGCCACCGAGAGCGTGGGCTGGCTGACGAAACAGGCCTCGGCCGCGCGGCCGAAATGCCGTTCGCGCGCGACGGCGACGATGTACTTGAGTTCGGTGAGAGTCATGGTGGACTACGCCCCCGGGGGTTATGCCCCAGCCTCGTGGCTGGCGCTTGCTTGATTAAGGTTCGCGGCTGGCTGCATGGTCAGGTGCGCAGGAAATCCTCGCGCCCGCGCATCCAGCGCGCCAGGTGCGCCTCGACCGCGGCCGGATGTTCGGCGCGCAGCCAGACCGCGGCGTCGCGCGCGTCTTCGGCAATGGCCGCGTCCGTTTCCAGGTCGGCGAAGCGCAGCAGCGCCATGCCGGACTGGCGCGTGCCCAGGAACTCTCCCGGGCCGCGCTGTTCCAGGTCGCGGCGGGCGATTTCAAAGCCGTCGGAGGTCTCGAACATGGCCCGCAGGCGTTCGCGCGCCACCTGCGACAGCGGCGTCTGATAGAGCAGCACGCATACCGATTCGGCGGTGCCGCGCCCTACCCGGCCGCGCAGCTGATGCAGCTGCGCCAGGCCGAAACGCTCGGCGTGCTCGATCACCATCAACGACGCGTTCGGCACGTCCACGCCGACCTCGATCACGGTGGTGGCGACCAGCAGGTCGACCTCGCCATCGCGGAAGGCCTGCATCACGGCGGCCTTCTCGGCCTGCGGCAGCCGGCCATGCACCAGCCCGATGCGCAGGTCCGGCAGGTCGACGCGCATGCCTTCGTAGGTGTCCACGGCGGTCTGAAGTTCCAGCGCCTCGCTTTCCTCGACCAGCGGACAGACCCAGTAGGCTTGCTGCCCGCCGCGCGCGGCCTGGGCGATATGGGCAATGACTTCCTCGCGCCGCGCGTCCGAGACCAGCTTGGTCAGCACGGGGCTGCGTCCAGGCGGCAATTCGTCGATGACGGAGACGTCCAGGTCGGCGAAGAAGGTCATGGCCAACGTGCGCGGAATCGGCGTCGCGCTCATGTTGAGCTGATGCGGCACGTTGCGCCCGCGCACCGTTTCGCCCTTGCGGGTCAGCGCCAGGCGCTGCCCGACGCCGAAGCGGTGCTGCTCGTCGACGATGGACAGGCCCAGGCGATGGAATTCGACGTTGTCCTGGATCAGCGCTTGCGTGCCCACGATCAATTGCACGCTACCGTCAGCGGCCGCCGCCACGGCTTCGCGGCGCGCCTTCGCGGCGAGGCTGCCGCTCAGCCAGGCGACATTCACGCCCAGCGGCTGCAGCCACGACACCAGCTTGCGGAAGTGCTGCTCCGCCAGGATTTCCGTGGGCGCCATCAACGCGACCTGCGCCCCGCTGGCGATGGCCTGGGCCGCGGCGATGGCCGCCACGACCGTCTTGCCGCTGCCCACGTCGCCCTGCAGCAAGCGGTGCATGGGATAAGGCTTGGCCAGGTCGGCGGAGATCTCCTGGACCACGCGCTCCTGCGCGCCGGTCAGCTTGAACGGCAGCGCTTCGTACAGCCTGGCCACCAGGCCGCCAGGCTCGTTGCGCACCGGCAGCGATTCGGCTTCCTTGATGCGGCGCGCGGCGCGCGCGGCCGCCAGCGACAGCTGCTGCGCCAGCAGCTCGTCGAACTTGATGCGGCGCCAGGCGGGATGCACGCGGTCCAGCAAGGCCTGCTCGGACTCGCCCTGGGCCGGCGTGTGCAGCGCGCGGATGGCCGGCTCGAACGGCGGCAGGTCATAGCGCGCGCGCGCCTCGTCGGGCAAGGTATCGGACAAATCGGCGCGGTCCAGTGCCTGCGCAATGGCGCGGCGCAAGGTCAGCTGCGGCAGGCCTTCGGTGCTGGGATAGACAGGCGTCAGCGCCGTGGGCAGCGGCGCATCGGCATTGGTCATGCGCGGATGCACCATCTGGCGCCCGAACAGGCCGCCTCGGACCTCCCCGCGAGCGCGCAGGCGCTTGCCCACGCTGACTTGCTTTTGCTGGCTGGGGTAGAAATTCAGCCAGCGCAATTGCAGTTCGCCGCTGTCGTCCGCCAGGGTGGCGGTCAGCTGGCGACGGGGCCGGTAGGTGACCTCGGATTTCGTGATCTCGCCTTCCACCTGGCCGGCGAAGCCGGGCCGCAGGTCGCTGATCGGGACGATGCGGGTTTCGTCCTCGTAGCGCAGCGGCAGGTGCAGCACGAAGTCCTCGGGCAGCACCAAGCCCAGGTTACGGAGCTTGCGCTCCGTATCCGTCATTGCTTTGCCGGCGCCTTTGTTGTCGGCGCCGGATCGCTTGGAAGCCGCAGCTGCGGCCGGCATGAAGAAACGAACCCCTGGATTGAAAAGTCCGGATGGGCCTTACAGGACCAGGATGGCTTCGACTTCGAACTGCGCGCCCTTGGGCAGGCTGGCCACGCCTATGGTCGAGCGCGCCGGGAACGGCTGCGGAATGATCTCGGCCATGATGGCGTTGGCGGCCGTGAACTTGCCCAGGTCGGTCAGGAACAGCGTCAGCTTGACCACGTTGTCCAGCGTGCCCCCGGCGGCCTTGATGACTTCCTGCATGTTGGCGAACGCCTGGCGCACCTGCGCATCGAAGTTCTCGGAAACCAGATCGCCAGTGCCCGGCTCCAGGCCGATCTGGCCCGAGAGATAGACAGTCTTGGTGCCGCTGACGGCAACCGCTTGCGAGTAAGGGCCTACCGCGGCGGGCGCGGTGTCGGTATGGATGATTTGCTTGCTCATGGGCGGAATCCTTCGAAAGACGGATAGAAACTACAACTATCGAAGTTTATCCAGCAATAGACATTTGCGAAAGTGGCTGGATGCCCTAGGGTGGGCTATCGATATCCCCCCGATGCTCCCGCAGCAAGTCATACAAAGCCTGCGCCGCAACCGATAGCGTACGGCCCTTGCGCCGCACCAGGTAGAGCGGCCGGGTCAAGGCCTTGCCGGCCAGCGGCACGATGCGCAGGTCGGCGCCGCCGAAATGGAACAACGTCATCGCCGGCACGACCGAGATGCCCAGGCCGGCGCGCACCAACCCCGTCGCCGTCGCCAGGTGTTCGACCTCGAACACCGGCGCCGGCGCATCCGCGCCCAGGGCGGCGTCCAGATGCTTGCGCACGCTGCTGCCGCGCGCAAGCTGGATCATGGGATAGCGCAGGATGTCGCGCAGCCGGGCACGGCCCGCGCCCGCCAGCGGATGGTCGACACGGCACACGAGGAAGTAGCGGTCGGCATGCAGGAATTCGCTGTCCAGATCGTTCATGTCCGGCCGCCGCGACGCCACCGCGAAGTCCACCTGCCCGGCCTGCACCAGATCCAGGCAAGGATCCAGCAGGGCATCGCGCAGGTCCACCGTGATGCCGGGATAGGCCTCGCGAAAGCGCGCCAACAACTGCGGCAGCCAGCCTGCGGCTAGCGAAGGCAAGGCCGCCAGCGCCACCCGCCCGCGGCGTCTGGCGGCATGATCGCGCAGATCCTCCATGACCAGGTCCATGTCGGCCAGCAACCTGCGCGCTGTCGCATCCAGCACCTGCCCCTCGACAGTCAGCTCCACATGACGCGTGTTGCGGTCGAACAGCCGCAAGCCCGCGCTGTCCTCCAGCTGGCGGATCAGCGCGCTGAAGGCCGGCTGCGTCAGGTGGCAACGCTGGGCCGCCCGGGTGAAGTGTTTTTCTTCGGCCAAGGCCACGAACGCGCGCAATTGCCGGGCAGACAGATTCATGGCTTTTCTCTATGAATTGATCCGATCTTTCTATTTTACTGATTAGCAGAGCATGCCTATAGTGGGCTCGGATACCCCGAAACAGCAGCGAACCCGTATGCCCCACTCCCCTCTGTACATAGGCTGCGCCTCCGGATTTTCCGGCGACCGCAGCGACGGCGCCGCCGCCGTGGTGCGCAGCTTGATCGCCCGAGGCGGCGGTGTGCTGATCTACGAAACGCTGGCCGAACGCACCTTGGCGCTGGCGCAACTGGCGCGCAACGCGGACCCGCAGCGCGGCTACGAGCCCTTGCTGGACGAGCTGGTCGGCCCCGTGCTGGGCGACTGCCTGCGCCATGGCATCAGCATCGTCGGCAACTTCGGCGCGGCGAACCCCGCCGCCGCCGCCCGCCGCATCGCCGAGCTCGCCCGGCAGCAAGGCCTGGCTGCGCCGCGCATCGCGGTAGTGCACGGCGATGCGCTGACCAGCGATGCGCAGCGGGAATTGCTGCGCCAGCGCCTGGGCGGCGCGCTGGAGGGCCTGGATGTGGTCAGCGCCACGGCTTATCTCGGCGCCACCGAGATCGCCCAGGCGCTGCGGGCCGGCGCGCAGATCGTGGTCGCTGGCCGCGTGTCGGACCCATCGCTCACGCTCGGTCCGGCGCTGGCCCACTTCGGCTGGTCCATGGACGATTGGCTGCGCCTGGGCCGCGCCACCATGGCCGGCCACATGCTGGAGTGCGGCCTGCAGGTCACCGGAGGCTACTTCTGCGTGCCGGGGCTCAAGGACGTGCCGGATGTGCATGCGGCGGGTTTTCCCATAGCCGAGATCCACGCCGACGGCGGATTCGTGATCGGCAAGGCCGACGGCACCGGCGGCATGGTCGATGCCCGCACGGTCAAGGAACAGTTGCTGTATGAAGTGCACGATCCCGCGCGCTACCTGACGCCGGACGTCGTCGCCGACCTGAGCCAAGCCGAAGTGGCCGAGCTGGGCGGCGACCGGGTGGCGGTGCGAGGCATCACCGGCCATGCGCGCCCGGACGAACTCAAGGTCAACGTCTGCTACCGCGGCGGCTGGCTGGCCGAGGCCGAGATCTCCTACGCCGGGGTGCAGGCCGAGGCGCGCGCCCGTCTGGCCGCCGATATCGTCCGCAAGCGCCTGGATCCGGCCCTGCGCCTGCGCGCCGACCTCATCGGCGCCATCAGCATCCTGGGCGACGACGCCGGCAACATGCTGTCCGCCCTGCCCGACGGCCATGCGCGCGACGTGCGCCTGCGCGTCGCGGCCGAACATCTGGACCGCAAACTCGCCGAAAGCGTGCTGCGCGAGATGACCGCACTTTATACCTGCGGCCCGGCCGGCGGCGGCGGCGTGCGCACCGCGTTGCGCCCGCGCTTGAACATGCTGTCCTGCACCCTTCCGCGCGACGCCGTGCCCAGCGGCTGGACCTTCCTGGAGGAAGCTACGCAATGAACCCGCCGCTGATCTCAGTCCCCCTGTACCGCCTGGCGCACAGCCGCTCCGGCGACAAGGGCGACATCTCCAACCTGAGCCTGATCGCCTGGGATCTGGAATGCTACGACGTGCTGGCCGCGCAGGTCACCGAAGCCCGTGTGGCCGACTGGTTCGCCTATCGCCGCCCCACGCGCGTCACCCGCTACGCGCTGCCCACGCTGCATGCCATGAACTTCGTGCTTGAAGGCGTGCTGGACGGCGGCGTCAACGATGCCCTCAACCTGGACACGCACGGCAAGAGCCTGTCTTTCAGATTGCTGGACATGACGGTCGAGGTCAGCCCCGCGCTGGCCAGCCGCTTGCCTGACATACCCGGCGACCGCCCTGCGGCCGCCTGATTTCATTCCTATAAAAATCCACAGGAGACATACATGCGCATTGCTTCCAAAGGCCGGCTGGCCTTGCTGCTGGCCGCCGCCCTGCCCTTGAGCGCCATGGCCCAGTTCCCCGCCAAGCCCATCACCTTCATCGTGCCGTTCGCGGCCGGCAGCGCCACCGACCAGATCGGCCGCGCCATCGGCCAGGGCGTCACCGAACAGACCGGCCAGGCCGTGGTGATCGAAAACAAGCCCGGCGCCAGCGCGATGATAGGCGCCGCGGCAGGCGCCCGCGCAGCCCCCGACGGCTACACCGTGCTGATCACCACCAACACCACGCATGCCGCCAACGAACACCTCTACAAGACGCTGACCTACGATCCGGTCAAGGACTACGCGCCGCTGACCCTGCTGGGCAAGGGCGGCCAGATCATGGTGGTCAATCCCAATTCGCCGGCCAAGACGGTCGGCGACTTCCTGGCCCAGGCCAAGCAGGCGCCCGGCAAGCTGAGCTTCGGTAGCGGCAGCTCCAGCAGCCGCATCGCTGGCGAACTGCTGCAGCAGATGGCGGGCGTGCAGCTGCTGCACGTGCCGTACAAGAGCAATCCGCTGGCGGTCACCGACCTCCTGGGCGGTCAAATCGACATGATGATCACCGACACCGCCACCGGCCTGCCGCAAGTCAAGTCAGGCAAGCTGCGCGCATTGGGCGTGACCGGCCAGGCGCGCTCGCCGCTGGCGCCGGACGTGCCCACCATCGCCGAAGCCGGCGTGCCCGGCTATGAAATGGGCTACTGGTTTGCAGCGTATGCGCCCGCCGGTACGCCGCCGGATGTCGTCAAGCGCCTGAACGAATTGCTGGTCAAAGCCACGGCAAGCGCGCCTGCCAAGCAGTTCTATGCGCAGACAGGCACGGATGCGGCAAGTTCCACGCCGGAGGAACTGGCGCAGTTCCAGCAGGCCGAGTCGAAGAAGTGGGGCGAAATCATCAAGAAGGCAGGCATCCAGCCCGAGTAGACCGCCCGCGAGCGGGCGGTGCGCTCAGAAAGTACCGGGGTAGGCGCCGCCGTCCGCCAGTACATTCTGACCGGTGACGTACCCGGCATGGACGCTGCACAGGAAGGCGCAGATGGCGCCGAACTCCTCCGAGTTGCCGAAGCGTCCAGCCGGTATCGCCGCCTGACGCTGGGCGCGCACGGCTTGCGCATCCTGCCCCGTCTTGGCTGCCGACGCCGCCAGGGCCGAGCTCAGCCTGTCGGTAGCGAACGCACCTGGCAGCAGATTGTTGATCGTGACGCCGCGCGCCGCGATATCGCTGCGCGCCACGCCCGCCACGAAGCCCGTCAAGCCGCTGCGCGCGCCATTGGACAGGCCCAGGATATCGATCGGCGCCTTGACCGCGCTGGAAGTGATATTGACGATGCGCCCGAAACCGCGCTCGGCCATGCCATCCACCGTGGCCTTGATCAGCTCGATCGGCGTCAGCATGTTGGCGTCGACCGCGCTCAGCCATTGCTCCCTGCCCCAAGCGCGAAAGTCCCCGGGCGGCGGCCCGCCCGCATTCGTGACCACGATGTCGTAGTCGCGATGCGCGGCGAACACGGCCTCGCGGCCCTGCGGCGTGGTGATGTCGGCAGCCACGGCCTTGACGAAGGCCTTGCCGTCCGGCCGCGCCTGCAGCAGCTGCTGCCTTGCGGCGTCAAGGGCGTCGGCGCCGCGCGCGACGATCACCACGTTGACGCCCTCGCGCACCAGGGCCAACGCGCAGCCGTAGCCCAAGCCTTTGCTCGCGCCGCCCACCAGCGCGGTCCTGCCGGTAATGCCCAGATCCATTTCTTGCTCCTAGTCGTTGTTTGCAGTCGATAGGCGCATGCGGGATTTCCCAATCCGCGCCTTCAGCCTTGCATTGTCGCGCCCCATCGGCGTTGCGCACGTCTCATTGAAGGGACTGCAGTGGAAGATGGCGTCCTGCGACGCCCGAAAACAAAAAACCCATCGCATCGCTGCGATGGGTTTTGAGCTTGGCGCCGGAGCTGGGACTTATTTGTCCACGAATGCGCGCTCGACCACGTAGTCGCCCGGCTGGCCCACGCCCGGCGATACCGTGAAGCCGCGCTTGTCCAGCATGGCGCTGATGTCGGCCAGCATATGGGGGCTGCCGCAGATCATGGCGCGGTCGGTTTCCGGATTGATCTGGGGAATGCCGATGTCCGCGCACAGCTTGCCGTTTTCCATCAGCTCGGTGATGCGGCCTTGGTTGCGGAACGGTTCGCGCGTGACCGTCGGGTAGTACACGAGCTTGTCGCGCACCACGTCGCCGAAAAACTCGTTGTTCGGCAGTTCCTTTTCAATGAAGTCGGCATAGGCCAGTTCGCTGACCCAACGCACGCCATGCACCAGGATGACCTTGTCGAAGCGTTCGTAGACGTCCGGATCCTTGATGATGCTCATGAACGGCGCCAGGCCCGTGCCCGTGCCGAACAGGAACAGGTGCTTGCCCGGCTTCAGGTCGTCCACGACCAGCGTGCCCACGGGCTTGCGGCTGACCAGGATGGTGTCGCCTTCCTTCAGATGCTGCAGCCGCGACGTGAGCGGGCCGTTCTGCACCTTGATGCTGAGGAACTCGAGATTCTCTTCATAGTTGGCGCTGGCGATGCTGTAGGCCCGCAGCAGGGGCTTGCCTTCAACTTCCAGTCCGATCATCACGAAGTGGCCATTGTGGAACCGCAAGGCCGAGTCACGCGTCGTGGTGAAGGAAAACAGGGTGTCGTTCCAGTGGTGCACGCTTAGTACGCGCTCAGTGTTGAAAGCAGCCATGTCGTATCAAATAAGGGCGACCGCCCCGGGCAATGCGCCCGGCTTGTGCCGCTGGGTCATTCCGTGCCGCAAAAAAGGCGCGGCCGGCATTAGGGTTGACCCTATTCTACAGGGTCTCGATGATAACTGCTCTCATTATTCCGTAATACCCTTATGCCGCATTGATGAGGATCAAGCCCGAAACCTGTCCGACTTACGAATAGTTGAATGCCGCTTTGCTTCCTGTTATCGTCGCGTTCTCATTTGATAATCATTTTCGTTAGCAGACTGTTTTGAGCAGAAGGACACCCAGGACACCCTGGATTCCCTTCTGCAGCCCTAGCCGGAGCACCTCCTCATGAACAAGCGTCCCCAATTGAATTCGCTGCTGCGCGCCCTGGCGCTGGCCGGCGCCGCCGCCTTCACCGTGTCGGCCAACGCCGCCGAGGAAGTCAGCCTCTACACCACCCGGGAACCCAAGCTGATCCAGCCCCTGCTGGACGCCTTCACCAAGGAAAGCGGCATCAAGGTCAATACGGTCTTCGTCAAGGACGGCCTGCTGGAGCGCGTCAAGGCCGAAGGCGCCAAGTCGCCCGCCGACGTGCTGATGACCGTGGACATCGGCAATCTGCTGGACCTGGTCGACGGCGGCGTGACCCAGTCGGTCAAGTCGCAAACCCTGGAATCCGTCATCCCCGCCAACCTGCGCGGCGCCGACGGCAAGTGGTACGCCCTGTCGCTGCGCGACCGCGTGCTGTACGTGGAAAAGGACCTGAAGCTGGAAGCCTTCCGCTACGAAGACCTGGCCGACCCCAAGTGGAAGGGCAAGGTCTGCATCCGCTCGGGCCAGCATCCCTACAACACCGCGCTGGTCGCCTCCATGATCGCGCACGACGGCGCCGAAGCCACCGAAAAATGGCTGCGCGGCGTCAAGGCCAACCTGGCCCGCAAGGCTGCCGGCGGCGACCGCGACGTGGCCCGCGACATCCTGGGCGGCATCTGCGACATCGGCCTGGCCAATGCCTACTACGTCGGCCACATGAAGAATTCGGAACCCGGCACCGACGCGCGCAAGTGGGGCGACGCCATCAAGGTGATCCGCCCGACCTTCGCCAACGCCAAGAGCGGCGGCACGCACGTGAACGTCAGCGGCGCCGCCGTTGCCGCCCACGCGCCCAACAAGGCCAACGCGGTCAAGCTGCTGGACTTCCTGGTGTCCGAACCCGCCCAGGCCCTGTACGCCCAGGCCAACTATGAATACCCCGTGCGCAAGGGCGTGAAGCTGGACCCCGTGATTGCCAGCTTCGGCGAACTGAAGGTGGACCCGCTGCCGCTGACCGAGATCGCCAAGCATCGCAAGCAAGCCAGCGAACTGGTGGACAAGGTCGGTTTCGACAACTGATAGGCCCGTGGAACGCCATGCCTTGCGGCGCGGCGATACCATGCGGCAGTGACAAACGCGCGGGCTGCGCATCAGCTCACGCGTAGGGCCTGCTCCCTTTTTCGGGGGAGCAGGCCTTGCCATTGATGCAATCGACTTTGAAGCATGCACACAGATTCTTTGCCCCGGCCGCTGCGTCTGCGCTGGACTGAACGCGGGGCCGGCTGGCTGGCCGGCGCCGCCCTGATCGCGCTGGCCGTATTGGCGCCCGTCCTGACCTTGGGTTGGTGGGCGCTGGGCGGCGAACTATCGCATTGGCAGCATCTGGCCAGCTACGTGCTGCCCCAGGCGCTCGCCAATACCGCCATGCTGCTGGCCGGCGTGGGCGTGGTGGTCACGCTGCTGGGCACGGGCGCGGCCTGGCTGGTGACCGCCTACGACTTCCCTACCCGCCGCATGCTGACCTGGGCGCTGCTGCTGCCGCTGGCAGTGCCGACCTACATCATCGCCTTCGCCTATCTGGACCTGCTGCATCCCATCGGCCCCATACAGACGGCGGTCCGGACGCTGCTGGGCTACGACAGCCCGCGCCAGTTCCGCCTGCCGGACCTGCGCTCGATCTACGGCGCCATCTTCGTGCTGGGCTTCGTGCTCTACCCCTATGTGTACCTGAGCACCCGCGTCATGTTCATGACGCAGGCCGCCAGCCTCCTGGAAGCGGCCCGCACGCTGGGCGCCGGCCGCATCGCGGTGTTCTTCCGGGTTGCCCTGCCGCTGGCCCGGCCC
Organism: Achromobacter xylosoxidans; assembly: GCF_002192695.1. Classification (GTDB taxonomy): domain Bacteria; phylum Pseudomonadota; class Gammaproteobacteria; order Burkholderiales; family Burkholderiaceae_B; genus Achromobacter; species Achromobacter xylosoxidans_C. The sequence goes on from NZ_MTLG01000075.1 coordinate 363,013, forward strand.
GCCATCGTGGTGGGCGTGAGCCTGGCGCTGCTGGAAACGCTGAACGACATCGGCGCTTCCGAATTCCTGGGCGTGCAGACGCTGACCGTGTCGGTCTACACCACCTGGGTCACGCGTTCGGACCTGGCGGGCGCGGCGCAGATCGCGCTGACCATGCTGGCGATCGTGATCGGGTTGATCCTGCTGGAACGCCACGGCCGCAAGCGCCAGCGCTACGCCAACACGCAGCGCATGCGCCCGATGCAGCCGCGGCGCCTGCGCGGTCCTGGCGCGGCCGTTGCCGCGGCCCTGGGCTGGATACCGGTGCTGATCGGATTCGTCGCGCCCGCGCTCTATCTGATCGTGGAAACCTATAAGCGGCTGCATCTGGTGGGCGGGGTGTCGCACCAGTTGCTGAACGGTTTGAGCAATACCCTGATCGTCGCCTTCAGCGCCACCATCGTCACCTTGCTGTGCGGGCTGATCGTGGCCTGGGCCGGACGCACGCTGCGCGAAAGCTCGGGCTTCAACCCGGGCCGCGCCTGCGCGCGCATCGCCAGCCTGGGCTACGCGGTGCCCGGCACGGTGCTGGCCATCGGCCTGCTGACGCCATTCGTCTGGATCGATACCGCGGTCGCCAAGGTCTTTGGCGGCACCGGCCTGTTCCTGATGGGCTCGATGGGCGCGCTGGTGTGCGCCTACGCCATCCGCTTCCTGGCGATTTCCACCGGCGCGCTGGAAGCCGGCCTGGCCCGCATCCCGCCGTCGCTGGAGCAGGCTTCGCGCCTCTTGGGCGAAAGCTCGGCCGGCACGCTGCGGCGCGTGCACCTGCCGCTGCTGCGGCCGGCGCTGGCTGCCAGCGCCCTGCTGGTGTTCGTGGACGCCATGAAGGAACTGCCCGCGACGCTGCTGCTGCGGCCCATGAATTTCGACACGCTGGCGACCTGGCTCTACGCCGAAGCGGCCCGCGGCACCTATGAAGAAGGCGCCGTCGCCGCGCTGGCCATCGTGCTGGCCGGCCTGCTCCCCGTCATCCTGCTGGCGCGCACCAATCTGAAAATGGGACATTGATCATCGTGCCCGATCTGTTAGAACTCGATCACCTTTCCCTCGCCTACGACACCCCGGCGGGACTCAAGCCCGTGGTGCAGGACCTGACGCTGGGGCTGCCCGTGGGCCATATCGGCTGCCTGCTGGGCGAGTCCGGCTGCGGCAAGACCACGGTGCTGCGCGCCATCGCCGGCTTCGAGCCGGTGCGGGCCGGACGCATCCTGCTGGACGGCACGGTCATTTCCTCGCCCGCCGTGCAGGTCGCGCCCGAGCATCGCCGGGTGGGCATGATGTTCCAGGACTATGCGCTGTTCCCGCACCTGACGGTGGCGCTGAACGTGGCCTTCGGCCTGCGCAAGATGGCGCGCCCGGAGCGCGCGCGCCGCGTCGAAGAGATGCTGGAACTGGTGGGCCTGGCCCATGCCGCCAACAGCTATCCGCACGAGATCTCCGGCGGCCAGCAGCAGCGCGTGGCGCTGGCGCGCGCGCTGGCGCCCTCGCCCGACCTGCTGCTGCTGGACGAGCCGTTCTCGAACCTGGACGTGGACACGCGCGAACGCCTGGCCTTCGAGGTGCGCGACATCCTCAAGACCACCGGCCATACGGCCATCCTGGTCACGCACAACCAGGCCGAAGCCTTCGCCATCGCCGACCGCATCGGCGTCATGTCCAAGGGCAGCATCGCGCAGTGGGACACGCCCTACAACCTGCACCATCATCCCGCCAGCGACTTCGTGCGCGATTTCATCCGCCGCGAAGCGCTGGAAGAGCGGCGCGAGCAAGCCTACGCCCGCGGCCGCTGAGCTTGCTCCGGCCGCTCAGTCGGCCGACAGCTTCACTTTCTGCGACAGGGCCTTGAAGGCCTCGTGCTGGCTCTGGGTCAGGCGCTCCACTTCCTGCGGCGTGGAACCATAGGGCATGAAGCCGGCCTGTTCCAGCTTGGCCTTCACTTCAGGCAGGGCCAGCGCCCATTGGAAGGCTTCGCTCAACGCCTTGGTCACCTCCGGCGACATCTTCGCGGGGCCATAGACCGCGAACCACGGATCCACCACCGCGGCCTCGTAGCCCAGCTCGGCCAGCGTCGGCACGTCCGGCAAGGCGGGCGCGCGCTTGCTGCCCGTCACCGCCAGCGCGTGCACCTTGCCGGCCTTGATGTGCGGCAGCGATGCCGGCAGATTGTCGAACATCACCGGCAGATGCCCGCCCAGCAGGTCGTTCAGGCCCTGCGCGCTGCCCTTGTACGGAATGTGCTGCATGCCGGCGCCGGTCAGCTGGTCGAACATCACGCCGGCCAGATGCATGGAGGTGCCGGTGCCCGGCGTGCCGAACGAGGTGCCCGGATGCTGCTTGGCGTAGGCGACCAGGTCCTTGACGCTGTCGACCTTCAAGGCCGGACCGACTTCCAACACCACGGTGGACGCGCCCAGCATGCTGACGCCCGTGAAATCCTTGGTGGGATCGAAGGGCATGGACGGATAGACGAAGGGATTCAGGGCGTTCGTGGAAATCGCGCCGAAGCCGATGGTGTAGCCGTCGGGCGCGGCCTTGGCCACGGCGTCCATGCCGATATTGCCGCCCGCGCCGGGACGGTTTTCGACTATGACGGGCTGGCCCAGTTTTTCCGCCACCTTCTGGCCAGCGGTGCGCGCCACCAGGTCGGTGGTGCCACCTGCGGTGTAAGGCACGATGAAGGTGATGGGCTTGGCCGGATAGCCGGCGGCAAGCGCCGCCGAAGCGCCCTGGATCAGCGCCAGCGCGGCCAGGCCGCGCAGCGCGTTGAATGTGTAGCGATGCATGATGTCTCCATCCCGTTTTGTTGTTGGGGTCGGAGGCGCATCATACCGCCGGCCGCGCGGCGATTGCGCGCGGCCGGCTTGCGTGCCGGCTCAGGCGCGCGGCTCGGGCAGCGGGATGTACTCGGTCTCGTCGCCCGGCACGACCTGGTCGAAGCGGCTGCGCTGCCAGTCCTGCTTGGCCTGTTCGATGCGGTCCTTGTTGCTGGACACGAAGTTCCACCACACGAAGCGCGGGCCATCCAGAGGTTCGCCGCCGATCACGGCAAAGCGCGCCGCAGTCTTGGCGCGGATCTGCACGGGGCGGCCCGGCGCGAACACGACCAGGCGCCCGCTTTCGAATTCCTGGCCATCGATCTCGACCGTGCCTTGCGCCAGATAGGCGGCGCGCTCTTCGTGCTCGGCCGGCAGCACCGTGGTCGCGCCCGCCTGCAATTGCAGATCGCCGTAGAACAGCGGCGACAGCGTCTTCACCGAAGACGTCTTGCCGAACAGCGAACCCGCCACCACTTGGGCGCGCACGCCCTCGCCTTCGATGACCGGCTGCGCATCCAGACCGTAGTGGGTGAAGCCCGGATCGGTTTCTTCGTGCTCCTTGGGCAGCCCCACCCAGATCTGCAGGCCACAGAGGCGCTGCGCGGCCTGGCGGCTTTCGGGCGAGGAGCGCTCGGAATGCACGATGCCGCGGCCGGCGGTCATCCAGTTGACCTCGCCGGGCAGGATGGTCTGCGTGTTGCCCGCGCCGTCGCGATGCACCATGGACCCTTCGTACAGATAGGTCACGGTGGACAGGCCGATATGCGGATGCGGGCGCACGTCTATGCCCGTACCGGCGGCAAACTCGACCGGACCCATGTGGTCCAGGAAGACGAACGGCCCGACGGTGCGGCGCTGCGCCGACGGGATGGCGCGGCGCACGGAAAAGCCGCCCAGGTCGCTGGTGCGCGGCACCACGACGGCTTCAATCTGGCTTTCGCCGGCTTCGGACAAGGTGGACATGATCGGACTCTCCGGGTTGTGGGGACTAGGACCATCTTAAGGCCTGCCGCCTGCATGGAAAAAACAGCGGCGGGCGGACTGGTTCAGTCCGCCCGCCTTGGCGCATTACGCCAGGTCGAACACCAGGACTTCGGCCTGCTTGCCGCCCGACAGCTCGACGCGGGGTTCGCCGGTGATGGCGAGCGCGTCGCCGGCCGACAGTTCAACGCCGTTGACCGTCAAGCTGCCGCGGGCCACGTGCACCCAGGCGCGGCGGCCGGCGGCCAGATCCAGGGCGGCCGATTCGGCGCCATCGAACAGCCCGCCATACAGGCGCGCATCCTGATGGATCTTCATCGAGCCATCGGCGCCGTCCGGCGACACCAGCGCTTGCAGCCGGCCGCGCTTTTGTTCGTCGCTGAAGCTGCGCTCTTCGTACTCGGGCGCAATGCCAGTGACGTCGGGCTCGATCCAGATCTGCAGCATGTGCGTTTCGCGGTCCGCCAGCGGATTGAACTCGGAGTGCATCACGCCGCGGCCGGCGCTCATGCGCTGGACGTTGCCGGGCTGGATGGTCGAGCCGCTGCCCATGCTGTCCTTGTGGGCGATCGCGCCGTCCAGCACGTAGGTGATGATCTCCATGTCGCGATGGCCGTGCGTGCCGAAGCCGCGGCCCGCCGCGATGCGGTCGTCATTGATCACGCGCAGGGCGCCGAAGCCCATGTGGGCAGGGTCGTAGTAGTTGGCGAAGGAAAAGGTGTGGAACGAGTCCAGCCATCCGTGGTTGGCATGACCCCGTTCAGCAGCGCGGCGAGTGGTAAGCATTGCGGACTCCTGTTGCAATAATGTGAATGGTTGTGCAGCCTTGCTGTCGTTTCGCGGGAAGCTGCTGCACCACCGGCATGAGTGATATTGTGCGCGTGCAGGCCGGCTTGTTTGGCGCTATATTTTGACGAAATCATTCAAATTTTTTGAATGATCGTATCGGACACGACCATGCAAGCCATCACCCCTGAACTGCTGATCCTCGTGGACGCCATCGCGCGCCACGGCAGCTTTGCCAAGGCCGCCCGCGAACTGGGCAAGGTGCCCTCGGCCGTCACCTATTCCATCCGCAAGCTGGAAGATGGCCTGGACGTGTTGCTGTTCGACCGCTCCGGGCACCGCGCGCTGCTGACGCCGGCGGGCGAAACGCTGCTGAAGGAAGGCCGCCACGTGCTGCAATCGCTGGACGACCTGGCCTGCCGCGTCAAGCGCATCGCCACGGGCTGGGAAGTGGAACTGCGCATCGCGGTCAGCGCGGTGCTGCCGTGGCGGCCGCTGTACGACCTGATCGAGGATTTCCAGGCGCTGGGCAGCGCCACCACGCTGCGCTTTTCCAGCGAGGTGCTGAGCGGCAACTGGGACGCCCTGACGTCCGGGCGAGCCGACCTGGTCATCGGCGCGGGCGCGGCGGGCGAGCCGACCGGCCCCTATCGCTCGCAAGCCATGGGCCAATCACAATTCGGCTTCTGCGTGGCCGCGCACCATCCGCTGGCGTCGCTGCCGCAGCCCTTGAGCCGGGCCGACATCACACGCTACTGCGCGGTGGTGGTGGCGGACACGTCGCGCAACCTGGCGCCGCAGACGCGCGGCATCCTGGCCGAACAACCCACCCTGGTCATGCCTACCATGCAGGCCAAGATCGACGCCCAGGTGCGCGGCCTGGGCTGCGGCTACCTGCCGCTGACGCTGGCCGCGCCCTATCTGGCGCAAGGCGTGCTGGTGGTGTGCGAGACCGACGAAGGCATGTCGCTGACCGAACACCTGACCTACGCCTGGCGCTCCGAGCCGCCCGGCGAAGCCTTGAAATGGTGGCTGCAGAAACTGAAATCGCCGCGCCTGTGCGAGAGCCTCTTGGGGATGGGATAAGGCGCGCCGCCGCGCGCCTTATTCGTCCTCGATGCCCAGCTCGCGCAGCTTGCGCGTGATGGTGTTGCGCCCTATGCCCAGGCGGCTGGCGGCTTCCACGCGGCGGCCGCGGCTGGCGTCCAGCGCGCTTTGCAACAGGATCTTCTCGAACTGGCGCGTGAGCGTGGCCATGACCGCGGGTTCGCCGCGTTCCAGCCGGTACTGCGCATCGCGCAGCAGGGAATCCTGCCAGTTGCGCGGCGAGCCCTCTTCCAATGGCGCCGCGGACTGCACCACCGTACCCACGCCAGCCATGGGCGCGGCGGGACGCACCAGCGCCAGACTGGGCTGCTGCTGATGCTCCATGGCGCGGATTTCCGGCGGCAGGTCGGCGCGCTCCACCGTCTGGCCAGGCGCCATCACCGTCAGCCAGTGGCAGAAGTTCTCCAGTTGGCGCACGTTGCCCGGAAAGTCGAACTTGGACAGCACGGCCAGCGCTTCCGGCGTCAGGCGCTTGACCGGCACCCCCAGCGCGCGGGCGCTGGCGGTCAGGAAGTGCCCGGCCAGCGCCGGGATGTCTTCCACCCGTTCGCGCAAGGGCGGCAGGCGCAGCCGGATCACGTTCAGGCGGTGGAACAAGTCCTCGCGGAACAAGCCCTGCTCCACGCGCTGCTCCAGCGGCTGGTGGGTGGCGGCGACGATGCGCACGTCGACGCGCACCGGCTGCGCGCCGCCGACGCGGTAGAAACTGCCCTCGGCCAGCACGCGCAACAGGCGCGTCTGCAATTCGATCGGCATGTCGCCGATTTCGTCCAGGAACAGCGTGCCGCCGTGCGCTTCCTCGAAGCGGCCGCGGCGCAGGTTGTTGGCGCCCGTGAACGCGCCGCGTTCGTGGCCGAACAGCTCGGCCTCCAGCAGATCGCGCGGGATGGCCGCCGCATTCAGCGCCACGAAGGGGCCGCCGGCGCGCACGCCATGGCCGTGCAAGGCGCGCGCCACCAGCTCCTTGCCGGTGCCGGACTCGCCGGTGATCAGCACGGTGACCTTGGACTGCGCCAGCCGGCCGATCGCGCGGAACACTTCCTGCATGGCGGTGGACGCGGACTGCGTCATCATCCAGCGCTCGTTGTTCTGCGCCGACTCGCCCTGCCCTTCGGCATCTTCGGGCTCGGCGGATTCCTGCATGGCGCGCTGGATCAGCGCCACCGCCTCGTTCACGTCGAACGGCTTGGCCAGGTAGTCGAAGGCGCCGCCCTGGAAGGCGGACACGGTGCTGTCCAGGTCGGCGAACGCGGTCATGACGATGACCGGCAGGCCGGGATTGCGCTCCTTCAGTTGGCGCAGCAGCTCCAGGCCATTGCCGCCAGGCATGCGGATATCGGACACCAGCGCGGCGGGCGCTTCGCGCGACAGCGCTTCCAGCACGTCGGCGGATTGGGAAAAGCTGCGGGTGGGGACCCCGGCGCGGGCCAGGGCCTTTTCCAGGACCCAGCGGATGGCCTGGTCATCATCGACGATCCATACGGGTTTCATCAGTGTGCAGGCTCCATCGGAAGGACCAGGCGGAACTCGGTGCGCCCGGGCCGGGATTCAAATTCGATGATGCCGCCGTGCTGCTGCACGAAGTCCTGCGCCAGGCTCAGGCCCAGCCCGGTGCCCCCGGCGCGGGCCGTGACCAGCGGATGGAAGATGCGGTCGCGGATCTGGTCCGGCACGCCGGGACCGTTGTCGATGATGGATAGCACCAGCGCCAGGCGGTGCTGCCGGTGGGCCAGCATCACCTGCCGCGCCACGCGCGTGCGCAGCGTGACCACGCCGGGCTCGGTTCGCGGCCCCGGCGGCCGCGCAACCAGTTCCTGCGCGGCGTTGCGCGCCACGTTCAGGACGGCCTGCATCAGGCGGGCGGCGTCGCCCTTCAGGTCTGGCACCGAGGCGTCGTAGTCGCGCAGCAGCGTGACGTCGTTGCGGAACTCGGCCTGGATCAGCGCGCAGACGCGTTCGCAGATCTCATGGATGTTGACCGGCCGCGCGTTCAGCGGCACACGTTGCGGGCCGCTCAGGCGGTCCACCAGCGCCTGCAGGCGGTCGGCTTCGGAAATGATGACCTGGGTGTACTCGGCCAGCGCCGCGCTGGGCAGCTCGGCTTCGAGCAATTGCGCGGCGCCGCGCAGGCCGCCCAGGGGATTCTTGACTTCATGCGCAAGGTTGCGCAGCAGTTCGCGGTGGGCTTCGATCTCGTCAACCAGCCTGTGGTTGCGGTCGGCCAGCACGCGCTGCTCGATCTCGCGGGTTTCTATCAGCACGGGCCAGCGCTGGCCCGTCAGTCCGACGGTCGTCACGGACACTTCCACGGATTCGGCGGCGCGGCGCAACGAGGCCAGTTGCCTGACGTCGGCATAGCGTCCGGCGGCGGCGCGATCGATGGAGGATTGGATGTTTTCCGGACTGTCGAACAGCGTGGCGGCGGAATGGCCGCCCAGTTGCTTGCGCGAGCGGCCGAACAGATCTTCGGCGGCCGCATTGGCGTATTCGATATGACCGCGTTCGTTGACCAGGAAAACGGACGTGGCTAGCAAATCGAGAGCTTCTACATTCATTTTCTACATACCCGAATGTGAGGGGACGGCGGAACGCGACGGCCGCGCCGGAAGCCGGCGCCCTGCCGGCCGGGCATGGCGCCTGGCCGGCAGCACGTCGAACCGCGATCTGGCGGTGCGCGTGCTGCGGGCCCTGGTTTCTGCCTGCGGCATCGCGCCACCTCCAGCTACTGCCTCAGGACATCAGAGGCTGTAGTACATGTCGAACTCGACCGGGTGCGGCGTCATGCGCAGACGGTTCACATCCGCCATCTTCAGGTCGATGTAGGCGCTGAGCATGTCGTTGCTGAACACGCCGCCGCGGGTCAGGAACTCGCGATCGTTGTCCAGGGCTTCCAGGGCCTGTTCCAGCGAGGCGCAGACGGTCGGGATCTTCGCGTCTTCTTCCGGCGGCAGGTCGTACAGGTTCTTGTCGGCGGGATCGCCGGGGTGAATCTTGTTCTGCACGCCGTCCAGGCCGGCCATCATCAGGGCCGAGAAAGCCAGGTACGGGTTGGCCAGGGGGTCCGGGAAACGCGCTTCGACGCGGCGGCCCTTCGGGTTGCCGACGTACGGAATGCGGATCGAGGCCGAACGGTTGCGGGCCGAGTAAGCCAGCTTCACGGGAGCTTCGTAGTGCGGAACCAGGCGCTTGTACGAGTTGGTGCCCGGGTTGGTGATGGCGTTCAGCGCGCGGGCGTGCTTGATGATGCCGCCGATGTAGTACAGCGCGAATTCCGACAGGCCGGCGTAGCCGTTGCCCGCGAACAGGTTCTGGCCGTCCTTCCAGATGGACTGGTGGACGTGCATGCCGGAGCCGTTGTCGCCGACGATGGGCTTGGGCATGAAGGTGGCGGTCTTGCCGTAGGCGTGGGCCACGTTGTGGATCACGTACTTGACGATCTGGGTCCAGTCGGCGCGCTGCACCAGCGTGCTGAACTTGGTGCCGATTTCGAGCTGGCCGGCGCCGGCCACTTCATGGTGGTGCACTTCGACCGGCACGCCCATCTGTTCCATCAGCAGGCACATTTCCGAACGCATGTCCTGGAAGGAGTCGACCGGGGGCACGGGGAAGTAGCCGCCCTTGACGGTGGGACGGTGGCCGGTGTTGCCGCCTTCGAATTCCAGGCCCGAGGACCAGGGCGCTTCTTCGGACTTGATCTTGACGAAGGTGCCGGACATGTCGCTGTTCCAGGTCACGCCGTCGAAGACGAAGAATTCGGGTTCCGGACCGAAGTAGGCGGTGTCGCCCAGGCCGGAGGACTTGAGGTAGGCTTCGGCGCGCTTGGCCAGCGAACGCGGGTCGCGGTCATAGCCCTTCAGGTCCGACGGTTCGACCACGTCGCACGACAGGATCATGGTCGGCTCTTCGCGGAACGGATCCAGATTGGCGGTGGACAGGTCGGGGATGAGCAGCATGTCGGAGGCTTCGATGCCCTTCCAGCCCGGGATCGACGAACCGTCGAAGGCCTGCCCGCTTTCCAGCTTGTCTTCGTCGATCTGGCTGATCGGCACGGAAACGTGGTGCTCACGGCCAATCGTATCGGTAAAGCGGAAATCCACGAATTTGACTTCGTTGTCGGCGATCTGTTTCAGGACATCTTTCGGGCTTGCCATGTCATCTCCATTAGATAAAAAGGTCGAGGGCTGTGCCGTCGACTGGCATAAAAGAGGGAAGCAATAAGCGTGCCAGGTTTCTTCTCCGGGATTCCCCGGGGAAGTCGGCTCGATCATGGGAAAATGTAGCACCATCATGGTGCAAATAGTGGGGCATGATTGCCCCACTATGGTGCATCAACGCTACAGGAACATTTCCTGCAGGTCATTGAGGAATCTCCAGCCCAGCGGGGTCGCCCGCAGACGGGTCGGATCGGCGTCCAACAGGCCGCGCTTGGAAGCTGCCTCCAATTGGTGCGCAATGGCGGCCAGGGACAGGCCAGTGCGCTCATTGAAGGCAGTGGCGGCGACGCCATCCTTCAGCCGCAGGGCGTTCAACATGAATTCGAACGGCAGTTCGTCCGGACCGACCTGGCGGCTTTCGGCGATGTGGCTGCCGTCGCGAGCCATGGCGGCCTGCATCCAGGAGTCCGGGCCGCGCAACCGCGCTTCGCGCACGATCCGGTCATGAAAGGACAGCTTGCCGTGCGCCCCCGGGCCCAGGCCCAGGTAGTCGCCGAACTCCCAGTAGTTCAGGTTGTGGCGGCAGCGCGCGCCGGGCTTGGCATAGGCCGAGACCTCGTAGCGCGCCAGGCCGGCGCCTGCCAGCTCGGCTTCCACCGCGTCCTGCATGGCGGCGCTGGTGTCGTCGTCGGGCAGGTCCTCGGGCGGGAACTTGGCGAAGACGGTATTGGGCTCCATCGTCAGGTGATAGAGCGACAGATGCTCGGTGCCGAAAGCCACGGCCTGCCGCAGATCGGCCACACAGGCCTCCAAGGTCTGGCCGGGCAAGGCGAACATCATGTCCAGGTTGACGCGCGGGACGGCCCGTTGCGCCATCTCGATCGCCGCCCTCGCCTGCGCGCTGTCGTGGATGCGGCCCAGCTTCTTCAACTGCGCATCGTCAAAACTCTGGATCCCCAGCGAGAACCGCGTCACGCCGCTGGCGGCATAGTCGCGGAAACGCCCGGCCTCGGCCGTGCCCGGGTTGGCTTCCATGGTGATCTCGGCGTCGGGCCACAGGTTCAGACAGGCGCGCAGCATCGCCAGCAGCTCGTCCAGGCCTTCGGACGACAGCAGGCTGGGCGTGCCGCCGCCGATGAAGACCGACACCACCTGCCGCCCCCAGATCGACGGCAGCGCCTGCTCCAGGTCGCTGCGCAGGGCATCCAGATAGGCGCGCTCCGGGATTTCGCCCGGCGCCGCGTGGGAATTGAAGTCGCAATAAGGGCATTTGCGCACGCACCAGGGCACGTGCACGTAGACGGACAGCGGCGGCAGGCTGGTCAGCGTGGCGCCGGCCGGCAGCTTCAGGCGCGACGGCTGCGCGCCCATGTCGTTGCGGATGGGAATGATGATGGACATGCGTAATTCCTGAACGGGGCGCCGCGCGGCGCCCTCGTCAAGCCTGGCTCAGCTTGCTCAACAGTTCGCGCAGCGCGCGGGCGCGGTGGCTCAGCCGGTTCTTTTCCTCGGGTTCCAGAGCCGCGGCGGTCAGGGCCTGGTCGGGCAGGTAGAAATGCGGATCGTAGCCAAAGCCGTTGGCGCCTTCGGGCTGGTCGATGATCTCGCCATGCCACAGGCCTTCGCCAATGAGGGGCCGCGGATCGTTCTCGGCGCGCACCAGCGCCAACACCGCCACGTACCAGGCGCTGCGGTCGGCCACGCCAGCCAGATTGCGCACCAGCAGTTCATTGTTGGCCTGGTCGGATTTTTGGCCGCCGAGCATCTGGGCGTAGCGCGCGGAATACACGCCGGGCGCGCCGTCCAGCGCCGCCACGCACAGGCCGGAGTCGTCGGCCAAAGCCGGCAGGCCGGTCAGGCGGCTGGCGTGGCGGGCCTTGGCCAGCGCGTTCTCGACGAAGGTGACGTGCGGTTCTTCGGCTTCGGGCACCCCCAGCTCGCCTTGGGGCACGAGTTCGATGCCCAGGGGCGCGAACAGGGCGGAAAACTCGCGCAGCTTGCCGGCGTTGTTGGAGGCCAGCACGACACGGCGCAGGGAATCGGGAATCTTGGGAGCAGTCATGGGGCAAATTGTATAGGGCGCGGGCCGGATGCGGCGCCGTCGGGGCGCGATGCCCCCGCGCCTTGGAAGGATATGCCTGCGATCGGGGTTGACAGTGTTATGGCCCCTAATTGAAGATGGCGCGCCTGTCTTCAGCGAAACAACGCAGACATATTTTCTTGTCAATATGATCAAACTTGTCACTGATAGTATCTGAACGCACCGGCGATGAACTCCATTCACGCTTTGCCCCGGCCGGTAGCGGCCCGCGCGCCCTCATCTACCCCGGACAGCGCGTCAGCGCACGTGAGCCTGGCCGGAATCCTCCGCGAACGGCTGCTGCGCCCGCGCTTCCAGCCCGTGGTCGACCTTTCGCACAGCCGCATCTATGGCCATGAAAGCCTGATCCGCGGCCCCGCCGACACGGCCCTGCACTTTCCCGACGCGCTGTTCGCCGAGGCCCGCCGCCAGGGCCTGCATCCGCAACTGGAGCTGGCCAGTTTCCGCGCCGGCGCCCAGGGCTTTCACCAGCACGACCCGGCCGGCATGCTGTTTCTCAACCTCTCCGGCTCGGCGCTGCTGCACTACTGGACCTTGTGGGGCGATGAAATGCCCCAGCGCCTGCTCAAGAATTGCTCGCTCGCGCCGTCCAGCATCATCGTCGAACTCACCGAACAGGATCCGCTGTCCGAGCACATGGCCGAACTTTCCAGCGCGTTCGCCTGCCTGCGCGCCCATGGCATGCGCGTCGCGCTGGACGACTACGGCGTCGGCAACTCCAATCTGCAGCTCTGGGCCGAAATGCAGCCGGACCTGGTCAAGATCGACCGCTATTTCTTCGACGGCATCGGCCAGGACGAGCGCAAGCAGAACATGGTGCGCGCCATCCTTAAGGTGGCGCAGCACCTGGGTACCACCATCGTCGCCGAAGGCATAGAAACCGCCGAGGATCTGGCCATGGTGCGCGAGCTGGACATCCGCTACGCGCAAGGCTGGCTGCTGGGCAGGCCGGAAGAAATACTGCTGACCGAGTTGGCGCCGCCGCTGCGCGATTCGCTGCGCCAGCGCCCTCCCGCCGCCCCGCCCCAGCGCGGCCTGGGCGGCACCGCGGCCAGCCTGCGCGTCGAAGCGCCGGCGGCGCAGCTGAGCGGGCACACCAATGACGACGTGCACCGGCTGTTCATCGAACACAAGGACATGCACGCGGTGGCCGTGGTGGACGACGACAACCGCCCGGTCGGCATCATCAACCGGCGCGATTTCTCGGAACATTACGCCCAGCGCTACACGCGCGAGCTGTTCGGGCGCGACGCCTGCTCCACCTTCATGAATGCCGAACCGGTGCTGGTGGACCTGAACGTTTCCATCGACCAGTTGAGCCACGTGCTGATTTCGGAAGACCAGCGCTATCTGATGGACGGCCTGATCATCACGCGCGAAGGCCGCTACGACGGCCTGGCCACGGGCGAAACCTTGGTGCGCTCGGTCACCGAGATGCGCATCGAGGCGGCGCGCTACGCCAATCCGCTGACCTCGCTGCCCGGCAACATCCCCATCAGCCGCCACATCGCCACGCTGCTCGAAGATGCCGACGACTTCACCATCTGCTATGGCGACCTGAACAACTTCAAGCCCTTCAACGACGTCTACGGCTACTGGCGCGGCGACGACATGATCATGCTGACCGCCGAAGTCATCAAGCGCCATTGCGATCCGCAGCGCGACTTCGTCGGCCATGTAGGCGGTGACGACTTCGTGGTGCTGCTGCGCAGCCCCGACTGGATGGAGCGCACCCGCCGCATCATCGCGGAGTTCAACGACCGCGCCATGGACCTGTATGACGACGAAGGCCGCCGCAACGGCGGGATCGAAGCCGAGGACCGCTACGGCGTGCCCCGCTTCTTTCCCTTCGTGACGCTGGGGGTCGGCGCCCTCACCGTCACGCCTTCCCTATGCGAGCGCATCCGCCCGGAGGACATCGCGTCGGCCGCCGCCCATGTCAAGCACAAGGTCAAGCACGGGAACCTGTCGCTGGTGGCCGAGCGCTACACCGGCGGCATCCTGCCGCAGCTCGACAGCTGAACCCTGCCCGGCCGCGCCATGGGCCGGCTGGGCAATCTGGAACACCGCCACCGCCCGGCGCAAGCCCTGCGCCTGGGCCTCCAGCGCGGCCGCCGCGGCGGCGGTCTGCTCCACCATGGCGGCATTCTCCTGCGTCGAGCGCTCGATGTCCGCCACCGCGTGGTTCACCGACGCGATGCCGGCGGCCTGTTCGGCCGTGGCGCTGGAAATCTCGGCCACGATCTGCGTCACCCGGTCCACTGATTGCACCATGTCGCGCATGGTGTCGCCGGCCAGGCTGACCTGGCGCACGCCCGTTTCGACGCGGGCGGCGGAATCCTCGATCAAGCCCTTGATCTCGCGGGCGGCCTGCGCGCTGCGCTGGGCCAGCGAGCGCACCTCGCCCGCCACCACGGCAAAGCCCTTGCCCTGCTCGCCCGCGCGCGCCGCTTCCACGGCGGCGTTGAGCGCCAGGATATTGGTCTGGAAGGCAATGCTGTCGACCACGCCGACGATCTCGCCGATGCGGCGGGCGCTCTCGGCGATGCCCTGCATGCTTTGCACCACCTCGTCGACCGCCGCTCCGCCGCGCTGCGCCAGCTGCGTCGCGCCCAGCGCCTGGCGGCTGGCCAGGTCGGCGTTGCCCGCGGTCAGCTGCACCGTGTGCGCCAGCTGCATCATGTTGGCCGAAGCTTCCTGCAGCGAACCGGCCTGGCGCGCGGTACGGTCCGACATGTCCGCGCCGCCCGCGGCGATCTCGCCCGAACCGGCATGGATTTCCTCGACGCCCTGGCGCACCGAGGCGACGGCCGCCGACAAGCCCGTCTGCATGCGCCGCATGGCGCTGTACAGGACGCCGATCTCGTTGTCGCCGCGCATGGCGATCGCGCCCGTCAGGTCGCCGTCGGCGATGCGGTCGAAATGCGCCCCTGCTTCATTCAGCGGCCGCAGGATGCTGCGGCGGAACGCCAGCCGGATCAGCACGGCCAAGATTAGCACCAGCGCCAGCACGCCCGCCGCCACCGCGATCACGCGTTCCAACGTGAAGCTGGCGCTGGCCACCGCCGCCTGCCCCTGGTCGCGGGCGTAGGTCTGGTAGGCATCGGCCTGCTTGACGTAGGCCCCGCCGCTGGCCGGCAACACCTTGTCCACCAGCCGGTTCACCTCGATGCCGTTCCAGCCCTTGATCGCCGCATGCATGGGCGCCAGCGTCTTGTCCGCAAAGGCGGCGTACGCTGCCAGCACCCCGTCGAACAAGGGCGCGCCGGCGGCGCTGGCGTCGGGATTGGCGCGCAGCCGCTCCAGGCTGGCCGCGGCCTGCTTGAACAGCGCCTCGGCATGGGCCAGCGACTCGTTGCGCGCCTCTTCCAGGCCGCCTTCCATCGCCGTCTTGGCATCCGTCAGCGCCGCGCGCGCCTGGAACAGCCGGCTGGTCATGTCCGCCAGGTCGCCGGCCCGTTCGATGCTGCCCCGGCCCAGCGCTTCGATGTCCGCCCGGTTTTCCCGCAGCACCGTGATCGCCCCCGCCGCCGCCAGCGCGAACAGCACCACGAACAACGCAAGAATGGCCGACAACGCCGTCGTGACCCTGATGTTTTTCCGCATATCAGTCCATACAAAACCTGCCGCCAGCGGCGGCGTTCGCATGGATTATGGACACCCAGTTTGGCAATTTCTTGACACAACCCCGGCGCCAGGATGACAAACTCCCGTCATGAAACCGAACCCCGTATTAAGCAATTGTGAATTGGCACGGGCGGCGGCTTACGGCACATTCAACGCTGCACCGAACCATTACCCATACAGAAAACCGCATCATGACCAACGCCTCCCACGCCTATCAGGACATCCGCGAAGCCGTACGCGACCTCTGCGCCCAGTTCCCCTCCGAGTACTTCCGCAAGGTCGATGAAGAACGCGGCTATCCCGAAGCCTTCGTCCGCGCGCTGACCGAAGCCGGCTGGCTGGCCGCGCTGATCCCGCAGGAATACGGCGGCTCCGGCCTGGGCCTGACCGAAGCGTCGGTCATCATGGAAGAAATCAACCGCAGCGGCGGCAACTCCGGCGCCTGCCACGGCCAGATGTACAACATGGGCACGCTGCTGCGCCACGGCTCCGAAGCCCAGAAGCGCGAGTACCTGCCGCGCATCGCCGCCGGCGAACTGCGCCTGCAATCCATGGGCGTGACCGAGCCCACCACCGGCACCGACACCACCAAGATCAAGACCACCGCCGTCAAGCGCGGCGACCGCTACGTCATCAACGGCCAGAAGGTCTGGATCTCGCGCGTGCAACACTCGGACCTGATGATCCTGCTGGCGCGCACCACCCCGCTGGACCAGGTCACGCGCAAGTCCGAAGGCATGTCCATCTTCCTGGTGGACCTGCATCACGCGGTAAAGCACGGCATGTCGATCCGGCCGATCCCCAACATGGTCAACCACGAGACCAACGAGCTGTTCTTCGACAACCTGGAAATCCCCGAGGAAAACCTGATCGGCGAGGAAGGCAAGGGTTTCAAGTACATCCTGGACGGCCTGAACGCCGAACGCACCCTGATCGCGGCCGAGTGCATCGGCGACGGCTACTGGTTCGTGGACAAGGTCACCGCCTACGCCAAGGAACGCATGGTGTTCGGCCGCCCCATCGGCCAGAACCAGGGCGTGCAGTTCCCCATCGCCCGCGCCCACATCAACGTCGAAGCCGCCAGCTTGATGCGCTACGAAGCCTGCCGCCTGTTCGACGCCCACGAGCCCTGCGGCGCCCAGGCCAACATGGCCAAGCTGCTGGCCGCCGACGCGTCCTGGGAAGCCGCCAACGCCTGCCTGCAGTTCCACGGCGGCTTCGGCTTCGCCACGGAATACGATGTCGAACGCAAGTTCCGCGAAACCCGCCTCTATCAGGTCGCGCCGATCTCGACCAACCTGATCCTGTCCTACGTGGCCGAACACATCCTGGGCCTGCCCCGCTCCTTCTGAACGGATCCCGACATCAATGACCGCAGCCAAAGACACCCCGCATCTAAGCGCCGAACTCGCGGCCTTTGCCGCCAACCTGCGTTATGAAGACATCCCGGCCCCGGTGCTGCGCCGCGCCGAGGACCTGCTGCTGGACTGCCTGGCTTCCATCCTGGCGGGCGCCTCCGCCCGCGCGGTGCAGGCCATCGACCGCTACGCCGCCGCCATGGGCCCGACCGACGGCCCCAGCGAAGTCCTGATCACCCGCCGCCGCACCACGCCGCTGTTCGCCGCCATGGTCAACGCCGCGGCCGCCCATGTGGTGGAGCAGGACGACGTGCACAACGGCTCGGTGTTCCACCCCGCCGCCGTGGTGTTCCCGCCGGCGCTGGCGGTGGCCCAGGCGCTGGGCCGCTCGGGCCGCGACCTGCTGGTCGCCGCCGTTGCGGGCTACGAAGTGGGGATCCGCGTCGGCGAATTCCTGGGCCGTTCGCACTACAAGATCTTCCACACCACCGGCACGGCCGGCACGCTGGCCGCGGCCGTCACCACGGGCCGGCTGTTGAACCTGTCCCCCGAGGAAATGCTGCACGCGCTGGGTTCGGCCGGCACGCAGGCCGCGGGCCTCTGGGAGTTCCTGCGCGACGCCGCCGACTCCAAGCAGCTGCACACGGCCAAGGCCGCGGCCGACGGCATCACCGCCGCCTATCTGGCGCGCGAAGGCTTCACCGGCGCGCGCCACATCCTGGAAGGCCCGCAGGGCATGGCCGCGGGCATGTCGACGGACGCCGACCCGAGCCGCCTGTGCGACCGGCTGGGCGAGCGCTGGGCGCTGGCCGAGACCTCGTTCAAGTTCCACGCGTCCTGCCGCCACACCCACCCGGCCGCCGATGCGCTGCAACAGGCGCTGCGCGAAAACAAGCTGACCGAAGCCGACATCGAGCGCGTCGTGGCTCACGTGCACCAGGGCGCCATCGACGTGCTGGGTCCCGTGGTCAATCCGCAGACCGTGCACCAGTCCAAGTTCTCGATGGGTACCGTGCTGGCCCTGATCGCCCGCCAGGGCCGCGCCGGCTTGGCGGAGTTCGACGCCGGGCTGGACGATCCGGGCGTGGCCACGTTCCGCGGCAAGGTCGAAATGGAGCTGGACCCGGAGGTCGACGGCGCCTACCCCCAGCGCTGGATCGGCAAGGTCACTGTCTACACCCGCGACGGCCGCAAGCTGCATGGGCGCGTGGACGAACCCAAGGGCGATCCGGGCAACACCCTGAGCCGCGCGGAAATCGAGGACAAGACGCTAAGCCTGGGCCGCTACGCGGACGCGGCCACCGAGCCGGAACTGCGCGGCCTGATCGACGCGATCTGGAATCTGGAAAAGGCGGAGAAGCTGGGGATGCTGCTGGCGCAGAAATAAAGCCAGCAGGAAGATCGACGGGTTGGCCGCGGCATGCGCGTCCAACCCGTTTCTTTTGGCGCCGATCAGGCCAGCGCCGCGCGCTGCGACCGTACCAGGCCGGCAATGCCGCTTTCGGCCAGCACCAGCATCGTGTCCAGTTCCGCGCGGGTGAAGGTCGCGCCCTCGCCGGTGCCCTGCACTTCGACGAACGCGCCGCTGCCGGTCATGATCACGTTCACGTCGGCATCGCAGGCCGAATCCTCTTCGTAGTCCAGATCCAGCACCGCGCGACCCTGCACCAGGCCGACGGACACCGCCGCGACCGCGTCGCGAATCGGATTGGCGGCCAGAGCCCCGCGCTGCATCAGCAACGCGACGGCGTCGGCCGCGGCCACCCAGGCGCCGGTAATGCTGGCGCAGCGCGTGCCGCCATCGGCCTGCAGCACGTCGCAGTCCAGATGCAGCGTGCGCTCGCCCAACGCCTTCATGTCGAACACCGCGCGCAGACTGCGGCCGATCAGGCGCTGGATTTCCTGGGTGCGGCCGCTCTGCTTGCCGCGCGCGGCTTCGCGGTCGCCGCGCGTGTGCGTGGCGCGCGGCAACATGCCGTATTCAGCCGTTACCCAGCCTTCCCCCTTGCCCTTCAGAAAAGGCGGTACTTTCTCCAATACGCTGGCCGTGCACAGCACATGGGTATTGCCGGCCTTCACCAGCACCGAACCTTCGGCGTAGCGCGTAAAGCCGCGCTCCAGGCTGAACGGCCGCAGTTCGTCGACGGCGCGGCCCGAAGGACGGGCGATGGCGGGGGTGGTGGTCACAGGCAAACTCCAGACGTGGCTTAGATCCGCCGCATTGTACGGGGTGGCGCCGCAGGAAAACGCCGCTTGGAGTATCCTGCCGCGATATAACCGGTACAAATGGAAGGGTCCGCGCCGAAAACCGGCTGGCGCGCAGACCCCACCGGTTCCCAATAAAAAGCATTACCAGGACACGCACATCATGATTCGCAGCATGACCGCCTTCGGCAACGCCCGCGCAGATCTCGAGCAAGGCACGCTTGCGCTCGAATTCCGCAGCGTCAACAGCCGCTTCCTCGACCTCTACTTCCGCCTGCCCGACGAACTGCGCCACGTGGAAACGCCGCTGCGCGAACTGCTGACCGCCAACCTGGCGCGCGGCAAGGTTGAAATCCGCGTCTCCTACACGCGCAACGCCAGCACCGACCTGTCCAAGCTGGAACCGGCCTGGCTCGAAAGCCTGGCCGAACAGTTGCAGGCCGCGCGCCGCATTCTCCCCGACATCGCCGCCCCGCGCCTGGTGGAACTGTTCAACTGGCCCGGCCAGCGCGCCAACGACGCGCTCGACCCGCAAGTCTGGGGCGCGGCCTGCATGCAGGCCGCGCAGCAGGCGCTGACCCAGCTGCAGGAAGGCCGGGCGCGCGAAGGCGAACGCCTGGCCGGCATGATGCGCGAATGCGCCGACGGCGTGGCGCGCATCGTCGAACTGGTGCAGGCGCACCTGCCTCAGTTGCTGGCCGACCACCGCGACAAGCTGGCCTCCAAATTGCGCGAAAGCGTGGAATCCGCCTTTCCCGGCGGCTTCACCCACATTTCCGGCGCGGAACTGTCGGAACGCCTGTCCCAGGAAGCCAACCTGTTCGCGCTGCGCATCGACGTGGCCGAGGAACTCTCCCGCCTGCGCTCGCACCTGGAAGAACTGCGCCACCTGCTGGGCGACGGCGAAGGCAAGCAAGCCTCCGGCAAGAAGAACGCCGGCAGCGCGGGCAAGCGCCTGGATTTCCTGTTCCAGGAAATGAACCGCGAAGCCAACACCCTGGGCTCCAAGGCCGGCAGCATGGAAGTCACCCGCGCCGCCATGGACCTGAAGCTGCTGATCGAGCAGATGCGGGAACAGGCGCAGAACATCGAATAGCGGGATATGCGGCGGCGCCACTGAGTGGGCGCCGGATCCTGGCGTAGAAACGGCGGCCCTTACCTGCTGGATGGATGATCCAGCACGTAAGGGCTGCTTTTCGTCTGGTTTTCGAAATGAGAGAGGCCGGACAACCGTCCACATCTGTTGATATAGCCGGCTACCGCGCTTGCCGTCTGAGGCGCGCCTTTAGGTCAACATCTATGTGGACGGAAAGTACCTTGAGCACCGCATTCGACGATATCAGGCAAGCTCTACAAGAAGCCCTCGCCCACGCCAAGGGCGAGGCAAATGGGGTGCGCGTGCATATCATCCCCGAAATCGAACCCGCAAAGCGGGATGCGCAAATAGAGCCTGGCAGCGGCAAAACTGTGAGTCATGATTGACACTAGTGTATGTCATGGCTCACAATAAACGCGATCGAAGTCGTCCAGAGTCGCGAGTTCAAAGTCTGGCATGACAATCTGCGCGACAGGATCGCACGCGCACGCATCACTGCCAGAATCCGCCTTGCTGAGCACGGCAATCTGGGCGATTGGAAGCCCTTGCGCGATGGCGTTTCAGAAATGCGTATCGACGTCGGTCCCGGCTACCGCCTGTACTTCACCCGTCGCGGCAAGACAGTAATTGTGCTGCTCTGCGGTGGCGACAAGGCGATGCAGGACATTGACATCAAGCGCGCCGTTGATCTCGCCAAAATGCTGAAGGAGTGAACCATGAGCGAACCTCTCAAAGTCGACATCCCCGCAGGATTCAGCCGATGGGATGCCGCTGACACCCTCAAGACCGATGAAGATGCCGTGCTGTACTTTGAAGCTTGCCTCGCGGAAGACCCAGGTGACGGCAGTCTGATCCGTGCGGCTCTGGGCGACATCGCCCGGGCACGCGGCATGAGCCAGCTTGCCCGCGAGACGGGGCTGTCCCGTGAAGGGCTGTATCAGGCCCTATCGGCCAAAGGAAACCCGGAGTTCAGCACCATCATGAAAGTGATCCGCGCCTTGGGACTCAAACTGCATGCGGAGATTGAACACGCTTGAGAGACTTGCGCAGGCCGCGTCTTTGAGCGCGGCCTGCAACGGGGCAGCGCCACGACGGCCAGCCCATCACCCGCGCGCCTATCCCCTCGCCTCGCCCGCCGCAGGCTCCCCCCGCAGCGCTGAATCCAGATAAGCACTACGCGCCCGCGCATCCGGGAAATGCATGTCCCGATAGTTCACGAAGCGCGAGCCGCGCGCCAGCCGGTAGCCGGCCCAGATCAGCAGGAACAGCGGAATCCCGATGTAGGTCGCGACCACGCCGCCCCAATCGATCTTGTCCTGCAGGAACGCCTGGTAGTTCTGCCCCAAGGTGATGACCAGGCAGAGCACGAAAGCGAAGATCGGCCCGAACGGGAAGAACGGCGACACATACGGCAGATCGGCCAGGTTGTGGCCCTGCTTGACGTAGCCGCGGCGGAACCGGTAATGGCTGATGGCAATGCCCAGCCAGGCAATGAAGCCGGTCATGCCGGAAGTGTTCAGCAGCCAGATGTAGACCGCATTGGGACTGAAGATGAAGGTAAAGAAACACAGCGCCGCCACGACCGTGGTCGCCAGCAACGCCCACAGCGGCACGCCGCTGCGTGAGATGCGGCCGAAGATGCGCGGCGCCTTGCCTTCGCGGGCCAGGCTGTAGAGCATGCGCGTGGCTGCGTACATGCCGGAGTTGCCCGCGGACAATACCGACGTCAGCACCACCGCGTTCATGACCGAAGCCGCCCCCAGCAGGCCGGCCCGTTCGAAAATCAGGGCGAAGGGACTGACGCTGATGTCCTCGACCTCGTTGCGCAGCAAATGCGGGTCGGTATACGGAATCAAGAGGCCGATGACCAGGATGGCCGCCACGTAGAACAGCAAGATGCGCCAGAACACCTGGCGCACCGCGCGCGGCAGATTGCGCGCCGGATCCTTGGATTCGCCGGCGGCGATGCCGATCAGCTCGGTGCCCTGGAACGAAAAGCCCACCACCATGGCCACGCCGATCAGCGCCGCGAAGCCGCCCGAGAACGGCGCGTCGCCCACTGTCCAGTTGGCCAGGCCGCCGGTTTCGCCGCCGCGGATGATGCCCAGCAGCATCATCACGCCCATGGCCACGAACGCCAGCACGGCGATCACCTTGATCAGCGCGAACCAGAACTCCGCCTCGCCGAAGCCGCGCGCCGACATGGCGTTCAGGCCGAACGTGATCGCCAGGAACAAGGCGCTCCAATAGAAGCCCGGCACATCGGGAAACCAATAGGCCATGACCAGTTGCGCCGCCACCAGGTCCACCGCCACGGTGACGGCCCAGTTGTACCAATAGTTCCAGCCCAGGGCGAAACCGAAGCCGTCCTCGACATAGCGCGCGCCGTAGGTGGAGAAGGAACCGGAAACCGGCATGGCGGCGGCCAGTTCGCCCAGGCTGGTCATCAGGAAATAGACCATGATGCCGATCAGCACGTAGCCCAGCAGCGCCCCGCCGGGGCCCGCCTTGGCGATGGTCGCGCCGGAGGCCACGAACAGGCCGGTGCCGATGGACCCGCCCACCGCAATCATGGTCAGGTGGCGCGCGGACAGCGTGCGGCGCAGTTCGGAAGGCGGGTTCGCCTTCGCTTCGCGCGTGCCGCCTGAGCGACGTTCATCGTGTTCCGATGGTGCCAAAATGCATTTCCTTCAGGTCATGAAGGCACCCGCGCGCAGCGCCAGGTGCCTGGGAATTTCCAAGCAACCGGCGAGAATAGCGCAAGAGGCCCCATCCGGTGAAATCGGAAGGCCTCGGGGACGGATCGACGGACCTACTGGAACGCCGTTTCCATGAAGGTGCGCAGCTTGCGCGAATGCA
The DNA here is from genome assembly GCF_002192695.1 of Achromobacter xylosoxidans. GTDB lineage: Bacteria > Pseudomonadota > Gammaproteobacteria > Burkholderiales > Burkholderiaceae_B > Achromobacter > Achromobacter xylosoxidans_C. The sequence goes on from NZ_MTLG01000075.1 coordinate 386,145, forward strand.
GGCGTTCGGGCGGCATGTCGCGCAGCCGCTCCAGCGCGCGGATGCCGATTTCCAGATGCTGGTTCACCTGGCGGCGATAGAAGGCGCTGGCCATGCCGGGCAGCTTCAGTTCGCCATGCAAGGGCTTGTCCGACACGCACAGCAAAGTGCCGTACGGCACCCGGAAACGGAAGCCGTTGGCCGCGATGGTGGCCGACTCCATGTCCAGCGCGATCGCGCGGGACTGCGCAAAGCGCTCCACCAGCTCCAGGTGGTCGCGCAGTTCCCAGTTGCGGTTGTCGATGGTGGCGACCGTGCCCGTGCGCATGATGCGCTTGAGGTCCCAGCCCGACAGCCCCGCCACTTCTTCGACCGCCTGCTCCAGCGCCACCTGCACCTCGGCCAGCGCCGGCACCGGCACCCAGGTCGGCAGGTCGGCATCCAGCACGTGGTCCTCGCGCACATAGCCGTGCGCCAACACATAGTCGCCCAGGCGCTGCGAATCGCGCAGGCCGGCGCAGTGGCCCAGCATCAGCCAGGCGTGCGGGCGCAGCACGGCGATGTGGTCGGTGATGGTCTTGGCGTTGGAAGGCCCCACGCCGATGTTCACCAGCGTGATGCCGGAATGGTCGCCGCGCACCAGGTGGTAGGCCGGCATCTGCGGCAGGCGGACGGCCTGGTCCTCGTCGCCCGGCCCGCTTTCGCCGCGGCGCGTGATGCGGTTGCCCGGTTCCACCAGCATTTCGTAGTCTTCGTTGCCGCTGGCCATCAGCGCGCGGGCGCGGGCGCAGAACTCGTCCACGTAGAACTGGTAGTTGGTGAACAGCACGAAATTCTGGAAATGCGCCGGCGCGGTCGAGGTGTAGTGCTGCAGCCGGTGCAGCGAGTAGTCCACGCGTTGGGCCGTGAAAGGCGCCAGCGGCTTGGGCTCGCCCTCCTTGCCGCGCCACGAGCCATTGACGATGGCATCGTCCGTCACCGCCAGATCGGGCACGTCGAACAGGTCGCGCAAGGGGCGCTTGAGCGCCTCCAGGTGCTCGCCTTCGACGTAGGCGCCCTCGGGGAAGGCGAAATGCAGCGGAATGGGCGAATCGGACTCGCCGACTTCCACCGCCACCCGGTGATTCTGCAGCAGCTGGCCGACCTGTTCTATCAGGTAGTCGCGAAACAACGCGGGCTGGGTAATGGTGGTCTGGTAAATGCCCGGCTCGGCCACGTGGCCGTACGACAGCCGCGTATCGATCGGATCGTAGGTTTCCACCACGATGCGGATGGCTGGGTAATAGGCGCGGGCGCGTTCGCGGCCGTTGGTCGAGCCTTTCAGCACTTCACGGAAGGCGGCGCGCAAGAAGGCGGTGTTGCGCGCATAGATTTCGATCAGGCGCTCCACCGCCGCCACCGCATCCTGGAACGGCTCGAAGGGCAAGGCTTCTGGCCGGCTCATGGAAGACAAAGGGTGCACTGCGTTCATCATCGAGCTTTACTCCGCTTCTCATCTTATCTGTAACCGCGGCCGTTGCCGGCTTGCCGGGCCGCAGGGCCGATGGCGACGATTATGCCCGAGCCTGCGCAAGAAGAACTGTCATATTCGGCTGTCCTCGAGTCCGCGCGCGCCGTAACTTCCGCCGACAAGAATGCTGCATTGCACTACAAATGTAATGAAACATTATTCCATTACAATCATGTGGCAACCCGGGGTTTTGCGTCCCGGTGTCGCCCCCCTTTCCGCCGGCTTGCCTATCCAGGCAAAGCCATGCCGCCCACTCCGATTCTTGAAGTGACGTAATGACGCCGCCCACGCGAAAAGCCCGAATTGCCCAGCTACGCATTCCCGTATTCCTGTCAGCGCCCATCATCGCCCTGACCCTTTCCTGGATTCCCGACGCCGCCCAGGCGTCCGTCCGCCTCGAGCCAGCCCGTCCCTCGCTCACCGGCCTGCGCCTGGCGCAGGAGCCCACCGTCCCCACCCTGCGCGACCGCGTCGTGCAAGCCGGCCTGGAGGCCATCGGCACCCCCTATAGCTGGGGCGGCGACGATGCCGAAGGTTTCGATTGCAGCGGACTGGTCCTGCACGTCTTCCGCGAGATCGCCGGCCTGGAACTGCCGCGCACGGCTCGCGCCCAGCGCACCGCCGGCGAATCCGTCGCCAACAAGCAGGAACTGCGCCCCGGCGACCTGGTGTTCTTCGCCACGCGCGGCCGCGGCGTGACCTCGCACGTCGGCATCTACATCGGCCAGAACAAGTTTGTCCACGCGCCGCGCCGCGGCACCAAGGTGCGTGTGGATGAAATGAAGAATCCGTACTGGACCAAGCGCTACGTCGGCGCCCGGCGCTATCTGGATATGCAACCGGGCCAGATGCTGGCCCAGGCTTCCCCGCGCTGACGACAAGGATCGGGCGGCGCCGCCGGCGCGGCCCAAGGGGGGCGCCACCACAGCCTGCCGCGGCCGGTCCGGAAAGGACGCGCCGCCGCAGGCCTGCTGCGTTTCAGCCCCGGCCCACGAAGGGCATATTGGTCGCCATGATGGTCATGAACTGCACGTTGGCCTCCAGCGGCAGGCGCGCCATGGCGGCAACCGCCTGCGCCACGTGCGCCACGTCCATGCGCGGCTCGACCTTGGTGCTGCCGTCGGCCTGCAGGATGCCCGCGGCCATGCGCTCGGTCATGTCGGTGGCGGCATTGCCGATGTCGATCTGGCCGCAAGCGATGTTGTAGGGCCGGCAATCCAGCGAAATCGACTTCGTCAGCCCGGTCACCGCATGCTTGGTGGCGGTGTAGGCGATGGAGAACGGGCGCGGCGCATGCGCCGAGATCGAACCGTTGTTGATGATGCGCCCGCCGCGCGGATTCTGCGCCTTCATCACGCGGATCGCGGCCTGCGCGCACAGGAACATGCCGGTCAGGTTGGTGTCGACCACCTCGCGCCACAGCGATACGGGCAACTCCTCGATCGGCATCGCCGGCGCGCCGCGGCCGGCATTGTTGAACAACACGTCCAGCCGGCCATATTCACGCTGCGCCGCATCGAAGAGTTCGCGCACGGCCTGCTCGTCGGACACATCCGTGGGCACCACCAGCGCCCTCACGCCGTCCTCGCCCGCCGCGGTGCGGGTCGCTTCCAGCGGTTCGCGGCGGCGGCCGGCCAACACGACCCGATAACCTTGCGCCAGGAATTCCAGCGCCACCGCGCGGCCTATGCCGGTGCCGGCGCCGGTGACCAGCGCCACGCGCGGATGTTCGATCTCGTTCGCTTGCATCGGATTCTCCTTGTTATAGATCGGCGGAATGCTACCCGAATCGTTCCGGCCATGCTGCAAGCGAAGGTTCCAGCCGTGACACATTCGGACCGGTCACACGCAAGCAAAAATTACCCGGCATAGGCAGCCTGCCCACAGCGGGAAAAGATGCGCCGTTCGGCGGACGATCGCGCGCTGCGGATCCCAGGCCACGCCACTTTCCCGCGCATGCTCCACGCAGAAAAATCCTCCACGGCGCATGCCATAGGATCGACAATCCCGTGTTGATCCGTCACAAGTCTTTATATAATTCCTAGAAATTAGCTTATTACCAAAAATCCAATAACACCCACGGAGCAGGTTACATGACCCCACGGTCCCTACCCGCCGCGCTGATCCTGGGCGCGCTCTGCGCCTCGGCCGGGGCGCAAAGCGCGCCCGACGGCAAGCAGATCAGCACCCAGGGCGCCAACGGCGCGCCCGCCTGTATCACCTGCCACGGCGCCCGTGGCGAAGGCAATCCGGCCGCCGGTTTTCCGCAACTGGCCGGCATGGGCAGCGCCTATCTGGACGAACAGCTCGAAGCCATGGCCAACGGTTCGCGCGTCAGCCCGGTGATGGCCGCCACCGCCAAGGCGCTGGACCCGGCGCAACGCAAGGCCGTGGCGCAGTACTACGCGTCGCTGCCTTCGGCGCTGGATATCGACAAGCTCGCCGCCACCGCCATGCATCCGGCCCAGCCCGCCGACACCGGCGCCTGGCTGGCCACGCGCGGCGCCTGGGACAAGAACGTGCCCGCCTGCAACCAGTGCCACGGACCAGGCGGCATCGGCGTCGGCGCGAATTTCCCTGCCTTGGCGGGGCAGCCCGCCGCCTACATCGCAGGCCAATTGCGCGCCTGGCAGCAAGGGCAGCGTCCGCCGGGCCCGCTGGGCCTGATGCCGGCCGTCGCCACCCGCCTCTCCAGCGCCGAGATCGACGCCGTGTCCGCCTATTACGCCGGCCTGCCCAAGGCCGCCGACCAGCTTGCCGCGCAAGCCAACACCGCCGCGGGAGCCCAGAAATGACCCCCACCAGCCTGCGCCTGCTGTCCGCCGCCTGTCTGTTCGCATCCGCCGCCACGTTTGCGGCCGAACCCCGCCCGTCCTTCACGCCGCCGTCCGCCGCGTCCATCCCCGACAACGATTTCGGCAAAGCCGTGCGCGAAGGCGAGCAGATCTTCCTGCACACCCCGCAGAAGGCGGCCAAGTTCGTCGGCAACAACCTGAACTGCGTCAGTTGCCACCTGGACGCCGGCCGACGGCCGGATTCCGCGCCAATGTGGGCGGCCTATGTGCTCTACCCCGCCTATCGCGCCAAGAATGGCCACGTCAACACCTTGGCCGAACGCCTGCAGGGGTGCTTCCGCTTCAGCATGAACGGCAAGGCGCCTGCCGCGGACGATCCCACCCTGACCGCCTTGCAGACCTATATGTTCTGGCTGGCCAGCAAAGCGCCGACCGGCGTCGTGCTGGAAGGCCAGGGCTACCGCAAGCTGCCGCCGCCCGCCCAAAAAGCGGACTACGTGCGCGGCAGCGAGGTCTATGCGCAATATTGCGCCGTCTGCCACGGCGCCGAAGGCCAGGGCCAGAAAAACGGCAAGCACTGGGTGTTCCCGGCCCTGTGGGGCGCGGACTCCTTCAACTGGGGCGCGGGCATGCATCAGATCGGCAATGCCGCCGGCTTCATCAAGGCCAACATGCCGCTTGGGCAGGGTGGCATGCTGAGCGACCAGGAAGCCTGGGACGTCGCCTATTTCATGAATGCGCACGAACGTCCGCAGGATCCGCGCTACACCGAGTCCGTCGCCGCGACCCGGGCCAAGTACCACGACTCCGACGATTCGCTGTACGGCATCGAGGTCAACGGCCATCTGCTGGGCAGCGACTCCCCGCCGGCCGGCGGCAGGCTGATCCAGGCGGCGGCCAAGGCTGGCGGCTGAAACCGGGAGGCGCGAATCACGCGGCCGGCCTGCGGGTTCCCCCCTGCCCGGCCGCGTGATTTGTTATTCTTCGTGTCTCAGTATCAAACGCCTGCCACATTCATGTCCGCCAATCCCGGAAACGTCTTCATGGTCGTCGCGCCCAGCGGCGCCGGCAAGTCCAGTCTGGTCAAGGCCTTGCTCCAGCAAGACCCCTCCATCCTGCTCTCCATTTCCTGCACCACCCGCGCGCCCCGCCCCGGCGAGGAAGACGGCCGCGAGTACCGCTTCGTGTCCACCGACGAGTTCAAGCTCCTGCGCGAAGGCAACAACCTGCTGGAATGGGCGGAAGTGCACGGCAATTTCTACGGCACGCCCCGAGACCGCATCGACGAAGCCACCCGCGCCGGCCGCGACGTGCTGCTGGAAATCGACTGGCAAGGCGCGCGCCAGGTGAAGCAGCGTTTCCCCGGCGCGATCGGCGTATTCGTGCTGCCGCCTTCCATCGACGAACTCGAGAGCCGGCTCAAGGCGCGCGGCCAGGATGCGCCCCAGGTGATCGCGCGCCGCCTGATGGCCGCGGGCGGCGAAATCGCCCACGCGCCTGAATGCGAATATGTTATTATTAATCAAGAATTTAGCGTGGCCTTGTCGGAATTGACTCAAATAGTCAGCGCCGCGCGGCTGCGCTTTTCGTCTCAGGCCGCCCGCCACAGCCAGTTGTTCTCGCAGCTGGGCATCCCGGCCGAGCACTGAGCCGAACGCATTCTCCCTATCCTCCATCAGCACCAGGTGTCCTAATGGCTCGCATTACCGTCGAAGACTGTCTGAATCAAATCCCCAATCGTTTCAAGCTCACGCTGGCCGCGACCTACCGCGCCCGCGAGTTGGCGCAAGGCCATGCCCCGCGCCTGGACAGCAAAGACAAGCCCACGGTCACTGCCCTGCGCGAAATCGCGGGCGGCCTCACCGGCGTGGAAATGCTGCGTAAAGTACCCACCTGATCGTTTCCGGGGGCGGCAAGCATGGCTTTTCCCGGGCTGAAGTACGCTTCATCAGGTCTGCTTGCCGCACTGCGTGCCGGCTCCCGTCTCGGGCGCCGCACGGGCAAGAAAGACAAGACTCCCCCCACGCCACCGTCCGTCGCCGCGCAAGAAGCGGCGGACGCGACCGCCTCGCCGGTCGCTTCGCTGGCGCCGCTGACCGAAATCATCGGCAGCTATCTCGACAAGAAAGACGTAGAGCGCGTGCGCGAGGCCTATCGCTTCGCGGACCAGGCGCACCTGGGCCAGTTCCGCGCCAGCGGCTCGCCCTACATCTCTCACCCCATCGCCGTCACGGAAATCTGCGCAGGCTGGAAGCTGGACGTCAACGCGTTGTCCGCCGCCCTGCTGCACGACGTGATGGAAGACCAGGGCATCGCCAAGCACGAACTGGCCGAAAAATTCGGCCCTGAAGTCGCCGAACTGGTCGATGGCCTGTCCAAGCTGGACCGCCTGGACTTCGCCACCAAGGCCGAACAACAGGCCGAGAGCTTCCGCAAGATGCTGTTGGCGATGGCGCGCGACGTGCGCGTCATCCTCATCAAGCTGGCCGACCGCCTGCACAACATGCGCACGCTGGACGCGGTCAATCCGGAAAAGCGCCGCCGCATCGCGCGCGAAACGCTGGACATCTATGCGCCCATCGCCCATCGCCTGGGCCTGAACCTGCTGTTCCGCGAACTGCAGGACCTGTGCTTCGCGGCGATGTACCCGAACCGCTACCAGGTGCTGTACAAGGCCGTGCTGGCCGCGCGCGGCAACCGCCGCGAAGTCATCACCAAGATCGCCGATTCGGTGCGGGCCTCGCTGCCCGCGGCCGGCATCGAAGCCGAAGTCACCGGCCGCGAAAAGACGCTCTACGGCATCTACCGCAAGATGGTCGACCAGAAGAAGTCGTTTTCCGACGTCCTGGACATCTACGGTTTTCGCGTCATCGTGCACACCCTGCCTGAGTGCTACCTGGCGCTGGGCACGCTGCACCAGCTCTACCGGCCCGTGCCCGGCAAGTTCAAGGACTACATCGCCATTCCCAAGGTGAACGGCTACCAGTCCCTGCACACGACCCTGGTCGGCCCCTACGGCACGCCCGTGGAATTCCAGTTCCGCACCCGCGACATGCATCACGTGGCCGAAGAAGGCGTGGCCTCGCACTGGCTCTACAAGGGCGCCGACCTGACGCTCAACGACCTGCAGAAACGCACCCATCAATGGCTGCAATCGCTGCTGGACATCCAGAGCCAGACGGGCGATTCCGGCGAGTTCCTGGAACACGTCAAGGTCGACCTGTTCCCCGACGCGGTCTATGTGTTCACGCCGCGCGGCAAGATCATATCGCTGCCCCGCGGCGCCACGCCGGTGGACTTCGCCTACGCGATCCACACCGACATCGGCAACCAGGCGGTGGCCGCCAAGGTCAACGGCGAGTTCGTGCCCCTGCGCACCGAAATGAACAGCGGCGACACGGTGGAAATCGTCACCTCGCCCGCCTCCCGTCCGAACGCGCAGTGGCTCAACTACGTGCGCACCGGGCGCGCGCGCTCCGAGATCCGCCACTACCTGCGCACGGTCAAGTACGAAGAGTCAGTGGCCTTCGGCGAACGCCTGCTGGGCCAGGCCCTGCAGGAACTGCACATGCCCCTGCCCGCCACCGACGACCCGGCCTGGCAGAAGCTGGCGCGCAGCACCGGCGCCAGTTCGCGCGAGGAAATCCTGGCCGACATCGGCCTGGGCAAGCGCCTGGCCGCCGTGGTGGCGCGCCGCTTCGCGCCCGAGCACCAGTTGGTGGCGACCACGGCAGCGGCCGTGGACGAACTGACCTCGGCGCGCAGCGCCCCCATCCTGATCCAGGGCAATGAAGGCCAGGCCGTGCAGTTGGCGCCTTGCTGCGGCCCGCTTCCGGGCGACCCCATCATCGCCGGCATGCGCATGGGACACGGACTGGTGGTGCATACCTCCGACTGCCCGGTGGCCATGCGCCAGCGCCTGCGCGAGCCGGAACGCTGGATCAACGTCGCCTGGGACCCCAACAACACCGCCAAGCACCTGGCCACGCGCCTGGACATCGTCACGCGCAACGAGCGCGGCGTGCTGGGACGGCTGGCGGCGGAGGTCACGGCGGCTGACGCCAACATCGTGCACGTCACCATGCACGACGACGCGGTCGCCACGGTGTCGCTGCATCTCACGATCCAGGTCGACAGCCGCAAGCACCTGGCGCAGGTCATCCGCGCCATCCGCCACGTGCCGCAGGTGCAGAAAATCGTGCGCGTGAAGGGTTGAGCAGTTCTTCAGTGCAGGGCTGAAACGCCAGCCCTGCACTGCCCTCGTCAGGTCACGTGTTGCAGGAAGTCCTTGAGCCGCTGGCTGGGCGGATTGCTCAGCAATTCGCCCGGCGGGCCATCATGGGCGATCTTGCCGGCGTCGATGAAAATCAGGCGGCTGCCCACCTTGCGCGCGAACTCCATCTCGTGCGTGACCACCACCATGGTCATGCCCTCCTCGGCCAGGTCGCGCATGACCTTGAGCACCTCGTGGCGCAGCTCCGGATCCAGCGCCGAAGTCGGCTCATCGAACAGCATCAGCTTGGGCTTGATGGCCAGCGCCCGGGCGATCGCCACGCGCTGCTGCTGGCCACCGGACAGCTCCGAAGGATAGTGGTTCATGCGCTCGGCCAGGCCGACCTTGGCCAGCAGGCTTTCGGCCAGCTCGCGCGCCTCGGCGCGGCTCTGGCCGCGCGTATGCAAGGGCCCGAACATGACGTTTTCCAGCGCGGTCATCTGCGGGAACAGGTTGAACTGCTGGAACACCATGCCCGCTTCGCGCCGGATCTCGCGCACTTGCGCCGCCCCGCCGTTCACGCTCAGGCCGTCCACGAGCAAATCGCCGCCATTGATGGTTTCCAGCACGTTGATGCAGCGCAGAAAGGTGGACTTGCCGGAGCCCGACGGCCCTACCACCACCACGACCTCGCCCGCGTCGATGTTCAGCGAAATATCGTTGAGCACCATGGACTCGCCGAAGTTCTTGGTGACGTTGTGGAATTCAACCATGCTCATAATATGCGCATCCTTCTTTCAATCAGATGCAGGCCCAGCGCCATGAGGCCGGTCAGGATCAGGTAAACGATCGCGACCGCGGACCAGATCTCGACCGCGCGGAAGTTGCTGGCCATGATCTCCTGCCCTTGCCGGGTCAGCTCGGCCACGCCGATCACGATGAAGAGCGAGGAATCCTTCAGGCTGATGATGCACTGGTTGCCCAGCGGCGGAATCATGCGGCGAAACGCCACCGGCCCGATGATGTGGAAGAGGATCTTGTGAAACGGCAGCCCCATGGCCTGGCCGGCTTCCTTCAGGCCCTTGTGCACGGACAGCAGCGCGCCGCGCACGATCTCGGAAATGTAGGCCCCCGAGTTGATGATGAGCGTGACGATCGCGGCCCATTCCGCATCCACCCGAATGTTCGCCAGCAAGGGCAAGGCGAAATAGATGAACATCACCTGCACCACGATGGGCGTGCCGCGGATGACCGCGACATAGACCTGCGCGATGGCCGACAGGATAGGATGCCCGTAGGCCCGTGTCACGCCGGACAGCGCGCCCAGCAGGAAACCGCCGAACAGCCCCCAGAACGTGATCTTGATGGTCATCAGCGTACCCTCAAGCAGATTGGGTAGCGCGTCCCTGATTACAGTCCAGTCAAACTCCACGATGTACCCCCTATGGCGCGGCGCCGTGCCGGAGCACGGCGTGAGCGGCGCGGGACCGCCCGCCGGACTGCGGCCTGGCGGCCGGCGTCAGCCGGCGCGGGCCGATGCCGGGCGGTCCCGGTATGCAAAGCGAACCCGGATGCTCAGGGCTTCTTGCCGAACCACTTGGTGTAGATGGCGTCGTACTGGCCGTTGGCCTTCAGCGTAGCCAGGGCCTTGTTCACCTGCGGCACCAGATCGCTGCCCTTGGGGAAGGCGATGCCGTAGAAGTCGCCGCTCTTGACCGAGCCCACCACCTTCACGCGGCCCTTGCCCGCAGTGTTGGCGTAGTACTGCACATTGGGCGTGTCATGCACCGCTGCGTCCACGCGCCCCGTGGCCAATTCCAGATAGGCATTGTCGATGTTCGGGAACAGCTTGAGCTTGGCGTCCGGCACCTGGGCCTTCAGGAAGTCCACCGTGGCGGTGCCGGTCTTGACCGCGACCGTCTTGCCGGCCAGGGACTTGGCGTCCTTGATGTCCGTGTTCTTTTCGCCGACCAGGATGGCCAGGCCGCTTTCGTAGTAAGGATCGGAGAAGTCGATGACCTTCTTGCGGTCATCGCGGATCGTGATGCCGGCCAGCGCCGCGTCGATGTTCTTGGTCTGCAGGCCCGGGATGATGCCCGCGAAGTCCATGGGCTGCAGCTTGTACTTGAGGTTGAGTTCCTTGGCGATGGCCGCCCAGAGATCCACGTCGAAGCCCACATAGGTATTACCCTGCTTGAACTCGAACGGCACGAAAGCGGTATCGGTGGCCACCACCAATTCCTTGCCTTGGGCATGGGCGGCTGAGGCAGCGCCGAACATGGCCACGGACAGGCCGACCAGCGCGGCGGCGACTTTGCGTTTGATCATGAAACTCTCCTCTTGGGGACCAGTCGGCACCCCGGGGTTGTTGTAGGGGCATGATTCCTGGGCCGCGCCGGGGTCTCCGGCTCAGCTTACCGACGATCTTAACGCATACGTCCCCACCCGGCAGCGGCCGGAAAATTTACAATCCGCATGACACCCGGAGGATTCCCATGGCCTACAAATATGTGCGCATTGCCGGAAACCGGCGTCAGACCGGCCTCGCGCTGGGCAAGCTGGCGCGGCCCCTGATGGCCACCTATCTGGACCAGAGCCGCACCTGGGACGCGCTGCGGCCATGGCGCGGCCACGCCTTCCTGGACGAACTGGCGCAGCAGGCGCAAGCCGCGCTGCCGGCCGTCTGGGAAGAACTGGAAGGCCTGGCCGAAGGGCTGCACATGCCCATCGAGGACGTACTGCTATGGAACTGCCGCGGCGACCTGCTGCACAGCACCACCGACGGCTGCACGTCCGTCGCCTTGAAGGCCGCGGACGGCACGCGCTGGATCGCGCACAACGAGGACGGCGACCCCTACCTGCGCGGCCGCTGCCATCTGGTCGACGTGGCGCTGGAAGACGCCCCTGGCTACCTCAGCTTCTACTATCCCGGCTCCCTGCCCGGCCACACTTTCGGCGCCAACCGCGCCGGGCTGGTGCAGACCATCAACAATCTGCGCATCCGGCAACGGCATCCCGGCGTGCCGCGCATGCTGATGGCGCGCGCCGTGCTCGATTGCGCCACACTGGACGAGGCCGTCGCGCAGCTGCTGGACCTGCCGCACTCCGGCGGCTTCCACCATACCCTGGGCGCCGCCGGCGACCCGCGCCTGCTCAGCGCCGAAGTCGCGCCGGGCGAGGTTTCCATCCAGGAGGTCGGCACGCGCTACGGCCACGCCAATCACATGGTGCATGCCGACATGGGGGGCGTGGCGCAGATCGTCACGGACTCGTCGCGCGCGCGCCAGAACCGCATCGAAGGCATCGTGGACGGCTGGTCCGCCGGCTCTGGCCGCGACGACCTGATTGCCGCCTTGCACGACACCACAGGCGAGCTGCCGATACTGCGCACCGCGGCGGACGACCCCGATGAGGAAAACACGCTGGCGACCGCCGTCTTCGAGATAGGCGCTAGCGAAGTGACCTTGCGGGTCTATGACCGCAAACCCAAGGCAGACATCGTGCTGGACGTGATGTCGGACACGGAATAGCAAGCCCGTACCAGCAAAGACAACGGCCGCGTCATTGCTGACACGGCCGTTGTTTCATTGCCAGTCGGTCAGGCCTGGCCGTAGCCCCCGCCTCCGGGAGTTTCAACCACGAAGATGTCGCCCGGCTGCAGCTGGGCGCTATCCTGCGGGCCCAACTCCTGGACCGAACCGTCGGCGCGTTCGACCGAGTTGCGGCCCATGGCGCCGGGCTGCCCGCCCGCCAGGCCGAACGGCGCGTACAGGCGGTTGTTCGACAGGATGGCCGCGGTCATGTCCTCCAGGAAGCGGATACGGCGCACGCCGCCCTCCCCACCCGGATACCGGCCGGCGCCGCCCGAACCCTTGCGGATCTCGTAGGATTCCAGGCGCACCGGGAAACGGAACTCCAGCACTTCAGGATCCGTCAGCCGCGAGTTGGTCATGTGGGCCTGCACCAGCGAAGTCCCCGCAAAACCTTCGTCATGGGGACCGGCCTTATCGATGCGCACCGGGCCTGCACCCGTGCCGCCCGAGATCGTCTCGTAGTACTGATGACGCGCGTTGCCGAACGTGAAGTTGTTCATCGTGCCCTGGCTTGCGGCCAGCACGCCCAGCGCGCCATACAGCGCGTTGACGATGCACATGGACGTTTCCACGTTGCCCGCCACCACCGAGGCCGGCGGATTCGGGCGCAGCATCGAGCCTTCCGGCAGGATGATGGACAGCGGCACGAGGCAGCCGTCGTTCAGCGGAATATCGTCATTGACCAGCGTGCGGAACACGTACAGCACCGCCGCCACGGCGATGGCGCCCGGCGCGTTGAAGTTGTTGTCCAGCTGGTTGGACGTGCCGGTGAAGTCCACCACGGCGCTGCGCGCCGCGGTATCCACCTTCACGGCCACTCGGATGACCGCGCCGTTGTCCAGCGGGTACTCATAGCTGCCGTCCTTCAGCACCGAGATCACGCGGCGCACCGCTTCCTCGGCGTTGTCCTGCACGTGCCCCATATAGGCGCGCACCACGTCCAGGCCGAAGTGGTCGCACATGCGCAGCAACTCCTGCACGCCCTTCTCGTTGGCGGCGATCTGCGCGTGCATGTCGGCGATGTTCTGGTCCGGATTGCGCGCCGGCCAGCGGCCGGAGCCCAGGATGCCGCGCGCGGCGGCCTCGCGGAATTCGCCGCCCTTCACCAGCTGGAAGTTGGTGAAGAGCACACCCTCGTCTTCCACCGTCTTGGAATCCGGCGGCATGGAGCCCGGCGTGGTGCCGCCAATGTCGGCATGGTGGCCGCGCGAACCGACGTAGAACAGGATCTCGCGCCCTTCGCGGTCGAACACCGGGGTGATGACCGTGACGTCGGGCAAGTGCGTGCCGCCGTGGTAGGGATCGTTCACCACATAGGCGTCGCCAGGCTGCATGTTGCCGGCGTTGGCGTACATGACCGTGCGCACGGACTCGCCCATGGAACCCAGGTGCACCGGCATGTGCGGGGCATTGGCGATCAGGCGGGCCTGGGCATCGAAGATCGCGCAGGAAAAGTCCAGACGCTCCTTGATGTTGACCGAATAGGCCGTGTTCTGCAGCCGGTAGCCCATCTGCTCGGCGATCGACATGAAGAGGTTGTTGAAGACCTCCAGCATGACCGGATCGGCCTGCGTGCCAATGGCGCGGCGTTCCGGACGCGCTTCGACGCGGCGGATCACGAAGTGGTCCTGCGCCGTCAGTTCCGCCTGCCAGCCGGCCTCGACCACCGTGGTCTGGTTGGGCTCGGAAATGATGGCGGGACCCGCCACCACGTCGCCGCCCGCCATGTCCTCGCGCACATACAGAGGCGTGTCGCGCCAGGCGCCGCCGCTATACATGCTGACGACGCGGCTGGGTGCCAGCGCGCCGTCGCGCACCCGCGCCGTGGACGCTTCGCCCACGCGTTCGCCGCCACCCGTGGCTTCGACGGAGATGGTTTCCACCACCAGTTCGCGGTTGGGCATCAGGAAGGAATAGCGCAGGCGGTAGGCCGCTTCGAATTCCTTGCGCGCCTGCTCCAGGTCGGTGTACGCCACTTCCAGCGAGGTATCCGTGCCGCGGTACTTCAGGTGCAGGCGGCGCTGCACGCTGATGTCGCTTTCGGCCACGTGCTGGCGGCGCAGTTCGCCGACCGCTTGCCCGGCCAATTCGTCGAGTTCGCCCTTCAACGCCTGCATCAGTTCGGCATCGAGAACCTTCTCGACCGTCTTCTGGCGCATGTCGGTCTGGTCGGCCAGGCCCATGCCGTAAGCCGACAGCACGCCGCCCAGCGGATGCGCGAACACCGTGGTCATGCCCAGCGCATCGGCGACCAGGCAGGCGTGTTGCCCGCCCGCGCCGCCGAACACGGTCAGCGCGTACTCGGTCACGTCGTGGCCGCGCTGCACCGAGATGCGCTTGATGGCCTCGGCCATGTTGCCCACGGCGATCTCGAGAAAGCCCTCGGCTAGCTGTTCGGGCGTCATCTCGCGGCCAGTGGCGGCGCGCACTTCGTCGGACATCGCCGTGAAGCGCGCCACGACCGCGTCGCGATCCAAAGGCTCATTGGCTTCGGGACCGAAGACCTTGGGGAAGAAGTCGGGCTGGATCTTGCCCAGGAGGACGTTGCAGTCCGTCACGGCCAGCGGGCCGCCGCGGCGATAGCAGGCCGGACCCGGATTGGCGCCGGCGGAATCCGGCCCCACGCGCAGGCGCGCGCCGTCGAAATGCAGGATCGAACCGCCGCCCGCCGCCACCGTGTGGATGCTCATCATGGGCGCGCGCATGCGCACGCCGGCCACCTGGGTCTCGAATTCCCGTTCGAACTCCCCGGCATAGTGCGAGACGTCGGTGGACGTGCCGCCCATGTCGAAGCCGATGACCTTGGGAAAGCCCGCGATCTCGCTGGTGCGCACCATGCCGACAATGCCGCCGGCAGGACCCGACAGGATGGCGTCCTTGCCGCGGAAGCGGTGCGCGTCCGTCAGGCCGCCGCTCGATTGCATGAACATGAGGCGGATGCCCGGCAGCTCGCCGGCCACCTGGTCCACGTAGCGCATCAGGATGGGAGACAGGTAGGCGTCGACCACCGTGGTGTCGCCGCGCGACACGAACTTGATCAGCGGACTGACCTCGTGCGAGGCCGACACCTGCGGGAAGCCCACTTCACGCGCGATGCGGGCGGCGATGCGCTCGTGCTCCGGCGCGTGCCAGGCATGCATGAAGACGACGGCGACCGCGCGGATGCCGCTGTCGTAGGCGCCCTGCATGGCCGCGCGCAGCGCTTCCTGATCCAGCTCGCGGATCACCTCGCCGTCGGCGGCCACGCGCTCATCGGCTTCCACCACGGATTCGTAAAGCATCTCGGGCAAGACGACGTTGCGGTCGAACAGGCGCGGACGGTTCTGGTAGGCAATGCGCAGGCCGTCGCGGAATCCTTTCGTCGTGACCAACAAGGTGCGCTCGCCCTTGCGTTCCAGCAAGGCGTTGGTGGCCACCGTGGTGCCCATCTTCACGCATTCGACCTGATCGGCGGGCACGGGCTGGCCGGGCGCGATGCCCAGCAGCTTGCGGATGCCGGCCACGGCCGCGTCGCGGTACTGCTCGGGGTTTTCCGAGAGCATCTTTGCCGTGGTGGTGGTGCCGTCGGGACGCCGCGCCACGATGTCGGTGAAGGTGCCCCCACGATCAATCCAGAATTGCCACTTCATAGCTGTCCTTGCAAACAAAGGGTCGCCGCGGCGCCTGCGGCCGCGCGCGGATGAACGAAAAATCAGAGAGAGGTCGCCGCGCGGGCCGCCTGGTCATACAGGCCGGACAGCGCGCGCAGCGTGTGCGCCAATTGGCGGCTGTAGTCCAGCCCGCCGCCGCCCGGCGCGTCCAGGCCGGCGGTCAGGCATTGCTCGCGGACCTCGGCGTAGCGCTTGAGAATGGCGGCGCCTTCCGGGGTTACGCTGTAGAACACTTCCTTGCTGCTGCGCTCGCCCTTGACCACGCCCAGGCGGTCCAGTTTCTTCAGCGCGTAGCTGACAATGTGCGTGTCTTCGACATTCAGCGTGAAGCAGATGTCCGCCAGCTTCTTGGGCCGTTCGCGGTGATAGACGTGATGGAACACCATCACGTCCGTGGGCGTCAGGTCGGGCAGTCCGGCAGCGGCCATGCAGCGCACGGTCCAGCGGTCGAAGGCGTGGCTGGCGATCATCAGGCCGAATTCCACTTCGGAGAGATCGGGCGCGCTGCCGCCGGCCAGATGGGCCGACGATGCAATCAAAGTGGGGGTCATGGAAGCCGCAAGCCGAGTTTATCTGAGCGAAATACTAATAATTTATCTATATTTCATCAATAAAAAACACGAACGAGACGAGCAAAACGCCCTCTTTCGAGGGAATACCCCTAGAAAACTACAAGCAAGAAAGCGGGTTCAGGGCGCCGACCAGCCCATGGGCAGGTTCGCCCGGATCAGCCAGCCCGCAATGGAAATCCGCGGCGCGATCTCGGGCATGGGATCGCCAGGACCGAACCAGCGCGCATCGGCGATCTCGTCTTCCTGGACGCGGATGTCGCCGGACACGTAGTCGGCCGTGAACGCGACCATGAGCGAATGCGGGAACGGCCAGGACTGGCTGCCGAAATACTGCAGGTTGCCGACCTTCAGCCCGACTTCCTCGTGGACCTCGCGATGGATGGTCTGTTCGATGCTTTCGCCGGGTTCGACGAAACCGGCCAGCGCCGTGTAGCGCGAGGTGGCCGTGGTGGTATGGCGCGCCAGCAGGATGCTGTCGCCCTTGCGGATCAGCACCATCATGGCGGGCGAAATGCGCGGATAGGCCGAAAAACCGCAGGACGGGCAGCGTAGGCAGAACTCGGTGGGCACGCGCTCTGCCGGCGTGCCGCAGACGCCACAGAACCGGTGCGTGCGCGCCCATTCGGCGATCTGGTAGGCGCGGCCGGCCAGCGCCATGCGTTCGTCGTCCAGCACGCCGAAAAGCGAACGCAGCTTCCTGAAGGCATAGCCTTGCGGCGGTTCCACGCCGGGCTCCACGTGCACGGTGCGGTACGGCGAACCGGGCAGCGCCCAGATCGGCTGCAAGGCCGCGGCCGCCACGCCTATCCGTACGCACAAGGCGGTATCCGGCAACACGGCGGACGTCTCTTCAACCAGCAATTCATCACGACGGAAAACGAAATTCACACACGCCTCTGCATCATGCATTCGATACGCAATGTTAGAAGAAAAACAGCTGCCGCATTGCGTTTGCGCAAAGATTGAACCCTCAATGATCGACGCTGCGCACGCCTGTTAGGAATAACCCGTAAAGACGCGATTTCACGCGCCCTGCCGCCGCATAGCAACATAGAATGGCACGGCTTTTCAGCTGCGCGTCATCGGCGCGGCGCACTCTTTCGCAATGCCTATCGGGCACAACCCGGCTTCACCATTCGCAAAGAAGGACCCACCCATGCACAAGAAAATTTCCCTGCTCGCCGGCAGCATCGTCCTGGCGTTCAGCGCAGGCGCGCAAGCGCAAACCAAATGGGATCTGCCCACGGCCTATCCGGCCAGCAACTTCCACGTCGAGAACCTGACCACCTTCGTCAAGGACGTGGACACGCTGTCGGAAGGCAAGCTGAAGATCACGCTGCACAACAACGCCTCGCTGTACAAGGCGCCCGAGATCAAGCGCGCGGTGCAAGGCAACCAGGCGCAGATCGGCGAGATCCTGCTGACCAACTTTGCGAACGAAGATCCGATCTACGAACTGGACGGCCTGCCCTTCCTGGCCACCGGCTATGACGCGTCGTTCAAGCTCTACCAAGCGCAGAAGCCCTTCCTCGAGAAGAAGCTCAATGCGCACGGCATGACGCTGCTGTACGCGGTGGCCTGGCCGCCCCAGGGCATCTTCGCCAACAAGGACATCAAGCAGATCAGCGACATGAAGGGCCTGAAGTGGCGCGCCTACAGCCCGGTGACGGCCAAGATCGCCGAACTGGTCGGTGCGCAGCCCGTCACGGTGCAACAGGCGGAACTCGCCCAAGCGCTGGCCACCGGCGTGATCGATTCTTATATGTCCTCGGCGTCCACCGGCTACGACACCAAGACCTACGAGTACATCAAGAAGTTCTACGACACCCAGGCCTGGCTGCCGAAGAACGCCATCATCGTCAACAAGAAGGCGTTCGACGCGCTTGACCCCGCGACCCAAACCGCGCTGAAGAAGGCCGGCGCGCAGGCCGAGGAACGCGGCTGGAAGCTGTCGCAGGAAAAGAACAAGTGGTACCAGGCCGAACTGGCCAAGAATGGCATGGAAACCATCCAGCCCACGGTCGAGCTGAAGGAAGGCCTGTCCGTGATCGGCAAGCGCATGCTGGAAGATTGGCTGAAGAAGGCCGGCGCCGACGGCCAGGCCATGATCGACGCCTACAAGAAGCAGTGATATTTCCATGCGCCGCTTTTTAGATGGTCTTTACGGCGCGGCCGGCCTCTTGGCCGGCCTGTGCACGATCGGCGTCCTGGTGTCGGTGCTGGCCGCGATCATCGCGCGCCAGCTCAGCATGAACATACCCGGCACGGACGCCTACGCCGGGTACTTCATGGCCGCCGCCGGTTTCCTCGCGTTGGCCAGCACGTTCAAGCACGGCGAACACATCCGCGTGACGCTGTTGCTCAATTCGCTCAAGCCCGCCGCGGGCCGCAGGCTGGATATCTTCGCCCTGGCTGCCGGCTGCCTGCTGGCCAGCGCCTTCGCGTTCTTCAGCGTCAAGCTGACCTACGACTCCTGGCAGTTCAACGACATATCCACGTCCAACGACGCCACGCCGCTCTGGATTCCCCAGCTCAGCATGGCCGTGGGCACGGTGCTGTTCCTGGTCGCCCTGATCGACGAGCTGATCCGACGCTCACGCGGCCTGGCCGCCGCTTCTTCGCAGCAAACCCATGAATGAACTACTCGTCATAACCCTATTGGTCATCTCGATCTTCGCGCTGCTGGGCTGCGGCGTCTGGGTCGGCCTGACCCTGGCGGGTACCGCCTGGATCGGCATGGAGATCTTCTCCAGCCGCCCCGCGGGCGATGCCATGGCCGTCACGATCTGGGGCGCCTCGTCCAGCTGGACGCTGACCGCCCTGCCGCTGTTTCTGTGGATGGGCGAAATCCTGTTCCGCACGCGGCTGTCGGAAGACCTGTTCAAGGGCCTCGCCCCCTGGCTCAACCGCCTGCCCGGACGGCTGCTGCATACCAACGTGATCGGTTGCGCCATCTTCGCGGCGGTCTCGGGCTCGTCCGCGGCGACCTGCGCCACGGTCGGCAAGATGACCATCCCGGAACTGACGCGCCGCGGCTATCCCGAGGACAAGATCCTGGGCACGCTGTCGGGCGCCGGCACGCTGGGCCTGCTGATTCCGCCTTCCATCATCATGATCGTGTATGGCGTGGCGGCGGACGTGTCCATCGCCAAGCTGTTCATCGCGGGCATCGTGCCCGGCATCCTGCTGGCCCTGCTGTTCATGGGTTACATCGCCTGGTGGGCCATCCGCAACCCCGGCCAGGTGCCGGCAGCCGACCCCGGCCTGTCCCTGATGGAAAAGCTGTCGCGTTCGCGCCACCTGATCCCGGTGATGCTGCTGATCGGCGCGGTGCTGGGCTCCATCTACTCTGGCATCGCAACGGCTACGGAAGCGGCGGCGGTCGGCGTGGTGGGCGCCCTGTTCCTCTCCGCGCTGCAGGGGTCGCTGAACCGCTCCACCTTCATGCAGTCGCTGCTGGGCGCCACCCGACTGTACTGCATGATTGCGCTGATCCTGGCGGGTGCGCAGTTCCTGACACTGGCGATGGGCTATATCGGCCTGCCGCGCGCGCTGGCCGAATGGATCGGCGGACTGGGCCTGTCGCAGTTCGGGCTGATCATGGCGTTGATGGTGTTCTTCATCGTCCTGGGCTGCTTCCTGGACGGCATTTCCATCGTCGTGCTGACCATGGGCGTGCTACTGCCCACGGTGCAGGCCGCCGGCATCGACCTGATCTGGTTCGGCATCTTCATCGTGTTCGTTGTAGAAATGGCACAAATCACGCCGCCGGTCGGGTTCAATCTGTTCGTGCTGTCCGGCATGAGCGGGAAAGAGCTGCCCTACATCGCGCGCGCCTCGCTGCCGATGTTCTTCCTGATGATCCTGGCCGTGCTGCTGCTCTATGCCGTGCCTGGCATAGCGACGTGGCTGCCGCTGCACATGACGCTGTAGGACGGCGTCACCCTGAGAACCCCGTTCCTGGAGCGGGGTTTTTTTTCGCCATGGCGGGCGCCCTACCCGCTCCCCCTGTTTTGCCATCCTGTAAACCAGGGAAAACTCCAAAAAACTACAGGTGTTGTTCACGCCCCAGTTTTTCTAGAATTCCCTGGCGCTGATACGTTGCAACATTACGGCGTATATGTGCATATGCGGCCATCGCCCGGACCCGCGCTTACCAGAAGCGTCGGTGCGAAGGCCCGGCGCCTGACGATCCGCCAGGCGCAACCAGCCGAGCCAAAAGCCCGGCACCACTAAAAATAGCGCTACCCAGGAGGAGCCCCCGCATGAAACGCATCACCCTATCCCTCGCCCTTGCAGGCCTGGGCTTGGCCGCCGGCACGGCCCAAGCCGAAACCAGCGTCACCCTGTACGGCATCGCCGACGTCAGCATCCGCTACCTGAGCACCAGCGCCGGCAGCGTGGGCGCGGACGGCAGCCGCGTGTCGATGGAGAACGGCGCCATTTCCAACAGCCGCTGGGGCCTGCGCGGCTCCGAAGACCTCGGCAACGGCAACCGCGCCTTCTTCCGCCTGGAAAACGGCTTCAACATGCAGAACGGCCGCGGCTCGGATCCCAGTAAGACCTTCAGCCGCCTGGCCTATATCGGCCTGGACGGCGGCAACATCGGCGCGCTGACCCTGGGTCTGCAGAACACCCCAATGTTCGACCTGCTGGCCGACTACTTCGACCCGCTGACCGTCGGCAACTACGACCAGAACGCCTGGCTGCCCGCCGCCATGTCGCGCGTACGCACCAACAACATGACCAAGTACTCCAACACCATCGGAGACCTGGCTTTCGTGCTGTCCTGGGCCAATGGCGATGACTACAACGACCACAAGGCCGGCCAGCAGTACGGCGCCAGCCTGCGCTACACCGTCGGCAAGCTGGGCCTGGGCGCTGCCTACCAGCAGACCTACGACGGCACGGATTCCGACCTGCGCCAGCGCGTCTGGAACCTGAACGCTTCGTATCAGTTCGAAGCCGCCAAGGTCTTCGCCGGCTACTACAACGGCCGCGACGAAACCGGCTGGGTCAACGCCGTCATGGGCGGCGCCCAGGCCGCCGGCCTGGACCGCAAGGACAACGGCTACTTCGCCGGCGTGACCTGGCAGGCCACGCCGCGCTGGGCGATCACCGGCGCCGCCTACTACGACCAGAGCAAGAACGTGGTCGAAGACGGCGACAAGGGCAAGCGCTATGCGCTGGTCGCCGTGGCCGAGTACTCGCTGTCCAAGCGTTCGCAGATCTACGGCACCGTGGACTGGAACAAGGTAAGCGATGCCGCCAGCGGCGAAATCACCGGCAAGAGCAACCAGCTCGGCGCCGCAGTGGGCTTCCGCCACATCTTCTGATGACCGCCCGCGCCGGACGCCTTGCGCGTCCGGCGCGGTTTCGTCGCCAGTCCAGACTCACATCCCCAGATACGCCTTGCGCACCTCGTCCGAGGCTGCCAATTCCGCCGCTTCGCCCGACAGCGCCACCCTGCCGCTCTGCATCACGTAGGCGCGCGCCGCGACTTCCAGCGCCTGGGCCATGTTCTGCTCCACCAGCAAGACCGACAGGCCGTCATCGCGGTTCAAGGCGGCCAGCGCATCGAATACCTGTTCCACCAGCAAGGGCGACAGGCCCAGGCTGGGCTCATCGATCAAGAGCAGGCGAGGCCCGCTCATCAGCGCCCGGCCGATAGCCAGCATCTGGCGCTCGCCCCCGGACATGGTGCCCGCCAGTTGCGCGCGGCGCTCCTTCAGTCGCGGAAACAAGGCATAGACCCGCTCCAGGCGTTCGGCGTATAAGCGCTCGTCCCGCACCGTGTACGCGCCCAGGCGCAAGTTCTGCTCCACGGGCTGGCGCGCGAACACCCGCGCGCCTTCGGGAATCATGGAGATGCCCTGGGTCACCAGCTTGTCCGGCGGCGTGCCGGTGATGTCCCGGCCTTCGAACACCACCCGCCCGCCCTTGGGCTTGACCGCCCCAACGATGGCCAGCAAGGTGCTGGACTTGCCCGCGCCGTTGGCGCCCAGCAGGGCTGCGATCTCGCCCGGCCGGACTTCCAGCGACACGCCGCGCACCGCCTGCACGCCGCCGTAGGCCACGCTCAGGTCTTCCACTTTCAGCATCGCATCAGGCACGGTGCTTTCTCCCCAGATAGGCTTCTATCACAGCCGGGTTACGCACGATTTCTTGCGGCGCGCCCTCGGCGATCATCTGGCCGAAGTTCAGCACCAGCACCCGCTGCGCCAGCCGCATCACCACCTCCAGCACGTGCTCGACGATGATGAGCGTGACGCCCGACGCATGGATGCCGCGCAGGATCTCCGCCAACGCGATGGCTTCGGCCGGGTTCAGGCCGCCCGCCACCTCGTCCAGCAGCAGCATGCGCGGCTCGGTCGCCAGCGCCCGCGCCAGCTCGACCCGCTTCTGCCCGGCCACGTTGAGTTCGGCCGCCCTTACGTCGGCGCGCTCGGCGAGGCCCACCAGCTCCAGCACGCGGGCCGATTCGCGGCGCGCGTCCTGCAGGCGCGGGTGGCGCAGCAGCGCGCCGACCATGGCGTTCTCCAACACCGTCATCTGTCCGAAGCTGCGCGGTATCTGGTAGGTACGCACCAGGCCCATGGCGGCCACCTCTTCGGGTCGCCGCCCTATCATCGACTGGCCATCGAAGGTCACCGAGCCGGAGGTGGGCGCGTGATGCCCCACCAGGCCATTGAACAAGGTGCTTTTGCCCGCGCCATTGGGGCCGATGATGGCGACGATCTCGCCCGCCTCGACCGACAGCGAGATGTCCTTGTTGGCGACCAGACCGCCGAATTGCTTGGTCAGGTTCTTAACGTCCAGCAGAGCCACGGCGCCTCCTCAATGTGACCAGCCCACCCGGCAGGAACATGGTGACCAACAAGATCGCCAGGCCGAAAACCAGCAGGTCCAGACCCATGCCCGAACTGCCCCACAGCACGCGCGTTCCCTCCGACAGCGGCAGCAGCACCGCCGCTCCCAACCAAGGACCGATCAGCGTGCCGACTCCGCCCAGGATGGTGACCAGCACGACCTGCACCGACATCGTCAGGTTGAACATGGACTCCGGATCGATGAAGCCCACGTACATGGCGAAGAAGCCGCCCCACACCCCGGTCATGCCCGCCGACATCACGAAGGCCAGCATCTTATAGCGATCCGCCGGCACGCCCAGGCTGCGCGAGGCCGCCTCGTCGCCGTTGATGGCCCGCCAATAGAAACCGGTCTTGGAATGCACCAGGAAGAAGGTGGCGCAGAAAGTCAGGAAGGCCAGCCCCACCGCGATCCAGTAGTACGGCACCTTGCTGCGGAACAGCAGCATCCACGCGGCATCGCCGATGGGCGCCTCCAGGCCGACGGCGCCGCCCGCCCACTCCCAGTTGATCATCAACAGCAGCCCGATCTGCAGCAGCGCAATGGTGGCCATGGCGAAGTAGTGGCCGGACAGCCGCAAGGTGGGACCACCCACCAGCCAGGCCAGCCCGGCGCTGATCAGCCCGCCCAGCGGAATGCCCAACAGCGGCGTGAGCTTCAGGTGGTGCAGCAGCAGCAAGGTGGTGTAGCCACCTACTCCCACGAACACGCTGTGGCCGAAGGAGATCCGCCCCAGGAAGCCCCCGACCAGGTTCCAGCACGCGCCCAGCGCGCCGAACATGATGGCCAGCAGCAGCACCTGCAGGGTGAAGGCGTCCTTTACCACCAGCGGCACCAAGGCCATCAGGATGGCAGCCACGGCGGCAGCCAGGACCGGCCATTTGGGCACGCCGGCGGACGCGGTATCGATTTTGTCTGTCTTGTTCATTTCACCACCGCCCGAACAGGCCGCGCGGCCGATACCAGAGAACCAGGATGAACAGGATGAAGACGCTCACCGTCTTCAAGGCCGGCGCGACGAAGTAGCCCGTCATGGCCTCGATGATCCCGATCAGGATTCCCGCGATGAAGGCGCCCGGCAGCGACCCGAAGCCGCCCATGCAGACCGCCACGAAAGCCAGCAGGCCGAACACCGTGCCCACCGAGGGAAACACGTAGAAGAAGGTGGTCAGCAAGGCGCCGGCCAGGCCCACCGCGGCGCTGCCCAGCATCCAGACCAGGGCGTTGACCCGGTCGGGCGAAATGCCCACCAGCGCCGCCACCTGGCGGTCTTCCGCCACCGCCTGCAAGGCATGGCCCCAGCGCGTGCGGTACACCAGGATGAACAACGCGACCACCACCACCAGCGCGATCAGGCCCGTCACCACCTGGGGCCTGCCCAGCGAGATGCCGGCCACCGTGACGCTGCCTGACACCAGCGTGTCGGGCAGGCTGCGGTAGTCGGGGCTGAAGGCGATGAAGGCGATCTGGCGCAGCACCAGCCCAAGGCCAAAGGTGGCCAGGATGACCGCCATCGCCGGCCCCTTCTGCAAGCGGCGGATGATGAGCGCATAGGTCAGGAAGCCGACGAAGGCGAGCAGGATCGCCACCAGCGGCGCCGACAGCGTGGGATCGATGTGGCCCAGCGTGTAGAGCCAATAGGCGGCATACATGCCCAGCATCAGGAACTCGCCATGGGCGAAGTT
The DNA here is from genome assembly GCF_002192695.1 of Achromobacter xylosoxidans. Taxonomy (GTDB): domain Bacteria; phylum Pseudomonadota; class Gammaproteobacteria; order Burkholderiales; family Burkholderiaceae_B; genus Achromobacter; species Achromobacter xylosoxidans_C. The sequence continues at coordinate 411,012 of NZ_MTLG01000075.1, forward strand.
GATGACGTCGGTAATGCCCCAGATCAGCGCCAGCCCCACCGCCACCGCGGCATAGATCAGGCCGTTGAACAGGCCTGCCGAGAGAGCTTCAAACATGGAGTGCTCCTCGCGGCAGGCCCCGCGGCCCGCCGCGTCAGACTATGTTTACTTCCAGGCGAACGGCAGCGTGGGCAGGCTCTTGTCCGTGCGGTATTTTTCCGGCCACACCGTCTGGTAGGACGAACCCTTCAGTTCCAGGATCAGGCCCGAACCCTTGGTATTCTGGCCCTTGGCGTCGAACTGCACCCCGGCCCAGGGCATCGCGACCTGCGCCTCGCCCAGGTCGGTGGCCGCCAGCGCCTTGCGGATCGCCTCCGGATCGGTGGAGCCGGCCCGGTTGATCGCGTCGGCCAGCACCAGCACCCCTTGCATCGAGCGCGCATTGTTGCCGTTCAGGTCCTTGCCGGTCTTGGCCTTGTACATGTCGTTGATCTTCTTCAGGCCGGCCTTGGACGCCGCCACGTCATTGCCCCAGACGTCGCGCGTCAGCACGCCCTGGACCTGCGGCCCCACCTCCTGCACGAAGCGCGAATCGATGAAGCCCGCGTCGTTGGCCAGCAGCACCGGCGGCGCGTACTTGCTTTCGCGCATGGTGCGCACGAACAGCATGGCGTCCGAGGTATAGCTGGCGAAGATGGCCACATCGGGCTTGGCCGCCGCCAGCTTCTGCACCTCCGCCGTCACCGAGGCCGAACCCGCGCTGTAGGCGATGTTGGCAACCAGTTGGCGTTTGTACTGCTTGGCGAACTTTTCCACCGCCTTGTAGGTGTTCACGCCGAAGTCGGTGTTCTCGTACACCACGGCAATCTTGGCGGTCGGCACCGCCTTGATGCCATCCAGGAACTGCATCATGTTCTCGACGAAGGTATCGTCGTTGGGCGAAGTGCGGAAGAACCACTTGTAGCCGCGCTCGGTCAGGTCGGGGCTGCTGGACTCGCCGTTGACATAGGGGATGCCGCGCTGCTCGGCGATGCGGCTGGCGGTCTTCGTCACGGCCGACTGGTAGGCGCCGGTCAGGGCCACGACCTTTTCCTGGTCGATCAGCCGCTGGGCGTCGGCCAGGCCCACTTCGGGCTTGCCTTGGGAATCGCCGAACACCACTTCGATCTTGGCGCCGCCCAGCGCAGGCAGGCCGCTGCCCGCGGCCAGCGGTATGCCTTCGAGCTCGGGGTGCGGATTGTTGATGATCTCGACCGCCAGCTCGACGGCCGCCTTGATCTCCGCCCCGGTGGACGCCAAGGCGCCCGACAAGGGGTAGATCGCGCCGATGCGCACGGCCTGCTGCGCCTGCGCGGGCACGGCGCACATCAGCGCCAGACTCGCGGCGACACCCGCGATGAGCTTCATCTTCATAACTGAACTCCTGAATGGAACCGGCTAGGTGTGAAAGCACTACATGGACGCGGCCGGGAATCCCCAAGGGGATAGCCAGGCTCGCGGCGGCACGAGGCCATCCGGCAAGCCGGAAGGCCCCAGATTCAAAGCGGTTGTCGCCATTTCCCCTTGTCCTTTGATGGATCGTTTTGGTGGCACAACTGGCACTGCAGCGCGACTACGACTTTCAACCGCTACCCGTTTGCGCGCTACCGGGAAAGCGAATGGATGGCGGTCAGAACACCGCCATCCGGCTATTGATGAGGTCCGTGACCAGCATGTGGCCGGGCGCGTGGGTAATGCAGAACTCCGGCCGCACGGCTGCGACCACCGACTGCGGCGTCACGCCGCAAGCCCAGAACACGGGCATTTCGCCTTCGCGTATCTCCACCGGATCACCATAGTCCGGGCGGTTGATGTCGGCAATCCCGATCAACGCGGGGTCGCCGATATGCACCGGCGCGCCGTGGACCGAGGGAAAACGCGAGGTGACCAGGATGGCGCGGATGGCGTCCGCCGCCTTCAGGGGACGCATGGATACGACCAGCGGTCCGCCGAACACGCCCGCGGCATGGGTCGGGATGCTGGTGCGGTACATGGGCACGTTGCAGCCCTGCTCGATGTGGCGCACCGGCAGGCCGTTGTCCAGCATCGCCTCTTCAAACGAGAACGAGCAGCCGATCAGGAACGACACCAGGTCGTCGCGCCAGAGGTCGCGCACGTCGGTGGGCTCGGCCACCAGCTCGCCGTTCTGCCAGACGCGGTAGCGCGGGATGTCGCTGCGGATGTCGATGTCCTGGCCCAGTTCCGGCAAGGCGGGATCGCCCGGTTCGGACATGGCGAGCAAGGGACAGGGCTTGGGATTGCGCTGGCAGAAATGCAGGAAATCCGCGGCCAGCGCGCGCGGCAGGATGGCGAGATTGGCCTGGACATGGCCGGGCGCGAGGTTCGCGGTGGGGCCGGTAAGCTTGCCGCTGCGCGCATCCAGGCGCGCCTGGCGGGCCAACTCAACGCTAGTGCGCGCGGCAGGGTTCGTATGCATGTCCATCCCTTCAATGACGATTCAAGTATGGGGACATTGCACAGGAACGGCGCACCAGCGTCCAATCACATGTTGCGATAGACCCCGATCATATTTATTTATGAGGGTTATGCCGGATGGCGCAGCGCCTCTTCACGCGCAATCTGCTGCGCCGCCTCGGCCACCGCGCGCGGGATCTGGCTGTCCGGACCCTGCATCCAGCAGGCGGTGTAGTGCAGCGGCGGCAAGGCCGGCGCCTTCACGTCCAGGATGCGCAATTCGCCCTGCGCCAGCTCCTTGTGCAGGATGACAGGCGCGATGACCGCGGTGCCGATGCCGTCCTGCGCCATGCGCACGATGACGCTGAGCGCCGAACTGCCGTACATGCGCGGCGCCTCCACGCCGGCCTGCTGCAACAGCTGGCGCACGGCGCGGTGCGGGTCGGTGGTGGACGGATAAGTGATGACGGGCCATTCGGCCAGCCGCTTCAGGGGGATGGGCTGGCGCCCGACCTTGAGCTTGGGGCTCGCCACCCAGCTCAGCGGGTAGTTGCAGAGATACAGGTTTTCGATGCGCGGCTCTTCCATCGGCCCCAGCAGGAAGGCCAGGTCGATCTGGCGCGAGGCAAGCTGCGTCTTCAGCACCGTGGTCGTATCCACCTGGATCTCGACCATCAGCGCCGGATAGACGTCGTGCAGATACTCCATCAGGGTCGGCAGCCAGGTATGGACGATGGTTTCCGATACCCCCAGCCGCAGCATGCCGCTCATGACGCTCTTGGCGCGCGCGGCCTCCTGCATGTCGCGCCGCATCTGCAGCATGCGCTCGGCGTGCGACAGCAGCTCGCGCCCCTTGCCCGTCAGCTTGATGCCGCGCGCGTCACGGTCGAACAAGCGCACGCCCAGATCGGATTCCAGCGACGCGATGCGCTGGGAGATGGCAGGCTGGGTGGCGTTGAGCTTCTCGGCCGCGGCGCGGAAACCGCCCAGGGTGGCAACCCAGAAGAACGTTTCGATATTGCGCAGATCGATCATGGCGGCAAAGTCCGGCTATGCAGCCGCCATCTTAGCGTCCGGGACGGGCGGGCGGCTGCCGTCCGTCCCGGCAGCGCATCACTGCCCGGCGTAGAGCGCTTCCAACGCCAGGCCGATGCCCAGGATGCGGCGGTCCGCGCCGTTGCTGCCCGCGATCATCAGCCCCACCGGCGCCGTGCCGGCGGCATGGCAAGGCAGCGACAGCGCGCAGCCATCCAGGAAATTGATCAGCGTCGGGTTGCGCAGGATCAAGCCGTTGGCGGCGTAATAGGCCTCGTCCGAAGCCTGCAGGTCGGCCACCGCCGGCGCCACGATCGGCGTGGTCGGCATGATCAGGGCGTCGTAGCCCGCGATGCGGCGGTCCACCGCCGCCACCCAGGCTTCGCGCGCGTCCAGCAGGTCCAGGTAGTCGGCCGCGCTCATGTCCTTGCCGCGCATGATGCGCGACACCACGCGCGGGTCGTAGCGCTTGCCCGCGCGGGCGATCAGGTCGCGGTGCCAGGCCCAGGCCTCGGCGGCAGTGAAGCCTCCCTTGGCGTTGATGGCGGCCAGTTCGGCGAATTCCGGAATCGCGATCTCTTCGACCAGCGCGCCGGCGGCCTTCAGGCGGCTGACGGCAGCCGCGAAGCTGTCGGCGACATGTTTTTCCATGGCGTCCAGCGCCAGGGTGGTCGGGATGGCCAGGCGCAGGCCGCGCAGCACGGCCGCTTCGGGCACGGGGCCGCCGTCGCCGGACAGGATGGCGTCCAATTCGGCGCAGCAGCGCACGCTGGCGGCTATCGGGCCGATGGAATCCAGGTTGGCCGACAGCGGCAGCACGCCTTCCATGGAGACGCGCCAGGCGCTGGGCTTGAAGCCGGTCAGGCCGCAAAGCGCCGCCGGAATGCGCACGGAGCCGCCGGTGTCCGAACCAATGGCCGCGGCCGACATGCCATCGGCAACCGAGACGGCCGCGCCCGAGGACGAGCCGCCCGGGATGCGTCCGGTGGCGCGGTCGTAGGGATTCAGCGGCGTGCCGTAATGGGGATTGATGCCCAGGCCCGAATAAGCGAATTCGGTCATGTTGGTGCGGCCGATGATGACCGCGCCTGCGGCGATCAGGCGGCGCACGACTTCGGCGTCGGCGTCGGCCGCCGGTTCGCCTTCACGTGCCACCGAGCCCGCCATCGTGGTTTCGCCTTCGACGTCGAAGAGATCCTTGATGCTGATGGGCAAGCCCTCGATCGCGGAGCGGACGATGCCGGCGGCGCGCAGCGTGTCGGAAGCTTGCGCCTGCGCCAGCGCGGAGTCGGCATACAGGCGAGTGAACGCGCGGGCGCCTTCGCCCGCTTCGTCCTGCGCGCGGGCGAGCGCCGCCTGCGTCAGTTGCACGGAGGTGCTGCGGCCCTCTTGCAGGGCCAGGGTCAGATCATTCAAAGTCGGAACCATAGTCATCCTAGTGCCGTCTTGCGGCTTGGGTGCAAACGGGCGCGCCCGCGGGCGCGCCTGGCGATCAGCGCCTGGGGCCCGAATCAGGCCACCACGGGGAGCGTCTCGACATGATAGCGGTGGCGCAGGCTGCGCTGACGCCGCGGATCGTGCAACTCCATGGTGAAGTCGGCCGCGGCGCGGATGCCGCCGATCGCGCCTACCGTGCCGCAGGTCATGCCCGCGCCGGCCGGCAGCACCGTGGCGCCGCCGGTATAGCCTGCGATCAGGTCCTGCGGCGTGCGCAGCGACGCCAGCGGGCCTTCCTGGTACAGCACTTCGACGCCGTTCTCGACGATGTAGGAACGGATGATCAACTCGTCCCAGTAGTCGGCCACGTCGGCCAGGCGCCAGGCGCTGGTCGCCACGGGCTTGACGCAGACCTGCTTGGACATGGCCACGCTGTAGGTCTCCAGCTTGCGGTCGGTGTGATCGGAGGCGATGCTGACGTACATTTCGCCGTCCACGGAGAACACGAAGGTCTCGACTTCGCCCGAGGAATCCTCGCCCAGGGCCTGCACGGTTTCCTTCTGGGTCAGCTGGTTGTCGGCGATGCGGTAGTACAGCGGCACGCTGCTGGGGCGCGGCACGCCGATGGCGGCCAGCTCTTCGATGTGGTGCTCGATCGCGGCAATGTCGCGTCCGGCCCAGCCGGCGACGATCAGGGTGTCGAGCTCCACTTCCACCTGGCGGGGTTGCGAGTCTTCGATCTGGAATACGGCTTTCATGTCTGTCCTGCTGAAAATAAGGGGATGAAGGACGCGGCGGCTCGCCGCGCCCCGGAATGTCTATGGGTTGAGGTCAGCCGAACACGCGCGGCAGCCACAGCGCCACGTCCGGCCAGAAGGCCAACAGCGCCAGCATCACGAACATGGCCGCCACGAACGGCAGGCTGCCGACGATGACCGCGCTCATCGAGCCGCTCTTGCGCAGGCTCTGCACCACGAACAGGTTCAGGCCCACGGGCGGCGTAATCAGCGCGGCTTCGACCAGGATGATGATGACGATGCCCAGCCAGATGGGGTCGAAACCCAGGCCGATCATGATGGGCGCCACGATGGGGATGGTCGTGATCATCATGGACAGCGTTTCCATGAAGCAGCCCAGCACCAGGTAGAAGATCACCACGATCAGCAGCATCCAGCCGGGCGACAGGCCCAGGCCCGTGATCGACTTGGTCAGCGCGTCCGTCAAACCGGTAGCGGACATGACGAAGTTCAGGAAGCTGGCCGCCACCACGATCAGCATGATCATGGCCGTGGACCGCATGGTGCCTTCCATGACTTCGCGCAGCATCGACCAAGACAGGCGGCGGAACCAGGCCGCCAGGATGAACGCGCCCAGCACGCCCAGCGCAGCGGCCTCGGTCGGCGTGGCCAGGCCGGCATAGATGGAACCCACCACCAGGAAGAAGATCCCCATGGGCGGCGCCAGATGCACCAGGCTGGCGATACGCTGGCCCCAGGTAGCCTGGATCTTCTTGCCGCCCCAGGACGGCTTGGCGACGCAGGCGATGACCACCGTCAACATGAACAGCGCGGCCATCGCGAATCCCGGGATGATGCCGGCCAGGTACAGCTTGGGCACCGAGGAGTTCGTCAGCACGCCGTAGATGACCAGGTTGATCGAAGGCGGGATCAGGATGCCCAGCGTGCCGCCGGCGGCCAGGCTGCCCAGGAACAACGGCTCGTTGTAGCCGTACTTGCGGATCTGCGGAATGGCCACGGTGCCCACCGTCGCGGCGGTCGCCACGCTGGAGCCCGAGGTGGCCGAGAACAGCGTCGAGGCGCCGATGTTGGCGTGCATCAGCCCGCCCGGCAGCCACGACAGCCACAGGCTCATCGCGCCGTACATGCGTTCGGCGAACCCTGCGCGCAGCAGCACCTCGCCTAGCATGATGAACAGCGGAATCGCCACCAGCAGGAATTCGTTGTTGGTGCTCCACGAGACTTCACCGATGGCGCGCGTCAGCGGCAGCATGGAGAACAGCGGATCCAGGATCAGGCCCAGCACGCCCAGCGCCGCGCCCACCGGGATCGACAGGCCGATCAGCACCAGAAGCAGTATCAATGCGGTGGAAATCATGCGGCCTCTCCCTTCACCATGCGCTCGCCAGCGGCGGCTTCTTCGTCGGCTTCTTCCTGCGCCGAACGCACGCCGCAAATGCTCTTGACCAGTTCGATATCGCCCGTGACCAGCGCGGCGGAGGCGCGCGCCAGCATCAGCGCAACGGTGATGCACATCCAGCCCAGGCCGAGCAGCCACAGGCCCTGCGGAATCCACAAGGGCGTGGCCAGCGGCGTGTTGGCGGCGGATTTCTGCGCCCAGGAGGTCTGCACCACCTCGGAGGCGTAATAAGTCAGGTAGACCATGAAGACCGCCAGGGCCACCATGGAGATCCAGTCCAGCACGGCCGCGATGCGCACCGGCATGTACTGGTAGACCACGTCCACGCGCACGTTGGCGCGTTGCAGCGTGGCGAACGCCAGCGCCCAGGACGTGCTGATGGCGAAGGCGTAGCTGGACAGCTCGTCCGCGCCGCCAGTCGTGAAGCCCAGGAACTTGCGGGCCAGCACGTCAAACGAGATCAGCAGCACGCTGGCCACCGTCAGCGCCCCGCCGGCCCAGACAGCCACCCGCGAGAAGCTCTCGGCCCGCCGCAATAGCCCGCCCAGCAGGCGAAAGTGTTCAGTTTGAGTCATGAGTAAAACCTTTGCAGGGCCAGGCAAGCATTGCCCTCCCAGCTATGTAACGAACGATCCCATAGGGATGCCACGAAGCGAGCTCTGCCGATCTGCGGCAACTCCCCCCATCGGGATGCCTCGAAGCCAGCTCTGCCTATCTGCGGCAGCTCCCCCCATCGGGATGCCACGAAGCCAGCTCTGCCGATCTGCAGCGCCCCTCCCCCGATCAGGATGCCGCGGAGCCGGGCTCCGCCGGTCCGCAGGCATGCCCCCCTGGGGGGGAAGCGCGCAGCGCTTCGGGGGGGAAACTACTTCTTCGCCACCACGCCCAGCGTCTTGCCGATCGTGGCGTTGAAGTCCTTCACGCACTGCGCCGAGCAGCGCGCGGCCCACTTCGGCAGCACGGCTTCTTCGGTGACCTTCTTCAGCAACGCGCGGTCCGCGTCCGAGGGCTGGACCAGGACCATCTTGCCCTTGACCGGGAACGGGCAAGCGGCGGCGCCCGTGTTGCAGTCATAGCCTTCCTGGGTCTGGCGCGCGGCGGCGTCCCAGATGTTGTCGACCAGCGTCTTCACATTGGTCTGCAGGAAGGTGCGCACGTTGGGATCGAGCTTGTCCCAGGCCTTCTGGTTCACGGCGTGGATCTGCTGGTTCCAGTTGATCGGCAGCGCGACCAGGTGGGTCGACACTTCGTACCACTTGGCCGAATAGCCGGACAGCGAACCCGTGATGGCGCAATCCACCACCTTGTTCTGCAGCGCCGGCACCACTTCGCCGAAGGCCATGGTCACGCTGGAGCCGCCCAGCGCTTCGACGAACTCGGCGGTGGTGCGGCTGCTGGTGCGCACTTTCTTGCCCTTGATGTCGGCCAGGCTCTTGATTTCGGCGTTGCAGAACAGCACTTGCGCGGGATAGGTGGAGATGCCCAGCAGCTTGACGTTGCTGCCTTCGCCATACAGCTTGGCATAGACCGGTTCGAACGCGTCCGTGACCGCGCGCGCGGTCTTGACGTCCGGCGCCAGGCCGGCCAGGTCGATTGCTTCGTTGATGGGGTTGTCGCTGGCGAAGTACGCCAGCGTTGCGGTGCCGAATTCGACCACGCCTTGCGACATCAGGCGCAGCAGTTCGGGACCCTTCAAGCCCATTTCGTTGAAGCCCTTGATGTCGGCCGTGACCTGCCCCTTGGACAGCTCGGGGATGGTCTTGGTCCAGAACGGCTTTTCGTAATCGTTGTAGGCGGTCAGGTTGCTCAGGCCGCCCACGACCTTCAACTGGGTCTTGGGGAGGTCCTGGGCCTGGACGGCGCCGGCCAACAGGCTGGCGGCGACGGCGGCGAAAACAAGCGACTTCTTCATGGACAAAACTCCTAGCTGGCGGGATGGTATGCCGCGCGCCGGATCCCGTTATCCTGGCGGCGCGCGGTGGCAATCGGAGAGTCTGGGGATCAGCCGCGCAGCGGCGCGCACGGCGCCTGCGCGGCATGGCTGGCCGCCCGGGTCTGGAAATGGGACCTGCGCTGGTTCATGCTTTCCCCCGCTCTGTGCATCCAGGCGATCGTTATTGATGTGGCGCCATTGCAGCGTCAGGGGCGCGGAGCGTCCAATCGTATGTTGCGATACGGGGGTATAAATTTTTCTTTGGTCTCGCCCGCCGCGGGCCCCGCGTTTCGCGCAAACGACGCAGCGGCGCGGCTCAGCGGGCAGCCAGGCGCGCCGGGCCGCGGCCGCGCCTGACAGCTGTCCGTGCCTGCCGCAAGGCTCGATCTGGGGTAAACACCTAGAGCGGAGTGCCGTCCGCGGCCTGCTCCGCCACCTTCTGCGCCATCTGGGCGATGACGCGCACCGCGTGGCTGTCCGGCCCCTGCACCCAGGTCGCGGTGAAGCTCAGCTCCGGTAAGGGATCGGCTTCCACCCGCAAGATGCGCAGTTCGCCGCGCGCCAGTTCCTTGCCCAGGAACACGGGCGCGATGACGCTGGTGCCGATGCCGTCCTGCGTCATGCGCACCATCATCGACATCGATGCGCTGCCATACATGCGTGGCGAATTCACGCCAGCCCGCGTCAGCATGTCGCGCACCACGCGGTAAGGCGCGCTATTGGAGGGATAGGTGATGATGGGCAGCTTGCCTATCCGCTCCAGGGTCAACGGCTCCGGCCCCAGCTCCAGCACGGGGCTGGCGACCCAGGCCAGCGGATAGGTGCATAGCGGCAGGTTCTCGACCCGCGCCTCCAGCACCGGTCCCATCAGGAAGGCCAGATCGATCTGGCGCGACATCAGGTGCGAGCGCAGCACGTGGGTCGTGTCGACCTCGATCTCCAGCACCATCGCCGGATAGTTGGAGTGGATCAGTTCGATCAGCGTGGGCAGCCAGGTCTGCACGATGGTCTCGGCCACGCCGATGCGCACCGTGCCGCTCATGACGTTCTGTTCGCGCGCGGCTTCGAACATATCGCGCCGCACCTGCAGCATGCGCTCGGCATGCGACAGCAATTCATGGCCCTTGGCCGTCAGCTTCACGCCGCGCGCGTCGCGCTCGAACAGGCGCACGCCCAGATCGGCCTCCAGCGAGGCAATGCGCTGCGACACCGCGGGTTGCGTGGTGTTGAGTTTGTCCGACGCGGCGCGAAAGCTGCCCAGCGTGGCCACCCAAAAAAAAGTTTCGATGTTGCGTAGTTCTATCATGAGCCTGTTCCCCCGGCGCGATGAGCGTATCATGGCAGCCGCCCGGTACCTGCAAACCGGCATTTCAGCCACCAAAGGAGTTTGTCGATGACCCCGGCCGATAACGGTCGCACGCGCCGTGCAGCGCCCGCTTCCAGCGGCCCGATGATGGGGGTGCTGTTGCTGGTGCTGTCGATGTGGACGCTGTCGTGCCTGGATGCCAGCGGCAAGTGGGTGATGAATGCGGGCGTGCCGCTGCTGGTGCTGTCGTGGTTCCGCTATGCCGTGCACCTGGCGCTGGTGCTGGCCCTGGTGCTGCCCGCGCGCGGCCTGGGCGTTTTTCGCAGCAGGAAGCCGCGCGAACAGATCCTGCGCGGCGGCTCGATGTTCCTGGCCACGCTGATGTTCTTCACCACGCTGAGCTACATCCCTCAGGCCGAGGCCACCGCCATCAACTTCCTGGCGCCGCTGCTGGTGCTGTCGGCCGCGCCCTGGGTCCTGAAGGAACCCGCCCGCCTGTCGCGCTTCATCGCCGCGGGCATCGCCTTCATCGGCGTGATCATCGTGATCCGCCCGGGCGGCGGCCTGGATCCGGTGGGCACGGTGTTCGGCCTGCTCACGGCCTGTTGCTTCGCGGTCCAGTTCATCGCGACGCGGCGCGTGGCGGGCGACGATCCGTTCACCTCGCTGATCTGGAGCGGCGCCGTTGGCACGCTTTGCCTGACCCTGGCCCTGCCCTTCATCCTGCCGCCCGTCCTGCCCATCCTCAAGGCGCTGGCGCCGCTGGATTGGGTCGTGCTGATCTCCACTGGCATCACGGGCGGCTTGGGCCACCTGTTCCAGATCGCCGCCTACCGCCGCGCGCCCGCTTCCACCCTGGCGCCCTTCGTCTACCTGCAGATCATCAGCGCCACCTCGGTCGGCTGGCTGGTCTGGGGCCATTTCCCCGACCCGCTGACCTGGCTGGGCATCGCCATCATCTGCGCCAGCGGCATCGGCATCGGCCTGATCGAATGGCGCCGCAGCCGCGCCCAGGCCGCGCCGCTGGCCGGGGCCGACGCGCGCTAAGCCGGCAGCGCGCCCGCGCCGCCTCCCGTACAATGCGGGTCGCTTTTTGCGCTTTCGCGCATGGGCGATCCAGGCATTTCCCCGAATCGAGGCTCCCATGATCATCAAGCCCCGCGTGCGCGGTTTCATCTGCGTCACCACCCACCCGGCCGGCTGCGCCGCCAACGTCCGCAACCAGATTGACTACGTCAAGGCTCAGGGGCCGATAGCTGGCGGGCCGAAACGCGTGCTGGTGCTGGGCGCATCGACCGGCTATGGCCTCGCGGCGCGGATCAGCGCGGCCTTCGGCTGCGGCGCGCAGACGCTGGGCGTGTTCTTCGAGCGGCCAGGCGATGCGGCCAAGGCCGGCACGCCGGGCTGGTACAACACGGCGGAGTTCCACGAGCAGGCCCACGCCGCCGGACTCTATGCCAAGAGCGTCAACGGCGACGCCTTCTCCGACGAGATCAAGCGCAAGACCATAGACCTCATCAAGCAGGACCTGGGCCAGGTCGACCAGGTGATCTACAGCCTGGCCGCGCCGCGCCGCACGCACCCCAAGACCGGGGAAGTCTTCAATTCGACCCTCAAGCCCATCGGCCAGGCCGTCAACCTGCGCGGCCTGGACACGGACCGCGAAGTGGTCAAGGAATCCGTGCTGGAACCCGCCACCCAGGCCGAGATCGACGCCACCGTCGCCGTCATGGGCGGCGAAGACTGGCAGATGTGGATCGACGCGCTGCTGGAAGCCGGCGTGCTGGCCGAAGGCGCCAGCACCACGGCGTTCACCTACCTGGGCGAGAAAATCACCCACGACATCTACTGGAACGGCTCCATCGGCGCGGCCAAGAAGGATCTGGACCAGAAGGTGCTGGAGATCCGCGCCAAGCTGGCCGCGCGCGGCGGCGACGCCCGCGTGTCGGTGCTGAAGGCGGTGGTGACGCAGGCCAGCTCGGCGATCCCGATGATGCCGCTGTACCTGTCGCTGCTGTTCAAGACCATGAAGGAAGCCGGCACGCACGAAGGCTGCATCGAACAGGTCTATGGCCTGTACCGCGACAGCCTGTGCGGCAAGACGCCCATCCTCGACCAGGACGGCCGCCTGCGCGCCGACTACAAGGAGCTGGATCCCGAGGTGCAGGCCCGCGTGCAGGCGCTGTGGGGCCAGGTCACCAACGACAACATCTACCAGCTGACCGATTTCGCGGGCTACAAGCAGGACTTCCTGCGCCTGTTCGGCTTCGAGATCGACGGCGTCGACTATGAAGCCGACACCGATCCGGCCGTGGCAATCCGCGGCCTGGCGTAAGCCCCGGCGCTAGCGCGCCATCAGCTCCAGCAGGCGGTCCAGGCCGCCTGCGTCGATCGCCACCTTGACTTCCTCGCGCACGGCCGGCTTGGCGTGGTAGCCCACCGACAGGCCCGCCGCGCGCATCATCGGCAGGTCGTTGGCGCCGTCGCCCACCGCAATGGCGCGCTCGGGCCCCACGCCCAGGGACGCACACACTTCGAGCAGCTTGCGGCGCTTTTCCTCGCCGTCGCAGATATCGCCCCACGCTTGTGGCAGCAGCCGGCCGGTCAAGCGGCCGTCCACGATTTCCAGCACATTGGCGCGCACGTCGTCCAGGCCCAGGCGCACCCGCAGCCGGTCGGTGAAGCAGGTGAAGCCGCCGGTGACCAGCAGGCAGGTCAGGCCTGCGGCTTTGCAGGCCGCGATCAGCGTCTCGGCGCCGGGGTTGATGCGCACGCGCTGCTCATAGACCTCGTCCAGCGCCGCTTCCGGCATGCCCGCCAGCAGCGCCACGCGCTCGCGCAGGCTCTGCTTGTAGTCCTTGATCTCGCCGCGCATCGCGGCTTCGGTCAGCGCCGCCACCTCGGCCTTCTTGCCCATCAGGTCCGCCATTTCGTCCAGCGTCTCGATCGAGATCAGCGTGGAGTCCATGTCGAAGGCGATGAGTTTGTAGTCCGTCAGCGCCAGCGGAGGCGCTATGCCGCGCCAAAGCAGGCCGGGAGTCGTCGAGGCGGAATGCATGAAAGGTCCTTGGTCTATGCGGTGTGTGAGGGGTCGCGTCCTTGCTCGCGCAACCACTCGATGAACAGCAGCGCCGAAGCCGCGGCTGGGCCGTCCTGCCGATACAGCGCGTGGATGCCCGCGTTCGGCAGCTGGGGCCCGTCGAACAGCGGACGCAGGCGGTCGGCGCGGATGTCGTCGTCCAGCAGACACCAGGGCGCCAGCGCGATGCCCAGGTCATTCATGGCGGCCTGCATGCACAGGAACTGATGGTCGAACACCGGCCCCGGCAATTGCGCGGGCACGTCCACCTTGGCCAGCGCGAACCAGCGCGGCCAGTGGTCCATGCCGCCCGCGATCTTCAGCAGCGGATGCCCCAGGCAATCCGCGGGCGCCGCCAACCGGTTGCGCTCGATGAAGCGCGGCGATGCCACCGGCACATGAAAGTCGTCCAGGCAGTGCACGCAGGCCAGATCTGAATGCGCCATGTAGCCATGGCGGATCAGCACGTCGCTGCCCGTGTCGCCGCCGCGGTCCAGAAAGGAACGCCCTTGCGTGGTGAGCTGCACGTCCACGCCGGGGTGCCGAGCCTGGAACGCCGACAGGCGCGGAATCAGCCACTTCATGGTCAGGGACGGCGTGGCGCAGACGCGCAGCACGCCGCCGTAGGCGGGCGATTTCAGTTTGGCGGTCGCGGCCGCGATGCGTTCCAGGCTGGCCTGGATTTCCGGAAAATAGGCCTGGGCGCAAGGCAGCAGCGCCACCCCGCGCGCCTCGCGCGCGAACAGGGGCTGCCCCACGTACTCTTCGAGTATGCGGATCTGCTGGCTGACCGCGCTGTGCGTGATGCTCAGTTCATCGGCGGCCGCGGTAAAGCTGCGCAGACGCGCCGCGGCTTCGAACACGCGCAAGGCCTTGAGCGGCGGCAGGCTCTGCCCCGCCATCTCAGTTGCGGCCCGCCCGCGCGCCGGCCCGGCGCCGCGCTGTGCTGCTCTTTCCCACGTTTTCCCTTGTCGTCTATTTTTTTATCGGCGCTGCTTGCGCGCGCCTGTCCTATCCAGCCGCATTCTAGGTGATAGCCCGCGCGCCGACCTCTTAGAAAAACTAACGACTACCCTTAAAAAACACCGCTAGTCGCGCGTGGAACCCGTTCCTATGATGCCGACAACCTCAGGCAGGAAGCAAAACATGGCATCAATCACCGTAGACGGCATCGTCAAGACTTTCGGCGGGCAGCAAGTCCTGCGCAATCTGTCCCTGCACATCCCCGACGGCGCGTTCTACACGCTGCTGGGACCCAGCGGCTGCGGCAAGACCACGCTGCTGCGCTGTATTGCGGGCTTCTATGCCCCGGACGGCGGACGCCTGTTGTTCGATCAGGACGACGTGACCCACGTGTCCGCGCACCGCCGCGACATCGGCATGGTGTTCCAGGACTACGCGCTGTTCCCGGACAAGACTGCTTTCGACAACGTGGCCTATGGCCTGCGCGCCCGCGGCGTGGCGCGCGCCGAGATCACGCGGCGCGTCAACGAAGCGCTGGACAAGGTCGGCCTGCTGGCATTGGCCGACCGCTACCCCGCGCAGATGAGCGGCGGCCAGCGCCAGCGCGTGGCGCTGGCGCGCGCGCTGGTGATCCGCCCTCGCGTGCTGCTGATGGACGAGCCGCTGTCCAACCTGGACGCCAAGATGCGCCTGCAGATGCGCGACGTGATCCTGGACCTGGTGCGCGAGGCCGGCATCACCACCGTGTTCGTGACGCACGACCAGGAAGAGGCGCTGGCGATGTCGGATCGCATCGCCATCATGGACCGCGGCGACATCGCCCAGCTGGGCACGCCGGAGGAACTCTACGGCACCCCCGTAAACGCCTACGTCGCGGACTTCATCGGTTCGGCCAACGTGATCCCGGTGCCCGCCCGCAACGGCCAGGCCGGCGCCCCCGCCGGCCATGTGCGCTACGAGATCTGCGGGCTGGGCTTTGACGGCGTGCAAGGCAGCGACCAGCTGGACGGCAAGGGCGTGCTGATCGCGCGCCCGGAAGAGCTGGCCCTGATGGCGCCCGCGCCCTACGTGCCCAATACCTTGCCGGGCAAGGTGCTGCGGCGCCAGTACCTGGGCTTCAAGACGGCCTACCGGATCGCGCTGGACAACGGCTCCGAGATCCGCGTCGAGCTGCATGCCGGCAACATGGTGGCGCAGTTCCAGCCCGGCGAAGCCGTGCAGGTGCTGATTCCCGCCGACAGCCGCGTCGTCAACGCCTGAGGACGCGCCAGCCATGAAAATCAAATGGTGGCCCTGGGGCATCCTGACGGCAATCAGCCTGGCCCTGCTGCTGTTCTTCGTGCTCTATCCGCTGGGCGTGCTGTTCAGCAATAGCGTCACCGGGCAGGATGGCGGCTTTACGCTGGAGGGCTTCAAGGCCCTGCTGGCCGACTCCCAATATGTCGAGGCGTTCGGCAACACGCTGATCCTGGGCCTGGCGGTCACGACCTGCACGGTACTGGTAGGCGTGCCCTTCGCCTACATGGTGGCGCGCTTCGACTTTCCGCTGAAGAACCTGGTGGCGATCCTGCCGGTGCTGACCATCGTGATTCCCGAGATCATCGTCGGCCAGTCCTGGCTGCTGATCCTGGGCAACAACGGCATCCTGACCAATCTGCTGGGCGACGCCGGCATTTCGCTGCCCTCGTTCTACGGCTGGACCGGCATGGTGTTCTCCATGACGCTGGTCTACTACACCTACATCTACCTGGGCGTGCTGGCGGCGCTGCGCGGCTTCGACGGCCAGCTGGAAGAAGCGGGCCTGAGCCTGGGCACGCCGCCGCTCCTGACCAAGCTGCGCGTGCTGGTGCCGGTGCTGCTGCCGGCGGTGCTGGTCAACGCGCTGGTGGTGTTCACGCTGGTGGTGGGCAACTTCGCGCTGGCCATGCTGCTGGGCAGCCGCGTGCCGCTGCTGTCGGTCATGACCTACAACACCTTCGTCAGCGAAATGGGCGGCAGCCCGACGCTGCAGAGCGCGATGTCGGTGGTGTCGATCGCCATCGTCGCCATCGTGCTGTTCTTCCAGAAGCGCGTGGTGGAGCGCAAGGTCTACACCATGACGCAAGGGCGCGCGCCGGCCGCTACCCGCGTGCGCTCCTGGACCGCCCTGCTCTACACCAGCGGCGTGGGCCTGATCATCTTCATTTCGCTGCTGCCGCTGATCGTGGTCTTCATCGCCGCCTTCACCAAGACCAGCGGGCCCGTCATGCAATGGGGCCAGTGGTCGCTGGCCAGCATGCAGCGCGCGCTGCACGGCGCGCCGGAACCGATCCTGAACTCGCTCAAGTTCGCGTCCCTGGCCACGGTGCTGGGCGTGGCCTTCGCGGTACTGGTCAGCTACCTGACGATCAAGAAGCGCAGCGCATCCACCCAGGTACTGGACTACATCGTGGTGCTGCCGCTGACCATTTCCGGCACGGTGCTGGGCATCGCGCTGGTGCAGACCTTCAACACCGGCTGGCTGGTGCTGGCGGGCACCTCAGGAATCATGGTGCTGTGCTACACGGTGCGGCGCCTGCCCTTCGCGGTGCGCAACGCCTCGTCGGTGCTGTTCAACATCCCCGAGTCGATCGAGGAGGCTTCGATCAGCCTGGGCGTGTCGCCGCTCATGACCTTCTTCAAGGTGATCCTGCCCGCCATGAAGGCGTCCATCATCTCGGCAGCCATCCTGATGTGGCTCACCACCATCTCCGAGCTGTCGGCTTCCATCGTCGCCTACAGCGGCGGCCTGGAGACCATGCCTATCGCCATCTTCCGCCAGGTCGACGGCGGCAGGCTGGGCATGGCGTCGGCCTACGGCGCGGCGCTGGTCACGGTCATCGTGCTGCCCATCATCGTGTCGGTCAAGGCGTTCCGCATCAAGCTGTTCTCCGGCAAATAACCCACTCGCACAGAGGCTAACCATGCAACTCAAGCACCTACTTCAGTACAGCGTCCTGGCCGCCGCCCTGGCCACCGGCGCCGTCCAGGCCCAGAACGTCGTGCTCTATTCGTCCAACAACACGGAGACAATCGAAACCGCCCTGGACGCGGTGAAGCAGAAGTCGCCCAAATTGAACGTGCAGCCCGTCACCGGCGGCACCGGCACGATGATGAAGCGCATCGAGGCCGAAGCGCAGAATCCGCGCGGCGACCTGTTCTGGAGCGGCGGCTTCGGCACGTTGGGCGCCTACCGCCAGCACCTGCAGCCCTACCGCCCGGCCGACCTGGACAAGATCCCGACGGAATTCCGCGGTCCGGACGACCTGTGGGTGGGCACCAACGTGCACGTCATGGTGATGATGGTCAACGAGCGCCAGCTCAAGGGCCTGGCCGCGCCGGCCACGTGGTCCGACCTGATGCAGCCGCAGTGGAAGAACAAGTTCGCCATCACCGACCCGTCCAAGAGCGGCACGGCCTACATGCTGGTGTATGGCATCTTCAAGCAATTCGGCCAGGAAGGCCTGGACAAGATCGCCGCCAACGCGGTGGTCACGGCATCGTCCGGCACCACCTACAAGGGCGTGGCCGCGGGCGAGTACGCCGTGGGCATGACGCTGGAATACGCCGCGCAGGAATACGTGGCCGGCGGCCAGAAGGAAATCAAGCTGGTCTACCCGACCGAGGGCAGCTACCTGGCGCCTGAGGGCATGTTCATCATCAAGGGCGCGAAGAACATGGACGCCGCCAAGGCCTTGTATGACGGTCTCTTGAGCAAGGAATCGCAGGAAGCCCAGCTGGTGAAGAACTTCCGCCGTCCGACGCGCACGGACGTGGCCGTGGCCAGCCTGACCACCCTGCCCGACCTGAAGACCATCAAGATCTTCCCGGTCAGCCAGGATGCGGCGGCGAAGGAGTATGAGACGGTGGTGGCGGCCTGGAACCAGGCCGTGGCCAAGGCGAAATAGATAGGCCCCCACGCCGCGCCCCTTCGGGGCTAGCTGCCCCCCGAGGGGGCTGGCCCACCTTGGGGCGGCCCGGCGGTGGGCCGGCGGCATCAGGCGCCGTTGACCATCCGCCCCGCCGCCAGCACCAGCTGACGCCCGCAACGGGCGGCCAGCTGCGGATCGTGGGTCACCAGCACCAGCGTGGTGCCGTGCTCGCGGTGCAGGTCGAACATCAGGTCGATGACCGTCACGCCCGTGGCGGCATCCAGGCTTCCGGTGGGTTCATCCGCGAACAGCAGGTCGGGCTGCACCACGAAGGCGCGCGCCAGCGACACGCGCTGCTGTTCGCCGCCCGACAGGGTGCGCGGGTAATGATGCAGGCGCTTGCCCAGCCCCACCCGCTCCAGCATGGCCTGCGCAGCGTCGCGGGCGGATTGTCCGGCCAGCTCCAGCGGCAGCATCACGTTTTCCAGCGCCGTCAGGTTGGGCAGCAGCTGGAATGACTGGAACACGAAACCTACATGATTGGCCCGCAAACGCGCGCGGCCGTCCTCGTCCAGCGAGAACAGGTCCTGTCCCGCCAGGCGCACGCTGCCCGCGCTGGGAACATCCAGGCCGGCCAGCAGTCCCAACAAGGTGGACTTGCCCGACCCCGAACTGCCGGTGATGGCCACGGCGCTGCCCGCCTCGACCGTAAAATCTATACCTTCCAGGATGGAGAGCGTGCCGCCGGCATCGGCCACCTGCTTGCCCAGCCCTTTCACCTCGATCGAATTCTTGTTATCCATGCGCCTATTTTCCCGTCTGCTACTCATGACCGCCATGGCCACCGCCATTGTGGCGCCCGCCCACGCTCAGACCGCCGCCGCGGCCCAGGGTTCCGCCCCGCGCACGGTGCTGGTTCTGGGCGACAGCCTGTCCGCCGAATACGGCATCAAGCGCGGCACCGGCTGGGTGCCGCTGCTTTCGGCCCGCGTAGCGGAACAATACCCCAAGTACCAGGTGGTCAACGCCAGCATCAGCGGCGACACCACCAGCGGCGGCGTGGCCCGCCTGCCCGCCCTGCTGCGCCAACACGCGCCCGCCGTGGTGGTGCTGGAGCTGGGCTCGAATGACGCGCTGCGCGGTTTGCCCCTGAACATGACCGAGCAAAACCTGCGCACCATGGCCCAGGCCGCCCGCAAGGCCGACGCGCAGGTCCTGATCGTCGGCATGCAGATTCCGCCCAATTACGGCCGGGATTACACCCAGCGCTTCGCCCAGGTCTTCCCCACCGTCGCCAAAGACGAAAACGCCCGGCTCGTGCCCTTCCTGATGGAAGGTATCGCAACGAACCGGGCGATGTTCCAGGCTGACGGCATCCATCCGAACGAGGATGCCCAGCCCCTACTGCTGGACAACGTGTGGCCGACGCTGCGGCCACTGTTGAACTGACTCTGTGAGCTGTGAGTCTGGCTGATCAGCCGGCCGCCGGCTGATCGCCGCGGATGACCGCGGCGGCGGCGGGCAGCACCTGCACCTTGTACTCTTCGCGCAGCATGCGCAGCACGGCTTCGTTTTCGGCCTGGCCCCAGGCGCCCGACACCTGCTGCGCCAGGCGTTCCTTGTCGGCCGGGTCGACCGTGCCGGCCTCGACCTTCTCCAGGCGCGCCAGCGTGTAGTCCGAACCCGACTGCACGCCTGCGTAGGCCGGCAGCGTGGTGGCGGGCAGGCGCATGACGGCGTCCAGCACCGAACGCGGCAGCTCCTTGGGATCCTGGCGCGACACGACCACCGGCGCGCCGAAGCCTTCCGGCGCGGCCGCGGGGTTAGCGCGGTCGGCGGCCAGCGCGGCCTCGCCGGCCTGCTTGGCGGCTTCGGCCGAACGCTCGTCCAGCAGCTTGGCGCGGATGGTGTCCGAAACCTTGTCCAGCGGCGGCACGTGGGCCGGCTCAACCGCGCCGACGCGCAGGGCCAGCATGGTGTCGGGCGAAAGCTCGATCACGCCGGAGTTCTGCTTTTCACGCAGCACGTCGGGCGAGAACAGCACCTGGCGCACGCGCGGATTGTCCAGCAGCGCGGCGTCGGGGCTGGCGGCCGCCGAGCCCGGGCCGGCCTTGTCGGCGGACAGCAGGCCTTCGCGGGTCACGCCGGCGGCGGTGCGCAGCTTCAGGCCGACGGTGTCGGCGGCGGGCTGCAGGCTGTCGCGCTGGTCATAGACCTGCTTGTTCAACTGGCTGGCCATTTCCGAGAAACGCACGGCGGCGAGCTGCTTGCGGACTTCGGCGGTGATCTGGTCCTTGACCTCGGCCAGCGGCTTGATGGCGGCGGGCTGGATCTCGGTGACCTTGACCACGTGCAGGCCGGACGGGGTTTCGATCACGCCGGACACCTGGTCCTTGGCCTGGCCGAAAATCGCCTTTTCCAGCGGACCGGTCAGCATGCCCGGAGCCAGCCAGCCCAGATCGCCGCCATTGGAGGCGGAACCCGCGTCCTGCGAGTTCTTGCGCGCCAGTTCGGCGAACTGCGCCGGATCGGCGGCGGCCTGCTTGGCGAGGTCCTCGGCCTTGGCGCGCGCGGCCTTGCGGGCGTCTTCCGACGCGCCGGGGGCCAGGTTGATCATGATGTGGCTGGCGCGGCGGCGTTCGGGTTGGCCGAAGCGGTTCTTGTTCTGCTCGTAGTAGGACGCCAGGTCCTCGTCCTTGACCTGCACGCCTTGCGTGGCGGCGGCCTCGTCCAGCACCAGGTACTGGACCTGGACCTGTTCGGGAATCTGCAGCTGCTGCTTATTGGCGTCGTACCAGGCCTGGATGTCGGCCGGAGTGACGGTGACTTGCGAGCGGTAATCGGCGGCGGCGAAGCGGCGCAGTTGCACCGTGCGCTGCTGCGTCAATGCCGTTTCCAGCGACGCCACGACTTCGCTGGGCGCGCGGGCCGACTGGCCGACGGGCTCCAGCACGCGCGCGACGGCGAGGTCGCGGCGCAGGCCGGCTTCGAACGAGGTCGGCGACATGCCTTGCGCGGCCAGCACCTGGCGGTAGCGCTCGGGCGAGAAGCGGCCGTTGTCCTGGACTTCAGGAATCGCGGCGATGGTGTTGCGCAGCGTTTCGTCGGACACCGAGAAGCGGTTATCGACGGCGACGTTGGCCAGCAGGCGCTGATTGATCAGCTGATTGAGCAGGCCTTCGCGCAGCGCCGGCGTGTCGATGACGGCCGGATCGAACTGCGCGCCCAGACGCTGGCGGAACTGCTCCAGCTGGTTGCGGTGCGCCTGGTCGAACTCGGCCCGCGACACGGGCTGACCATTGACCGTGGCCAATTCAGGCTCGGCGCGCATGAAGCTGTCATAGCCTTGAATACCGACCAGGAAGAAGGACGGCACAATCAGAAGCAGCAGGATGAACTGCATCCAGCGCCGATGGCTGCGAATAAATTCGAACATGGAATCCCTGTTGCCGCACCCCAGGCGCACGCCCGAAGCCGCAAGAAAACGCATAAAAAAAGGCGAACCAGATTCGCCCTGTTCCCATACCGGTCAATACCGGATCAGCGGGCGGATTTTACCATTTCTCATTCGCCGCGCAGACCAGGAATCTTCCGAATGCCGTCCGGGCCCGCCCCTCGACTGCGGCGACACGAAATCGGGGACCGAGTCAACCCGGGGAACCACCATTTCCAGGCCCTTGCGGCCCCCGTATCGTGGCCTGTCAGGGTAAGCCCGCATTACCCCGACGCCGCCCCGCATGGATGCGGCCCCTTCCACGCACGCTCAGAGGTAAACACTGATGCCGTTCACATCTTCCCGCCTGCAACTCCTGCGCACCTGCATCGCCCTGGCCTTCGTCGCCGGCGCCCCCGCCGCGCTGGCCGCGCCCGTCGTCGCCGTCCACCAAGCCGCCCAAGCCCAGCAGCAAGGCATGCTGGACACCATGCGCGACCTGGTCGGCATCGAGTCGGGCAGCAAGGACGTCGAAGGCGTGGAGCGCATCGCCGTCCTGATCCGCGACCGGCTCAAGGCGCTGGGCGGAACGGTAGAGATCATCCAGCCCACCGATGTGTTCCGCCTGGACGATACGCCGGAGAAGGTCGGCCCCATGGTCCATGCCGAATTCAAGGGCCGGGGCCAGAAGAAGATCATGCTGATCGCCCACATGGACACGGTCTACCGCAACGGCATGCTCAAGGACCAGCCCTTCCGCATCGACGGCGACAAGGCCTATGGCCTGGGCATCGCCGACGACAAGCATGGCGTGGCCGCCATCATCCATACCCTGACCCTGCTGCAGAAGCTGGGATTCGAGGACTACGGCACCATTACCGTGCTGATCAACGGCGACGAAGAGATCAGTTCGCCCGGCGCGCGCAGCACCATCACCCGCATGGGCGCCGACCAGGACGCGGTGTTCTCGTTCGAAGGCGGCGGCGCGGAAGCCCGCCTGACGCTGGCCACCAGCGGCATCGGCGCGGCCTACCTGACCGTGCAGGGCAAGACCTCGCACGCGGGCGCGCGCCCCGAAGGCGGCATCAACGCCCTGTATGAGTTGGCCCACCAACTGCTGCAGCTGGACAAGCTGTCCAAGCCCGAGGAAGGCCTGAAGCTGAACTGGACCGTGGCCCAGGCCGGCACCAACCGCAACGTCATCCCCGGCCAGGCCACCGCCCAGGCCGACGCCCGCGCGCTGCGCGTCTCCGACTTCGATGCGCTGTCGCGCACCCTGGAAGAGCGCGTGCAGAAGAAGCTCTTGCCCGAATCCAAGGTCAGCGTGAAGTTCGAGGTGCGCCGCCCGCCCTTGGAAGCCACGCCGGCCTCGCGCGCCCT
Organism: Achromobacter xylosoxidans; assembly: GCF_002192695.1. Lineage (GTDB taxonomy): Bacteria > Pseudomonadota > Gammaproteobacteria > Burkholderiales > Burkholderiaceae_B > Achromobacter > Achromobacter xylosoxidans_C. The sequence goes on from NZ_MTLG01000075.1 coordinate 434,058, forward strand.
GGCCCAGCACGGCGTGCAGATCTACAAGGAACTGGACCTGCCCATGAAGGTCGTGGACCGCGCCAGCGGCGGCGGCACCGATGCCGCCTTTGCCGCGCTCAAGGCGCGCGGCCCGGTGATCGAAGGCATGGGCCTGAGCGGCTTCGGCGCGCATTCCAACGACGCCGAGTACATCCAGATCAACAGCATCGTGCCGCGCCTGTACCTGGCGGCGCGGATGATCATGGACGTGTCGCAGGACAAGGCGCCCATGAAATAGGCCCATGGGCCTGCCGCGGCGTTCTCGCGCGCCGCGGCAGGCGCGGAACCGGCGTGCAGAAGGAGTATCCTTGCAACCCTGACCAAAAGAACCCGAAGCAACACCCAAATGAGCGTAAAACTCCCCTCCTGGCCTTACTCCCGTTACATCGCGCATCGCGGCGGCGGCCGTCTGGCCCCGGAGAACACCCTGGCCGCCATGCGCGTGGGCGCCGAGCACGGCTTCACGATGTTCGAATACGACGTCAAGCTGAGCAGCGACAACGTGCTGGTGCTGATGCACGACGACGACGTGGACCGCACCTCCAACGGCCGCGGACCCGCCGCTGCCAAAACCTATTCCGAGCTTGCCCAGCTGGATTTCGGCAGCTGGCATTCGGCCGCCTACGCCGGCGAGCCCCTGCCCACCTTCGCCGCCGTCGCCCGCTACACGGTGGCCAACGGCATTGCCAGCAATGTCGAGATCAAGCCCTGCCCGGGCCGCGAGGCCGAGACCGGCCGCGCCGTGGCGCTGGCTGCGCGCCAGCTGTGGCAAGGCGCGGCCGAAGCCCCGCTCCTGTCCTCGTTCGCGGAAGAAGCGCTGCAGGCCGCGCTGGAAACCGCCCCCGAATTGCCGCGCGCACTGCTGGTGGAGAAGGTGCCCGCCGACTGGCGCGAACGCCTGGCCAAGTACGAGTGCGTGGCCCTGAACATCAATCAGAAGGACGCCACCCCTGAGCTGATCGATGCCGTGCATGCCGTCGGCTATCGCATCGCCGCCTGGACCGTCAACGACCCGGAGCGCGCCCGCCTGCTGCTCGACTGGGGCATCGACGGCATTTTCACCGACGAGCTGGCCGCGATCCGGCCGGCCGCCTAAGGCAGGACGCCCGTGTTCAGTTACCGCCACGCCTTCCACGCCGGCAACCACGCCGACGTGCTCAAGCACGCCATCCTGATCCACACGCTGGATTACTTCAATAAAAAGGACGCGCCCTACTGGGTCGTCGACACCCACGCCGGCGCCGGGCTCTACAGCCTGGATAGCGATTGGGCCGCCAAGACCTCCGAGTTCGCCGACGGCATCGGCCGCCTGTGGGAAGCCAAGGACCTGCCGCCCATCCTGGCCGAGTACGTCGCCCGGATCCGCGGCTACAACACCAACGGCCGCCTCAAGCGCTATCCCGGCTCGCCGTGGCTGGCGCTGGACGCGCTGCGTCCGTCGGACCGGCTGCGCCTGTTCGAGATGCACCCGACCGAAATCGATACGCTGGTTGCCAACCTGGAACACCAGGGCCGCGCCGCGCAGCGCCAGACCACCATCTACGGCGACGACGGTTTCGAGGGCGTCAAGGCGCTGCTGCCGCCGCCCACGCGCCGCGGCATGGTGCTGATCGATCCTTCATACGAAGACAAGAACGACTACCGCCGCACCTTCGTCACCATCAAGGAATGCATCAAGCGCTTCGCCACCGGCACCTATGCCGTCTGGTATCCGCTGGTGCAGCGCCGCGAAGCCGGCGAAATGGCCCGCCACCTGGAGAACCTCAAGGTCAAAAGCTGGCTGCACGCCACGCTGACCGTCAAGAAGGCGACCATCGACGGCTACGGCCTGCACGGCAGCGGCATGTTCCTGATCAATCCGCCCTGGACGCTGCATGACGCCCTGAAGCAGGCCATGCCTTATCTGGCGCGCACGCTGGGCCAGGACGAGCGGGCCGGCTTCACGCTGCAGTTCCGCGAGAATCCGTTCCCGGTGCCGAAGAAGCAGTCGGACGATTGATCCGATACGAAAAGCAAAAAGGCCACGATGTTTCGTGGCCTTTTTGCTGGATTCGCGCATAGCGCTGGTGTTCAAGCCAGTTCATTCTCCGGCTCTTCGCGCCGCAGCGCTTCCTGCGCCCGGGCCAGCTTGGCCGCCGCGTCGCGCAGCGCGGTGCGCAGGCCTTCCTCGATCACGGGGTGATAGAACGGCATTTCCAGCATGCGCGCCACGGTCAGCTGCTGCTGCACGGCCCAGGCCAGCAGGTGGCCGATGTGCTCGGCGCTGGGGCCGACCATTTCGGCGCCCAGGAAGCGGCCCGTCTCGATATCGGCATAGACGTGCAGCATGCCGCGGTTCTTCAGCATGACGCGCGAGCGGCCCTGGTCGCTGAAGTCCACTTCGCCGGTCACGAAGGTGCCTGGGACCAGCCGCGCATGGCCCTGCCCCGCCATGGCGATCTGCGGGTCCGAGAACACCACGGCCAGCGGCGCGCGGCGCAAGCCCTTGCGCACTTCCGGATAGCGGGCCGCATTCTCGCCGGCGATGCGGCCTTCGTCGGCGGCTTCGTGCAGCAGCGGCGCGTCGGCGTTGGCGTCGCCCGCGATGAAGATGGGCGCATCGCCCGCCTGCATGGTTTCGCGGTCGAACAGCGGCACGCCGTGCTTGTCCAGTTGCAGCGAGGTGTTTTCCAGCCCCAGCCCATCCACGTTGGCGCGGCGGCCCGTGGCCACCAGCGCGTAGTCGAAGCGTTCGGTGCGCTCGGTGTTGTCCAGCGCCACGTAACGCACTTCCACTTCGTCGCCGACGCGGGTCGTTTCGAGCACGCGGGCATCCGGGTCCAGATAGAACTCGCGCTGGAAGATCTTGCGCGCCGTGCTGCGCACTTGCGGGTCGCTGATGCCGCCCAGGCTGCCGCTGACGCCGAACACGCGTACCTCCACGCCCAGGCGCGCCAGCGCCTGGCCCAGTTCCAGCCCGATCACGCCGGGACCGAACACCGCCACGCGGCCAGGCAGATGATCCCAGGCGAACACGTCGTCGTTCAGCACCAGCCGGTCGCCCAGCGCACGGAACGGCGGCGGCACGGAGGGCCGCGAACCGGTGGCGATCACCACGCGGGACGCATGCACTTCGGTATGCTCGTCCACCTGCAGCACCGTGTCCGACAGGAAACGCGCATAGCCGCGCAGCTTGTCCTCGGCGGGGATGCTCTCCACGCCTTCCAGCACAAAACCGACGAAGCGGTCGCGTTCGCGCTTGACGCGGTCCATCACCTCGGCGCCGTCGACGGTGATCTCTCCGCTCACGTGCACGCCGAACGGCTCGGTATGGGCCGCGCCGTGGGCCGCTTCGGCGGCGGCAATCAGCAGCTTGGACGGCATGCAGCCGACGCGGGCGCAGGTGGTGCCGTAGGGACCGCCTTCGATCAGCAGCGCGCGCTGGCCCGCGGCCCGGGCGGCGCGGTAGGCGGCCAGGCCGGCCGTGCCGGCGCCGATGACGGCGATATCGGTATGCAGAGTTTTCATGACTGGGTATCCCCCGATGTGGCGTGGAGCAGGAATTCAAAGGCGGGTTCCGCCTTTTTTCGCACCCTATGGACGTGGGCAGTCCCGCAGCGCCCGCCAGGGGCCGCGCAAAGGTGCGTAAAAAGGGAAACTCTTGATGGGTGCGGCAGGCGGCGAACCGCCCTGCTGCCCGGCCCCGGGGCGAACCCGGGACCGGTAGCGTCGCAGACGCTTAGGCGAAGTGCGCCTTCAGGTCTTCCAGGCCGCCGATCAGCGCGCCGTTGATGAACACCTGCGGGGCGGTGCCCTTGCCCGAGACGGCGCCGATCACGCGGCCACGGACCTTGTTTTCCAGCGGGATCTCGATCGGGGCGTAGCCCTTGGCATCCAGCAGCGCCTTGGCTTCCACGCAGAACGGGCAGCCCGGCTTGGAGAACACGACCACCTGGTCGGGCTTCTTGGCCGACGGGGCGAAGTGGGCCAGCATGGTGTCGGCGTCCGACACTTCAAACGGGTCGCCTTCCTTTTCCGGCTCGATAAACATCTTCTGGACCACGCCGTCCTTGACCAGCATGGAATAGCGCCAGCTGCGCTTGCCGAAGCCCAGGTCGCTCTTGTCGACCAGCATGCCCATGCCTTCGGTGAACTCGCCGTTGCCGTCGGGCAGCAGCGTGATATTGGCCGATTCCTGATCCTTGGCCCATTCGTTCATGACGAAGGTGTCGTTGACCGACACGCAGACGATGCTGTCCACACCGGCGGCGAAGAAGGCGGGAGCCAGTTCGTTGTAGCGCGGCAGGTGGGTCGACGAGCAGGTCGGCGTGAAGGCGCCGGGCAGGGAAAAGACCACGACGGTCTTGTTCTTGAACAGGTCATCGGACGTCACCTTCTTCCAGGTGTTGTCCTCACGGACCGGGAACGTTACGTTCGGAACACGTTGGCCTTCGCGGTTTTGCAGCATTCAAATCTCTCCTTGGGGTAGCGGGGTTGTTTGACTAACCACCATGGAAAGAATGATAAATCCTTACTATCAATTATTCAAATTTAATAAATTCAATGCATCAATAGATTTTGGCAATGAACAAATAGCCAACGCGAGACCGGATCTATCATAGCCCGGCCCCGCATCTGGGGAAATTACACCGCCACGGGCGCGTAGCCGGCGTCGCGGATCGCGTCCTCGATCTTGTCGGCGTCATCGGCCCCCGTCACGGTCACGCGGTGCGTGGGCAGGTCGATCGTGACGCTCGCGCCCGGCGCGGCCTGGTTCACCGCGGCCGTGATGGTCTTGGCGCAATGGCCGCAGGTCATGTCAGCCACTTGGAACTCGATGCTCATAGTTATCTCCATAGGATTCAAGGGTGATGGACTGCGTTTCGTCCACCATGGAAAGCAGCTTAAACCTTCCTATCATGGCAAGGTCAAGCGTAGAATCGCACTCAGGCTACACAGGAGCAGAGCAATGAATATCGGAGAGGCATCCAAGAGTTCCGGCATTTCCGCCAAGATGATCCGCTACTACGAAAGCATCGGCCTGATCAGCCCCGCCGGGCGCACGGATTCCGGCTACCGCGTGTACAGCGACCACGATCTGCATACGCTGCATTTCGTGCGCCGCGCGCGCGACCTGGGTTTTTCGGTGGAACAGATGAATGAGCTGCTGGCGCTGTGGAAGGACCGCAGCCGCGCCAGCGCCGACGTCAAGCGCATCGCGCTAGAACACGTGCAGGAACTGGAGCGCAAGGCCGAGGCGCTGCGCGACATGGCGGCCACCCTGAAGCATCTGGCCGAGCACTGCCAGGGCAATGACAGGCCGGACTGCCCGATACTGGAAGGCCTGGGCTGCAAGCACTGAAGCGGCCCAGGCCCTTTCTGCAGCGTCAGTCCTGCGCTTCGGCCGCAACCTTGGCGTGATAGGCATCGGTGGCGGCCTGCTTGGCGGCCGCCTTCTCGGCGGCGGCCGCGGCCTTGGCCTCTTCCGCGGCGGCCGCTTCGGCCGCCGCCTGGATGGCGCGCTGGCGGGCGCGTTCCCGCACGACCTGGATGCCTTCGGCGTCCAGCGATTCGAACACCGCGATGGACTCCACGTGGCCCGTGTGCGGGAACATGTTGATCACGCCCGCGCTCTTCAACACATAGCCGCCTTCATGCACCATGATGGCCGCATCGCGCGCCAGCGTGGCCGGGTTACAGGACACGTAGACGATGCGCACGGGACGCTCGTGCGCCTCCAACAGCGACAGGGCCTGCGCCACGGCATGCGCGCCTTCGCGCGGCGGATCGATCAGCATGCGGTCGAAATAGCCCAGGCCGCGCAGCCATTCCACGTCCACCTCGAACAGGTTCAGGGTGGCGAAGCTGGTGCGATCGCCCAGGCCGTGGCGCGATGCCGCGTCGAAAGCGCGGTCGGTCAGCGCCTTGCTGCCTTCCACGCCCACGGCTTCCCTGCCCTGCGTCGCCAGCGGCAGCGTGAAATTGCCCAGCCCGCAGAACAGGTCGGCCACGCGGTCGGTAGTCTGCACTTCCAGCAGCTTCAGCGCGCGCGACACCATCGCGCGGTTGATGGCGTGGTTGACCTGGGTGAAATCGGTGGGCCGGTACGGCATGCGCAGGCCGAACTCCGGCATGGTGTAGGCCAGCGTATCGCCGTGTTCGCGCTCCAGCGGATGCACGGTCTCCGGACCCTTGGACTGCAGCCACCACTGCACGTTGTGCCTGGCGGCAAAGGCGCGCAGGATGGCGATGTCGCCGTCGGTCAGCGGCAGCAGGTGGCGCAAGACCAGCGCGGTCACGCCCTCGCCCAGCGACACTTCGATCTGCGGCATGCGGTCCGGCGCGGACATGGAGCCGATCATTTCGCGCAAGGGGATCAGCAGGTCGCTGACGTGGCGCGGCAGCACATGGCATTCGCGCATGTCGGCCACGTAGCTGCTCTTGCGCTCATGGAAGCCGACCAGCACGCCGCCCTTCTTGGGCACCACGCGCACCGACAGGCGGGCGCGGTAGCGGTACCCCCAGGTCGGGCCCTGCAGCGGCGCCAGGATGCGCGCCGGTCGCAGCTTGCCGACGTGCCAGAAGGTGTCTTCCAGCGAGCGTTGCTTGATGGCTACCTGCGTGCTGGGCTCCAGGTGCTGCATGGCACAGCCGCCACAGACGCCGAAATGCGGACAGCGCGGCGCCACCCGCTGCGACGATGGCCGCAGTACCTCGTCCACGCGTGCGATCTCGTAGGACGGCTTGCGGCGCAGCGTAACCGTGGTGACCCGTTCGCCCGGCAAGGCGCCGTCCACGAAGACGACCTTCCCGTCGCGGCGGGCGATACCCCTGGCTTCCAGGTCCAGGGATTCAATACTCAAAACGTCAGACATCTCACGCAGTCCAGAAGAATTACACGCAACCTTCTATTGTAGAAGGACTGCGGCCAATCCTGGAAATGGCGATGTGGGGCCGGAACATCCGGCCAATGAAAAAAGGGCTTGCCGCCGACCGCGAGTATCGCCAGTCCCGGCAAGCCCAAAGCCGGCGCTGTCAGGCGCCGCCACGGATATCGGTCAGAAGGCGCGCGCCACCGAGAAGACCGCGCCCAGTCGGCCCGAAGGATGGCCGTACTTGGTCGGCAGCCAGTTGTCCTTGGTCGCGCCGACCGCCGCCAGGCCCAGGATCCAGCCTTTCAGATCCTTGGTCACGCCGACCTTGTAGTCGACGTAGTGGCCGATGGAGTCGCCGTCCATATTGGTCTGGTTCTTGAGCTTCTGGTAGCCCAGGTGGCCGACCAGGCCCCAGCCGTCGCCCAGGTCGAAGTTGGCCGTGCCGTCCAGGTACCAGGTGCCCTTGCTGTCCGGCGTGCTGAAGAAGTCGCTGGGCGTGTAGGAGTACTTGAGGCTGTAGTTGCCGTAGGACGCGCCCAGGTAGAGGTCGGTGTTGTTGTAGTTGCCGCCCTTCGGCGAGCTGGAACCCGGGTAGTAGTAATGCAGCACGCCCGCGTCCAGTGTGAAGCCGCCGCCCACCTCGCCTTTCCAGCCGCCATAGAAATCCATTTCCAGGTTGCCGTCGGTGAAGACGAAGTCGGACACGTTGGAGTTCCAGTTGCCCAGGTAGAAGCCGGAACTGTGGGTCAGGTCGAAACCCAGCTGCACGGCGGGCCGGAAGTCGGTCTGCGAATAGCCGCGGAAACGGTAATCGCTGACGATGGCGGCGTTGCCGCTGAGCGAGAATCCGCCGCCCAGATCGGTGGGTTCGGCCTGCGCCGTCGCGGCGAAACAAGCGGCGAGCGCCAGGGGCACGGCTAGCAACGTCTTCTTCATGGTGCGGAGTCCTGATCGGATTTGTCGAGTAGGTAGATGGCCGGAGCGCATCACTAGGACCGGCGGTGCAGCGTTTGAAACCGGTTCCTACTCCACCAAGCAATGTCCGTGCCAGGTCTGGCGCCGGCCCCTATCGCCCCGCATGCGCCACGGCGCCGCCCGCCACGCACCAGGACGGTGCAGGCACGGGTCCGCGCGCACGCATTCATGCGCCATGACGGGGAGTCCGGGGCGCACGGGTACGTCCTGGGCCTGCGCCACACATCAATCCGCGACGCCCAATGAAAAAACCCCGGCACGCGACTGCGTGTCCGGGGTTGCTTGCCTGAGCCAGCCGGGACGGCCGGCCAAGGCGCTTAGTTGGCCGCAGGCTTGGCCGGCGCGGCCGGCGCGGCTGCCGCGGGCGCTTCGGCCCTACCCTTGCCATGGCGCCCTTCCATCCGGGCGTGGCGCTCCTGCATGCGGTCCTGGCGTTCCTTGACGAACTTGGTCACCTGGCCGCGCTGGGTCTCGTTCAGGCTGTCCCAGACGGCCAGCCACTGGTCGCGCACCTGCTTGGCCTGGGGACCGAAGGCCTCACGCGATTTTTCGGACTGCTCGACCAGCGCGCGGGGATCCAGCTTGCCGCTGTCCAGTTGCGCCTTCAGCAGGTCGTGGCGCTTGCCGCCAGAGGCGCGCATGGCTTCGTGCAGGCTGCGTTGGCCGTCCTGCGCGGTCTTGAACAAGGCCTGCTGCTTGTCGTCCAGCTTCAGCTCGGCGACCTGCGCCTTGGTCACGGGACCCAGGCCGGGAACGAAGAGGCCGTCGCGCATGCCTTTGTGGAACCCGCCGCGCTGGCCGTCGTGCATGGCGGCGGGACCGCCGTCAGCGGGAGGAGGAGGCGCAGCCATGGCGGAGCCGGCCACCATGCCGCCCGTCGCGGCGACAAGTGCAAGAGCGGCCAAATTGGAGCGGATAGCGAATCGGGACATGTAGGTCTCCTGAAAGTGAAGAAAGCGAGGCCATTGTGCGGTGGCCCCGGTTTCATCCAGGTTTCGTCCAGGCAAGCAATGTTTCAGTCGATTGCGCAGGCGCCAGACGCAAGAACGGGGCCGCGCGGGCCCCGTTCGATCCTGCCTGCCGGAAGACGGATCTTCCGGCCGCGACGCAGCTCAGTTGGCGTCCCAGGCCGCCATGTACTCCTTCCAGTGCGGCGCATCGCTGGCGCTGAGCGTGTCGCGCACCAGCGCGATTTCCGCTTCATAGGAGGTGCGGTCGAGTTCGCCGCGCAGGAAACGGAATCGGCAATACACCAGCCAGGTGTTGACCACGTCGGTTTCGCAATAGGCCCGCACCTCGTCGGCGCGGCCCTGGCTCCAGGCCTCCCACACCTTGCTGCCGTCCATGCCCAGCTTGCCCGGAAAGCCGCAGAGCTTGGCCAGTTCGTCCAACGGCGCGTTGGCGCGGCCGTTGTACTTGGCCAGCAGGTCCATCAGGTCCAAGTGGCGGGAGTGGTAGCGCGAGATGTAGTTGTTGAACTTGAAATCGCGGTCTTCCTCGCCCATGTCCCAGTAACGCGGCGCGGGCACGCCCTGGATCAGGCTGCGGTAATGCAGCACCGGCAGGTCGAAGCCGGAACCGTTCCAACTGACGAGCTTGGGCGTGTAGCGCTCGATGGTCTTGAAGAAGCCCGCCAGCAAGGCGGCTTCGGGATCATCGGGCTGGCCCAGGGTCTTGACGCGAAAGCCCTGGTCGTCGCGGAACACGCAGCCCACCACCGCCACCTTGTGCAGATGCAGCGGCAGGAAATCATGGCCCACGGCCTCGCGCCGCGCGGTCAGCGCGCGCTCGACCACTTCCTGATCGGGAACGTCAGCCCCCCAGCCGTTGAGCTTGCGCAGCCCCTCGGCGTCGGGGATGGTTTCCAGGTCGAAGACGAGAGTGGGCGTCATCGGGCGGGCAGATACTGCATGGGGTCCACCGGCTGGCCTTGGCGGCGGATCTCGAAGTGCAGGCGCGGCGACGTGGTGTCGCTTTGGCCGAGTTCGGCGATCTTGGCGCCGCGCTTGACGTTCTGGCCCGTCTTCACCAGCACCGCGCGGTTGTGCGCGTAAGCGGTGATGAAGCCGTTCTGGTGTTCGACGATGATCAGGTTGCCCAGGCCGCGCACGCCGTTGCCGCTGTACTTGACCAGGCCGTCCGCGGCGGCGGTGACCGGATCGCCCAGCGCGCCGGCGATGTCGATGCCCTTGCTGCTGTTGTTGAAGCCCTGCACGATCTGCCCGCTGGCGGGCCAGGCCCAATTGATGACGGCCGCATCGGCCGCGCGCGTGGCCGGCTTGGTTTCAACCGGCGCCGTCGGCGGCGGCGTGGTGGTTTCGGTCGTCGGCGGCGGCAGGGTTTCCGGCTGGTCCAGCGGACGCGGCTGCGGCTTGACGGCTGCGACCGGCGCGGTCTGCGCCCCGCCGCTGGCGCCGCCGGACATCTTCAGGACCTGGCCGACCGAAATCTGGTTGGGGTCGCTGAGGTTGTTCCAGCGCTTGACGTTCTCGACGTCCACATTGTTGGCGCGGGCGATCTTGTAGAGCGTGTCGCCCGGCTTCACCACATAGGTGCCGCCGGTCTGGGTGGCCGGCGCGGGTTGCCCGCCGGTCATGTCGACCACCGGAGCGCGAGTACCTTTGGAAGCGCAGCCAGCCAGGATGGACAGGCTGAGAGCCCCCGCGATGAAGAGCGGGCGGCGCAGGCGCGTCATGGACGCGCCCAGGGTGATATCGGTCAGTTGCAACTGCCCGTTGAGCATACGTTTCTCCTGTTTGCTCAAGATTGTATTCCGGCCCGTAGCGGCACAAAGCGCACGGCCTCTAATTCAGTGCGTTTCCAGCTGGCCGCGCCTGTGCGTTCGATGAGAACCAGGCGCTGGTTGGCGCCCCCTTCAGGAGCGATCAGGCGGCCACCCGGTGCGAGCTGCGACAGCAGCGCCTGCGGGATGGCAAGGCCAGCGGCAGCCACAACGATAGCATCGAACGGCGCCACGCCGGGCAGGCCCAGCATGCCGTCGCCGTAGATCAAGCGGATCCTCGTGGTGAGCCGCAAGGCGCGCAGATGCTCGCGCGCAAGTTCATACAGTCCGCGGATGCGTTCTATGGTGTGGACCTCGCGCACGAACTGCGCGAGCACCGCGGCCTGGTAGCCGCAGCCCGCGCCGACTTCCAGCACGCGGGTGGGAGTGCGATCCTCGCAGGCGGCGGCGATCATGCGCGCCACCACCCAGGGCTGCGAGATGGTTTGCGAATGGCCAATGGGCAGCGCCGCGTCTTCGTAGGCGCGGCTGGCCAGGGCCTCGTCGACGAACAGGTGGCGCGGCACCGCGCCCATGGCATTCAGCACGCGCTCGTCGGTAATGCCCTGGGCCCGCAGGCGCTCGACCATGGCCTGGCGCAAGCGGTCGGAGTTCAGGCCCAGATTGCTGCCGGATGCGGGCGCGGGCGCCTGCGTCTGGCGCGGCAGCGTGGCCGCCGAAATGCGGGTGTTGCTGTTGGCGGGCGTGACGCCTGGACTGAGCCGGCCCGAGTCGTAGCGCACCGGGCCGGTGCGTCCGGGCACCGGCTGGGTCACATCAGGCTGGCTTACGCGTTTGCGCATAGCGGCTCCGCCCAGGTTCGGATCTCGTCGAGCTGGCTGTGCTGGGTCAGGTCCAGGCGCAGCGGCGTGACCGACACCGTGCCCTGCTCGACGGCATGGAAGTCCGTGCCGGGCGCCGCATCGGCCGCCAAGCCCACGGGTCCGATCCAATAAACGGTATCGCCATACGGCGTGGTGGTGCGCACCACCGGCTGCGAAGGATGGCGTTTGCCCAGGCGCGTGACCGCAAAGCCATGCATGTCTTCGAAACGGCGGCTGGGGATATTGACGTTCAGCAGCACCGGCGCGGCCAGCGGCTGGGCCAGATGGCGTTCGACCACCAGGCGCGCGGCGCGCGCCGCCGAATCGATGTGCGCCCAGCCTTTTTCCGCCAGCGAAAACGCGATGGCCGGGATGCCGAACAGATAGCCTTCGCTGGCGGCGGCCACGGTGCCCGAATACAGGGTGTCGTCGCCCATGTTGGCGCCGTTGTTGATGCCGGACACGACCAGGTCGGGCCGGGTATCCATCAGGCCGGTAAGCGCCACGTGCACGCAGTCGGAAGGCGTGCCATTGACGGCGATGAAGCCGTTGGAGGCGGTCCGCACCGACAGCGGCCGGTTCAGTGTCAGCGAATTGGACGCGCCGCTATGGTTGGTCTCGGGCGCGACGACGGTGAGATCGCCCAGGCCCTGCAGCGCGTCAACCAGCGCCTCGAGCCCAGGGGCCGAATAACCATCATCGTTCGAAACCAGAATTCGCATTGTGCATCCGAAAGAAAATAAAACGCGGGTGAACGCGTCGGATTGTACCGTCCGCGGCCGCTATCCGTGCGATCGGCTGGCAAGCGGGCGCCGCCGCCCCGCTCGATAACCCGTAGCCGGGCCCGGCCCCGGGCGCGGTAGAATCCGCAGCCATTACGGCAACAACACAACAACAACGGACCCTCTCCATGGCGATAAACGACCCCTCCCTGGGCTTCAGCGCTGCGCTCATCCTGCTGGCCTACCTGATCGGCTCCGTGCCATTCGCCGTGGTGGTCAGCAAACTCATGGGCCTGCAGGACCCCCGCAGCTACGGCTCCAAGAACCCGGGCGCCACCAACGTGCTGCGCACCGGGAACAAGACCGCTGCCGCGCTGACGCTGCTGGGCGACGCCGCCAAGGGATGGTTCGCGATCTGGCTGGCCGAGAAGCTGGCCCCGGGAATTTCGCCCATTGCGCTGGCGCTGGTGGCGCTGGCCGCCTTCCTCGGCCATCTGTACCCGATATTCCTGCGCTTCAAGGGCGGCAAGGGCGTGGCCACCGCGCTGGGCGTGCTGGTGGCGATCCAGCCCTGGCTGGCGGTCGCCACGGCAGCCACCTGGCTCATCGTCGCGGTGTTCTTCCGCTATTCGTCCCTGGCGTCGCTGGTGGCGGCGTTCTTCGCGCCCGTCTACTACGTGTTCGGCTCCGGCCTGGCCTGGTACGCGCAGCCCCCCATGGGCGTGGCGCTGGCGGTCATCGGCGTGCTGTTGTTCTACCGCCACCGCGCCAACATCACGCGCCTGGTCCAGGGAACGGAAAGCCGCATCGGCGGCGGCAAAAAGAAATAAGCGCAAGGCGCCTGGCGCCACAGGGCGGCCCCAGGGGCCGCCCTTTTCATTTCAGGCGATGTCGGCCAGATCCCAGCGCGGCTTGACCGTGAAGCTGTGTGCCTCCGGGTCCAGGGTGACCAGGCCGGCCTTGACCCGCTCGGCGGCGGCAAAGGCGATCATGGCGCCATTGTCGGTGCAGAGCTCCAGCGGCGGAAAATAGGCGCGCGCCCTCAGCGGCTTGAGCGCGGCGTCCAGCTTGGCGCGCAGCAACTGGTTGGCGCCGACGCCGCCGGCCACCACCAGGCGCTTCAGGCCGGTCTGCTTCAGGGCCTTGATGGCCTTGGCCGCCAGCACTTCCACGATGGCGGCCTGCGTGGCCGCGGCCAGGTCGGCTCGGGTCTGTTGGTCCAGTCCACCCGCGGCCTCGGCGGCCTTGACCCGGGTCAGCACCGCCGTCTTCAGGCCGCTGAAGCTGAAATCCAGGTCGCCGCTGTGCAGCATGGGCCGCGGCAGCTCGAAACGCGCGGCATCGCCGCTGGCGGCCAGCCGGGACAGCGCCGGTCCGCCCGGATAGCCCAGGCCCATCAGCTTGGCCGACTTGTCGAAGGCCTCGCCCGCGGCGTCGTCCAGCGTCTCGCCCAGCAATTCATAGCGCCCCACCCCGTCCACGCGCATCAGCTGCGTGTGGCCGCCGGACACCAGCAGCGCCACGAAGGGAAATTCCGGCCGCGGATCCGCCAGCATCGGCGACAGCAGATGGCCTTCCAAGTGATGGATGCCGATGGCGGGCAGATGGCGCGACCAGGCGAACGACTGCGCGACGCTGGCGCCCACCAGCAAGGCGCCGGCCAGGCCGGGCCCGGCCGTGTAGGCCACCGCGCCGATATCCGACATCTGCAGACCCGCGTCCTGGAGGACCTGGCGCGTCAGCGGCACGACCCGGCGGATATGGTCGCGCGAGGCGAGTTCCGGCACCACGCCCCCGTATTCCTGGTGCATGGCGATCTGGGTATGCAGCGCGTGCGCGAGCAGGCCCCGTTCGGTACAGACGGCTGCGACGCCGGTTTCGTCGCAGGAGCTTTCAAAGCCGAGAATAATCATGGCGGCAGAGTTTACAACTGATGCGAAAATACGCCCTTTCATGAAAAATCGACGGGCAACCCAGCCCGCCCACAACAACCCGCAATCCTGCAAACACATTGGGGACTCGAATGCTCGAGAAGCTATTCAAGCTGCGTGAACACGGCACGACGGCGCGCACGGAACTGGTCGCCGGCCTGACGACATTCCTGACGATGTCGTACATCATCTTCGTCAATCCGGACATCCTGTCATCGACGGGCATGAACCGCGATGCCGTGTTCGTCGCCACCTGCCTGGCCGCCGCGCTGGGCTCGCTGGTGATGGCGCTGATCGCCAACTGGCCGATCGGCATGGCGCCGGGCATGGGCCTGAACGCCTTCTTCGCATTCACCGTGGTCAAGACCATGGGCTACACCTGGGAGCAGGCGCTGGGCGCCGTGTTCATCTCGGGCGTGATCTTCCTGTTCCTGACGTTCTCGGGCATCCGGGTCTGGCTGGTCAAGGGCATTCCGCATTCGCTGCGCAGCGCCATCGCCGCCGGCATCGGGCTGTTCCTTGCCATTATCGCGCTATCCAGCGCCAACATCGTGGTCGCGCATCCGGCCACCAAGGTCACGCTGGGCGACCTGACCCAGCCCGGCCCGCTGTTCGCCATCCTGGGCTTCTTCATCATTGCGGCGCTGGACGCGCTGCGCGTGCGCGGCGCGATCCTGATCGGCATCCTGGTGGTCACCGTGCTGTCGATGGCGCTGGGCTACAACGAATTCAAGGGCATCTTCGCCGCGCCGCCCAGCCTGGCGCCCACGCTGATGAAGCTGGACATCCTGGGCGCGCTGCACAGCGGCTTCGTGCACGTCATCCTGGTGTTCGTGCTGGTCGAAGTGTTCGACGCCACCGGCACGCTGGTGGGCGTGGCCAAGCGCGCGGGCCTGATGCCCGAGAACCGGCCCAACCGCCTGGGCCGCGCGCTCTTTGCCGACAGCAGCGCCATCGTGGCCGGCTCGATGCTGGGCACCAGCAGCACCACCGCCTACGTCGAAAGCGCCTCGGGCGTGCAGGCCGGCGGGCGCACCGGCATGACCGCGCTGGTCGTGGCGGTGCTGTTCCTGGCCGCGCTGTTCATCTCGCCGCTGGCCGGCGCCGTGCCTGCCTACGCCACCGCGCCCGCCCTGCTCTACGTGGCCGGCCTGATGATGCGCGAACTGATCGACATCGACTGGAACGACGTCTGCGAAGCCACGCCGGCCGCGCTGACCGCGCTGGTCATGCCGTTCACGTATTCGATCGCCAACGGCATCGCCTTCGGCTTCATCAGCTATGTGGTGCTGAAGACGGCCACCGGCAAGATCCGCGACGTGCATCCCGCCACCTGGCTGGTCGCGGCGCTGTTCGTGATCCGCTACGCCTTCTTCCCGGGCTAGGCCCGGTCCCGAGGCCGCTCGCAAGGCGGACCAATCGCAGCAATAGCGGAAATCAATCAACCCGCCGCACCATAAGGTTGCTGGCGGGGCAGCTTGATTTCACCGATACACTCCCCATGTATAACGGCATATGGAGTCCGCCTTGCGCCTTACCCGCTTTGTTTCCGCCCCGCTGTCCTGTTCCACCGCATGCACGGAGGTTTCCGCATGAGCAGCCTGGCCCGCATCCCCTTTTCCGTACTGGACCTGGCCCCGATTGTGCAGGGCCGCGACGCGGCTGACGCCTTCCGCAACACGGTCGCGGTCGCGCAGCACGTGGAACGCCTGGGCTACAAGCGCTTCTGGCTGGCGGAACACCACAACATCAACGGCGTGGCCAGCAGCGCCACCGCGGTGCTGATCGGCCACGTGGCCTCGCACACCAGCACGCTGCGCGTGGGCTCTGGCGGCGTCATGCTGCCCAACCACGCGCCGCTGATCATTGCCGAGCAGTTCGGCACGCTGGAAACCCTTTACCCCGGCCGCATCGACCTGGGCCTGGGCCGCGCGCCCGGCAGCGACGGCGCCACGCAACACGCATTGCGGCGCGGTCCGCGCAGCGGATTGGAGTTCCCGGCGCTGGTGGAGGAGTTGCGCGGTTTCCTCGCGCCTTCGCGCCCTGGACAACCGGTGCGCGCCATTCCCGGCGAAGGCCTGGACATTCCGATCTGGCTGCTGGGTTCCAGCGATTTCAGCGCGCGGCTCGCCGCGGAGCTGGGCCTGCCCTTCTCCTTCGCGGGCCATTTTTCGCCCGAGGGCATGGCGGCCATGCGCTTGTACCGCCATTTGTTCAAGCCGTCGGCAACGCTGGCGCGGCCCTACGCCATGATAGGCGTGCCGGTCGTGGCCGCCGAAACCGATGAAGCCGCCAGGCGCCAGGCCACTACCCAACAGCTGAAATTCCTGTCGCTGGTGCGCGGCAACCGCCTGCAGCTGCAGCCGCCCGTGGACAGCATGGACGGCCTGTGGAACGAATGGGAACGCGAGGCGGTCCATCAAAGACTGGGCGCCGCGATCGTGGGCGGCCCCGATACCGTCCGGCGCGAACTGGAAGCCCTGGTGGCCGAGACCGAGGCCGACGAAGTCATGATCGTCTCGGATTTCTACGACATCGCCGACCGCCTGCGCTCCTTCGAGATCGTCGCGTCGCTGAAGAACGGCGCCCCGGCAAGCACCGCGGCCTGAGCGCCGCGGCCCGCGCCCCAGGCGCCAACCATTGCGACGCGGCCATGACCCGCTCTACTATCGTTCTAAAGCACCGAACGCCGCCGCAACGCCCCATCGGGTCCGGGACGGGCATACCCCGGGCCTCTGACACCGCTTTTTACGCCGCTCGCCGGCAAGGATTCAAAATGAGTATTGTTGAACTCACCAAAGACAGCTTCCAGGAAGCCATCACCCCCGACGGTACGCTGATCGTCGATTTCTGGGCGCCCTGGTGCGGCCCCTGCCGCGGTTTCGCGCCGGTATTCGAACAGGCCGCGACCGAGCATCCCGACGTCACCTTTGCCAAGGTCAATACCGACGTGGAACAGGAACTGGCTGGCGCGCTGGGCATCCGCTCCATCCCGACCCTGATGGTCTTCCGCGAAAAGGTCCTGCTGTTCTCGCAACCGGGCGCCTTGTCCGGCGGCCAGCTCAACGAGCTGCTCGCCAAGATCAAGGAAGTGGACATGGAAAAGGTCCATCAGGAGATCGCGGCGGCCCAGAACGGGCAGGACGCCTGAACGCCGCGCGGGCCGTGCGCCTGGGATCAGGACTCGACTTCCCAGGCCGCGCGGCCGCGAGTGATGTTGGCGGCGGTCACCTCCAGGTCCGCCACCGCCGCGCGCGGCACCGTGAACCGTAGCGCCACCCCTTCTTCATTGAAATCTTCCTGCAGGATCGCCGCGCCTGCCTGAGCCAGGCGCGACTTCAGCAGCGCCAGTTCGCCAAAGCCGCAAGCGCAGGCGATGGTCGCCAGATCCACGATCTCGGTGCGCTCCCCCAGCCGCAGGCAATTGGCCGCGCAGCCCCCGTAGGCGCGCACCAGTCCGCCTGCGCCGAGCTTGATGCCCCCGTACCAGCGCACTACCAGCACCGCCACGCGGTCCATGTCCTGGCCTTCAATGGCTTGCAGGATGGGACGGCCGGCCGTGCCTCCCGGTTCGCCGTCGTCATTGAAGCGATATTCCTGGCCAATGCGGTAGGCCCAGCAGTTGTGGGTCGCTTCCGCGTCGCTATGTTGGCTAAAGAAGCGCATGGCTTCGTCCACGCCGGAGACGGGCGCCGCATACGCGACGAAGCGGCTTTTCTTGATGTCTTCCTGGTAGGTGCAAGGGGCGGTCAGCGTGTGCGTCATGACCGGCATTGTATGTGCCGGCAACCCCTAGCCGTGGCAGTCGGGCACTTCCTGGTCGAGGTACACGTCGAAGGCCACGTCGCGCGCCCACTTCGCGGTCATGGCCTTCCAGGCGCCCGCGCGATCCCAGGCGCGCATCTCCTGGCCCAGCCAGTTGCGGCTGGCGGAATCGGACGCCGGCAGCAGCCACACGCGTTCGCGCCGGGCGCCATCGGCCGCCAGCGTCGAGGAGAACTTCTTCCATTCCGGAAAGCGCACCAGCGGTTCCCAGACCGCGTCGTCGACCAGGCCGATGTCGCAGTTGCCTTCGCGCACCGCGACCAGCGCATCGGACGGCACGCGGTAAGTGCGCACCACGGCGCCCCAGCCTTCGGCCAGGGCGCGGGAAGCGGTTGCGGCCTCGGCCATGCAGACGCTGCGGCCGCGCACGTCGGCGGGCCGGCGCAGGCTGGTATCGCTGCGGATCACGGCCTTGGGACGCGCGGCATAGCCCGTGGCTTGCGCCGCGACGCTATCGGGCTGGCCCGCGGCGCCGTCAGCCAGCACCAGGTCGACCTGCCCCGCCGCCAGCGCGGCGGCGGCCTGTTCCCGCGGCAATTGCAGCAGGCGCACCGGTAGTCCGAGGCTTTGCCCCAATCTGTCGGTCATTGCGGCATCCAGGCCGTCCGGCGTGCGGATCTTGGCGCCGGCCGCGGGCGGCGGCGCCAGGAAAGGCACGCCCACCACCAGTTCGCCGCGCGCCCGCGCCGCCGCGAAGGCGTCCGGCTGCGCCTGCGCGAGGCCGGACGCAGCCAGGCAGGCGCCAAGGACGAAGAGACGGATGCGGCCGATCATGCGGGACTCCTGTCGCCCTCAGACGTACTGATAGCGCAGCAGGCGGTGCTTGAGGTTTTCAAGCACGAACTGGTCGATCAGCGCGGCCAGCACGGCGATGACCAGGATGTTGGTCATGACGCCGGTCATGTCGGCGATCTCGCCCGAATAGGCCAGCGAACGGCCCAGTCCCTTGCCGAATCCGATCAGCATTTCCGCCGAGATCAACGCGCGCCAGGCATTGCCGAACGCGAGCTGCGCGCCAGTGATGAGTTCGGGCATGACCGCCGGCAGGTAGACCCGCTTGACCAGGCCCCAGCGCGTGGCGCCCATCACGCGCGCCGCCGACACGTGCACGCGCTGCACGGACTCGGTGGCGTTCATGACGCTGAGCGCGGCCGGGAAGAAGGCCGACAGCGCCACCACCACGATGATGGGCGTATTGCCGAAGCCCATCACGATCAGGAACAGCGGCACCCAGGCGATCGACGGAATCGACTGCAGGATGACGATGGCGCTGCGCAGCACTTCGCGAAAGAAGAACAGCACCGCCGCCACCAGGCCGAAGCCTATGCCGGCGGCCAACGCCAGGCCGTAGCCCGCCCCCAGCCGCCCCAACGTGCCCATGAGGCTCTGGTGGAAGGATTGCTTGCCCAGGTCTTCGACCAGCCGTTCGACCACGGCGGGCACGCCCGGCATCAGGAAGTCCGGCAGCGCGAACGCCGCCAGTTGCCATAGGGCCAGGATGAACAACACGCCCAGAACGCCCGCGAAATGCTTGCGGGCGCCGGTGACTCGGGTAGATGCGCTCAAAGCTTGCGAGCCTCTTGCCAGGACAGGTCGACGATGCTGGAGACGTCATACGGCTTGCCGTCGCGGGTCTTCAGCGAACCCTGGGCTTGCAGGATGTCGGCGATTTCCTGCATGCGGCGGGTGTCCTTGTCGGTCAGCTTGGGCGTGAAGACCTGCGTGCCGATGGCTTCGGCGATGACCGTTTCGCGCGGCAGCTCGCCGCGGGTCAGGGTCTTCAAGGTGGGCTCGGCGATGAAGTACGACGCGATCAGCTTGGACGCCTGCGCGGGTTCCTTCTGCAGCAGCTGGATGGCCTGGTTCTGCGCGTCCAGCGCCTTCCAGACGTCGTCCTTGCGCTTGGCCAGCGTTTCGCCGGAGGTGATCACCACCATGCACGGGAACGGCCAGGCCTGGCCCACTTCATAGATCTGCTTGACCGGCGCGATCAGCTGCGCAATGCGGTCGTAGGGTTCGAACAGGAAGGCCGCGTCCACGCGCTTGCCCACCAGCGACTGGACCGCCACGGCCGGGCTCACGCCCATGACATTGACGTCATCGGCGGACAGGTTGCCCTGCTTGAGCACCACGCCCTTCAGGACCACGTCGGCGGTGCTGCCTTCGGCCTGGGAAGCCAGGGTCTTGCCCTTCAGCCCGGCGATGTCCTTGATGCCGGAGTCGTCGCGCACGATCAGCGAGTGGTAGCCCTGCTGCGCGCCGCCGACCACCTTCAGGTCCGCGCCCTTGGAGGCCCAGGCCACGGCGTTGGTGAAACCCAGCACGCCGATATCCAGTTGGCCGCCGACGATGGCCTTGATCAGGTCGGTGCCCGACTTGAACTCGATCAGCTCGGAATCCAGGCCAGCCTTTTTGTAGTAGCCGCCCTCTTGCGCGACGATGGCTTGCGCATCGTCCATCACGCGCAGATAGCCCACGCGGAATTTCTCGGCGGCCATTGCGGGGGCCGCCGCCAGCAGCGCCGCGGCCAGCGGCAGGGACAGCCATTGCTTCAATTTCATGGGAAGTGCTCCAGGGTATGCAGGGCCGGCCGGCGCGCAGGCGCCGGCCGGCGGGAATCCAGATCAGGGATCAGGCCGCCAGGGCCAGGTCGGCGTGCTCGCCCGCGCCGTCCACCGCGATGCCGAGCAGGCGCAGGATCTCGCGCTTTTCAGCAGCCAGGCCGGACAGGTCATGGGTCTTTTCGCGGTGCGCCAGGTTGAACTCGCGCAGCACGCGCGCCGGGCGCGGGCTGAAGACGATGATGCGGTCGGCCAGGAACAGGGCCTCGTCCACGTCGTGGGTCACCAGCAGGACAGTGGGCTTTTCCTGGGCGATGAGCTGGCGCAGCACGTCCTGCAGGCTCAGCCGGGTCAGCGCGTCCAGCGCTCCGAAGGGCTCGTCCATCAGCATGGTCTGCGGCTGGGCGATGAAGGCGCGCGCCAGCGCGGCGCGTTGGCGCATGCCGCCGGACACCTGATGCGGGTAATAGTGTTCGAAGCCGGCCAGACTGACGCGCGCCAGCCACTGGCGCGCGGCTTCGCGGGCGCGGGACTTGGGCGTGTTCTGGAATTCCAGCGCCAGCGCCACGTTGTCCTCCAGCGTCAGCCAGGGGTACAGCGCATGTTCCTGGAACACCAGCGTCCGGCTGGGATGGGGGCCCGCAACCGCCTTGCCGTCGGCCAGCACGCTGCCTTCGGTGGGCTGCTCCAGGCCGGCCGCCAGATGCAGCAAGGTCGACTTGCCGCAGCCCGAGGGACCCACCAGGGCAACCAGTTCACCGGTCTTGATTTCGCTGGTAAAGCCGTCCACCACCGGCAGTTCGCCGAAGTGCTTATGGACGTGATCGAAGGTGAGATTCATGGAATGTATCGTGGCGGGCCAAAAATGAGCCCCCAATCTAACAATTCGTTATATGAATCCAAACTATCAATATTGAATTTCTTAACTTCTTTTCGTAATAAAGAACGCATCGACAACGCTCTGCCGGACTAGCTACAGGCGCTGAGCCTCGCCCACATTCCGCCAGCAATACTCAATTCGAATCGATAACGCGTAAAACGATATTGGACCCTCGCCCCTCCCGTCATTAAGGTGGATCCCAGACATAACGGGGCCCACCCCGATCGGAGCGACATGGAGCGAGACAACACCGCCGCCGCGCAGCCGCGCGGCGCGCTATCCCACCTGAAGATCCTGGACCTGACGCGCGTGCTGGCCGGCCCATGGGCGACGCAGACGCTGGCCGACATGGGCGCTGACGTCGTCAAGGTAGAACGCCCTGGACACGGCGACGACACGCGCGGCTGGGGGCCGCCCTTCCTGACCGGCGCCGACGGCGCGGAGACCCGGGACTCGTCCTACTTCCTGAGCGCCAACCGCGGCAAGCAGTCCATTACCGTGGACATCGCCACGGTCGAAGGCCAGGCGTTGATTGCGGAACTGGCGAAAGACTCCGACGTGCTGGTCGAGAACTACAAGGTCGGCACGCTGGCGCGCTACGGACTGGACTACGACAGCCTGCGCGCCGTCAATCCGCGCCTGATCTATTGCTCGATCACCGGTTTCGGCCAGGACGGGCCCTATGCGCCGCTGCCGGGCTACGACTTCGTGTTCCAGGGCATGGGCGGACTGATGAGCATCACCGGCGACCCTGCCGGCGAGCCGATGAAATCCGGTATCGCGATCACGGACCTGCTGACCGGCGTCTATGCCAGCACGGCCATACTGGCCGCGGTCGAGCACCGCCGCGTCAGCGGCGTGGGCCAGTACATCGACATGTCGCTGCTGGACTGCGTGATCACGATCTCGTCCTACCAGGCCATCAACTACTTCCTGTCCGGGCGGGTGCCGCAGCGCATGGGCAATGCCCATTCCAACATGGTTCCGTACCAGGTGTTCGCCTGCAAGGAAGGCTCGGTCATCGTCGCCGTCGGCAATGACGGCCAGTACCGCGCGCTTTGCGGCGCCATCGGCCGCGCCGACCTGGCCACCGACGAACGCTACGCCACGGCCGGCGGCCGCAACCGGAACCGCGACACGCTGATTCCCCCGATCGCCGAAGCCATGCTGGCGCGCACCATGCAGGAATGGGTGCCGATCCTGCAGGAGGTGAACGTGCCCTGCGGTCCCATCTACAACCTCGAGCAGGTATTCCAGGACCCGCACGTGCGCCATCGCGGCATGCAGTTGTCGCTGCCCCACGCCTCGGGCGTGGACACGCCGGCCGTGGCCAACCCCATCCGCATGCGCGACACCCCCATGCGCTACGACCGCGCCGCGCCGGCGCTGGGCCAGCACACCGACGCCGTGCTGCGCGAGCGGCTGGGGCTGGACGAAGCCCGCATCGCGCAGCTGAAAGGCCGCGGAATCATCTGACCCCAACCGCCGGGCAGGCGGCCATGACAACAACCCAGGAGACACCACCATGCGCATCATCACCGCCGCGGTCTGCGGCGCCCTGACCCTGGCGGCCCTAGCGGCCGCCCCCGCGTCGGCCCAGGACGCGCCCGTCCGCTTCATCGTGCCCTACCCGCCCGGCGGCGCCGCCGACCAGATCGCGCGCCTGGTGGCGCAGGAAATGAGCAAGGGCGGCGGCGCGACCATCATCGTCGAGAACAAGCCCGGCGCGGCCGGCATGATCGCAGCCGACTACGTCGCCCGCGCCAAGCCCGACGGCAAGACCTTCTTCGTCGGCTCCAACGCCCCGCTGGTGGTGAACCAGGCGCTCTACGCCAAGATGACCTACGACCCGGCCAAGGACTTCGTCCCGGTCTCGGGCATGGCCAAGTCGCCGCTCTTGCTGGTGGTGCGCCATGACCTGCCGGCGCGCGACGTCAAGGCCTTGATCGCGCTGGGCAAGCAATCCCCCGGCAAGCTGACCATGGGCTCGGCCGGCACCGGCAACATCACCTATCTTGCTGGCGAATACGCCGTCAGCAAGCTGGGCTTCCAGGTCACGCACGTGCCCTACCAGGGCAGCGCGCCCGCCATCGTCGGCCTGATGGGCAGCAGCACCGACCTGATGTTCGACGCGCTGCCCTCCAGCATGACGCAGGCGCAGGCCGGCAAGATCCGGCCCTTCGCCGTGCTGGACGACAAGCGCTTCGCCGGCCTGCCCGACGTGCCCACCGCCAGCGAGCTGGGTTATGCCGGCATCGACGCCAGCGCCTGGTTCGGGCTGGTGGCGCCCGCCGGCACGCAGGCCGCCGTCGTCGACCAGATGAACCGCGGCGTCAACCAGGCGCTCGCGCAGCCGGAACTGCAGCGCAAACTCACCAGCATCGGCGCCGTGCCCATGCCGGGCGACGCCCCGGTGTTCGCCGCCTTCGTGCAGGCCGAGCGCGACCGCTGGCTGCCGGTCGCCCGCGACCTGGGCCTGAAGGCCCAGTGAGGGAGTCCGCCATGATCACCTTGGACTCCGTCGAGGCGCTGCGCGCCTTTTCCGGTCAGCCCGCGGCGCTGACGCCCTGGCAGACCGTGGACCAGGACACCATCAACCGCTTCGGCCTGGCCACCGGCGACACCCAGTGGATCCACATGGACCCGCAGCGCGCCGAGGCCGAATCGCCCTATGGCGCCGCCATCGCCCACGGCCTGCTGACGCTCTCGCTGCTGCCCAGCCTGTATGCCTCGGCGATGCGCTTTCCCAACCGCAGGCTGGCGGTGAACTACGGCTTTGACCGCGTGCGCTTCACCCAGGCGGTCAAGGCCGGCGAACGCGTGCGCGGCGCGTTTGCGCTGAGCTCCGTCGACGAGCTGCCGGACGGCCAGGCGCGCCTCGCCTGGGACGTGCGCATCGATATCGACGGCGAGGAAAGGCCGGCGCTGGTCGCGCGCTGGCTCACGCAGATCGCCTATCACTCAGGCAAGGAGCAGGCATGACACTGAAGATCACCCGCCACGGCGCCACCGCCGTGCTGGCCATGGACCGCCCCGACCAGCGCAATGCGCTCAGCCTGGAGATGCGCGACGCGTTCGCGCGGGCCCTGCCTGAGCTGCGCGAGGATGACGGCATCAAGGCCGTCGTCCTGACAGGTTCCGGCGGGCATTTCTGCGCCGGCGGCGACATCAAGTCCATTGCCCAGGCGCATGCCCAGGGCCTGGACGCCTTCGAGGGGCGCGCGCGCATCCGCAAGATCCACCAGTGGTACGACGCCCTGGTGGATCTGGAAAAACCGGTCATCAGCGCGGTGGAGGGCGTGGCATTCGGCGCCGGCCTGTCGCTGGCCCTGTGCGCGGACTATGCCATCGCGCGGCGCGGCGCCACCTTCTGCGCGGTGTTCGCCCGCATCGGCTACGTGCCCGACATGCTGGGCATGTATCTGCTGCCGCGCGCCGTCGGTCTGGCGCGCGCCAAGGAACTGGTGTTCACGGCCCGGGTCTGCGAAGCCGAGGAAGCGCTGGAACTGGGGCTGGTGCAAGCGCTCTGCGACGGCGATCCGCTGGAGCAGGCGCTGGCCATGGCCGAGCGTTTCCACAACGCCCCGACGCAGGCGCTGGGCCTGGCCAAGACCATCATGAACCGGACCTTCGAGTCCAGCCGCGAAGACATCTACGCGCAGGAAGCCATGGCCCAGGCCATCTGCCGCGACAGCGCCTTTCACCGCGACGCCGCCCGGCGCTTCGTGGAAAAACTGCCTCCCGCCTACAAATGGGATTGAACGACATGCCCACGCAAACCCAAGCCGCCGAACCGGGCCCCCAGGCCCGCTACGAGGCCTACCTGAACGAAGGCCGCTTCATGCTGCAGCGCGACCGCGCCAGCGGCGAATTCTTCTTCTATCCGCGCGTGGCCGCGCCGCGCAGCGGCTCGCGTGACCTGGAATGGGCCGCGCCCAGCGGGCTGGGGCGCATCTACGCCGCCACCGTCATCCATCCCCGGCCGCCCGAAACACCCTACGGCGTGGTGCTGGTGGACCTGGACGAAGGGCCGCGGCTGATGTCGCGGGTGGACGGCATTCCCGCGCAGGAGGTGCGCATCGGCGCCCGGGTACGCGCCCGCGTCGTCCAGGAGGCCGGATGCGGCGTGCTGGTGTTCGAACCTGTCGCGGAGCAAGCATGACCCAAGACCGTTTCCCGCGCGGCAAGGCCGCCATCGTCGCCGGCGCCACCTACGGCATCGGCCAGACCCCGGGCATGAGTTCGATGGACCTCGCGGTCCAGGCCAGCCTTGCGGCCCTGGACCAGGCGGGGCTGCGCCCGGACCAGGTCGATGGACTCTTCATCGGCCTGCCCGATGACTTCATGTCCGGCCTGGGCTTTGCCGAATACCTGGGCGTCTCGCCCCGCCTGACCGAGAACAACCGCACCGGCGGATCCTCTTTCCTGACGCACGCCATGTGGGCCGCGCTGGCGTTGGAAGCGGGGCAATGCGACGTGGCGCTGATCGCCTACGGCAGCAACCAGCGCAGCGGCGCGGGCAAACTGGTGAGCTCCATGCGCCCCGCCCCCAACGAAGCGCCCTACCGCCTGGCGCGTCCGGTGGGCGCCTATGCGCTGGCAGCCTCGCGCTATGCCCACCAGTACGGCCTGAAGCGCGAACAGCTGGGCGCGGTGGCCATCGCCGCCCGCCAATGGGCCATGCTCAATCCCGAAGCCTACATGCGCGAACCCCTGGACATGGCGCAGTACCTGTCTGCCCGCCTGGTGGCCGAACCGCTGAGCGTGCGCGACTGCTGCCTGGTCACCGACGGCGCGGCCGCCGTCGTCATGACCCGCGCCGACCGGGCCCGCGACCTCTGCGCCCGGCCCGCCTATCTGTTGGGCGCGGCCGCCGCCACGGACCACCGCGAGATCACCAACATGCCCGACCTGACGGTGACCGCGGCCGCACGCAGCGGCGCGCGCGCCTTTGCCCAGGCCGGCGTGCGTCCGCAGGACATCGACGTGCTGGAGCTGTACGACGCCTTCACCATCAACCCCATCCTGTTCCTCGAGGACCTGGGTTTCTGCGCCAAGGGCGAAGGCGCCGCGTTCGTGGAAAACGGCCGCATCGCGCCGGGCGGCGAGCTGCCCGTCAACACCAACGGCGGCGGCCTGTCCTGCGTGCATCCCGGCATGTACGGCCTGTTCACCATGGTCGAAGCCTATGTGCAGCTGGCCGGCCTAGGCGGCGCGCGACAGGTGCCCGGCGCCCGCCTGGCGCTGGCGCACGGCAACGGCGGCGAGCTGTCCAGCCAGGCCACCCTGATCCTCGGCACCGCCGAAACGCTCTGAATCCGACAAGGAAAACCATGAACCACACCGCATTTCGGCTTGACCAGCGCAGCATCATCGTGACGGGCGCGGCCCAGGGCATAGGCCGCGCCATCAGCGAACTGGCCATGCAATTGGGCGCGCGCGTGACCGCCGTCGACATGAACGCCGACGCGCTTGCCGCGTTCGAGCGCGAGGCGCCGCAAGGCCAGCTGCTGACCCTGGCCGGCGACGTGTCGGACCCGGCATTCGCGGCCGCCGCCGTCGAGCGCGCGGCGCAGCATTACGGCGCGGTGGACGGCCTGGTGAACAACGCCGGCATCACGCGCACCGCCATGATAGAAAAAATGACCCAGGAAGCCTGGCAAAAGGTGATCGACGTGCACCTGACCGGATCCTTCCAGTTCCTGCAGGCCGCCGGCCGCCACATGCTGGCGGCGGCGCGCGAGACCGGCAAGCCCGGCGGCTCCATCGTCAACATCACCTCGGACGCGGGCCGCCGCGGCACCATAGGCCAGATCAACTACGCCGCGGCCAAGTCCGGCGTGCTGGGCCTGACCATGAGCGCCGCGCGCGAATGGGGCAAGTACGGGATACGCGTCAACACCATCGGCTTCGGCGTGGTGGAAACGCCCATGACGGAGACCATACGGGGGGACAAGTTCCGCGACACCTATCTGTCGCAGATCCCGCTGGGCCGCTTCGGCCAGCCTGGGGAGGTGGCGTGGCCGGTGTGCTTCCTGCTGTCGGATGCCGCCTCGTACATGACGGGCCAGCACCTCTATGCCAATGGCGGCATGACCATAGGCATGTAGGGCAAACCAGGGCCGCGGCCAGATGCTACTGGCGGCGGCCCGCGGCGGCCTCAGCCGTCGATGCCGCGCGAGGTCAGATAGTCGTCGTAGCCGCCGCGGTAGTCGACGATCTCGCCCGAGGGCAGGATCTCGATCACGCGCGTGGCCAGGCCGGACACGAACTCGCGGTCGTGCGACACGAACACCAGCGTGCCTTCGTACTTTTCCAGCGCGAACTGCAGCGACTCGATCGATTCCATGTCCAGGTGGTTGGTGGGCTCGTCGAGCAGCATGACGTTGTGCCGGCCCAGCATCAGGCGGCCGAAGGTCATGCGGTTCTTTTCACCGCCGGACAGCACCTTGGGCGCCTTGGGCAGGTCGTCCGCCGAGAACAGCAGGCGGCCCAGCACCGAGCGGATCGACTGGTCGTCGTCGCCCGGCTGGCGATGGTCGCCCATCCAGTCCAGCAGGTTGATGTCGGTCTGCAGGAACTGGTCGGACACGTCCTGGGCCATGTAGCCCAGGTCGGCGTTCTCGGACCACTTCACTTCACCCGAATCGGGCTGCAGGTCGGTGGCCAGAAGGCGCAGCAGCGTGGTCTTGCCGACGCCGTTGGCGCCGATGATGGCAATCTTCTCGCCCGCGTCGACCATGGCCGAGAACTTGCGGATGACGGGCGCGTCGTAGGCCTTGGACAGGTTTTCGACGGTGACCGCCAGGCGGTGCATGACCTTGTTCTGCTCGAAGCGGATGTACGGGTTCTGGCGCGACGAGGGCTTGACCACGACCTGGTCGGCCTTGATGCGGTCGATCTGCTTCAGGCGCGAGGTGGCCTGGCGCGACTTGGACTTGTTGGCGGCGAAGCGGCGCACGAAGTCCTGCAGTTCGGCGACGCGTTCCTTGGCCTTGGCGTTATTGGCCACCAGACGCTCGCGCGCCTGGGTCGAGGCCAGCATGTAGTCGTCGTAATTGCCCGGATAAATGCGGATCTCGCCGTAGTCCACGTCCGCCATGTGCGTGCACACCTGGTTCAGGAAGTGGCGGTCGTGGCTGATGATGATCATCGTGCTCTGGTAGCTGTTGAGCACGTTTTCCAGCCAACGGATGGTGTTGATGTCCAGGTTGTTGGTCGGTTCGTCCAGCAGCAGCACGTCCGGGTTCGAGAACAGCGCCTGCGCCAGCAGCACGCGCAGCTTCCAGCCCGGCGCCACTTCGCGCATCGGCAGGTTGTGCTGGTCGACGGCGATTTCCAGGCCCAGCAGCAGTTCGCCGGCGCGGGCTTCGGCGGTGTAGCCGTCGTACTCGGCGAACTTGGCCTCCAGGTCGGCCGCGCGCATGTAGTCGTCTTCGGTCGCCTCCGGATTGGCGTAGATGGCGTCGCGCTCGGACATGGCGGCCCACATCTCGGTGTGGCCCATCATGACCACGTCCAGCACGCGCAGGTCTTCAAACGCGAACTGGTCCTGGCGCAGCTTGCCCAGGCGCACGCCCGGCTCCAGCGACACGTTGCCCGCCGAGGATTCCAGGTCGCCGCCGATGATCTTCATGAAGGTCGACTTGCCGGAACCGTTGGCCCCGATCAGCCCGTAGCGGTTGCCTTCCCCGAACTTGACGCTGACGTTCTCGAAAAGGGGTTTGGGACCGAACTGGATGGTGAGATTGGCGGTGGATATCACGGTGTGTTTTAGAGGCTAAAGGCGTCTGGGACGCGTGCGGGAAACCTGACATTGTACCAAGCCCGCTTGTCGTCCGCCCTGTCGGGCGCATGGCCCCTCGCATCGCACCCCTGATTTCGGGTCCTGGGGACGGCCCGCCAGCCGTCCCCAGGACCGGATTGCGGCTATTGGTTCACGTCGACGACATACCTGCCGCGGTTGCCGCCCGCCATCATTTTCGCGGCCAGCTGCGGCACCTGCGCCAGGCCGGCCGTCATGACGATGTCGGCGAACGGGGTATCGCCGTAGACCCGGCCCAGCCGCTCCCAGGCCTCACGCCGCCGCGCAGCCGGGCACATCACCGAATCCACCCCCTGCAAGCGCACGCCGCGCAGGATGAAGGGCATGACCGTGCCGGGCAGATCGAAGCCTCCGGCCAGGCCGCAAGCCGCGACCGCGCCGCCGTAATCCATCGAGGCCAGCACCCGCGTCAGCACTTTCGAACCCACGGTATCGACCGCGCCGGCCCAGCGCTGGTTTTCCAGCGGCTTGGGAACCTCCCCCCACTCCGGACCGGCCACCACTTCGGCCGCGCCCAGCGCAACCAGATAGGGATGCACGGCCTCGCGCCCCGGCTGCACCAGCGCCGCGACCCGATACCCCAGGCGGGCCAGTAGCGCCACCGCGACGCTGCCCACCCCGCCTGAGGCG
Organism: Achromobacter xylosoxidans; assembly: GCF_002192695.1. Classification (GTDB taxonomy): domain Bacteria; phylum Pseudomonadota; class Gammaproteobacteria; order Burkholderiales; family Burkholderiaceae_B; genus Achromobacter; species Achromobacter xylosoxidans_C. Next base: position 463,888 of record NZ_MTLG01000075.1, read on the forward strand.
CCGGTCACCAGCACCGTGCCAGCGCCGGGCCGGATGCCCGCGGCTTCCAGCTCCATGACGCAGAGCATGGCGGTCAGGCCCGCCGTGCCGATGGCCATGGCCTTGAAGCTGTCCAGCCCCGGGGCCAGCGGCACCAGCCATTCCGACTTGACCCGCTGCACCTGGGCATAGCCGCCCCAGTAGCGCTCGCCTACGCTCCAGCCGGTCAGCACGACGGAGGATCCCACCGGATAGGCGGATGCGCCAGACTCGAGCACCGTGCCCGCCAGATCGATCCCCGGCACCATGGGAAAGTCGCGCACGATCCTGCCCGTGCCCGTCACGGCCATTGCATCCTTGTAGTTCAGGCTCGAATAGTCGACCTTGACCGTCACGTCGCCGGCGGGCAGTTGGGCGATGCTCAAGTCCTGCAACCGGCACTGCGTCTTGCCATCCTCCTGCGTCAGCACCAGGGCTTTGAATGGGTCGTCATGCTTCATGCGGCGTTCCTCTGCGGTTGATGTGTGTGTAAGGCTTTAGTCGACCCGGCTGCCCGACAATTGCACGAGCTCGCCCCAACTGCGGTATTCCTGGCGCAGCAACTGCGAGAATTCCTCCGGCGTGTCGACGCGTGCGAACGCGCCGATGGCCTTGAGCGATTGCGACAAGGCCGGCGTGGCGACCGCGTCCCGGATCTCCTGGTTCATGCGCTGTACGACAGGCTTGGGCGTGCCCTTGGGAAACAGCACCCCCAGCCAGGGATTGGCCTGGAAGCCGGGATAGCCCGCCTCGGCGAAGGTCGGCGTGTCCGGCAGCATCGGCAGGCGCTGGCTCGCGCCGACCGCCAAGGCCTTCAGACGCCCGGACTGGATGTGAGGCAGGGTGACCGCCACCGTGTCCAGCCCGATGGCGACGTTGCCGGCAATCATGTCCGTCATGGCCTTGGCGCTGCCTTGGTACGGAATATGCGTCAGCTGCAGCTTGGCCTCGCGCTGCAGCATCACCATGCCCAGATGCGACAGGGTGCCGTTGCCCGACGAGGAAAAATTCAGCGCGCCGGGATGGCGCTGCGCGTAGTCCCGCAAACCCGCCATGTCGTCGAAAGGCTGGGCGGCGTTGACCACCAGCACCATGGGCAGGTCCGCCACCAGGCCGACGGGCTCGAAGTCGCGCAAGGTGTCATAGCCGGTCGACTTGTAGAGGTGCGGATTGCTGACCAGCGAAGCGGTCGCCGACAGCATCATGGTGTAGCCGTCGGGCGCAGCCTTCGCCAGCGCCGCCAGCGCGATGCTGCCGCCCTGCCCCGGGCGGTTTTCCACGATCACGGGTTGGTTCAACCGAGCCGACAGTCTCTCGGCCAGCAGCCGCGCCACCGCGTCCGTCGCCTGCCCCGGCGGGAAACCCACCAGCAGCTTGACCGGTTTGGCGGGCCATTCCGGCCCGGCCTGCGCCGGGGCCGCCGCGATCAGCCCCGCCGCCAATATCCACCCTGCTGTCCATGCGCGCATCGTCGTCTCCTCCTTGTGGCGCCCGCAGCCTGTCTCGAGGCGGCTGCGTGGCGATGGAATCGTTCCTAGATGACGCCCTGCTCCCGCAGGGCTGCCTGCTGTTCGCCGCTGATGCCCAAGGCGCCCAGCACTTCCACGTTGTGCTGCCCCAGGCTGGGGCCCGCGTGATGCACCGCCCCCGGCGTCGCGGAAAACCTGGGCACGACGCTCTGCATCCGCACCGGCCCCAGTTCCTCGTCCTGCACCGAGACGATGCCCTGGCGCGCCGCGATGTGCGGATCGCGGAAGATGTCGGCGATGTCGTAGATCGGGCTGAACCCGACCGCGTGGGCATCCAGCAAGGCCGCCAGCTCATCGAGCGTGTGGCGGGCGATGGCCGCAGCCACCAGGGCGTCTAGCGACTCGCGGTTGCGCACCCGCTCCGGATTGGTCTGGTAGCGCGGGTCTTGCGCCACGCCGTTCAGCTCCAGCGCCACGCACAGGCGTTCGAAAATACGCTGCGTCGACGCAGCGATGGAGGCCCAGTAGCCGTCCCGGGTCCGGTAGACGTTTCCAGGCGCGGCATACTGGCTGCTGTTGCCCAGGCGGCCGCGGACGATGCCCAGCTGGTCGTATTCGATGGGCAGGAAGTCCATGACCCGGAACATCGATTCCATCAGCGAGCAATCGATCTCCTGGCCTTGCCCCAGCGGCGCGGCTTTTTCGCGGTACAGGGCGGCGACGATGCCCAGCGCGCCGAACAGGCCAGCCACCGCATCCGCGATCGGAAAACCCATGTGCAGGGGCCGGCCCTCCGGTTCGCCGCAGATATTGGTCAGGCCGCTCATGGCTTCGAACACGCGGGCGAAGCCCGGCTTGTTGCGGTACGGGCCGGTCTGGCCGAATCCCGTCACGCGCAGAATGGTCAGCGCCGGGTTCTGCTGGCGCAGCCACTCGCCCGGCATGCCCCAGCCGTCCAGGGTTCCGGGGCGGAAATTCTCAACCAGGACGTCGAAGTCCGGCAGCAGCCGGGCCACGATGTCGCGGCCGGCGGCGGTGCGCAGATCGACCGAAATGCCCTTCTTGTTGCGATTCGCGACCTTCCACCACAGCGGCACGCCGTCCTTGTGCGGCGCCAGCGCGCGCAAGGGATCGCCCGGCCCGGGGATCTCGACCTTCAGCACATCCGCGCCCAGGTCCGCCAGCAGCGTCGCGGCCCATGGCCCCGCCACCACCGTGGACAGATCAAGGATACGCACGCCTTTCAGCGGACCCGCACTTTCCTCGAAACTCATCTGCTGACTCCCCAAGCCTGGCCGGACCCATCCGGCCGGCCAAGCGATATGAACGCATCAAGTACGGAGAATTCTGTGCTGAAATCGACCCATCCGGAATGGGCATTTTTAATAAAGCAGTTATCTCAAATCGAGATGGATGGCAGCCATGGACCTGAAGAACCTGAGGGTGTACACCCGCATCGCCGAAGCCGGCAGCCTGACCCGGGCAGCCGCCGCGCTGGGCATTGCGCAATCGGCCTTGAGCCGGCAGTTGTCCGAACTGGAACAGGAGTTCGGCGGCAGGCTGTTTTTCCGCACGGGGCGCGGCGTGCTCCTGACCGAACTGGGCGAAAGCCTGATGCCGCGCGCCCAGGCATTGTTGCTGGAGGCCGACCAGTTGCTGGAAGAAGCGCAGGCCGCCCAGCGCAAGCCGGCCGGCATCGTCAACCTGGGGGTGATACCGTCGCTGTCGCAGCCGCTCATCGGCATGCTGTTGACCTACACGCAGGCGCGCTATCCCGGCATCCGGCTGCGGGTCTTCGAAGGCTATAGCGGTGAAATCGAGGCCTGGCTGGCCAATGGCAAGATCGACATCGGCATCTACAACCGATACCGCGCCGCTTCCACCCGCCTGCAAGAAGTCCTGTTCGAAACCGAAATGAGGCTGGTGACCGCGGCCGGGTCGGCGTTGGCCGCGCGGCGCGAACTGCGCCTGGCCGATCTGGCCGCGACGCCGCTGGCCCTGCCGGTGCGCCCGAACTCGCTGCGCGCGGTGCTGGACAGCCTGACCTTGCGCGCCGGCATCGAACTGAATGTGGTGCTGGAAGCGGACTCCGGCGTGGTCATCAAGGACGCGATCCTGCGCGGCGGCCTGCACAGCATCCTGCCCAGCCACGCCGTATCGGCGGAAATCGCGGATGGCAGCCTGGTGGCGGTCCGTCTGGCCGACCCCGTGATCCGCCAGACGGTGCTG
>NZ_MTLG01000076.1 GCF_002192695.1 Achromobacter xylosoxidans
GATAAAAATTATTGACGCCGAGATTTATGCTGCTTATCGTAGAAAAAAGGCGTCGCGATCACGATCGGCACTCAGCCGGCGGTAGACGCGCCAGGAGACTAGCAGTGACACGGCTACACGACGTCCGGCATGCCCGGCTGCGCACCCGCAATCTGTCCGATACGCCCGCCCGCCGGCCTTTGCTGCGATCGGTGCTGCGTCATATTGCGGCCTGCGCCGCCGCCTTGGCCGCCTTGGCCGCCAGCCCCGTGGCCAGCGCCGACAACTGGCCGTCGCGGCCCGTGACCATCCTGGTCAACGGCGGCCCCGGCAGCCTGCCGGACCTGTTCGCCCGGCCCCTGGCCGAACGCCTGCACCATGCCCTGGGCCAGCCCGTGGTGGTCGAAAACAAGCCGGGCGCGGGCGGCATGCTGGCGATGCAGCAGCTGAAATCCGCGCCGGCCGACGGTCACACGCTGGCCCTGGTCACCAACGCCCACCTGGTGTGGAACCCCTACATTTTTCCGGCCCTGACCTACGATCCGGCGCGCGACCTGCAGCCGGTCAGCCCGCTGGCGGTCATCCCCATGGCGCTGACGGTCAATGACAAGCTGCAGGCCAAGTCCTTGGACCAGTTGCTGGCGCTGGCACGGCAGAAGCCTGGCCGGCTGAACTACGCGTCCTCGGGCAACGGCAGCCCGCCCCACGTGCTGTTCGAGATGCTGCGCGAACAGGCCGGCGTCGACATCATGCACGTGCCGTTCAAGACCGGCACCGGTGCGCTGAATTCGGTGCTGGCGGGCGACACGGAAATCTACTTCGCCGGCACCGCCCTGGTGGAGCCCATGGTCAAGGAGGGCCGCCTGCGCGTGCTGGCCATGAGCGAAACCGTGCCCGACGCGGCCTTCGGCAAGGCGCCGACGCTGGCGGCCAGCCAATTCACGGGCTTCGAGGGCGCGGTGTGGCTGGGCGTGGCGGCGCGCGCCGGCACGCCGGACGCCATCGTGCAGCGGCTCAATGAAGAAATCGGCCGCGCGCAGCAGGACGGCGCGCTCAAACAGATGTACGCCAGCCACGGCTCCTTGCCGTACCATCTGGCGGCGGCGGCCTTCGCCCAGCGCGTCGCGGCCGAGCGGGACACTTCCGGTCCCGTGCTGCGCAAGCTGGGCATCAAGCCCGATTGAACTTCCTACTTCCAACCCTGGTATCCGGGGCTCCGCTTGCGGAGCCCGCAGCATCTTATGAACCTGATCGAAGAGATTGTTGAAAACTCCCCGTCCATCCGCGACATCCGCAGGGACATCCATGCGCATCCGGAACTGGCGTTCGAAGAGAACCGCACCTCCGACCTGGTGGCGCAGCTGCTGGAAAGCTGGGGCATCCCGGTGCATCGGGGCTTTGGCAAGACCGGCCTGGTGGGCGTGATCCGCAACGGCGACTCCGGGCGCACGCTGGGATTGCGCGCCGACATGGACGCGCTGCCCATGCACGAGGTCAACCAGTTCAGCCACGCCAGCAAGCATCCCGGCGTCATGCACGCCTGCGGCCACGACGGCCACACGGCCATGCTGCTGGGCGCGGCCCAGCATCTGGCGCGCCATCGTAACTTCGACGGTACCGTGTACCTGATCTTCCAGCCCGCCGAAGAGCGCGGCGGCGGCGCGCGCGAAATGATGCGCGACGGCCTGTTCGAGAAATTCCCCATGGAAGCGGTGTTCGGCATGCACAACATGCCCGGCATTCCGGTCGGCTGCTTTGCCTCGTCCGCAGGGCCGGTGCTGGCGTCCAACAGCGAATTCCACGTGACCATCCGCGGCAAGGGCGGCCACGCGGCCATGCCGCATCTGGCCATCGATCCCATTCCTGCGGCGGCCCAGATGATCGAGGCCTTCCAGACCATCATCAGCCGCAACAAGAAGCCGCTGGAGACGGCGGTCATTTCGGTGACCACGGTGCAGGCGGGCGGCGTGGTCAACGTCATCCCCGACACCTGCGAACTGCGCGGCACGGTGCGCGCCTATACCCGCGAAACCCTGGACCTGATCGAGCGCCGCATGGGCGAGGTCGCGCAGCACGTGGCCGGCATGTTCGGCGCGCAATGTGAATTCGTCTTTACGCGGCACTATCCCTCGACCATCAACCACGAAGCCGAGACCGCCTTCATGCGCAACGCGCTGACCCAGGTGGTGGGGCAGGAGCGCGTGCTGGTGCAGGCGCCCATCATGGCGGCCGAGGACTTTTCCTTCATGCTGGAAGAGGTGCCCGGCAGCTATTGCTTCATCGGCAATGGCGAAGGTGATCATCGCGAGCCTGGCCATGGCGAAGGCCCGTGCCTGGTCCACAACACCAGCTACGACTTCAACGACGCGTTGCTGCCCATCGGCGCCAGCGCCTTCGTGAAGCTGGCTGAGAACTGGATGCCGCGCAAGTAGCGGCAATGGCGTTGCGGGCGGGCAGGACAGCGCCCGTCCGCCCGCCCGCCGCGACTATCCCGCGTCAGTGCGTCGAACCGGCCTGGACCGACAGTTCGTGGTTGCGTGTTCGTACCAATAGCGCGCTGAGCGCAGCGGCCAGCCCCGCGATCAGGGCGCCCGCCAGGAAGGTCAGCTGATAGCCGCCATTCAGCGCCAAGGTCGGCGCCGCGCCAGCCGCTGCCAATCCCGCGCTGCGAGCCGCGGCCAGGCTGGCCAGCACCGCCAGCCCCAGTGCGCCGCCCATCATGAAAGCCGTGTTCACCACGCCAGACGCCAGGCCGGACTGGCTAGGCTCTACATCGCTCATCGCGGCCAGCAGCATCGGGTTGAAGGCCACGCCCGCGCCCAGACCCAGCAGCAACATGGCTGGCAGAACATCGACTGCGAAGCTGCCGTCCGCCGGCGCGCGCGCGAACAAGGCCAGCCCCAGCGCGGCAATGAACAGCCCCGTGGCTAGCGGCCCACGGATGCCAAAGCGCATCACCAGCTTGGCCGAGAGGCCCAGCGAGAACGCCGCCATGATGAGGTTGGCCGGCAGGAAGGCCAGACCGACCTCCATGGGGCTGTAGCCCAGCACCAGCTGCATGTACAGCGCCGATACGAAGAACCACGCGAACATGGCCGCGGCCCACAGCACGCCGACAACGTTGGCCGTGGCCACGTTGCGCAGGCGGAACAGCCCCAAGGGCATCAGCGGGGATTCGACGCGCGCCTCGATGGTCAGGAACAGCACCATCAGCGCGGCCGCCGCGCCCAGCAGGGTCAAGGATTGCGTCGACGTCCAGCCGGCCTCGTTGCCGTTGACCACCGCATACACCGCCAGCATCAGCGAGGCGGTGACGCTCAGCGCGCCGGCCACGTCCAACCGGGCGCCCGCGGCGGCCGGCGGCGCGGCCGGAATCAGCCGCAGGCACAGCGCATAGACCATCACGCCGATCGGCAGGTTCACCAGGAAGATCCAGTGCCAGGACAGCGCGCTGGTCAGCAGCCCGCCCAGCAGCACGCCGATGCTGCCGCCGCCCGCGCAGACGAAGCCATACACGCCCATGGCGCGCGCCCGTTCCCCGGTTTCGGTGAACAGATTCATGATGAGCGACAGCGACACCGCTGACACCACCGCGCCGCCCAGCCCCTGCGCCGCGCGCGCGCCGATCAGCAGGGCCTGGTTCTGCGCCAGACCACAGGCCAGCGAGGCCACGGTGAAGACCACCAGGCCCACCAGGAACATGCGGCGATGTCCCAGCAGATCGCCCAGCCGCCCGCCCAGCAGCAGGAAGCCGCCAAAGGTAAGCATGTAGGCGTTCACCACCCAGACCAGCGAGGTCTCGGTGAAATGCAGGTCTTCGCGGATGGAGGGCAGGGCGACGTTCACGATGGTGGTGTCCAGCACGATCATCAACACGCCCAGGCAAAGCACCATCAGCGCCCACCAGCGTTGCTTGCCATGTATTCCATGCGTCATCAGTTGTTGCTCCGTGGATGGCGGCTCGATCCGCCGTCTTGCTCTTTTAGTGGGAAACGCGCCCGCCGCTGACCATCCAGCGCGTGCCGTAACGGTCTATCAGCGAGCCATGGGCTTCGGCCCAGAAGGTCTTCTGCAGCGGCATGGTGATGCTGCCGCCGTCGGCCAGCAGGTCAAAGACGCGTTGCGCGTCTGAAACCGTGGGATAGGCCAGCGCCAGCGCCACGCCCTGCTTGCCGGGATAGGGATGGCCGGCGGTGGCGTCGCTGCCCATCAGCGTCTGCTCGTCCAGGCCCAGGCGGGCGTGCATGATACGGCCGGCGTCTTCGTCCGACAAGACCGGCATGGCGGCGTCGGGCGGGGCGTCCGCATAGCGGATCATGGCCTCCATCCGCCCGCCCAGCACGCGCTCGTAGAAGTGCATGGCCTCGGCGCAATTGCCGTCAAAGCTGAGGTAGGCGGATAGTTGGGGCATGATGTCTCCAGGGTGACGAACGGACCGCGCCATGACGGCCGGCGCCGCTCTATGATGGAAGCCCGACCCGACGTTAACGAAGGAGCCCGGCCATGCTGAAAGGAAGCTGCCATTGCGGACAGATCGCGTTCGAAGTCGATGGCGAACCGTCCCAGGTACTGGAATGCAATTGCTCGCACTGCAGCCGCAAAGGCTATCTGCTGTGGTTCGTGCCCCGCGCCGGCGTGCGCTTGACTACGCCCGTCAGCGGCATGTCGACCTACCGGTTCAACAAGCACGTGATTTCACACCATTTCTGCGCCAATTGCGGCTGCGCGCCATTCGGCTTCGGCGTGGGCGCCAAGGGCGAAGAGACAGCAGCAGTGAACGTGCGCTGCCTGGAAAACGTGGATCTGAACGCCTGGCCCCGCATCCCGTACGACGGCCGCAGCGTCTGAGCGCCGCGAACCGCGCTACATCATAGGGCAAGCGCGCGCCGCGCGATATGGCGAGCGCGTGACATGTCTTTTCATCGATTTGAACTAGTTTTCAGGAAAGCGCCGCATGAGCACCGTAAAACTGCTGTCCGACGACGACGTCCGCCAAAGCCCGCAAGCCTGGGCCGTGTTCGAGGACATCCGCGCCACGCGCAAGTCGGACTTCATCAACAACTTCTGGCGCGCCCTGGCCAACGATCCGCCGCAGCTGGAGCGCGTCTGGGGCCAGCTTAAGCAGGTCATGATGGCGGACGGCGAACTCTCGCCGCTGGTTCGTGAAATGATCTACATCGCCGTGTCCACCGCCAACGGATGCACCTACTGCATCCACTCCCACACCGCCGCCGCCCGCGCCAAGGGCATGACCGACGGCCAGCATGCCGAACTGCTGGGCGTCATCGGCATGGCCGCGCAGACCAATGCCATGGTCACCGCCATGCAGGTGCCCGTCGACGAGGCATTCATCGTGACATAGGAGGCCGCCATGTCTCTGATCCCGCTGTTTCCGCTATCCAACGCGCTGTTCCCCGCAGGCGTGCTGCACCTGCGCATCTTCGAGGTGCGCTACCTGGACATGATCCGCCGCTGCATCGCGGACGGCAGCGAATTCGGCGTGGTCGGCCTGTTGTCGGGCCAAGAGGTCCGCACACCCGAAGGCACGGAGACCCTGGCCCCCGTCGGCACCATGGCGCGCATCGCAGACTGGGACGCGCCCATGCCGGCCCTGCTGGAGTTGCGCTGCGTCGGCACCAGCCGCTTCCGGCTGCTTTCCAGCGAGGTGGCAAAATACGGCCTTTGGATGGGTCAGGCCGAGCCCATTCCCGACGACCCGCCCGCACCTGTGCCGGCCGCCATGCAGCCCAGCGCCGACGCGCTGGGGCGCCTGGTGGCCCAATGGCAGCAAGACGGCGTGTCCCCCGAAAGAATGCCCCTGGGCCCGCCGTTCCGGCTCGATGACAGCGGCTGGGTTGCCGACCGCTGGTGCGAACTGCTGCCACTGCCGCCCGACGATAAAGCCGCCTTGCTCGCCATGACCGACCCGGTGGCGCGCCTGGCGGCAATCCAGGACGTGCTGCGGGGGCAGGGGCTGGCTTAGGACAGATGCCGGGGCCTCGTATAGGTACCGGGCTGGGCGTAACCGTATTTGGACACCATGGAAATCAGGATAGACGAGGGCCTGCGCGCCTACATAGACCCCTTGACCGACGACGAGCGCGAAGCGCTGGAACGCAGCCTGCTCGCCGAAGGCTGCCGCGATGCGCTGGTGCTATGGGGCGACCTGCTGGTCGACGGCCACAACCGCCATGCGCTCTGCATGAAGCATGGCATTCCGTTCGAGACCCGTCAGAACACCTCGTTCAAATCCATCGAGGACGTGCACCTCTGGATGATCGAAAACCACCTGGGCCGGCGCAGCGTGTCCGACTTCCAGCGCGGGGTGCTGGCGCTGCGCAAGAAGGAAATCCTGCAGGCGCGTACCGCCTCGGCGCCCGCGCCCGACGATCCGCCTTGGGACGAAGACTCCGGCGAACCGCCGCCGTTGCCGGCGGCAGCCGTGTCCCAGGCGCTGAGCCGGCAGGCGTTGGCTCGGGCTGCGCGGATCAGCAGCAATACCTTGGGGCAGATCGAGAAGATACAGAAGGCCGCGGCGCCGGAATTGGTGCGGGCGGTCAAGGATGGGGCTATCTCCATCAACGCTGCGGCGGCGGTGGCGACGTTGCCGCCTGAGCGTCAGGCTGCGGCCGTGGCTGGCGGCAGGAAGGAATTGCAGCAGGCTGCCCGCGAAGTACGCCAGGCCAAGGCGCCGCCGCCGCGCGAGGCTGTGCCGGATATTCCTATTGAGAATATTGCGGATTTGCCGGCTGAGGTGGCGCGGTTACGGGAATTGCTGACTCGGCTGACGGATGAAAGGGATCAGTTGAAGAAGAAGGTGATGCATTTGACGGTGGCCTTGGCGGAGGCGAGGAATGCGTCGGGGGGAGGGGATGATTGAGGGCCTAGGTGGAAAAGGGGGAACTGATTGGCAAGTGCGGGCTTTGTTTTGTTCAGCTTAAAGGCGTGCTTCCGTCGGTCGCCGATGCGACTAGTAACGCCTGCCCCTTAGTCGGTTCGCAATATTCATGCATCAGGCCTTCCTAGAATTTGTCGTTGAACTGCTACGCACGGTTAATCCATTCGTGCTGTTAAGAAGCCAGCACAGGCGTGAGCTTCTGGAAAAATGGAGGAAAGCCAGCATTCCCGAAAGGCTTGCCTATTCCGTCCTAGTCCTTAGCGCACTTGCCCTGTACGGTTTGGGATGCTCACTCGTCGTGATAATTGTCATGGCGGCGAATAAATCTGGCTGAGTCCCTATGGGTATATATGCGCCAGAGATCTGCGTGTACTTCGTTCCGGAGGCTGATGTTTGCGCTTCCGGTCGAGATGTCTCACGCTGCTGCTTAGCGCGAATGAACGCGGCAAGAACGACCAGTTCATCGTGGCGCAAGGACTCAATGACTTGGGCCAGGTAGAGAAAATCGTCGGTCGGGATGGCTCGCGTGCCGTCACCGCGGACAAAAGTGTCTGTGTGGTTCTTAGCGAGACTGTGTCGAACTTGGAGGGAATAACAATGAAGAGCGGGGGCGCGGAGGAGATGAGATATTTAAAGGTGAGATGGATCCATGACTATTTGGATGAGCCTCTTTTGATATATAGCGAGATCGATGCTGATGGCTTCGAGGTGAGGAAGGTGGAGGTGCTGCGAGATGGGCGCATGCACTTCGCTGATGAAGGTTATAGCGAAGGAGGGTGCGAGCTTAGTACAGAGCCGCTTCCTAGCAATGAGGAGATCTCCAGTGATAAGCAATTTGAGTTGAAGGAGATATCGAGAGATGATTTCAATAAAATATGGTTGCGAAAAGGCTAAGGCGTTCAAGATGAGGGTAAATGGATTACCCTGACAAGCAAGATTGGAAGGGGTGCGGCGGCGCGTCGGCTTCAGCCCTAGGCCAATTGCAGAAATTGGCAAATGCAGAAATCTCCAGTGGTTACTATGAGTTCCTCGCCGTGAGCAATGGAGGCGAATGGCCTCTACCGGTTGCACCCTATAACGCGTGCTTGGATGACGTTGGGATGATTCTGCGCGAGGTGCCCGAAAGGTGACATCAGGAGTGGGTCACGGAGGGCTTCTTCCCAACAGGTGGAAACGGTGGGGGCGAACTCATTGGCTTCGATTTGAAAAATCCTGCACCGTTCGCGGTTATCTACGTTGATATGATCGCTGGCATGGATAGTGCTGAACCGGTAGCGCCGAATTGGGATAAGTTCTGTGAGTTGCTAGGGCGAGAGAGTTGAGCTCCTCGTTATTGTGAAAAATAACCAGATTTCAATTCTCAAAATTTTCTGCCCGAGATGTTTTGAAGAAAATAAATAAAAGCCCCTGCTCGGACATGCGGCCGGGGCTTGTGTTGCGGCACTGGCTGTAGACCGAAGAATGCCACAAAGAGCACGTTAGTAGCAGTTTTACATCTAACACACCCTTGGTATGCCTGGGGGATAGTCCTCGTGAGACTCGCCGAGGAGGATTATATCGAAGGTCATAAAAAGCGTGCCCGCCATCTGGCTGACAAGGGCGCTATCTTTCGAGTACGGGGCTTCGTTCTCAAGGATCTTTGCAGTGATGTAGAGGTCATTGACAATCTCTCGTGGCAACTGTTCTGCTCCTTTTAGTAGCCTCGCTAGCTCTCTGGATGCTTTATCCAGACGCTCGAATGCTTCCCGTTTGATCTCCTTGGTAGTTTGCAGCGCCATAACAAATTCTGCTCCACTGCTCCGCAACTCTGCAGCTACGCCTTCAATATTCATAAACTCTCTCCAGACCTCAATGTGTGGCTAAGCCATCTGGCTGTCATTTTGCTCGCAACTTGTTTTCTAGCATTAAATATTTTAACCCATAATAATTTATTCCAGCGATATAAAATAATAGACAGCATTGATTCCCTGCGAGATTGGCATAGACCATATCCTGCCCCTCCATGAGCTGGGGTAGCAGTTTCTAGTCCATCGCATCGCCGATGGCGATCCTGGCGTTGGCGGGATCCGCGCTGGTGAGCTTCTTGGGATCGCGCACCAGCAGGGGCTGTTCGAGATCCTTGCCTTCGCCAAGCATCTGCACGACCCAGCGGGCAATCTGGCCGCTCGCGCTCTGCCTGCGTTTACAGGTTTTCCTGATAGAAGGGGATCAGCTTGGTCAACGCCTGGCCGACCGGCTCGGGCTTGTCGTACAGGTCGTAATGCGACCAGCCTTCGACCACTACCAGTTCCTTCTTCTTCGAGGCGGCGCGGCCGATGATCTCGCAGCCGTCGCGGTAAGCGCCAAAAGCCCCGACCTGATCGCCGACCACCACCATCAGGGGCTGCGTCAACAAGGTCTCGCAGAGGTGAAAAGCATCCCAGCCTATGGCTGCGGACTGGTGCGAGAACAGCGCGCGGTTCAGGCCATTGGGCGCGCGGCCACGGTCACTGCGGTAGTACTCGGTGGCGCCCAGCACGTCGATTTCCTTGATGCCCGCTTCCTTGGCAGCCTCGGGCGAAGGCGGCAGCAGGTCGTCCACGCGCAGTGCGGCCCCCCGGGCCTCTGCCGTGCGCTGCTTGGCCATGGCCTCCAGCGCGCCGATCGGGTCAAATCCGCTGAAGCCTTCGCGCATCAGGCGGCCATAGTTGGCGCCCGTGACGGTGCCCACGGCCTTGATCCGCCGCTCGGTCATGGCGGCGTTGATGGAGTAGCCGCCGCCGCCGCAAATGCCCAGCACGCCGATGCGTTCTTCGTCCACATAGGGCAGCGTTACCAGGTAGTCGCACACCACCCGAAAGTCCTCGACGCGCAGCGTGGGGTCTTCGATGAAACGCGGTTCGCCGCCGCTGGCGCCCTGGAAGCTGGCATCGAAGGCGATGACGACGAAACCTGCCTTGGCCAGGGCCTCGCCGTAGACATTGCCCGAGGTCTGCTCCTTGCAGCTTCCTATGGGGTGCGCACTGATGATTGCTGGGTACTTCCTGCTTTTGTCGAAGTCCGGCGGGAAGTGCAGGTCCGCCGCGATGTCCCAATAGGTGTGCTTGATCTTGACGCTTTGCATGGTGCGCTCCTGGTGGCCGCTGAGTAGGAATTGCCGGGCCACTTTTCTCTGAAGGCGCAAGCCCAAGCCCGATGGATGCACTGTACGCCGTGCATTTGGTTAGCCATAGCCCTCAATCCGAACTACAGTAGTATTTCTAAATTGACAATGAGCGATGAATGGACCCGTCACTGCTTCCGTCCCTGGCCTGGTTCGCCCATGTGGCGCATCACCGCAGCTTCACCAAAGCCGCAGCCGAGATGGGGGTTTCCCGCGCCAATCTTTCGCAGAACGTGAAGGCACTGGAGCGCCGCCTGAACGTCAAGCTGCTGTACCGCACGACGCGGGATATGTCGCTCACCGAAGAAGGCCAGCGTCTCTATGACGTGTGGTACCCGGCATTGATCGCGGTGGAGCGCACGGTACGCACCATGCACGACATGCATGACGAGCCCTCCGGGCTGCTGCGGGTGAACACCTCGCGCGTAGCGGCAAAAACGCTGCTGGAACCCCATTTGCAGGAGTTTTGTACGCGCTACCCCAGGCTGCAACTGGAACTGGTCATGGACGATGCGTTGGCCAACATCGTGGCAGAAGGCTGCGATGCCGGCATACGCATAGGCGAGAGCCTGGCCGAACACATGGTGGCGGTGCCGATCACGCCAGCGCTGGAAATGGCGGTAGTGGCCACGCCCGCGTACTTCGAGCAACATGGCTTGCCCGTCACGCCGGCAGACCTGTCCCGGCACAACTGCCTGCGTTTCAGGCAGACGCGGGGTGCGATCCATCCGTGGGAATTCACCTCTCCCGAGGCCGGCGGGCATGCGTTCACCGTGGAGCCTCAGGGCCGCATCATCACCAACGACGACGACGGCATGATCCGTGCCGCGTTGCAAGGCGCCGGACTCATGCAGCATATCGACATCGCCGTCCGGCAACATCTGGACTCTGGCGCGCTGGTGCGTGTGCTGCACGACTGGTGCAAGCCCTTCGCGGGGTTCTATATATATGCGCCAACTCGGGCGCAGATGCCGGCCAAGGTACGCGCGTTGATCGATTTTCTGGTCGAGAAGCGCGAGGGCATGACAAGCCTGCGGAATTCCCTTTTCGGGAAGGAGAGTGGGTACTGAGCGGCTTGATCGCGCCGACCGTCAGCCTGAGATGAAGGTGGTCGGACTAAAAAATGCACTGACTGGGCCGCGGAACTGTGGTCCGGCACCAATTTTCTTGCTACGAGTCTATACTCGGCGGCCCGCCAATTTGCCTGATACGACAAGGCCAAATGAAAGCAAGAGAATTAGTCCTCGCCACGCTAGGAGCGTTGGTGTTGACTCAACCATCACCATCCTTCGCACAAAGCGTCAACGGGAAGAATCTCTACATCCAGAGATGCGCGATGTGCCACGGTGCAGATATCAAGGCCACGGGGCCACTGGCCAAGAAAAGCAACCCGCCCACGCCCGACCTCACAACGGCTGCGTTCAAAAAGCGACTCAATGAGTATCCGGGCGTCATCGTCTCGTCGGTAATACTTCGTCCGAACGGAGATCTGATTCCGAGAACCTTGAAGGAGAACGGCGTAAAGCTGGCGCCGCACTCCTGGACCGTTCAGGATTTTCGCGATTTGAACAAGTACATGAGCGATGTGATTTCCAAAAGCCGATGATGGCACGTTGACCGGCTGGCTGCGCTATCTAACTCGTTCGAAGTCGAGCCGCCTGGGCTGCGACTGGTCAGTGTTTGCGATCCGGATCAGGGCGGACGAGATGGCCTGCATCAGATTCGACCGACTTGATGGTTTGGGGCAGGAAGCGGGAGCTTACGGCTGCGCAGCCATATCGTCCGGAAGGATTGGATTGCTCCTTCCGAGCTAGTTACTTACACCGCAATCACGAATAACCTACTCGTTCAAAAAATGAATGGGGGGGGCGATCATGAAGAATTGGCTATGCGGTGCGGGCGTGATAGGCATGCTGCTGACGGGTCCGGCTGCCGCGCAATACATTGCCACCTGGCAGGATCCTGCGGGAGCGTGGAAGGGGCCTGCGGCAACCCAACCCGGGACAGATCTGAATTTTGCAGAAGGGGCGGCGCATCGGGCTTGCTTGGATCGCGGTAATCCCAAGCTTTGGAACCGTGCCGCGAAAGTGACGGAGAAGGCTACCGGCAAGGTCATGCTGGAACTGGACTGCAACGCGGAGCGAGCTAAAACCAAGGAACGTCAGGCAGCAATAAGCCCGCCTCAGGACACCACGAAGTATCAGGCGTACTGGCAGGAACAATCCGGCCAGTGGAAAGCGGCGGTTACCGCTCCGCGCCATCCTGGGTTGCTACTCGCTTCCGCAAAAGGCTATGCATACGAAGCATGCAAGGACCGGGGCAACCCGAAAGACTTGAAGCTTGCGTCGAAGGTCACGGAAAAGGACACGGGGAAAGTGGTGCTGGAACTTGACTGCAACGCGGAACGCGCGAAGTTAAAGGCTGGCAGCAACGCTGCAAAGCCTGGCGGGGATGCCGCGAACGCTAAACAGTAGCGCCCCGCGACCCGCGGTTTGCTCACCGAGCACAGGCGTCTTGCGTAGGACGCGTGCATTCTCCACGGCTGCTGGATGAAAAAGATGCAAAACGTACTTCCGAAACTTCTGCTGCTGGGCTTGCTTTTGATGGGATCGCCCGGAAGTGGAACCGCGCAGCCCTCTCAAAAACCGGATGCCGATGCCAAGAAGGTTGCAGCGGCACTTCTAGCTACAGCGAGCCCGCAGAAGGAGACCAGGCAAGCGTTCGCTCAGCGTGTTGGCCCCACCTTCAAGCGCCTGGTAGCAACCGAGACCATGACGCGAGTTGTACTGGGACCAGCGTGGGGATCGATGTCAGCGTCAAGGCAGGCAGAAGCCGTTGATCTTTATAGCCGGTTCCTGATGAGGACCCTCCAAGGCGCCTTCGAAAACCCGTTGCCCTCGCAGTTCGTGTTGGAGGCTGGGGAGATGTTCCGAAGTAAGCCCGGCTCGGCTACTGTGTATCAGATCACCTGCCTCACGCTGAAAACGGCAGACTGCATTTACTATTCGGCGAAATCGAAGGCCAATGAGTTCACCATGGCGTTTCAACTTCTTTATATTGATGGTAGGTGGCAGGTGGTCGACATGCATGTGAGCGGGATGTCCGTTCAGCAGGTCTATCATTCGAACTTCAGCTCCATTATCAAGGCTGGTTCGGTCGAAAAATTGCTGGAAGAGCTTCGCGCGCGAGTCGATGGCTGATCTGGCTGGTATTCCGCCGCTGACCATTGGCGCTCATGGTGTGGGGGGATTTCCTTGATGCGCGGAAGCGAGAACTGAAAGTGCGAATGGATCTGGACACGCAATACGGGTTGATCACAATTGTGGATGAATCCACCTATTCGTTCGGGTCACAAGACAATGTGCATTCGTATCCCCGTGAAATGCGTCTTTCGAACGACTCGCTGACGTCTATCCATGGTCTCGGGCTAAATGGTCGCAGCGTCTTAGTCATTGGCGCCGCCGGAGGATGCTCCGCGGTACATGAGCATTCGGCAGTGGTGATTGACGATAAGCTTTATCTGGCTGTCGGCGATCGCGTGGCGTGCCTGTCGCTGGAATTGCCCTTTCAGCTAGTCTGGTCAACTCAGGTCGATACCGCGACATGTTTCGGTGTCTACTGGGATCCGGATCGGGCAGCGCTCATTTCGCACGGAGAACTGGAGATTGCACGTTTATCACTACATGGTGATCCGATCTGGCAGGTTTCCGGAGCCGACATATTTTCCGAAGGCTTTCGCTTGCTACCTGACCATATCGAAGCGGTAGATTTTGGTCGGACCATTTATCGGTTCGACTATGCGACCAGTGAAACGATTTTTTCCAGTGCAGGCTAGCGGAACGGCCGTTTTCGGAAAGATCAAAAATCCGCTCTGGGGCGCGATCAGAATTCTCGAAAAGGTTGCCCACGGCCAGCGGCGGACAGTCCGAGCCTAAGCGGCTTCCGCCTTTGTAGTGCGCTTTCTGCGCAGTTCGACCACCTGCGCCGCGCCAACAGCCCGAGCGCGCAACTGCCCACAGCCCCCATCCACATCCTGCCCAGCGCTATTCCTCACCTTGGTCAGCACACCACGGCTTTGCAGAGAGCGGACAATCTCGCGGATGCGCTCGGTATCGGGCCGCTGATAGTCATCCCCTTCAAGGCTATTGAAGGGAATGACGTTGAGCACCCCGTACTTGCCCTTGAGCAGACGCACGACCGCATCAAGTTCGTCGTCGCCGTCGTTGATGCCTTTGAGCAGCGTCCATTGATACTGGATCGGATAGTCGGTGTCGCGCGCGTACTTCTCGCCCAGTTCGATCAGTTCTTCCGGCGCAATTCTCGGCGCGCGCGGCAGCAGGTGTGAGCGCAGTTCGGCCTTGGTCGTGTGCAGCGACAGCGCCAGTGCGGGCTTGACGTGTTGTTGAGGCAGGGCTTCGAACACGCGCGGATCGCCTACGGTGGAGAACACGAGATTCTTATGACCGATATTGCCTTCGGTGCCGAGCAGATTGATGGCTTCGAGCACGTTGTCGAGGTTGTGCGCCGGTTCACCCATGCCCATGAACACGACTTTCTTCACCGCGCGCTGACGCCGCGCCAGCACGACCTGGGCGAGGATTTCCATACTCGTGACCTGGCGGATCAGGCCGCTCTTGCCGGTCATACAGAAGCGGCAGCCGACCGCGCAGCCGACCTGGGTGGAGACGCAGAGTCCGTCGCGCGGCAACAGCACGCTTTCCACCATCTGCCCGTCGGCGAGTTCGACCAGCAAGCGCGAGCCGTCGTTGCCGGCGTGTTCGGAGCGGACGCGGGCGAGGGCGTCCAGTTCTGCCGTCAAGGCGGGGACGGCGTCGCGCAGCGCGAGCGGCAGAAAGTGCTCGGCGCTCCGGCGTCGCGTACCGGTGTCGAGCGCTTGGCCTTGCAGCCAGACGCGCAGGATCCGGCCACGATGGACGGGCAGGGCGCCGAGAGCGGCGAGGCGGTTGTCGAAGTCGGAGTAGCGCATGGGGGGCGGATTTTACCCTGCCCATGGAATGGGACGTTGGAGAGTGGGTGGTCTCGTTGGCCGTTACTGCCAAGATTTTGAAGATCGATAACTGCCGCGTGGCCTGGTGCCGGCAAATCGCGAACAAAAAGGCGTTTCGTCTGCCACTACGACGCTGAGAAGTCTTAGTTTGACGCCTTGCTTGAAAGACATAAAATTGAGAGTGGCCGTGCCCTGATAATCTGCAAATGCAGGGCTTTCTCCTGTGTCCTGGCAATGAGTCAATGTTTTAAATTTCGTTTTCTGAGATTATGCAGAACCCTCTAAAAGTCTGATGCCGTAAATCATCGAGGTAAGAATGGAAGATCCTAAGATCAAGTGGGAGCCCGTAAATACGGTGCCGTTGGGTGACATAGAAGAAGCGATTGGTCCCCTCGTCTCCAATAGGGGAGGGGTTTCGATCATGAAGAACGGAACTCTCTTGTTCATTAAAAAATCCGACGATAATTGCAGGAATGCACGCTTGGCATTGAGCGAGGCTGGATATTTGACGGATTTCAGGGTCAAGAGTATTGCCGGTGGGAACTTTCTAGTGGCCTTGCATGGTGCAATAGCAGTCTTTGTAGGAGCGGGGGAGCTTGCGGGAAAGATCGAAGAGATTAAAGCCAGAAGGGATGAGCTGAAATTTCCCGGTGAAGATCTTATCGTTCCGCAGGGATGGACGGAGGAAGAATTTCTGGCAGGGCTGTACGGCAGAGGAAAACTGCAGAGAGATATTCGTGAGCAGAATTTTCATGTCCGTATGGATTGAGCAGATTGATGCTCGGAAAAACTGCAAAATCCGTAAGGAGTGGAATTGGATTCCATTGGCAAAAGAGATTGGACCGGGCCAGCCGCTGCCTCGGCTTCAACTATCAGTCAATTGCAGAAATTGGTAAATGCAGAAATTCCTATTAGTGCCGAATCGATAGCGCCGGATTGGGAAAAATTCGCTGAAATGCTAGGACGCGATAGTTGATATTCTTGTTTTCGTCCGAAAAGGTGTCTGGCTGTTTTTTCGCCTGAACTGCCAAAATTTTAGTCTGGTACTTGTTTTTTGAGGGCGAAGCAATCGGTGCTTGGGGGGGTTATGAGCGAGAATGTGATTGTACATAAGATAAAATCTGATGCGGGGACATTGGTCGAATACCATGTTGATGGTGTCAGTGATTGGAATTTCTTTGATTCACTATTGGAATTCTTCAAGAAACAATATGGCGCAGTTGTTGAGGATTTCACGGATGGAATTTTTACTCGATCATATCAGTTGCGAGTGAACGGAGAGTATTTCATGCTGGAACATAATGGCGATATTGGTAATTGGTTTTTCTCTTGTGCCGAAGAATGACGGAAGGCAGAGCGCCGGCGCAGGAAAAAAGGTGTCAGGCTACAATTTCGCTATCTAAGAGCTGAGAAATTGTAATCCGATACGCTTTTTCTGAAGTTTGATGCATCCCGGCCGGCGAGCGGTCGCTTACGGCCACGAATGGTTATTCGGAAGACATCGCGGAAACCGGTCCATTCGCCAGTATTGACCTGCACAGCCAAAAGCCGCTAGGATTGCAGGCATGACTACCGGCTCCAAATCCCTCTTTTCGCTGGCCCATGCATGTTGTCAGAACATGCCGAGGGGAAGCTGCGTCTAGCAACTAGCTACACGTTGAATCAATCGCCTCTGGCCGCCCGTTGCAAAACCGGCGGCTTTTTTGTTTTTGCCTGCGCCCTTCGATACGGAGAGAGTTGATGCCGCTTGCGTTGTATGACACCTGGTCGCGTACCGTGCGCCCGTTCACGCCTATCCACGCTGGCCACGTCGGCATGTATTGCTGCGGACCGACCGTCTACGACCATGCGCATATTGGCAATCTAAGAACGTATGTGTTTGAAGATATTCTGCGCCGGGTACTCATGCGCAACAGCTATGAGGTCCGTCACGTCGTGAATATCACCGACGTCGGTCATCTGACTTCGGATGCCGACGAAGGCGAAGACAAGATGGAAAAAGGTAGCAGGCGGACCGGGGAGTCCGCATATGCCATTGCTCAGCGCTACACCGAGGCCTTCGTCGCGGACTGGCATGCCCTTAATTTGCTGGAGCCGACGGTATGGTGCCGCGCGACCGATCACATCGCCGAACAGATCGCGTTTATCGACGAGTTGGACCGGTCCGGCTACGTGTATAGGACCAACGACGGTCTCTATTTCGACACAAGCAAACAGGATGACTACGGCTTTCTGGCCCGGCTCGACCGTGCCGGCCTGCAGGCGGGCAAGCGCGTCGCGCTTGGCGCGAAGCGGAACATCACCGATTTTGCGCTATGGAAGTTCAGTCCGGAGGGCGTGGCGCGGCAGATGGAATGGGATAGCCCATGGGGGCGTGGATTTCCGGGCTGGCATATTGAGTGCTCTGCCATGTCGGCGAAACACCTCGGCATCTGGTTCGACATCCACTGTGGCGGAGAAGACCATATCGCCGTGCATCACAGCAACGAAATTGCGCAAACACAAGCGGCCCACGGCACTCGTCTTGCGAACTTCTGGATACACGGACATTTTCTAACACTCAATGCCGACAGCAAGATGTCGAAGTCGAGCGGGGATTTTGTGCGCTTGCAGACCTTGCGCAGTCGGAATATCGATCCGCTTGCCTATCGTTACCTGTGCATGACAGCGCATTACCGGAGCAAACTGCATTTCAGTTGGGCGTCTCTGGGTGCAGCGCAGACAGCCTTGAACCGGCTGCGGCATCTCTATGCTGGTTGGTCGGACGGGGGCCGCATCGATCCGGATTTCGTCGCGCGCTTCAACGCCGAATTGAATGATGACCTGAATCTGCCGAGGGCATTGGCCGTGCTATGGGAACTCGTCAAGAGCGAGCTCCCGCCTGCGACCTTGAAAGCGACTGTGGACAGCTTTGATTTGGTACTGGGCCTCGGGTTACGCGATTGGAACCCAGTTGCGTCTGACATTCCGGAAAGTATCCGGGTGCTGCTCGGTGAACGCGCGCAAGCCCGAGAGGCAAAGAACTGGGCAAAAGCCGATGAGATACGGAAGCTGTTAAATACCCGAGGCTGGAGAGTCGAGGATGGCAACGACGGGCAACGCCTGATTGAAATCGCCACGCTCCCGACGGATATCAGTATCTAGTGGTAAGAGCATGGGCGCCGAGCTGAATGTCCGGCTGGCACAGGCTCGCTTGACCGTTGTGGGTTGGGGAGCGCAAGCGGTCGCGGGGGCGATCATCCGACGATCGGAGCCGAAACCGATCGCCCCCCGGCGAGAGCGTTCAGGCGCTCAGGAAGCGCAAGACTTCGGCCCAATCGTTGGTCGACAGGGCGACGTCTTCGTAGTCGCCAGCTTCCTCGTCGTAGCGCGAAACGCAGAAGCGCTGGCTTCTGCCGGATTCGCGGTCGGCATAGTTGGCGTAGTCGACATACACTTTCAAGCCGCGCTCCTCGTTCTCGAATGAAGGCGCTGCATCGATGTAGCTCGACGCATCGACGTACCCTTCGGGCAGGGTCGGCAGGGTTGTTATGTCGAAGTCGGGAAATTCGCGACGGAGTCGTTCAAGGTTCATAAGGGAAGCAAGTGGAGGCTGGAGACCTGACATTTTACGTTGCTCCGTGTCAGTCGCCACGATGGCTCCCGAAACAGAGTTTGGAAATGACGTTTACGACTGTCCAGATAGAAGCCGTTCCACGAAAGTCTCGAACATGACAGGCAGAACTCTCAACCAATCACAGCTCGACTTTTTCCATCGCGAAGGGTACTTGCGATTGAGCGGTGCACATTCCAAGCGCTGTCTGACGCCGCTTCGGGAGCGCATCCTGCGAGAGCTATCGCGGCTCAAGGTCTGGGCCGGTGGAAAAAGCCTAGGCAGTTCACTGAACGATTTGTCGCCGTTTCAGCAGATCGCAAAGCTATCCTCGATGGTGAAGATTGCGGATCTGGATGAAGCGCTGAACACGGCGGAAATTCGCAACGCCATCGCTGACCTGACCGGCAGAGCCCCGCAATCCGGCCTAGGCACGCAGCCCTTGCTGTCTCTGCCTCATCAAGGGCCATGGTCTCTGGGCAGCCTGAACTGGCACGTTGACCTGGCTGCGAAATCCGGCGCCGAGATCCCCGGCGTCCAGGTGTTCTATCTGATCGATGACGTTGTCGAACACGGGGGCGCGACTTTAGCGCTGGCCCGTTCTCATCGCGTGGCGGGTGTAGCGGCCGGGAGGCTTCGTGGATCGTTGAAAACGCCAGGTGATCTGGAAGTTGTTCTCAGCACATCCGACACCGAGATCATCGAGATGTCGGGACGGGCTGGCGATGTTTTCTTGATGGATATGCGCGTACTGCACACCCCATCCGTCAATTCGTCCAGCCGTATCAGGATGATGGCCACGACGCGTTTCGGTCCGCGCGCAAGCAGATAGGGGCGGGATCTGCTGGGGGGCGGATTCCACCGCTCGTCTTTTGCGCCGGCCAGACCTGCAATCAACCGCAGCGAATCGCAGTCATTACGTCCTTATCATCCACGATCAGGTTCAAGCGCGTAGCGTTGTACTCCATCGTGACCAATTGCCCCGGACGCAGCATGCGTGCGGTGGCACTGCCACTGCGGGTACGCAGGTCTTCCATGACGGACGCAGTAGCCTTCTGGCCGATCTGGGATTGCAGCGCCGCGGCGTCGCAGGTCTTGCCGCCGCTCATGGACGACCCGCTGTAGGACGACCCGCCATAGCTGGTTCCGGCGTCAGCGGAGGACGAGGAGCTGGAGGAGCTGGACGCCGCTGGCGAGCTGGACGAGCGCGGGGCGCCGGTGTTGGCGCACGCGGTCAGGCTGGCGACCAGCAGGAAAGGGATCAGCTTTCGGATCATGTAACGCTCCTTACAACAACACGTCTGAAAAAAGCCATGATAGACCAGCGCGGGCGCGCTGTGACCTGGGCCGGGCAGGGCTGCAAGCGGCGTTCCTGACCCTAAGCGCGATGATCCAAATTTCGCATTGACACTAAAGTTTCATGAGAATATATTTCTGAAACCATAGTTTCATAGGCGGGATCATCATGACTTCGGTGTTGCAGGAGCGCATCCTCGCGCTGCAGGACAGCTTCACGGACAGCGAACAGCGGTTGGCCAGCGTGACCCTGGAGTGCCTGGGCAATATCGCGGCCTATTCGGGCGCCGAGCTGGCGCAGAAGGCGGGCGTGTCCAAGGCGACGGCGGGGCGGTTCTTCCGGCGTCTGGGGTACGAGAATTTCAACGAAGTACGGGCGCAGGCGCGCGATGAGGCCGATCGTGGATCGCCGCTGTACGAGATGGCGGGCGTACGTCCGCCGGACGCGACGGGCGACGCGCTGGCCGAACATCTGGCCACGGACTTGCAGAACCTGGCGCAGACCTTCGAGCGCCTGGACAGCCGCGATGTGGAGCGGGCCATCGAGCTGTTTGCCGGCGCTCGCCGCATCTGCATTGCGGGCTTTCGCAATGGGCGGGTGCTGGCGCAGTACGCCTGGGCCTTGCTGACGCAGCTGCGCGACGGCGTTGCGCTGGTGCCGGGCGCGGGTTTGAACCTGGCGGAAGATCTGGCTGATCTGGGGCCTGACGATGTGCTGCTGGTGATGGATTTCCGGCGGCGCGTCACGCTGCTCAAGCCCATCGTCGAACATGCGAACCGGGTGGGCGCGAAGGTCGTGGTGCTGACCGATCCTACCGCGACTGAATTGCCCGCGCGCTCGGACCTGGTGTTGCGCTGCGTGAACAGCGGCGCGGCCGTGTTCGATTCCTACGTGGCGGCCACCAGCGTCATCAATCATTTGTGCTCGGCCCTGGCCCGGAAGCTCGGGGCGGCCGCGCGCGAACGTCTGCAGAACATAGAACGCCTGCACGAACACTACGGCGACTTGCATCGCTGAATTCCAAGAGGAGACTGACTTGAACCATCCCATTCCGAACGTCCGGCTGCAATACACGCCCAACCCGGCTTTTGAGCCCGCCGCGCCTTACGGCCAACGGCAGCTCGACGTGCTGGGCGGTCAGGCCTATGCGCTTGCCGAGACGCAGATCCGCCGCTGGCCGGGTTATCAGCCGACACCGCTGCGGGATTTGTCTGGCCTGGCGCGCGCCGCGGGCGTGGCGGGCATCCGGTACAAGGACGAGGGCGGCCGCTTCGGACTGGGCAGCTTCAAGGCCCTGGGCGGCGCGTACGCCGTCAGCCGCCAATTGCTGCGGGAATTGGCGGCCAAGCTGGGGCGCGTCGATCTGTCGGTCGAGGACTTGCTGTCCGGCCGCTATCGGGAACTGACCCAGGCCATGACGGTGACCTGCGCGACGGACGGCAACCACGGCCGTTCGGTGGCCTGGGGCGCGCAGCGCTTTGGTTGCCAATGCGTGATCTACATCCACGCGACCGTCAGCGAAGGCCGCAAGCGGGCGATCGAGCAATATGGCGCGCAGGTGGTGCGCACGCCGGGGAACTACGACGATTCAGTGCGCCAGGCGGCGCAAGACGCGGCGCGGCTTGGGCGTTATGTGGTCTCGGATACGTCGTATCCCGGCTACATGGAGGTGCCCAAGGACGTGATGCAGGGCTACGCCGTGATGGCCGACGAGGCATTGCGCCAGCTGCGCGAGGCGGGTGATGGCGAGTTGCCGACGCACGTGTTCCTGCAAGGCGGCGTGGGCGGGCTGGCTGCCGCGGTCTGCGCGCATTTCTGGGAGCAGTTGGGCGAGCGCCGTCCGCGTTTCATCGTGGTGGAGCCGGACAAGGCGGCCTGCCTGTACGAGAGCGCCCGCGCTGGCAAGCCGGTAGCGGTGCACGGCGATCTGGATACCGTGATGGCCGGGCTGGCCTGCGGGGAAGTGTCGCTGTTGGCGTGGGAGGTGCTGCATCCCGGCGCGCAGGCTTTCCTGACGGTTGATGACGAGGCGGCGCTGGAGACGGTGCGTCTGTTGGCTGGCGGCAAGTATGGCGACGCGCCCATCGTCGCAGGCGAATCGGCCGTGGCGGGGCTGACCGGTTGCCTGGCGGCGCTGGCGGATCCGGCGGTGCGCGATGCGCTGGGCCTGGATGCCGACAGCCGCGTGCTGGTGTTCGGCAGCGAAGGGGCGACCGACCCGGAACTGTATCAACGCATCGTCGGCAAGAGCGCCGCCGAGGTCGAAGCCGAGGCCGTGGCATGACTGGCGCCACGCTTGAGGCCGGCCGCGAGGCTGTGCGGATCGACGGCGCCCGGCTGTTGCGCCGCATCGCCGACCTGGCGCAGGTCGGCGCCATCGAGGGCGGGGGCGTCTGCCGCCTGGCGCTGACGGACGCGGACCGGCAGGGACGCGATCTGGTGGTGCAATGGATGCGCGAACTGGGCCTGGCCGTGACGGTGGACGGCATCGGCAACGTGGTGGGCTTGCGTGCTGGTCGCAAGGCCAGTCCGCCGGTGATGACGGGGTCGCACATCGACACGGTGCGCACCGGCGGCCGCTATGACGGCAACCTGGGGGTGCTGGCCGGGCTGGAAGTGGTCGCGGCCTTGAACGACGCAGGCGTGGTCACTGAAAGACCGATAGCGGTGGCGTTCTTCACCAACGAGGAAGGCGCGCGCTTTGCGCCGGACATGATGGGCAGCCTGGTGTACCAGGGCGACCTGGCCTTGGAGGATGCGCTGGCCACGGTCGGCATAGACGGCACCACGGTGGGCGAGAACCTGGCCCGCATCGGCTATGCCGGGACGGCTCCGGTAGGCGATAACCAGGTGCACGCCTTTGTCGAACTGCACGTGGAACAGGGGCCGGTGCTGGAGCACGAGGGCTACACCATCGGCGCGGTGACGGGCGTGCAGGGTATCCACTGGATCGAGTTCACCGTGCGCGGCGTGTCCAACCATGCCGGCACCACGCCGATGGGGTTGCGCCATGACGCCGGCATCGTGGCGGCGCGCATCGCGTGCTTTGCCCGGGATCTGACCGTCGAGTTGGGGGCGGGCCAGCTGGCGACTGTCGGGCAGGTGAATCTGTTTCCCAACCTGATCAACGTCATTCCCAACCGCGCGACCTTCACGCTGGACCTGCGCAATACCGACGGCGCGGCCTTGCAGGAGGCGATTGCGCGCTGCATGAAGTACGCGGCGCAGGCTGCGGCGGATGAGGGAGTGGAGCTGAGCCATCGGGTGCTGGCCGATTTTGCGCCGGTGGCGTTCGACGAGGCCATCGTCGGCCGGGTCGAGGACATCGCGCGCAGCCGCGGACACCGCGTGCGGCGGTTGCCCAGCGGCGCCGGGCATGATGCCCAGATGCTGGCGCGCATGTGCCCGACGGGCATGGTGTTCGTTCCCAGCGTGGGCGGGCTGTCGCACAACGTCGCCGAATTCACGCATGACCAAGATATCGAGGCGGGCGCCGGCGTGTTGCTGGAATTGATGCTCGAACTCGCAGAACAATGAAACCGTAGGAGACTGAACATGTCACGCATCATCAATGTCGCGGCCGCGCAGCTGGGGCCGATCCAGCGCAGCGACTCGCGTCGCGACGTCGTCGAGCGCCTGCTCGCGCATCTGCGCCAGGCCCATGCCATGGGCTGCCAGCTGGTGGTTTTTCCGGAGCTGGCGCTGACGACTTTCTTCCCGCGTTGGTACATGGAAGATCCGGCCGAGATCGACGCGTTCTATGAAAGCGAGATGCCGGGTCCGCAGACCCGGGTGCTGTTCGAGACCGCGCGCAAGCTGGGCATAGGCTTTTACCTGGGCTATGCGGAGCTGGCTGTGGAGCAGGGCGTCAAGCGCCGCTTCAACACGTCGATCCTGGTGAACCAGAACGGCGACATCATCGGCAAGTACCGCAAGGTGCATTTGCCCGGGCATGCCGAGCACGAGCCGTGGCGCGCATTCCAGCACCTGGAGAAGCATTACTTCGAACCGGGCGAATCGTTCGATGTCTGGCGCGGCTTTGGCGGCGTGATGGGCATGGCCTTGTGCAACGACCGCCGCTGGTCCGAGACCTATCGCGTGATGGGCTTGCAGGGGGCGGAGATGATCTTGCTGGGCTACAACACGCCGGTGCACAATCCGCCTGCGCCCGAGCATGACGACCTGTCCATGTTCCACAACCATCTGGTGATGCAGGCGGGCGCCTATCAGAACGGCACCTGGGTGGTGGGCGTGGCCAAGGCCGGCAAGGAAGAGGGCTGCGAGATGATAGGCGGCAGCTGCATCATCGCGCCGTCGGGCGAGATCGTCGCCGCCTGCTCGACCAAGGGCGATGAGCTGGCGATCGCGCGCTGCGACCTGGACCTGTGCCTGTCCTACAAGAGCACGACCTTCAACTTCGACCGCCACCGGCGTCCCGAGGCTTACGGCCTGATCACGGAACGCAGAGGCGCGATAGAACCAGCGCTGGAGGCGGCGACAACCGCCTGACCTGCGGCGCGGCCAGCGTGGACTGTCGTTAGACCGTCCGCATAACCGGCCCGGACGTTCCCTTCCCATAAAAAACAGCATGCGGGCGCCCCGAGCGTCTGCAGGGGAGCGTTCGGCCTAAAAAAATACAGACCCCAAGGTGAAAATATGGACCAGTCAGTCGAGAGCATTGCGGCGCCTCCGGTTGCCGCAGACAAGGATCCCCTGGCGGCGCGGGATGATGCGCTGTATCGGAAGGTGGCGTGGCGGTTGCTGCCGTTTTTGATGGTGTGCTACATCGCGGCGTTCCTGGATCGGGTGAACGTCGGCTTTGCCAAGCTGCAGATGCTGGACGATCTGAAGTTCAGCGAAACGGTGTACGGCCTGGGCGCGGGCATTTTCTTCATCGGCTATTTCCTGTTCGAGGTGCCGAGCAATGTGCTGATGCACCGCATCGGCGCGAAGAAGACGCTGGCGCGCATCATGATCCTGTGGGGCATCATCTCGGCCGCCATGGCCCTGACGCAGACGCCGACCCAGTTCTACATCCTGCGCTTCCTGCTCGGGGCAGCCGAGGCCGGGTTCTATCCCGGCATCATCCTGTACCTGACCTATTGGTTTCCGTCGAACCGGCGCGGCCAGATCGTGGCAGTGTTCATGACGGCGGTGCCGTTCGCCGGCATCCTGGGCGGGCCGCTGTCGGGCTGGGTGATGGAGGCTTTCCATGACACGCACGGCATGGCCGGCTGGCAGTGGATGTTCATCATCGAGGCGATTCCTTCGGTGCTGCTGGGCCTGGCGGTGTTCTGGTACCTGGATGACCGCATCGACGATGCGCGCTGGCTGTCGCCCGCGGAGAAGTCGCGGCTGGGCCAGAACCTGCAAAGCGAGAAGACCGCCAAGACCGAGCACGTGTCGATGCTGACCTTGCTCAAGGACCGGCGTGTCGTGCATATGGCGCTGATTTGCTATTGCACGGTATCCAGCCTGTCTGGCCTGGCGTTCTGGATTCCGTCGGTGATCCGTTCAACGGGCGTGGTGTCGCTGCTGGACATCGGCCTGCTGACGGCGGTGCCGAACGTCTGCGCGGTGATCTCGATGGTGCTGGTGTGCCGCCATTCGGACGCGGTGCGGGAGCGCCGCTGGCACATGATCGTGCCGTTCCTGGTGGGCGGGACGGGCCTGGCGCTGAGCACGCTGTTCAGCCATAACCCGATGCTGGCCGTGGCCATGCTGTCGGTGGCGGCCGCCGGCTGCATGGTGTGCTCGCCCTTGTTCTGGAGCCTGCCGACGGCGTTCCTGGAAGGCAAGAGCGCGGCGGCGGGCATAGCCGGGATCAATTCCTTCGCCGGATTGGCGGCCTTTGTCAGCCCCTATGCCATCGGCTGGATCAAGGACCTGACCGGCTCGACGGATTGGGGCATGTATTTCCTGGCCAGCTTCACGCTGATCGGGGCGGTGCTGGTGTACCGCGTGCCGAAGAGCCTGGTCAACCGGTAGGCCCGGTAGGCGGCTTCTCTACATCGGCGGGCGCGCCGTGCCCGCCACTCTCAGACAGGAATGATGATGACTCTGGACGTAATTGCGTTGACCCAGGCGATGGTGCGCATCCCCAGCCTTTCGGGCAAGGAAGGCGAGATGGCGGCGCTGATGGCCGCGACCCTGCGCGAGGCGGGCTTCAACTCGGTCACGACCGATGGCAATGGCTCGGTGCTGGGGCTGATCGGCCCCGAGGATGCGGACGTGGCCTTGCTGTTCGACGGACACATGGACGTGGTGCCGGTGGCGGGCGACTGGCGCTTCGATCCGTTCGGCGCCGAGATCCGGGATGGACGGTTGTATGGGCGCGGCAGCACCGACATGAAGGGTGGCATTGCCGCGGCGATTTGCGGCGTGGCAGAGGCGGCGCGGGACGGCTTGAAGCGCCGCGTGGCCGTGTCGGCCAGCGTGCTGGAGGAAGTCATCGAAGGGCATGCGCTGGCCTCGGTGCTGGACATTTGCACGCCGCAGGCCGTGGTCATCTGCGAGCCGTCAAAATTGCAGATCAAGGCCGGCCAGAAAGGGCGCGTGGAACTGCTGCTGACCTTCCACGGCAAGCCGGCGCACGCGGCGACGCCGCACATCGGCGTCAATCCCCTGCATGCGGCGGCCCGGGCGCTGGCCGCGCTGGAGAGCCTGCCGCTGCCGCACGACGAGGTGCTGGGCCAGGCGCTGCTGGTGCCGACGGACATCGTGTCGCATCCCTATCCGTCGATCTCCATGATTCCGATCTCGACGACGATACGCTTTGACCGGCGCACCGTGTCGGGCGAACGCCTGGAGGATGTACTGGCGCAGATCCGCGGGCATCTGGCGGCGCACGGCCTGTCCGACTTCACCTTGCGGGTCAGCGAGGATCAAGTGGCGACCTATACCGGCCAGCACGCCACGCCGCCGCGCTGGTTGCCGGGTTGGCGTTGCGACGCGCAGGCCGGCTTGTTGCAGGCTGCGCGCGCGGCCGTCAGCGTCAGCGGCCGGGATCCGGTGGTGGGCAGTTGGGCGTTCTGCACCAATGGGTCGGAATCGGCCGGACGCCGCGGCATTCCGACGATAGGGTTGGGACCGGGCAATGAAGAGGATGCCCACACGATCGACGAATCCATTGCGTTGGAGCAGCTGGAAGGCGCGCGCGATATCTACCGGAATCTGGTGCGCGCGGTCTGCGGTTAGGGCGTTTGCATGCCGGGCAGGCGGGCCAGCCGCTCATTCAGGAAGTCGATCAGCAGCCGCGCCCGTAGCGACTGGTAGCGGCGCGATGGATAAATGAGGAAAGCCTCTTGCGGCGTGGCGCTCCATTTGGGCAGCACGCGCAGCAGTTCGCCGCTGGCGACCAGATCCTGCACCAGCCACGCAGGGCATAGTCCGATGCCGGCGCCCATGGCCAGGCTTTCGCGGATGGCCAGGGCGTTGTTGACGCGGAAGCGCCCCTGGGTCTGGACCGTGGCGAGGGTGGCTCCCTGATGCAGTTCCAGGGTGTCCCCGGCAGCCAGCCAGGCAAAGCGCACGTATTCGTGCGCGGCCAGATCGCGGGGCGCGCGGGGCTTGCCGCGCTGCGCCAGATAAGCGGGGGCGGCGACCAGGTAGCGCGGCGATAGGGCCGCCTTGCGGGCGATGGCGTTGGGCGGCAGGTTGCCGCCCAGGCGCAGCGCCACATCCACGCCTTCTTCCACCAGGTCCACGAACCGGTCGTTGAGGATCAGTTCGACCTGGATGTCGGGGTATTCGTCCAGGAATTCGCGGACCAGCGCGTTCAGGCGGAACTGGCCCAGCGCCACGGGCGCGTTGATGCGCAGGAAGCCGGCTGGCTTTTCGGTCTGGCCGCGGGCGTCGGCGACGGCTTCGGAGTATTCCTCCAGCACGCGGGTGGCGCGTTCGTAGAAGCGCTTGCCTTGTTCGGTGGGCACGACGCGGGTGGTGCTGCGTTCCAGCAGCCGCACGTTCAGGTCCTTTTCCAGCGCGGCGACGATCTTGCTCAGGGCGGGCTGGCTTAGCGCTTGTTCGCGGGCGACGGCCGACAGGGTGCCCAGCTCCACGGCGCGGACGAAGGCCCGCATGGCGCGCAGGGTGTCCATGGTCATTCCTTTTTGGAAGAAGTGGTATGCAGTTTAGGGTTCTACCGGTGGAATTGGGAAGAACCTATCGTGACGTCACTTTCCCTTTTTCTGGAGTCGTCATGAATCGCTTCAATCCCTTTTCCCTGGTTTCGGCCGCTACCCTGGCCGCAGGCCTTGCGGTCTCGGCCCCGTCCGTCGCCGCCGCGCAGCCTCCTGTTCAGGCCGATGCCGCGCGTTCCAACTGGGTCAGCTCCTGGTTCGCCAGTCCCCAACCGCTGTGGGAGGATTCCTTCGTGCTGCCCACGGAAATGCCAGCCGAATTGCGCGGCCAGACCTTGCGCCAGACCCTGATGCTGAGCGTGGGCGGACCGCGCTTGCGGGTGGTGCTGTCCAACCGCTATGGCACTCAGCCCCTGGAGATCGGGGCGGCCAGCGTTGCCTTGGCCTCCGGCCCTTCAAAGATCCGTCCGGCGTCCAGCCGCGGACTGGCCTTTGGCGGTCGGCCAAGCGTGACGGTGGCGCCGGGTGCGCAGGTGGTCAGCGATCCGGTGGACCTGCCGGTATCCGCGCTGGCCGAGCTCGCCGTCAGCCTTTACTTCCCGCAGGCGACGCCGGTGACGACCTTCCATTGGGGCGCGCAGCAGACTGGCGCCCTGGTCCGGGGCGATGCCACGGCGGCGGCGCAGCTGCCTGATGCGCAGGCGCTGCAAGGTCGGGCTTTCCTGGCTGGGATCTGGGTCGAGAGCCCGTCGCGCGTGCCAGTAGTGGTAGCGTTTGGGGATTCCCTGACCGATGGCAATGGCTCGACGCCGGGCGCCAACCGCCGCTGGCCGGATTTCCTGGCCCGCCGCCTGGCGCCGCAGGGCGTGGGCGTGGCGAATGCGGGTATTTCGGGCGCGCGGGTCTGGGGCGACAAGATGGGCGTGAACGCGATGGCCCGTTTTGATGCCGACGTGCTGTCGCAGCCGGGTGTGCGCACGGTGGTGATGATGATGGGCATCAATGACATCGGCTGGCCGGACAGCGGCTTCGCGCCGGCAGACGCGCCCATGACGGCGGCAAGATTGACCGAGGGCTACCGGCAATTGGCAGAGGCGGCCCGCCTGCGCGGCGTGCGCATCGTGGGCGGCACCATCGCGCCGTATGAAGGTTCGCTGCATGACACGCCGCTGTCGGGCCACTACAACCCGGCGAAGGACGCGGTGCGGCTTGAGGTGAACCGCTGGATCCGCGAAAGCGGCGTGTTCGACGCGGTGGTGGATTTCGATGCGGTGCTGCGCGATCCGGCGCATCCGGCGCGGCTGCTGCCCGCCTATGACTCGGGCGACCACCTGCATCCCAACGATGCCGGCTACCAGGCCATGGCGCAGGCCTTGGACATGGCCATGCTGTTCGGCGATTGAGATGCGTCTGGAACGGTTAGTGGAAATTGCGGCTCTGGGTGTTCAAGTCGCCCAGCAGTTCGGACAGGTCCACCAGCCGCTGCGCGATCAGGTGGCGCACGCCGTCCACGCTTTGCCAGGACCCATAGACGCCAAGCAGCGAGGCCCCCAGCAGTTCCCGGCGCTGCCGTTCGATGAGTTCCGTGCGCACGACCACGTTGACGGGGCCGGTCTCGTCTTCCAGCGTGACGAAGATCACGCCCTTGGCGGTCTGCGGGCGCTGGCGCACGGTGACGATGCCGCAGGCGCGCGCCACGCGCTTGTCGGGGTAGCCGTTCAGCACGGAGGCGGGCTGGAAATTGCGCGCCGCGAGCTGGGGGCGCAGCAAGGCCACCGGGTGGCTGCGCAGGGTCAGGCCCACGCTGCGATAGTCGGCCGCCACGGCTTGGCCCTCGGACGGGGCGGACAGCTGCGGCGCCTGGGTTTCCTGGATGGCGGCGTCGCGCAGCAGGTCGCGGCTCTGCACGCTGGCGGCGGCCTCCCAGCTGGCCTGGCGGCGGTGGCCGGCCAGGGTGCGCAGGGCGTCGCCGGCGGCCAGCGAGTTCAGGTCATGGCGGGTGAGCGCGGCGCGGCGGGCCAGGTCGCCGGTGTCGGCAAAGGGCGTGGCGGCGCGCGCGTCCTCGATGCGCCGGGCGGCGTCCTCGCGCATGCCCTGGATCAGGCTCAGCCCCAGCCTGACGGCGGGGCGGGCGCCGTCGGTGGCGGGTGCGTGCGGATGCGCGGTACGGCGGGCGCCGGGGTGGCCTTCGGGCAGGGTTTCCAGCGCGGAGTCCCAGCCGCTGATCATGACGTCCGGCGGCAGCACGCAGACGCCGTGGCGGCGGGCGTCCTGCACCAGTTGCGCGGGGGCGTAAAAGCCCATGGGCTGGGAGTTGAGCAGGGCGGCCAGGAAGGCTTCGGGCTCGTGCCGCTTGAGCCATGAACTGGCATAGGCTAGCAGCGCGAAGCTGGCGGCGTGGCTTTCGGGGAAGCCATATTCGCCGAAGCCTTCGATCTGGCGGAACAGGGCCTCGGCGAAATCCAGTTTGTAGCCATGGGCCAGCAGGCCGCCGACCAGTTTGGTTCGGTACTTGTCCACGCCGCCCTTGCGCTTCCAGGCCGCCATGGAGCGGCGCAATTGGTCGGATTCGCCGGGCGTGAAGCCGGCGGCCACCACGGCGATCTGCATGACCTGTTCCTGGAAGATGGGCACGCCCATGGTGCGGCTGAGCACGCCGCGTACTTTTTCGCTGGGATAGGTTTCGGGCTCCTTGCCTTGGCGGCGGCGCAGGTAGGGATGGACCATGCCGCCCTGGATCGGGCCTGGGCGCACGATGGCGACCTGCACCACCAGGTCGTAGTATTCGCGCGGACGCAGGCGTGGCAGCATGGTCATCTGGGCGCGGGATTCGATCTGGAACACGCCTATGGTGTCGGCGTCGCAGATCATGTCGTAGGTGGGCGTGTCGCTGGGGGGGATGTCCTGCAGCCGCAAGGGCTGGCCGCGGCGCTGGCCGGCCAGCTCCAACGTGCGGCGCAGCGCCGACAGCATGCCCAGCGCCAGCACGTCCACTTTCAGCAGGCCCAGCGCGTCCAGGTCGTCCTTGTCCCATTGCACGACGCTGCGGTCTGCCATGGCGGCGTTCTCGATGGGCACCAGGCGCGACAGCTTGCCGCGTGAAATCACGAAGCCGCCAGGGTGCTGCGATAGGTGGCGCGGAAAGCCCATCAGGGTCTGCGCCAGCGCCGCCCATTGCCGCGCCACTTGCGATTCAGGGTCCAGTCCGCAGGCACCCAGCGTGCGCAGCATTTCCTTTTTGCCGTCCCACCATTGATGGGCGCGCGCCACGGCGTCGATGACGCCCGCGTCCACGCCCAGCGCGCAGCCGGTATCGCGCAGCACGCTGCGCGGGCGGTAGGAGATGACCACGGCGGTGAGCGCGGCGCGGTCGCGGCCGTATTTGCGGTAGATGTACTGGATGACTTCTTCCCGGCGCTGGTGTTCGAAGTCCACGTCGATGTCGGGCGGCTCGTTGCGTTCCTTGCTGATGAAGCGTTCGAACAGGTTGTTGCCGCGCACCGGATCCACTTCGGTGATGCCCAGGCAGTAGCAGACCGCGGAGTTGGCGGCGGACCCGCGGCCCTGGCACAGGATGCCCTCGCCGCGAGCGTACTGGACGATGTCGTAGACCGTGAGGAAATAGGCTTCGTAGTGCAGGTCGGTGATCAGGGCCAACTCTTTTTCGATCTGCGCGGTGACGCTGTCCGGGGTGCCGGATGGAAAGCGGCGGGCAGCCCCGGCCAGGGTTTCCTGGCGCAGATAGGTGGCCGGCGTGTGGCCGCGCGGAATGATCTCGTCCGGGTATTCGTAGCGCAGTTCATCCAATGAAAAGGCGCAGCGGCGGGCCACGGCCAGCGTCTGGGCCAGCGTCTGCGGCGGGTACAGATTGGCCAGGCGCATGCGCGTGCGCAGGTGCTGTTCGGCGTTGCCGGACAGTTCGTAGCCGCATTGCGACACCGGCTGGCGGGTGCGGATGCCGGTCAGCGTGTCGTGCAGCGGCTTGCGCGAACGCAGGTGCATCTGCACCTGGCCCAGCGCCACGATGGGCAGGTCCGCGGCCTGCGCGGCGTGTTCGACCGCGGCGCGGTGCAGGTCGTCGCGCGAGCGATGCAGCAGGGTCAGCCCCACCCAGGCGCGGTGGGGGAAGACACGCGCGAGCCAGCGCGCCTGTTCAGCCATGCGGTCGGCGTCGGTGCCGTAGGCGGGGCTCAGGATGGCCAGGCACTCGGGCAGGTGGCGCAGATGGGCGTGGCCGCTGGGAGGATGGGTAAGGTCTTCGGGCGCCAGCTGGTATTCGCCCTTGGGCGCGCGGGTGCGGGCCAGGGTGATCAGTTCGGACAGGTTGCCGTAGCCTTCGCGCGTCTGCGCCAGCAGGGTCAGGCCCAGCGGCGCGGCGTCGGGCGCGGCGCGCAACTGGAAGGTGGCGCCGATGATGAGCGGCAGCTTGCGGGTCTTGGCTTCGACGTGGGCGCGGACCACGCCCGCCAGCGAGCATTCGTCGGTGATGGCGAGGGCGGCGTAGCCTAGTTCGGCGGCGCGGTCGATCAGTTCCTCGGGGTGCGAAGCGCCCTGCAGGAAAGAGAAATTGGACTGGCATTGCAGCTCGGCGTAGCCGGGTAGCTGCGCCAGGATGCCGGGGGTGTCGTCGTCGTCCATGCGCATACCGCTTCAGGCGTAGAGCCCATGCAGGAACCAGCGGGCGTGCTCGTCGTCGCGCTCGCGGTAGATCCAGTAGCGCGCGGCGGCGGCGTCCTCGGCGACGAAGTAGTCGCGCACGGTCAGGGCCGGGTCCCACCAGCCGCTTTCGATGCGCTCGGGGCCACGCATCAGGCGCAGCGCCTGGCCGCCGTATTGCGGCCGGTGGCCGGACAGCTTCAGGGCTAACGGCGGGTCCAGCAGCCAGAAGGGGCGGTCCAGCAGGGCGGGCAGCGGCGCGGGGCGTTGAGGCGGCGACAGCGCGTCGCCCCAGGCGTTGGCGGCCTCGGGGCGGTGGTCGGGCACGGGATGGGCATGGCGCACCTGGTCGCGGCCCAGGCGCGCCACCAGCAGGTCCAGCAGCCGGGCATGGTCGGCGGGCGTGCCGCCGGGCTCGGGGAACAGGGTGGTGCTGGCGGCGGGCTGTTCCACCGTGTCGGGCGCCAGCAGCATCACGGCGATCACGGGCGCTTCCAGCGTGAAGCGGGCCAGCTTTTCCCGCAGCAGGTGGAGGATCTGCGGGGCCTGCCAGACCGGCTGGGCCAGGGCCAGTTCCAGTTCGGTGGGCGGCCGGGCGTGGCGGCCGCGTTCGTGTTCCATGCTGAGCACCACGCGGCGCACCGCCAACTGCCGGGCGCTGAGCCAGCCGCCCAGCTGTTCGGCCAGGCGGCGCGCCACCGCCAGCACCGCGTCGGTGTGCTCGACGTAGTCAGTGAGTTCGATGCGGCGCGAGAACTGGTGCGGCGGCTCGATCCAGCGATGCAGTTCGGGCGCCAGGCCGTAGGCGGTGTCCAGGGCCTGCAGCAGTTCGGGCGCGCTGCGCCGTTGCAGGCCCGCGCGCGGCAGGGCGCGCAGGTCCGCCAGGGTATGGCAGCCGATGTCGTCGAGCCAGTCGCGGCGGGCCTGCGCCTGCGGCAGCAGGGCCAGGGGCAGGGCGTCCAGCCGCCGGGTCAGAGTGGGCAGTGTCAGGGTGCGGCGGGGCGCGCGCCGGCCGGGGCTGCGCGCCAGCAGCCAGGCGCCGGCGGCGGTCGGCGCCATGCCTAGCGAGACGCGCAGGTCCAGCGCGCGCAGCGTGGCGGCCACCCGCCGGTGCAGGGCTTTCGGACCGCGGAAGAGCATCAGGCTGGCGCTCACGTTCAGGAGCAGGGTGTCGCCGTCGGCCAGGGCGATTTCGGGCGTGTATTGCAGCAGCGCCAGCGCCGCGCCCTGCAAGGCTTCGGACTCGGCCTGGACGTCGCGAGGCAGCAGCTCGACCTCGGGGGCGATGGCGGCCGCGCCGGCGCGGCGCATGCCCGGCTTGACGCCGGCCCGGCGGGCGGCGGGCGTCAGGGCGGCGACGCGTTCCTGTTCCAGGACCGCGAACGCCTGCCCCTCAAGCGGCCAGTGCGGGCGCAGTGCGTCCAGCGGCAGGCAGCGCAGGAAGGCGGCGATCCAGAGGCGCATGGCGGGGAGTAACAGGAGTGGTGGCGCCGGTGTCCAGGCCCACGTACAGCGGCGTGTCGCAGGCGGGCCCGCGGCGCTTGAGGATGTGGACGGACAGGCCGCCCGCGGCCGGCGCGAGCGCTAGCCGCAAGGGCGCGGGCGTGGCGTTCTGCGCCGCGCTGCTGGGGCGCACGGCGATGAACAGCAGGTCGCTGGCCTGGGCGGCAAGATGCAGGCGGCGCAGGGATTCGGGGCGCACATGGGGCAGCCAGCAGATCAGGGCGCCACAGCTGCCGTTCTTCAGGATCTGTTCGGCGGCCCAGAGCGCGTCCACGGGTTTTTCCGGTGCCACCCAGAGCAATTGGCGCGGATCCAGCCGCCAGCTCATCCAGCTGGCGATGTGGGGCGCGTGCGGCGGCTGCACCAGCGCGATGGCGCGGCGCGTTTCCAGTTGGGCCAGCGCCGGACGCAGCAGGCGGATTTCGCCGATGCCGGGATGCGGCACCAGCAATTCGTTCAGGGAGCCCAACGGCCAGCCGCCGTCCGGCAGCTCGGCCGAAAGCGCGGCATGCCCGGTGGGCAGGGTGCGGGCGGCGCCTTGAGCCAACTGGGTGGCGCGCCACAACGCGGGGTGGATACGTTCTGGGGACTGCATGGCAAATCGGTTGCCGGAGGGAGGGACCCGGTGGAAGTGGCCGATGAGCCATTATAACTGTATATATGTACAGTATTTAAAGGGGGCGGAGCATGCCGCGAACTAAAAGAAAACCCACCCGTACACCTTTCGATGCAGAGGGGTGGGCCGTGTTGGATACGATTTTAGTTGCTTCAGGCAGGCGGATCGCAACTAAGCGCGGGCGTTCTCACTAGTAGCTGCCGAGGCCGCCACACCCGCCGCGCGATCCAGGTCCAACCCATAAAACCGCATGTCTTCATACCGGATCCAGTGCGACTTGCGCACCAGCCGGTGGCCGATCCACAAGGCCAGGAACAGCGGGATCGCCAGGTAGGTGGAGATCACGCCGATCCAGTCGATGCGGTCTTGCAGGAAGGCCTGGTAGTTCTGGCCCAGCGTGACCACCAGGCACAGGACGAAGGCCAGCAGCGGGCCAAAGGGGAACAGGCCGGCCTTGTAGGGCAGGTCGGCGGTGTCATAGCCGTGCTTCACATAGCCCTGGCGGAAGCGGTAATGGCTGACCGCGATGCTCAGCCAGACGATGAATTCGGTCATGCCGGCGAAGTTCAGCAGCCAGATGTAGACGGCCTTGGGGCTGTACACCAGGCTGAACAGGCACAGGCAGGCCAGCAGCGCGGTGGCCATCAGCGCGTACAGCGGCACGCCGCTGCGGGTGACGCGCCGGAACAGGGCGGGCGCCTGGCCTTCCACCGCCATGTTGAACAGCATCCGCGTCGCCGCGTACATGCCGGAATTGCCGGCCGACAGCACCGAGGTCAGGATCACGGCGTTCATCACGGTGGCCGCCGACAGCAGCCCGGCGTGCTGGAACACCAGCGTGAAGGGGCTGACCGCGATGTCCTCCACTTCGTTGCGCAGCAGCTGCGGGTCGGTATAGGGCAGCAGCAGGCCGATGATCAGGATGGCCAGCACGTAGAACAGCAGGATGCGCCAGAAAACATGATTGATCGCGCGCGGCACGTTGCGGCGGGGATTCTCGGATTCGCCGGCGGCCACGGCCACCAGTTCCGTGCCTTGGAACGAATAGGCCACCACCATCGCCACGCCCACCCAGGTGGCCGCATTGCCCACGAAGGGCGCGTCGCCGACCGACCAGTTGGCCAGTCCCACGGGCGTGCCGCTGTGGATGATGCCGACCAGCATCGCCAGTCCGACGCCGATGAAGCACAGCACGGCCACGACCTTGATGATGGCGAACCAGTATTCGGCCTCGCCGAAGCTGCGCGCCGAAAAGGCGTTCAGGCCGAAGGTCAGGGCCAGGAAGGCCACGCTCCATATCCAGCCCGGCGTGTCGGGGAACCAGTAGGCCATGACCAGCTGCGCGGCCACCACGTCCACCGCCACCACCGTGGCCCAACTGATCCAGAAGTTCCAGCCCAGCGCGAAGCCGAAGCCGCCGTCCACGTAGCGCGAGGCATAGGTGCAGAAGGAACCCGATACCGGCATGAAGGTCGCCAGTTCGCCCAGGCTGGTCATGATGAAGTAGACCATCAGGCCGATGGCCAGGTAGACCAGCAGCGCGCCGCCCGGGCCGGCCTGGGCGATGGCGGCGCCGGAGGCCACGAACAGGCCGGTGCCGATGGCTCCGCCCAACGCTATCATCGTGAGGTGGCGCGCCTTGAGCACGCGATGCAGCTGGTTCTGGCCGGCAGGCGTGGCGCCGGATTCTGTCGTCGGAGTTTGCATTACTGGGGTAGGAAGTTGCCGCGGCGGCGGACCATCAGGCACGGGCGTGCGGGCCTGCCCGCCAGGCAATGCCGCGCAAGCCAGCCGGTCCGTGGCGGTGCGGCAAAGGTTGCTTCAAGGCGCGCATTTTACAATGCGGCTATTCCGGGGCCGTTTGGCGGCCCCAGCCAGCACGGAGCGGTTTCATGGCGTCTTCCACTTCTATCGAATTCCTTCCCGATGCCGGCGTCGACGTGCGCCAGCTGTTCATCCTGCTGCACGGCGTGGGCGGCACCCCCGACGACATGGAGCCGCTGGCAAAAGCCGTGCGCGCGGCATTTCCGAGCGCGGCGGTGCTGGTGCCCCAGGGCTTCGAGCCCTTTGACGGCGGCGGCGAGGGCCGGCAATGGTTCTCGGTGCGCGGCGTGACCGAGGAAAACCGCCCCGAGCGCGTGGCGCGGGCGCTGCCGCCCCTGGAAGCCTATATGCGCGAGGCGCAGGCGCGTTTCGGCCTGCTGCAGTCGGACACGGCCCTGGCGGGCTTTTCGCAGGGCGCCATCATGGCGCTGGAACTGGTGCAGGCGCACGACGGCATGGCCGGCCGCGTCATCGCGTTTTCAGGCCGGTATGCGCAGTTGCCCAAGACCGCGCCGCAGTACACCACGCTGCACCTGCTGCATGGCGAGGCCGATCCCATCATGAGCGTGGCGAACATCCAGGCCGCCCAGGCGCGGCTGAGCGAGCTGCACGGGGATTCGACCATCGACATTGCCAGCAATGTGGGGCACGCGCTGCACCCGGCGCTGATCGAGCGCGCCATCGTGCGCTTGAAGACCTGCGTGCCGTTGCGCAGCTGGGAAGCGGCGCTGGGCCTGAACCAGACGCCGCCGGACGGCACCTCGGTGCATTGATCATTTTTCCCAGCCGCCGCCCAGCGCCAGGAACAGCGCGATCTGGTCGCTGCTGAGGTCGGCCTGCGAAGCCGCCAGCGCGCTTTCATTGCTGGCCAGCGTGCGCTCGGCGTCCAGCACGGTCAGGTAGTCGGTCTTGCCGTACTGGAACAGGCGGCTGGCCTGGGAGGCGGCCTCGGCGCTCTGGTCGCGCGCGGCGCGCAAGGCGGCGTCGCGGTCCAGCTGGCGCGCGTAGACCACCAGCGCGCTTTCTGTTTCCCGCAGGGCGTTGAGCACGGTGGCGTCAAAGCGCGCCGCCGCGGCCTTGGTGCTGGCCTGGGCCTCGGCGATGCGGGCCTGCGCGGCGCCGGTGTTGGGAATGGTCCAGGAGATCAGCGGGCCGACGCTCCAGCTGAAGGTGCCGCGGTCGCCGAACATGGCGGCCGGGCCGCCCGAGGCGGCTGACAGGCCGAGCGAGATCTTCGGATACAGGTCCGCCGTGGCCACGCCGATGCGCGCGGTGGCCGCGGCCAGCGTGCGCTCGGCCTGGCGGATGTCGGGGCGGCGGCGCAGCAGTTCGGCGCCATCGCCCACGGGGATGGTCTCGGTCAGGCGCGGGGCCTGGGCGCATTGCAGCAGCGCGGGCGGGATCTGGCCCGGCGTCTGGCCGGTCAGCGCCGCCAGGCGGTACAGCGCGGTGCGCTGCTGGGCCTGGAACGGCGGCAGGTTGGCCTGCAGTTGTTCAAGCTGGCTGCGGGCGCGGGTCACGTCCAGCGTGGTGCCGCGGCCAGCGCGTTGCAGCCGGTCGACCGCGTCCAGGGATTGCTTCTGCACCTGCACCGAATGCTGGGCAGAGGCCAGCTGCATGCCGGCCGCGCACATATTGGCGTAGGCCCGGGCGGTCTCGGCGGCCACGGTGACGCGGGTGGCGTCGTAGGCGGCCTGCGCGG
Source organism: Achromobacter xylosoxidans (assembly GCF_002192695.1). Lineage (GTDB taxonomy): Bacteria > Pseudomonadota > Gammaproteobacteria > Burkholderiales > Burkholderiaceae_B > Achromobacter > Achromobacter xylosoxidans_C. Next base: position 38,299 of record NZ_MTLG01000076.1, read on the forward strand.
CCTGCTCGTCGCCGCTGGCCGCTTCCACGGCGCGGCGGATCTGGCCGAACAGGTCCAGCTGGTACGCCACGCTGGCGCCCATGGAATAGGACCAGCGATTGGGCGGATCGATGCCGGGCTGCAGTTCCTGCAAGCCGGACACGTGGCCGAAAGTGGGCGAGGCATTGACGCCGATGGACGGCTGCTGCTGCGCCTGCGCTTCGCGCACGGCGGCTTGGGCCCGCTCCAGGTTGGCGCTGGCCACGCGCAGGTCGGTGTTGGCGGCCAGGGCCTTTTCCACCAGGCCATCCAGCACGGGATCGTCGTACAGGCGCCACCAGTGGCCAGGCACCGCATCCTGCCGGAACGCCGCCTCGCGCGCCTGCGTGAAGGGCGCCTGCGCGCTCTGCCGCTCGGCCACCGATCCGGCGGGCACCTGGTAGTCCGGGCCCACGGCGGCGCATCCGGCCAGCGCAAGGGCCAGCGTAAGAGGCAGGAGGTATCTGGTGTTCATGGCGGTTACGGCTGTGCGTCGATAAGAGAAAAAGGGTGGAAGGAAGGAACGATCAGGACGGCCGGTCAGGACGGTTGGTGCGCCTCGGCCTGCGAGTGGGCAGGCCCGGAATCCACCGACACGGTGGCGGTCTGGCCGGCCACCAGGCGCACGCCTTCGGGCACGTCGTCGATCTTCACGCGCACCGGGATGCGCTGCGCCAGGCGGACCCAGTTGAACGTGGGATTGACGTTGGGCAGCAGGTTGGCGCCGGTGCTGCGGTCGCGGTCGGCGATGCCCATGGCGATGCTTTCGACGTGGCCGCGGATATGGTGCGAGTCGCCCATCAGCGTCACGGTGACGGGATCGCCTTCGTGGATGCCAGGCAGCTTGGTTTCCTCGAAATAACCTTCGACGTAGAACGAACTGGAATCCACCAGCGCCATCACGCCGCGGCCAGCGGTGGCGTAGGAACCTGCGCGCAGGTCCAGGTTGGTGATGCGGCCGTCGTTCACTGCCAGCACCCGGCTGCGTTCCAGGTTCAGGCGCGCGGTATTGAGCTGCACTTCGGCCTGGGCCAGCGCGGCTTCGGTCTGCTGTAGCTTGGTCTGGCTTTGTTCCAGCGCCTCGGCGGCCACCAACTGGCCCAGCGAGCGGTTGCGCTTGGCGTCGCGCACGGCCTGGTCGCGCGCCACTTGCGCGGAACGCACCGAGGCCTGGGCCTGGTCATAGGCCAGCTGGAAGCGCGCGCGGTCGATTTCGAACAGCACGTCGCCGGCCTTCACGTCCTGGTTGTCGTGCACCGGCACGCTGGTCACCAGGCCGGAGACATCCGGCGCGACCTGTACCACGTAGGCCTTGACGCGGCCGTCGCGGGTCCAAGGTTCGACTTCATAGTGCACCCAGAGCTGCCAGCCGGCGTAGGCGGCCGCGGCGACGACGACGGCGGTCACCGCGAACTTGCCGATGGCTGCGGGGCGCAGGGCATTGGGGAGTTTCATGCTTATCTCTGTAGTAAATAGGGGGAAATGAGGGATACGCCGTACAGCAGCACCACGAACAGCGCCAGGTCGAACAGCGCGGGGTGCCACACCAGGCGGTACAGCCCGGCGCGGGCCAGCACGCGGCGCACCGCCCAGGCCACGCCCAGGGTCACCACGCCCAGCACCAGCAGCCAGGGGAAATAGACGCCGTAAAGATTGAATTCGCCGATCATGATGCTTGGCCCTCCAGGGTGGGATGGGCGGGTTGGTAGTCGGGCGCGTCGGGGAAGAAGGCGCGGCGCAGGCCCACCAGCGCGACCACGGCGCGGTCGCGGGCGGCGGCGCCCGGCGGCGTGGCCGTCACGCTGGCCAGTGCGCGGTCGATCTGGGCCAGGAACTCGGGCGTCTTCTCGCCGACCTGCCAGGCCGAGCGCGCGTGGAAGAATTTCGCCAGCCCGTCCAGCACCGGCTGGATGGCCGGTTCGGCCATGGGCAGGTGACGGCGGGCGCGCTGCAGTTCGGTGATGTCGCGGCCCACGCGCAGATCCTTCAGCGCGTCGGCGGCGACCAGGTCGTCCGGACGCTGGGCCAGCGCCAGGCGTGGCTGCAACAGGCCGATGCGGTCCAGCATGCGCGCGGCGTAGGTGTGGCGCGATGGGGCGCGCGGCGAGCTTGCCAGGGTTTCCAGTTCCTTCCAGTTGGCGGCCTGGATGCGGCGCGCGCTCCAGTCGGCGCTGACGGTGCGGAAGATGGCGGCGATGATGGCCGCGGTGGCCACGCCCATGCATTGCGCGACCTGCGTGTCGATGAAGGACACGATGTCGGCGGTATTGGTGTCCTGCAGCGCCATCGTGCCCAGGAAGCCGAACAGCATCGCCATGGCCTTGCCGGCGCTGGCGGGCCGGGCGATGAAGATGCCCAGCACGAAGGTCGTGGGCAGCATGGCCAGGGCCAGCATCTCGAACGAGTGCAGGGCCGGCATGATGCCCAGCAGGTACAGCGCCGACAGCGGGATCGAATACACCGTGTAGGTCAGGAACTGCATGATGCCGGGAACCGGATTGTCCTGCGACGCGAAGAAGCAGCTGAAGATGGCGGCCATGAGCGCGGCGGTGGCGCCGTTGCTCCAGGCCGTGCCGATCCAGAAGGCGCAGCAGACCGAAATGGCCACGCCGGCGGCCAGGGCCGACAGCAGCGCCATGCCGCGGTCGCGGTGCAGCGCGGCGTTGGGCGCGGGCTTGGAACGCGGGGCGCGCAGCGGCGCGCCAGCCAGGCCCGCGCGGATCTCGCGGCGTAGCGCCAGGCATTCGTCATAGGTGTCGACCAGTTCGCGCAGGCGCGTCATCAGGCTGGCCAGCAGCACGTCGCGCCAGCTGGAGCGGCTGTCGATTTCAGGCGTGAGGCGGGTGGCGGCGGCGCGCAGCTGCACCGCGGTCTCGTGGGTGGCCTGGGCGCCGGCGTTGATCCATTCGGAGATGTCGGCGAGCAAGGCCGTGACGGGTTGCGGCAGCGGCTGGCCGCCGGCCTGCAGGGCGCGCATGCGGTCTTCCACGGCGGATACGGTGGGCGTCAGCGCTGCGATCTGGTCCTGCATGGCGCGCACCGCGCCCGAGGTCCAGCGCAGGTTGCTGGTGTCGAAGGGCACGTGGGTGGACATCAGGCGCAGCTGCGTGATGTCGTTGGCCAGCACGCGGCGGTCGCGGTCCTTCTGTTCGGTGGCCTGGCCGCTGAGCGTGTCGTGCATCCAGTTGCGGGCGTCGCGCACGGCCTTGTCCAGCATCAGGGTCAGGGCAGGGGCCAGGCCGCGCGGCAGCACAATGCTGTGGATCAGCGTGGCGCAGACGATGCCCAGGCTGATTTCCTCGACGCGGGCGAGCGCGGTGTCGAACACCTGGGCAGGGGCGGTCACGCTGGGAAAGCCGATCATGGCGGCGGTATAGCCCGCCAGCATGAAGAGGTAGGAGCGCGGGGTGCGGTCCAGCACCGACAGGTACAGGCAGGCGCCCACCCACAGCACCATGGCAGCGGTCATGACGACCGGGGAATTCGACAGCCGCGGCACCAGGTAGACGGTGGCGGCCGAGCCGAAGAAGGTGCCCGCCAGGCGGTACAGCGCCTTGGAGCGCACCGCGCCCGACCAGGGTTGGGCCACGACATAGGCCGTGGTCATGGCCCAGAACGGACGCGGCAATCCCATGCTGTAGGCCAGGTAGAGCGCCATGATGGCGCTCAGGTAGCTCTTGAGCGAGAAGATGGTTTCGCGGACGTTGGGGAGTTTCACGCTTGTTGGTCCTGTGGCTGGGTGCCGGCGCCGCCGCGGCCCAGGGTGACTTTCAGGCAGTCGAAGACCCGCAGGCAGGCTTGCAGGTCCGCTTCGCTTACGCCCTGGAACAGGCGGCGGCGCAGGTCGACCAGCACGTCCTCGACCTTGGCGCGCAGCGCCTGGCCGGCGTCGGTGAGGTGCAGGGTCTTGGCGCGGCGGTCGTGCGGATCTTCGCGGCGTTCCATCAGGCCGGCGGCGACCAGTTGGTCCAGCACCCGCACCAGCGACGGGCCTTCCACGCCCAGCGCCTCGGCCAGCGCGCCCTGGCGCACGCCGTCTCCCAGGCGGCCGGCCAGGATCACGGGCCAGGCGGTGGCCTGGGACAGGCCATAGTCGGCCAGGGCCTTGTCGGCGGCGCCGCGATAGGCGCGCGACAGGACCATCAGGGCGGAGGTGGTGGCCATGAGCTGGGAGTCGGTGGGCGTGTTCATGGAATAGATTGTATCCTATCTATTAGCTTACTAATAATTGAAAATGGCGATTATCTCCATGGATTTTCTCAATCGGGAAAATAGGGGGCGGGTTTTCCGTCTATGGAAAACCGGGAGCTAGCGATCCCGTGTCGCGGGAAGGACGGGCGCGGCAGCGGCGGCCGCGCCCCGGCGTTCAGCCGTTGCAGTCCGCCCAGCAGTTGGGCGTTTCGTACAGGCGCACGCGGGTCAGGCGCAGTTCGGCGCCATAGTGGCCGTGATAGTGCGGCGCCAGGGTCTGGAAGACGATGGCGGCCAGGTTTTCGGCCGTGGGGATGCGGTCCAGCACCACGGTCTTGTGGCCGGGCAGGCTGTCCAGGAAGCCGCGCACGGCGGCGTCGCCTTCATACACCAGGAAGGCGTGGTCCCAGACGTCCACGATGTGGGTCTTGGCGATGTGCTTGATTTCGGAGAAATCCATCAGCATGCCGTTGTCGGACTCGCCGGGCGCCTGGACCACGTCGCCGGTCAGGGTGATTTCCAGCACATAGCGGTGGCCGTGCAGGTTGCGGCACTGGCTGCGGTGGTCGGGAATGCGGTGGCCGGCGTCGAATTCCAGCCTGCGGGTCACGGAAATCATGGCGCGCTCCGCAGGGGGCTAGGGTGAATCATGGAATGCCTATGTATTTGTGGGTCTGCAGGCTGAGCCGCCATTGCGGATGCTGCATACAGTACTGGACGGCTTGTTCGGTGTTGGCCGCGCGCGCGGGGCCGTCCATGGGTTGCAGGAAGAAGTGGTCGAAGTCCAGGTGCGCGAAGGCTTCGGGCCGCGCGTTGGCCTGCGGATAGACCAGCTTGAGCTCGTCGCCGCGCTCCAGGACCACCGGCGCCGTGCCCTTGGGGCTGACGCAGATCCAGTCGATGCCGGCCGGCGGCTTGATGGTGCCGTTGGTTTCGATGGCGATCGTGAAGCCGCGCGCGTGCACCGCGGTCAAGAGCGGCGCGTCCAGCTGCAGCAGCGGTTCGCCGCCGGTGAAGACCACGTAGCGGTCATTGGCGCCCGGCCCCCAGGCCGCGGCGATGGCGTCGGCCAGCAGTTCGGGCGTGGCGAACTTGCCGCCGCCGTCGCCGTCGGTGCCGATGAAGTCGGTGTCGCAGAAGGTGCAGGCGGCGCTGGCGCGGTCGCTTTCGCGGCCGGTCCAGAGGTTGCAGCCGGCAAAGCGGCAGAAGACCGCCGCGCGGCCTGCGTGGGCGCCTTCGCCCTGCAGCGTCTTGAAGATTTCTTTGGCGGAATAAGTCATGGTGGTGGCGGCGGCCGGATAAGGCCGGACCCCGGATAAATCAGGCAAAAGCGCATTATTTTACTTTGCGCGGCGCATCTATACTTGCGGGCTATGTTTCACGTCCAAGATTCCCTCTACCTGGATGAGCGCGACCTGGCGTTCACCATGATCCGCGCCCAGGGCGCGGGCGGCCAGAACGTCAACAAGGTGTCCAGCGCCGTGCACCTGCGTTTCGACGTGCGCGCCTCCAGCCTGCCCGAAGAAATCAAGGAAGCGCTGTGCGGGCTGAGCGACCACCGCATCTCCAAGGACGGGGTCATCGTGATCAAGTCGCAGGCGTTCCGCAGCCAGGAAAAGAACCGCGCCGAAGCCGTCGAACGTTTGATCTCCATGGTGCGCGCGGCGGCGCGCACCGACAAGCCGCGCCGCCCGACCAAGCCCACCCGCGCCTCGCAGCGCCGGCGCGTGCAGCGCAAGGTGCTGCACGGCGAAGTCAAGCGCCTGCGCGGCCGGGTCCAGGGAGACTGATCATGGCCGACTCGCGCCGGCGTTACCTGTACACGCTGGGCGCGCTGTTCGCCGTGATCTGGACGGCGCTGGCCGTTTCACCGCATGACCGCGCCGACTGGGCGCTGGAGAACGCGCTGGTGCTGGCCTTCGGCGCGGCGCTGCTCTTCACGCGGCGCTGGTTCGTGTTCTCGCGCACCTCGTACACGCTGATCTTCCTTTACCTGTGCCTGCATGCCGTCGGCGCGCACTACACCTATTCGCTGGTGCCTTACGACGACTGGTGGCGGGCGCTGACGGGCCACGGCTTCAACAGCATGGTCGGCTGGGAGCGCAACAATTTCGACCGCGTGGTGCATTTTTCCTACGGCCTGCTGCTGGCCTATCCCATCCGCGAGATCTTCCTGCGCGTGGTCGAGGTGCGCGGCTTCTGGGCGTACTTCCTGCCCATGGACGTCACGCTGTCGACCTCGGCGCTCTACGAACTGCTGGAATGGGGCGCCGCCGCCACCGTGGGCAGCGAACTGGGCGCGGCCTACCTGGGCACGCAGGGCGATATCTGGGACGCGCAGAAGGACATGGCGCTGGCGGCCGGGGGCGCCGTCCTCGCCATGGCCATCACCGCGCTGGTCAACCGGCGCGCACGCCGCGACCTGGCGCGCGACTGGGCCGACAGCCTCAAGCCGCGCCGCCAGCCTGGCGGGTAGCCACGGCACCCGCCAGGGCTAGTCGCTGGATGCGGCGCCGGAACAGGTCCGCCATGGTGGACGCCGCCAGCGACAGGGGCGTTCCCCGCAGCGTCATGATGCCTATGCTGGCAACCGGCATGGGCGCTTCCGTCCGGATTTGGCTGGCTTCAGCGCCGTAGGGCGGGATCTCGAGCATGCCCGCCGGGCAGACGATCAACGCGTCGCTGCGGACCATCAGGTTCCACATCACGCCGAACGTATCGCAGTCGATGACGCGTTCGGGCGGCTGCAGGCCGCTTGCGCGCAAGGCTTGCAGAAAGGCGTCGGTGTGGCTGCCGCCCGAGGTGTTGAGCAGCCATTCGCAGCCCGCGATGTCTTGCCATCGCGTGGCGCCCGCCAGCGGATGACCGCGGCGGCAGGCGACCATGAATTCGAGCGGCCGCAGTTCCTCGAAATCGAATTCCTGCCCGCCATGGTTGTCCGCCATGCCGGACGCCAAGGCGAAATCCAGTGAGCCGTTGCGCAATGCCGGCAGCACGGCGGCCAGCAGGCCTTCCGAAACCTTGAGCTTGGCCGCGGGCATGCTTTGCCTGAAATCGTTCAGCACGTCGGGCAGCACGCTCAGCATCACCATGGGCGTCACGCCCACCGCCACCCGCGCCTGGGCGCCGCTGAGCAGTTGGCGGATGTCCTGGCGCGCCAGGGAGAGTTGGGCTTGCGCAAGCTGCGCCCGCACCGTCAGGTGCTCGCCGCATTCGGTGACCGCGATGCCCTGGGGGCTGCGCGTGAGCAGCGGCGCTTCAAGCTCCGTTTCCAGTTCCTTGATGGCCTTGGTCACCGCCGCCTGGCTCAAGTGCAGGCTGCGCGCCGCGGCGCGGATGCTGCGCAACTCGGCGACCTTCAGCCAGGCCCGGAGATGGTGGTCCTTCATATGCCCCCTTCGATAGCGACAACTGGCAGTTGTCACCTTAACAAAGAAATAGCCTTATGCGCAGCGCGGACGATCTCTAAGCTTCACGACGACAAGACCATGCAGTCCCGTACTTCAGGAGCAAGCCATGCAGATCTTTCCCCGTCGTGTAGGTCAGGCCGTTTCATTGTGTTTTGCCTTGCTGGGAGCGGCAGGCGCCGGCGCGGCGCAGGCGGATTGGCCCGAACGGCCGGTCAAGCTCATCGTGCCGTATGTGGCGGGGTCCGGCCCCGACGTGGTGTTGCGCCCGATCGCGGACGCCCTGGGGCGCGAGCTCGGCCAGCCGGTCATCGTCGACAACCGGGGAGGGGCGGGCGGCATCGTCGGCACCCAGGCTCTGGCCGCCGCGGCGCCGGACGGCTACACGATCGGTTTCGGCAACCTGGTCACGCTGGCGATCAACAAAAGCATGTACTCGAAGCTGCCTTACGACCCGCAACGCAGCCTTGCGCCCGTCAGCCTGGCCATCAGCAATGCCCTGGTGCTGATCGCCCGCAACGACTTCCCGGCAAGCAATGTGCAGGGCCTGGTCAGCTATGCCAGGCAGCATCCGGGCAAGGTCAGCGTCGGCTCGCTGGGCGTGGGATCGAGCGCCCATCTGGCCGGAGAAATGCTCAAGAGCGAGACGGGCACGACCATGCTGCACGTTCCTTACAAGAGCGGCCAACAGGCGGTGGGCGACATCGTGGGCGGGCAGCTCGACGTGATGATCGACAACGTCGCGGGCGTGCTTCCCTTCATCCGCTCGGGCCAGGTCAAGGTGCTGGGGGCGACCAGCCTGGCGCGCGTGCCTGTCCTCTCGGACGTGCCCACCCTCGACGAATCCGGCTTGAAGGGATTCGAGGTGGTGTCCTGGGGCGGCATCGTCGCGCCCGCCGGCACGCCCAAGCCCATCATCGACAAGCTCAATCGCGCCATCGCCCGGGCGCTGCAGGATCCGGCGGTGCTCAAGTTGAACGAAACCCTGTCCGTCGATGCCACGCCTTCCACGCCCGAGCAGTTCGCCAGCCTCATCGCCAGCGAGATCCCGCGCTGGGGCGAAATGGTCAAGCGCTCCGGCGCGTCGGCCGACTGAGCGGGTTCAACACCCGGGTTCAACCCCATAGGGAGCCATCATGACGAACGAACTCTGGCGCTGGAGCGCCGTCGACCTGGCCCAGGCCATCCGCAAGCGGGAAGTTTCCAGCCGGGAAGCGGTGCAGAGCTGCCTGCAGCGGGCGGAACAGCTCAACCCGGTCTTCAACCCGCTTACCGAGATCCGCGCCGACCAGGCCCTGAAGGCGGCCGATGCCGCCGACGCCGCGGTGCGCGGCGGCGCGCCGCTGGGCCTCCTGCACGGCGTGCCGGTGACGATCAAGGCCAATGCCGATCTGGCCGGGTCGGCCACGACCAATGGCGTCGTCGCGTATCGGGACCTCATCGCGAGCGAGAACAATCCCGCGGTCGACAACTGGCTCAAGGCCGGCGCGGTCGTGATCGGCCGCAGCAACGTTCCGGCATTCTCCTGGCGCTGGTTTTCGGACAACGACCTGCATGGCCGTACCGTCAACCCGTTCGATGCCGCGCGTACGCCGGGCGGCTCCAGCGGCGGCGCGTCCGTTGCCGCCGCCTTGGGCATGGGGCCGTTGGCGCACGGCAGCGACCAGGGCGGATCGATCCGCTACCCGGCCTATGCCTGCGGCGTGGCGGGGCTGCGGCCGTCGCAAGGCCGGGTGCCGGCCTACAACGCCAGCCAGAAATCGGAGCGTCCGGTGGCTTCCCAACTGGCCGCGACCCAGGGCCCCTTGGCGCGGAACGTTGCCGACCTGAGACTCGGGCTGGCGGCCATGTCGGCGGGCGATTCCCGCGATCCGTGGTGGGTGCCCGCGCCGCTGGACCTGCGCCGCCCTGAAGACGGCCGGCGGGTGGCGCTGTTCTGCGGCACCTCGGCCTTCAAGCCCGATCCCGCCGTGCTGGACGCCTTGCTGCGCGCCGCAAAGTACCTGGAAGACGCGGGATACATCGTCGAAACGGCGGCGCCGCCCAGGTTCGAGGAAGCGGCCGAGCTATGGCGCAACGTGCTGATGAACGAGGCGTCCGGCTCCATGGGCCGCGAAATCGAACGCGCTGGCGATGCGGCGATCCAGCGCGCCTACCGCAGCATGCTTGCGCACACCTCGCCGCTGGACAAGGACGGTTTCGTCCAGGCGCTGGCGCTGCGCACGACGATACTGCGGGAGTGGGGCGTTTTCTTCGACCGCTATCCCGTCCTGCTCATGCCGGTGTCGTTCGAGCGCCCGTTCCTGACAGACCAGGATCAGCAAGGCGACGCGGCCATGGGCGACATGCTGCGCGCCCAGAGCCCGCTGGTCTCGACCGCGATACTGGGCTTGCCGGGCCTGTCGGTTCCTGTCGGCCTGGCGGACGGCGTGCCGATGGGCGTCCAACTGGTGGCGGGGCGCTTCCGGGAAGACCTGTGCCTGGCCGCGGGCGAGGCCATCGAGGCGCGCGCGGGGTGGTCGGTGCTGGATAGGCTCCCGGCCTGAGCGGCGCGGAAGGAAGGGGAAGGGAGGGTATGGGGGGCGTCCGAGGCGGATAGCCGCGCGCCGATGCCGCGGCCATAAAGCCCTGTCCCCCGCAGGGGCATGACTATATATCGAATAGTTCCGATATAAGATTCGATAAATTGCGATACTTCAATATGACGGTCTCCACTTCCAGCCCCGATCCTGCCGCCTCGCTACCCGCCATTGACGCCGACGCCATCCTCAAGGCGCTGGCCAACCCGGTGCGGCGCGACATCCTTGCCTGGCTGAAGACGCCGCACGCGTACTTCGAGGAACGCCCGGGCCATACCTTCGAGCATGGCGTGTGCGCGGGCCACATCGATGAACGCTGCGGACTGTCCCAGTCCACCGTGTCCTCGCACCTGGCCGTTCTGCAGCGCGCGGGCCTGATCTCGGCGACCAAGGTGGGGCAGTGGATTTTCTACCGTCGCAACGAAGCCGCCATTGCCGCGTTCCTGCGGCAATTGAACCAGGATATGTAGCCCCGCTACGCCGCCAGCGGCCCCTGAACCGGGGCCAAGGATTTACGCATGAGCCAACTTTTCGAACCCCTGCGCGCAGGCGATCTGACGCTGCGCAACCGCATCGTCATGGCGCCTTTGACGCGCATGCACGCCAGCCCGGGCCGGGTGCCCAACGACCTGATGGTCGAGTACTACACCCAGCGCGCCGGCGCCGGCATGATCCTGACCGAAGCCACTGCAGTCACGCCGCAAGGCGTGGGCTATGCCGATACGCCGGGCCTGTGGACTTCCGAGCAGGTCCAGGGCTGGCGCAAGGTCACGTCCGCGGTGCACCGGGCCGGCGGCCTGATCGTGGCGCAGCTCTGGCACGTGGGCCGGATCTCCGATCCCATGTTCCTGGACGGCGAATTGCCGGTGGCGCCCAGCGCCATTGCGGCCAAGGGGCACGTCAGCCACGTGCGTCCGCAGCGCGCCTACGTCACGCCGCGCGCGCTGGAAACCGCCGAGATTCCGGGCGTGATCGAGGCTTACCGCCACGGCGCGAAGATGGCCATGGAGGCCGGTTTCGACGGCGTGGAAGTGCATGCCGCCAATGGCTATCTGCTGGACCAGTTCCTGCAGGACAGCACCAACCACCGCGACGACGCCTATGGCGGCTCGCTGGAGAACCGCGCGCGGTTGCTGCTGGAAGCCGTGGACGCCAGTGTGTCGGTGTGGGGCGCGGGCCGCGTGGGCGTGCATCTGTCGCCGCGCGGGGAAATCCACACCATGGGCGATTCCAACCCGGCCGCCACCTTCGGCTATGTGGCGCGTGAACTGGGCAAGCGCGGCATCGCCTTCCTGTGCGTGCGCGAATACGAAGCCGCCGATAGCCTGGGCCCGATGCTCAAGGCTGAGTTCGGCGGCACGTACATCGCCAATGAGGGGTTCGGCCGCGAGTCCGCCGAGGCCGCCATTGCCGCGGGCCGGGCCGATGCCGTGGCCTTCGGCGTGCAGTACATCGCCAATCCGGACCTGGCGCGCCGCTTCGAACTCAAGGCGCCGCTGAACCGGCCCAACCCGGCCACGTTCTATGCGCCGGGTCCGGGCGGCTACACCGACTATCCGGCCCTGGCCTGATCGGCTGGTCCGGCATTCAGAACACGGCGCGCATCGGATAGGTGAACAAGCCGAAGTGCGCCGCGTTCAGGCCCAGGTGCGCCAGCACCGCCGCGGCCAGGCCGCCATATTTGTAGGCCAGGCCATAGGCCGCGCCCGCCACGCCGGCCAGCAGCATCCATTGCCAGCCGCCCGCGTAATGCGCCAGGCCGAACAGCACGGCCGCGATGGCCAACGCCGCCCACGAACCCCAGGCGCGGCCGCGCCATGAGTCGGTCAGCCGCTGCTGCAGATAGCCGCGGAACAGCGCTTCCTCGGCCAAGGTCACCAGCAAGGCGTTGTTGATCAGCCAGATCCAGCCCGATTGCGGCCACTTGGGCGCCCAGCCGACCACGCCCAGCGCCAGCGCGCAGCCCAGGCACACCATCACCGCGCCAGCGCAGGCCAGCAACGCCGCCGACAACGTGGCGCGCGGGTCCGGCCCCGCCATCGGCGGCGCCAGCGCCAGCACCACCCAGAACGCCACCAGCGGCTTGTCCAGGTTCAGGTACATGCCGAAGGGCACGGCGTCCGGACTCAGCGGCGCGGGCGCGATGACCTGCGGGTTGTGAAAGCCCGGCAGCAAGTGCAGGAACAGCAACGCGGCCAGCGCGATGAAGAGCGCATGGCCGACGGCGCGCGCCATCGCGCCCGATGCCGGCTGGACCAGCACGGCCGCCAGCATCAGCAACGCCGGCCAGGCCAGCGCCACGGGGTCTATCGTGCCATTGGTCCAGGCCCAGGCGTAGGCGGCGGCCAGCGGCGCCAGCGCCCAGCGGCGCGTGGCGGGCGGCCACAGCATGGCGGCGGCAAGAAACAAGGCGGACCAGGGGCTGAGCAGGGGCACGGGCGAGGATGGGCGTCGAAAGCGCTGAGTGTAAACGCGCGGCTTGGCGTCAGCCGCGCGGCTCGCGGGCGGCCCCCGGGGCCGGCATGCTGACGTCGCGCCGCGAACCCAGGTATCCTGGCGCCTGCCGGATACCTGGGAGCCAGACTATGAAAATGATCGCGTGGTTGATGTTGGCGGCGGCGGTGCTGCCTTTCGTGTCGACGATCGTCGCCAAGGCGGGCGGAAAGAAGTTCGACAACAACGATCCGCGCGCCTGGCTGGCACGCCAGGAAGGTTGGCGCGCGCGCGCCAACGCGGCGCAGACCAATACCTTTGAATCGCTGCCGTTCTTCTTCGCCGCGGTGCTGTTCGCCCTGTATACCCAGGCGGCGCCCGCGCACGTGGCCACGCTGATGGCCTGCTGGCTGGGCGTGCGGCTGGGCTATCTGGCCATGTACCTGGCGGGCTGGGGCGCGCTGCGTTCGCTGGTGTGGGCGATCAGCGTGGGCTTCATCATCGCGATCCTGTTCGCGGGCGTCTAAGCAGCGACGGCCATGCGCAAGCGGCGTGTCGCGGCGCTGGCGGCCATTGCGCTGCTGGGCTACATCTACATTAACAACACCGACCGGTCGGTGCCCGATCCCGGCGCCCGGGCGACGCTGCTGGCGCATCGCGGCATCGCGCAACGCTACGACACGGCGGGCATGGAGCGGGACACCTGCACCGCGACCCGCATCGTCGAACCCACCCACGGCTATCTGGAAAACACCATCGCGTCCATGCGCGCGAGCTTCGAGGCCGGCGCGGACATTGTCGAGATCGACGTCCATCCCACCACCGACGGCCAGTTCGCCGTGTTCCATGACTGGACGGTCGATTGCCGCACCGAGGGCCGCGGCGCGACGCGCGAACACTCGATGGCCGAACTGAAGGCGCTGGACATCGGCTACGGCTATACCGCCGACGGCGGCAAGACCTTTCCGTTCCGCGGGCGCGGCGTGGGCCTGATGCCCACGCTGTCCGAAGTGCTGGAGGCATTTCCGCGCCAGCGCTTTCTCATCAACGTCAAGAGCCGCGACGCGCAGGAAGGCGCGGCGCTGGCGGCCGTGCTCAATGGCCTGCCGCCCGCCAGGCGGGCCGATTTCATGGCGTATGGGGGCGAGGAGCCGATAGCCCGGCTGCGCCAGTTGGCGCCGGGCGTGCGCACGCTGACGCGCTCGGACCTGAAGTCCTGCCTGCTGCGCTATGCGGCGGCGGGCTGGACCGGCCATGTGCCGCAGGCCTGCCGCGGCATGGCGCTGACGGTGCCGGTGAACGTCGCGCCCTGGCTGTGGGGCTGGCCCGGCCGCTTCCTGGACCGCATGGAGGCGGCGGGCAGCAGCGTGTTCCTGCTGGGCCCTTACGACGGCGATGGGCACTCCACGGGCATCGATACGCCCGAGGACATGAGCCGCGTGCCGCAGGGATACGCAGGCGGAATCTGGACCAATGAAATCGAAGCCGTGGCGCGCGCGTTCAAGCGCGGGCCTTGAGGCCCGCTACTTCCATTCGAACACGGCGCGCGCGGTGCCGGAGTTCTGCACCGAGACCTCGCGCTGTTGCGCCTGGCCGTTGTAGGTGGCCGAAATCTTGTAGTTGCCGGCAGGCAGCTTGACCAGCATGTACGGGCCTTCGGCGGTGGTTTGCAGCACGGACTTGCCGTGCGCATCGCTGATGGTGACGGCGACATTGGCGACGTAGTCCGCCTGGCCGCCGCGTTGCGCCGCGAACGTCAGCGCCAGCGGATAGTCCTTGGCTGCTGCCTTCATGGCTTCGGATTCGTCCAGCCCGATGCCGCCGCTGACGTATTGCACCGAACCCTGCTGCTGCACCGCCGGCATGCCCGCCTGGGCGGTGGACAGGACGCCGGCAAAGGCCATGCTGCCCAGCGCCATCGCGGCGGCCATGGTGCAGCGTTCTATACGCTTGTTCATGAGACTCTCCTGGATAGGACGATCTGCGCGTTTTCGTGCGCGCATGAACATTTCGACCCGCGTGTCGGCACGGAGTTCGCGCCCGCGGGTCTCCGTTATCAACCGATTGTTTCCGCAGCCTAGCTAAGCGTACCGCGTGCCGCGCGCCAGGAAAATGTCAGCCGGCTTTCGCCGCTGACCGAGCCGTCCGGGGCAAAGCGCCTTTCATCCAGCTGTCCGGCGCCATCGTCGCGCAGCGTCAGTACGCTGGAACTGCGGGTGCCATAGTTCGGACTGACGATGAAGGGGCTGCTCAATAGCCTTTCGCGATCCAGCGGCAGGCCGGTGGCGGGCAGGTCGGCGTCATCGGCGGGCTGGCGGTCGGCCAGTGCCGCCATCAACGCGGGCAGGTCCGGCTGCGGCCCGCTGCGCAGCACGGCTTCGAAAGCCGCCTTGGTGCGCGCCAGCTTGGGCCAGGGCGTGTCCAGCAGATGGTTGGACAGGGCGTAGACGCCTGGAGCCAGGCGCCGCGGGCCGCCGTCGCGGTTGCTGAGATACCAGGCTTCGCGCGCATCGCCCGCGATCAGGTTGAAGCCGTTGTAGGCCTGGCCCGCGGCATGCACCCGCGCCAGGTAGTCGGCCGGGGATGCCGTGCCGCGCAGATAGTCTTCGACCAGCGCGCCGCGCGAAGGCGCGTTCTCGATCATCCGGCCTGGTTCGCGGAAGTTGGTGACCAGCGCATGGCGTCCGCCGGTCGTCGCCCCCATCCAGCTGCCGCCGGCCAGGCCGTCGCGGCCGGCGTAGACCTCGGGCGCGTCAGGCCATTGCGCGGCGGGCAAGGTGGGGCGCTGATGGAATTCGTCGCGGTTGGCGGCGATCAGGACGGGGATGCCCGGCAGGGCATGCAGGGCCAGTACGGCAAGACACATGGTTCAGACCTGGTTGGCGGGTTTGTCGGGGATGGCTTTGCCTGGCGCGGCCGCGAAATCCGGGCCAGCCAGCGCGGCGCGCAAGGCTTCGATCTGGGCGGCCACGTCGCGCAGCGCTGGGGCGGGCGAGGCGATGGCGGCGGCCGGCATGGCCGCGCCTTGCGCGACAGCGGCGCTCATCTGGTGCAGGCTGGCAGCCAGCTGCGCCAGTTCCGCGGCGCTGGGCGCGGCCTGGTCCGCGGGCAGCGACCAGGCCGTGTCGGAAATGGCGTTGGCCACGCGCTCCAGCGCGACTTCCACCGGCCACCAGGCCAGCGCGCGGCGGCTGACCAGGCGCGGTTCGGACAGCCCGCGCTGCAAGGCGATGCGCAGGTCGGACAGGCGCGCGTAGGCGCGGGCGCGCAGGTCGTGGCGGCTGGTGGGATCGGCCTGGAACACCGTGTTCAGGTAGGCGGCCAGCGTGTCCATGGCGGCGGCGACCGCGTTGTCCAGGTTGCCGCGCTCTATCCGTATCCACGGCAGGTAGCCCACCAGCAGCACGATGCCCGCGGCCACGGCCACATCGATCAGGCGCGCCAGCGCGATGGGCCAGCTGCCCGGTTGCAGCGCGCCGATCAGCAGCATCAGGATGGGCAGCAGGATGGCCGAGAACAGGCCGTAGTTGCGCCGCACCGACCAGGGCAGCAGGGACGCCAGCCCCGCCACCGTGAGCAGGCTGACGATGCCGTTGCGGTCCAGCGCCAGCACGGTCGCGCTGATCGCCACGCCCACCACGCTGCCCGCGCAGCTTTGCAGCGCCCGCGCGAACACCGAGCCGAAGTTCGGCTTGAACACCACCACCACGATCAGCGGCACCCAGTAGGAACGCGGCAGCGAAGCCGCCAGTGCCACGGCCTCGGCGGCGACCAGGCACAGGCCCAGCCGTACCAGGTAGCGCAGCGTGGTCGGCCCCGGCCGGTAGGTGCGCGCCAGCACGCGCCAGGGCGTGCGCGGCCGCGCCGGCGGCAGGCCGGCGAAGGCGTCGGCCTCTGACAGCGCGCCGCCGTCCAGCAGGGGCTGCACCTGGGCCAGCGCGTCGGCCAAGGGGGCCATGCCTGCCTCGCGCAAGGCCGCGATGTCCTCGCGCGGGTCCGGCGTCGCGTCGTTTTCCACGCGGTCGGCCAGCCGGTTCATGACGCGCGCGCAGTCGCGCGGCAGCACGCGTCCGGCGCGGGCCAGCTCCAGGGCGGTATTGGTCAGCGGCGTGCAGGCTTGCAGCTGGGCCGCCAGCCGCGCCAGACGCGGGGAGGGGCCGGCCGCGCTGCGGCGGGCGGCCAGCACGGTGTCGTAGGCGGTCGTCATGGCCGCTTCCATGTCGCGCCGCGCGCTCATGGTGTGCGAGGTGCCGATGGCGGCGAACATGGCCGCCAGCTTGCGGTAGGCCATGGCGACCGCGGCGCGCTCGGGCGCTGTCGGGTGGACCACCCAGCCCGTCAGGGTCAGCGCCAGGCCGAACAGGCCGCCGGCCCCCACCAGGACCGAAGGCAGCCATGGCGGCAGGGTGGACGTCAGGCTGGCGCCGACGATGACGTAGGCGGCGAACTGCAGCGTGGAGACGGCGGCGATGTTGTTGAAGGTGCCGACCAGGCTGGCCGCCAGCACCAGCAGCGTCATGGCGGCGGAGGTCCACAGCCCGTGTCCTGCAATCAAGGTGCCGAGGAAATACCCCAGCGCGCCGCCGAACACGGTGGCGCCGATCGACAGCGCGCGGTTGCGGTAAGGACCGCCGTTGTCGCCGGTGATGGCGGGCAGCGCGCCCAGCGCGACCAGGGCCGCCGCCGCGCTCTGGTCCAGCGCCAGCCCCACCGCGGACGGCAGGCCGATGGCCAGCGCGGCGCGCAGCGCCACCCAGCGGCTGACGGGCGAAGGCTCCATGTGCGCCAGGCTCATGAGCCAACGCATATTGGCGCTGCGCGCGGCATGTTTCAGCGAGGAACGGAACACGGCGGCCTCGTGGCGCGGCCTGGGGATCAGGCCTTGATCAGCGGCGCCTCGTCGGGCGCGGCCAGCCGGAAGTAGTCTTCCGTGTTCAGGAGGATGGAGGCGTCCAGGCGGCCGGCATTGAACACGATTTCACCGTGGCGTTCGCGCAGGCTGGGATCCACCAGCAGGTGCAGGTCGGGATTGAAGGTGAAGGGCGGGATCGCGCCGATCTCGCAGCCGGTCAGTTCGCGCGCCAGGTCCTGCGACGCCAGCGACGCTTTCTTGCCGCCCGCCGCGCGGGCGATGGCGTCCAGGTCGGCCTGCTTGTCGGCCGGGAACACCGCCAGCACGTTCCTGCGCTGGTTGGAGGATATCTTGACGCGGCAGACCAGCGCCTTGGCGCCCTGGCTGACCTCGGTGCCGCGGATCGCGGCCACCTCGACGGAGCGGCCGGCCGCGGCGTGTTCAATCAGGCGGTAGCGGGCCTGGTTCTGGACAAGCAGGGCTTGCAGGCGTTCGAAGACTTCCATGGCGGGGGCGTAGATCGGGATGTGGCGAGCGCAGGCCGGGAGTCGGCCTCGTACGCCGCATGATACGCCCGCCGCGCAGCGCTGCGGCGGGCGCGTTGGCCCATCCCGGCCCGCCGCCTCAGATTTCTCCGGTGAAGGCGTAACCCCAGCCCCAGACGGTGCGGATCGGCAGTTCCAGGTTCAGGTCCAGGGCCTTGCGGCGCAGGCGGCTGACCAGCACGTCGGTGCGGCGCATCGATTCGTGGCCGCCGTGCGAGTCCGTGATGGCTGCGTCGGCGCGCGGCAGGCGCTTGTCGGCGGAAGCCGTCAGCTTGAGCAGGAACTCGCGCTCGGCCAGGGTCAAGGCCAGGCGCTTGCCTTCTGGACTGACCAGGGTCCAGGCCGCGTCATGGAATTGCCATTTGCCGGCCGCTTCGCCCGGCGTCGGCTGCGCCGGGCGCGGTTCGGGGTCGGCGGCGCGGCGGCCAGGCATGGGTATGCGCCGCAGCAGCGCCTGCAACGCGGCCGCGATTTCGGTTGCGCCCGCGTCCGGCGGCAGGCACACGTCGGCGCCGCAATGCAGGCCGAGGATGCGGTTTTCGGGGGAATCGAAGGTGGAAATGGCCACGATGCCCGCGGTGGTGTCCATGGCGCGCAGGCCGGCCACGGCCATGCAGAGATCGGACAGCTCGGCTTCCATCACCAGCAAGGGGGTGCGGCGGGCCTGGAATAGGCGGAACAGGTTGTTGGAGTCTTCGCACAACCGGGGCGAGAAGCCCATTTCCGCCAACGCCGCGCCGCGGTGCGCGCGTACTTCCGGATTGGGAGAGAAGACGATCAGGTCTAGTAGGTCATTCATGAATCGTTGTGATCTGTGCAGCATGAGCGCATGCATGATGCATCGGATACAGCGATTTCCTAAACCTCGCACAACGCCACTTTCTTACCCGAATTCTCGGACATGGTTACGTGGCGCGCGCAGGCCGCACCGTTATGGTGCGTCGGCGGGCGTTTCGTTCCACCAGCCGCCGCCCAGGGCCTGCAACAGGGCGGCGGTGTCGGCGTAGCGCGCCGCGTCCGCCGCGGTGCGCGCGATGCGCGTCTGCAACAGTTGGCGTTGGCTGTCCAGCAGGCTGAGGTGGCTGATGCCACCGGCCTGGTAGCGGCCCTGCGCGATGCGCTCGGCCTCGTCGGCGCGGCGCCAGGCCTCGTCGCTGGCCTGGTAGGCGTCGCCGTCTGTCTGCACGGCGCGCAAGGCGTCGGCGACTTGCCGGAACCCCTCCAACACCGTTTGACGGTAACCGGCCGCGGCGGCATCGTAGGCGGCCTCGGCCGAGCGCGTGCGCGCGCGCAGCTCGCCGCCGTGGAACAGCGGCTGGACCAGTCCCAGGCCCAGGCTCCAGACGTTCAGGCCATTGGACAGGTCGCCCACGCGGGTGCGTTGCGAGCCGAAGCTGGCGGTCAGGGTGAACTGCGGATACTGGTTGGCGACGGCCACGCCGACATTGGCCGAGGCCTGGCGCCAGAGCGCTTCGGCGGCCAGGATGTCGGGGCGCTGGCGGGTCAGGGCCGAGGGCACGCCGGTGGGCACGTCGGCGGGCAGCGTCAGGTCGGCCAGCCGCAGGGGCGCGGACCGCAGCTCGGCCGGCGCCAGGCCCAGGTAGGCGGCCAGCTGGTGCGTGGCCTGCGCCAGTTGGTACTCCAGCGGCGGCAGCGTGGCGCGCGTCTGCGCGACCAGCAATTCCTGGTTGCGCAGATCGGCCTCGGACACGCCGCCGGCCTGTTGGCGCTGGCGCATGATGTCCTGTTGCCGCTCCTGCGCCGCCAGCAGCGCCCGCGTGTCGGCCAGGCGTTCGTTCAGGTCCGCCTGGCGGATCGCCGCCGTGACCACGTTGCCGGCCAGCGACATGCGCGCGGCCTGCAGTTCATGCGCCTGGTAGTCCACCTGGGCGCTCGATCCTTCCAGCGCGCGGCGGTTGCCGCCGAACACGTCCAGCGTGTAGGACACGTCGATGGAGGCGTTGTAGAGCGTGAAGGGCGGGGGCTGTTCGGCCATCGGCACGCCGAAGGCCGCGGGGTCCACTTTCTGCCGCGTGGCCGACAGGTTGCCATCCACCCTGGGCAGCATGCGGCCGCCGGTTTCGGCGTTCAAATCCTCGCTGGCCTGGCGCAAGCGGGCGCGCGCCTGCTCCAGCGTGGGGCTGGCCTGCAGCGCCTGCCGCACCAGCTGGTCCAGCGCCTCGGAGCGGAACAACTGCCACCATTGCGCGGGGATGTCGGCGCCGGCCTGCAGGCGCTGCGCGCCGGCGGCCGGGGCGGATGCGGGCGGCGCGGTGTAGGCGTCGACCTGCGGCGCGGCGGGCCGCTCGAAGTCCGGCCCGACCGCGCAGCCCGCAAGCAGCGCGCACAGGACGGGCGCGGCCAGCCTGTGCGCGGCGGCGGACGGAAAGGGCAGGAGCGTGGGGCGGGACATGGCGGTTCAATCCAGGGTGCGGCGGTAGAACTTCACGGCGGCGGTCATGACAACCACGGTAAACAGCAGCAGCGGCCAGATGCTGGGCCACAGGTCCCACCAGCCGTTGCCCTTGAGCAGGATGCCGCGGATCAGCCGGTTGAAGTGGGTCAGCGGCAGCAGGTTGCCCAAATACTGCGCCCACAGCGGCATGCCCTGGAACGGAAACATGAAGCCGGACAGCAGCATGTTGGGCAGGAAATAAAACATGGTCAGCTGCATGGCCTGCAACTGGTTCTGCGCCAGCGACGACAGGGTGATGCCCACGGTCAGGTTGGCGGCGACGAACACCAGCGCCGACAGGTACACGGCCAGCAGCGATCCCTGGAACGGCACGTGGAACACGAAGTGCGCGGCCAGCAGGATGATGCTGGACTGGATCAGGCCGATGGCGATGTAGGGCACGATCTTGCCCGTCATCACCTCGATCGGCCGCACCGGCATCGCCAGCAGGTTTTCCATCGTGCCGCGTTCGCGTTCGCGCGTCATGGCCAGGCCGGTCATCATCACCAGCGTCATGGTCAGGATCACGCCCATCAGGCCCGGCACGGTGTTGTATTGCGAGATCTGTTCTTCGTTGTAGAGCTGGTGCACCAGCACGTCGAACGGCGGTTGGCCGCCGGCCAGGCCGGCCAGCGGCCCGGTGAGGTCCTTCTGCGCCACGGCCTGCGCCAACTGCGTGGCCGACCCCAAGGCCAGCCCGGTCGCCATGGGGTCGGTCGCGTCGGCCTCGATCAGCAGCGCGGGACGCTCGCCGCGCAGCAGCTTGCGGCTGAAGTCCGGCGGTATGGTCAGGACGAACAGCACGCGGCCTTGGGCCAGGGCGGTGCGGCCCTGTTCCTCGTTGTCCAGCTCTTCGATGATGTGGAAGTAGTCGGACGATCTCATCGCCGCCACGAAGCTGCGCGTGAACGGGCTGTGGTCGGCGGCGATGACCGCCGTCGGCATCTGCTTGGGGTTCGTGTTGATGGCGTAGCCGAACAGCGCCAGCTGCATGATGGGCAGGCCCACGATCATGCCGAAGGTGATGCGGTCACGGCGCAGTTGCAGGAACTCCTTGAGCACCATGCTCCACCAGCGCGACCACGAAAAGCCTTGCAGATGGCGCATCATGGCGGGCTCGCGAAGTTGTCGGTGGAACGCTTCATCAGGTAGATGAAGACGTCCTCCAGGCTGGTGTCGATGCGCTCCAGGCTCAGGTCCTGGCCGGCGATGGCGTCCGTCAGCGTGCGCTCCAGCAGCGCCGCGTCGCGGCCGCTGATGTGCAGCGCGGAGCCGAAGGCCACGGTCTGGTCCACGCCCGGCGCGTTGCGCAGGCGCTGCGCCAGCGGCACCAGGTTGTGGCCGTGGATGGCCCAGGTGGTCAGGCCCTGTTCGGCGATGACGTCCTCGGCCGTGCCTTGCGTCAGCAACCGGCCGTAGGAGATGTAGGCCAGCTTGTGGCAGCGTTCGGCCTCGTCCATGTAGTGCGTGCTGACCAGCACCGATATGCCGCGCGCCGCCAGTTCATGCAGCTGCTCCCAGAAATCGCGCCGCGCGGTCGGGTCCACGCCGGCGGTGGGTTCGTCCAGCAGCAGCAGCTTGGGTTGATGCAGCAGGCAGGCCGCCAATGCCAGGCGCTGCTTCCAGCCGCCGGACAAGGATCCCGTCAATTGCTTGGCGCGGCTTTGCAGGCCCAGGTCCTCCAAAGCGCGTTCCACGGTTTCCTTGCGCTCGGGCATGCCGTACATGCGCGCCACGAAGTCCAGGTTCTCGCGGATGGTCAGGTCGTCCCAGTACGAGAACTTCTGCGTCATGTAGCCCACGTGCCGCTTGATCTGGGCGCTGTCGCGCAGGATGTCGTAGCCCAGGCAGGTGCCGCTGCCCGAGTCCGGCGTCAAGAGTCCGCACATCAGGCGGATGCAGGTGGTCTTGCCGCTGCCGTTGGGCCCCAGGAAGCCGAAGATCTCGCCTTCGCGCACCTGCAGCGACACGTCGTTGACCACGTGCTTGTCGCCGAAACGCTTGTTCAGGCCGTGCACGTCGATGACGTAGTCCGAGGCGGGCGCGTTCATTGCGGAGTGACCTCCATCGGCTGGCCGGGATGCAGCCGCGCGGCGGCCT
The DNA here is from genome assembly GCF_002192695.1 of Achromobacter xylosoxidans. GTDB lineage: Bacteria > Pseudomonadota > Gammaproteobacteria > Burkholderiales > Burkholderiaceae_B > Achromobacter > Achromobacter xylosoxidans_C. The sequence goes on from NZ_MTLG01000076.1 coordinate 60,879, forward strand.
CGGGCGCGGGCCGGGCCTGCACCATGTAGACCAGCTTGCTGCGGCTTTCGCGGCTGTAGATCACGGGCGGCGTGTACTCGGCCTGGGCCGAGATGTAGTCGATGCGCACGGGGATGGGGTCGCCGCAGGCGTCGCAGCGCACCGTCGCCTGCTGGCCGATCTTCAGCCCGCCCAAGGCCTCTTCCGGCACGAAGAAGCGCACCTTGATGTTGCCGGGCGGCAGCAGGCTAACCACCGGACTGCCGGCGGGCACCCATTCGCCGACGCGGTACAAGGTGTCGAACACCAGTCCCGCGGCCGGCGCGGCCAGGCGTTTTTGCGCCAGCGTCCATTCCGCCTGGGCCAGGGCCGCCTTGGCTGCCTCCACTTCGGCGGCCTGGGCGCGGCGCTGTTCGTCGCGGCCGGGCAGGCGGGCGACCTCGAGCTGGGCCTGTAGTTCGCGCACCCGCGCCGCGTCCGATTGCGCCTGTTCGCGGCTGTCGTCCAGCTGGGCGCGGGCGATGCCGCCGATGCGGAACTGGTCGGTGTCGCGCCGCAGTTGCGCCGCCGAGCGGCGGCTGGCGGCTTCGGCCTGGGCCAGTTGGGCGCGGCTGACGTCGACTTCCGCCGGGCGTTTGCCGGTGGCGATGTCTTCCTGCTGCGCCACGGCGGCGGCCAGTTGCGCGCTGGCCTGGTCGCGCGCCGCGGTCTCGCGCGTGGCTTCGAGCGCGAAAAGCGGCGCGTTGGCTTCGACCTGCTGGCCGCGCCGCACCGGCAGTTCGGCCAGCCGCCCGGGCTCGGAGGACGCCACGTAGACGTATTCGCCTTCGGCGTAGCCCTGGAAGAAAGTCCCGTTGTCCTTGCCGCAGCCGCCCAGGGCAAGCAGCGCCAGCGAGCAGGCGGGCAGGGGGCGGCGCAAGGCGGTATGGATGCGCATGGTCAGCGTCCTGGAGGGGCGGAAGTCGGCGCGGGCGGCGAGAACAAGCCGCCCGTGAGCATGGCGATGGCGTGGGTCGCGATCGCGCGGGTGTCGATGGATTGCGCCTGCGCGTCGTCCTGCAGCACGCGCCGCCACAGGCTGGAGGTGGCCAGCGGCAGCAGGGTCAGGCCCAGGATGGACAGGAACACCAGGCGCGGCTCCACGCCCGGCGTGATGGCGCCCATGCGCTGGCTGTCCGCGATCAGGCCCGAGAAGGCCTGCAGGCGGTCGGCCGGCAGATGGCGCAGCACGCGGTCGCGCAGCTGGCCGCCTTCGTTGACGACCTCATGCAGCCACAGGGCGGGCAGCCAGGGCCGCTCGGCGGCGCTCTGCACCAGGCGGCCGACGACTTCGGCGATGAAGGCGCGCACGGCGGCGGGCGGATCGGCCGCCGGATCCTGCGCCTGCGCAAGCGGGGACCAGACAAAGCCGATCACCGGCACGATCCGCTCCAGCACCACCGCGTCTATCAATTGATCGCGGCTCTTGAAGTAGTAGTGGACCATCGCCGAGGTGACGCCGGCGCGTTGCGCGATATGCGTGAGGGTGGTGGCCGCGACGCCCTGGGCCGCGAACAGGCGCGTGGCGACGTCCAGCAGATTGGCGCGGGCGGCGGCGTTGTCGGGGCGCGGCGGCCGGCCGGGCCGGCGAGCGGGCGTGGAGGGTTCGGAGCGGCGTTCGGGGCACATGCGGCGTATGTTAATTAAATTATTAATTAATTAAAAGAGGGGCCGCGGCCAGGGTTACACATCGGCCGGGACGGCATCGATGGTGTAATGGCCCGGTACCCCATCCCGCCACCCGGGCTGTTCCCGCAAGGCCCGGGCGGCTTCCTTGCAGGAGGCTGGACCGTCATGCCGCAATCGTCTTCCATCAACCGCCGCATCGTGCTTGCCGCGCGCCCGCAGGGCGAGCCGGCGGACAGCGATTTCCGCCTGGAAACCGGCGAAGTTCCCCAGCCCGGCCCCGGCCAGGTGCTGCTGCGCACCGTGTACCTGTCGCTCGATCCCTACATGCGCGGCCGCATGAGCGATGCGCCGTCCTATGCCGAGCCGGTGCAGGTCGGCGCCGTCATGGTCGGCGGCACGGTGACGCGGGTCGAAGCCTCCAACCATCCCGACTACCGTCCGGGCGAGTGGGTGCTGGCGCAATCAGGCTGGCAGGACTATGCCCTGTCCGATGGCGCCGGCCTGTTGCGGCTGGGGCCCAATCCCGAACACCCGTCCTATTCGCTGGGCGTGCTGGGCATGCCCGGCTTCACCGGCTACATGGGCCTGCTGGACATCGGCCAGCCCAAGGCGGGCGAGACCGTGGTGGTGGCCGCGGCCAGCGGCGCGGTGGGCGCGGTGGTCGGCCAGATCGCCAAGATCCACGGCTGCAAGGTGGTCGGCATCGCGGGCGGCGCGGACAAGTGCCGCTATGTGGTCCAGGAGCTGGGCTTTGACGACTGCCTGGACCACAAGGCGCCCGATCTGCCGGGCCGCCTGGCGCGCGCCGTGCCGCAGGGCATCGACGTGTACTTCGAGAACGTCGGCGGCGCGGTCTTCGACGCGGTGCTGCCGCTCTTGAATCCGCGTGCGCGGGTACCGGTCTGCGGCCTGATCTCGGCCTACAACGCCACCAGCCAGCCGCAAGGACCGGACCGCCTGGGCGTGCTGATGCGCGCCATCCTCACCAAGCGTCTCAAGGTGCAGGGCTTCATCATTTTCAACGAATACGCGCACCGCTACGGCGAGTTCCGCGAGGCGATGCAAGGCTTGATCCAGCAAGGCCGCATCAAGTACCGCGAGGACGTGGTCGATGGCCTGGAGAACGCGCCGCGCGGCCTGATCGGGCTGCTCAAGGGTGAAAACGCCGGCAAGCGCATCGTGCGCGTCGGCCCGGACCAAAGGAGCGCCGCATGAACATCCTGATCGTGCTGACGTCCCACGACACGCTGGGCAACACCGGCCGCAAGACCGGATTCTGGCTGGAGGAATTCGCCGCTCCCTATTACGCCTTCGTCGACGCGGGCGCCAAGGTCACGCTGGCTTCGCCCGCGGGCGGGCAGCCGCCGCTGGATCCCAAGAGCGACGACCCCGACGCCCAGACCGACGACACGCGGCGCTTTCGCCAGGACCAGGACGCGCAGCGGCTACTGGCCGCCACCTTGCCGCTGGCGCAGGTGCAGGCGGCCGATTACGACGCCGTGTTCTATCCCGGCGGCCACGGCCCCTTGTGGGATCTGGCGGAAGATCCCAATTCGGTCTCGCTGATCGAAACCATGCTGGCGGCGGGCAAGCCCGTCGCGGCCGTGTGCCATGCGCCCGGCGTGCTGCGCCATGCCAAGACGGCTGACGGCAAGCCGCTGGTGCAGGGCAGGCAGGTCACCGGTTTTTCCAATGCGGAAGAGGCGGCGGTGCAGCTGACCGACGTCGTGCCTTTCCTGGTGGAGGATGAACTCAAGCAGTTGGGCGGGCTGTACACCAGCGGCCCGGACTGGCAGCCGCACGTGGTCGGCGACGGCCTGCTGGTCACGGGGCAGAATCCGGCGTCTTCCGTGGGCGTGGCGAACGCGCTGCTGGACAGATTGAAGGATTGAATCCTGACGGCCGGACCGGGTCCCCGTCGCATGCGCGGGACGGGTCCGGCTCTGCTTTGCCCTGGGCCGCAGCATCTGATCGGTAAGGATTGCTGCGCAATGTGTCAGAATCGCGACCTTTTGCTACAGCGCAATGCGGCCCGGCCGCCTTGCGCGCGATGACCGATGCCTCCAGACGTACCCGAATATCCCGCTGGCTCCTGCGTGGCGGCCTTGTTTGCCGCCATGCGGGCGCGCGACCCGGCCACCGGCCGCCATTCCGAAAGAGTTGTTGCGTTGAGCGTGGCGCTGGCCAGAGCCTGCAATTTGCCGGAAGCGGAACAGGAAGCGGTCGCTGTCGCTGCCCGCCTGCACGACATCGGCAAGATCGGCACGCCGGACCGGGTGCTGTATTCGCCCAAGCGCCTGGACCGCGACGATTGGGAAATCATGAAGGCGCACGCCGCGGTGGGCGCCGAGATCATCATGCATAGCGACATCCCGCAGCGCGAGCTGATCGCGCGGGCGGTGCGCCACCACCACGAGCACTTTGACGGATCAGGCTATCCCGCGGGCATGTCAGGCGAGGATATCCCGCTGCATTCGCGCATCATTTCGCTGGCCGATTCCTATGACGCGTTGGGCGACGCGCGGCCTTACCACCCCGCGCGCACACACGCGGAGATCATGCGCATCCTGCACCAGGAGGCCGGCTCGAAATGCGATCCGGCGCTGCTGCGCACATTCGAGGCAATGATCCAGCAAAGCCCGCTGAAGGTTCCGTAGGATCGGCTACTTCAGCCGGTAGTTCGCAGCCACCGTTTCCAGGTCTTGCAAGGTGCGCTGTTGCCACGCGGCGTCATGGCCCAGCTCTTCGGCCAGGATGCGCGCCACTTCAGGCGCGGCCAGCATCGCGGCCTCGCTGTCCAGGAAGAGGGCGCGGTTGCGGCGCGCCAGCACGTCCTCGGCGCTGCGCGCGAGTTCATACCTTGCGGCAAAACGCACATGCGCTTCCGACAGGCCGCTGGCGCGCACCAGCATGCGTTGCGCGCCGGGCAGGGCCTTCAATGCGGGCAGGTCGCTGCCGTAGTAGCTGTCCGGCGTGCCGGCGTGTTCCTGCGAGGGCGCCAGGCCCGCCGCGCCGTGCAGCGGCAGCGATTCCGTGCGGCAGGAGGCCTGCGTCAGCAGCTGATGCTGGATGGCCGTGTCCACCACGTCCTGCGCCATGCGGCGATAGGTGGTCCACTTGCCGCCGGTGACGGTCACCAGCCCGGCCTTGGACACCAGGATGGTGTGCTCGCGCGACAAGGACTTGGTGGAGGCTTCGCCCGTGGCCTTGACCAGCGGACGCAGCCCGGCCCAGACGCTGGTGACGTCGTCGCGCGTAGGCTTGCGGCTGAGGTAGCGCGCCGCGGTGCTGAGAATGAAATCCACGTCCTGCGCGCCGGCTTGCGGATCCAGCGGCAGGTCGTCGCGCGGCGTATCGGTGGTGCCGACGATGGTGTGGCCGTTCCATGGCACCACGAACAGCACGCGGCCGTCGTCGGTCTTGGGGATCAGGATGGCGCGCTTGCCCGGCAGGAAATCCTGCGGCAGGGTCAGGTGCACGCCCTGGCTGGGCGCGACCATGGTCTGCGCATTCTTGTCTTCCATGCGGCGCACCGCGTCAACCCAGACGCCGGTGGCGTTGACCGCGCAGCGCGCGCGCAGCGTGAAGCTGGCGCCGCCGATCGCGTCTTGCACGGTCACGCCATCTACCTTGCCGCCCGTCATGGTCAGGCCGGTGGCGCGCATGTAGTTCACCGCGGTGCCGCCCAGGTCGAACAGCGTGCGCATCAGGCTCACCGCCAGGCGCGCATCGTCGAACTGGCCGTCGTAATACAGCACGCCGCCTTTCAGATTCTTGCCCTGCACGTTCTCGGCCAGCGTCGGCGCGTTGGCCAGCGTGTCGCGGCGCGACAGCCAGCGGCTGGGCGCCAGGTTCAGCTTGCCGGCCAGCATGTCGTACATCTTCAGGCCGATGCCGTAGAAGGGCTGGTCGAACAGGTTGTAGGCCGGCACCACGAAGCCCAGCGGCCACACCAGGTGCGGCGCGTTGCGGTTGAGCAGGCCGCGCTCATGCAGCGCTTCGCGCACCAGGCTGACGTTGCCCTGCGCCAGGTAGCGCACGCCGCCGTGCACCAGCTTGGTGGCCTTGCTGGAGGTGCCCTTGGCGAAGTCCGCGCCTTCGATCAGCAGGGTGCGATAGCCGCGCGAGGCGGCATCGACGGCCGTGCCCAGGCCGGTGGCGCCGCCGCCGATGACGATCACGTCCCAGGAGTGCGTGTTGTCCAGCGTGTTCAGGAGACGGTTGCGGTCGGGCGGGGCGACGGAGGCTAGCGGTTGGTTCATGGGATTCAAGGTGTTTGCTTCAAGGTATTCGGGGCGGCCGCCACGTCGCAGCGCACGCCGGCGTCCAGCAGGACTTGCGCCAGCGGCTCTTGCGGATGCGCGTCGGTGAAGAAGCGGTCGATTTGCGAGATGTGCGCCAGTTCCACCATGGCCTGGCGCTTGAATTTGCTGCTGTCGGCGGCAAGCCAGACTTCGCGCGACTGTTCGATGATGGTCCGCGCCACGCGCACTTCGCGGAAGTCGTAATCGCGCAGCGTGCCGTCGGCCTCGATGCCGGAGATGCCAATCAGGCCGATGTCGACCTTGAACTGGCGGATGAAGTCCATGGTAGCTTCGCCGACGATGCCGCGGTCGCGCGAACGCACCACGCCGCCGGCCACGATGACCTCGCAGTCCGGGTTGTCCGACAGGATGTCGGCGACGTGCAGATTGTTGGTGATGACGCGCAGGCCGCGGTGGCGCAGCAGGGCGCGCGCAATGGCTTCGGTGGTGGTGCCGATGTTCAGGATCAGCGAACAGCCGTCGGGGACGGCGCGCGCCACGGCTTCGGCGATGCGCTGTTTGCCGGCGGCGTGCAGGCCCTGGCGCTTGCGGTAGGCGATGTTCTCGATGGTGGACGCTTCGATGCGCACGCCGCCATGGAAGCGCGACAGCAAGCCGGCTTCGGACAGGATATTGACGTCGCGCCGCACGGTCTGCAGCGTGACGTCAAAGCGTTTGGCGAGTTCCTCGATCGAGGCCGAGCCTTGGGCCCGCACCATTTCGATCAGCGCGCTCTGTCTGGGGTTCAGTGTCATGTTCGTATAGTAAAACAACAAAAGCGAAAAATAATGACGCGCTGCAAGATTGTTTTTTGTTCGCTTCTTGAGTAAAACGCACAATAAACGAAAGCTATCTGAAAGAGTATGCTCATCCTGTTGTTCGCTTGAATGCAGGCCGAGCCGCTGTACCGAATACCGAAGTCCGCCGTGAAAAAACAGGGACGTATAAGTAGGTAGAGGAGACCAGATGCAGCTGAACTTGGACAGGGTAGGTTTGCGGGCCGGCTCGCAGACGCACCTGTATCCCATGAGCCTGGCCCCGGTCGAGGGCGCCATGACGGTATTGCTGGGGGCCACCCTGGCGGGCAAGACCTCGCTGATGCGCATCATGGCCGGGCTGGACCGGCCCACCGAAGGCCGCGTGCTGGTCGACGGCGCCGACGTCACGGGCGTGCCGGTGCGCCAGCGCAACGTCGCCATGGTCTACCAGCAGTTCATCAATTACCCGTCCATGTCGGTCTACGACAACATCGCCTCGCCGCTCAAGCTGCGCGGGGCGGCGGACATCGGCGAAAAAGTCCGCGCCATGGCGGCGCGGCTGCACATCGACCATCTGCTGGAGCGTTACCCCTCGGAGCTGTCCGGCGGACAGCAGCAGCGGGTGGCGCTGGCCCGCGCCCTGGCCAAGGACGCGCCGCTCATCCTGCTGGACGAACCCCTGGTCAACCTGGACTACAAGCTGCGCGAGGAACTGCGCGACGAACTTTCCGAATTGTTCGCCGAAGGGCGCTCCACGGTCGTTTACGCCACGACTGAGCCGGGCGAGGCCTTGTTGCTGGGCGGCCACACCGCGGTGCTGGACGCGGGCGAACTGCTGCAATACGGGCCGACCGCCGAGGTCTTTCACCGGCCCAATTCCATACGCGTGGCGCGCGCCTTCAGCGATCCGCCCATGAACCTGTTTGCCGCGCGCCGCACGGCGTCCGGCTTCGTGCTGCAGGGGGATCTGGCGGTGGAGCGGGCGCTGCCGCAAGGCGCCGATACCGACATTACCGCCGGCCTGCGCGCCGGCGCCCTGGACGTGGAGCCGAGGCCGGGCCATGTGGTCCTGCCTGGGGTGGTGAAGCTGGCCGAGATCTCCGGGTCCGACACCTTCGTGCACGCGCAGACGGCGGCGGGCGACGTGGTGGCGCAATTGCCCGGGGTCCACCGCTATACGCTGGACCACCGCCTGCAGTTCTATTTCGACCCGGCGCAGACCTATGCCTTCGGCGCGGGCGGCGCGTTGCTGGCGGCGCCGCGGCAGCCGGCGGGCGCGGGGGAGACGGCCTGATGGCGCAGATCGAGCTGGACCTGTCCCATTCCTACGTGGCGGACCCCAAGACCGACGAGGACTACGCGCTGCTGCCGCTTTCCTTCACCTTCAAGAATGGCGGAGCCTACGCCTTGCTGGGGCCGTCGGGCTGCGGCAAGACCACGCTGCTCAATTGCGTGTCGGGCCTGCTGCGGCCGTCGCACGGGCGCATCCTGTTCGACGGCCAGGACGTCACGGACAAGACCCCGCAGGCGCGCAACATCGCCCAGGTGTTCCAGTTCCCGGTGGTCTACGACACCATGACCGTGGCCGAGAACCTGGCGTTTCCGCTGCGCAACCGCGGCATGGCGCCTAAGCTCATCGGCGAACGCGTCGGGCGCATCGCCGAGATGCTGGAGATGTCGCAGGTGCTGGACCGGCGCGCCAGCGGCCTGACCGCCGACGCCAAGCAGAAAATCTCGCTGGGGCGCGGACTGGTGCGCAGCGACGTATCGGCCATTCTGTTCGACGAGCCGCTGACCGTGATCGACCCGCAGCTCAAATGGGAACTGCGCCGCAAGCTCAAGGAAATCCACCACGAGTTCAAGCTGACGCTGATCTACGTGACGCACGACCAGACCGAGGCGCTGACCTTTGCCGACGAGGTCATGGTGATGGCGCGCGGCAGGGCGGTGCAGGTGGGCAGCGCGGATGACCTGTTCCAGCGGCCGGCGCATACCTTCGTGGGCCATTTCATCGGCTCGCCGGGCATGAACTTCCTGCCGGCGCAGTGGCGCGACGGCGGGCTAGAAGTGGGCAAGAGCCGCGTCGCCGGGGTGCCGGCGGAGATGGCGGCAAAGCTGGACGGCGCGGGTCCCGTGAAGCTGGGTGTGCGTCCGGAGTACTTGCGCATCACCGAGCCGGGCGCGCCCGGCGCCCTGGCCATGCGCGTGGAGCGGGTGCAGGACGTGGGCACCTACACGCTGCTGGTGGCGGACTTCGAGGGCACGCCGGTGCGGGCCCGGCTGGGCAGCAACATCGTCCCGGCCGCGGCCGGCGGCACGGTCTGGCTGTCGGTGCTGAATCCGCACACCTGCTTTTACCGCGACGAGGAGCTGATCCGATGAAACCCATAGATCACCGGGCCTGGTTCCTGGTCCTGCCCGTGGTGCTGTGCGTGGCGTTTTCGGCCATCCTGCCGCTGATGACCATCGTCAATTACTCGGTGCAGGACATCATCTCGCCCGAACGCCGCGTCTTCGTCGGCACCGAGTGGTACGCCGCCGTGCTGCAGGATGAAGAACTGCACGGCGCGCTGTTCCGCCAGATCGGCTTTTCGCTGGCGGTGCTGGCCATCGAGATCCCGCTGGGCATCCTGCTGGCCTTGTCCATGCCGGCCAGCGGCTGGCGCGCGTCCGCCGTGCTGGTGATCATCGCGCTGTCGCTGCTGATTCCCTGGAACGTGGTCGGCACCATCTGGCAGGTGTTTGGACGCACCGACATCGGCCTGCTGGGCGCCACGCTGTCCTGGCTGGGGGTGGACTACAACTACACCGGCAACGACGTCGACGCCTGGGTCACGGTGCTGGTCATGGACGTGTGGCACTGGACGCCGCTGGTGGCGCTGCTGTGCTACGCGGGCCTGCGCGCCATCCCCGACGCCTACTACCAGGCCGCCCGCATCGACGGCGCGTCGCGCCTGGCGGTGTTCCGCTACATCCAGCTGCCCAAGATGCGCGGCGTGTTGATGATCGCGGTGCTGCTGCGCTTCATGGACAGCTTCATGATCTACACCGAGCCCTTCGTGCTGACGGGCGGCGGGCCGGGCAACGCCACCACCTTCCTGTCGCAATACCTGACGCAGAAGGCGGTGGGCCAGTTCGACCTGGGGCCAGCGGCCGCGTTCTCCATCATCTATTTCCTCATCATCCTGCTCTTGTGCTTCATCCTCTACAACTGGATGCAACGCGCCGGCACCACCGGCGGTTTCGACGAGGAGCGTGCAAATGCGTGAGAAAAGTTCCCGCTGGCGCGGCGTCTTCCTGACCCTGTACCTGATCTTCGCCATCCTGCCGCTGTACTGGATGCTGAATATGTCGTTCAAGACGAACACGGAGATCGTCAGCACCCTGACGCTGTGGCCGCGCGACTTCACCTTCGAGCACTACCGCACCATCTTCACCGACCCGGCCTGGTACTCGGGCTACATCAATTCGCTGATCTACGTGGTCATCAACACGGTGATCTCGCTGGCCGTGGCGCTGCCCGCGGCCTACGCCTTCTCGCGCTACCGCTTCATCGGCGACAAGCACGTTTTCTTCTGGCTGCTGACCAACCGCATGACGCCGCCCGCGGTGTTCCTGCTGCCGTTCTTCCAGCTCTACAGCTCCTTCGGCCTGATGGACACGCACCTGGCCGTGGCGCTTGCGCACCTGGTGTTCAACGTGCCGCTGGCGGTCTGGATCCTGGAGGGCTTCATGTCCGGCGTGCCGCGCGAGATCGACGAGACCGCCTATGTCGACGGCTATTCCTTCCCGCGCTTTTTCCTGACCATCTTCCTGCCGCTGATCAAGTCGGGCGTGGGCGTGGCGGCATTTTTCTGCTTCATGTTCAGCTGGGTGGAGCTGCTGCTGGCGCGCACGCTGACCTCGGTCAACGCCAAGCCCATCGTCGCCACCATGACCCGCACCGTGTCGGCCTCGGGCATGGACTGGGGCGTGCTGGCCGCGGCGGGCGTGCTGACCATCGTGCCCGGCGGCATCGTCATCTGGTTCGTGCGGCACTACATCGCGAAGGGCTTCGCGATGGGCCGGGTGTAGCGGCAAGGGATAGCAGGAGCGCACTCATGTTCAGCTGGATGGTATGGACCACTCCCGTCGCCGTATTCTTTTCCTGCATCGTGCTGATGCTGGTCGGCATGACGGTATGGGAACTGAAATCGCCCACGGCCGAGCGCAAGGGCTTCCTGCCCCTGCGCACCACCCGTGGCGACCGCCTCTTCATCGGCCTGATGGCCGCGGCCTGGCTCAACCTGGCATTCCTGGGATTCGGCCAGAAGGCGGCGGAATGGTTTTCATTGGACGAGCCGCCATCAGTGTGGATCAGCTTCATCGCGTCCATGCTGCTGCTGGCATTCGTCATGCGGAAAGGTTGAAGAGGGGCGCCAGACCCCTCGCGTATTCAAGCGCTTGGTAAGGACTATCGGCCAGCCTCTTCCCCGGCCAGCGGTCCGCAGCAAACGATGGGGAAGAGTTATCGAGGAGACAGGTCATGAAATTGCGCATGCACGCCATGGCGGCCGCCATCGCCCTGATCGGGACTTCGGCGGCCTGGGCTGGCGAACCGGAAGCGAAGAAGTGGGTCGATTCGGAGTTCCAGCCTTCATCGCTGTCCAAGGACCAGCAGATGGCCGAGATGAAATGGTTCATCGACGCCGCCGCGAAACTCAAAGCCAAAGGGGTGAACGAAATCAGCGTGGTGTCCGAAACCATCACCACGCACGAGTACGAGTCCAAGACCTTGGCCAAGGCGTTTTCCGAGATCACCGGCATCAAGGTCAACCACGACCTGATCCAGGAAGGCGACGTGGTCGAGAAGCTGCAGACCTCGATGCAGTCCGGCAAATCCATCTACGACGGCTGGATTTCGGATTCCGACCTGATCGGCACGCACTACCGCTACGGCGCCATCCTGCCGCTGTCGGACTACATGGCGGGCGCGGGCAAGGAATGGACCAACCCCAATCTGGACCTCAAGGACTTCATCGGCACCAAGTTCACCACCGCGCCCGACGGCAAGCTCTACCAGCTGCCCGACCAGCAGTTCGCCAACGTCTACTGGTTCCGGGCCGACTGGTTCGCGCGCCAGGATCTGAAGGACAAGTTCAAGGCCAAGTACGGCTACGAGCTGGGCGTGCCCACCAACTGGTCTGCCTACGAGGACATCGCCGACTTCTTCTCCAACGACGTCAAGGAACTGGACGGCAAGAAGGTCTACGGCCACATGGACTACGGCAAGAAGGACCCGTCGCTGGGCTGGCGCTTCACCGACGCGTGGCTGTCGATGGCCGGCGCGGCCGACAAGGGCCTGCCCAACGGCATGCCGGTGGACGAGTGGGGCATCCGCGTGGCGGACGACAAGTGCACGCCGGTCGGCGCATCCGTTGCGCGCGGCGGCGCCACCAACAGCCCGGCCGCCGTCTATGCCCTGACCAAGTACGTGGACTGGATGAAGAAGTACGCGCCCCAGCAGGCCATGGGCATGACCTTCTCGGAATCCGGCCCGGTGCCCGCGCAGGGCCAGATCGCCCAGCAGATCTTCTGGTACACGGCCTTCACCGCCGACATGACCAAGAAGGGCCTGCCGGTGGTCAACGACGACGGCACGCCGAAGTGGCGCATGGCCCCGTCGCCGTATGGCCCGTACTGGAAGGACGGCATGCAGAACGGCTACCAGGACGTGGGTTCATGGACCTTCTTCAAGTCCACCAATCCGGACAAGATGGCCGCGGCCTGGCTGTACGCGCAGTTCGTCACGTCCAAGTCGGTGTCGCTGAAGAAGTCCATCACCGGCCTGACCTTCATCCGCGACAGCGACATCAACAGCGAGTTCTTCACCAAGAACGCGGCCAACTATGGCGGCCTGATCGAGTTCTATCGCAGCCCGGCGCGCGTGGCGTGGACGCCCACCGGCAACAACGTGCCTGACTATCCCAAGCTGGCGCAGCTGTGGTGGAAGAACGTCGCCACCGCGGTCACGGGCGAAAAGACCCCGCAGGCCGCCATGGACAACCTGGCCAATGAAATGGACCAGGTCATGGCGCGGCTGGAGCGGGCCGGCATGGCGCAGTGCGCGCCCAAGCTCAATCCCAAGAGCGACCCCAGCAAGTGGCTGTCGGACCAGCACGCGCCGTGGAAGAAACTGGCCAACGAGAAGCCCAAGGGCGAGACGATCGCCTATGAGAAGCTGCTGGACGCCTGGAAGCAGGGCAAGGTGAGGTAAGCCGGCCGAACGCCGCGGACGGCCTGGACCCGGCATCGCGCCGGGTCTTTTTTTGCCCGTCAGTGTATGACGCGCGCCGCCTTGCGCGCGCGCTTGACTTCATACATGCGGGCGTCGGCCAGGCGCACGGCGGCTTCGGCGTCCAGGCCGCGCGGGTCCAGCGCCACCACGCCGACGCTGGCGCCTTCGTACGGGACGGTTTCGTCGCCGAGCTGGTAGCGGCCCACGGTGGCGGCGGTGGCGCGCTCTTCCAGGGAGCGCGCCGCTTCCTCGGCATCGCCGCGCGGCGCGTGCACGCCATGAGGCCCGCCGTCAGAGGCCAGGGCCGGACCCGGCCCGATCAACACGAATTCATCGCCGCCGATGCGCCCCAGCATGTCCGAGCCGCGCAGAGCCGCGGAGATACGGCGCGACACTTCCTGCAGGAACGCGTCGCCTTGCTGGTGGCCGTAGACGTCGTTGATGCTCTTGAATCCGTCCAGGTCGATCACCCCGACCAGCACGCTGCCGCCTTCGCGCAGCGCGCGCGCCTGCAGGCGGTCCAGCGCTTCATAGAGCGCGCGGCGGTTGGGCAGGCCGGTCAGCGTATCGGTCAGCGCGTAGGACATGAGCTGGACGTTGGCGGCGTGCAGCTGCTCCATCAGCATTTCGCGTTCCAGGAAGCGGGCGATCACGCTGGAGAACAGCTTCAGCACCGATTCCGCCTGCGGCTCGATCCGGTGGCGCGTGGCGCTGGCGGCGCACAGGGTGCCGAACAGCCCGCCGTCGTCGGTGCGCACGGGGGCGCTCAGATAGGTCTGTATGCCCAGCTGCCGGGCCGCGTCGGAGTCCGGCCAGCAGCTGGAGACGTCGCTGGTGCACATGCGGCCTTCGTCCAGCGCGCGTTTGCACAGGGTGTCCTCCCAAGGCACCGACAGGCCTTCGGGGATTTGCAGTTTGCCGGCGTTGCGCGCATAGCGGACGTGCTGGAGATCGGCCTTCAGGTCGATGGATGTGAGATAGGTGGACTCCAGGCCGGTCACCGCGCCCAGCATGTCCAGCAGCGGGCGCGTCAGCTGTTCGACCGACTTGGCCTCGGGCAGGGTGGTCGACAGTTCTGCAAGTATCGGATCCAGCACGGCGTCTCCAGGAAGCATGGGCATATGGGTGGACATATGGACCTGCGGCCCGTCGCTCCGTGAGGAGCGCGGGCCGGCATAGCCGTCATTATGCACGCTGCGCGGCGGCTTGCATGGAACCTGCGCGCAGGGCTACCCTGGACGTTCTACACGCGGCGGCCGGGCTCGATGCGTAGCGGCCGCCAGGGAGGCAGGCATGCAGCATGCGAGCGAACTGCGCGGCCGGGTGGCCGTGGTGACAGGCGCATCCTCCGGCATAGGCCGGGCCACGGCAATCGGGTTGGCGGCGGCCGGTGCGCGGGTCGTGGTGAATCATCGCGCGGGCGGGGATTCGCAGGCGCGGGCCGCGGCGGTGGCCGAAGCGATCCAGCGCCAGGGCGGTTCGGCGGTCACCGCAGCCGCCGACATCAGCAAAGAGGCCGAGGTCGAGCACCTGTTTGCGCAGGCGCTGCAGCACTACGGGCGGCTGGACATCCTGGTCAACAACGCAGGCGTGGAGCACTCCGCGCCGATCGCGGACATGACGCTGGCCGACTGGCAGCGCGTCATCGACGTCAACCTGACGGGGCACTTCCTGTGCGCGCGCGCCGCGGCCAGGCTGTTCCCGTCGCAGCCGGAGCTGCCGGCGCGGCAGGGCCTGGCGGCGGGCAACATCCTCTTCATCAGTTCCGTGCACGAGGTCATCCCCTGGGCCTTCCAGGTGAACTACGCGGCGTCCAAGGGCGGCGTGTCGATGTTGATGAAATCCCTGGCCCAGGAACTGGCGCCGGCCCGGATACGGGTCAATTCGATTGCGCCGGGCGCCATACGCACGGCCATCAACCAGCCGGCCTGGGACACGCCGGAAAGCCTGGCCCGGCTGTTGCAGCTGATTCCCTATGGCCGCATCGGCGAGCCCGAAGACGTGGCGCGGGCGGCGGTGTGGCTGGCCAGCGATGCGTCCGACTACGTCACCGGCACGACCCTGTTCGTCGACGGCGGCATGACGCTGTATCCCGAATTCCGGGGCGCGGGCTAGGCCATGTCCAAGCCCCTGGAAGACTACGGATTGATCGGCAACATGCTGTCGGCCGCCCTGGTGGCGCGCGACGGCTCCATCGACTGGCTGTGCCTGCCGCACTTCGATTCGCCCGCGTGCTTCGCGGCGCTGCTGGGTGACGAGCGGCACGGACACTGGCGCATCGCGCCGCACGCGCGCAACTGCACCGTATCGCGCCGCTACGTGCCCGATACCGCGGTGCTGGAAACGCGCTACGAGACCAGCTCCGGCACGGCACTGCTGTACGATTTCATGCCCTTGAGCGACGACGATGAGCGCGCCGACGTGGTGCGCATCGTGCGCGGCGAATCCGGCCACGTGCAGATGGACATGGAAATGGTGCTGCGCTTCAACTATGGGCAGGCCGTGCCCTGGGTGCGCCGGCGCGACTACGGCCTGAGCGCCATCGCAGGTCCCGATGCGGTCGAGCTGCACACCCCGGTGGACCTGGCCGGACACGAACTCACGACCACGGCGCGCTTCACGGTGCATCCGGGCCGCGTGGTGCCGTTCACGCTGTCCTATCACCGTTCGCACCGCACGCCGCATTTCGTGCCGGACCGCGTGGAAAGCATGGACCGCACCATCTCCTGGTGGCAGGAATGGGCCAAGCGCTGCCGCTGGGAGGGCAGCGGGGAAGGGCGGGACGCCGTGGTGCGCTCGCTGATCACCTTGAAGCTGCTGACCTTCCAGCCCACCGGCGGCATCATCGCCGCGCCCACTACCTCGCTGCCGGAAGCACTGGGCGGCAGCCGCAACTGGGATTACCGGCATTGTTGGCTGCGCGATTCGGCCCTGACCCTGTACGCCTTGCTCAATGCCGGCTACCGGGAAGAGGCCGAGGCCTGGCGCCAATGGCTGCTACGCGCAGTGGCCGGGCATCCCGACCAGTTGCAGATCATGTACGGCATCGCCGGCGAACGCTGGCTGCCCGAACTGGAAATCCCCTGGCTGCCGGGGTACGAGGGGAGCCTGCCCGTGCGCCGCGGCAACGGCGCCGCTGGCCAGAGCCAGCTGGATGTCTACGGCGAGCTCATCGAAACCCTGTATGCCGCGCGGGCCGCGGACCTGGCGCCCCTGGCCGAGGCCTGGCGCCTGCAGAAGGTGCTGCTGGAGCCGCTGCGCGACCGCTGGCAGGACCTGGACCACGGCATCTGGGAAGTGCGCGGCGAGCGCCGCGCCTTCACGCATTCGCGGCTGATGTGCTGGGTTGCCTTCGACCGCGCGGTGCAGTCCTGCGAACGCTTCGGGCTGCGCGGGCCGCGCGATGAATGGCAGCGCCTGGCCGACAGCATCCGCGCGGACATCTGCAAGCACGGCTACAACCAGGCGCGCGGCAGCTTCGTGCAGAGCTACGGATCCGAGGAACTGGATGCCAGCCTGCTGCTCATCCCCCAGGTGGGATTCCTGCCCGCGGACGATCCGCGCGTGACGGGTACGGTGCGCGCCATCGAGCGCGAGCTGCTGCGCGACGGCCTGCTGCTGCGCTACTCCACCCAGCATGCGGGCGACGGGCTGCCGGGCGAGGAAGGCGTGTTCCTGGCCTGCAGTTTCTGGCTGGCCGACGCTTACGTCATGCAGGGTCGCATCGCCGACGCCGAGCGCCTGTTCGAGCGTCTGCTGGCGCTGCGCAATGACCTGGGACTGCTGGCGGAAGAATACGACGTCGGCCGGCGCCGCCTGGTGGGCAATTTTCCGCAAGGGTTTTCGCACATCGGGCTGGTCAATACCGCCTACAACCTGAGCCGCGCGAGCGGTCCGGCGCGCCAACGCGCCGAGCAGGACGCGCCGCGCGAATAGGCGCGCGCAGCGGCGTCCAGCGCGCGCCGACCCGGTGTATTCTGGCGATCTGACGGCCGCCCCAGGCGGGCCGTACTGCAGAACAGAGCAAGCCGCGCGTCGGCAGCCACCGCATCCAGGAGACACAACGATGTTATTGACCGAAGAACAGCTCAGCGTCCAGGAAATGGCGCGCCGCTTCGCGCAGGAGCGCCTGGCGCCCAATTCAGAGGCCTGGGACCGCGACCATCACTATCCGGCCGACGCCATTGCCGAAATGGCGCAGCTCGGCTTTTTCGGCATGCTGGTGCCCGAAGCCTGGGACGGCAACGACAGCGGCTATGTCTCGTATGCGGTCGCGCTGGAGGAAATCGCGGCCGGCAACGGCGCCTGCTCCACCATCATGAGCGTGCACAACTCGGTCGCCTGCATGCCCATCCTGAAGTTCGGCACCGACGCCCAGAAAGAGCAGTTCCTGCGGCCGCTGGCGACCGGCGAGCATATCGGCGGATTTGCGCTGACCGAGCCGCAGGCCGGGTCGGACGCCAGCAGCCTGCACACCCGCGCCCGCCGCGACGGCGACGACTACATCCTGAACGGCGCCAAGCAGTTCATCACGTCGGGGCGCAGCGGCCAGGTCGTGATCGTGTTCGCCGTGACCGACCCCGAGGCCGGCAAGCGCGGCATCTCGGCGTTCATCGTGCCCACCGATACGCCGGGCTACAAGGTGCTGCGGGTCGAGGACAAGCTGGGCCAGCACGCCTCGGACACCTGCCAGATCGCGTTCGAGGACATGCGCATCCCGGCCGCCTACCGGCTGGGCGCGGAGGGCGAGGGCTACAAGATCGCCCTGTCCAACCTGGAGGGCGGGCGCATCGGCATCGCTTCCCAGTCCGTGGGCATGGCGCGCGCGGCCTACGAGTGCGCGCGCGACTATGCGCGCGACCGCCAGGCCTTCGGCAAGCCCATCATGGAGCATCAGGCGGTCGCGTTCCGCTTGGCCGACATGGCCACGCAGATCCATGCGGCGCGCCAGATGGTGCTGCACGCCGCGGCGCTGCGCGAAGCCGGCAGGCCCGCGCTGACCGAGGCGTCCATGGCCAAGCTGTTTGCCTCCGAGATGGCCGAGAAGGTTTGCTCGGCCGCCATCCAGACCCTGGGCGGCTACGGCTATCTGAAGGACTTTCCGGTGGAACGCATCTACCGCGACGTGCGCGTCTGCCAGATCTATGAAGGCACCAGCGACATCCAGCGCCTGGTGATCGCCCGGGCCCTGTAAACCAAAGGCTAGGCCGGCTGGCGCCGGCCGCGCCGCGCCCACAGCGCGTAGACGATGATGTTGCCCACGATCAGCAAGGCCGCCAGCACGATCTGCGTGCCGCGGGTGATGCCTTCGGGGTAGATCAGCGCCAGCACATAGTGTTCGATGAAGCCGCCGCCATAGCCCTGCTGGCCGGCCTGCTGGCGCAGCGAAATCTCCAGCGGCGTCAACGGGCAGATCCAGCCCATTCCTATGACCAGCGCGCCCCAGGCCAGCGCCGGCAGGTGCAGGTAGGCGATCCAGCGCTTCCACAGCGCCAGCAGCCCGCCGAACACCACGAAGGCGACGAAGAGGCCATGCACGATGAGCACCAGGTCGGCGAGCAGGCGGTAGCTCATGGCCGTGTCCGCCTCAGGGTTTGAGGTCCCGCAGCAGCTTGGCCAGTTCGGGCGCCGTCATCAGCGACACGCCTTGCGACCTGGCGTACTGCAGCGCGTTGTCGGAGACCTCGCCCAAGGCGATATAGATGGCCTCGCGGGCGCCGCGCTTTTCGCGCGCCGCCTGCAGTTCGCGCAGCGGTTCGACGCCGACGCGGGCGGCCTTCCAGCGCTTGGCGCTGACCAGGGCGACGTGGCCGTCCTTGGTCAGCGCGAAATCGGCGCCGGGCAATTGCAGGCGTTCGACTTCGCAGCCGTCGCGGCGAAACCCGGCCTCGACGGTCTTGGAGAAGTCGGCCCAGGACATGCCGGCGGCGGCTTCGGCCACGGCCTGCACCCGCGCGCCCGAGGGCGAGCGCAATTGCTTGTAGGCCGCCATGATGGCGATGACCGCGAACGGCACCGCGGCGAACACGCCCATCGCGGCGTACTCCAGGGGCAGCGCGGCAAAGCCCGCGGCCGACAGCAGCACGGCCACGCCGGCGCTCATCCACCAGGGCGAGCGCAGCAGCACGGCGAAGATGGAGTTCTGGGACATCTTGAATTTCATGGCGGCTCGCGGTCAGGCTGGATTTGAGGGCTTCAGGCGTCCTGGCCGCCCGCGTCGGGGCCGCGCACGACGATGCGCACGTCGCCGCAGGTCACGATCTGGCCGGCGCGGATCTTGGCCGTCTTGCGGCTTTCGACCACGCCGCCCACGCTGACGTGGCCTTCGGCCACGAGCATCTTGCCCGCGCCGCCGCTGTCGCACACGCCGGTGGCCTTGAGCAGCTGGTTCACTTCAATATAGGGGCTGCCTTCGGCCAGCGTGAATTCGATGATGGGCATAGCGTGAGTTTCGTAGAGGTGAGGGCGGGGGGCTCAGGCCTGGCCGCCGCCGTTGGCGCCGTCCTGCGCGGCGGCGGGCGGCTCCTGCGCGGCGGGACGGTTGTTGTTGGTTTCGGCGCGCGCCATCCAGGCGATCAGGGACGAGCGCATGGCTTCCTCGACCGACATCTGGATGGGCTGGACCCATTCCTGCGGCACGAACACGGTGTAGCCGCCGATCATGTAGCCCATGGGCAGATAGACGGCCACGCGCTCGCCCTGGCTGAAGCCTTCGGGCAGGCCTTCCATGTTGCGGCGCGTGACCAGGCCGACCAGTTCCAGCTGCTGGCCCGGTATGCGCAGGACCACGACCTGCTGGGCGGTGTTCTTGGAGCTGGGCGAAAAATAGTCCGCGAAGCTTTTCAGCGACGAGTAGATGCTCTTGACCACCGGCAGGTTGGTGAAGGGCATTTCCAGCAGCACCAGCACGCGCTGCACGCGTTCCTTGGACACCAGGTAGCCGATGGCCAGGATGCCCAGGATCCCAAGCGCCAGGCCCATGCCAGGCACGTAGAAGCCGCCGATGAAGGGGCGCAGGAAGGTCAGCGCGACGGCTTCGGTCCAGGCCAGGAAGATGTACAGCAGGTAGATTGTCAGGGCCAGCGGCAGGACCGTGATCAGGCCACGGAAGAAGTATTTATAGAGACGGCTCATAGACATAGGCAAATAAATTAGGGTCGGATTACGCGGCATAGGCACGCGCCGAAGGGCCGCCAGCATAGCAGCCGGCGCGGGCCCGACCGGTAACAATCGGCGTGCAAGCCGCCAAGGCGGGGCGCGCCTAGCGGTCCACGGGCAGGTACAAGGTCTCCTTGATCTCCTCCATGACCACGTAGCTGCGCGATTCGGCGGACGCGGGCAGGCGCTTGAGGATTTCGCCCAGGAGACGGCGGTATTCGTTCATTTCAGTCAGGCGGGCCTTGACCAGATAGTCGAAGTCGCCGGACACCAGATGGCATTCCATGACTTCGGGCACGTACAGCAGCTCTTTCTTGACCTTGTCGAACACGTCGCCGGATTTGGCCGACAGCTTGATCTCCAGGAAGACGAGCAGGTTCTTGCCCAGCGCCGCCGGATTGACGCGCGCATGGTAACCCGTGATGACGCCTTCGCGCTCCATGCGCTTGACGCGGTCGGAGCAGGGGGTGGCGGACAGGCTGATCCGGTCGGCCAGTTCAGTCACGGAAATGCGGCCTTCCCGCTGCAGGATATCCAGGATTTTCAGGTCGATACGGTCTAGCTCGCGCATTTCACTTTTGGCGATCGAAAAACAGGAGGGGGGCGGGAAAAAGCACTGCCAAAGAAAAATCTTCAGTGCTTTTCACTGCTGAGAGGCCCATAGACTACCGAAATTCCTGAACAAATCCAATCATCGGAAAGAATCATGCACGTCATCGTCCTCGGCAGCGGCGTCATCGGCACCACCACCGCCTATTACCTGGCCCGGCTGGGCGCCAAAGTCACGGTGCTGGACCGCCAGCCCTCGGCGGCGCAGGAGACCAGCTACGCCAACGCGGGACAGGTTTCGCCGGGTTATTCCACGCCTTGGGCCGCGCCTGGGATTCCGTTGAAGGCCATCAAGTGGTTGTTCCAGAAGCACGCGCCGCTGGCCATCCGCCTGGACGGCAGCCTGTTCCAGCTGAAATGGATGGCGTCCATGCTGGCCAATTGTTCGGCCGAGCGCTACTCGGTGAACAAGGAACGCATGCTGCGCCTGTCCGAGTACAGCCGCGATTGCCTGCGCGAACTGCGCCAGTCCACCGGCATCCACTACGAAGAGCGCACCCGCGGCACGCTGCAGCTGTTCCGCACCGAGGCCCAGCTGGAAGCCGCCCGCCGCGACATCGCCGTGCTGGAAGAAGTGGGCGTGCCCTACGAACTGCTGGACCGCAGCCGCCTGGTGACGGCCGAGCCCGCGCTGGCGCGTTCGCTGCACAAGCTGTCGGGCGGCCTGCGCCTGCCCAATGACGAGACCGGCGACTGCCAGCTGTTCACGACGCGCCTGGCCGAAATGGCCAAGGGCCTGGGCGTGGAGTTCCGTTTCGGCCAGACGGTGTCGGGCCTGAACACGGCCGGCGGCCAGATCACCGGCGTGCGGGTGGGCAACGAAGTGCTGACCGCCGACCGCTACGTCGCCGCTTTCGGTAGCTACACGCGCGACTTCCTCAGCCCGCTGGGCCTGGACCTGCCGGTGTATCCGCTCAAAGGCTATTCGCTCACCATCCCCATGGCGGACGAATCCGCGGCGCCCGTCTCGACCATCCTGGACGAGACCTACAAGATCGCCGTCACGCGCTTCGACCAGCGCATCCGCGTGGGCGGCATGGCCGAGATCGCGGGCTTCGACCTGCGCCTGAAGGACGCCCGCCGCAAGACGCTGGAGCTGGTCGTCAACGACCTGTTCCCCGGCAGCGGCCACGTGGCCCAGGCCGAGTTCTGGACCGGCTTGCGTCCCATGACGCCGGACGGCACGCCCGTGGTCGGCGCCACCCGCTACGGCAACCTGTACCTGAACACTGGCCACGGCACGCTGGGCTGGACCATGGCCTGCGGCTCCGGCAAGCTGGTGGCCGACCTGGTCATGGGCCAGCGCCCGGCCATACGCACGGACGGGCTGGGCCTGTCGCGCTACGACCGCAAGGCGGCGTCCAGCCAGGCGCTGGTGCTGGACGGCAAGAGCGCCTGACCTTTGACGTTTCCTCGGCCTGAGCTTTGAGCCAGGCTTGCCGCGGCCCGCCCGGCGCAGTATGCCGGCCGGGCCGCTGTGTTCTGGGGCGCCGGGTTCACGGCTGTGGCGCCGCCAATTGCTCCAGCATGGCCAGGACCGCGGGCTGCTGTTCGTCGTGGCGCCAGATGCCGCGCAGGTCCGACGGGGTGGACGCATGCGTCAGCGGGCGGCAGGCCAGGTTGGGCAATTGCACTTTCCCCAGCGAGGCCGGGACCAGGGACACGCCGAACTCGTGCGACACCAAGGTGGCGATCGTCAGCATGTTCCGCACCTTGTGGCGGATATGCGGCGTGAAGCCGGCCTGCAGGCACAGCGCCAATATCTTGTCGTAGTAGCCCGGCGAGAAATCCCGGGGAAACAGCACGAAGTCGTCGTGTTGCAGCTGCTGCGCGTCGATCGCCTCCCGTTGAGCCAGCGGATGCGTTGCCGGCAGCAGGCAGACGAAGTCCTCGCGGTGCAGCACGCGCGACGCGACGCCGGCAGGCAGCACCCGGGGATGCACGATCCCGATGTCGATCTGGCCGCGTTGCAGCGCGTCGATCTGCTCATAGCTGCTGAGTTCGTACAGGACCACTTCGACCTCCGGGCGCGCTACGGCATAAGCCCGTACATCCGATGCCAGCCGCGTCAGGAACGACGAGCCCACGAAGCCGATATGCACGGCGCCGCTTTCCCCCTTGGCCGCGCGCCGCGCCTGTTCCTCGGCATCGCGCGCCAGCGCCAGCAGTTTCAAGGCTTCCCGATAGATCACCTTGCCGGCCTCGGTCAGCGCCACTTCGCGGGTGGTGCGCCGCAGCAGCTCCATGCCCAGCGAGGCTTCCAGCTGGCGGATGTTGAAGCTGAGGGGCGGCTGGCTGATGGACAGGCGCTTGGCGGCCCTGCCGAAATGCAGCTCCTCGGCAACGGCCACGAAGTAGCGGAGTTGACGCAGATCCATGGGGCCTCGCGGAGTGAGGGAAGGGTGTTGGACCGCGCGCGCAAGCCGCAAAAGATTGATCCAACATCGGTATGAATAGCACAAAAAAATATATTGGACGCGAAAAATCGCGCTGCCAATAATGGGTTTCACCGCGGACACACGCGGCCGTGAATCCGGGCAAAGACCCGCGATCGATCCCCCAAGGAGACTATTTTGCGCATCCCTAGCCTTATCGCGCTGGCCGCCAGCGCATTGCTGGCCGCCACCGCCGCCCAAGCCCAGGACTATCCCCGCATGCCCATCCGTCTCATCGTGCCGTACGCGGCGGGCGGAATGACCGACGTGGTGGCGCGCGTCATCGGCCAGAAGCTCGGAGAACGGCTGGGCCAGCCGGTGATCGTGGAAAACCGGGCGGGCGCCGCCACCATCATTGGCGCCGAGATGGTGGCCAATGCCAAGCCCGACGGCTACACCTTGCTGGCGGCGACCAACACCACGCTGACGATCAACCCCTGGCTGTACCCGAAGCTACCCTATGACGCGGTCAAGAGCTTTGCGCCGATTGCGCTGGTCGCGACCACGCCCAGCGTCATCGTGGTCAATCCCAAGGTCCCCGCGCAGACGCTGGAACAGTTCGTGCAGCTGGCCCAGGCCAGGCCGGGCGAGTTCAGCTACGCCTCGTACGGCGCTGGTTCGACGGCGCATCTGGCGGGTGAGATGCTGAGGTCCAGGACCAAGGTCAATCTGCTGCACGTGCCCTACAAAGGCAGCGCGCCGGCCAAGGCGGCGGTGATGGGCGGCGAAGTCTCCGTCACGTTCGAGCCCGCGTTCACGGGCTTGCCACAGATCCAGGCGGGCAAGCTGACCGCGCTGGCCGTCATGAGCGACAAGCGCTCCGCGGTGCTGCCGCAGTTGTCGACCACGGCGGAACTGGGCTATCCGGACATGAAGATGTCCGCCTGGGTCGGCATCCTGGCGCCGTCGGGCACGCCGCCCGCCATCGTCAAGTCGCTGAGCGGCGCGATCGAGCAGATCATGGCCCAGGCCGACGTGCGGGAAGCCCTGCTGCGTTCCGGGGGAGAGCCCGTGGGTTACTTCGGCGACGCCTTCAGCGCCTACATGCGCGAGGAAAGCGCGCGCTACGGGCAGGTCATCAAAGACGCCAACATCCGCATCGATTAACCGCGCCGCACCGGCATCGAGACCCGAGACACATGACCATCAAACCGCTTTCGCACATCCGCGTGCTGGACCTGACACGCGTGCTGGCAGGACCCTGGTGCACGCAGAATCTTGCCGACCTGGGCGCCGACGTGACCAAGATCGAGCGTCCCGGCGCGGGTGACGACACCCGGGGCTGGGGACCGCCCTGGATGCCCGATGCCGGGGGCCGGCCGCGCGAGGATTCCGGCTACTACGCGTCGGCCAATCGCGGCAAGAAGTCCGTGACCGTGGATATCTCCACCGCCGAAGGCCAGGACATCATTCGCCGCCTGGCCGCGGATTCCGATGTGCTGGTCGAGAACTACAAGGTCGGCACGCTGGCGCGCTATGGATTGGGATACGAAGACCTGCGCGCCGACAATCCCGCGCTGGTCTATTGCTCGATCACGGGTTTCGGGCAGACAGGGCCGTATCGCCACCGGCCGGGCTACGACTTCATTTTCCAGGGCATGGGCGGCCTCATGAGCGTCACGGGCGAGGCGGATGGACTGCCGGGGGGCGGCCCGCAGAAAGTGGGGGTGGCGGTGGCGGACATCACGACGGGCATGTACGCCAGCCTGGCGATTGCCGCGGCCCTGGCCTGGCGCGAACGCAGCGGGCAGGGCCAGCACATAGACATGGCCTTGCTGGACTGCGTGCTGGCGTTCGGCAGCAACCCCGCCGTCAATTACCTGGTGTCCGGCAAGGCGCCCAGGCGCTATGGCAACGCGCACGCCAACGCGGTGCCATACCAGGTGTTCGACACGCAGGATGGACGCCTGATCGTGGCCGTGGGCAACGACAGCCAGTTCGCGGCCTATTGCCAGGAGATCCAGCGGCCGGACCTGGCGCAGGACCCGCGCTATGCCAAGGTCAGCGGGCGTCTGACCCATCGCGACACGCTGCTGCCCCTGCTGGCTGAAATCATGAAGACGGACACCAGCGCGGCGTGGCAGCGGCGGCTGGAACTTGCGGGGGTGCCCAGCGGCCCGATCAACACGTATGCCGAGACGTTCGCCGACCCGCAGGTCGTGCACCGCGGCCTGCGCGTGGATCTGCCCTTGTCGACGGGCGGAACCTGCCCGGCCATCGCCAGCCCGATGCGGTTTTCGGCGACGCCGCTGGACCATGCCGCGGGTCCGCCCGTGCTGGGCGAGCACACCCGGGACGTGCTGACGCAGCGTCTCGGCTTGTCGGACGCCGCGCTGACGCAACTGCGCGCTGCCGGCGTCATCTGATTTCCCATTGCCGACGCCCGCATCCGCGCCGCTACTGGCGCGGCGTCGGCCCACGACCTCCAGGAGCTGTCCATGCCATTCTCAGCCAGATACGATGAATACGTCCCCCCGCGTCCCGAGCGGTCCTCCCAGAGCTCCCATTTTCTTGCGCCCGACTGCGCGGGCCTGGACTTCTACGCGCTGGATCGGGGCCTGCAGGATCTGCTGAGGCTGTACCTGCCCGCCGCCGCGCATGCGCGGTTGCTGCCGCAGTTCCAGCGCATGGGGCAATTGGCGGGGGGGCGTCTCAATACCCTGGCGACCGTGGCGGACAAGTATCCGCCCGTGCTGCATGCGCGCACGCGCTGGGGCGAGGACGAAGACTGGATCGAGTACCACCCGGCCTACCAGGAGATGGAACATATCGCGTTCGCGGATTTCCAGTTCCATGCCATGAGCCATCGCGCCGGCGTGCTGGGCTGCGACGCGCCGCTGCCGCCCGTGGCGAAGTACGCGCTGCAATACCTGTTCGTCCAGGCCGAGTTCGGCCAGATGTGCCCGATCAGCGTATCGGATACCTCGATACACCTGATCAGGAAATTCGGCAGTCCGGCGCTGCAGGAAAGACTGCTGCCGCGCATGCTGTCCAGCGACCCGGCGGTGCTCTGGAAGGGCACGCAATTCATGACGGAGAAGACCGGCGGATCCGATGTGGGAGCCCTGGAAACCGTTGCCCGCCAGACCGACGGGGTCTGGCGCCTGCATGGGGAAAAATGGTTCTGCTCGCACACCGACGCGGACGTCGCCTTGCTGTTGGCCCGCCCCGAAGGCGCGCCTGGAGGCACGCGCGGCCTGGCCCTGTTCGCGATGCCGCGCCGCCTGGAAGACGGCAGCCGCAACGCCTATCGCATCGTGCGGCTGAAGGACAAGCTGGGCACGCGTTCGATGGCCAGCGGCGAAATCCGGCTGGAGGGCGCCCAGGCATACCTGGTGGGGGAAGCGGATCAGGGGCTCAAGCACATGATGGAGCAGGTCAACCTGTCGCGGCTGTCGCACGGCGTGCGCGCGGCGGCGATGATGCGGCGCTGCCTGAACGAGGCGATGCTGGCCGCGCGCCATCGGCGTGCGTTCGGACGCGATGTCATGGCCTATCCGCTGCTGCGCCGCCAGCTGCTGAAACTGCTGACGCCGACGGAAGCGGCCTTGTCCATGGTCATGGCGGCGGCGGACATCATGCGGCGCGCCCAGGACGGCGACCCGGCCGCCGCGCAGGTCCTGCGGTTGCTGACGCCGCTGCTCAAGCTGCGCACCTGCCGGGACAACATCGCCGTGGCGACGGGCGCGATGGAGATACGCGGCGGCAACGGCTACATCGAGGACTTCGTCAATGCCCGGCTGGTCCGCGACGCGCATATCGGCGTGCTCTGGGAAGGCACCAGCAACATCAATGCGCTCGACGCGATCCAGCGGGCCGTGCGCAAGGATCGGGCGCATGAGGCGCTGGCCGCCTTGCTGGAAAGCAAGCTCGAGGAGGCGACCGCCTTGCCCGTCGCCTGGCGCTCAATATTGCGGGATTGCCTGGGCCGGGCCGTCAGCCTGGCCCAGGACGTCGGGACGGACGAACGACACGAAGCGCAGGTGCGCCGCGCGGCATCCGCGCTCTATTACGCGTCGGCGGCTGTGTTCATGGCCTGGGAAAGCTGCCGGCCCGGCGTGGATGCGCGGCGTCTGCTGCTTGCCGACGCGGTGTTGCGCCACTACCTGCTTCCCGCCGATCCGCTGCGCGGCGTCGGCGCGGACGGGGAAACGCAGGGAGACAGGCTGATGCTGCAAGATGAGCCGTTGACGTTGGCGCAGGTCGTGCCGATGCTGGCTTTGTCATCCTGAGGGGGCCGCGGCAGGGGTCTTGCTCTTACAATTCCGCGCATGACCCATTTCCTGCATACCGCCGACTGGCAGATCGGCCGACAATACGGCCAGTTTGAAACCGACGATGCCGCCATGCTGGCCGAGGCGCGCTTCGACGTCGTCGGCCGCATCGCCGCGCTGGCGACCGAACGCGGCGTGGACGCCGTGCTGGTGGCGGGCGACGTGTTCGACACGCAGGGCGTGTCGGACCGCAGCATACGCCGCCTGTTCGCCGCCATGGCCGCTTACACCGGGCCCTGGGTCATGATCGCCGGCAACCATGACGCGGCGCTGGCCGACAGCGTCTGGAGCCGGGCGATGCAGTTGGGCTGCATCCCGCCCAACGTGCACGTGCCCTTGCGCACCGGCGTGGTCGATCTGGCCGCGATCAATCTCGCCGTGCTGGCCGCGCCCCTGACGCAGCGCCACACCTACGACGACGTGACCCAGGCCTTCGACGCGCTGGAAACCGGACCCGGCCGCATCCGCGTGGGCCTGGCGCACGGCAGCGTGGCGGGCCGCCTGCCCGACACCATAGACGCCACCAATCCCATCGCCGCGGATCGCGCGGCGCGGGCGCGCCTGGACTATCTGGCGCTGGGCGACTGGCATGGCTGCCTGTCCATCGACGAACGCACCTGGTATGCAGGCACGCCCGAGCAGGACCGCTTTCGCGGCAACGAGCCCGGCCACGCGCTGCATGTGCGCATCGAGGCGCCGGGCGCGGTGCCCGTGGTCGAGCGGCTGGCCACGGGCAAGTACCGCTGGTCGGCCTGGTCGGAAACGCTGAGCCTGCCCTCGGACGCGCAGGCGCTGGCCGCGCGCATGGCCGAGCTGCGCGCCGAGGACGTGTTGCGGCTGGACCTGCAAGGGCACGTCAACATGGAAACCTGGGAGGCCCTGCAACGCGCCGTCGACCAGGCCGCGGCCCAGGTGCGCGCGCTGTTGCCGGACCTGTCCGGCCTCATGCTGGAACCGGACGAAGCCGACCTGGCCGAGCTGCGCGCCAGCGGCTACGTGGGCGAAGTCGCCACGCAGTTGCAGGCGCTGCAGGCCGACCCGGATCAATCCGCGGTCGCGGGCGAGGCCTTGCGGCTGCTGCTGCGGTTCCAGCGCGAAAGCGCCGCGCCGGGAGCCGCCAAATGAAGCTCTCGCGCATCGCCCTGGAAGAATTCCGCAAGTTCCGCCAGCCCATGGCGCTGGAGGGACTGCAAGATGGCCTGAACCTGTTCGTGGGCCCGAACGAAGCCGGCAAGAGCACGGTGGCCGCCGCCATTCGTTCCGCCTTCCTGGAACGCTACAGCACCAGCAAGGTCGCCGATCTGGCGCCGCACGGCGAATCGGGCGCGCGGCCCAGCGTGGAACTGGAATTCACGCATGCCGGACACAGCTATGTGCTGAAAAAGCAATTCCTGTCGCGGGCCCGCTGCGAGCTGCTGATCGACGGCGGCGCGCAGCGCCTGGACGGCGAAGAAGCCGAGAACGCGCTAGCCGCCTTGCTGGGGTTTGAATTGCCGGGACGCGGCCAGAGCAAGCCGGACCTGGCGGGCATACCTGGCCTGCTGTGGATCCAACAGGGCGACGGCCAGAACCTGCAGGAAGCGGCCGGCCATGCGGGCGCGCATCTGCGCGACGCCTTGACGCAGTTGTCCGGCGAACTGGCTTCCGGCGATGGCGACCGCCTGTACGAGCGCGTGGCCGCCGAGCGCGGCGCGCTGCTGGATGCACGCAACGGCCGCCCCAAGGGCGCCTACAAAGAGGCCGAGGACGCGCTTGCGCGTGCCGCCGCCGAACGCGACGAGTGCGCGCAGGCCATGGCGCAGCTGAACGCAGACGTGGACCGCCTGGCCGAGTTGCGCCGCGAGCACGAGCGCGCCCAGGCCGGCGAGCCCTGGAAGGACTTCGAAGCCAAGGCGGCCGAAGCGCGTGCGCGCCTGGCGGCCCTGGCCAAGGAGCGCGAAGCCTTTGAAGGCTTGCGCCGCGAACAAACGCAGGCCGCGCAGACCCTGGCGCTATTGCAGGACCAGGTCCGGCGCGACCAGCAGGACGAGGCCGAACTCCAGGCCCTGGTCGACGAGGCGCGCGCAGCCCGCGCCCGGGTCGAGGCCGCACGCGAACCGCTGGCGCGCGCGCAGCAGCAGCGCCAGACGCATGCCGCCGCCGTGGACATGGCGCGCCAGCGCGTCACCTCGGTGCAGGCCGTGGCCGACCGGCGTGACCTGGAGCATCAGTTGGCGCAGCTGGGCGCGGAGATCGAACGCCTGGACGGCGCGCTGCAGGAAGCCGCCGCGCTGATCGAGCAGGGCTCCGCGCTCAAGGCCGAGGCCATGCGGATCGAAATCGCCGACGCCGATATCGAGGCCTTGCGCAAAAGCGAACGCGAGCTGGCCAATCTGCAACTGCAACAACAGGCCAGCGCCACGCGGCTGTCCTACCAGTTGGAAGCCGGCGCCCAGGCGCGGCTGGACGGCCGGATCCTGCATGGCGCCGACGAGGTCCTGCTGACCGCGGCCGCCGAACTGGAGCTGCCGGGCGTCGGACGCTTGCGCATCGAACCGGGCGGCCAGGACCTGCCCGCGCTCAAGCGTGAAGTGGAAGCGGCCCGGGCGGCCAGCGCGGCCTTGCTGCAGCGCCTGGATGTCGAGACCCTGGCTCTGGCCGAACAACGCCACGCCCGCTACGGCGCCTTGCTGCGCGAACTGGACGGCATGCGCAAGACGCTGGGCATCCACGCGCCCAAGGGCATGGACGTCCTGCGCGGCCAGCGCGATGACGCGCTGGCGCGCCGTGTGCAATTGCAGGATCGCCTGGACAAGCTGCCGCCCGCGCCGCAGGCGGACGGCGGCGATCTGCCCGCGGCGCTCCAGGCCCTGCGTGAGGCCGAGGCGGTTTCGGCTCAGGCCGAGACCGCGCTGGCCGCCGCGCAGCGCGCCATGGATACCGACGGCGCACGCGCGCAATTGCTCGAAAACCAGGCAGCGGCGCGCAGCGCCGAGCTCCAGTCGTCCGAGCGCGCGACGCAGCGGCAGGCCCGCGCAGGCAGGTTGGCCGAAGTCCGCAGCAGCCACGATGAGCTGGAGCGCCGCGTGGGCGAGGCGCAGGCCGCATTGGCCGGCCACCGTCCCGAGCTGGTCGAACAGGATGTGCAGCGCTACGAAAAGTCCGCCGCCATCGAACGCGAGGCGCAGCACAAGCGCCACGGCGAAATCCTGCAATTGCAGGGCAAGCTGGACCAGGCGGGCGCCCAAGGGCTGGGCGAACGGCTGTCCGAGGCCGCGGCCGCCTGCGAACGCCTGGAACGGCGCCGCGCCGACTTCGCCCGCCGCGCTGCCGCCCTGGAGCTTCTGCAAAAGCTGCTGGCCGACAAGCGCGCCGCCGCCACGCAACGCTTGCAGGCGCCGCTGGCGCGCCGCTTGAACCACTACCTGGCGCTGCTGTTCCCCGAAGCCGACCTGCGGCTGGACGACGCCTTGCTGCCCACGGCGCTGCGCCGCGCGGGCGGCGAGGATCTGCTGTCCGCGCTCAGCTTCGGCACGCGCGAGCAGCTGGGCATCCTGGCCCGCTTCGCCTACGCGGACCTTCTGCGCGAAGCAGGGCGGCCGACGCTGCTGCTGCTCGACGACGCGCTGGTCCATACGGACGACGCGCGGCGCGACTTCATGAAGCGCGCGCTGTTCGACGCGGCCACGCGGCATCAGATCCTGATGTTCACCTGCCATGGCGAGGCGTGGCGCGACATGGGGGTGGAGCAGCGGCGCATCGCTTGACCGCGCCGCGCGCAGCCGGTAGGCTACGCCCCATGCCTGACCACACGTTCCTCGCCGATTTCGCATCCGCTGCCTGCGCAGCGGGTCCGCGTGCGCGTGTGCTGTTCCGGCGTCCCGCAGTTTCCCCCGGTTTTTCTCCTGTCGTGTCCACGGTGGTATCGCCGCCGGTCTCGCCGCCTTGCGGCGTGGTCTCGGGCGCTTACCCGCCTAGCGCGGTCGTCGTCGGCTGACGCCGTCCGCAACGCGACTCCAGTCCTTTTTCAAAAAAGCTACGCCAGACGTCCCGATGCGTATTGCATCCGTCTAGCGCATGCTCATGCCCGCACGCGCGGGCGGGGCTGGAGCCTGTTCATACCCCGACAGGTAGAAACCTCATGTCTTTCGATAGAACCGCGTGGACCTCCTATGGCTCCACTTCCTTGTTCGTGCTGCTGTGGAGCGGCGGCGCGATTTTCGCCAAATGGGGGCTGTCCCACGCCTCCGCCTTCGGCTTCCTGCTGCTGCGTTTCATCCTGGCGCTGGCCGCGCTGCTGTTGATGTGCGCGTGGCGGCGGCGCTGGCTGCCGCAACCAGGCACGCGCCTGACGGTGGCGGGTACCGGCCTGCTGCTCATCGGCGGCTATTCCATCTGCTATCTGCTGGCGCTGGACCACGGCATCACGCCGGGGGTGCTGGCCACGCTGCTGGGCGCCCAGCCCATTCTGACGCTGGCGGTGATGGAAAGGCGCTATTCATTGCCGCGCCTGGCGGGCCTTTTGCTCGCCCTGTGCGGGCTGGTGATGGTGGTCTACCAGAGCATAGGAATGGCGCGCTTTTCCGCGGCGGGCATGGCCTATGCGCTGGCCGCGCTGCTTTGCATGACCAGCGGCGCGATGCTGCAGAAGCGCGTGCGCCAGGCGCCCATGGACGTCATGCCGCTGCAGTACCTGGTCAGCCTGGCGCTGTGCCTGCTGTTCGTCCCGTTCCAGCCGATCCGGGTGGAGTGGGTGACGGGTTTCATCCTGCCGCTGATCTGGATGGGTTTGGTGATTTCGGTGGGTGCGACCCTGTTGTTCTACCGCATGATCCAGGCCGGCAACCTCGTCAATGTCACCAGCCTGTTCTACCTGGTTCCCGCCGGCACCGCGGCCCTGGATTACCTGATCCTGGGCAACCGGCTGTCGGCGCTGAGCCTGGGCGGGATGGCGGGGATCCTGCTGGGGCTGATGCTGGTGTTGCGTAGTCCGGCGCCCGCGGCGAAGTCTGCATAGACGTGGCCGGCGCCGATTGAGGCAGGACCTCGCGGGCGGAATGGCCTGCGCTTGCGGGGCCTCCTCATGTTCCGGGTTTTCCCCAGGTATCTAAGAAAAATACCAAGTAGTATGTTCTCGTTCATTCGATTAAATACTGATTAGTATGTTGCTGGAGACAACGATGTCCGTGATCTGGAATCCCCCGCTCGACCCGCAAGCACGTGCCTGGCGGGATAAGGCCGCCGACCTGACGTCGCGCGCTTTTGCGCCCGCCGCCGCCGCCATCGACCGTGACCAGCGCTATCCGGTGGAGCATCTGGAACCGTTGCGGGAAAGCGGGATTTCCGGGCTTTTCATTCCGGTTGAATACGGCGGCGCGGGCGCATCGCTGAGCTCGCTGGTGGCGGTGGTGGAAACCGTGGCCCAGGGCTGCGCCTCCACGGCCGCCATCCTGGCGGCGCTGTCGCTGGGCGCGTTTCCGGTCATCCTGGGCGGTTCCGCCGAGCAGAAGATGGTGCTGCTGGGCGGCCTGGCGCGCGACGGCCACGCGGTCAACTTTGCCCTGAGCGAGCGCGGCGCGGGTTCGGATGCGGCAGCCCTGTTGACCACGGCCGTGCCCGAAGGCGACGGGTGGCGCATCCGGGGCGAAAAGTGCTGGCTGGGCAATGGCGGGCATTCGCGCCATTTCATCGTGTTTGCCCGCACGGGCGAGCCGGGCGCGCGCAACAACATCAGCGCATTCGTGGTCGACCGCGACGCGTCCGGCGTGGTGGTGGATCATTACGAAGACAAGATGGGCATACGCGGCACCACCACCACCAACTTGAAACTGGACACCTGGGTCGGCGCGGAAAGCGTGGTCGGGACGCTGGGAGAAGGGCTGAAGCTCGCCTTGGCGACCCTGAGCATCGGCCGCGTGGTGGTGGCGGCCCAGGCCAATGGCATCGCCCTGTGCAGCTATGCCGAGGCGCGGGACTTCGCGGTGCAGCGCCAGACTTTTGGGCGCAGCATCATCGACCACCAGGGCGTGGGCTTCAAGCTGGCCGACGCGGCTACCGCGCTGTCGTCTTCGCGGATGATGACCTACGAGGCCGCGCGTGCCTACGACGCCGGGCAGGACATCGGCACACTGGGCGCGATGGCCAAGCTGCTGGCCAGCGAAACCTCGCACAGCGTGGTGGACGACGCGATGCAGATCCTGGCTGGACGCGGCTATGTGAAGCCCAGCGCGGTGGAACGCTGCTACCGGGACCAGCGCATCACCGAAATCTACGAAGGCACCTCCGAAATCCAGCGCGTGGTCCTGGCCCGCGCCATCAAGAAAAGCGCGGGCGCCGCCGCGCAACGCTAGGAACGCCATGAAAACCAAGACTGTTGTTCCGTACGACGAGATGCCGCTGCGGCAAGTAGAGCTGCTGGACGCCGCCGCGCAAGCCTTCACCGAAATGGGATTCGCGGCCACCACCATCGATTCGGTCGCCGACCTGATCGGGGTCACCAAAGGCAGCGTCTATTACTACTACCGCAGCAAGACCGACCTGTTCTTCGCTGTGCACCGGCGCGCCATGCAATTGAACCTGGACGCGGTGACGCCGCTGGCGCAGGACGCTGCCGCGTCGCCGCCCCAGCGGCTCTGGAACATGGCGCATGCCCACACGCATCTGATGATGGCGCATCTGCCATACCAGCGCGTCACGGTGCAGGGCGTCGAACTGCATCTGGCCGGACGCACCACGGCGGGGCAGCGCGCCGAACTGGAAGAGCTGGTGCGGCAGCGCGACCGCTATGAGTCGCTGTTCCGCAGCGTGATCGAGGCAGGCGTGGCGGCGGGCGACTTCCGGCCCGGCCCCCCGGCCTTGCAGGTCAAGCCGCTACTGGGCGCCTTGAACTGGACCACCATGTGGTACCGCCCCAGGACTGGCGAATCCGAGGCGGATCGCGAGGCCATCGCGCGCGACATCGCGGATTTCGCCGTCGCTTCCATGCAATCCCTGCTGCCCGGTTCCGTGGCGGCGCCCGCGGGAGTGAATCGCCATGCATGACATGCAATACGAGGAGCGCGGTTGGCGCGCGGTTTCCGAGTGGTACCACGCTTTTTTCACGGGCATCGTCCTGTCCGCCGTGACCCGCCGCGGCACGGCGCGCGCGGCGGAACTGGTCTACGAGATCTTCTGCCGCCAGCGCAACGAACGCTTCGTTGCGGGCCTGAAGAAGCTGGGCATCGTGCATCTGCCGCCCGCCGTCGCGGCAGCGCAGTACCACTACCTGTCCAACCATATCGGCGGGGTGGCGGTGCAATACATGTACGAGTCCGACCGCAAGGCCTGGATACGCTACTCCGCGCCGCGCTGGATCTGGTCGGGCACCGCGTTGTGCGCGATACCGTCGGAAGTGTCGCGCGCCATGCTGGCGGGCTGGCACGCGCAGAACGGCGTGTCGCTCAACAATCCGCGGCTGGGTTTCGTGTGCACCAAGCAGGCGGTCGACGGCCAATCGGGCCTGGAAGGCTACTACTACGAATACGACCGCGACCTGCAGCCGCACGAGCGCCTGCGCTTTAGCCGCAACGAGGACGCGCCCGATTTCGATGCCGCCGCCGCGCCCACGCTGCCCACCGCGGATTGGCCCGCCACGCGCCTGGCCAAGGCAAGCCGCAATTACGCCATGGAATACGTGCGCAGCGCCTTGCCCGTGGCCGTGAACCTGTGGGGCCCCGAGGAAGCGGGCGGCCTGCTGCACCTGACCGGAAGAATGATAGGCATGCAGTTCTATCACGAGACCGCAGGCGCGCTGGGGGTGGTGCAGGATGGCTCGGCGCTGCAATTCGGGCGTTTCATGGTGGCGCTGGCGCAAGCGCAGGGCGACCCGTGCGAGTTGAACGAGACGCCGCAAGGCGTACGCGTGACGCAAAGCGGCTGGAACCTGATGGATGGCGTGGCCGACGCGCACCCTTGCTTGGCGCAAGCCTGGAACGGCTTGCTGGAAGGCGCGCTGGATGCGCACAACCACCGGCTCGCGCTGCAAATGACCACGCAGGCAGGCGGGCAGGGCAGGCAATTCAGCTGGCTGGTTGCCCGCGCCTCGGCCTGAGCTGGAATCGGATAGGAGACAGACTATGCATAGCAGCGATGCCGGCGGTGCGCTCGCCGGCCTGCGCGTCATCGACGCGTCGCGCGTCCTGGCAGGGCCGTTCTGCGGCCAGATGCTGGGCGACCACGGTGCCGACGTGATCAAGATCGAGTCGCCGGAGGGCGACGAATGCCGCGGCTTCGGCCCCCCGTTCGTGGATGGCAGCTCGGCCTATTTCCGCGCCGTGAACCGCAACAAGCGCAGCATGGTGCTGGATTTGAACAGCGAGGCCGGACGCGAGACGTTCTGGCAATTGCTGGAAACCGCCGACGTGCTGATCGAGAACTTCAAGGCCAGCACGCTGCGTACCTGGGGCGTGGCCGAACCGGCCGCCATCACCGAGCGCTTTCCGCGGCTGGTCCATTGCCGCATCACGGGCTTCGGCGATGACGGCCCCTTGGGCGAATTGCCGGGCTACGACGCCGCGGTGCAATCCATGGCCGGCCTGCTCAGCATCAACGGCGAGGCGGGCGGCGCACCCTTACGGCTGGGCGTGCCGGTGGTCGACCT
This sequence comes from Achromobacter xylosoxidans, assembly GCF_002192695.1. Classification (GTDB taxonomy): domain Bacteria; phylum Pseudomonadota; class Gammaproteobacteria; order Burkholderiales; family Burkholderiaceae_B; genus Achromobacter; species Achromobacter xylosoxidans_C. The sequence goes on from NZ_MTLG01000076.1 coordinate 96,958, forward strand.
GACCACGGGCATGAACGCCGCGATCGCCGTGCTGCTGGCGCTGCAGGCCCGGCACCGCACGGGGCGCGGGCAGATGGCTGACGTATGCCTCTACGATTCCGCCGTGTCGGTGGCGCATCCGTTCCTGGCCAACTATCTTGCGTCGGGCAATACGCCGCGGCCCAGCGGCAACGGGCATCCCAATATCGTGCCCTACAACGTCTACCAGACCCGGACCTGCCCCTTGTTCATCGCGGTCGCCAATGACCGGCTGTTCGCCAAGCTGTGTGCGCAACTGGGCATGGCCGGGATGGCGCAGGACGAGCGCTACAAGTCCAACGGGCAACGCGTGATCAACCGCGAGGCCGTGGACGCGGCGCTGGCCCAGGCATTCGCGCAGCTGGACGGCGAGGCGTTCGGCAAGCAGTTGCTGGCGCAGAACGTGCCTGCGGCGCCGATCCTGGACATGGCATCGGTGGCCGCGGCCGCCCATACCGAACATCGCCAGATGGTGGTGCGGCGGGACGACTATCACGGCCCGGGCATACCGATAAAGCTGTCCGGCACGCCCGCGGCTATACGCCGGGGCCCGCCGCGCTTGGGCGAAATGAATGCCGCAACACCGCCGTCAGAGCGGTAAGGCGAACCAGGCAGTACCCATAAAACCAGGAGACAACACCATGAAAACGATTCGATTCGCGCTGTTGGCGTGCGCGGCGCTGAACCTGTCCGCGCAAGGCGCGGCGCAGGCCGAGACCTATCCCGGCGACAAGCCCATCAAGATCGTCGCGGCCTTTTCGCCAGGAAGCGCCACCGACACCAGTGCCCGCATCATCGCGGAAGAACTGCGTAAGGACCTGAACGCCAATGTGATCGTCGAGAACAAGCCCGGCGCCCAAGGCCTGATCGGCACCGAGTACGCAGTGCGTTCGCCGGGTGACGGCTACACGCTGACGATCTCCAGCAGTTCGCTGAACTCCATCAATCCGGGGCTGTTCAAGAAGCTGCCCTACGATGCGCAGAAGGACTTCAGCCACGTGTCGCGCTTGACCACGATGCCCATGCTGCTGCTGGTTCGCGCGGACGGTCCCTACAAGGATTTGGCCACGTTCGTGAAGAAGGCGGCCTCGGGGTCCTTGAACTACGGCTACGGTTCTCCGGGCGGGCAGGTCGGCGCGGCGGCGTTCAACCGCATTGCCGGCGTACGCGCGGAAGGCGTGCCGTACAAGAGCCAGCCCCCGGCGCTGACGGACCTGGCAGGCGGGCAGGTCGATTACGTGATGGCGGACCTGTCGGTCGCCACGCCGCTGTTGCGCGGCGGCAAGCTGCGGGCGCTGGCCATCAGCACCGAGCGCCGCTTGCCGGACCTGCCGGATGTGCCGACCTTTGCCGAAACGGAATACAAGGATTTCGACCTGGTGGTGTGGGTTGGCTTGGCCGGTCCCGCCGGCATACCCCAGCCGATATTGGAACGCCTGAACAAGGCGGTGAACGAGGCGCTGGCGCGTCCCGAGGTGCAGCAGAAGTTCGCCGGCCTGGGCATGACGGCCGCGCCGAACACGCAAGCGCAACAGCAGGCTTTCGTGGAGGCGCAACTGGGCACCTGGGGCCGCCGCATGCAGGAAGCGAACATCAAGCCGGAGTAGGCGGCTTTCCGTCCTGGCCGCGCCGGGGCAGCCGTTATGCGTAGGCGGCGCTGTCCTGGCCGTGCCAGTGTCCGCTGACCAATTGCTCGGGCCGGCTCTGCGCCACCACCCGCGCGCAGGCCGCCCAGGCGTCCAGCCGGACGCTCAGGCCGGCGTAGATGCCGTGGCCCGCGCCGGCTTCGATGATGCCTTCGGCCTGCACGCCTTCGCCGGCGCGGATCGATCCTTCGGCGCGGATGTCCTCGCCGGCGATCAGGCCCCAGCCCGAAGCGAGGTGCTCGCCGCACTGGATGGAGCCGCCGGCCTGGATGCCGCAAGCTGCGTCTATGCCCTTTTCGGCGCGCACCTCGCCGCCGGCCTTGATGCCCTGGCCGCATTTGATGGCGCCCTGCGTCTGGATGTCCTGTCCGGCATGCAGGTGGCCGGTCACGGCCAGGTCCTGGCCGGCGCAGATGTCCCATTTGGCGCGCGCGTTGCCGCCGCAATCCAGGCGCGTTGCAGTTTCGATGCCCCAGTCGGCGCTGACGTCGCCGCCCGCGCGCAGGTTGCCGCCGCTGGCGATGGTGGCGCCGGCGGTGATGTTCTCGCCCGCCTGGATGGTTTCGCCGGCGCGGATGCCGCCGCCGGTGACGATGCTGCGCCCGGCGCGCACCACGCTGTCCACGTTGATGCCCATGCGCACTTCCAGCGTGCCGGCAAAGACGATGGCGTTGGCGTCGACCGAATCCAGCCGCAGCACGGCGTCGGTCGGGCCGAACTGGTCCAGCAGCCAGCAGGCGTCGCTGACGCGTCCGTCGGCGACCAAGGCGTCAAGCACGGCCTGGTAGTCGCCCTGGCCGTTGTGGTCGCGGATGAACCATTTGTAGCCGCCCGCGCAGGGGTTCTTGGCTTTGACGAAGTTCTTGGTGAGTTGCATGGCGCTTGGAATGGATCAGTGCGTGGCCTGGCTGCAAGCCTGCGGCGGCGTGCGGATATCGGGACGAGACGCGGAGCCCGGCCACGCGGCTGGGCGTCCGCCGGCCGGCAGCAAGACTGCGCAATGCGCGGATGTGCGCAGGCAGCCGGCGGCGGGCCGGTACAGGAATCAGAAAGGGGGAAAGCGGGCGATTAGCCGGGCTTGGAGCGCGCGTAGGCAGAGCGCGCGGCGACTTCCTGCGAGCTCAACAGGGTCGAGCGCAGGGCGCAAAGCGCGCAGGCGGCGCAGGGAAGGGAGAAAAGATGGGATCGCACGGTCGCACATGCTACCACCGGGGCGATTGCAGTCAAGCGCGGCCCGCGCAACCGCGGCGGCGCAATATGGGGATGAAAAAAAGCCGGCCTGGGAACAGGCCGGCTTTCTGGGCGGCGCCGGGCTGGGCCGGCGCGCTGTCCGCGGACGATCAGTTGGTCGACTGGATGTTGCGTTCCTTGGCGATGCGCTGGCGCAGTTCCAGCTCGCGCTTGATCTGGGCGGCGTACTCGGCGGGCGTGTTGCCGTCCACCAGCGAGCCGCCGTCGGCCAGGCGCTGCACGATCTTCGGATCCTTGAGCGCCTTGACCGTGGCGTCATGGATGCGGTCGATCACGGCCTGCGGCGTGCCCGCAGGCGCGACCAGGCCGTACCAGGCCATGTTGTCCATTTCCGGCAGGCCGCCTTCGGAGAAGGTCGGCACGTCCGGCAGCGCGGGCAGGCGCTTGGGCGCGGCCACGGCCAGGGCGCGCAGCTTGCCGGCCTGGATGTGGGGCATGGACGAGGGCAGGTTGTCGAACTGGGCGTTGACCTGGCCGGCGATCACGTCGTTGAGGGCCGGGCCCGAACCGCGGTAGGGCACGTGCACCATGTCGGTCTTGGTCAGGGACTTGAAGAGTTCGCCGTCCAGGTGGCCGATGCCGCCCGCGCCCGAGGACGCGTAAGCGTACTTGCCGGGGTTGGCCTTGAGCAGGGCGATGAACTCTGCCAGGTTCTTGGCCGGCACCGCCGGGTTCACCGTGAGCACGTTGGGGACGTTCACCATATTGGTGATGGGAGCGAAGTCCTTCAACGGGTTGTACGGGTTCTTGGGATTGGTGGCCGGGTTGGTGGCCATGGTACTGACGGTGGCCACGCCCAGGGTGTAGCCGTCAGGCGTGGAGCGCGCCACGGCGTCGGCGCCGATCGAGCCGCCGCCGCCGCCGCGGTTCTCGACCACCACGGCCTGGCCGAGCTCGCGGGTCAGGCCTTCGGCGACGATGCGCGCGACGATGTCGGTGGTGCCGCCCGCGGCGAAGGGGACGATCAGGCGGATGGGCTTGTTGGGGTAGGGGTCGGCTGCTTGCGCGGCGGTGGTGAGGCAGAGGCCGGCGACGGCGGCGGCCAGGACGGCCTTGGCTTGGGACAGCATGGTCAAGAGTCTTCTCCAGATTATTTGAATTTCCGACCCGGCCGGCTTCTTGGGCCGGCGTCGGTGAAGCCTGCCGCGCCCGGATGCTGGCGTGGCGGAGCCTCGTGGGCGCCATTCCACACAGTAAATTTCGGCCGGTCAACCCGGATAGACCCTGGCTTGTCCAGGGTTATTTTTTTATGGCGCGGATGTCCGAAGAAGACCGCAATAGACCAAAATATCCAATGCTGACAACGACATGAAAAGCTTCGGGAATATTTCAATTGCGCAAGGATTGCGCATCGATCGTGCCGTCATCCGCATCGTAAACACATAAATCTCTGCATAACTTACAAGAATCTGATATTTTTCGTATGAGATTCTTGGCCGGTCTTGCAAGAAAGCTATTGCGTTTGTTTCTGTCTGCGCCGTTCAATGGCGTTGGTTGATGTCCCCCGCGGGGCAACGTGTAGTGCAGCGACGCACCGGGCCAGGGTTCCGTCCGTTTTTCAATCCCCGGTCTGTTCGTCTTTCGCTGCCTTGCGCTGGCGGGAGGGGGCCCGGACACTCTCGGAACGCCATGTCGCTGATCCTGATCCTCGCTCTGCCGTTTGCCGGCAGCCTGTGCGCCGCGCTTCTGCCATCCAACGCCCGCAATGCCGAGGCCTGGCTGGCGGGCCTCATCGCCCTGGTCTGTGCGATCCTGGTCATCAGCCTCTACCCCGAGGTCGCCAACGGCGGCGTGGTCCGCTTCGACATGCCCTGGGCGCCCGCCCTGGGCCTGCAGTTCACCCTGCGCATGGACGGCTACGCCTGGCTGTTCGCGCTGATCGTCTCCGGCATGGGGGCGCTAGTGGTGCTGTATGCGCGCTACTACATGTCGCCGGAAGATCCGGTGCCGCGCTTCTTCTCGTTTTTTCAGGCTTTCATGGCCGCCATGCTGGGCGTGGTGCTGTCGGGCAACCTGATCCAGCTGGTCATGTTCTGGGAAATGACCAGCCTGGCGTCCTTCATGCTGATCGCCTACTGGCACCACCGCCTGGACGCCCGGCGCGGCGCCCGCATGGCGCTGACGGTCACGGGCGGGGGCGGGCTGTGCCTCTTGGCCGGGGTGCTCATCCTCGGCCATATCGTCGGCAGCTACGACCTGGACCGGGTGCTGGCCGCGGGCGACCTGGTGCGCGCCGACCCCTGGTATCCCGCCGTCCTGATCCTGGTGGCGCTGGGCGCGCTGACCAAGAGCGCCCAGTTTCCGTTCCATTTCTGGCTGCCCAACGCCATGGCGGCGCCCACGCCTGTGTCCGCCTATCTGCATTCGGCCACCATGGTGAAGGCCGGGGTGTTCCTGCTGGCGCGCTTCTGGCCGGTGCTGTCGGGCACCGACGAATGGTTCTGGATCATCGGCGGGGCGGGGCTGATCACGCTGGTGCTGGGCGCTTACGCCGCCATCTTCCAGCAGGACATGAAAGGGGTGCTGGCGTACTCCACCATCAGCCACCTGGGGCTGATCACGCTGCTGCTGGGCCTGAACAGCACGCTGGCGCTAGTGGCCGCCATCTTCCACATGATCAACCACGCCACCTTCAAGGCTTCGCTGTTCATGGCGGCGGGCATCGTGGACCATGAAACCGGCACGCGCGACCTGAGCCGCTTATCGGGCCTCTACAAGGCCATGCCCATCACCGCCACGCTGGCCATGGTGGCGGCCGCGTCCATGGCGGGGGTGCCGCTGCTCAACGGCTTTCTGTCCAAGGAAATGTTCTTCGCCGAGACCACCTTCGTCAGCGGCGACCGCATCACCGAGATCGGCCTGCCGCTGGTGGCCACCATCGCGGGCGCCTTCAGCGTGGCCTATTCGCTGCGTTTCATCCTGCAAGTGTTCTTCGGCCCGCCGGCCACCGACCTGCCGCGCGCGCCGCATGAACCGCCGCGCTGGATGCTGTTCCCCAGCGCGCTGCTGGTGGCGATCTGCCTGCTGGTGGGCGTGGTGCCCGGCCTGACGGTCGGCCCGTTCCTGGCGACGGCCGCCCAAAGCATCCTGGGCCAGGACATGCCCGAGTACAGCCTGGCCGTCTGGCACGGCCTGAACCTGCCGCTGGTCATGAGCCTGGTCGCGACCACCGTCGGCATCCTGCTCTATCTGGCCCTGCGCGCCCATCAGCGCGCCAACCCGGGCCGGGTGCCGTTCATCTACCGCCTGGACGGACGCCGCAGCTTCGAGGCGCTGCTGGACGGCTCCAGCGTCGTCGCCGCGTGGCTGCTGCGCTGGCTGGCGTCCTCGCGCCTGCAGGTGCAGATGCTGCTGATCGTGCTGGGCACGCTGTTCGTGGCCTGGCTGCCGCTGCGCGCAGGCGGCTGGCTGGACGGCGCGGGCCGCATGACGCCTATTGATCCGGCCTTCGCGCTGCTGTGGCTGGTGGGCGCGGGCTGCGCGCTGGCCACCGCCTTCCAGGCCAAGTACCACCGCCTGGCGTCGCTGGCGCTGGCCGGGGGCGCGGGGCTGATCACCTGCCTGACCTTCGTCTGGTTCTCGGCGCCCGACCTGGCGCTGACCCAGCTGTCGGTCGAGGTCGTGACCCTGGTGCTGTTGCTGCTGGGCCTGCGCTGGCTGCCGCGGCGCATCGCGCAGGATGAAGACGAGGGCCTGAAGGCCACGTTGCGCGCGCGCGGGCGCCGCCTGCGCGACCTGCTGCTGGCGGGGGCGGCCGGCACCGGCATGGCCGCGCTGGCCTACGCGGTGCTGGTGCGGCCGCAAGGCGACACCATTTCCTCGTACTTCGTCGACCGCGCGCTGCCGGACGGCGGCGGTACCAATGTGGTCAACGTGATCCTGGTGGACTTCCGCGGCTTCGATACCTTTGGCGAGATCACGGTGCTGGGCATCGTCGCGCTGACCGTCTACGCGCTGCTGCGCCGCTTCCGTCCGGCCGCCGAAAGCGCAGATCTGCCGCGCCAGCAGCTCGACCAGGACGGCGGCGTGCCCGACGCGCCGGACATCAAGTCGCTGGTGCCCACGGGTTCCATGATGGTGCCTACCGTGCTGGTGCGCCTCTTGCTGCCCACCGCCGCGCTGATTTCCGTGTATTTCCTGCTGCGCGGCCATAACGAGCCGGGTGGCGGCTTCGTGGGCGGATTGATCTTCGCTACCGCGGTCATCCTGCAATACATGGTCGGCGGCGTGTACTGGGTGGAGTCGCGCAGCCGCCTCAACCCGCAGCATTGGATCGGCCTGGGACTGTTGTTCGCCGGTGCCGCGGCGGTGACCGCCTGGCTCGCCTACAAGCCCTTCCTGGCGGCGCTGTCCTGGGACCTCGCGCTGCCTCTGATCGGCCACGTGCATTTGTCCAGCGTGCTGCTGTTCGACCTGGGCGTCTACATGCTGGTCGTGGGATCCACCGTGCTGGTGCTGGTGGCGCTGGCCCACCAATCGCTGCGCGCGCAACGCAAGGCTGCCGTCGAAATCCAGGCGGCCGCCGCACAAACAGGGGAAGCCTGATGGAATTGATATACGCCATCGCTATCGGTGTCTTGGCGGGCTCGGGCGTCTGGCTGCTGCTGCGGCCGCGGACCTTCCAGTTCATCATGGGCCTGTCGCTGGTTTCCTATGCGGTGAACCTGTTCATCTTCGGCATGGGCCGGCTGACCTCGGGCCGTCCGCCCGTGGTCGATCCGGCAATGGCCCATGATCCTTCCTGGTATGCGGATCCGCTGCCGCAGGCGCTGGTGCTGACGGCCATCGTGATCGGCTTTGCCACCACCGCGCTGTTCCTGGTTGTGCTGCTGGCCTCGCGTGGCCTCACGGGTACCGACCACGTTGATGGACGGGAGTCCCAATCTTGAATTTTTGGCTGCAACACCTGCCCGTATTGCCCATCATCACGCCGCTCGCGGCCGGCGCGGCGATGCTCCTGCTGGCGGACACCCGCCGCTATACCCGTGGCGCCATTGCGCTGGTTTCGACCCTGGGCCAACTGGCCGCCGCCATCGCGCTGCTGGTGGTGGCGGGCGGCGGCGTGCCCGGCGTCTGGCCCGACGGGGTAGGGGTCTATCTGGTGGGCGACTGGCCCGCGCCCTTTGGCATCGTGCTGGTGGTCGATCGCCTGGCCGCGGTGATGCTGACCCTGACCGCGGTGCTGGGATTGGCCACCTTGGTCTATGCGCTGGCGCGCTGGGACCGCGCCGGGGTGCATTTCCATTCGCTGTTCCAGTTCCTGCTGATGGGCCTGAACGGCGCGTTCCTCACGGGCGACCTGTTCAACCTGTTCGTGTTCTTCGAGGTGCTGCTGGCCGCGTCCTACGGCCTCTTGCTGCACGGCTCGGGCGTGGCGCGCGTGAGCGCCGGCCTGCAGTACATCGCGGTCAACCTGGTGGCCTCGTTCCTGCTGCTGATCAGCATCGCGCTGATCTATGGCGTCACCGGCACGCTGAACATGGCGGACCTGGCGGTGCGCGCCGGCAACCTGGCGGGCGCGGACCGCATGCTGTTCGAGGCGGGCGCGGCCATCCTGGGCGTGGCCTTCCTGGTCAAGGCGGGCGCCTGGCCGCTGAACTTCTGGCTGGTCAAGGGCTATGGCTCGGCCGGCGCGCCGGTCGCGGCCATGTTCTCCATCATGACCAAGGTCGGCATCTACGCGCTGCTGCGCATCGGTTCCTTGCTGCTGCCCACCGGCGCGCCGGCGGCCTTCAGCCTGGACTGGATGTTCGCGGCGGGGCTGGCCACGCTGCTGTTTGGCGGCCTGGGCCTGCTGGCGACCCAGCAGCTGGAAAAGATGGTGGGCTACTGCGTGATCGTGTCGGCCGGCACGCTGCTGACCGCCTTGGGCATGCCGGGCGTGACGCTGACCGGCCCGGCGCTGTTCTATCTGCTTAGTTCCGTGCTGACCACGGGCGCGTTCTTCCTGCTGGCCGAACTCATCGAGCGCACCCGCAGCTTCGGCGCCAACGTGCTGGCAGTGACCCTGGACGCGTTCGACCTGGACGATCCGGCCTCGGTCAACCGTTCCGACGACGTGGTGGGCGTGGCGATTCCCGCGGCCATGGCCTTCCTGGGCCTGGCCTTCATTTCCTGCGCCTTGCTGGTGACGGGCCTGCCGCCGCTGTCGGGCTTCGTCGCCAAACTGTCGCTGCTGTCGGCGGCGGTGTCGGCCGCCAACGAATCGGCCGTGCCCATGGACGCCTGGATACTGGTGGCCGCGGTGCTGCTTTCGGGGCTGGCCGGCCTCATCGGCCTGGGCCGCACCGGCATCCGCGTGTTCTGGGCCAGCGATGACCGCAGCACGCCGCGCCTGCGCTTGATCGAAGCCGGGCCGGTGGCCGTGCTGCTGCTGCTGTGCGTGGGCCTGGCGGCCGGCGCCGGTCCCGTGTCGGCCTATCTGGACGACGCGGCGCGCTCGCTGGATCAGCCCAAGTCCTACATCGACGCCGTCATGTCCGCGCAGACCGTGCGCGGCCTCAAGGGAGGAAGCTGATGCGCCGCCTCTACTTCCTGTTCCTGCCCGTCTACCTGTTCGTCCTGTGGCTGGTGCTCAACCAGAGCGCGTCCGCGGGCCAGATCGCGCTGGGAATTGCGCTGGCGCTGTGGTTCACCTGGGCGGCGTCCCGCCTGCGGCCGCTGAAGGCCAAGCCGCGCCGCCTGTGGAAGGCGGTGCCGCTGTTCCTGCACGTGACCGCGGACATCATCAAATCCAATATCGCCGTGGCGCGGCTGATCCTGAATCCGCGCCGCAATGACTTTTCGCCCGGGTTCATCATGATCCCGCTGACCATGCGCGACCCGCACGGCCTGGCGATGCTGGCCTGCATCGTCACGTACACGCCGGGCACCGTCTGGGTGGACCTGACCGACGACCACTGCCTGAAGCTGCACGTGCTGGACCTGCAGAACGAAGGCGACTGGGTCAAGCTGGTCCAGGAACGCTACGAGCGCCCGCTGATGGAGATTTTCGAATGAACAACATACTTTATTGGGCCGCGTCCTTCGCCTTGCTCTGCTTTGCGCTGGGCATGGTCTTCGCCGCCATCCGGCTGCTGCGCGGCCCCACCGCGCAGGACCGTGTGCTGGCCCTGGATACGCTGTACATCAACGGCATGCTGACCATGCTGGTGTTCGGCATCCGCTCCGGCACGTCGGTGTATTTCGACATTGCGCTGCTGATCGCCCTGTTTGGCTTCGTCGGGTCCACCGCCATGGCGCGCTTCCTGCTGCGCGGCGAGGTGATCGAGCCATGATCGACGCCCAGATCCCGCTGTGGGCCGCCATACCGGCCAGCATCCTGCTGGTGCTCGGCGGCCTGCTGGCGCTGACCGGTTCGGCCGGCCTGCTGCGCTTCCGTACCTTCTATGCCCGCATCCATGCGCCGACGCTGGGCAACACCATGGGTTGTGGCTGCGTGCTGGCGGCGTCGATCCTGGTGTTTTCGGCCTTGTCGGCGCGGCCCGTGTTTCATGAAGTCATCATCACGCTGCTGCTGATCGTGTCTTCGCCGGTGACCGCGATGCTGCTGATGCGTGCGGCGACGTACCGCAATCGCCTGAGCAAGACCGACGCCGAGCGCGACGCCAGCTAAGGAGGCAACCAGGGTTTGTTGCGTCGCGGCAATTGAAACGTAGTCTTACGATTTCACGTCGCTGGACATGTAGGCGCAGCGCCATCGTGGGATAGTGGGTAAGGGTTCAACCAACTTCAAGGAGCTGACCATGACTACACGACCCATGCACACCAAACGCCTCGCGGCGACGCTTTGCGCTGCCGGCCTGATGCTGGCCGCGGGAGCGGTCCACGCGGCCGATGCGAGCGGCCGCGGCTCAGCCCAGTCCCAATCCCAGTACCAGCAGGACGTCGCCGCTTGCAAGAGCGGCGCCACCGGCCAGGACCAGGCCGCCTGCATGCGCGAAGCTGGCGCGGCGCGCCAGGAAAGCGGCCGCAACAACCTCAAGGATGGCAGCAACGACCAGCTGCAGCAGAACATGCTGGACCGCTGCAACCGCCTGCCGGCCGCCTCGCGCCAGGACTGCGTGACGCAGATGACTTCGCCCACCAATGTGCGCGGCAGCGTGCAGGGCGGGGGCGTGCTGCGTGAAACCGTGATCCAGGTGCCCGCCGACACCGTGCCGCCCGCGGCCGGCGCGCCGGGCATGGCGCCGGCGCCCGGGACGCCCATGACCTCGCCGGTGCGCCAGTAAGCGACAGTCCGGATCGTGGGCCGCAAGGGCGGCCCGCTAGGACCTCCAGGGGCGCAGCCGCCGCCACATTCAGGCAAAATGGCGGCTGTCGCCCCTTTTTCACGCATATACATGTCCGACGTCATCGCCCTGATATTCGACTTCGACGACACGCTGGCCTCGGACAGCACGTCCGGCTTCCTGGAAAGCATGGGCGTGGACACGGCATCCTTCTGGAAGGATGAGGTCGATCCCTTGCTCTCGCAGCAGGATTGGGATCCCGTGCCCGCCTACCTGTACCAGATGATCCAGCTGTCGCAATCGGGCAAGCATGGCCTCATCACCCAGCAGCGCCTGAAGGACTGGGGCGCCCGGTTGGAACTGCACGACGGCGTGCCCACGCTGTTCCAGCGGCTGCGCGCCGCCGTGCGGGCCGAGCAGCCGCAAGTGCAGCTGGAGTTCTACCTGATTTCCAGCGGCATCGGCGACGTGGTCCGCTCCACCCCCATCGCGCATGAATTCACCGAGATCTGGGCGTCCGAATTCATCTACGGCGCGGACGGCGGCATCGCGTTTCCGCGCCGCATCGTCAGCTTCACCGACAAGACCCGCTACCTGTTCCACATCCAGAAGGGCATCATCGGCCGCGACTTCCGCAACAAGCCTTTCGAGGTCAACCGCAAGGTGCCCGAGGACCGCTTGCGCGTGCCGTTCGACCAGATGGTGTTCGTCGGCGACGGCTACACCGACATTCCGTGCTTTTCGCTGATCCGCCGCGCCGGCGGCTTTGCCTTCGGCGTCTGGGACCCCAAGCATCGCGACAAGCGCAGCCGGGCCTGGGGCTTCATCGAAGAGGGCCGGGTGTCGAACCTGAACCAGGCCCGCTACGACGAGCACGCCGAACTCTACCAATGGCTGGAAGAAGCCGTGACCAGCCTGGCCGGCCGCATCGCACTGAAGTCCCGGGTGTACCGTGGTTGAGGCCATCCCGATGGCGGCGGTCCAGCCCTGGACCGCGCAGGACGCCAGCTTCATGGAACTCGCGCTGCAAGAGGCCCGCGCCGCCTACGACATCGGCGAGGTGCCGGTGGGCGCGCTGGTGGTGTCGGCCCAGGGCGACATCCTCGGGCGCGGCTACAACCGCACCATCATCGACCACGACCCCACCGCCCACGCCGAGATCGTCGCCTTGCGCGGCGCCGCGCGCGCGCTGGAAAACTACCGTCTGCCGGGCATCACCGTGTACGTCACGCTGGAGCCCTGCGTCATGTGCATAGGCGCCATGCTGCATGCGCGGCTCGCCCGCGTCGTGTTCGGCGCCTACGACCCCAAGACCGGCGCCTGCGGCAGCGTGCTGGACGTGGGCTCGGTCCCCAAACTCAATCATCACACCTCAGTCACCGGCGGCGTGCTGGCGGAACCTTGCGGCGAGCTGCTGCGCCGGTTCTTCCGCGAACGCCGCAGCAAGGAATCCGCAGCATGAGCAAATCCCAAGGCGCCAAGGCGCGCGGCGCGAAAGCGGCCGCCGCCCACGACCATGACCACAACCACGATCATGGCCACGCAGGCCACGAATGTGATGAAGACTGCGGCCACGACCACAGCCACGCCCACGTGCTGCCCGACGCCCGCGGCATCTACCTGATCTCGCCGTCCTCCGCCGTGCGCGATCCGGCCGCCGTCGAACTGGCGCGCGAAAGGCTGCAACAGCAGGGCTTCAAGACCGCCGTGGACCGCACTGCGTACGCGCAGCACCAGCGCTTTGCCGGCACCGACGCGCAGCGCCTGGCCAGCCTGACGCGCGCCGCCAAGCAGAAGCTGCCCATTGTCATGGTGACGCGCGGCGGCTACGGCATGGGCCGGCTGCTGCCTGCCATCGACTGGAAGGCCATGGCCGACAGCGGCAAGCGCTTCGTCGGCATGAGCGACTTCACCGCCTTCAACCTGGGCCTGCTGGCGCAGACCGGCGCGGTCAGCTATACCGGCGCCTCGGCCGTCTACGACTTCGGCGGCAAGAAGGTCGACGACCTGACCGAAGCGCTGTTCGGCGAGATCATGCGCGGCGAACTGGAAATCCTCAGCTTCGAAACCCAGGACGCCGATGCGGTGGATTGCCGCGGCATCCTGTGGGGCGGCAACCTGGCCATGCTGACGTCCTTGCTGGGCACGCCCTACATGCCCAAGGTGCGCGGCGGCATCCTGTTCCTGGAAGACGTGGCCGAGCATCCCTACCGCATCGAACGCATGCTGATCCAGCTGGCGCAGGCCGGCATCCTGGGCAAGCAAAAGGCCATCGTGCTGGGCCGCTTCTCGGACTACAAGCTGGCGCCGCATGACAACGGCTACGACCTGCACGAAGTGGTGGCCTGGCTGCGCAAGACGGTCAAGGTGCCGGTCGTGACGGGGCTGCCTTATGGCCACGTCGCGACCAAGGCGACGCTGCCTATCGGGCAGAAGGTCGGCCTGGCGACCGAGAAGGGCATGGCGCACTTGGTGCTGGACGAACACACGCATTAAAGCGCGCGATTAGCGCTTGCGGGTCCGGGGCGCCGCGCGCGGCCGCCGCGTGCCTGCGGCGGGCGCGCCC
>NZ_MTLG01000077.1 GCF_002192695.1 Achromobacter xylosoxidans
CGCCCCAATGGGGCTGCGCTTCGGATGGCTCCGGGCCGCCTCGGCTGACAGCTGCCTAATGCACTGGTTTCAGGCCCGTTCATGGGCAGATGCCGTGAGCCGGTGGCCGGGCGGAGGGATCCGAAGCGCAGCCCCACCGGGGTGAGCATCGGAATCCCGCAGTCCGGACGCCGGCGCCTCAAGAACCCCAGCCTCACAAAACCAAACATCAACAATCCAACCAAGAATGCCCTAGATGCAAATTTGACTGGCGCAGGCTTGCCGTTGCATGCTCCCGCCTAATCCATTTCCGTGAACGAGAGGAAGCCAACCATGAACTACCGCCGCCTCGGCCGCAGCAATCTCCGCGTTTCTCCGCTCTGCCTGGGCACCATGATGTTCGGCGAGCAAACCCCCGACGACGAAGCCGCCCGCATCGTCGCGTCCGCGCGTGACCATGGTTTGAACTTCATCGACACCGCCGACGTCTACAACGGCGGCCGCTCCGAAGAAGTGGTGGGCAAGCTCTTGAAAGGCCAGCGCCACGACTGGGTGCTCGCCAGCAAGATCGGCAATGCCGTCGGTGAAGGCCCGAACCAGGCTCATTATTCGCGCCAGTGGCTGATCCGCGGCGTCGAGGAAAGCCTCACGCGCCTGGGCACTGACTTCATGGACATCCTCTACCTGCACCGCGACTACCACGAGGAAAACCTCGAAGAAGCGCTGTGGGCCCTGGGCGACCTGATCCGCGCCGGCAAGCTGCGCAGCTTCGGCCTGTCCAACTTCCGTGGCTGGCGCATCGCCGAGGTCATGCGCCTGTGCGAAAGAATGGGCGTGCCGCAACCCGTCGTGTGCCAGCCTTACTACAACATGCTCAACCGGGGCCCCGAAGTCGAGATCCTGCCCGCCTGCAAGCACTATGGACTGGGCGTCGTGCCCTACAGCCCGATCGCGCGCGGCGTGCTCACCGGCAAGTACCTGCCGGGCCAGGCGCCCGCGGCCGACACCCGCGCCGGACGCGGCGACCGCCGCATCCTGGCGACCGAGTTCCGCGAAGAGTCCCTGGAAATCGCGCAGAAGCTGGTGGCGCACGCCGCCGCCCGCGGCACGCAGGCGGGGCATTTCGCCACCGCCTGGGTGCTGGCCAATCCCGTCATCACCGCCGTCATCGCCGGCCCGCGCACCCTGGCGCAGATGGAGGACTACTACGCGGCCCTGGACGTGAAGATCACGGCCGAGGACGAGGCCGTCGTCAATGACTGGGTCACGCCCGGCCATGCTTCGACTCACGGCTACAACGATCCCAACTACCCGTTTTACGGCCGCCCGGTAGCGGCGGCCTGAGGCATCAGCCCAGAAAAAAGTGCCGGCCCATGTGGCCGGCGCTTTCACGTTCAGGCCTTGCGCAAGCCCGCTGACGGCATCCCAGTCGCCGCGGCCGCCTCCAGTTCCGCCGGCTGCGCGCCACGCCCGATCAGCATCGCGCACACCGCCGACACCACCCCCGCGAACAGCACGTACAGGCAGATCAGCCAAGGCTGGCCGCCGCCTGTCTTCAACAGCGCGGTCGCGATGATGGGCGTGATGCCCGAGGCGAAGATGCCCGAGAACTGGTAGACGAAGGAAATCCCCGTGTAGCGCACCTTGGCATCGAACAGCTCGCAGAACAGCGCCGCCTCCGGCCCATACACCGCCGCGTACAGGATGCCGAACGGAATGATGATGGCCAGCCAGATCAGCATCACGCTGCCCTGGCTGTTGAGCATCAGCCAGAAGCCGGGAAAGGACGCCGCCGCAGTGATGAGCGAACCCCAGAAGTAAACCCGCGTGCGGCCGATGCGGTCGGACAGCCGGCCGAAGAAGGGGATGAAAAAGCACATCACCAGGGCCGCGGCCATCACCCCGATCAGCGCTTCGGTCCGGCTGATCTGCACCGTCTGCGTCAGGTACGAAATCGAGAACACGCCGAACACGTTGAAGAACACGCCGTCGATGTAGCGCGCGCCCATGCCCTTGAAGACATTGCCCGGATAGCGCTTGAGCATGTCGAAGAACGGAATGCGGCTTTCGGCGTTGTTGGCCTTGACCGCCGCGAACTCGGGCGTTTCCTTGATGTTCAGGCGGATGTACATGCCCACCAGCACCATGGCGGCCGACGCCAGGAAGGCGATGCGCCAGCCCCAGGCCATGAACTGCGCGTCCGTCAGCAGGGTGGACAGCAGTGCCACCGTGCCCGAGGCCAGGCACAGCCCGATGGCCAGCCCGATCTGCGGCAGCGATGCATAAAAGCCTTTTTTGCCCGGCGGTGCGTACTCATAGGCCATCAGCACCGCGCCGCCCCATTCGCCGCCCAGGCCTATGCCCTGGAACACCCGCAGCAAAAGCAGCAGGATCGGCGCCCAGATGCCGATGCTGTCGTAGGTCGGCACCAAGCCGATCAGGAACGTGGCGATGCCCATGATCATCAGCGTCATCACCAGCATGCTCTTTCTGCCGATGCGGTCGCCGAAGTGGCCGAAGATCAGCCCGCCCAGCGGCCGCGTGATGAAACCGACGGCAAAGGTGGTGTAGGCCAGCATGGTCGAGACCACCGGGTCGCCCGTCGGAAAATACAGCTTGTTGAACACGATGCCCGCGACGACGCCATACAGGAAAAAGTCGTACCACTCGATGGTGGCGCCGATCAATGACGCGGCGACGACTTTGCGCACCGCGGCTTCGTTTTGCTTGGCCATGTCTAGTCTCCTTTGGTGGGGCGGTGGGGCAATCTGCGTTGTCCTGCGCCTGGGGGTTCTGCTATCCGGGATCCGTCATCTCCGATTCAGGCGGCGACGCGCAGCGCCTGCGGCTGCGCTTGCCTGAGGTCCTGCAACATGAATTCGGCCGCGCGCTCGGCCAGCATCACCACGGGCACGTTGGTGTTGCCCGATACCAGCGTCGGCATGATCGAACAGTCCACCACGCGCAACCCGGCCACGCCATGCACGCGCAGGCGTTCATCCACCACGGCCATGGGGTCGCTGGACGGCCCCATCTTGGCGGTTCCGGACGGGTGGAAGATCGTGGCGCCGTATTCGCGGCAGAAGTGCAGGATCTCGTCGTCCGTGCGCACGTCCGGCCCGGGGCGGAACTCGCGCTTCATCAGGCCGGCCAGCGGTTCGGTGGCGGCAAGCCTGCGCGCATACTTCACCGCCGCGACCGCCATCTGGCGGTCCAGGTCGGTGGACAGGTAATTGGGCTGCATGGACGGCGCCTCGAACGGGTCCGCGCTGCGCAGCCGGACCCGGCCGCGCGACGTGGGCCGCAGCTGGCACACCGAATAGGTGCAGCCCGAGAACGGATGCACCTTGCCGCCCGCCATGTCGGCCGACAGCGTGGCGAAGTGGAACTGCGTGTCGGGCGTACGGCTGGCCGGGTCCACGCGGCAGAACACGCCGCCCTGGTTGATGCCCACCGCCAGCGGCCCGCCGCGGAACAGCAGCCATTCCAGGCCCATGCGGGCGCGGCCCGTCAGGCTGCGCAACTGGTCGTTGGTGGTGATGGGGCGGGTCGTCTCGTAGATCAGCCGGATCTGCAGATGGTCCTGCAGGTTCTCGCCCACGCCGGGCAGGTCGCGCACCACGCCGATGCCGAACTGGCGCAGCAGTGCAGCGGGCCCGACGCCGGACAGCTGCAACAGCTGCGGCGATTGCAGGGCGCCGGCGCACAGCACCACTTCGCGGCGGGCGCGCACGGTGTGCACCTGGCCGTCGCGCCGGTAGCGTACGCCGCAGGCGCGCTTGCCTTCGAACAGTACGGCCATGGCGTGCGCGTCGGTTTCCACGCGCAGATTGCTGCGGTCCTGCGCGGGGCGCAGGTAGGCCACGGCGGTTGAGCAGCGGCGGCCGTTGCGCGTGGTGAGCTGGTAGTAGCCCACGCCTTCCTGGTCGCCGGTGTTGAAGTCCTGCACATGCGGCAGGCCCAGCTTTTGCGCGGCGCCTATCAATGCTTCCACCAGCGGATGCGCGGTCTTGATCGAGGTGGCGTTGAGCATGCCTTCAGTGCCGCGCGTGGGGCCCGGACCGAGATCATTGTTCTCGAGCTTGCGGAAGTAGGGCAGGCACTCGTCCCAGCTCCAGCCGGGATTGCCGGCGGCGGCCCAGGCGTCGTAGTCCTGCCGCTGGCCGCGGATGTAGATCAGGCCGTTGATGGAGCTGGAGCCGCCCAGCGTGCGGCCGCGCGGCCAGTAGATGCGCCGGTCCAGCATGCCGGGGTCGGGGTCGGTGTAGTAGCCCCAGTTCAAGACCTTGTGGAACATCGTCTTGCCGTAGCCGATGGGGATGTGTATCCACGGGTTGCTGTCCTTGGGGCCGGCTTCCAGCAGACAGACGCTGTGCGCGCCGCTGGCGCTCAGCCGGTTGGCCATTACGCATCCGGCCGAGCCGGCGCCGACCACGATGTAATCCACGGTATCGGACATGTCCGCAAGCTCTCCCTGCAGCAGGGCGCCGCGCCAAGCCTACGGCGCGTTAACCCTGCTTGTCGTTGTGGGGCGCACTTATATACTGGATCGATGCCGGCGCCTGGGCGCTGCGGCATTTGAGGCGATTCTAGGAAGCGCGCGCGCAGAGCAAAGCACAACAGGCGCAGGGGCGGAAAAGTGGAACAGAATATGCAGATTCAGTTTCAAAATCGCGGTGCAGCATCGGCGCAGCAGGCCGATGATGCCGCCAACCATCAAGAGGCCGCGCGTTCGCTGCGGGCGCTGGTGGTGCTGGACCACCTGGCGCGCGCCCAGCATCCGCCCACGCTGGCGCAACTGGCGCAGCGGCTGGACATGCCCAAGACCACCTTGATGCGCCTGCTGGCGGCCATGCAGCGCGCCGGCTTCGTGGCCGCCACGCCCACCGAGAACGGCTTCGTGCCGGGACCGCAGGCGGCGACCCTGGCCCTGGCCACCTTGCGCGCCTCGGCCTTCACACGCGCCTGCCGCGCGGTGCTGGCCCAGCTGGTTGGCACCCTGGGCGAAACCTGCAACCTGACCGCGCCCGACGGCGATCGTGTGATCTACATGGAACGCGTCGAAACGGCCGAGCCGCTGCGCCTGTTCTTCGCCGTGGGCAGCCACGTGCCCATGCATTGCACCGCCAGCGGCAAGCTGTTCCTGGCGTCCATGAACCGGCTGGAGCGCGGGCGAGTGCTGGCGCGCCTGCCGCTCACGCGCAACACGCCGCGCACGCTGACGGACCCGGCCAGGCTGGAAGAAGAGCTTGAACGGCTGGCGGCGCGCGGCATCGGCATCGACAACGAAGAATTTGTGCGCGGCATGAGCGCCGTGGCGGTGCCGGTGCGCGACGCCGACGACCGCGTGGTCGCGGCCGTGGCCTGCCACGCGCCGACTGCGCGCGTGATGCTGGACGAGCTGCTGCGCGCGGTACCGGTGCTGGAACGCGCCGCGCGGGCCATGCACGACGTATTGGCGCAGCACCGAACCGGCGCGACGTGACAGCCCGGCCCGCGGGCTTTCAATCGGGCGTGAACAGGTCCGGCGGCAGGCGCGCCACGGCG
>NZ_MTLG01000078.1 GCF_002192695.1 Achromobacter xylosoxidans
CGACCAGGAACGCCTGGCCGCCTGGACCGGCACGCTCACCGCCATGGCGGCCACGCTGAGCCAGGAATGGCAGCAGGCCGGCACCGACACCGTGGCCCGCCAACAGGCCGCCAGCGACACGCTGGCCCAGACCGCGCGCGACATCGCCGCGCAAACGCAGGCCCAGGCAGGCCTGCTGGACAGCGTGTCGGCCCGCCTGGAAACGGCGGCCGGCAGCGTCACCCAGGCCTGGACCGAGGCGCAGGCGCGCCAGGAGCAGGTCTACGCCAAGCTGGCCGGCGACAACCAGCAGGCGCTGGAAACCGCCGCCGCCACTTTCGAACAGCACTCCGCCGCCCTGCTGCAGACGCTGGACCAGTCGCACACGCAGTTGCAGGCCGCGCTGGCCTCGCGCGACCAGGAACGCCTGGCCGCCTGGAAAAAAAAAACAAAGGACCCTGACATCCGCAAGCTCGAAGCCCTGCCGCTTCGATTTTGCGAGACGGGGTTCTTGAGTCGCCAGCGTCCGGACTGCGGGATTCCGATGCTCGCCCCCAGTGGGGCTGCGCTTCGGATCCCTCCGTCCGGCCACCGGCTCACGGCTTCTGCCCATGAACGGGGTCCGAAACCAATGCATCAGGCGACTGCCAGCCGAGGCTGCCCGGAGCCATCCGAAGCGCAGCCCCACTGGGGCGAGCATCGGAATGGCGCAGGGTAGCCTCGGCGGTTCAGAACCCCGACATCCGCATGCTCGAAGCCCCCTTGGTCCCCGACGTCGAAAACCAAGCCAAAATCGATCTAGACCCTGGCGTCCACCGCCGCCAGGATCTTCCCGAATAACGCATCCGCATGCGCCGAATCCAGCCAACGCACAATCACCACCATCTGCCGCTCCGGCTCCACCCAGGTAAACGAGCTACCCGCCCCCACGCCAAAGAAGCTTGAAGCCGGCACGCTGGGAAACACGCGGCCTTCATGATTCAGCCAGATCAGATAGCCGTAATACGGCGCGATCGCGCATGGCGTGCGCATATCCCGGATCCATTCGCTAGAAAGAATGCGGCGGCCGTTGGCCATGCCGTCGTTCAGCAGCATCTGGCCGATCAGCGCCTGATCGCGGGCGCTGATGGACATGCCGCCGCCCCAGTGCGAGCCGCCCGGCACCGACGGCATGCGCTGGCCGTCGATCTCGACCCAGGCGTTGTCGTAGCCCACCCATTGCCAGTCTTCGCCGGCGCCGATGGGCCGCGTGACGGCCTCGCGGAAGACTTCGGGTAAGGGTTTGCGGAACAGGTGCAACAGCGCATACGACAGCTGGTTGATGCGCACGTCGTTGTATTCCCAGTACGTGCCGGGGCGCTGCAAGGGCCGCGCCTCGCCCTTCTTGCCGTCCGGCGGCACGCCGAAGGTAACCGCGCGGTAGCGGTCGGCCTGGTCGGATACGCCGAAGCGTTCGCCTTCCCATTCGCTCGTCTGTTGCAGCAGATGACGCCAGGTGATGTCGGCGTTCTGCTCTTCGTCGAATCCGATGCCGCGCACGCGTTTGCCCACGGGTTCGTCCACGTCCGGCAACAGGCCACGGTCGTGGGCCACGCCGGCCAGGATCGCCAGGTACAGCTTGGCTACGCTGAAGGTCAGGTCGGCGCGCTCGGGCTCGCCCCAGGATGCGATGGTTTCGCCGCGCACCGTGACCACGCCGGACACGGGGCCGCGGTCGTGGATGGGGCCCAGCAGGCGGTTCCAGGGCGGCGGATCGTTCAGGTGCACGCCGAAGTTGCCCTTGACGCTGCGGTCCCAGGCGGATTCGTGATCGTTGGCGAACTGGATCGCCTGCTGCATGAGTGTGTTCATTGTTTCCCTCGTTATGTGTGCGTCTCAGGCCGGAGCGTTTGCACGCGCCCCGGCCAGGAATTCCATTGCCGCCTGCACGCCGCCCGCGCGATGCGGCACGCCTGCCGCGGCCAGGCCCATTTCCACGCCGGCCAGCGTGCCGCATAGCGTCAGGTCATTGAAGTGGCCCAGGTGGCCGATGCGGAACACGCGGTTGGACAGTTTGCCCAGGCCCTGCCCCAACGACATGTCGAAGCGTTCCAGCACCAGCTTGCGGAAGGCGTCGGCGCCATGGCCTTGCGGCATGACCACGGCAGTCAGTGCCGGGCTGTGCGCGGCCGGATCCAGGCTCAGCAGTTCCAGGCCCCAGCCGGCCAGCGCCAGGCGCGTGGCCTGGGCATGGCGCTGGTGGCGCGCGAAGACTTGCGGCAGGCCTTCTTCGCGCAGCATGGCCAGGGCTTCGTGCAGGCCGTAAAGCAGATTGGTCGAAGGCGTGTACGGAAAGTAGCCGCGGGCGTTGGCGGTGAGCATCTCGCGCCAATCCCAGTACGAGCGCGGCAGCCGCGCCTCGTCGGCTGCGGCCAGGGCGCGCGCGCTGACGGCGTTGAAGGCTAGGCCCGGCGGCAGCATCAGTCCTTTTTGCGAGCCGGCCACGGTCACGTCCACGCCCCATTCGTCGTGGCGGTAGTCGATGGAGCCCAGCGACGAGATCGTGTCCACCATGAGCAGCGCCGGATGCGCGGCGCCATCGATCGCGGCGCGCACGGCCGCAATATCGCTGGTCACGCCGGTGGAGGTTTCGTTGTGCACCACGCACACCGCCTTGATCTTGCGCCCCGGGTCGTCGGCCAGGCGGGCGGCGATGGCCGCTGCGTCGACCGGATGGCGCCAGTCGCCTTCCAGGAAGTCCACCTCCAGGCCCAGCCGTCCCGCCAGCTTGCGCCACAGGCTGGCGAAATGGCCGGTCTCGACCATCAGCACGCGGTCGCCGGGCGACAGGGTATTGACCAACGCGGCCTCCCAGGCGCCGGTGCCGGACGACGGGAAGATGACCACCGGCGACTGCGTCTGGAACACCTGCTTGACGCCTTCCAGCACCGCCAGGCCCAGCGCGCCGAACTCGGGTCCGCGATGGTCGATGGTGGGCTGGTCGATGGCGCGCAGCACGCGGTCGGGCACGTTGGTCGGCCCCGGAATCTGCAGGAAGTGCCGGCCGGACGAATGACTGTTCAAGGTAAGCATGCGTAGTCCCAAAGTGGAATATTTTTGTATACCAATGAAGGGCGCAGGGCAGACAAGCAGGACTTTCCCAACGCGCGGACTTGCGGCATGCGTCACTCTATCCCATTGTTTTTGCGTTAATAACCTAGGGTATACACCCATCAGGCGATACGGAAAGACGGGTTTATAGTCTCGCAAAACACGGGGAATTTTTGTATACCAATGAGCAGCGTTTCCAGCCTGATGCCTGATTCCGGCGCCGCCAGCGTGGCCGCCGAAACCGCGCCGCCTGCTGCCGCCCGCAGCATGGGCAACGGCCGCACGCTGCCGGCCACGGTGGCCGGGCAACTGCGCGAACGCATCATCCAGGGCGAATTTCCGCCCGGCACCCGCTTGAACGAACGCACGCTGTGCGACCTGCTGGGCGTGTCCCGCACGCCCTTGCGCGAAGCCTTCCGCGTGCTGGCCGCCGAAGGCCTGGTGCAGATCGAGCCGAACCGCGGCGCGCAAGTGGTGGCGCTGTCGGAGGCCAACATCCGCGAGGCCTTCGAGGTCATCGGCGGGCTGGAAGCCATGTCCTGCCGGCTGGCCTGCGAACGAGCCACGGACCAGGAAATCGCCGAGATCCGCGCGCTGACCTACGAAATGATGGCCAGCCACGCGCGCCACGACCTGCCCACCTACTTCCGCACCAATCGCGAGATCCACGAACGCATCAGCCTGGCCGCGCACAACAGCCTGCTCAAGCAGCTGTACGACGCGCAGAACGCGCGCATCCAGAACCTGCGCTTCGTCTCGAACGAGAACCGCCAGAAATGGGATCTGGCGATGCGCGAGCACATCGAGATGGCCGAGGCCCTGGACGCGCGCGACGCGGACCGGCTGGCCGGCATCATGCGCCAGCACTTGCAGCGCAAGTGCGAGGCCGCGTTGAAGACCCTTGCGCAGCCGCCCGCGGCGGCGGCCGACTCAGGCTGACCCGCCGCAGGCAGCACAGCGGGCCGCGCCGCCCGCAACAAGATGGCAGATAAGCAGTACGTGCAGTGACTTCCACAGGAGCCTCACCATGACTGATTTCCGCATCACCCCCGCAGCATCCGCGCCGGTCCGGCGCAGCCCCCTTCCCCTCAAGGCCCTGGCCGCCGCCCTGCTGGCCTGCGCCACGCTGGCGGCCCAGCCGGCGCTGGCCGGCAAGAAGGACGACACCCTGCGCATGGCCTACGACCAGGCGCCGGAAAGCGTGGACCCCTACTACAACAACGTGCGGATCGGCGTCATCATCGCCGCCAACGTCTGGGACACCCTGCTCTACCGCGACCCGGTCACCAACGAGTACAAGGGGCAGCTCGCCAAGAGCTGGAAGCAGGTCGACGACAAGACCATGGAATTCGAGCTGCGCGAAGGCGTCAAATTCCATAACGGCGAGGAGTTCGACGCGGACTCGGTGGTGTACACGCTGAACTACGTGGCGGATCCGAAGAACAAGGCCGTGACGCAGCAGAACGTGGCCTGGATCGACAAGGTCGAGAAGATCGACAAGTACAAGGTGCGCCTGATCACCAAGGAGCCCTTCCCCGGCGCCAAGGAATACCTGTCCACCACCGCCGCCATCCATCCGGCCAAGTATTACCAGGAAGTCGGCCCCAAGGGCATGAACGCCAAGCCGGTGGGTTCCGGTCCCTACAAGGTGGTGGATTACCAGCCCGGCAAGTCCATTACGCTGGAGCGCAACGCCGATTACTTCAAGGATTCGCCCAAGGCCCAGCCCAAGATCGGCAAGGTGGTGATCCGCTTCATCCCCGACCGCCAGACGCAGATGGCCGAAGTCATCTCGGGCGGCGAGGACCTGATCATGAGCGTGCCCAAGGACCAGGCCGAGCAGCTGGGCGGCATGCCCTCGCTGCAGATGGTCACCGGCAACACCATGCGCATCGTGTTCATGCAGATGAACATCCAGGAAGGGACGCCCGCCCCACAGCTCAAGGACGAACGCGTGCGCCGCGCCATCATCCACGCGATCGACCGCGAGTCCATGCTGAAGAACATCGTGGGCGAAGGCGGCGGCCTCATCAACACCATCTGCACGCCTTCGCAGACGGGTTGCACCCAGGAAGGCGCGCCGGTCTACAAGTACGACCCGGCCCAGGCCAAGAAGCTGCTGGCGGAAGCCGGCTACCCCAACGGCTTCGACATCGACCTGGTGGCCTATCGCGAACGCAACCAGACCGAAGCCATCATCAACTATCTGCAGGCGGTCGGCATCCGCGCCAAGCTCAACTTCCTGCAGTACGCCGCCATGCGCGACATGATCCGCGCCAACAAGGCCTCGCTGACGCACCAGACCTGGGGCTCCAACCTGGTCAACGACGTGTCGGCGTCCACGCCGGTGTACTTCGCCTTCGGCAACGACGACGTCACCCGCGACGCGCAGGTGCGCGACCTGCTCACCAAGGGCGACCGAACCATCGACAGCGCCGCGCGCAACGCCGCCTACAAGCAGGCGCTGGACCTGATCGCGCAGAAGGCCTACGCGGTGCCGCTGTGGACCCTGCCCGCCTACTACGTGGCCACCAAGGACGTGAACTTCAAGCCCTATTCGGATGAACTGGTGCGCTTCTGGGACATGAGCTGGAAGTAAGGCGCGGCCCCGCGCCGGCCCGGCATCGCGCCGGGCCGGCGAGAGTCCAACGAAGAGGAAGCCCTATGCTGTATTTCACGATCAGGCGCCTGGGCCTGGCGGTGCTGGTGGCGCTGACGGTCTCCATCCTGGCGTTCCTGCTGCTGCACCTGTCCGGCGATCCGGCGCTGGCGCTGGCCGGCGAAGGCGCGCGCCAGGCCGACATCGACATGATCCGCCAGACCTACGGCCTGGACCGGCCGCTGGCCGTGCAGTACGCGGACTGGCTCTGGCACATTCTGCAGGGCGACTTCGGCACCTCGGTGTATTTCAAGACCGAGGCCGGGCCGCTGATCCTCTCCAAGCTCAAGACCACCCTGCTGCTGGGCCTGGGCGCGCTGGCCTTCGCGCTCCTGATCTCGATTCCGCTGGGCGTGCTGGCCGCGCTGTACAAGGGCAGCCTGATCGACCGCATCTGCCTGGCCATCGCCGTGCTGGGGCAGGCGCTGCCCAACTTCTTCTTCGCGTTGATCCTGATCATGCTGTTCTCGATCTCGCTGCGCATCCTGCCGGTGTCGGGCAGCGGCAGCTGGCAGCATTTTGTGATGCCGGCGATCGCGCTGGGCTATTACGTCGCCCCCGCCTTCATGCGCCTGATCCGCGCCGGCATGATCGAAGTCCTGGCCGCCGACTACATCCGCACCGCCCGCGCCAAGGGCCTGCCGGCGCGCAAGATCGTCTTCAAGCATGCGCTGCGCAACGCCATCGTGCCGGTGGTGGCGCTGGCCGCGGTGCAGCTGGGTTACCTGCTGGGCGGCTCGGTCGTCATCGAAACCATCTTCGCGCTGGACGGCCTGGGCTACCTGGCCTACCAGAGCATCACCTACAAGGACTATCCCGTGATGCAGCTGATCGTGCTGCTGCTGTCGGTGCTGTACGTGCTGCTGACCCTGGCCGCCGACATCGCCAACGCGTGGCTGGACCCGCGCATCCGGGTGTCCTGACATGAACACGCCTACCCTGACCCCGTCCGCTCCCGGCGCCCCCGCGCCGCTGGAACTGTCCGCGTCCGCCCTGCGCTGGCGGCGGCTGCGCCGCAACAAGGCGCTGCTGGCCGGCGGCGGCATCCTGCTCCTCATCGTGCTGATCGCGCTGTTCGCACCCTGGATCTCGCCGCACGATCCCTACTACCAGGACCTGGCCTACCGCACGGCGCCGCCGGTCTGGTACGCCAAGGGCACCTGGCTGCATCCGCTGGGCACCGACCAGCTGGGCCGCGACTATATGTCGCGCCTGTTCTACGGCGCGCGCATTTCGCTGCTTATCGGCATCAGCGTGGCGCTGATCTCGGGCCTGATCGGCACGGCCATGGGCATGGCGGCCGGATACTTCGGCGGCAAGGTCGACATGGCCGTGTCGTTCCTGATCACCACCCGCTTGTCCATGCCTGTCATCCTGGTCGCGCTGGCCACCGTCGCCATCGTCGGCGGCTCGCTCTGGGTGGTGATCCTGGTGCTGGGGCTGCTCAAGTGGGACCGCTATGCCGTGGTGATGCGCAGCGCCACGCAGCAGGTGCGCTCGCTGGAATACGTGGCCGCGGCGCAGGCGGCGGGCGCGTCCACCTGGCGCATCGTCTGGGGCGAAGTGCTGCCCAACGTGGTGCCGCAGCTGATCGTGATCGCCACGCTGGAAGCCGCCAGCGCCATCCTGCTGGAAGCCTCCCTGTCCTTCCTGGGCCTGGGCGTGCAGCCGCCGCTGCCGTCCTGGGGCCTGATGATCTCGGAGGCCAAGGCCTATATGTTCTTCTCGTTCTGGCTGATCGCCATCCCCGGGTCGGCACTGGCCCTGCTGATCTTCGCGATCAACCTGGCCGGCGACGGGCTGCATCAACTCCTGACGCCTGAAGAGAGGGCCTGAGCATGAGCGACACCGACATCGTGCTGGACGTGCAAGGCCTGACCGTCGACATCGCCACGCCGCGCGGCCCGCTGCACGCGGTGCGCGACGTCTCCTTCCAGGTCCGGCGCGGCGAAACGCTGTGCCTGGTGGGGGAATCGGGCTGCGGCAAGTCCATGACCTCGCTGGCCATCATGGGGCTCTTGCCCAAGGCCGCCCGGCGCAGCACGCGCCGACTGTCGGTGCTGGGCGAAGATCTGTCGGCCGCGCGCGGCGGGCGCATCAACGCGCTGCGCGGCAGCAAGATGGCCATGATCTTCCAGGAACCCATGACGGCGCTGAATCCGGCCTATGCCATCGGCGAACAGCTGACCGAGCACTACATCCACCACCGCAAGGCCAACGCGCGGCAGGCGCGCGACCGCGCGGTGGAACTGCTGGAGAAGGTCGGCATCGCCTCGGCGGCGCAGCGCCTGTCGCAGTATCCGCACCAGTTGTCGGGCGGGCTGCGGCAGCGCGTGATGATCGCCATGGCGCTGATGTGCGGGCCGGAACTGCTGATTGCCGACGAGCCCAGCACCGCGCTGGACGTCACCATCCAGGCGCAGATCCTGCGCCTGCTGGCCGATCTGCAGGCCGAGCTGGGCATCGCCATGGTGCTGATCACCCACGACCTGGGCGTGGTGGCGCGCATCGCGCGCCAGGTCGCGGTGATGTACGCCGGCCAGATCGTCGAGGAAGGTCCGGTAGCGGAACTGTTTGCTTCGCCGCGCCATCCCTACACCCAGGGGCTCCTGGGCTGTATCCCCGTGCCCGGGCGCACGCCGCCCGGCGAGGCGCTGGGCACCATCCCGGGCGTCGTGCCCGCGCTGGTGGGCGAGCTGCAAGGCTGCGCCTTCCGCGACCGCTGCCCGCACGCCCAGCCGCAATGCCGCCATGATGTGCCGGTGCACGACGCCGCGTCCGGCCAGCAATGGCGCTGCATCCTCGAATCCGCAGGAGTCCCGGCATGAGCCCCTTGCTGCAAGCCGAGTCCGTCAGCAGGCAGTTCTCGATCCGGTCCGGCATGTTCCGGCCGCGCAGCACGCTGCACGCCGTCAATGGCGTGGACCTGGCGGTGGAGCGCGGCGCGGTGCTGGGCATCGTGGGCGAATCCGGCTGCGGCAAATCCACGTTGGCCCGCATGCTGCTGGGGCTGACGCCGCCCACCGAGGGTGCGATCCGGCTCGACGGCCAGGACATCCGCGGCCTGGGCCGGCGCGCGCTTGCCCGCCGCGTCCAGCCGATCTTCCAGGATCCGTATTCGTCGCTGAATCCGCGCCGCTCCATCGCTTCCATCGTGTCGCTGCCGCTGGATGTGCACGGCATCGCCAACCCCAAGCAGCACAAGGCCATCGAGATGCTGGAGCGCGTGGGCCTGCCGCCGCGCCTGGCCCACAACACGCCTGGGCAGCTGTCCGGGGGCCAGCGCCAGCGCGTGGCCATCGCGCGGGCGCTGGTGATGCACCCCGAGATCGTCATCTGCGACGAGCCGACCTCGGCGTTGGACGTGTCGGTGCAGGCGCAGATCATGAACCTGCTGATGGACCTGCGCCGTGAATTCAACCTGACCTACGTCTTCATCAGCCACAACCTGGCGGTGGTCGAGCACATCGCCACCCATGTGGCGGTGATGTACCTGGGCCGGGTGGTCGAATCCGCTGCAACGGCGCAGCTGTTCCACGACCCGCGCCATCCCTACACGCAGGCGCTGCTGGCCTCGGTGCTGACGCCGGAGCCGGGCCTGGGCATCCCCGACATGGGCCTGGGCCTGTCGTTCCCCGACCCGCTGCGCCCGCCCCCGGGCTGCCCGTTCCATCCCCGCTGCCAGCACGCCATGGCGCAATGCAAGACTGAGCGCCCGGCGCTGACGCTGCGCGCGCAATCCGTGGTGGCCTGCCACCTCTATCCCCCTACCTCCAACGGAGCCCAGCCATCATGACCCGCGCACAAGCCATTGCCCAGGCGGAACAGTGTTTCGATTCCGGCGCCTTCCGCGCGCTGCTGGCGCGCCGCCTGGCCCAGCCCACTGAAAGCCAGAACCCGGCGCGCGCGCCCGAACTCGCGGCCTACCTGGAAGCCGAGATCCGGCCTGCCTTCGAGGCGCTGGGCTTCACCTGCCGCACGCTGACGCATCCCAAGGCGCTGGCGCCGTTCCTGTACGCCGAGCGCATCGAGGACCCGGCCCTGCCCACCGTGCTGGGCTACGGCCATGGCGACGTCATCCGCGGCCTGGAAAAGGAATGGAAGGAAGGCCTGTCGCCCTGGGCGCTGACCGAAGCCGAGGGCCGCTGGTACGGCCGTGGCATCGCCGACAACAAGGGCCAGCACAGCATCAACATGGAGGCGCTGCGCCTGGTGCTGGAAACGCGCGGCAAGCTGGGTTTCAACGCCAAATACCTGATCGAGATGGGCGAGGAAACCGGCTCCATGGGCCTGCGCGACCTCTGCGAGGAACACCGCGCGCTGCTGGCGGCGGACCTGCTGATCGCCTCCGATGGGCCGCGGCTGAGCGCGGAGCGCCCCACCATCTTCCTGGGCGCGCGCGGCAGCCTGAACTTCGACCTGAGCATCGAGGCCCGCGCGGGCGGCCACCATTCGGGCAACTGGGGCGGCCTGATCTCCAATCCCGGCATCCAGCTGGCCCATGCGATCTCCACATTGGTTTCGCCCACCGGCCAGATCCGCATCCCCGAATGGGTGCCCCGTGAACTGCCCGCCGCGGTGCGGCGCGCCCTGGCCGATTGCCAGGTGGACGGCGGCGCCGACGGCCCCGAGATCGAGCCCTGGTGGGGCGAGCCGGGCCTGTCGCCGGCCGAGCGCGTGTTCGGCTGGTGTTCGTTCGAGGTGTTGGCCTACAAGACCGGCAATCCCGACACGCCCGTCAACGCCATTCCGCCGCGCGCCTGGGCGCGCTGCCAATTGCGCTTCGTGGTGGGCGTGGACCCGGACGACCTGGTCCCCGCCCTGCGCCGCCATCTGGACCGCCAGGGCTTTCCCATGGTCCAGATCACGCTGACGCGCGAGAACATGTTCCGCGCCACCCGCATCGACCCCGACGACGCCTGGGTGCGCTGGGCGGTGGATTCGCTGGAACGCACCTCCGGCGCCAAGACCGCCGTGCTGCCCAACCTGGGGGGCTCGCTCCCCAACGACATCTTCACCGACGTGCTGGGCCTGCGCACGATCTGGGTGCCGCATTCCTATCCCGGCTGCTCCCAGCACGCGCCGAACGAGCACCTGCCGCCGGCCTTGCTGCGGCAGGCGTTGAGCCTGATGACGGGACTGTATTGGGACTTGGGCGCGGGCGGCACGCCGGCCTTGGAGCGCTGAGACGCGGGGCCGGGGCCTGTCCGCATTTCAAAGAACCTTGCACCAGCCCTAAGGCTTGCCGGACGGCCCCAGCCGCTCCCGCAGGAAATCGATGAAGCGCCGGACCTTGGCGCTGACATGCCGCGTGTCGGGATACACCGCGTAGACCTCCTGCCGCGGCAGCGCATACGAAGGCAGCAGGCGTTGCAGCGAGCCGCGCGCCAAAGGCTCTTCCAGCAGCCACTCCGGCAAGGCGGCCACGCCGCATCCGGCCTCGGCGAACGCCAGCAGCCCCGAGGCCGTGTCGGCCTGCGCCACTGGCGCCACGCGGAGTTCGTGCTCGCGGCCCTTGCTGTCCGTCAGCCGCCAGCGGTCGCTGCGGCCGGGCCGGTTGGCCAGCCAGGGCAGCGCCGCCAGCGCCTGCGGCGTGCGCGGCGCGCCGTGCTGCGCCAACAGGTCCGGACTGGCCACGATCCATAGCTTGAACTGGCCGATGCGCGTGGCCCGGTAACTGGAATCCTCCAGCGCCCCCACCCGTATGGCCAGGTCCAGCCGTTCGGCGATCAGGTCCGCATGCGCCGACCCGGCGCGATAGCCCGCGCGCAAGGCGGGATGCGCGCGCGCAAAAGCCGCCAACGC
The DNA here is from genome assembly GCF_002192695.1 of Achromobacter xylosoxidans. Classification (GTDB taxonomy): domain Bacteria; phylum Pseudomonadota; class Gammaproteobacteria; order Burkholderiales; family Burkholderiaceae_B; genus Achromobacter; species Achromobacter xylosoxidans_C. The sequence goes on from NZ_MTLG01000078.1 coordinate 11,534, forward strand.
CGGCGCCACCACCCGATTGCCGTAGTCCACCGATGCCGTCACCCGCAGGCTGCCCGACAAGGCCGCCTGGCCAGAACGCGCCTCGTCCACTGCGGCTTCGGCGTCGCGCAGCAGGCGCGCGCAATGGCCGTAGAAGCCCTCGCCCGCCTCGGTCAGCGCCAGCCGCCGCGTGCTGCGCGTCAGCAGCGCCACGCCCAGCTCCTGTTCCAACTGCTTGACGTTGAAGCTGACCACCGCCTTGGTGGTGCCCAGCGCATCGGCCGCCGCCGTAAAAGACCCAGCCTCGGCCACCGCCGCATACATCGCCAGACGATTCAGATTGATCATGGAAAGCCGGGTTGGATTGTCAAAAAAACACGAACAGTATATCCATCGGAAGGTCGTTTTTCCCGACCAACCCGGCTCCTAGAATGGCGCTCCCTTTCCATGGATCCTTCCCATGTCCGACCTTTCATCCCATTGTCTGCGCCTGGCTCTCGACGCCCATTCCCGTATCGAACGCTGGATAGGCTCGCCCGATGCGCCGGACGCACAGCTGACCGCCCTGCTCGAGGACTTTGCGCCCGGCTTCAGCATGATCGCGGCTGACGGCCAGCGCCTGCCCGCGGAGGCTTTGCCGGCCTTGTTCGGCAGATTGCGAGGCGCCCGCCCCGGCCTGAAGATCGAGATCGACGAGCTAGCCGTGCTGCACGCCGGCGCGGATTCGGTCTTGCTGAGTTACCGCGAGCGCCATGCCTGGAACTCAGGCGCGACCCAGCGGCGCGCAACGGCGCTGTTCACCGTCCAGCCGGGCAGCCAGCCGCAATGGATGTATCTGCAAGAGACCTGGGCCTGAAGGGCTCGGCTGCCCTCACTTCAGGCCAAAAAAAAGCCTCCGGCTAGGAGGCTTGTGGTCGTCGTTTCCGTATCCCTTCCAACAGCAGATCGGTGATGAATTCCGCCAGGGCCTGCTGCCTGGCCGCGTCTGGCCCCTGCCGTGTGAATCGTTCGATGATGCCCATCATCGACTGGGCGAACCAATTGGATGGGACGTCCTCGCGGAACCAGCCGGCCTGGCGCTCGGCGTCCGCATTGTCGGCAATCATCGCCACCAATTCATCCTTGAGCTCCTCGGCCTCGGCGGCCTGGAAGAAGCCGATGCGGGTCAGGTTGGGATCTTCCTGCAGGATGGCGAGCAGGCCGCTCACGCCTCCGCGGATGCGTCCGGCCAGCTCCACGCCTTGCAGTCCGTCGGGTGGACGCGCCTGGCCGATGGCCTGCCGCAAGCGCTGGGCGAACATGCCCACCAGTTCGTCGTAGGCCGCCTGTTTGCTGGCGAAGTATTGATAGAAGACAGGTTGGGTCACGCCGGCCCGGGCGACAATGTCGCTGATCCGCGTATGCTGGAATCCGCGTTCCGCGAATTCCGCCGCCGCGACCTCCAGGAGTTGAGCCCGTGTGCGTTCACCCTTGGTGAGACGCTTGTCTTGCGGTAAAGAAGAGGGTCGTGCCGTAATCATCGCGAGAAAATACTACCCTTCGGCGCTTTTAGCCACTGGTTTTACCCACGGCTCCCAGGACAGATACAACCATTGCAATGTCATTCCCAAAGTGCTTGCCAACTATTGCGGCCCTGGCGCTCACCAGCCTGCTTGCGGGGTGCGTGCCCTACCCCGTGTACAAGACCATGCAGCCCGACGCCCGCGCCACCGTGCTGGACGAAAATTCCCAGCCCCTGGCCGATGCGCGGGTGGTGCTGATCAGCAGCACGTTCCCCTATGGCCGGGAACAGTTCCGCAATGAAACCCGCAGCGCGGCAGACGGCGCCGCCGCGTTCAAGGCGTTGCAGGAATGGCGTGCCGAATCGATGATGATCCACGGGGCGCAGGTGTATTTCTGGAACTGGTGCGTGGAAAAAACGGGTTACGAAACCTACATGACGCTGGACCGCGACGCGGCGTATTTCAACGACCAGCCGCGGATCACGCTGCGCCCCGGCGAGTCGCGTTCCTGCAACAACTGGCCCGACCGCCAGGACCCGCCCGCCTCCCGCTGAAATCAGTTGAAATCTCCGTAGCGCTTGAGACACTTTATGGAAGCGGCCAGGCGGTAAAGTGGCGGTATCGGTCCGGGTCGGGCGGCATGCCGGCCCCGGGGCGGATCAGGAGCAAGATCATGAAGCGGTTTTCTGGCCGTATGGCCATCGTCGCGGCGCTGGCATTGGCCGTGGCAAGCGCGCCCGCCATGGCCGGCGGGCGTGGCGGCGGTAATTGGGGCGGCGGCCACGGCGGATATCACGGTGGCGGTTATCACGGCGGATATCACAATTACCATGGCGGCAGCAGCAGTTCCGACGGCTGGTGGATAGGCGGCGCCTTCGCGCTGGCCACCATAGGCCTGCTGCTGGCGGCGGATTCCGGACCCTCCTACACCCAGGCAGGCGTCTATTCGTCGGGCGTGGGCTACACCAGCCCGCCGGTCTACGCGGCCCCCGTCTACAACGCACCGGTATACGAGGCGCAGCCCGTGTATAGCGCGCCCCAACCTCAGTACGAGCCGGTGCAGTACGAGTCCACCGCGCCCGTCAACAGCGCCCAGGCCAGCGCCACCATGGACTGCCAGCGCTGGGCCATGAACCAGAGCGGCTACGACCCGGCCACCATCACGCAATGGACCACCCAGGTCATGGTGGACTCCTATAACCGGGCGCTCGATTCCTGCATGACCAGCCGCGGCTACCGCGCGCACTGACACGCCATTCCGGGTATTCCCGCTTGTCCCGCCGCGCCGGCCTGCACACACTGCATGCCGGCGCGCCTCTTTGAAGAGCCGCCGCCGCGTTCCGGCGGACTGGCCGTCGGGCATAGACAAGGGGAAAGCATGTTGAATCTCAAGCGGATCGCGAGGCTGTGCGCTATCGGAGCGGCCTGCGCGTTCTCTACGGCGGCGCACGCCCAGGCCGACGCCAAGGCCCAGGCCATGACCATCGTCGTCCCCTATGGCGCGGGCGGCATCGTCGACAACACGGCGCGCGCCTTCGCGCAGAAGCTGGCGGCGGAACTGGGCCGGCCGGTGGTGGTGGAGAACCGCGGCGGCGCGGGCGGCATGATAGGCATGAACACGGTGGCGCGAGCCCACGACGAGAACACCCTGGCCTTTACCGCCGTCAGCCCGGTCACGCTGTCGCCGCATGTGATGAAGACGCTGTACGACCCCTTGAAGGATCTGGCGCCGCTGGCGTCCGTAATGTATTCGCCGGTCTATCTGGTGGGCGGCCCGAAGTTCACGGGCAAGACCTTCCAGGACATGCTGGCCCAGGCCAGGACCGATCCCGGCGGCCTGTCGCTGGCGACGGCCGGCGTGGGCTCGCTGGGGCACTTGATGCTGGAGCAGATCAACGGCCAGGCGGACGTGCGCATCACGCACGTGCCGTACAAGGGCATGGCGCAGATGGTGCCCGACGCCCTGGGCGGCCAGTTCACGCTGATGCTGGTCAACGCCTCCGGCCCGGTCAATGCGCTGATCGACGAAGGCAAGCTCGCGCTGCTGGCGGTGGGCTCGCCCGCCCGGCTGCCGGGACGACCCGGCACGCCCACGCTGGCCGAGCTGGGCTATCCCGTGGCCAACATGACGTCCACCTTCGGTTTTTTCGCTCCGGCCAGCACCAGTCCGGAATTCCGCCAGCGCATGAACGGCCTCATCAACCGGATCGCCGCCATGCCGGACATCAGCAAGCCGCTGACGGACGCGTTGAACATCATGTCGCCCGGCACGGTGGAGCAGTTCACGGCCCAGGTGCAGAAGGAATATGCCGCCAACGGCCAGATCGTGAAGCAGGCCAACATCCGCAGCGAGTAGCCGCGGAGGGAGGTGGACGGCTGGAGGCTCAACGGCGCCAGCCGCGCCAGGCGCACAGCAGGCCGATGGCCAGCATGGCGCCGGCGGGCAGGATCCAGACGAATCCCGAATCCGTGTAGACCACCTGGTCGACCGGGTCGTAGTAGCGGCCCAGCTCGTTGAAATCCCACTTCAGGTATTGCGCGTACCAGGCGTAGAAGAAAAGCGCGGACAGGGCCAGGCTTACGCCGGCGACCACGCGCAGCAGGCCTTTGCTGCGGCCGGTGCGCACCGCAGCCTTCCAGGCCAGGACCGCGCAGCCCGCCACGCCCAGCAGCACCAGCAGGTCGCCCACCGCAACGCCCACGTCAGCGCCCATCGGCCGCCTCCAGGCCGGCCAGACAGGCCTGGGCCTCGTCCCATTGCTTTTCACTGAAGACGCGCAGGCCCGCCCGGGCCAGCAGTTCGGCCGTGACGCCCACGCCGGGCTGCTTGCGGCCGGCGAAATGGCCGTCGTATACGTAGCCGCTGCCACAGGAGGGACTGCCTTCCTTCAGCACCGCGATGCCGATGCCGTGCTTGCGCGCGGTTTCCAGAGCCGCTTGCGCGCCGTGCACGAAGGGACTTGTCACGTCCTCGCCCGACACCGCCATCACGCGGGCGCGGCCGGCCAGCACGGCGGCGGCGTCCGCGTCCGGCTCGATCTCGGCGGGCGGGCGCGGAACCGGCATGCCGCCCGCCATTTCCGGACAGACGGCCACCACCCGGCCCTCGTCCCGCCAACGAGTAAGCACGGCGTTGTCATGGGGCGCGCCGCGTCCGTCGTAGCGCACGGGGTTGCCCAGCAGGCAGGAACTGACCAGAACGTATTGCATGCGTCATCCGAGGCGATGGGCCGCAGCACAGCGCGCGGCCTTTATCCAAAGCATGCATGATAGAGCACCGGGCCTGGCGCCCGGACGCCTGCGTGCCCGAAACTCAGCTCGCGGCCGCCCCTATTTCACGCATCCAGGCGCGCAACGCGGGATCGCGTACTTGCAGCACCTCGAACAGTCCCAGCGCGTTCAGCGCCGGCAAGGCCTCCTGGATGTCCCTGCGCGCAACGGCCACGGCCTGGGCCGTCGCCTGCGGGTCGAGGCAGACGCGGGCGTTGGCGAGAAACGCCCCCACCGTGCCCTTGCGCACGGCCATGCCGTTGAACTCCCCCAGATCCCTGCCGTCGGGCAAGACGTCGCGTGCTTTCATGTTGTGCTCCTGTCGCTGTTCAAGACTAGCGTTACGATAGACGCGTCCGCGTGGCAAGTCTGCGCGGTTCTGGCCATTCAATACGGTGTTTCTGCCAATGGCGTTGCCTGCTCCCAACCCGCCCTTGCTCGACCCCGCACGCGCTCGCGCCCATGGCGGCCCCAGGCTGATCGCCATACGCAGCCAGGACGGCGCGCTGCGCCATACCGCCATGCACCAGCACGCGCGGGGACAGCTATTGGGCGCCTACCAAGGCTTGCTGACAGTCTATGCGGGAGCGCATCAATGGGTGGTGGCAGCCCGCCAGACGGTCTGGATACCTCCCGACCTGCCGCACGGGCTGTACTCGCACGGCCCGTATGCCGGCTACAGCGCGTACCTGAGCCCGGCGGCTTGCGCGGGGCTGCCCGCCGAGCCTTGCGTGCTGCAAGCCTCTGACCTGCTACTGGCCGCCGTGAGCCGCGCTGCTTCCTGGCAGGACGACGCGGCAGCTCCGGCGCGCAGCCGTCTGATTGAAGTGATCCGGGATGAAATCCGGACCTTGCCGCATGCCGGCCAGGCGCTGTTCCTGCCCCGTGATCCGCGGCTGCAACGGCTGGCGCTTGCACTATCGGACCGCCCCTCCGATATGCGGACACAGGAAGAATGGGCTGCCGAGATCGGCATGTCGCCGCGCACGCTGGCGCGCCGCTATCTGGCGGAAACCGGCCTGACCCTGGGCGCCTGGCGGCAGCGCGCCCGCCTGATGCGGGCGCAGGAAATGCTGGCGGAGGGCGCCGCCGTGACCACGGTGGCGCTGGAGCTGGGTTACGACAACGTCAGCGCCTTCATCGCCATGTTCAAGCGCGAGCTAGGCGCCACGCCGGGCCGCTACAACGGCCCGGGCGGTTAAGCGCGGTCAGCCCTGAAGCGCGGGCTTCAGGATTCCTCGGCCGTCTTGCTGGCCCGGCGCGCGCGGGGAGCTGCCTTGCCGGCGGTCTTGCTGGCAGTCTTGCGGGCAGGCTTGGCGGGCGCTTCGGCAACCGCCGCAGCCGCTGGCTCGGCCGCCGCCTGATCAGCCGGCGCGGTCTTGGCGGCGGTCTTCTTGGCAGCGGGACGGCTGCGCGTCGTGGCCCGCTTCGCAGCGGGCTTGCCGGCTGCGGGTTCTGCCACCGCAGGCGTGTCCGCCACGGGCTTGCCGGCCTGGGTCTCGTCCCTTGCGGCAATCCTGGCCATGCCGCCCTCGAACGGGTCGGACATCTTGGCAGGCGTCTTGCTCGCAGGCTGGCTACGGCTTTCCGCGGCAGGTTGGGCAAAGGTCCATTCAGCGATATTCACCGCCGGCAACGGCTGGCGCGCTTGCGGCAGGGGCTTGGGCATGGGCGGCAGACGCGAAGGTTGGACAGGTTTCGATTCCTGCGCCCGAGCCAGGGCGTCGGCCCGCATGGCGTCCAGCTTGGCGGCATCCGCTTGTTCGCCGGCTTGCCCGGCGGCATCGGGCTGCGCGGTCGCCGGCGCTGGGGCGGGGGATTGCGCGGCTGCCGCGGTCGGGGCCGGCGCCTTGGCCGGCGCTTCGGCTGCGGGTTGAACGGCAGACGCCACCGACGAAGCTTCGGACGGCGCGGCAGCGCTCTCGCCAGCGGCTTCCTGCTCGGCCGTCTGGCCGGTTCCCCTGCCCTCGCCGCCCGACTTGCGCCCGCCGCGCGATTTGCGGCCGGAGCGGGAACGGGATTCTTCCTGGGCCGCGCCTGCAGGCGCGTCGCCGGTCTCGGCCGCTGCCGGCTGACGGGCCGGGGCGGAACGGGATCCGCCATCGGCGGCGGCGCGATTCGCGGCCGGCGCGCCGTCCGCGCTGTCGCGGTACACATAGGTGCCGGCGTTTTCCTCGCGCCCGACTTCCAGCAGGCCGCGCGATTGCGCCTCGTCCAGCAGGTTGCCGAAGGCGCGGAAGCCGTAGTAGGACTCGTTGAAATCCGGCCGGCGGCGCTTGAGGGCGTCCTTCAGGGCGGAGGCCCAGATCTTGCCGCTGTCGCCGCGTTCGGCCATGAGCGCCTCGAAGGTCTCCGCGACCATTTCCACGGCCTGGGTCTTGCGCGCTTCCAGTTCTTCCTTGCGGCGGCGTTCCTCGTCGGGCGTGCGGCGCTGCTGGCTCGCCGTGCCACCGCCACGGTTGTCGCGGCGGGCGTCCGCCGCGCGCTGGCCTTCGCGCGCCAGGTCGTCATAGAAGATGAATTCATCGCAGTTGGCGATGAGCAGGTCCGAGGTGGACTGCTTCACGCCCACGCCGATCACCTTCTTGTTGTTCTCGCGCAGCTTGGACACCAGGGGCGAAAAATCGGAATCCCCGCTGATGATCACGAAGGTGTTGACGTGGGACTTGGTGTAGCAAAAGTCCAGCGCGTCGACCACCAGCCGGATGTCGGCGGAATTCTTGCCGGACTGGCGCACGTGCGGGATCTCGATCAGTTCGAAATTGGCCTCGTGCATGGGGGCCTTGAATTCCTTGTACCGCTCCCAGTCGCAATAGGCCTTCTTGACCACGATGCTGCCCTTGAGCAGCAGCCGTTCCAGCACCGGCCGGATATCGAACTTCTGGTATTTGGTGTCGCGCACGCCCAGCGCCACGTTCTCGAAATCACAGAAAAGCGCCATGCTGACGTTTTCGTTGGGGGTATTCATGTTTTTGCTCCAATGCTGCGGCGGCGCCGGGCGAGACGCCGCCAGATGACGCTCATGATATACATATCTGCCGCCGATACGCGGCGCCACCCCCCAGCAGCCATGCCTGAAGCTCCGTTGTTCCCGCCTCTTGCCACCGACCGCCTGGTCCTGCAGCCCTTGGAAATCGGCGATGCCGAGGCCATCCAGCGCCTGTTTCCGCAGTGGGAAGTGGTGCGCTACCTGGTCGATCAAGTGCCATGGCCCTACCCGCCCGACGGCGCGCGCCACTATCTGGAGCAAGTGGCGATCCCTGCGATGCGGCGGGGCAAGGAGTGGCACTGGTCCATCCGCACCCGCCAGGCGCCCGGCAGCCTGATCGGCATCGTCAGCCTGATGGACGACGATCCCTGGAACAACCGCGGTTTCTGGCTGGACCCCGCCCATCAAGGCCGCGGCTACATGACCGAGGCCAGCGAGGCCGCCACCGCCTACTGGTTCGAAGTGTTGGGCAAGCCGCTGCTGCGCGCCCCCAAGGCCGCTGTCAACGCGGCTTCGCGCCGCATCTCGCAGCGCAGCGGCATGCGACTGGTCGGCACCGAGGAACGCGGCTACGTCAGCGGCCGCCTGCCCACGGAAATCTGGGAGATCAGCCGCGAGGAATGGAACGCCCGCAAGCGCCGCCTGGGCTGACGCCGGGCCGGCGGCAGGCCGGCGCCAGGCGCCAGACGATCCTGCATCTTATCCGACCCCATTATTTTCGGGATGACGCGCGCCCCCTGGCCCGGTCCAAGCCGCCGCTTACCGCCCTTTTCGCCCCGTTTTCCGGCCGATTGACCCGGCCCGGCGCTGGCTAGAATTCCCGAAAATCCGGCATTCCGCGCACGGAATGCCTATGTTTATCGGGCAAGATCCATGAATCCGTCTACCGTCATCGGCGCCGCCGTCGGCCTGCTTACCCTGGTTATCGTCGTGGCCCTGGCCGCCACCGACCCCGGCATGTACATCAACCTGCCGGGCCTGGCCATCGTGCTGGGCGGCACCGCGGCCGCCGTGTTCATCGCCTACCCGCTGTCGGAAGTGCTGCGCGTCTTCAAGCTGGTGCGCACCGTCTTTCGCAACGACCAGCACGACCAGCAGCGCGACATCGAGGAACTGGTGTCCATGGCCCAGCTGTGGATGAACACCGACGTCCGCAAGGTCGAGCAGGAACTCAAGAAGGTCAGCAACCCCTTTCTGCGCACCGGCGTGCAGCTGATCATCGACAATACGCCCGAGGACCAGATCATCGAGCTGCTGCAATGGCGTGTGGCGCGGCTGCGCGCCCGCGAACAGGCCGAGGCCCAGATGTTCCGCGTCATGGCCACCTTCGCTCCGGCCTTCGGCATGCTGGGCACGCTGGTGGGCCTGATCAACCTGATGTCGGTGCTGGGCGACGGCAGCATGCAGATGATCGGCCAGCAGCTGGCCATCGGCCTGATGACCACCTTCTACGGCATCCTGCTGGCCAACCTGGTCTGCAAGCCCATCGCGCTCAAGCTGGAACGCCGCACCGCAAGGCGCGTCGAATCCATGAACATGGTGCTGCAGGGCATCGCCATGATGTGCGAGAAGCGCGGCCCAGCGGTGGTGCGCGAAACCCTGAATTCCTTCGTCATGCACGTCGAGGACGAAATCTACGACGGCGGCGCGGACGCCAAGCCGCAGGCCGCGCAAGCCAAGGCAGAAGGCCAGATCAAGCCCGCGGCCAAACCTGCCGCGGCCCAACCCGTCTCCATCGCCCGTCCTGCCGCCGCGCGCCAATGAGCCTGATTTCCCCCACCCTGGCGCAACGGATCGAGCAGGCCCGCCAGGCCCAGCTACGCGCCGAGAAAGCGGCGGCCAATAGCGGCTGGCGTCCCAGCAAGAGCGACCGCAAGGACCGCTACGCCCGCTGGCACGTCGAGGAAACCGTCGAACAGGACTCCGAGAACTGGCTGCTGAGCTATCTGGACCTGATCACCCTGCTCCTGGCCATGCTGGTCGTTCTGCTGGCGCTCACGCGCCTGCATGGCGGCGCCTTCGGCCAGTCGGAACAGCCGGTGGAATTGGTCGGCACGCTGGCCGCCAGCGGCCTGCCCGCTTACGACGGCGAGTATTCCGAATTCGACGCCGTCCAGATTCCCGCAAGCTGGGCGCAGGCCGAGGCGCCGGCGGCCACGGTCGCGGCCGCGCCGGCGCAGCCAACGCAGGAAGGCGCGATCGTCGCCGACGCCGCCCCGCCGCTGCGCGCGCCGTCCAAGGAGTCGCTCGGTCTGGGCGACCTGGGCAAATCGGTGGATGTGATCATCAACGAACAGTCGGTGAGCTTTCGCATCAGCAATGAACTGCTGTTCCCATCCGGCCAGGCCACCCTCAGCCCCACCGGCCTGGACGTGATCAAGCGCCTGGCCGCCATCCTCAACAAGAACGAATACCAGGTCTCGGTCGAGGGCCACAGCGACCCGGTGCCCATCCAGACCCGGCAATTCGCGTCCAACTGGGAACTGTCCAGCAGCCGCGCCACCAGCGTGCTGCGTGAACTGGTCCGCGACGGCGTATCGGCCCAACGCCTGCGCGCCGTCGGCTACGCCGAGACCCGTCCCATCGAGTCCAACGATACCCCCGCCGGCCGCGCGGCCAACCGGCGCGTGGAACTGATCATGGACATCGCGGCGCCGCAGAAGGCGGCGCAGGGTCCGGTGCCTGCCGCGCCGGCAAGCGCACCCAGCCAGGGCTAGCGCCACAAGGGTCGCCACGCGGCCCAAGCGAAGCGCTACCGCATTCTTGGGCTTCTCGGCCGGTCATTCTGGATCGCGGCAAAGAAGAACGCCGTGGTGAGACCAAACAGGATGAGTCCGTTCACCGCCTCGATGGCGCCGACGAGCTGCCAATGAGGCGGCAAGAACGCCGGCGCGTGCCCATAACTGGTGATGGCCTCCAGCGAATAGAGGATGGCCGCGGAAAGATCCGGGACTGCGCCTATGTGCACATAGAGCAAGGCCCAGGCCAGCGCCTCCAGAGCGTGCAGGATCGCTGCAAACAAGGCAAAGATTGCAACGGACAGGCCAAAGAGGATCTTGCTCTGGCCCCAGTGGGCCGGCGCCGCAGCCAGTATCCTGGCCATGGTCATGAATGCCGTGACGTGCATGACGATAGTGGCGACGAATAATGGCAAGCCCCAAAGCCAATCATCTTCCCAGATCATGCGCCGCCTCCCGGTCCTGGATCGTTCGATCAGAGAATTCCCCCGGCATTCAACTCCCGAACACTGCCAGGCCCCGTTCGGGAGCGCGCTCTGGCGGACAAGAAATGGGCTAAGGTCGTCCGGCCGACGTAATCACGATCTCGACACGCCGGTTCTGCGCCTTGCCTTGAGGCGTCGAGTTGCTTGCCACCGGGCGGGCATCACCAAAGCCTTGCGCCGAAATCGAATTCAACGGCACTCCCTTCGAGGTCAGGAAGCGCGCGACATTGTCCGCTCTTGCGGACGACAGTTCGAGGTTGGAGGGGAAATGTGATCTCAACTCCGGGCCGATCGGTTCATTGTCGGTGAATCCCTGCACCACGACCTGCTGCCCCGGCAGATTGGAAAGTGTAGGGGCTATCTTGGCGAGAGTCTGTTCACCTTTCGGACTAAGTCTCCAGCCGCCCTCGGGGAAAAGTATCTCGTTGACCATCGTCACCTTGAGTTCATTTTGCAGTTGCGTGATCTGCGCGCGCTCACCGCTCAACTCCGTAGTGAGCTTTTGGTTGAGAGCCGCATACTCGGCCGCCAACTGGGCCTCTTTGTCATAGGTCTTTTTGGTAACGCAACCCGAGACCGCCAGCATTAAACACGCCAATACCGCAAATTTGCCTGGCTTCATATTTCTCTCCACCGATGTTGTAAAACGGCAGCGCGAGCGGCTGGCTCGTTCCGCCGAATGTAATATTTGATTCGCACGACAGGACCGACCTCTGCAATTCTCAAAAAAGAGAGTTGACAGGTTCTACGTAACTACATGGCAAAGGTAGTCAGAAGTGAACCCAGTCACCACTCATTTGACGCCAGCATCCTGTCGGCCATCTCCAGGTTCCGGCGCTCTGGCGCCTCCCGTGAAGTCAGTCACGACCTTGGCAGGGGTATCAAGCCTGGTGCGGCACGCGTTCGGCGACAGGATCTTGAGGTACGCCAAGGAAGCCGTGATGCTCGATATCGAGCTGATCGAAAACCAGGAGTGCTTTATCCCCCAGGTCGTCATGACAGACTTCCTGTGGGAGATCGAACGGCGTTCCGGCGAAGCCAACCTGGCCCTGCTTGCCGCGCCATGCTTGTCTCTCAAGACCTACGGCCGCTGGGGAGAATATGTTCTGGCTGCCGACAGCCTGGGCGAAGCGATCGCGCGGGCCGCGTCCTCATTGGGCTACCACAGCACGGGCGACCGGATGCAGCTCACGATCGACCAGGGCATTGCCCGAATCAGCTATTTCCATGCCATGCGGGGCCGTCGAGGCTACCCGCACATTGCAACCGGCACCGCGTCGGTGCTGCTCAGCCTGCTGCGCCCCTATGTGGAAGCGGACTTTCTTCCCATCCGGATCGAACTGGACATACGCCGTCCGGCGGCATGCGCTCCTTTCGAGGATATCTTCCTGTGTCCCCTCGTATTCGAGGCCGAAGCCGTATCCGTCTGCATTGACGCCCGCTTGCTGCAGCGCCCTGCCAAGGCGGGACATCGGCCGCGCCTGGTGACGATCGAAGACGTCGCGCGGGTGCTGCTGGAACCTGCCGATCTGGGCAATTTTCTGGGCGTGGTGGTCGCGCACATCCGCGCGCAGGTTCAAAGCGGCGCCGTGTCGATCGACAGCACGGCTCGGGCGTTGGGCAGCAGCGTGCGCACGCTGCAACGCGTGCTGCGCCGCGATAGCGGCTCCGACTTCAGAGAACTCGTGAACGTCATCCGCATGCGCCGCGCGAAGGAATTGCTCGCGGGAACGAATGCTTCGATCACCGAGATTGCGACGGAATTTGGATATTCCAGTCCCGCGAATTTCGCGCGCGCGTTTCGCCATGCCGCCGGCATGGCGCCGCACGAGTATCGGCTCAGCCAGAAAGCAGGCTAGAAGCGTATGGTCAAACCCGCCATCGGCCCCTGCAGCACGGCGTCAAACTTGAACCCCCCTCGGTTGTAATCCACGCCCAGGGCGCGGTAGCCGACGGCCGCCGACACGCTCTTGCTGAAGTTGTAGCCGACACCCAGCCCTACATCCCAGTCCGCATCCGCACCGCCTGCGCCGATCAGGCCCCAACCGGTGATGTAGAACTTCTGGGTCAACACGTAGTTTCCGCGTACTCCCACCAGCCCATCGACCCACGTGGCGCCGTCGCTGGTCTTTCTGCCATTAAGATGCGCGCCTTTCAGGGTGAGGTCGGTATCGACCGACCAGACCCGCAAGCCCGCCACGACGTCCAACTGGTGCGGCGAGTTCTCGAGGACGGAATAACCGACTCCGATAAGTCCGGCAAATGTCGACGTCTGCACCTCTGCGCTGGTGGCCAGAATGCCGTGCGGCGTATCGCCTTGCGAACCGATTTTTGTGTAGATCAGATCGCCGAAGATGCTGTAGCGCCCTTTGCGCGCCTCGCCGATCAGCATGGCGCCGAAATCGAGGTTGTCGAACAGCTTGTCGAAGCCCGCGTCAAAATCGATGACGGGCGAACGCGATTGGGATGTCTTGCCCGACAGCCCGGCTGCCCAGAAGTACGGCGTGATCGAGTACGCCCATTCGCTGGAAGGCGGGGAGTCTGCGGCGGCAGCCTCCCCTTCCGCGCCTGCAACGCAACCGGCATAGAGCAAGCCGCCAAGCAGGCAGCCCGTGATTTTCTTTTTCATCGCTGGCGGATCAGCTGACTCTTCTTACCGGCGGAATGGTCCACGATCCGTTGATGATCGAAGGATCGCTCTCATTGGGCCAATAGAGGCGCATCATCAGGATGAATTCTCCCTTGGGCGCCGGCAGCCAGTTCGACTCCAGGCCCGGGCCGGGAGATTCGTGCTGGATGAGCAGATCGATCGAGCCGTCCGCTTTTGCTTTCAGCGGTTGGCGCGCGCTGATGGAATAGCGGTTGAGGGGGTTGTCGACAAAGAAGTAGTCCGCGTCATACATGGTCAATGACCAGAATCCGGAAACCGGCGGCGTAAGCCCCTTCTTGAACGACAGCACGTACTTTTCCGACCCGTTGTAGACGCGCTTGATCGCCCCGGTATCCGATTTCAGGGAGGTGGGATAGATCGCATCCTGCGGCCGGTTGGCGCCCAAGCCTATCGCGGTGATCAGGGCGCGCTGGATATAGTTGGTGCCATAAATACCCGTCTTCGTCGTGAAGCCCCAGCCGTCGACGTCCTGGATGTCGCCGCCGCTGGACTTGAAGTGCGTCATGATCCGTCCGAAACCCACCTGCGGAATCCGTTTGGCAAGGGCGGGATCGAGCTTGCTCTTGTCGAAGTTCTGGCCAGGCACGATACCCATCGAAGCGAGCTTCGCCACCATGGGCGCATCCGCCGCGCTCGGCGGGTTTCTTTTCAGCAGCTCGGCAAACAAGGTGAAGTATTCGATCGCGTCCATGTTGTTGACCTGGTCGCGGACGGACGCTTTCATGTCGATGGCGGGATCGACCTTGCCTTGGGGCGGATTCCAGCTCTTGCCCCAGGCGCTGAGGGGACAGAGCTTTACTTCATCCTGCAGCTTGTGGACTTTGGCATAGTCTTCCGGCGTGCCTGAACAGTAGATGCGGCCCAGCAGCCACACGATGCTGGTCGGCGACTTGTATTGCGTCATGCCTGAAGGAATCGCGCCTTCCCAGCCCGGCCCCGTCACCACGAAGGTTTGGGGACCTGTGCCGGTCGTGCGTTTTCCAGGCACATCAAACACGGTCGTCCAGCCATCAAGCATCGGGAACAGCGCGTAGCGGTCGTCCAGGTCGGGCAGGCTGACGACCCAGGGCTCGTCGCCCACATCGAAAAAGGCCGTGGTGTAGAGGGTGTCGGCGTTCGGCGCGGTCACGTCGCGGAATTTGGCGTCGGGATATTGGCGCAGCTTGATGAGATGGCCCATGGGAGCGCGGGTGCCCTTCGGCTCCGCGACGTTGGTGATGACCCGGCGGGTCATTTCCATCGTCACCAGGGGATACGCGTAAATATAGGCTTCGGTCGCCAGCGCGAACCGCTCATCGCCTTCCGGGAAATTCGCGACCAGGCCGTCGGCCGCGCGCGCGGAAGCACCCAGGGTGGCGGTTGCCAGCAAGGCGACGCCACCGGCGTTGAATTCTCGACGTGTTAGCTTCATTCAAATGCTCCGACAGAATGACTTGTGAAAGCGTGGAACAGATAAAAAACCTGGGCAGCCATTGCCCGGCCAAGCAAGAAACACCGGCAGCGTAGGGGAAGGGATAGCGGGTCGCCACTCATTTTGCGCCACGCGGCCTGTACCGGCTGCCCGCCCGCGAC
Organism: Achromobacter xylosoxidans; assembly: GCF_002192695.1. GTDB lineage: Bacteria > Pseudomonadota > Gammaproteobacteria > Burkholderiales > Burkholderiaceae_B > Achromobacter > Achromobacter xylosoxidans_C. Next base: position 26,740 of record NZ_MTLG01000078.1, read on the forward strand.
AGGAATCGGATATTGCAGCCCGTCCCGCCGTCAGCCGCCGCTAGACCTCACAAGGGCACCGGCCGGTTCCGCAGCACGTTCTTCATCACCAGCGTCGATCTCAGCCGCAGCACGCTCGGCAGCGCCGACAACACGCGGTCATAGAGCGCCTGGAACGCGGGCAGGTCCTGGGTGACGACATGCAGCATGTAGTCCGGATCGCCGAACAGCCGCTGCGCCTGCACTACCTCGGGAATGTCGGCCAGGGCGGCCTCGAACGCCGACACCCGGTCGCTGCTGCCTTCGCGCATCGTGACGAAGACGATGGCCGAGAAATTCAGCCCGACCGCGGCCAGGTTGATGTTGGCGCCATAGCCGCTGATGACGCCCGCCTCTTCCAGCGCCCGCAGCCGCCGGTGGCACGGAGACAGGCTCAGGCCGACCCGTTCCGCCAGGTCCGTGATGGAAATCCGGCCGTCTTCCTGTAGCTGCGCCAGAATTTTTCTATCTATGTCATCCATGAGGAAGATTCTACCCAAAACTACGCTTCTTCCGGTAGATAGCAGGAGCACTTCCCCTTGCTTCGCCGATAACATTCCCCGCCTGAGATTCATTTGGGGTACGCAGTTGGAAACCGGCAATCTGGTGGCGTTTTGGCTTGTTTCGCTTTCTTTGGTTGTCGTCCCGGGCGCGGATTGGGCGTATGCCATATCCGCCGGCTTGCGGGACAAGGCCGTCCTTCCCGCCGTCGCGGGCATGTTGACCGGCTATCTGATGATCACCATGGTGGTCGCGGCGGGCATAGGCGCCCTGGTCGCGAGCGAACCCGCCATCCTTACCGTCCTGACGCTGGTCGGCGCGGCGTATCTGCTCTGGCTGGGGGCCAACGTACTGGCGCATCCGTCGGAGCCCAAGGCGGGCGATGCGCAGGCCGCCGGGCATTGGCTGGGCTGGGCGGCAAGGGGTTTCGCGGTCAGCGGCGTGAACCCCAAGGCCATCCTGCTGTTCCTGGCCTTGCTGCCGCAATTCACCAGCCGCGACGGCGCCTGGCCGATCTCCACGCAGATCACGGCCTTGGGGATCCTGCAGATCCTGAATTGCGCCGTCATCTACACCCTGGTGGGCCTGGGGTCCAAGGCCGTGCTGCAATCGCGCCCGGTCGCCGCGCGCAGGGTCAGCCAGTTCTCGGGGCTGGCCATGATAGTCATTGCCCTGATCCTGTTCGGCGAACAGGTCGCCGTCTTGATGGCTTGACCCAGGCGAGGCGGGCCCTAATCTCCAGGATGCCTGCCGCCCCCGCTCTCCAGATAGCTGTCCACCGCGCTCCCTACCGTGGGGTGGAAGCGGTCGTCGCCGAATATCTCGGTCAGTTCGAAGCGTTTGAGCTTGTCGCGCACGGGATCCTTCATTTCCGCGAAATGCAGCGCCGCACCCTGCTGGGCTAGGCTGCGACTCAGTTCGCGCAGCATGTCCGCCGACGTGACGTCGACGCTAGTGACCGGCTCGGCGGCCACCACTACCCGCCGCACCGGCGTGGGCGAGGCCTCCACGGCTTCCATCAGGCGTTGCTGGAAGAGTTCGGCATTGGCGAAGAACAGCGGCGCGTCCCAGCGGAACAGCACCAGGCCGTCGATCAGCGCGGCATTCGGATAACGTTTCAGGTCGTGGTAGCCGCGCAGGTTGGGCACGCGGCCCAGCACCGCGAAATGCGGACGCCAGCCGTCCCACAGGAATTCGATCACGGCGATCAGCACGGCCAGGCAGATGCCGGGAATGGCGCCGAACACGGCCACGCCGGCAAAGCACGCCATCGACAGCCAGAACTCCCACTGCTGGATGCGGTAGATGCGCCGGAGGTCCTTGAATTCGAACAGGCCGATCGCCGCCGCTATCACCACGGCCGCCAGCGCGCTGTTCGGCAGATAGCGCAGCAGATTGGGCGCCGCGACCAGCAGCACCGCCACCGCTATCGCGCCCACCACGCCAGTCAGCTGCGTGCGCGAACCCGCCGCCTCGGCCACCGGCGTGCGCGAAGCGCTGCTGCTGATCGGAAAGCCCTGGAAGAAGCCGGCCGCCAGGTTGGCCACGCCCAGGCCCACCATTTCCTGGTTCGGATCGACCCGCGTGTTGGTGCGCGCGGCATAGGTGCGCGACAGCACACTGGTGTCCGCGAAGGCGATCAGCGCCACCGCGCAACCGCCCAGCGCGATCTTGACCAGGTCCGCGTGGCTGAGCCATGGCAAGACGAACTTGGGCAGGCCCTGCGGGATCTCGCCCAGCACCTTCACGCCTTGCGAGTCCAGATGGAACAGGCTGACCGCCAGCGTCGCCAGGATCACGGCGATCAAGATGCCCGGCACGCGATCGTAGCGCTTGAGCAGCAGGATCAGCGCCAGGGTCGCCGCGCCCACCGCGAAGCTGTACCAGTTGGTCTCGCCTTGGAATACGGCGCGCCCCAGCTGCCACAATTCGGTCAAGGGGCCGGCATCGTCTATCGATACCGCGAACAGCTTGGGCAACTGGCTGACCAGCACCGTCAGCGCGATGCCGTTCATGTAGCCATAGCGGATAGGCTTGGACAGCAGCTCGGTGATGAAACCCAGCCGCAGCAGTCCCATCACGATGCAGAACACCCCTGCGACCAGGGCCATCAGGCTGGCCGCGGCCACCGCGCGCATGGGGTCGCCTTCGGAAACGCTGAGCACCACCGCCAGGATGGGCGCGGCCAATGCCGAGTCCGGTCCCAGCACCAGGATGCGGCTGGGGCCGAACAGCGCATAGGCCAATAGCGGAATGATGGTGGCATAAAGGCCGTAGACGCCTGGGACGCCGGAGGCTTCGGCATAGGCAATGCCTACCGGCACCAGCATGGTCGTCAGCACCAGGCCGGCGGCCAGGTCTTTGGGCAGCCAGGCGGCCTGGTACGACCTGAGCACCGCCAGTCCGGGCAGCCAGCGCAGCCAACTGGCGGTGGGCACATCCTTGGAGGCGGGAGTACGGGATGCCATGGGACCTTCTCAGTGTGACGGGCGTGCCGGCAGCGCGTGTCAGGCTGCAACTCCGGTAGCGCCGATTCCGTAGTCTGACGCATTATTCATGCTTGCGGCTGTCCAGGAAGACGTACGGCGCGACATCCTTTCTTTATACAGACACGGGCAAGAATCCACATGACGCAGATGCACAATCCCGAAGACATCCCAGGCGCGTTCCAGGCCGCCTGGAACGACCACGACATGCAAGCGCTGGGCGCGCTGTTCCATGAGGATGCGACCTTCGTGAACCGGTTCGGCCACTATGTGCGCGGCGTCGAGGAAATCGTCAAGATGCATGGCCCCATCCACGCCACCATCTACAGCGATTCCACGCTGGCGAACGAACTGGTCGACGTAACGCCGGTCGGCGCCGATGCGACGGTCGTGCACTTCTGGAGCCGCCTTTCGGCAGGCGCGGCCCATCCGGCGGGCGCGCACGCCGTCGACACCATGATTCTTGCCGTGTTGACGCGGCAGGCCGGCGCCTGGCGCATCAAGGCGCTGGAAAACGTCACGCTGGTGAATCCGCGCACCGGGGCGGCGGTGCTGCGGAACGACGGCTGAGGCTCCATCTACCTCTCCTTACAAAGAACGCTTCCGGGCAAGCATCGCGGGATGGCGCCGCCGCAACAAATAGCGGTAATCTGGCGAACCTTATCGGCAGTCCGAACTGGAAGATCCCATGTCCTATCTGCTTTTCATCGTCGAACCGGTGGGCCAGCGCGCCCAGCGCACGCCCGAAGAGGGCCGCGAAGCCTACGCGCAGATGCTGCGCTACGCGGAAGACCTGAACTCGCGCGGCCTGCTGGCCCGCGCGGAATCCCTGAAGTCCGAATCGGAAGCCGTGCGCCTGCGGATCCGCGACGGCGAACGTTCCCTGGTGGACGGCCCCTATGCCGAGGCCAAGGAAATGATAGGCGGCTTCTTCCTGCTGAATTGCGAGACCCGGGAAGAAGCGTTGGCGCTGGCGGCCGAGTGTCCGGCGGCGCAATGGGCCACGGTGGAAGTGCGCGAATTGGGGCCGTGCTTCATGTAGGCACGCGGCCCATGATGCACAGGCGGCTGGCGCGCGCCAGCCGCGCGATTCAACAGTTCCCTTTCTTGGCTTGGCCCGGCGGACAGAAACCACCACGGCCGCCGCCGTCGTGGGGATCAACGATGACCGCACCGCTCGGGGTATAGACGGCACAGCCCGTCAGCAAGGAAACCAGCAAGGCAAGACTGCACAGGATCTTCATATCGGTGTTCAAAGTCGTAGACGCTGCGAGTGTATGGAGGCGCGCTGCAACCAGGGCTGTACCTTTGTAACGGTGTTCAGGCCATTTACCTAGTACTTACCCTAGGCTCCTCATTTTTCTGTCGATTTCGCGTCTTGCCGTTCGTCGTGCCAGTACAAGCCCACCCTCGGGCTGTGTTTTCCGAATCGAGGAGTCACAAGAATGCGATACATGATCATCGTCCGCGCCACGCCGGACAGTGAAGCCGGCGTGATGCCGCAGGAAAGCCTGCTGGCCGCCATGGCGACCTATCACGAGGCGCTGGCCAAGGCCGGCGTGCTGTTGGACGCCAATGGGCTGCACCCCTCCTCCAAGGGCTGGCGGGTGCAGTACGACAAGGATCAGCGCACGGTGGTCGACGGCCCCTTCGCCGACACCAAGGAACTGATCGCCGGCTACACCATGATCCAGGTGCGCTCGCGCGAGGAAGCCATGCAATGGGCGCTGCGCTTTCCGCAGCCCTTCCCCGGCCAGCCCTGCGCCGTCGAAGTGCGCCAGGTCTTCGAGCTGGACGAGTTCGGCCCCAGCGAGGGCGTCGAACGCTATCGGCGCATACCCGGCAACGGCCAATGACCCCCCTCTCCGCCACCTTCAACGGACCTCGTTCATGCTGAAAACCTTGTTGCTCATCGTCCTGGCTGCCATCGTGCTCGTGCTGGCCTACGCGGCCACGCGCCCGGACACCTTCCGCGTCGAACGCAGCGCGCGGATCCAGGCGCCGCCGGCGCGCGTGTTTCCCCTGATCAATGACCTGCACGCCTTCAACACCTGGAACCCCTACGAAAAGAAGGACCCGGCGATCAAGGGCACCTATGGCGCCGTGACGGCGGGCCCGGGCGCAACCTATGCCTGGGAAAGCAAGGAAGTCGGCGTGGGCGAAATGCAGATCGAAACCGCCGTGCCGGATTCGTCCGTGGCCTTGCGGCTGACCTTCGTGAAGCCCTTCTCCGCCGTCAACCAGGTCAACTTCACCCTGGCGCCGGCCGGCGACGCCACGCAGGTCACCTGGGCCATGAAAGGCCGGCTGAACTACGTCGCCAAACTGATGCATCTCTTTTTCAACATGGACAGCATCGTCGGGAAGGATTTCGAAGACGGGCTGGCCAACCTCAAGACCCTGGCAGAAAGGCGCCAGGACACACACTAAAAAGGAAGCGGGAACATCATGCACAACCAGATCTTCGTCAATCTCCCCATCGCTGACATGCAGAAATCGCAGGCCTTCTTCAAGAGCCTGGGCTTCAGCTTCAATCCGCAGTTCACCAACGACCAGGGCGCCTGCATGGTCGTGAGCGACAGCATCTACGTCATGCTGCTGGTGAAGGACTTCTTCCAGACGTTCACCGGCAAGCCGGTGGCCGATGCCACCAAGACCACCGAGGTGCTGATCGCGCTGTCCTGCGACAGCCGCGCCGAAGTCGACGAGCAGGTGAAACGCGCTCTCGCCGCCGGCGGCACCGCTCCGCGCCAGCCCCAGGACCACGGATTCATGTACGCCCATGGCTTCGAGGACCTGGACGGCCACGTCTGGGAACTGGTGTATATGGCCCCTGGCGAAGTGCCCAACGCATGACGCGGGAGGCCGTGCATCGCGCCATCGAGGCGGTCTGGCGGATCGAGTCCGCCAGCGTCATCGCCGGCGTCGCGCGCCTGGTGCGCGACGTCGGGCTGGCTGAAGAGCTGGCGCAGGATGCCTTGGTCGCCGCCCTGGAACGCTGGCCCGAAACCGGCGTGCCGGACAACCCGGGAGCGTGGCTGATGACTACCGCCAAGAATCGCGCGCGCGACCGCCTGCGGCTGGACGCGCTGCATACGCGCAAGCACGAGCAGATCGGGCACGAGCTGGAGGCCCTGCAGGCCGACGTCGAGCCCGATTTCGTCGACGCGCTGGACGCCGCGCGCCAGGACGACATCGGCGACGACCTGCTGCGGCTGGTGTTCACCGCCTGCCATCCGCTGCTGTCCACCGAGGCGCGCGTGGCGCTCACCCTGCGTCTTTTGGGCGGGCTGACCACGGCCGAGATCGCGCGCGCCTTCCTGGCATCGGAATCCACCATCGCGCAGCGCATCGTGCGCGCCAAGCGCAGCCTGTCCGCGGCCAACGTGCCGTTTGAAGTCCCTCGGGCCGAGGAGCGCGCGCCGCGCCTGGCGTCGGTGCTGGAAGTCATCTACCTGATCTTCAACGAGGGCTATTCGGCTACCTCGGGCGATGACTGGATGCGCCCGGCGCTATGCGACGAAGCGCTGCGCCTGGGCCGCATCCTGGCCCAGTTGGCGCCGGGCGAAAGCGAGGTCCACGGACTGGCGGCGCTGATGGAATTGCAGGCGTCGCGCCTGCATGCCCGGACCGACGCGCAAGGCCGTCCCGTCCTGCTGATGGAGCAGGACCGCGGCCGCTGGGACCCCTTGCTGATCCGCCGCGGGCTGGCAGCGCTGGCGCTGTCGGACAGCCTGGGCGCGCCGCGCGGCCCTTATGCCCTGCAGGCCGAGTTGGCCGCCTGCCACGCCCGCGCACGCACGCCCGACGAAACAGACTGGCCGCGCATCGTGGCGCTGTACGACGCGCTGGCGCAGGCCATGCCCTCGCCGGTGGTGGAGTTGAACCGCGCCGTGGCCGTGGGCATGGCGTTCGGCCCCCAGGCCGGGCTGGACCTGGCCGACCATCTGGCCGAGGAACCGGCCCTGGCCAACTACCACTGGCTGCCCAGCGTGCGCGCGGACCTGCTGGCCAAGCTGGGGCGCAAGTCCGAGGCCCGCGCCGAGTTTGAGCGCGCGGCCGGCATGACGCGCAATGCGCGCGAGCGGGAACTGCTGCTGGCGCGGGCGCGCGACATGTCCGACGCCTAGGCGCGCCGGTCCGGGCGCCGCGGCCCTGGCCGGCATGCTTAAATCCCTCCATGCGCCCCGTCGACCATGCCCCGTCCGACCTTGCCGCGCCCGCCATGCCGGGCGTGCCGCAGGCGTTCGAGCATCCCGGCGACCGGGCCGAGTTCCGGCAGGCGGCGCATCTGCCCGGCGTGGAGCTGTACCGCGCGCACATCATCCGCTATGCCTTCGAGCCCCACACCCACGAAGCCTACGGGCTGGGCGCCATCGAGGCCGGCGTCGAGCGCTTCCGCTACCGGGGCGCGGAACATCTGGCGCCTTCGGGCTCGGTGGTGTTGATGAACCCGGACGAGCTGCACACCGGCCGCGCCGAAACCGAGGGCGGCTGGCGCTACCGCATGGTCTACCTGGACCCGGAGGTGGTGGCCCGCGTCACCGGTGAAGACGGCTGGTGGTTCGATACGGCCGTCGGCCATGACGCCCCCGGCGCGCAGCGCGTCACCGCGCTGCTGGACACCTTGTGGCAGGCACGCGAACCGCTGGCCTTCGACAGCGCGCTGTATGCGCTGCTGGGCGAATTCCGCCGCCACGCGCGCGTGCCGCGGGCGGCCCGCGACGAAGGCGCGCCGCGCTTCGCGCCCGTCATCGATTACCTGCGCGCCAACCTGGCGCGCCGCCTGACCCTGGACGAGCTCGCGGCCGTGGCCGGGCTCAGCCCTTTTCATTTCCTGCGCAGCTTCCAGGCGCAGTACCACGCCACGCCACAGCAGATGCTGATGGCGCTGCGGCTGTTCGAGGCCAAGCGCCGACTGGCCGCCGGCGAATCGCCTGCCCAAGTGGCGCTGGCCTCGGGGCTGACCGACCAGGCCCACCTGACCCGCGCCTTCTCGCGCCGCTACGGCGTCACACCCGCCCGTTATCAGAAGCAAGTCCGCGCCTGAGTTCCACACCGCAATCTGGTACAAGACGCGCGGCCCGCCCGCTGGCTAGACTGCCGCCATTCGTGACCTGGAGCGACGTCGTATGTGGGCTGGAACCCTTTATGCCCTGGCCGCCGGCCTGATGTGGGGGCTGGTGTTCGTGGGGCCCCTGCTGCTGCCGGAATACCCTGCCGCGCTGCAATCGGTGGCGCGCTATCTGGCGTTCGGCCTGATCGCCCTGCCGCTGGCCTGGCTGGACCGCCGCGGGCTGCGCCAGTTGCAGCGCGCCGACTGGATCGAGGCGCTGAAGCTCGCCGCCATCGGCAACCTGCTTTATTACCTGTGCCTGGCCAGCGCCATCCAGCGCGCGGGCGGCCCGCTGCCCACCATGATCATCGGCACCCTGCCGGTGGTCATCGCCATCAGCGCCAACCTGCGCAACGCGCGGCGCGACGGCCGGCTGCCCTGGAAGCGGCTGGCGCCCGCGCTGGCCTTGATTGCGCTGGGCATTGCCTGCGTCAATCAGGTGGAATTGCAGGCCTTGCGCCAGGATGCCGACGCCGACATGTCGCGCTACGCCATCGGCGCGCTGCTGGCGTTGGGCGCGGTGGCTTGCTGGACCTGGTATCCGCTGCGCAACGCGGACTGGCTGCGCGCCCATCCCGACCGCAGCTCGCGCACCTGGGCCACGGCCCAGGGCGTGGCAACATTGCCGCTGGCGCTGGCGGGCTATCTTGTGCTGTGGGCCGGCATGGCCGCGGCCGGCAGCAGCTTTCCCATGCCGGCCGGCCCCAGGCCCGAAGTCTTCCTGGCCTTGATGGCGATCATCGGCCTGTTCGCGTCCTGGCTGGGCACCTTGTGCTGGAACGAAGCCAGCCAGCGCCTGCCGACCGCGCTGGCCGGACAGCTGATCGTGTTTGAAACGCTGGCGGCGCTGGCCTATGCCTACATCCTGCGCGGACAGATGCCCCAGCCGCTGACGCTGATCGGCATCGCCTGCCTGATGGTGGGCGTGCTGCGCGCGGTGCGGGTCAAGCCGGAGCCACTGCCCGCAACCGCTTGATGCCGCGTCCCGCAAGTGCGAGCGCAGGCCTGTGCGGCGCAAGGCCTTAGGGCAGCAGCAATTCCGGCAGCCGGCACAGATCGTCGATGACGTCCGACGCGCCCTCGTCCAGCAAGCGCTGGCGCTGGTCCGGCCCGTTGTGTGACGCGCCCACGTAGCCGATGGCGCGCATGCGCGCGGCGCGGGCGGCGCACACGCCAGGCACGCTGTCTTCCACCACCACGCAATCCAGGATCGCGGCGCGCATCTGCCGGGCGGCAAAGAGAAATACGTCCGGCGCCGGCTTGCCGTGCGCCACCTGCGCGGTGCTGAACACATTGGGCGCGAACTGATCCCACAGGCCGACCAGTTTCAGGGCCGCCTCCAGCTTGGGCGGCGTGCTGCTGGAGGCCACGCAGACCTGCAGGCCGCGCTCACGCAGCATGCGAACCGTCTCCAGCGCGCCCGGCAGCGCGCGCAATTCCTGGCGGAAGATGGTTTCCAGCCCGTCCGCGTATTCGCGCGCGAATCCTTCGGGCAGGCTGCGGGCGTTTTCCTGTTGCAGGGTCTGCCACATGTCCGCGTCGGGAATGCCGGCGAAGCGGCGCGCGGCGTCCTCGGGCGTGATGGCGATGCCATGCGCGGCCAGCGCCCGCGATTGGGCGCGCGCCGCGATGATTTCGCTATCGATCAGGACGCCGTCGCAATCGAAGATGACCAGGCTGGGGGCAGGCGTATGCATGATGGCTCCATTTCAGGACGAGTGTCCATGATATGCCTGGCTCGTGACACCACCGCGCGATCCGCGCCGCCTACAGCCCCGGACCTTTGAGGCGCCGCAAGCGCCACGCCAGAAACACCCCGCCCAGCCCGGCGGCCGCGACGATCAGCGATGCGACCGACCAGCCGTAGCGGTCGATCGCGCCGCCCACCGCCAGCGGACCTATCACCTGCCCCAGCCCGCTGCCCTGCATCACCAACCCGACCGAAGCCGGGGTCAGCGCCGGCCGCGGCGCCAGCAGCGGCGCCGTGCCCAGCAGCGTGGCCGGTATCAGCCCGCCCACCGCCGAGAACAGCACGCACAACAGGAAAGTGGGCATGGCCGGCAGCACGGAGCGGAAGATCAGGAGCGCCACCGCGCCCATGATCAGGCTGGCGCAGGCGATCAATGTCGAACGGCGCCAGCCGCGCGCCAGCAGCACGCCCGCGCCCAGGTTGCCGACCACGTTGGCAGCGCTGGCGATGGCGCTGTACAGGCCGGCGGTCGCCAGCGGCAGGCCCAACTGCTCGGTCAGCAGCACGGGCAGGAAGGTGAACAGCGCGAAGAACATCAGGCTGTAGAGCGTGAACGACAGCGCCAGCATGCGCGGACCGGGCGCGCCCATGGTATCGGCCGTGTCCTGCCGCAAGCCCCGCCACGACAGGCTGGCGCCGCCCGGGTTGGCCGGCGCCAGCGCCGCCACGCACACCATGGCCACCAGCACCGCCGCGCCCGCGCACCACCAATAGGCCTGCCAGCCGCTGAAGGCTTGCGAGGCCAGCATCGCAATGGCCATCCCGGCCGGCATGTAGCAGCTCCATAGCGCGAAGGCGAAGTCGCGGGTGGACGCCGACACCATGCGTTGCAGGGCCGCGGGACCGGCCACCGTGATCATCAGGAAGCCCAGCCCCTCCACCACCCGCGAAACCAGCAGGACGCCGTAGGTGGACGCCATCGCGCCCATCACGGAGCCCACCGCCGTCGCCGCCAGCCCCGCCAGCAGCATGCGCCGCGCGCCATAGCGGTTGATGACGCCGCCCGCGGCTATGCCGCCGACCAGGCCCAGGATCGAAAACACCGCGGCCAGCGCCCCGATGGAGGCCAGGTCCAGCCCCATGTCCTTGCGCAGCAAGGGCGCTGCAATGATGACCTTGCCCACTTGCAGCGCCGCAACCACCCCTGCCCCCACGATGGCCAGCACCGCCGACCAGCGCGTTCCTTCCTTGCCCATCCTTGTCTCCCTTGTTTTGTGACCCAGCCAGGATGCCAGCGCAAATCGATCCCGGTAAGTGATAATCTTTTGATGGAATTGATCGATTGGATAGATCAGCCGGCAGAATGATAGACGCCCTGACCCTGGACCAGCTGCGCGTGTTCGCCGCCGTGGCCGACGCCGGCAGTTTCCGCGCGGCCGCGCGCCGCCTGTCGCGCGTGCAATCGGCCGTCAGCCACGCCATCGCCAACATGGAAGCGCAGTTGGGCGTGACCCTGTTCGACCGCAGCGGCCACCGGCCCGTAATGACGCCGCAAGGCGCGGCCCTGCTGGCCAACGCCCGCGACATCCTGCTGCGCGTGGACGCCATGCGCGCCCGCGCCCAGGGCCTGGGCGAAGGCGTCGAGCTGGAGCTGTCGCTGGCGGTGGACACGCTGTTTCCGATCGCCGAGGTGGGCACCGCCCTGAACGCGCTGCGCGCCGTCTACCCGTCCGTCGCCGTGCGCGTATCCGTGCTGCCCCTGGGCGGCCCGGTGGAAGCCCTGCTGACGCGCAGTCATACGCTGGCCATCGTCGCGGGCGACCATTTCCGCAATCCGCGCATCGTGATGCAGGCCCTGTCGTCCGTGCAGATGGTGGCGGTGGTAGGCGCCCGGCATGCGCTGGCGCAGCGCGTCGCCGCCGACATGCCACTGGGCCCGGCGGAACTTGCCGATCACGTGCAGATCGTGCAGATGGACCCTTCCTCCCTGACCCAGGGCCGGGACTTCGCCGTGCTGTCGCCGCAGACCTGCCGCGTCAGCGGCCAGGACACCAAGCACGCCCTGATCCTGGCGGGCGTGGGCTGGGGCCGGCTGCCTTTCTGGCAGGTCGAGCGCGACCTGGCCGAAGGCCGCCTGCTGCGCCTGCCGACCGACAGCCTGGGCCGCGGCAGCCAGGTAGCCAGCGAAACCTATCTGGCGCACCGCATCGACCAGCCGCTGGGACCGGCCGCCCGCGTGCTGGCGGGCGCCTTGCGCGCCGCAGCGCATCAGGACTTGGACGCCGATTCGGGCGGGCGCGCGTAGCTGACGCCCATGCCGGCGCGCACGTCGTTCTGGATGCCGTACGGCGGAATCGGGTAGCGCAGGCCGTTGGCCGATAGCGCCTTCATGCCCTCGATGGCGATGGGCAGGTAGCGCGGCGGCAAGGCCATCAGCATTTCCTCGTCGGGCACGCCGCCGTAGCGGCGCTCGGCGTAACAGGGCAGGGACAGGCTGGGCTCCCCGGTGGCCAGCGCCCGGCCCCAGGAGTCGGCACAGGCCGTTTCGCCCACCACGCTCCAGTCGAAGCGCCGGTAGTTCTTCCATTGCAGGCCATTGATGAGGATGATCATCTGGCCCGGGGTGGCGTAGATCAGGCAGATGTCTGGCGGGTCCAGCCGGCCCGAGGCCAGCGGCGACACCACCAGCCCGCGGTACCTGCCCGCCGGCACACAGGACAGCGCCTCCTGGCGCGCCTGGGCGTCTTGCTGGGTGGCGTGCCAGACGCCCACGTAATCCTCGCCGCGCTTCCAGGCCTCGTCCTGCGGCCCCAGGCCGACCACGGCGCGGCATTGCGCGCCGACCAGGTCGTCGCCCGTGATCCCCACCGTCCAGCCCAGCCTGGCGGCCATGCCCACGACCTGGTCGGTGGTGTGCGTGGCCTGCGGACGCCGCAGGCCCTTGACCGCGGCCATGTCGTCTTCGCGCTCGTAGAGCTTCATGCCGATGACCGTGGTCTTCAGGCGCAGCAATTTGTTCAGGTCATCGACCAGCGATGCCCAGTTCAGTGTCGTCTCTTCCATGCCCGTCCCTTGGACTGTTGCGCGCGGACTTTGCCGCATTGCCGCAGATTGATCGCGGTCAGCGATGACTATAACGAATCGCCCGCCCGGCCCTCGATTGATCTATCGTGGAATTCGACCATCCTGCCCGCGGCAGGCACGCAGTACATACCCCGGCTTCCAAGGAGCCCACCATGAACCGTTTCGAACAGAAGACCGTCCTGGTCACCGGCGGCACCAGCGGCATCGGCTTGGCTGCGGCCCAGGCCTTCGCCGCCGAAGGCGCCCGCGTGGTAGTGACCGGCCGCGACGCCGCGGTGCTCAAGCAGGTGCGCGCCAGCCTGGGCTCCCATGCGCTGGCGCTGCGCAACGACGCCGGCGCCCCCGGCGCCCCTGCCGCGCTGGCCGCCGAACTGCGCCAGGCCGGCATCCGCCTGGACGCCGTCTTCATCAATGCCGGCGTGGCCCGCTTCGCGCCGCTGGCCGAAGCCACCGAAGCGCTCTGGGACCAGACCTTCTCGACCAACGTCAAGGGCGCCTTCTTCCAGTTGCAAGCGCTGGATCCGCTGCTCAACCCGGGTGCGTCCATCGTGCTCAACGGCTCGATCAACGCCCGCATCGGCATGCCCGCCTCATCGATCTACGCGGCCAGCAAGGCCGCGCTGATTTCGCTGGCCAAGACCTTGTCGGCCGAGCTGCTGCCGCGCGGCATACGCGTCAACGTCATCAGCCCCGGTCCGGTCGCCACGCCGATCTACGACAAGCTGGGACTGGATGCCGCCGCGCTGGAGAAGACCGCCGCCAGCATCCGCGCCCAGGTGCCGCTGGGGCGTTTCGGCACGCCGCAGGAAATCGCCTCCACGGTGCTGCACCTGGCCTCGCCCGAGTCCGCCTTCATCGTGGGCACGGAGATCATCGCCGACGGGGGCATGAGCCAGTTGTAATCGCTGGCCGGCCGGGCGGGCGCAAGCGTATCCGATGAGCCTGCGCCTAGGCTCCGATGGAGCGCAGCGCGCGTTTGCAGATGCGTTGCGTCGCCTCGGCCGGCTTGCCCTTGGACCAGCGCGCGCAGACCTCCCGCACCCAGTCCGGCTGGTCCTTGCTGGCATCGTTCAGCCAGTTCGCCACCGAGTCCTGCACATAGACGGCCGGATCGGCCCGCAGCGGTTCCAGCAACGGCAGCGCCCTGGCGGGATCGGCCTTCAAGGCCGCGATGTGCGCGCACCAGACGCCGCGCGGCCGCAGGGACTCGCTGGCGTAACGGCGCACGCGTTCGGAGGCGTCAGCCGTCCAGGGGCGCAGCAGTTCCACCGCGGCATCCAGCTCCGCCGCCAGTTGCGGGCGCACCGCCAGCCAGGCCCATTCCCTTACGCCGAAATGCGCGTCGTCGGCCAGCGGCCGGATCAGCGCCAGCCGCTGCTTCAAGCTCAGGTCCGGCATTGCGCCGACCATGAAGCAGGCCCAGCCGCGGACGGTATCCGAACGGTGATTGCGCAGTTGCTTGAAGGCATCCGCGCCCAGGCCGTCCAGCAACGTCCGCGCCGCCACGGCCATGCGCTTGGAGATCCCCGTCGCGGCCTGCGCGCGCAGAGCGGCGATGGCCTCGGCGCCCACCTGCGGGGCGGCCGCCTGCATGAGTCCGGCAAAGTCCACGGCCAGGCATTCGGTCAAGTTGCCGGCCGGTTCACCCGCGTTCAGCTGCGCCAGGCGTTCGGCGCTGATGTCCTTTACGCCACGCCCCGTCGGCGCGGCGGAAGTCTTCTTGCTCATGGCTCTGTCTCCTGCCCTGCGGCCTGGCCTGCGTCGGTACCTTGCCAGATCTTGCCCAGCAACTCGCGCAGGCTGGCCCGCTCTGCCAGGCTCAGGCCCGCGAACAGCGAGCCTATCCAGTCCGTATGCTGCTTGAAGAGCTTGCCGGCCTCGGCCCGCCCCTTGGCGCTGAGCTTCACGACGATCTTGCGCCGGTCGTCCTTGCCCGCGCGCCGCGACACGAAGCCGTCGCGCTCCAGGCCGTCGAGCAGGCCCGTGACCGTGGCCCGCGTGACCCCAGCGCCGTCGGCCAGCTCATGCGGCGACATGCCGTCCGTCTGCTCATGCAGCAGGAACAGCAGCACGAATTTCCCTTCCGACAACTGGCGCGGCGCCAGCCGGGCGGCACAATCGCGGTCGATGGCGCGGGCCAACGACAGCAACTGAAAGCAAAGGCCGATGCCGTCCGCCGACGGCAGGCCGCGCCTGGCGGCGACGTCGAGCAGCGCGCGGTGCTTGGGTTCAAGCATGTGTTGCGGGTCCTGCATGGGTAATCCCATCCTGTGAATCTCGATATCATTATAATAAGGCGCCTAACTATATTTCCGCAAGGCGGGTAGTTGGATTCGAACCGCTATCATCCTGGCTACCTCAGCAGCCAGCGACTGAACCCATGCCCCTACCTCCCCGCGTGATCCTGCGCCGCATGCAGGAAGATGACATCCCCATGCTGCTAGCCATGGAATCCGATCCCGAGGTCATGCGCTACAGCACCGGCATCAAACCGGCGGACGAAGCACGGCGGCGGGAGCTGCTGGCATGGCTGGGCGAACCGCTGACTCGACTTGGCCACTGGGCAATCACCATAGACGGTGCCACCGTGGGCTGGGTGAGCATGGTCCCTCTGGCCGGCACGGACAGCATCCAGCTTGCCTATCGGCTGCAGCGCGCAGCTTGGGGCAAGGGATATGCGAGCCAGGCAGCGAAGCAGCTGTGCGATTACGCCTGGCGCGAGACGGAGGTTTCCGAACTCGTCGCGGTTGTCTGGCCCGACAACCAAGCCTCCGTGCGTGTCCTGGAAAAGCTCGGGTTTGCGCTCCGGTCGCGCGAACGCCACTACGACCGCGAAACCATCGTCTATACACTGCCTCGTCCTGCTGCTCAATCCGACCCAATCCTGCAGTCCTGATCCCCGCCCTCCTGCGCGCCGTTCCTGGAAATCTCCGCCATGACCTACCCCGTCCTACCCGCCTCCGAATTTTCCGCCGCCCGCGTCGTGCCCGAACTGCTGGTGTCGGACATCCACCAGAGCCTGCAATTCTGGTGCGGGCTTTGCGGGTTCTCGATAGCCTACGACCGCCCGGAAGACAATTTCGCCTATCTGGACAAGCACGGCTCCCAGGTCATGCTGGAGGAATACGGCCACGGCAGGAACTGGATCACCGGCCCGCTGGAAGCGCCCTTGGGACGCGGGATCAATCTGCAGATCGAGGTGCCCGCGATCTTGCCCATCGTCGACGCCTTGCGCGGGGCCGGCTGGCCGCTGTACATGCAGCCCGAGGAAAAGTGGTATCGCGCCGGTACCACCGAGGTGGGCGTGCACCAGTTCCTGGTGCAGGATCCCGACGGCTATCTCATCCGCTATTCGGCCGGCCTGGGCCGGCGCGAGGCTCGGGCCCAGGCCTGAGCCTCGACAGCGCTGGAGGCGGCGCGCCCGCCTCCATGGATCCTCACCGGTACAGCACCGTCGGCAGCCACATGCCGATGCCCGGGAACACGTACAGCAGGAAGATGGCCACCACCTGGATCCCCATAAACGGCATCATGCCCAGGAAGATCTGGTTCAGCGTCACGTGCGGCGGCGACACGCCCTTCAGGTAGAACGCCGACATCGCAACCGGCGGCGACAGGAAGGCCGTCTGCAGGTTCAGCGCCACCAGCAGGCCGAAGAACAGCGGGTCGATGCCAAAGGTGTTGAGCAGCGGCACGAAGATCGGCATGAAGATCACGATGATCTCGGTCCACTCCAGCGGCCAGCCCAGCAGGAAGATGATGATCTGCGCCAGCAGCAGGAACTGCAGCTGCGACAGTCCCAGCGACAGCACCCATTCCTCGATGATGCGCTGTCCGCCCAGCAGCGCGAACGCGGCCGAAAAGATCGATGAGCCGACGAACAGCCAGCACACCATGGCGCTGGTCTTGGCGGTCAGGTACACCGATTCGCGCAGCACCGGCAGGTTCAGCCGCCGGTACGCCAGCGCCAGCAACGCGCCGCCCATGGCGCCCATGGCCGCCGCCTCGCTGGGGGTGGCCAGGCCGAAGGCGATGGAGCCCAGCACCGCCGCGATCATCACGGCCAGCGGGAAGAACGAGGCCATCAGCATCTTGAAGATTTCCATGCGCGCCCAAGTCAGCATCGCATAGAAGACCGCCAGGATGGCCGCGCAGATGGCCGTGAAGATCCAGAAACCCTGAGGCGCGGCGATGCTCTCGCCGGCGGAAGCCGGCGCCTGCGCGGCGGCGGCCGTCTCGGGTGCGGCCGCTGGCGCCGCGGCGGGCGTGCCAGGCGGCTCGGCCAGACCGCCGGCCGCGGGCGGCTCGCTCGAAGGCGGTTCGGCCAATTCGTTCGAAGGCGGCTCCGCCAGCCCACCGTCCGACGGCGGCTCGCTCAGGCCCGAATCAAATCCCCCCGATCCCAGCTGCAGCTCGGCCGGAATCTCGTACACGACCGCCGGCCGTGTCGTCGCCTGGTAGACCACGGCCACCAGCAGCACCGTGACCGCCAGCGGCGCAATCGCCATCCCCATATTGCGCAGCAGGAAGCCCAGCGGCACGTCCTTGTTGCGGCGGCCCTTGAACAAGGCCGCCAGCATGCCGGACATGGCGCGCGTGTAGCCCCCGGAGGCCAGCGCCGCGGATTCGGGGGACAACGGCACGCCGCGTTGGTCCTTAGGCAAGGGCGGCGCCATGTCGGGGCGCAGCTTGGCCACGATAATCACGTAAATCATGTACAGCACCGCCAGCATGATGCCGGGGAACAAGGCGCCGGCGTACAGCTGCACCACCGACACGCCAGTGGTCGCGCCGTAAACGATCAACATCACGGAAGGCGGCAACAGGATGCCCAGGCAGCCGCCCGCCGTGATCGACCCGGCTGTCAGGCGCACGCTGTAGCCGGCCTTCAACATGGCGGGCATGGCCAGCAGGCCCATCAACGTGACCACAGCGCCCACGATGCCGGTGGCGGTGGCAAAGATGGCGCAGGTCGCCAACGTGGCCACCGCCAGCGCGCCAGGCAAACGCGCCAGCGCCAGATGCATGGAGCGGAACAGTTTTTCGATCAGGTTGGCGCGTTCGACCAGATAGCCCATGAACACGAACAGCGGAATCGAAATCAGCGAGTCGTTGGTCATCGTGGCGTAGGTCCGCTGCACCATCAGGTCCAGCGTCTGACCGACCGAACGGGCCGCGTCCGAACTCTGCATGTAATACGCCAGGAAGGTGAACAGCACCCCCATGCCCATCAGCGTGAACGCCGTCGGAAAGCCCAGCATGATGGCCACCACGATGAGCGCCAGCATCAAGAGGCCGATGTGTCCCGTGGTCAGATGGTCCCACGGAGTCAGGAACGCGATCATCAGCAGCACAAGCCCGATGCACGACAGGCCGAACCAAAGCGCTTTGTGGATCTTCATGCACGCGGCTCCCCGGTAGTGACGTAGCGGTCCAGCTTGGCGATGTCTTCGTCCTTCACATGCACCATCTTCTTGAGCTTGTCGACGTCCACTTCCTCGACGTCCTCCTCGCGCGAGGGCCAGGCGCCGCGCTGCAGGCACAGCACGCAGCGCAGCACTTCCGCCACGCCCTGCACCAGCAGCACCGCACCCGCTATCGGAATGAAGGCCTTGAAGGGATAGATGGGCGGCCCGTTGGCCATCAGCGACGAATGCTCACGGATGGCGATGGAATAGCCGGCGTAGTACCAGCCCGCCCACACCAGCGCGATCACGCCGGGGAAGAAAAACACGATGTATAGGATCAGGTCCAGCGCCGCCTGCACGCGCGGCGGCAGGAAGCCGTACAGGATGTCTCCGCGCACGTGTCCGTTCTTGGCCAGGGTATAGGCCCCCGCCATCATGAACAGGATGCCGTAATACATCATCTGCATATCGAACGCCCAGGCGCTGGGCTGGTTCCACAGGTAGCGCGCAGCCACCTCCCAGCAGACGTGCAAGGTCAGAGCTACGATCAACCAGGCAAAGGTCTGCCCGACGAAAGTGGAGATGCGGTCTATGAAACGTATGATTCGGATCATCTCGCTTCCAGGTCAAGACGCATGGCGTCCCGCCGCGCGCCGGTGTGCGGCGCGCGGCGCGGGATACAGGTACCGGCCCTTCAAGCCTGTTTGGTGGAGCGCGAGAAGTAGTGGTTGTAGGCCATGCGGAAATTGACCGAGGTATCGCCGTGCCAACGCCCCACCCGCTCGGCGAAGGCCCGCTGCGATTCCAGCACTTTCTTGAACAAGGGGTTTTCGGCCGAGCGCTTGGCGATCATCTCGTCCCAGATCTTCAGCTGCTGCTGCAGGATGGCGTCGGGCGTCTTGTAGAACTTGACGTTGTGGTCCTTCTGCAGCTTGCCATAGTCCTGCGAATAGCGGTTCGCCGCCTTCCAGGACATGTCGGCGCTGGCCGCCTGCGCGGCATTGCGCAGGATGTGTTTCAGGTTGTCGGGCAGCGCGTCGTACTTGGCCTTGTTGAACAGGATTTCGAACTGCTCCGCGCTCTGGTGGAAGCTCTGCAGCATGCAGATCTTGGAGACGTCCTGGAAGCCCAGCGCCAGATCCGACGAGGCATTGTTGAACTCCGCCCCGTCCAGCAGGCCGCGGTCCAGCGCGGGCACGATTTCCCCGCCCGGCAGCGCGTTCACGGCCGCGCCCATGGCGGTGTACATGTCGATGGCCAGGCCGACGGTGCGGAACTTGAGGCCCTTGACCTCTTCCATCTTGGTGATCGGCCGTTTGAACCATCCAAAAGGCTGAGTCGGCATCGGTCCGTACATCAGCGACACCACGTTCACGCCCATGGCCTTCTGGATCTCGACCAGCAGTTCCTTGCCGCCGCCGTATTCGTGCCAGGCCAGCAGCATGTTGGCGTCCATGCCGAAGGACGGGCCCGAGCCCCACAGCGCCACCGCCGTGTTCTTGCCATACCAGTAGGCGACCACTCCATGCCCGCCGTCCAGCGTTCCCGCGGACACCGCGTCCAGCAGGTCGAAGGCCTTGACCACGGCGCCGGCTGGCAGGATCTCGATCTTCAACTGGCCGCCGGCCATGTCGTTGACCTTCTGCGCATAGTCGCGCGCGAACTCGTGGAAGATGTCGTTGGCGGGCCAGGTGCTCTGGAAGCGCAGGGAAACCGGGGCGTTCTGCGCGCGGGCCACCGCCGGAAATCCTAGCGCGGCGGCGCCGGCGACAGCGGCGCCAGAGATGAACTTGCGGCGGGGCTTGGTAACGTGTTGCATGGCGTGTTGTCTCCTGAATTAGGACTACATGGACCAGCTTGTAGTTACTACTCCTGCGTGGGCGCGGGATGATGAAGCCTGCTGCGGAATCCCGCCGGCGCGATTGCGGACGATGCGCAAAGCGTGAGCCTGATTAAACCTTTCTGACTAATCGCTGACAATCAGCTTCTTGTCAGGAATTACCCTAGACACGGGGTACTAGTGCTTTCGTACGGTCTTTCCCCGCGCGGCGGGCTTTGCGCGCCGCAGCTCCAGGCCATCGACAATGGCTGCAAGCCCGTATTCGAAAGCCGCATCGGGTCCGGCGGCGTCGAACGCCTGCAAAGCCGCAGCAAGCAATGGCGTTGCCGAGGACGGGGTCTGCTTCGCGCCGGCCTGTCGCTCCTGCTCATCGGCCGCGGCGGCCTGCTGTTCCAGCACGGCGCCGACCGTGAAATAGCTGGTCGTCGTCAGCGCATAGGCGGCATCGGCGGGCGCAAACCCCTCCCCGCACAGAAACGCCAATTGCGCTTCCACCGCTACGAATTGCGGTTCGCTCGGCCGGGTGCCCGCGTGTATGCGCGCGCCATCGCGATAGGCCAGCAACGCGCGCCGGAAACTGCGCGCGTTGCCGTTGAGGAATGAACGCCAGTTGTCGCCGCGCCTGGGCAGCGAATAGCTGTGGCTCTCCGACAGCATCGCCTCGCCCAGGCGGTCCAGCAATGCGCGCTTGTTCTTGAAATGCCAGTACAGCGCGGGCTGCTGGACCCCCAGGCGTTCGGCCAGCTTGCGCGTCGTCAGGCCATCGGCGCCGACCTCGTTCAGCAGGTCCAGCCCGGCCCGGATCACGGCATCCGCTTGCAATTTGGTCATGGCGATTCCTCGTTCGGCTTGAAATTTTATCGATGATAAATTACCGTATCGAAAAATTTATCACCGATAAATAATCGGATCAACCAACATGCAGTCCATCCACCCGCAACGAGGCCGCGCATGAGAGCCGGCCACGCCCTGGTCATCCTCAGTACCGTCGCCCTGGACGCCGCAGGCATAGGCCTGGTCATGCCCGTCCTGCCCGGCCTGTTGCGCGGCCTGGTCCAATCAGAGGACATAGCCGGCCATTACGGCGCCCTGCTGGCAGCCTATGCGCTGATGCAGTTCTTGTGCGCCCCGGCGCTGGGAGCGCTATCCGACCGCTATGGCCGCAGGCCCATCCTGCTGCTCTCGCTGGCGGGCGCCGCCATCGACTACCTGATCATGGCGACGACCCCGGCCCTGCTGGTCCTGTATCTGGGGCGGCTCGTGGCGGGCGTCACCGGCGCCACGGGCGCCGTGGCGGGCGCCTGCATCGCCGATCTTGCACGGGGCCATGAACGCGCGCGCTACTTCGGCCTGATGAGCGCCTGCTTCGGCGTCGGCATGATTGCGGGCCCCGTCATCGGCGGCCTGCTGGGCGGCATCTCGCCGCACGCGCCGTTCCTGGCGGCCGCAATCCTGAACGGTCTCAATTTCCTGATGGGCTGTTTCCTGTTGCCCGAATCGCATGCCGGCGAACGGCGGCCGCTGTCGCTAAAGGCGCTCATGCCCGCCTCCTCGTTCCTGTGGACGCGCGGCAGAACGGTGGTCATCGCGCTGATGGCCGTCTTCTTCCTCATGCAGTTCGTGGGACAGGTGCCTGCCACCTTGTGGGTCATCTACGGCGAGGACCGCTACCAGTGGGATGCCGCCACGGTCGGCGTCTCGCTCGCGGCATTCGGCGCGCTGCACGCGCTGATACAGGCGCTGGCCACCGGGCCCGTCACGGCGCGGCTGGGCGAAAAGCGCACGCTGCTGCTGGGCATGGGCGCCGATGCCCTGGGCTATGTCCTGTTGGCGTTTGCGTCGCGGGGGTGGATGGCGTTCCCCATCATGCTGCTGCTGGCCTCGGGCGGCATCGGCATGCCGGCATTGCAAGCCATGCTGTCCACGCAGGTGGAGCAAGAACGCCAGGGCCAGTTGCAGGGCGCGCTGGCCGCGCTGTCCAGCCTGAGCGCGATAGTCGGGCCGCTGGCCATCACGGCGCTCTATGCCGCGACGCTGAACGCGTGGAAAGGATGGGCATGGATCGCGGGCGCCGGGCTGTATTTTGCCTGCCTGCCGGTTTTGCGCCGCGGGACCTCGCAGGACAAGGCCTAGTAGGACTGCACCGGTCCCGCGCTACTATCGCGGAACCACAATCGGCAAGGAAAGGAATGAACCAGAAGCAGCGCACCGTCAACCGCCGCCGGATTCCACGCAAAGCCTGGGCCTTGGGCCTGATCATCGCGGGCGCCGCGGGTTTTTATGCATGGTGGCAATCACCCCTGGGGCCGGGCCTGACCGAAGGCAAGATGCGCAAGATCCTGATCGAGGCCACGGCGCAACCGGCGTATGCGCCGGTCGGCGCCTGCGTCAACGTCGTGGGCGTGCGGCCTTTGCCCACCGATGTCTACACCTCGTTCCTGGAAAGCCAGGACAGGATCGTGCAGGGGTTGATCAAGCATCAGGTGGTCACGGTCAAGCGCGTCAGCGCCAACGGCGACGGCGGGCCGCCGCAAGCGGACGAAGATCCCGAGGACGCGAGCAGCCGCATGGAGCTGACCGACAAGGGCCGACCCTACTACACGGACGGCGAGGCCCGCATCGGCTCCAAGCTGGTCTACACCGCGAAGTTCTGCGCCCCCGGTCTGCAGATCGGCAAGATCCTCACCCATACCAAGCCGCTCAAGAATCCATTCGACGACAACCCCAACCTGGTCTCGGCGGTGAAGTTCGAATGGCGGCTGGACCGCAGCACCGCGGACTGGGCGGCGGATCCCGCCTTCCGTCCATACCTATCCGGCTTTGCGCCGGAGGACCAGCCGGACGAATGGCAAACCGAGTACATCATGCTGGAACGGAAAAACGGCGTGTGGGAACTGGGAGACAGGCCCTACATCATCCGTTGGTGAGCGCGGCGTCGCCGGACTCGGCTGGCGGGCGCCGCACCGCCCTCAGTTTGCCGCTGTCGCCGCCGCCACAGAAAAAGCAGCCGGCCCCATCCGATTCCAGTCCCGACACGCCGATGCCGGCCGGCATTTCCACGCTTTGCAGCACTTCGCCGGTCTTTTCGTCCAGCTGCCGCAGGTCGCTTGCTCCATCCTCCCAGGTGCCGTGCCACAGCTGGCCGTCCACCCAGGTCACGCCGGTGACGTAGCGGTTGGATTCGATGGTGCGCAGCACCCGACCGGTTTCGGGGTCCACCTGGTAGATCTTGCGCTGGCGGTACTCCGCCACCCAGAGGCTGCCCTCGGCCCAGGCCATGCCCGAGGCGCCGCTGCCGCCCGGCGCGGGAATGCGGCTCAGCACCCGCCCGCTTTGCGGTTCCAGCTTGACGATGGTGCCGTCGGAGATCTGATAGAGATGCTTGCCGTCAAAGGCCGTGCCGGCGTCGGCCACGATGTCGATCGAGGCTTGCGTGCTGCCGCTGCCGGGGTCCATGGCGATCAGCTTTTCGCCGGCGGCGAACCACACCTGCCGGCCGTCATAGGTTACGCCGTGCACGGCCTGCACGCCGGGAAATGGGCCGTACTCGCGAATGATCTGGGCTTGCGTACGTTTCATGTCGGTGTCCTTGGACTGGAGTTCGAGCCTTCATGCTAGTCGGCGGCCAGCGCGGCCGGGAGTAACAAGGTTGTCGTGAATCCCGGCACCGGCGGCGTCATCCAGCGGCGCGCCCGGCCCTGCCCGCAAGCCTGTACCTTGCCCGTCGCGGCCAGCGCGTCCAGCGTGCGCTGCACGGTGCGCTGGCTGGCGCCCAAGGCCAGGGCCAGGGCCGAACTGGACCAGGCTTCGCCATCGGCCAGACAGGCGAGCACCGCTCCCTGATCCCTGTCGCCCTCGCCGCTTGGCCGGGCCAATAGCGCGACCGGCAGTCCTGCCTGCGGCTTGAGGACAAAGCCGCCGCGCGCGGCGCTGATCCCGGCCACGCCGTCCAGGACCGTGCGCAGGCGCCCGATCTCGACGCGCAGGCGCGCGCGGTGCGTTTCATCGAAATAGGCGGTACGAAACGCCTGCTCGATGAGCGTTTCCCTGGGCGCGGGCTGCGGCCAGGCCTCGGCCAGGACGCGGGCCAGCGCGAACAGCACCGGCCGGCTCGCCAGCGGGATTTCCCGGCCTGCGCTACGCACCGCATGGCGGCAACCGTCCACGATCAGCGTGTCGGATGCCAGCAGCGCTTCCACTTCATCCAGCAGGATGGACCGCTGCACGCCCTGCACGATCAGCCGCGCGGCGGGCGTGTTCAGGACCAGGGTCGCGTGTTCGACCTCGGCCAGCAGCGCGGGGATGCCGGCGACGCGGGCGGCAAGCTCAGCCTGGGTCAGCGCCGCGCGCGCCGGCCCCGTGCGCAGGCGGCGCAGGGCGATGCCTGCCGTGATCAGTTCATGGATGGCGCGGGACGCCGAAGCCAACGAGGCCGGGTCCAGCAAGGCCAACGTGTCCTCGGCGCGGTCGAGCTGGCCGAGCAGCAGTTCGCGCCGGGCCTGCAGATGCCGCGCATGCGCGGCGTTGGCCGGATCGCCATGGGCTTGCAGCGCGGCGCGCGCGGCCTCCAGCGCCTTCTCCGGCCAGGCCAGGTCGCGCGACACCAGGGCGATCTCGGCCTCGGCCACGACGCATCGGGCGCGCGCCAGCGCATTTTGGGGATCGAAGTTCCTGGCCGCGCTGCGCAGCAGGGTCCGGGCGCGGCGGAATTCGCCCAGTTGCGCCATGGCGATGCCGCGCAAGGCCAGCGCGGGCGCGTCATCGCGCAAGGCCACGAGGTTCAGGGCGCCCAGCGGATTGCCGGCGGCCAGCGCGCGTGCGGCCGAGGTGATCAGAACATCCATGGAAATCCCGCCACTGCCGCCGCTCCCGCAGTCCGCTTACCGGGGACTAATCTACCATCTGGCGGGGTTTCGCAGCGTAGTCAGGGCGGCCGGCTTCCCGGCCCGCCGGATTCAGGCGCGCGGCGCCCCCGCCGCGGGAGTCCTCCCGCCTGCAGGCGGAAAGGTCACCGTCAGCGCGACGCCCGCGCCCCGCAGGCCCTCGCCCAGCGTAATCTCGGCGCCATGCTGCTGCGCGATCTGCGCCACCAGCGACAGGCCGATGCCGCTGCCGCCCGCCGCGCTGCCCGGGGCGCGATAGAAGCGGTCGAACACCCGCGCGCGTTCCTCCGGCGCAATGCCCGGACCATCGTCCGCCACGCGCAGGCAGGCCCCGCCGTGCGCCGACGGTCCGCAGGACACGGCGATCTGGCCGCCGCTTTGCGTATAGCGCACGGCATTGTCCAGCAGGTTGCGGACCAGCACGCCCAAGGCATCCAGCCGCCCCCTGACCGCGCAGGCCTGCACGTCCAGCTGGATGCGCAACTGCTTGCGGGTGGCATCGGTTTCCCAATCGCGCACCAGCATGGCGACCAGCGCGTCCAGCTCGACCAGTTCCGGTTCATCCGCGCTGGCGCTGAGCGCGTCCATGCGGGCCTGGTCCAGCAATTGCTCGGACAGGCGCGAGGTGCGCTGGGCGACCAGGCGCAGTTTCTCGATGGCGGCCGGAGCGTCGCCGGAGCCCGCGCTGCGGGCCACCAGCTCCGCGTGCGCGCTCAGCGCGGCCAGCGGGGTGCGCAGCTCGTGCGCCGCATCCTCCAGGAAACGGCGCTCGCGGTCCATGCCGCCCTTGACGCGCAGCAGCAGCTGATTGATCGAACGGATGAAGGGACGCAGTTCGCCGGGCATGCCGGCCATGGGCAGCGGCGCCAGGTCGAACGGACCGCGCCGCGCAATGGCCACGCCGGCGCGGTCCACCTTGCGAAAGGCGCGGCCGACCACCATCCAGCTCACCACGGCCAGCAGCACGAACAGGACAGACACGATGAACAGTCCGCGCTTCAGGCTATACAGCGACTGGGCGCGCAATTCGCTCTGCGGCCGCGCCACCTGCACCTGCACCCGCCCATGCGCGTCGGAGATCGTGTACACGCGCCAGTCCACGCCGTCGGCGCGCACATCGGAATAGCCGTCCTGGAAGCCGCCGCTCAAGGGCTGCTCGGGCGACTCGGGCGAGCGCAGCAGCAGCCGGCGG
The DNA here is from genome assembly GCF_002192695.1 of Achromobacter xylosoxidans. Lineage (GTDB taxonomy): Bacteria > Pseudomonadota > Gammaproteobacteria > Burkholderiales > Burkholderiaceae_B > Achromobacter > Achromobacter xylosoxidans_C. The sequence continues at coordinate 52,958 of NZ_MTLG01000078.1, forward strand.
TCGGCCAGCGACCACAGGTGGAAGCGCACCTTGTCGCCGTCGACGCGGCTGGACGCGGGCGGGGTGAAACGTTCGGACGGAGCCTCGTTGCCCAGCAGGCTGACCGGCAGCGACGCCAGCATCTGGCTGGCCGCGTCGTGCAGCCATTGATCGCGCGCGCCGGTCTGCGAGCGCGTGGCTTCGTACTGCTGGAAAGCGAACACCGCTATCCAGGACAGGGCCATCGTCAACAGCAGCGTCAGCGTGAGCTGCTTGCGCAGCGTCTTCATTCGCCAGCCTCGATGCGGTAGCCCAGGCCGTGCACGGTGGCGATGAGCTTGTCGCCCAGCTTGCGGCGCAATTGATGGATGTAGACGGCCACGGTGTTGCTTTCGATGGCGCCGCTGTCGCCGTAGACGGCAGCCTCCAGCTGTTCGCGGCTGACGGTGTGGCCGATGCGTTCCATCAGCGCCAGCAGCGTGCGGTATTCGTGCGCGCTGAGGGTGACTTCGACGCCCGCGCGCGTCACCGCCCGCCTGGCCGGCTCCAGCACTACGTCGCGACAGCGCAGGGCCGAGACCACGGCGTTGCTGCTGCGCCGGACCACGGCGCGCAGCCGCGCCAGCAGTTCGTCCAGTTGGAATGGCTTGACGATGTAGTCGTCGGCGCCCGCATCCAGGCCCTGTATCCGTTCGCTCAGCCGGTCGCGGGCGGTCAGGATCAGGACCGGCGTGGCGTCATAGCGCGCACGCAGGTGCTTCAGCACCGCCAGCCCGCTGCCGTCCGGCAGCCCCAGGTCCAGCAGCACGGCATTGAAGCCGTGCTCCACCAAGGCCAGCCGCGCCTGCGCCACGTCGCGCACCCATTGCACGTCGGCGCCGGACTGCGCCAGGCTGGTGTGCACGGCGTCGCCCAACATGGCGTCGTCTTCAACTAGCAGGACACGCAAGAAAACTCCAGGACCGTCAACGAAGCCGCAGCATGCCGGCCGCGGTTTAAGAACTTATTAAGACACCATGCCCGCGGCGCGCGCCTGTCGCAACGCGGCCAGCCCCTTGCGGAAAACGCAGGGCGGGCAATGGGCCGGAACCGTGAATTTTAGCAAGCGCCCCGGCGCAGCCGCGCGCGGCACGGGCTACGTCCCCCCCATACGGGCGATCAGCTATTGGCACACGCTTGACTGTACTTGTATATACGAGTTAAATGAATCCCGCTGACACCGCATCCGCGGAACGCGCCAAGAGCGCCGCCCGCCGCACCGCACCTGGGCATCACCCCTCGCCTTCCAGTACGCGCCATCCGTCGGCCCCGGATCCGCCCCCACCTCACGCTGCAGTCCTTCTACTTCCCTCCCGCCCAGGAGCAGTGATGCGTCATCTTCCAGCAGTTGAAGTTCGCGTTTTCAGAGGCTTTACACACCAGTGCGCAGGTCCGCTGCTATTGGCCCTGGCCACGGCCCTTGCTGCCGCGCCCGCCTGGTCGGCCACCACAGCCACCACGGCCACAGCCGCCGCGCCCGCCGCTGCCGCCGAAGCGCGCGCCGCGGCCCGAAAGGCGCCCTTGGCGCTGGACGGACGCTCGCTCACCACCGCGGACGTGGTCGCCGTGGCGCGCGGCGGCCAGCCCGTGGCGCCCACCGAAACCGCATGGCAGCGCGTGGCCCGCTCGCACGACCTGCTGCTGGAATACGGACGCCTGGGGCAGCCCGTGTACGGCCTGAACCGCGGCGTGGGCCAGAACAAGGACCAGACCATCTTCTTCGGCGACACGCTGTCGGACGAGGCCCGCGCCTTGTCGGCGGCCTTCAACCACCGCATGCTGCTGTCGCACACCGTGGCCTATGGCGAGCCTGCATCCGCGGATACGGTGCGCGCCGCCATGCTGATACGCCTGAACACGGCGCTGGCCGGCGGCACCGGCATGAGCCCGGCCCTGGTGCGCCAGTACGCCGACTTTCTCAACAAGGGTTTGACGCCGGTGGTGCTGGGACAAGGATCGGTCGGCCAGGCCGACATCACCATCCTGCCGCAGATCGGGCTGGCCATGATGGGCGAAGGCATGGTGGAAGCTGGCGGCAAGCGCATGCCGGCGGCCGAGGCCATGCGCCAGGCCGGCCTGGCGCCAGTCCAGCCCTACGCCAAGGATTCGCTGTCCCTATTGAGTTCCAACGCCTATGGCGCGGCGCTGGCCATCCTGGCCGCGCACGACGCCAGCCGGGTGCTGGACCGCGCCGACGAAGTGGCGGCCTTGTCGCTCGAAGGCCTGAACGGCAATATCGCGCCCTTGCTGCCCGCCACCCAGGGCCAGCGTCCATATCCGGCGCAGCAGCAGGTGGCCCGGCGCATCCTCTCGCTGCTCGAAGGCAGCGCGCTGTGGCAGACGGATGAACAGCGGCCGTTGCAGGATCCCCTGAGCTTCCGCACCGTGAGCCAGGTCCATGGCGCGGCCCGCGAAGCGCTGCGCCAGCTGGACGTTCAGCTGCTGGTGCAGATCAACAGCTCCGATGACAACCCGACCGTGGCGCTGGATGTCTCGCCGCCGCCGGGCGCCACGCCGCAGGAAACCCGTTACTACGTGACGCAGGGCAAGCTGCGCGGCGCGGTGCTGCCCAGCGCCGGCTTCGATCCCACCGCCTGGGTGGTGCCGCTGCAGTCGGTGGGCGTGGCGCTGGCCCAGGTGGCCCAGTCTTCGGCGCAACGCGTGCTGCGCATGGGCGACCCGGCCTTCACCAAGCTGCCGCGCTTCCTCTCGCCCAATGACACCACGCTGGCCTACACCACGATCCAGAAGCCCGTGTCGCTCCTGGCGACCGAGATCCGGACACTGTCGCAGCCCGTCTCGTCCGATGCGCTGGCGGTCGCCGGCAACATCGAAGACGTGGCCACCAACGGCCCGCTGGCAGCCCAGCGCGTGGGTATGCAGGCCGGGCGCCTGCGCACGCTGTTGGGCATAGAGCTGATCCATGCGGCACAGGCCGTGGACCTGCGCACACGCGCGGAACCGCGCCGTATGGTGGGCAAAGGGACCGGCGAGGTGCTGGCGGCCTTCCGCCAGGAGGTGCCGTTTCTTTCGCAAGACAGAAGGCTGGCCGACGACATTGCGCGCGCCGACCGGTTTCTGGACCAGGAGCGCGACACGGCGCGGTAAGCGCCACGCCGCGACCTGAACCACACAACAAGGGGAATGACCATGAAAAAGTACTTAGCGCCATGCCTGGGCAGTGCGCTCCTGGCTGTCGCGCTGGCAGCGCCAGCCACGGCAGCCGAAGGCAAGTATCCCGCCAGGCCCGTCACCATCGTCGTGCCGTTTGGCGCGGGCGGCATCGCCGATGCGCTGCCCCGCATCGTCGGCCAGGAACTCAACGGCAAATGGGGCGTGCCGGTCATCATCGAAAACAAGGTCGGCGCCTCCGGCAACATCGGCATGGACTTTGTCGCCCGCGCCAATCCGGACGGCTATACGCTGGCCCTGGCGCCGGCGGGCAACCTGACCGTGAACCCGCTGCTCTATACCAAGCTGCCCTTCAACACCGCCCGCGACTTCGCGCCGGTGACCATGCTGGCCACCTCGCCCAATGTGCTGGTGGTCAATGACAAGGTGCCGGTCAAGAGCTTCACCGAACTGGTGGCCTATGCGCGCCAGCATCCGGACAAGCTCAACTATTCCTCGCCGGGCCCCGGCAGCGGCGCCCACCTGGCGGGCGAACTGCTGAACCAGTCGGCCGGCATCGTCACGCGCCACATTCCGTACAACGCCATGGCCGCGGCGGTCAACGACGTGGTCGCAGGCAACGTGGACATGATGTTCGCCGGCGTGTCGACCGTGCTGCCGCATATCCAGTCCGGCAAGCTGCGCGCGCTGGCGGTGGCCGGTCCGCAGCGCCTGCCGCAATTGAAGGACGTGCCCACGGTGGCGGAAAGCGGCTATCCAGGCTTTGACGTGACCTCCTGGTACGGCATCGTCGCGCCGGCCCAGGTGCCGCCGGCGATCCTCGACCAGTTGCAGGCCGACATCGCCGCCGTGCTGCAGAAGGAGTCCGTGCGCCAGAAGTTCGCCGGCCTGGGCGTGGAGCCCGCCGGCTCGAACTGCGCGGATTTCACCCAGGCGATCCAGCAGGAAACCGCAAAGTGGGCGGCCATCGTCAAGCAGGCCGGCATCCAGCCTATCCAATAAACAGAGGAGACACCATGCAATCCATAGACATCACCTACCTGAACGGCCCCGACGTGCGCGCGCTGGCGCTGACCGACGCCGAGATCCTGGCCGCCGTGCAAAGCGCGCTGGACGCCCAGGGGCGCGGCAAGACCGTCATCGAACCGCGCATGCACCTGGTGCCGGAGTCTTCCGCCAAGGGTCACTTCAATGTGCTGCGCGGCTACATCGAGCCGCTGCACGTGGCGGGCGTGAAGGTGGTCAGCGACTTCGTCGACAACTACAAGGTCGGCCTGCCTTCGGAGATGGCGCTGCTCAACCTGTTCGATCCGGTCAACGGCAAGCCGCTGGCCGTGGTCGACGCGACCGCCATCACCGACATGCGCACCGGCGCCGTCACGGCACTGGGCGCCAAGTACCTGGCGCGCAAGAACAGCAAGGTGCTGGGCCATATCGGGTCGCGCGGCACCTCCTATTGGAACGTGCGGCTGCTCGACAGCCTCTACGACTTCGACGAAATCCGCGTGCACTCGCGCCGCCCGGAAAGCCAGCAGGCCTTCGGCGAACGCCTGTCGCGCGACCTGGGCAAACCGGTGAAGGTCGTCAATGACTGGGAATCCTGCGTGCGCGGCGCCGACATCGTGGTCGAAGCCTCGCGCCTGCCCGAGCCCACGCCGCTGCTCAAGACCGAGTGGATCAAGCCGGGCGCCCTGGTCATGCCCTACGGCACCATGAGCGCGGTGGAACTGAGCCTGACCGACATCATGAGCAAGGTGGTGGTCGATGACTGGGGCCAATGCCGCAAGGGCCTGCCCTATGGCGCGCTGCGCGCCCACGTCGACAGCGACCGCATCACGCAAGAAAACCTGCACGCCGAGCTGGGCCAGATCGTGGCGGGCCTGAAGCCGGGCCGCGAGCGCGATGACGAAACCATCCTGTTCTGGCACCGCGGCCTGTCCACCACCGACATCGCGCTGGGCCACGCCATGCTGGAAAAGGCCCGCAAGATGGGCCTGGGCCAGACCTTGAAATTCGCGTAGGCGCAGCCCATGGATCTCATCACTTCGACGCGCATGTACGACGTGGCTCCGGCGGCGCGGGCTGCCTGGCACGCGCTGCTGCAGGCCGCGCACGCCCGCGCCGGACTGGACGTGCGCGTCGTCGAGCATGCCTGGCCCACGCCCATCGGCGAACTATGGGAGCGGCCCGGCCTGTGCGGCGTCTTCATGTGCGGCTGGCCCTACGTCAGCGCGCTGCAGGCGGGCCGGGCCTTTGCGGCGGTCGCCGCGGTGGTGCCGGACTGGCCGGCCTACGAAGGCCTGCCGCGCTACCGCAGCGAATTCCTGGTGCGCGCCGACTGCGGCTGGTCGTCGCTGGCCGATGCGGCCGGCAGCCGCTATGGCTGGATGGTGCGTGATTCGCAATCGGGCTGGAACGCGCCGCGCGCGGCGCTGGCCGGGCTGGCTGCGGCCGGCGGCGCCCTGTTCGCGGCGTCCAAGGGGCCTTATGGCAACCCGCGGGGCCTGCTGCGCGCCCTGGCCGACGGCGAGATCGACCTGACGGCGGCCGATGGCTGGTATCTGGATCTGCTGCGCGTGCACGACCCGGCCGCGCTGGCCGGATTGCGCACGTTGGCCTATACGCCGTGGACGCCGAATCCTCTGCTGGTGGCCGGACCCGACGTGGATCCGGCCGCCGCGCAGGCCCTGTCGGATGCCCTGCTCTCCATGCACGAGGATGCGGCACACTTGCCGCTACTGCGCGCCGCGCACGTCGCGCGCTTCACCCCTCCGGATCCGGCCTCGTACACGGTCCTGAGCGACATGGCGCAAGCCGCCGCGGCGGCCGGCTATCCCGAGATACGCTGAAACCCGGGCCAGGCCCATTCCAGGCGGACGGACGGCCCATTTCCCTGGCACGGCGGCGCTTTAAAGAATTATTAAAACCCCGTGCCGACAATGCCCTCCTGCGACGGCTGGCCTTCCCAGGGCTGCCGGCAACACGCACATCAAGCAATGGAACATGGCGCCGATCCGTCCGGACCGCGCGGGAGATGCATACATGAAACGCCTGCATGGCATGGAATTGTTCGCCGAAGTGGCGAAGGCGCATAGCTTCAGCCGGGCCGCCGCGACGCTCGGCATGCCCACCTCCACGGTATCGCGCCAGGTGGCCGAGCTGGAGCGCGCGGTCGGCCTGCGGCTGCTCAGCCGCAACACGCGCCGGGTCGAGCTGACTGACGCGGGGCGGCTGTATTTCGAACGCTGCCGGCGCATCGTGGCCGAGGCCGAGATCGCCCATGAGGAACTGCGCGACCAGCTGGAAATCCCCAGCGGGCCGCTGCGCGTCCAACTGCCCGCGGCCTATGCGCTGGACGCCCTGATCCCCGCCCTGGTGGCGTTCGGCAGCCGCTACCCTGATATCCGCCTGCAGATGAGCGTGGTGGGACCCGAATTCGCCGAGCACCCGCCCGAGATCGGCGATGTCTCCATCCGCCTGGGCGAACAGCCCGACTCGTCGCTGGTGGCGCGCCGCCTGGGCGCGGTCCATGCCCAGCTGTACGCCTCGCCCGCCTACCTGGCGGCCCGCGGCACGCCCCTCAGTCCCGCCGACCTGGCGCGGCATGACTGCATCGGCCTTCGCGCCGGCGGCGGCCAGCCCGCGCCCTGGCCGTTGCAGCGCGGCCGCGAACAGTTGCTGGTCCCAGTGGAATACCGCTATGGCGCCAACGACGCCTGCATGGCCAGGCAGCTTGCCGTGCTGGGCGCCGGCATCGCCGCACTGGGCGGCGACGAAAGCAGCCGGCTGCGCTCGGGCGAGCTGGCGCGCGTGCTGCCGGCCTGGAACCTGGGCCCGATCGAGGTCCACGCCGTGACCGAAACCCGCTTGCTGCCCGCCCGGACCCGGCGGCTCATCGATTTTCTGGCTGAATACCTGGACACCCCGCAGGACGGCCTGGCGCATGGCCTGACGCCGGAACTCCGGATCTGCCGGGCCGCGTAACGCCCGTCACAATATTGCATCCCCAGCAGATGCGACCCTATTTTTACGGGCGGCGCGCCCTCGCCGTTCGCCCCTGGCCCCTGGCGCCCCCTCCAGCGTGTAAACTCCCCCCTTTTTGACTCTGGTGGTATGTTGCAGGCCCCACAGCGCACAGGTTTAAGCGGCCCGACGCTCATTCGCTTGCTGACTCGCCTGACGGATGTCGACGTTGCGCAATCCAGGCAATCGCTCTCGGACCATCTGAGCCAGTGGCTCGGCTGGACGGACGCGATCGCGCTCTCGGCGGCGCTGAATACCTGCCCGCCGGTGATCGCCCCCGGCGCGCGCATGTTCAGCAGCGCCGAAGAGCGCGAGTGCGAACGCGTGCGCACCACGCTGGCCGACGCCATCGCCAGCGACACCGCAGCCACGGCCGCCAAGCGGCGCACGCCGGGACAAGCGCCCGCGCCCGCCAAACAACTGGCGGCGCTGGCCGAGGCCGACGCCGATTACGCGAATTTTCGCCAGCGCTATCTGTCGTTGCAGCACACGATGGAAACCGCCGTGGGCAATCTGCGCAGCCGGCTGCGCGGCATGGTCGCGGCCAGGAATGGCGAAATGACGCGCCTGGCGGTGGTCGACGCCATCATGGACCGCGCCCTGCTGCCCAAGGAACGCGCGCTGTTCGGCGCGATTCCGAAGTTGCTGCAAGGCCATTTCGAGCGCCTGCGCGACGCGGAGGCCGCGGCCTTGGCCGAGGCCGCCGCATTGGCTGAAGCCGAAGCCAACGCTGAAACCGAGGCGCAAACCGATGCCGCGGCCGAAATGGGCGCAGCGGCCGAAACGGGCGCGGCGCCCGCAGCGGCGCAGGCGTCGATAACGCCGGGCGCCTGGCTCGACACGTTCCGCAAAGACATGCGCAGCGTGCTGCTTGCCGAACTGGATGTTCGTTTACAACCGGTCGAAGGGCTGCTTGCCACCCTTCGCGCCAGCTAACCGGGACACTATGTCCAAATATCTGACTAATCTCGTGGTTTTCTTGGCGGGTCTGGCCGTCATGGGCTGGATCGGCGTGGGCTATGCGGGCACCAACCCGCTGGCGCTGGCCGTGACCTTGCTGATAGGCGTCTGTTACCTGGGCGGCGCGCTTGAACTGCTGCGCTACCAGCAAGCGACGTCCGCGCTGACGCGCGCGCTCTCCGGCCTGTCCGAAGCCCCCGGCAATCTGGGATCCTGGCTGGACCAGTTGCCGCCGAGCCTGCGCAATGCCGCGCGCCTGCGCATCGAAGGCGAACGCGCGGGCCTGCCCGGCCCGGCGCTGACGCCGTACCTGGTCGGCCTGCTGGTGCTGCTGGGCATGCTGGGCACGTTCCTGGGCATGGTCGTGACCCTGCGCGGCACCGGCCTGGCGCTGGAAAGCGCGACCGACCTGGCCGCCATCCGCGCCTCGCTCGCCGCGCCGGTCAAGGGCCTGGGCTTCGCCTTCGGCACCTCGATCGCCGGCGTGGCCAGCTCCGCCATGCTGGGCCTCCTGGCCGCCCTGTGCCGGCGCGAACGCGTGCGCGCCGCGCAACTGCTGGACGGCAAGGCCGCGACCACGCTGCGCGTGTACTCGCAGGGCTATCAGCGCGAGGAATCCTTCAAGCTGCTGCAACGCCAGGCCGAGGTCATGCAGCGCCAGGCCGAAGCCATGCCCACCCTGGTCGACAAGCTGCAAGCCATGATGAGCGACATGGCGCGCCAGAACCAGGCCCTGAGCGACCGCCACATGGCCAGCCAGGACGCGTTCCAGGGCAAGGCCGAGACCGCCTATTCGCGCCTGGCCGCCGTCATGGAACAGTCCATGAAGGAAAGCGTGTCGCAAAGCGCGCGCTCGGCCGGCGCCGCCCTGCAACCCGTGGTGGAAGCGACGATGGCCAGCCTGTCGCGCGAAACCGCGTCCCTGCAGGACACCGTGGCGCAAGCCGTGCAGCGCCAATTGGAAGGCCTGACCTCGGGCTTCCAGGCCACCACCAGCAATGTCGCCGGGATCTGGAACCAGGCCCTGGCCGGCCAGCAGCGCGCCAGCGAGGCCCTGTCCCAGGACCTGCGCGCCTCGCTCGACCACTTCGCCCAGACCTTCGAACAGCGCTCGGCCGCCCTGCTGGACAGCGTGTCCTCGCGCCTGGAGGAATCGTCGGGCAGCATGTCGCAAGCCTGGACCCAGGCGCTGTCGCGCCAGGAACAGGCCAGCGAAAAGCTGGCGGGCGACAACCTGCAAGCCCTGACCGCGGCCGCGGCCAGCTTCGAGCAGCATTCGGCCTCGCTCTTGCGCACCCTGAACCAATCGCACACCCTGCTGCAGTCCGATCTCGCCTCGCGCGACCAGCAACGCCTGGCCGCCTGGACCGAAACACTCGGCGCCATGGGCGCCACGCTGCGCCAGGAATGGGAACAGTCCGGCGCGCAGGCCGCCGAACGCCAGGAAGCCATCAGCGCCACGCTCGCGCAGACCGTGCGCGACATTACCGGGCAGGCGGAAGTCCAGGCCCGCTTGCTGGAAAGCGTATCGGCCCGCATGGAAGCGGCCGCCGAGGGCGTCTCGCAGCAATGGGCCAGCGCCCTGGCGCGCCAGGAGCAAGCCGGCGAGAAGCTGGCCGGCGACAACCGCGAGGCCCTGGCCGCCGCGGCCGCCACCTTCGAACAGCATTCCGCGGCGCTGCTGCAGACGCTGGACCAGTCGCACACGCAATTGCAGGCCGCGCTGGCCTCGCGCGACCAGGAACGCCTGGCCGCCTGGACCGGCACGCTCACCGCCATGGCCGCCAAGCTCGGCCAGGAATGGGAACAGGCCGGCACCCAGGCCGCGCTGCGCCAGCTGGAAGTCAACGACACCCTGGCCCAGACCGCGCGCGACGTTTCGGCGCAAACCCAGGCCCAGGCGGGTTTGCTGGAAAGCGTATCGACTCGCCTGGAAACAGCGGCCACCGGCGTGACCCAGGCCTGGACCGAGGCGCAGGCGCGTCAGGAGCAGGCCAACGCCAAACTGGCCGGCGACACCCAGCAAGCGCTGGAAACCGCCGCCGCCACCTTCGAACAGCATTCCGCGGCCCTGCTGCAAACGCTGGACCAATCGCACGCCGAATTGCAGGCCGTGCTGGCCTCGCGCGACCAGGAACGCCTGGCCGCCTGGACCGGCACGCTCACCGCCATGGCCGCCAAGCTTGGCCAGGAATGGGAACAGGCCGGCACCCAGGCCGCCCTGCGCCAGTTGGAAGTCAACGACACGCTGGCCCAGACCGCGCGCGACATCACGGCCCAGACCCAGGCTCAGGCCGACCTGCTGGAAAACGTGTCGGCCCGTCTGGAAACGGCGGCCAGCGGCGTCACCCAGGCCTGGACCGAGGCGCAGGTGCGCCAGGAGCAGGCCAACGCCAAGCTGGCCGGCGACAACCAGCAGGCGCTGGAAGCCGCCGCCGCGGCATTCGAACAACACTCCGCCGCCTTGCTGCAAACGCTGGAGCAATCGCACACGGACCTGCAGAACGCGCTCGCCGCCGAGGACGAAGCGCGCCTGGAAGCCTGGACCGGCAAGCTCGGCACGATCGCCGACTCGCTGCGCGCCGAATGGGAACAGACCAGCACCTACACCGCCAACCAGCAGCAGCAGATCTGCGACACCCTGGCCATCACCGCGCAGGACATCAGCGCGCAGACCCAGGCGTCTGCCCACGACACCATCGCCGAGATCGGCCGCCTGGTGCAGGCCGCCTCCGAAGCGCCGCGCGCCGCCGCTGAAGTCATCGGCGAACTGCGCCAGAAGCTCTCCGACAGCATGGAGCGCGACAACGACATGCTGGAAGAACGCAACCGCTTGCTGGAAACCCTGGGCACCCTGCTGGACGCCGTCAACCACACCGCCGCCGAACAACGCACGGCCGTGGACGCGCTGGTGTCTTCGTCGGCAGAGCTGCTGGACCGCGTCGGCACGCAGTTCACCGAACAGGCGCAGGCCGAAACCGGCAAGCTGGCCGAGGTGGCCGCGCAGGTCGCCAGCGGCGCCGTCGAAGTCGCCAGCCTGGGCGAATCCTTCGGCACGGCCGTACAGCTCTTCGGCGAATCCAACGACAAGCTGGTCGCGCACCTGCAACGCATCGAAGCGGCGTTGGACAAGTCCATCGCGCGCGGCGACGAACAGCTGGCCTACTACGTGGCGCAGGCCCGTGAAGTCGTGGACCTGAGCATGGTGTCGCAGAAGCAGATCATCGAGAACCTGCAGCAGCTGGCCATCCAGCGCGCGACGGCCGGAGCGGAAGCGGCATGAGCGAGGACATCGACGGCGGCGTGGAGCCCGCAGTCCCGGCCTGGGCCGTCTTCGGCGACCTGATGTCGGTCTTGCTGGGCGCCTTCGTCCTGATCCTGGTGAGCGTCGTCGCCGTGCAGCTGCAGCTGTCCACCCAGCTTGAAGAAGAGGTCAAGCAGCGCCAGGCCGAAACCCAGCGCCGCGAAACGCTGGAGCAGGCGCTGGCGGGTCCGCTGGCCGCCGGCCGCGTGACCCTGATCGACGGCCGCATCGGCATCAGCGGCAGCGTCCTGTTCGCCCTGAACTCCGACCAGTTGCAGCCCGAGGGCCGCGAAGTGCTGAAGAGCCTGATCGAACCGCTCTCGGCCTATCTGAAATCGCGCAACGAAATCCTGATGGTCAGCGGCTATACCGACGACCAGCAGGTGCGCGAAGGCAACCGGCGCTTTGCCGACAACTGGGACCTGTCCGCGCAGCGCGCCCTGACCGTGACGCGCGCGCTGATCGACGAGGGCGTGCCTTCGTCGGCCGTGTTCGCCGCGGCCTTCGGCTCCGAGCAGCCGGTGGCCTCGAATACCGACGAAGACGGCCGGGCCAAGAACCGCCGGGTGGAAATCGCGCCCATCCCCAAGCCGTCCGGCGACACCGGAACCGCCAATGGCCAGTGACGGCACCCGCGGCGACATCGTCGACGCCCGGGCCATGCTGGACGCCTGGCGCGAGACCGGCGCCGACCGTGTGGCGCCCGTCCGCTTCCAATTCATGGACGCGTTGGCACGGCGCGCAGCCGCCCAGGGCGGCGAACCCCGCAGGCTGCTGGACAGCAAGCTGGCGGCCTTGATCCAGGCCTACGAGGCCGAGCTGGACGGCGCTTCCGTGGATGCTGCCGAAAACGCCCCCGCGCCTGCTCGCACCGCCCCCGAACCCGGACCGCTGGCGGCGCTGACCGCCTACATCGCCGATCCCGGTCCCGAGGCGCGCGGCGCCGCCGACCTGCGCGCCTCCTACCCCGAACTGGACGTGCTGGAGTACTTCCGCGGCGTCTGGTCGCGGGTCAGCGCCGACCGCCAGGTGCGTCAGTCCCAGGAACAGGTGCACAAGAACGCCGGCCCGCTCAACTCCAACCAGCTGGTGCACCGCGCGCTGTCGCTGATGCGTGAAGTGTCGCCGGGCTATCTGCAGCAGTTCCTGTCGTATACGGATGCGCTGATGTGGCTGGAGCAGGTGCAGGCCGCGATCGCCCCCCCGCCCAAGGAGGCCGCGCCCCGCGCCAGCGCCAAGAAGACGGCGCGCGGCAAGGGACGCTGATCCCTGCCGATTTGCGCCCGCCCGCGCATCGGCGGTAAGATACGATCCATATACAAACCATATATGGATCATTAACTCCATGGGCATCGTCAAGATCTCCGAGCAAATGCATGAAAACCTGCGCGTTGCCAGCGGCGCGCTCAGCCGCTCGATCAATTCCCAGGCCGAACACTGGATGCGCATCGGCATGCTGTCCGAGCTCTACCCCGAGCTGCGCCACGCCGACATCTGCCAGCTGCTGATCCGCATCGAACAGGCCGAGGGCTTCGCCATCGCCTCGCTATCCCAGGGCTTGCCGCAACCGGCCCAGCAGGAGGCCGCGTAAATGGCGAAGAAGGTTTCCATCAAGTCCGCCGCCGATATCGAAATGGCCCGCAAGGCCGGCGCCATGGCGGCGGAAGTGCTGCACATGATTGCCGAGCACGTCCGCCCCGGCGTCACCACCGACGAGCTGGACCGCATCTGCCACGACTACATCGTCAACGTGCAGAAGGCGATACCCGCCAACGTCGGCTACCACGGCTTTCCCAAGACCATCTGCGCCTCGGCCAACCACGTGATCTGCCACGGCATCCCGTCGGCCAAGGTGCTGAAGAACGGCGACATCCTCAACATCGACGTCGCCGTCATCAAGGACGGCTGGTTCGGCGACACCAGCCGCATGTACTACGTGGGCCAGCCCAGCCCGCTGGCGCGGCGCCTGGTCAACACCACTTATGAAGCCATGCGCGCCGGCATCATGGCCGTCAAGCCGGGCGCCACGCTGGGCGATATCGGCCACGCCATCCAGACCGTGGCGCACCGCGAGCACTTCAGCATCGTGCGCGAATACTGCGGCCACGGCATCGGCCAGATCTACCACGACGATCCGCAGGTGCTGCACTACGGCCGCCCCGGCGAAGGCATGGTGCTGCAGCCCGGCATGATGTTCACCATCGAACCCATGATCAATGCCGGCAAGCCCCAGACCAAGCAATTGCCCGACGGCTGGACCGTGGTCACCAAGGACCGTTCGCTGTCGGCGCAATGGGAGCACATGGTGGTCGTGACCGAAACCGGCTACGACGTCCTGACGTCCTGGCCGGACGGCTTCGGCGACTATCCGCCCATCCCTTGATGCGGTGAGCCGAGGCGCCGCCTTGCCCATGGCAAGGAACGGAGTGTCGACGGGCAAGGGCACGATCATGATCGTGCCCTTGCCGTTTCCGCCATCCGCACCCATGCCCGCCCTGCCCTCAGCCTTTCGCCGCCTGGCCGCCTCCAACCTGGCCGCCCAATTCTCCGAACAGATGGCCCTGGCAGCCGCGCCGCTGGTCGCGGTGCTGGCGCTGGGCGCCAACGCGGCGGAAACCGGCTATCTGCAAACCGCCCAGACGCTGCCCTTCCTGCTGCTGTCCCTGCCCGCCGGCGTGCTGGCCGACCGGATGTCGCGCCGCGCCCTGATGACCGCCGCGGAATGCGTGCGCGCCGCCAGCCTGCTGGGCCTGTTGGCGCTGCTGGCCACGGGCGGACTGAACCTGGGCTGGCTGGCCGCGCTGGGATTCCTGGGCGCGGTCGGCACGGTCGCCTACAACGTGGCCGCGCCGGCGCTGGTGCCGCGGCTGGTCCCGCCCGCCGGACTGGCCAGCGCCAACCGCTGGCTGGAACTGGCCCGCAGTACCGCTTTTTCCGCCGGGCCAGCCGCCGGCGGCGCGCTGGTCGGCTGGATGGGCGCGCCGTCGGCCTATGTGCTGGCCACCGTGTTGTCGCTGCTGGCGGCCCTGCTGCTGGCGGGCCTGCCCCACGACAAGCCCGGCCCCGCGCCGCGCCGCCGCGTGCTGGAGGAACTGCGCGAGGGCGCGGCCTTCGTCCTCACGCATCCGCTGCTGCGCCCCGTGCTGGTGACCGCCGTGTTCTTCAATACCGCCTGGTTCGTGCTGCAGGCCATCTACGTGGCCTACGCCATCGAACGGCTGGGCCTGTCGGCCGCGGCCGTCGGCCTGACGCTGGGCGTGTACGGCGGCGGCATGGTGGCCGGCGCCTTGCTCGCGCCCTGGCTGGCGCAGCGGCTGAGCTTCGGCGCCATGATCGCCGTCGGCCCCCTGGCCGCGCTGATCGCAAGCGCCATCCTGCTCTCCACGCTGGCGTTTCCGTCCGGCGCATGGGCCGCGGCGGGCTTCTTCCTGTTCGGCGCGGGTCCCATCCTCTGGACCATCACCACCACCACGCTGCGCCAGGCAATCACGCCCAACGCCCTGCTGGGGCGCGTGTCCGCCGTGATCCTGACCGCCACCTTCGGCGCCCGGCCGGTGGGCGCGCTGATCGGCGCCGCGCTTGCCGCCCGCGTCGGCGTAGAAGCCTGCCTGTGGGTATCGACCGCCGGCTTCGCCGTGCAATTCGTGGTGCTGTATACCTCGCCGGTGCTGCGCCTGCGCACCCAGCCCGAGGCCGGCGCCTATTGAACGCTGTTGCGTACGCAAAACCGGCAAACTGTACCTGTGCGCGCCCGCCGCCGCCCGCTAGACTGCCGCGGTCAGTCAACACGGCGGCGGCAAGATGCTGAAAATCCTGGGTAAAGCCTCATCCATCAACGTGCGCAAGGTGCTCTGGACCTGCGCTGAACTGGACTTGCCCTTCGAACGCGAAGACTGGGGCTCGGGCTTCCAGTCCACCAGCGCCCCCGCCTTCCTGGCACTGAATCCGAACGCGATGGTGCCCGTCATCCAGGACGGCGACTTCGTGCTGTGGGAGTCCAACAGCATCATCCGCTACCTGGCCTCGCAATACGGCGGCCAGCGCCTGTACCCCGCCGAACCCAGGCTGCGCGCCCGCGTCGACCAATGGATGGACTGGCAAGCCACCGACCTGAACCGCTCCTGGAGCTACGCCTTCATGGCCCTGGTGCGCGACTCTCCCACCCACCGCGACCGCGCCGCGATCGAGGCGTCCTGCCGCGAATGGGCGCGCTTCATGGCGATACTGGAGCAGCGTCTGGAACAGGCCGGCGGCTACGTTGCCGGCCCTGCGTTCTCGCTGGCCGACATACCGGTCGGCCTGTCCGTCAACCGCTGGTTCGACACGCCCTTCGACAAGCCGCGATTGCCGGCCGTCGCGGCCTACCACGACCGGCTCGCCGAACGCGCCGGCTACCGTCTGTACGGCCGCAACGGCACGGCCTGACCCCCTGAGCGGCTACTTCACCACCCCGCAAACCAGCCGGCCGCCCCCGCCGCCCAACGGCGCCGGCGTGTCGCTGTAGTTGTCGCCGCCCACGTGCACCATCACCGCGCGGCCCTTCACATCGGCCAGCTTCAGATGCGGCGCCACCACCGCCTTCGTGGCCGTGCCGTCCGCGGCGACCACGATGAAAGGCAGATCGCCCTGATGCCCATCGGTCGCCATCGGCCCCTTGTGCGCCTTGGTGCCCTTGGGATCAAAATGCCCGCCCGCGGCGCCGCCAGCCGCCATCTGGTTGTTCAGCATGCCCGGCTCGCACGAACCCTTCTCATGCACATGGAAGCCGTGCTCGCCGGGCGGCAAGCCCTTCAAATGCGGCGTGAGCTGCAGCCCGCCTTGGGTGTCCTTGAGCGTGATCGTGCCAGCGCTCTTGCCCACGCCGTCCACGCTCAGGAACGACATCGACACGTCTTCCGCCAGCGCCGCGCCAGACGCGCCTGCGAACGCAAGCGCCGCGACCAGCATCGAGATTTTCTTCATGGGGTGCCTCCAAGATACGCGTCCGCGGCCCGCGGACGCCCGGTGGAGCATGGACGGCCCGTGCCGGCCATGCCGGAAAAAACAATAGCATTTGGGCCAGGGCGCCTGCCAGCAATCTTCGGTCCTGATACAAAGCAGGGAAATAGCAAATGAGTCATCGCATTCGCGCAAGCGAGCGCAATCGAAATTCAAAAAATCACGTACGTCATTCCCGGCCGCCCGCGCGGCCGGGAATGACGAGCAGCTCAAGAATCATCCCTGGCCACGGCTCCAGCAGCGCATCAGGCCAAGGCTCAAGTAGCCCGTCGGCGCGGGCGGCTGGGTGGCGAGCAACCTCGATGCGCCCGACGGAATCCGAAGGCA
>NZ_MTLG01000079.1 GCF_002192695.1 Achromobacter xylosoxidans
GTGTTGTTGGCCGTCAGGATCGTGGTGCCCGTACCGATCTGGTTGACCGTGCCGCTGCCGGAGATCAGGCCGGGAAAGGTCTGGACATCGGAACGGTTGAACGTCAACGCACCGTTGTTCGCCACGTCGCCCAGGATGGCGCCCGTGGTGCCGCCATTGAAAAAAAAAAGGTGGTGCCGCCATTGCCCAGCTGCAGGGTGCCTGCCGAAATCGTGGTGCCGCCGGTGTAGGTGTTGTCGGCCGTCAGGATCGTGGTGCCGATACCGATCTGGTTGACCACGCCGCTGCCGGAGATCAGGCCGGGAAAGGTATGGACATCGGAACGATTGAACGCGAGCGCCCCATTGTTGGTCACATCACCCACGATGGCGCCCGTGGTGCCGCCGTTGCCCAATTGCAGGGTGCCCGCCGCAATCGTGGTGCCGCCCGTATAGCTGTTGTTACCCGTCAACACCGTGGTGCCGGTGCCGATCTGGTTGACCGCGCCGCTGCCCGAAATCTGGCCGGCGAGCGTCATGGTGTCGGAGCGATTGAAGGCCAGCAAGCCGTCGTTCGCCACATTGCCCAGGATGGACCCCGAAGTGCCGCCATTGCCCAGTTGCAGGCCGCCTGCCGAAATCGTGGTCCCGCCCATGTAGGTGTTGTTGGCCGTCAAAATCGTGGTGCCGGCTCCGATCTGGTTGACCACGCCACCGCCAGAGATCTGGCCCGCAAAGGTTTGGACATCGGAGCGGTTGAAGGTCAGCGCGCCATTGTTTGCCACGTCGCCCAGGATGGCGCCCGTAGTGCCGCCGTTACCCAATTGCAGCGTGCCTGCGGAAATCGTGGTGCCGCCGGTGTAGGTGTTGTTGGCCGTCAGGATCGTGGTGCCCGTACCGATCTGGTTGACC
>NZ_MTLG01000008.1 GCF_002192695.1 Achromobacter xylosoxidans
GCTTATCGACGCCCCGCGCCCCGCAGGCCGCCGACGCGACAGGCTCTGATGTATGAATCTTCACGGGCGCCGGGGCGGTCGGTGTGCTTGGCGTTCTGGCCACGGATAGTGAGTGGGGGCGTGTCTTGCGGGGCTCGCCCCAGGCCGGCCGCGCGGGCGGCCTTTTGGGGCTTACGCGGTGTCTTGCGTTGTGTGATGGCGCTGCGCGTTGGTGGTGGGGCGTTCTCGTGGTGACGCGCATGGCACGCGGGAACCGGGTCTGGATTTGGTGGGACGCTGCGTCGGGGGCGGGGTGATGGTTAAGCGCACGGGCCGACCAACAATCGTGATTCAACGCGGATGCCGGATGGGTGGCGCGCGTCCGGATCTGCATGCGCAAGCCGCTGCCCATCGCGCGCCACCCATCACCGCCCATCCCCCAAGAGCTGGGGGACCAATAGCAAACGATTCGTCGCATTCGCGCAAGTGAACACAATCGCAATTTAAGAAATCACGTATGTCATTCTCGGCCGCCCGCGCGGCCGAGAATGACGGGCAGCACAAGCATCGCCCCTGACCACGGCTCCAGCAGCGCATCAGTCCAAGACGCACGTAGCCCGTTGGCGCGGGCGCCTGAGAGGCGGGCAACCTCGATGCGCCCGAGGGAATCTGAAGGGAAGGCCGAAGGCCTGGACGAAGATGACGACGGGGCAGTCCGGAGCGAAGGCTCCGGACCGCAATCGTGGGCGCCCGCCCCTCAGGCGCCCGCGCCAACGGGCGGCCTACGTAGAACTCGCAGCGCACCGCCAAAACACGCCAGCCAGACAGAAGAAGACCTTACTCCTGCCCACCCACAGCAGGACTAATCTCCCCGATATACCGGCAATCCAGCTCCAGAGACAACTCATCCATCCCCAGAATATCGATCTCCACCGCAGTCCCGCGCTCCAGCTCCGGCATCCCCCCGACGCGAGTCACCAGCGGCGCATTCGCGAAGCGCACCAGGTCGTCCCGCAGCACGTGCGCCACGGTACGCGTCACGTTGTGCTGCTTCAGCCAGCGCAGGCACCAGTAGCGTTCCATCGCGCTCTGGAACTCGGCCCAGGCCGCGTATTGCGCGTCGAAAGCGCCGATGATGGCGAACAGGTCCGCGTCGCGCGGCTTGAACGGGGCGACCAGGCGGGCGGAGACGCCGTGTTCGACAGCCGCGATCAGCTGCCACTGGTTCACCAGGTCCACGTAGCGGCGCAGCGGCGAAGTGCTCCAGGCGTATTGCGGCACGCCGATGGCTTCGTGCGGCAGGGCCTGGGTGCTCATGCGCACGCGGCCCGCCTGTTGCGAGCGGTAGATGCCCGGCACGCCATGCTGGTGCAGCAGGCCGCCCCAGAGGTTGTTCGCCAGGATCATGTACTCGGCCACCATCCGGTCCAGCGGCGCGTTGCGTTGGCGCGGCACCAGGCGCACCGGCGTATCGGGATCGTCGGGATTGCCGTCCAGGTAAAAGCTGTACTCCACCCGCGAATTGTTTTCCGGCTTGCCGCGCACGTTTTCGCGTTGCGCCGAGAGGGCCTGCGCCAGCTTCCACAGCGGACGCAGCCAGTGGCCGTAGGGCAGGTCGGCGGACGGATCGGACAGGCTGGCTTCCGTGACTTGGGCGTCCAGCATGTTGTGGCGCAGGTTCTCGCGCACCACGATACGTTCCAGGCGGGTTTCCGATTCGATGATTTCGCCGGTTTCCGGATCGGCCACCACGTACAGGGACAGCGCCGGCACTTCGCGGCCGGCGTCCAGCGAGAACGCCTGGATGATGCTGTCCGGCTGCATCGGGATCTTGTCGCCCGGCATGTAGACGGTGGACAGTCGCGCGCGCGCCAGTTTGTCGAAATCGCTGTCGCGGGTCACGGTGACGCCCGGCGCCGCCACGTGCACGCCGACGCGCAGGCGGCCGTCGGGCAGGGTGGAGACGGACAGCGCGTCGTCGATTTCGGTGGTGGTGACGTCGTCCACCGAATAGATTTCGGCGTCGGACAACGGCAGTTCGCGGTCGATGGGCGGCAGTTCCAGGTCCGGGAACGCCAGCCCGCGCGGGAAGTTCACCGCCAGGAAGCGGCGCTTGTGCAGCGCCAGCGCGTGCGGCCAGGCGCCCAGTTCCAGCAGCAGCCGGTCGGGGCTCTTGCCCAGCTTGGCGCAGGCGGCGTCCAGCGCCTTCCATTGCTGCGAATTCTTGTCGGGGCGGATCAGCAGCGACTCTGCGGTCTGGGCGATGGGCTCGGGCAGGCGCCCCGCGGCCATTTCATCCACCCATTCCTGCTGCTGCTCGGCCTGGCGTTGCTTTTTCTCCAGCGCGGCCAGGGCGGCGGCCAGGATGTCGGGCGGGGCGGGGCGGTAGCGGCCCTTGCCGCGGCGGTGGAAGTATGCCGGTGCGCCGTGCAGGCGCATCAGCAGCGCGGCCTGTTCCACCGGCGTGGGCGCGTGGCCAAAGTAGTCGGCGGCCAGGGCGGGGGAATCGAATTCATCCTGCGGCGCGCATTCCCACAGGAATTGCAGGTCCAGTGTTTCGGCAGTCGCGGCCGCCTGGCTCATCAGCGCGGCCGGTTCGGGCGCGGCGAAGGTGAACAAGGTATTGGCGCGCTTGATCTTGCTGCGCTTGCCGGATTCCGATTCCACCTGCAGGCTGGCATCGGTCTCGGACAGGATATTGCCGGCCTTGAAGCTGCCGTCGTCTTCGTAAAACACATACATGGTGGGGATCGTCCTGGGCGGCGCGCACGCGCCGCCTTGCGCAGCTATATAGAGTGTGGAAGTCTGATACTGATTATTGGGGGCGAACCTGCTTGTCGCCAAGGGCGAATTCAAGCACTTCGGGCATCCATTCCGCGAAATCGGACAAGCCGTGGTCGCTGCCTTGCACGATGCGCTGGCGGCAGCCCGCGTACCGATCGCGCATTTCGCGCCAATCCAGCACCTCGTCGCCGGTGGCCGCCACCAGGAAGTAGCGGTTGGGCTGGGTGATGCGTGGAACGTGGATGGCGGCCAGTTCGTCCACGTATTCGGGCAGGAAGACGAACGGCGCGTCGGAATGATACATGCGGTGCTCGCCGATCTGGGTGGCGAGGTCGCGGGCGGCCTCGACCGCCGGATTCAGCAGCACCGCCTTGCAGCCCAGCTGCTCGGCCAGCCAGGTGGCGTAGAAGCCGCCCAGCGAAGAGCCGATCACGGTCAGCGCGCGGGGGGAATCCGCGCCAGCCAGCTGGCGCCGGGCGATGTCCAACGCCTGAGCGACGGCTTCACGCGGACTGGCGGGCAGTTGCGGGCAGGCCCAGGCAGCCGCCAGGCCGCGCTCGGCCATGGCGTCGGCCATCATCTTGGCTTTGAACGAGGTCGGCGAGGAACGGAAACCGTGCAGATAAAGAATCATGGCTCGCCTTTGCGGTGTCTTTGCCGGGATCAGGCGTGCGCCTGCAGGGCGTCCAGCAGCTTGCCGTGCACGCCGCCGAAGCCGCCGTTGCTCATGACCAGCACCTGGTCGCCCGGGCGGGCGGCGCCCGCCACGGCGGCGACCAGCGCGCCGATGTCATCGTAGCTGGAAGCGCGGTCGCCCAGGGGAGCCAGCACTTCGGCCGGATTCCAGCCCAGGGCGTGCTTGCCGGAATGGGCGCCGAAGCAGAACACCAGGTCGGCGTCGGCCAGGGCCTCGGGCAGCCGGGCGGCCATGGTGCCCAGCTTCATAGTGTTGGAGCGCGGCTCCAGCACGGCCAGGATGCGGGCTGCTCCCACCTGGCGGCGCAGGCCTTCCAGGGTGGTGGCGATGGCGGTGGGATGGTGCGCGAAATCGTCGTAGACCTTGATGCCGTTGACCGTGCCGCGCAGCTCCATGCGGCGCTTCACCCCCGCGAAGCGGCTCAGGGCCTCGATGCCCTGGGCTGCCGGCACGCCCACGTGTTCGGCGGCGGCCAGCGCCGCCAGCGCGTTCATGCGGTTGTGCTCGCCCGTCAGGTTCCAGCGCACGGTGCCGGCGGTGACGCCGCCGCGCAGCACGCTGAAGGCGCCCTGGGCATCCGGCGCTGTCGCCTGCCAGGCGCCATCGGCGCCGAACGTGACGGTTTCGGACCAGCATCCGCGGGCAATCACGCGGTCCAGCGCGGCGCAGTGCGCCGGGCGTACGATGCGGCCGGAGCCGGGGATGGTTCGCACCAGATGATGGAACTGGGTCTCGATCGCCGCCAGATCGGGGAAGATGTCGGCGTGATCGTATTCAAGATTGTTCAGGATGGCTGTGCGCGGACGGTAATGCACGAACTTCGAGCGCTTGTCGAAGAAGGCCGTGTCGTATTCATCCGCCTCGATCACGAAGGGGCGGCGCGACGGATCGAAGCGCGCCGACACGTGCAGGTCCTGCGCCACGCCGCCGATCAGGAAGTTGGGCGCCAGGCCTGCGGCTTCCAGCACCCAGGCCAGCATCGAACTGGTGGTGGTCTTGCCGTGGGTGCCTGCCACCGCCAGCACGTGCTGGCCCGGCAGGATGTTGTCGCCCAGCCATTGCGGGCCCGACACGTAGCGC
Source organism: Achromobacter xylosoxidans (assembly GCF_002192695.1). Taxonomy (GTDB): domain Bacteria; phylum Pseudomonadota; class Gammaproteobacteria; order Burkholderiales; family Burkholderiaceae_B; genus Achromobacter; species Achromobacter xylosoxidans_C. The sequence continues at coordinate 4,541 of NZ_MTLG01000008.1, forward strand.
GCGCCGGATTCCAGGATGGCTTCCATCAGCGGATTGCCGCGGCTGACCACATTGCCGATCACATAGAGATCGGGCTTGAGCGCCAGCTGTTCGGCGCCGAAGCCTTCGATCAGTTCGATTCCCTGTTCGGACAGCTGCGTGCTCATGGGCGGGTACACGCCCGCGTCGCAACCAGTGACCTTGTGGCCGGCCGCGCGCGCGATCAGCGCCAAGCCGCCCATGAACGTACCGCAGATGCCAAGAATATGCAGGTGCATTGAAAACTCTCCTGTCCTGCATTGTATATATATAGAGGAAGTGCAAGCCCGGCCCTGCGCGGCGCAAAACGGCGGCAGCGGTTATGATCGCGCCATGAATCGACGCCTACTTCTTTCCGCCGGCGTGGCCATAGCCGCCACGGTTGCGGGCGGCTACACCCTGATGGGCCGCAAGACCTCGACGCCCTCGGCCGCGGCCGATGCCGGCGATCCCGTCGCCGCCCTGATGCAGATGCCGCTCCCCGACCTGAACGGGGCGTCCCATACGCTGGCGGGCTGGAAAGGCCAGCCCATCGTGGTCAATTTCTGGGCAACCTGGTGCGCGCCGTGCGTCCGAGAAATGCCCGAACTCGACTCTCTGCAGAAAAAATATCCGCATGTACGATTTGTCGGCATTGGTGTCGATTCGGCTGCGAATATGCAAAAATTTGTCGAGAAAGTGCAGGTTTCCTACCCTCTGTGGGTGATAGGCGCAGGTGCCATCGATACCCTGCGCAAGCTGGGGAATCCCAGTGGCGGTCTGCCTTTTACTATTGTTTTCAATGCAGATGGCGGAATTAACCGGAAGATATTGGGTGAAATTCAGCCCGATGATCTGGACCGCACCCTGTCTGGTTTAAAGGCGTAAGTCTGTTGGACAAATAGTAGGAATTGGCGTAAAAAGCTGGTTTATCGGCTGTTTTGCCAACAATTGGCAAACCACTCATTGGCAAGCGCATGGCGCAAAACATACTGGTATTGCATGGCCCGAACCTGAACCTGCTCGGCACCCGAGAACCTCATATCTACGGCAGCCTTACGCTGCAACAGATCAACGAGGGTCTTGAGCTGCTCGCAGGCGAACTGGGCGCCACGCTGACAGCGTGGCAAGGCAATCACGAAGGCGCGCTGGTTGACCGCATTCAGGCGGCCCGGCAAGACGGCACCGACTTCATCATCATCAACGCGGCGGCATATACGCACACCAGCGTCGCAATTCGCGATGCGCTGGCTGGGGTCGCGATCCCATTTATTGAAGTACATTTGTCCAATCTGTATAAGCGAGAGCCCTTCAGGCATCACTCTTATCTGTCCGACTTGGCGGTAGGCCTCATCAGCGGCCTGGGCGCGGACGGCTACGAGGCGGCTCTGCGTTACGCAGTGCGGCACTGATCTCGCACCAAACCACAGCATTTACATCTTATACGGCGCGGACCCGACGCTGGGACGTCGCCGACACTATCTCGGGAAGCAGCTTCTATGGACCTCCGAAAACTCAAAACCCTGATCGACCTGGTGGCTGAATCGGGCATCGCCGAGCTGGAAATCACCGAAGGCGAAGGCAAGGTGAGGATCGTCAAGTTCTCGCAGACCTTGCAGCCGGTCGCCTACCATCACCCCGAAGCCGGCGTGCCGGTCGCGCCGGTGGCCCAGGCAGTTGCGCCGGCCGCGCCCGCCGCGGAAGCCGCGCCGGTGATCCAGGGCCACGTCGTCAAGGCCCCCATGGTCGGCACGTTCTATCGCGCGCCGAACCCGGGCGCCGCTCCGTTCATCGACGTTGGCGCCACCGTCAAGGAAGGCGATCCGCTGTGCATCATTGAAGCCATGAAGCTGCTCAATGAAATCGAAGCCGACAAGTCCGGCGTCATCAAAGAAATCCTGGTCGAAAACGGCGAGCCCGTCGAGTACGGTCAACCCCTGTTCGTCATTGGCTGATAGCTGAAAATGTTCGAAAAAATCCTGATCGCCAATCGGGGCGAAATCGCCCTGCGCATTCAGCGCGCTTGCCGCGAGCTGGGCATCAAGACCGTGGTCGTGCACTCCGAGGCTGACCGCGAAGCCAAGTACGTGCGCCTGGCCGATGAATCTGTGTGCATCGGGCCCGCGCCGTCGCGTGAAAGCTACCTGAACATGCCGGCCATCATTTCGGCGGCCGAAGTCACGGATTCCGAGGCAATTCACCCGGGTTACGGGTTCTTGTCCGAAAATGCCGACTTCGCCGATCGCGTCGAAAAGAGCGGCTTCGTCTTCATCGGCCCGCGTCCGGACACCATCCGCCTGATGGGCGACAAGGTCAGCGCCAAGCGCGCCATGATCGAAGCCGGCGTGCCGGTGGTGCCGGGTTCGGAAGGCGCTTTGCCCGACGATCCGCAGGAAATCATCCGTATTGCGCGCGAAGTCGGCTATCCGGTCATCATCAAGGCGGCAGGCGGCGGCGGTGGCCGCGGCATGCGCGTGGTGTACACCGAGGCCGCGCTGCTGAACGCCGTCACGATGACGCGCTCGGAAGCGGGCGCCGCGTTCAACAACCCGGAAGTCTATATGGAGAAGTTCCTCGAGAACCCGCGCCATATCGAAATCCAGGTGCTGGCCGATGGCGGCCGCAATGCCGTCTGGCTGGGCGAGCGCGACTGCTCCATGCAGCGCCGCCACCAGAAAGTCATCGAAGAGGCGCCCGCGCCGGGTGTCGCGCGCCGACTGATCGAGCGCATTGGCGACCGTTGCGCCGACGCCTGCCGCAAGATGGGCTATCGCGGCGCGGGCACGTTCGAGTTCCTGTATGAAAACGGCGAGTTCTATTTCATCGAAATGAACACCCGCATCCAGGTCGAACACCCGGTCACCGAGCTGATCACCGGCATCGATCTGGTCCAGCAGCAGATCCTGATCGCCGCCGGCGAGAAGTTCACGCTGCGCCAGCGCGACATCACGTTCAAGGGCCACGCGATCGAATGCCGCATCAATGCGGAAGATCCGTTCCGCTTCGTGCCCAGCCCGGGGCGCATCACCAACTGGCATACCCCGGGCGGTCCGGGCGTGCGTATCGATTCGCATGCGTTCAACGGTTATTTCGTGCCGCCGAACTACGACTCGATGATCGCCAAGGTCATTACCTACGGCGATACGCGCGACCAGGCGCTGGCCCGCATGCGCACCGCACTGTCGGAAATGGTGGTGGAAGGCATTTCCACCAACATCCCGCTGCATCGCGAAATGCTGCAGGACGCCCGCTTCATCGAAGGCGGCACCAGCATCCACTACCTGGAACACAAGTTGGCTCAGCGTCCCTGACCGCGATCCGGGGCTTCCGCTCCCGGGCCGCTCCTGTTTTGTTTTACGGTCAACGGGCCGCGGCGCAAGCCGCGGCCCGTTGACCAGATGGAAGAATCATCATGCGTGAACTCGTGCTCCATTGCCTGGAAGCGCAGGCCGAAGCCCTCTCGGACGCCTTGCTGGAAGCTGGCGTGCTGTCGGTATCCGTCGAAGATGCCGACCTGGGCACCGACGACGAGCGTCCCTTGTTCGGCGAGCCGGGCACCGAGCCCGACGTGCAGGCCTGGGATCGCAACCGCGTCGTCGCCTTGCTGCCCGATGGCGCCGATCCCGCGCAGATCATGGAAGAAGCAGCCGTCGCGGGCGAGCTGGACCCCGCCGTGTTCGAGGGCTGGAGCCTGCGCGACGTGCCCGACGCCGACTGGGTGCGCCTGACGCAGTCGCAGTTCGGCCCCATCCATATCGCCGAACGCCTGTGGATCGTGCCCAGCTGGCACCGCGACAATCCCGATGTGCCGGCTTTCGAGCCGGATGCCTCCACCCAGGAAAGCGCGATCCATATCGAGCTCGATCCTGGCCTGGCGTTCGGCACCGGCAGCCATCCCACGACCCATCTGTGCCTGGCCTGGCTGGAAGCCGAATTGCCGGCTGGCGCCACGCTGCTGGATTACGGCTGCGGTTCGGGCATCCTGGCGATTGCCGCGCGCAAGCTGGGCGCGGGTCCGACCCAGGCGGTGGATATCGACGCCCAGGCGGTGCAGAGCACGATCTTCAATGCCGAGGTCAACCACGTCGAGCTGCAAGCCATGCTGCCCGATGGACTGGCGGAAGGCACGTTCGAAGTGGTCGTGGCCAACATCCTGTCCAACCCCCTGAAGGTGCTGGCGCCGATGCTGGCCGGACGGGTTGCCGCGGGCGGTCATCTGGTCCTGTCCGGCGTGCTGGAGCGCCAAGCCGAGGAAGTGGCCGCCGCCTACGCGCCGTGGATCGCGATGTCGGTCTGGCGCGCGCGCGACGGCTGGGTGTGCCTGCACGGCCAGAAGGCCTGAGCGCCGCCGCAGGATTGCGCCATGGCCTTGACCACCCGTTGCCCGCAGTGCGGCACCACCTTCAAGGTGGTGCCTGATCAACTGCGGGTCCGCAATGGCCTGGTGCGTTGCGGCGCCTGCTCGACCGTGTTCGACGGGCGCGCCTGCCTGCTGCCGGTAGCAGGCGCGGCGCCGCAATCGGTGCCGCCCGCAGCGCCGGCGATGCCGGCCACGGCGGTGACGCCGGCCGCCAGCCAGGCCGCGCCGGTCCTGGCGACGCCGGCAGCGCCCCTCGCACCGCAGGCGCCCGCTGAACCGCAGGCGCCGATTGCGCCGGCAGCTCCCATCACGCCGCAGCCTCCCGCCATGCCGCCGGGTGTGCGTCCTGCGCCTGCGCCGGATTTTTCACGGATTGCGCCCTGGGACGACGAGCCGGAACCGCTGCGCGCGCCCGTGGCGCCGTCCTACCGTGCGCCCGCGGTGCCGCCGGCCGTGCTGCGCGGCCGCGACGATATCCGCCGGCGCGCCGAACCGGCCGATGGCGTGCAGGAGCCTGAACAGGACGACGACGATCTGGCCGATGACTGGGCCGACGGCCCGGCCGATCACCAGGCGCGTCATCGCGCGGCCGATGACGCCATTGCCCGGGATGATGAGTCGCCGCGCTGGACCGTCCCGGTATCGGTGCAGACTGGCTATCGCGCCGATGCCGCCCCGCGCGGTGCGCCTGCGGAGCCGTCCTTCACCATCGGCCGCGCCCGCGCCGATGTGCGCGACGCCGAGCGCGACGACGAATACGACGATGAGTACGCCGACGAGCGCCGCGGCGACGACCGCGATGACTACCAAGAAGACGATGACGCCCCGGACCGCGAAGACGCTGGCGAGCCCGTGCTGGGCGACACGCGTACGCGCTATTCCAGCGCCACCGATGTGGGCCGCGCGCCGCCCGAGTTCCTCGACCAGGACCGCGAGGAGCGGCATGGCCTGCTGCGCAAGCTATGGGGCTATGCCTGCCTGATCGGCCTGATCGCGCTGGGCCTGCAGCTGGTGTATGTGTACCGCACCGATATCGCCAATGCCGTGCCCATTCTGCGGCCGGTGCTGGAAACCGCGTGCCAGCCGCTGGGCTGCAGCGTGGGGTATGCGCGCCGCCTGGAGCTTATCCACATCACCTCCTCGTCGCTGCAGCCGCCGACCGGCGCTGCGGCGATCGACGATGGCCGCAGCCGCCTGGTGCTGACGGTGGTGATGCGCAACCGTCACGACAAGCCGCAGCACTGGCCCGCCCTGGTGCTGGACCTGAATGATCTGTCGGACACGGTGGTGGTGCGCCGCGCGCTCAAGCCGGAAGATTATCTGACGCCCGAGCAGCTGCGCGGTCCTTTCGCGCCGCAAGGCGAACTGAAGATTTCCGTGCCCATTGAAGTGACTGGCGTCCAGGTCAATGGCTACCAACTCAATAAATTCTTTCCTTAAGGGATGACTCGCATGGCTACCCCAGTTCTGGTTTGCGGTTCGATGGCGTTCGACACCATCGCGGTGTTTGAGGGGCGTTTCAAGGAGCACATTCTTGCCGACCGCATCCAGTCGCTGAGCGTGTCGTTCCTGGTGCCCAGCATGCGCAAGGAATACGGCGGCTGCTCGGGCAACATCGCCTACAGCATGAACCTGCTGGGCGGCAAGCCCGTGCCCGTGGCCACCGTGGGCGAAGACGCGGGCGAATACATGGAACGCATGACCGGCCTGGGCATCGACGTCAGCCGCGTCAAGGTGATTCCGGACACGTTCACCGCGCAGTGCTTCATCACCACCGACCTGGACGGCAACCAGATCACGGCCTTTCACCCGGGCGCCATGTCGCACGCGGCGGAAAACGACCTGAGCGACGCCGACGCGGCCTGGGCCATCGTTGCGCCCGACGCCAAGGAAGGCATGTTCGCCCACGCCGAGCGCCTGCATAAGCGCGGCATTCCGTTCATCTTCGACTTGGGTCAGGCCATGCCGCTGTTCGACGGCGCCGACCTGGAGCGCATGCTCAAGCTGGCGCAGGCGCTGACCGTGAACGACTACGAAGCCGGGGTGGTGGAACAGCGCACCGGCCGCAGCATGGAAGACATCGCCCGCAGCCTGCAGGCCGTGGTGGTGACGCGCGGCGCGGAAGGCGCCACCTTGCTGACCGAAGGCAAGACCTTCCAGATCCCGCCGGTGCGCGCGGCCCAGGTGATCGACCCGACCGGCTGCGGCGACGCGCAGCGCGGCGGCCTGCTTTACGGCCTGACCAGCGGCTGGAGCTGGGAAGACAGCTGCCGTCTGGGCAACGTCATGGGCGCCATCAAGATCGCTACGCGCGGCCCGCAGAATCATGCGCCGTCGCGCGCCGAAATCGACGCCGTGCTGCACGCCACCTACGGCATCCATCTGCCTCTTTGATCCCCTCGGGAACCCGGCAGTTGGGCCGCGGTCGAACCGTTGGAGAGGGGCGAGGCGTTGTGTTCCGGCGCCTTTCCCGGCCGGCTTTTTCGCCGGTTTTTCAGCTTCTGGCGGTGCGTTTCAGTGTGTTGCAGCATCGCTGGCCCCAATTCGGGGCCAGGGTATGATGAGTACATCGTCGGCAACGGCCGATCGAGGAGTCCAAATGAATCAAAGCAAAACTTTTTCCCTGGTGACGCCGCGCGCGGGGCGCTGGCTGGCGATCGCCGCCGTCGTGACCTCGATGGCAGTCCTGGGCGGCTGCGCCAACCGCAGCGCGTCCAGCGGCGTCTACAGCTATGACCAGGCGCAGCGCGAGCAGATCGTCCGTACCGGCACGGTCACCGGCGTGCGTCCCATCGTGATCCAGAACGACAAGTCCAGCGGCGTCGGCATGGTGGCCGGCGGTGCGCTGGGCGGCGTGGCGGGTAACGCCATCGGCGGCGGCACCGGCCGTACCATCGCTACCGTGGGCGGCGTCATCCTGGGCGCGCTGGCGGGCAACGCCATCGAGAACCAGACCGGCAAGAATTCCGGCTACGAAATCACCGTGCGCCTGGACAACGGCGAGACCCGAGTCGTCGCGCAGGAAGCCGATGTGCCCATCAGCGTGGGCCAGCGCGTGCAGGTGATCAGCGGCTCCGGCCCGACCCGCATCACGCCGATGTAAGCACCCATCCTGCGCCGCTCGCGGCGCGGCTTGGCAAAAGCCCCCGTCAGGGGGCTTTTTTATTGCCGGCGCCCCTGTGATCCAAACGGGGGCAGGGCGGGAAAGGCTGTGCAGTCGTAAGAATCTGTCGCTCGGCCGCAACGCGGCACCCGGGGACTTACCCGCGAACGTTACGTTTGCCAGCGTTTTCTCGCGATTTCCTCCATAAGCGTCATGGCGATTTGACGAACGTGGTGCCATGATTGCGCCTGCGATCGACGTCGCATTGCGAAAATCATGTAACGGAGTGCATCGAGGCGTCGCGCGTGGTGGGCTGGACGTTCAGCCTGATTTCAGCAGTTTCTTTGTAATCTCGTCGTCCTGAATCCCGGGGCGGGGGATTGTTGGCCGATCAGGCCTGTAACGCCGCACTATCTATGCATACCGAGCAAGAACTCCACACCAAGATCGGCGAGATCGTCGAGTCGATCGTCATGAAGAAAGTCACCCCCGATACGCAGTTGATTGCCACCGGCCTGGTCGATTCGCTCGCCGCCGTGGACATCACGCTGGCGGTCGAGTCGGAGTACGGCTGCAGCATTCCGGCTCCCGAGATCGCGGAGCACCTACAGTCGGTCCGCACGCTTGCCGGCTATGTCGCTGCCCATACTTCGTAATACCCGGCTGTTGTCTCACGTCGCGGCTGCCGCGACGGCGGTAGCACTGGCGGTGGGTACGTATTGCGGCGCGGACGATCTGCTCAGCCGCGTGGTCAATCCCATGTCGGCGCCCTCGGCCTCGGCGGCCGCCAAGAGCAACTACCTGCCCAACCTGGGACCGGACTGGGGTACCCAGCACGTCAACCTGAATCGCCTGGGCAACGCCTTGAGCGACGGGACGCTGGTCGTGCTTGGCTCGTCCGAACTGTCCAGCCACGATCTGCGCTTCGTGCCCTACCGCTTCTTCCCTGAAGAGCTGAAGGTGCCTACGCTGGCCTATGGCCACGCCATGTTCCAGTCCTACGGCATCGTCAGCGTGCTGGAGTCGGTGGCGGATTCGCTCACGCCCAACACGCGGCTGGTGGTCATGCTGTCGCCGGCCTGGTTTGCCTCGGGCGGGCAGTTGCCGCGCAGCGCGTTTGCGGAACACGTCACGGGGCCGGTCTGGGACCGGCTCTGGGATCAGCCCAACACGCGCGAGCAGATGCAGAACTGGATCAGCGACAACGCCAACTGGGGGCTGCTGTGGCTCATCGCCAACGGCCAGGTCGCGGAGCTGAAGGACAAGCTGGCGCTGTGGTGGCACGCGCGCAAGGAACCAGCGCCCGACCGCCCGCGCAGCAAGCTGTCGGTGCCCGCGCATCGCTATGTGTCCTGGCCGTCGGCCGCGCGCCTGGACCAGGGCCAGTGGGGCCGGCTGACGCATCAGGCGCGCGTGGTCGAGCAGGACCTGGGCGGGCACAACCCCTACGACGTGCGCGACGATTACTACAAGCAGTACCTGGCGGCGCTGTATTCGCCGGCCCGCAACGAGTTCGCCGACATCGATCCGATCACTCGCACGGAACTCGGCGACCTGTCGCGCGTGATGGCCTTGCTGCAGAAGCGCAAGGTTCACGCCTACTTCGTCATCCAGCCCTTCAATCCCAAGCTCATCCTGGACGTGGAGCGTTTCGACCCGGTGGTGGCTGCCATCACGGGCATGTGCGAGCGCTACCAGATGGGCTGCCTGGATCTCTACAGCATCCCGTTCGAACCGGGCATGCTGCGCGACGACATGCACCTGGCCGAACTCGGCTGGGCCATGGCCGATCAAGGCATTGCGGAGTACTTTTCCCGATGAGCAAGATTCTTCCCGCGGCCGCGCCCGAGGCCGGCCGCGCCGTCGAAGGGCAGGAAACCCGCAAGGCGGCTGGCGCCTGGGGGCGCCGCTTTCTCTGGCACCTGTGCCTGTATATCGGCGTGATCCTGGTGTTCGTCCTGCAGGCGCAGCCCACCACGGGCAGCGGCGGGCCGATCAAGGTCGAATTCCAGTACCAACAGTTCTGAGCCCGCCATGGAATTGTTCGCAAGCTTGAGCTTTTTCGGCGGCGCCCTGTGCGGCGGCCTGGGCCTGTTGGCCTACCGTTCCTTCGGCATGCCGTTCCGTATCGGCTATCGCCACATCATCGGCGTGATCTGCCTGGGCGTGTGGATGGCGGTGTTCTGGGCGCGTCCCTATCAACCCATCGCCTTGCTGGCCATTTCAGGCAGCGCGTTGTGGGCCATGCGCCGCAACTACATCCCCACCTGGCTGGCCGTGATCATCACCATGACGCCGCTGCTGCTGGTGAAGACAGGCGTGTCGCACCTGGGCGCCATGCTGGGCTTGTCCTTCGCCACGTTCCGCGCCATCGACGTGCTGCTGTTCGCGCAGCGCAACGAGCGCGTGTCGCCGCTGGACTACTTCATCTATCTATTCTTCCCGCTGACGCTGCTGGCCGGCCCCATGTACCGCTGGCGCAATTTCCAGGCGGACCTGAAGCGCGGTTATGAAGGCGTGAACCTGAACACCTGGCTCAGCGGCCTGGAGCTCGTCATGCTGGGCGTGATCCAGAAGTTCGGCGTGGCTGAACTCATCTGGCGCTATGGCCTGGCGACGCTGGATGCGCACGACTACTCGTTCACCGGCGTGGCGCTCAACGCCTCGCTCTACAGCGCCTACCTGTTCTTCGATTTCGCCGGCTACTCCACCATGGCGATCGGCATCGGCATGCTGTTCGGCTTCACCTTGCCGATCAACTTCCGCAATCCGCTGGCCACGCTCAACCCGCAGGACTTCTGGCGCCGCTGGCACATCAGCCTGTCGGAGTGGTTGCGCGACGTGGTCTTCATGCCCATTTACAAGGCGCTGAGCAAGACCAAGTTCTTCGGACGCCACCGCATGGCGGCGCAGAACATCGGCATCTTCGCGACCTTGCTGGCCATGGGTGTCTGGAACGGCTTGTCGCTGCACTACATCGTCAGCGGCCTGATGTTCGGCGCGTACTCGGTGGGCCACAACCTGCTGATCAACGCCGCGCGCACCCGCCCGGCCCTGCAAGCCGCGCTGGCGCAACCCGTCATGCGTTTTCTCGGGCGCGTGCTCACCCTGATTCTTGCTGCGCTGGCGCTCTACGTGTTCAGCGGCCGCAGCCCCATCTGACGCCGGGAGTTTCGGCATGCGCTTCGATCTCAAGTCCTTCCAGTTCACCGATACCGGGTACGCGCCCGATGCGCCGGCCGTGGTTGCCGCCGACCGCAGCCTGAGCTGGTCGCAATTGCGCGCCGAAGCCGGCGCCTGGGCCGAAGAGGCGCGCAGATGCGGGGCCGCGCCGGACGTGCCGGTGGCGATCTACGGCCACAAGGAAGCCTCGTTCTTCGTCGCCATGGTCGGCGCGCTGCTGATCGGGGCGCCGTTCGTGCCGGTGGACACGATCTATCCGGACGAGCGCCTGCGCCGCATCGTCGAGATCGTGCGCGCCGCCGCCGTGTTCGATGCCGCCAGCGGCAGCTTCACGCCGGGCGAGGGGGCCATGCTGGCCGAGCGCGGCCTGGCCTACGTCATGTTCACGTCCGGCAGCACGGGCGACCCGAAGGGCGTGCAGATCGGCCGTGAAAGCGTGGGCCTGCTGGGCGACTGGATGCTGGGCAGCTTCGGTCTGGGCGAGGCGCCCGTGTTCATGAACCAGGCGCCATTCAGCTTTGACCTGTCCATGTACGAGGTGTTCGCCACGCTGGCCGCGGGCGGCTGTTGCGTGCTGAACGCGCGCGAGCAGATCGCTGCGCCCAGCGCCTGGATGGCCCGCCTGGCCGAGCATGGCGTGACGGCCTGGGTGTCCACGCCGTCATTTGCGCATCAGCAACTGGCCAACCGCGACTTCTCGCCGGCGGCCTTACCCACGCTGCGCACCTTCCTGTTCTGCGGCGAGCCCTTGCCGTCCGCGCTGGCCAAGAAGCTGCGCCAGCGCTTCCCGGACGCCGTCATCCTCAATACCTACGGTCCCACGGAAGCGACGGTGGCAACCACCTGGATCGAGGTCACCGATGCCGTCCTGGCCGCGCACGACCCGCTGCCGGTGGGACATGCCAAGCCCGACAGCGTGCTGATCGTGGATGAAGGCGAGATCTGCATCGTGGGCGACCACGTCATGCGCGGCTATCTGAACCGCCCCGACCTGAACGAGGCCAAGCTCTACACCTACGCCGACGGCCGCCGCGCTTTCCGCACGGGCGACCTGGGTCAGATGGAGGGCGACGGCCTGCTGTTCTGCCGCGGCCGCATGGACGACCAGATCAAGCTGAACGGCTATCGCATTGAACTGGCGGAGATCGACGAGGCGCTGCATGGCCTGCCGGGCGTGGAGGGCGGCGCCTGCGCGGTGCTGCGCCGGCCCGACGGCACGGCGGTGCGCTTGATCGGATTCGTGGCGGGAATGGAAGCAGAGCAGACGCCGCGGATTCTGGAGCCGGATGCGCTGGCGGGCTGGAAAGAGCGGCTGGCACAGCGCCTGCCGCCTTACATGGTGCCGTCCGAGCTGGTGGCCTGCCCGGCGCTGCCCATGTCGAACAATCACAAGATCGACCGCAAGAAGCTGGTCGAGATCTACGCCGGCATTCCGGCGTAAGGGCTGGCGGGGCGCGGCCCCGCCGCTTTACAGGCCCACCATGCGCTGGCTGATGTTGGACAGCACCATCAGCAGCACCTGCGCGACGATCAGCAGCACCAGTGGCGAAAAGTCGATCGCGGTGCGCGGCAGCAGGCGACGGATGGGGTCCAGCATGGGAGCGGTCAACGCCTGCAGCAGCGGCATCATGGGCGCCATCGGATTCACCCACGACAGCACGGCCTGGATCAGCGTCAGCCACACCACCAGATTCAGCGCCCATTTGACGGCCATGATCAGCGCCGAGCCCATGACCCGGGGCAGGTACTCCAGCGGAATCAGCGCGCCGATCGCGACCAGCCAGACCAGCACCAGATAGACCAGCGCGGACAGCCACACGGCGACCAGGCTGGTCCAGTCGATCTTGTTGCTGGCGGGAATGATCTTGCGCAGGGGCAGCACCAGCCAGTTGGTGACCTGGTAGATGAAGCGCGACAAGGGATTGAACGGGTGCAGCCGTATCGCATGCATCCAGGCGCGGGCAATCAGCGCCGCGCCGAACAGCGTGAACACGATTTCGAGAAGGAAGCGCAAGATTTCATCGAGCATGGACACGTTCACCCTGAAAATGAGGAGTCAATTGTCGCACGCCCAGGCAAAAAATCGCCTGCGGCACAGCGCGTGCTTGCAGCCCGTTGGGGGAGGCCGGTCGATTCCGGATCGGGCGGACACGAAAAAGCCGCCCGGCCTAGGCCAGGCGGCTCTGCGAAGCTAAGGCTTCGAACCGTCCTGATTAAGGACGGCCACCCGTCGGGAACGGCCACGACGCGGCGGGGTTCAGCGCGGTCTTCGCGCCCGGGGCGGCTGCCGTGGACGGCGGCGTTACGGGCTTCTTCGGAGCGGCTTTCTTCGCAGCGGGCTTCTTGGCGGCGGCAGGCTTCTTGGCAGCAGCAGGCTTGGCGGCAGCAGGAGCCTTCTTGGCAGCGGGGGCCTTCTTGGCAGCAGCCTTCTTGGCGGCAGGCGCCTTCTTGGCTACGGCCTTCTTGGCAACCGCCTTCTTGGCAGCAGGAGCCTTCTTGGCGACGGCCTTCTTGGCTACCGCTTTCTTGGCGACGGCCTTCTTGGCGACAACCTTCTTGGCTACGGCTTTCTTGGCAACCGCCTTCTTGGCGACAGCCTTCTTGGCCACGGCCTTCTTGGCGACAACCTTCTTGGCTACCGCTTTCTTGGCGACTGCCTTCTTGGCTACCGCTTTCTTGGCGGCGACCTTCTTGACTGCCGGCTTCTTGGCGGCAACCTTCTTCACTGCCGGCTTCTTGGCAGCGACTTTCTTGACGGCTACCTTCTTGACGGCAGCTTTCTTGGCCGGTGCGGCCTTCTTCGCTACTGCCTTCTTGGCGGCGGGCTTCTTCACCGCTTTCTTTACGGCTTTCTTGGCTGTTGCCATGGTCATGCTCCTTAGGTTCAGGGGTCCCAGAACTTAAACCCGTGCCCCGATCCGCCAACAAGGCGCATCGTGCCCGGGCTATTCATCGGCGCAAGCCGCTGTTCTGTGCGAGCAACAGCTACTACGGTTTGCGCTAATGAATTCGGCACAGCCATTTGATATGGCCCCCGCTCCTTTGGCGCGAGCCATTTCAAATGGCGCCGGTAGACGACCTGATCACAGGCCCTACCGCTTGTTCTACGTGTTCGAAAACACCCTGACCGGGGAGAGCGTCATCAAACCTGTCGCGAACGCGACGCTCCTTGCATCTGGAGCGTGCCCGCGCCGGGCCTGATGACGTACTGCTTTTACTCCCAGCTCAGCGTGCCACCGGTTTGGTATTCGATCACGCGAGTTTCAAAAAAGTTGCGTTCCTTTTTAAGATCGATCATTTCCGCCATCCACGGGAAGGGATTTTCTTCCTGGGGGTACAGCGGTTCGATACCGATTTGCTGGCAACGACGGTTGGCGATGAAGCGCAGGTAGGATTTGAACATAGGTGCGTTCAAGCCCAACACGCCGCGCGGCATCGTGTCTTCGGCGTAAGCGTATTCGAGTTCGACCGCTTTGCGGAAGAGTTCTCGAATTTCTTCGCGGAATTCCGGCGTCCACAGATGCGGATTTTCCAGTTTGACGGTGTTGATCAGGTCGATGCCGAAATTGCAGTGCATGGATTCATCGCGCAGGATGTACATGTACTGCTCGGCGGCGCCGGTCATCTTGTTCTGGCGACCCAGCGCCAGGATCTGCGTGAAGCCCACGTAGAAGAACAGGCCTTCCATCAGGCAAGCGAAGACGATCAGGGATTTCAGCAGCGTCTGGTCGGCTTCGGGCGTGCCCGTCTTGAAGTTGGGGTCCGCGATCGCGTCGATGAACGGGATCAGGAACTCGTCCTTGGCGCGGATGGACGGCACTTCGTTGTAAGCGTTGAAGATCTCCGCTTCGTCCAGGTCCAGGCTTTCGACGATGTACTGATAGGCGTGCGTGTGGATCGCTTCTTCGAACGCCTGGCGCAGCAGGAACTGGCGGCACTCGGGCGCCGTGATGTGGCGGTAGGTGCCCAGCACGATGTTGTTCGCGGCCAGCGAGTCGGCGGTGACGAAGAAGCCCAGGTTGCGCTTGACGATGCGGCGCTCGTCCTCGGTGAGCCCGTTCGGGTTCTTCCAGAGGGCGATGTCGCGCGACATGTTGATCTCTTGCGGCATCCAGTGGTTGGCGCAAGTAGCCAGGTACTTCTCCCATGCCCACTTGTACTTGAAGGGCACGAGCTGATTGACGTCGGTCTCGCCGTTGATGATGCGCTTGTCGGCAACCTTCACGCGTTGCGAGGTGGCGGCGCCGCTGGCGGCCAGGCCGGCCGCGTGTTCAGGCGCGGCGGGCGTGGGCATGGCAGTGTCGCCGAAAACACCGGTCGCCGCCCGGACTGCGGGCGCAGCCTGCCCGCCCGCCGCGGGGGCGGGCGATTGTGCAGGTTGCGTGGCGATGGTGTCGTCTTCCCAATTAATCATGATTCATTCTCCGGAGGCGGTTATTGGCAGGCTTCGCACTCTTCGAAGCCGGGGTCGCCCGGCCGCATGGTGCAAACCGCCCCGAGAACTTCGGGTTCCGGCAAAACAGGTGCAGCAGCGACTGGTGCGGACGTGGACTGACCGCCCGCCGAGACGGCGTTCAATTCGCCGCCGCGTCCCGTGGACTTCTCGGCGCTGGTGGCGCCAAGGGTACGCAGGTAGTAGGTCGTCTTCAGGCCACGCTTCCAGGCCAGCTTGTAGGTGTCGTCCAGCTTCTTGCCGGACGCGCCCGACATGTAGATGTTCAGCGACTGTGCTTGATCGATCCACTTCTGGCGGCGCGACGCGCATTCAACCAGCCAGCTCGGTTCGACTTCGAACGCGGTGGCGTAGAGGTCGCGGAGTTCGGAAGGTACGCGATCGATGCGGGACAGGCTGCCGTCGAAGTACTTGAGGTCGGCGACCATGACTTCGTCCCAGAGACCGAGTTTCTTCAGGTCACGCACGAGGTAATCGTTAACGACCGTGAACTCGCCGGAGAGATTCGATTTGACGTACAAGTTCTGGAAAGTAGGTTCGATGCACGCAGATACACCAATGATATTGGAAATAGTTGCGGTTGGGGCGATTGCAATGCAATTGGAGTTGCGCATGCCATGTTGTTTGATGCGCGCGCGCAACGTATCCCAATCGAGCGTGCTCGACTCATCGACTTCAACGTGACCGCCGCGTTCATCGCGCAGCATCTTCAACGTGTCTTGCGGCAAGATGCCGCGCGACCACAGCGAGCCTTCATACGATTGATAGCGGCCGCGCTCTTCGGCGAGCAGGCTCGAGGCCCAGTACGCGTGATAGCACACGGCTTCCATTGAACGGTCGGCGAATTCGACGGCGGACTGCGATGCGTAAGGCACGCGCATCATCTGCAGGCAATCCTGGAAGCCCATGATGCCCATGCCCACCGGACGATGGCGCGCGTTGGAATTGCGGGCCTTGTCGACGGCGTAGTAGTTGATGTCGATCACGTTGTCGAGCATGCGCATGGCGATGCTGACCGTGCGCTTGATCTTGTCGTGGTCGAGTTCGAAACCGCCGCCGGCAGCCGGCTTCATGTGCGCGACCAGGTTCACGGAACCCAGGTTGCACACCGCGATTTCGGATTCGTTGGTGTTCAGCGTGATCTCGGTGCAGAGGTTCGAGCTGTGCACCACGCCCACGTGCTGCTGCGGCGAACGGATGTTGCAAGGATCCTTGAACGTGATCCAGGGGTGGCCGGTTTCGAACAGCATCGACAGCATCTTGCGCCACAGGTTCAGCGCCGGCATCTTCTTGAAGAGCTTCAGCTCGCCGCTGGCGACGCGCGCTTCGTAGCCCACGTAGGCTTCTTCAAAGGCGCGGCCGTACTTGTCGTGCAGGTCGGGGCAGTCGGACGGCGAGAACAGCGTCCACTCGCCGCCTTCCATGACGCGCTTCATGAACAGGTCGGGAATCCAGTTCGCCGTGTTCATGTCGTGCGTGCGGCGGCGTTCGTCGCCGGTGTTCTTGCGCAGTTCCAGGAATTCTTCGATGTCCAGGTGCCACGATTCCAGGTACGTGCAGACTGCGCCCTTGCGCTTGCCGCCCTGGTTGACCGCGACGGCGGTGTCGTTGACGACCTTCAGGAACGGCACGACGCCCTGGCTTTCGCCGTTGGTGCCCTTGATGTGGCTGCGCAGCGCGCGCACCGGGGTCCAGTCGTTGCCCAGGCCGCCGGCGTACTTGGCCAGCAGCGCGTTTTCCTTGATGGCGTCGTAGATGCCTTCCAGGTCGTCGGAGACGGTGGTCAGGTAGCACGACGACAGCTGCGAGTGCAGCGTGCCCGAGTTGAACAGCGTCGGCGTCGAGCTCATGAAGTCGAACGAGGACAGGATCTCGTAGAACTCGATGGCGCGGGCTTCGCGGTCGGTTTCGCGCAGCGCCAGGCCCATGGCCACGCGCATGAAGAACACCTGCGGCAGTTCGATGCGGGTGCCGCGGATGTGCAGGAAGTAGCGGTCGTACAGGGTCTGCAGGCCGAGGTAGCCGAACTGCAGGTCGCGCTTGGCGTTCAGGGCGTGGCCCAGCTTGGTCAGGTCATAGCTGGCCAGATCGGGCGACAGCAGGCCGCCTTCGATGCCGCGGGCGATGAAGGTGGGGAAGTATTCGGCGTAGCGGGCAACCATGCCGTCTTGCGAGACTTCCTCGCCCAGCACTTCCTTGCGGATCGTGTGCAGCAGCAGGCGGGAGGTGACCTGGCTGTAGGCCGGGTCCTTTTCGACCAGCGCGCGCGCGGACAGGATGGCGGACTTGAACACTTCGTCGACGGGGATGCCGTCGTACAGGTTCTTGACCGTTTCCTTCAGGATCGCTTCCGTGTCGATGAATTCGGCCAGGCCTTCGCCGGCGGCTTCGATGGTGGCGCGCAGTTCAGCCAGGTCCAGCGGGCGGCGCACGCCGGCATCGGTCACGTTGAGCACGTGTTCCTGCGGGGCGGCGGCCTTCTCCTGGCCTTCGGCGGCGGCAGCGGCGGCCGCGCGTTCCTGCGTGCGCTTTTCGCGGTACAGCACGTAGGCGCGGGCGACGTCGTGTTCGCCCGAGCGCATCAGGGCCAGTTCGACCTGGTCCTGGATGTCTTCAATATGGAAGGTGCCGCCGTTGGGGCGGTTGCGCACCAGCGCGTTGACGGCCTGGCCGGTCAGGTTCTCGACCAGTTCGCGCACGCGCGCGGAGGCCGCGCCCTGGCCGCCGTTGACGGCCAGGAAGGCCTTGGTCATGGCGATGGCGATCTTGTTGGGTTCGAACCCGACCACCGAGCCATTGCGGCGAATGATGTTGTAGCTGGCCCATTGCCCGCCATTGGCGTCGGCAGGGGAATCGGTTTGGGAGGGCGGCACGGCCGAGGGCCGGGTCACAGAGGCGATCGTAGTCTGCATGGAAGCTCCTGTGCGAAAAGCGCGTAGATAGCGACATGACGGCGTCATGTCAGGTACAAAATCGGATCTTTTGAGGGGGTCGTAACGCTAGGACGGCTTAGTCCAAAAGGCGTGGCCGACGGGAATCAGCTCTTAAGCGACCACAACATATAGTGTAGCACCCCTCGTTGGACACTAATTCTAGTGATCGAGTACGACAGGGACAAGAAAAAAATAAGACGAAGTTCACAAAAGGTTGTTACCAAATGCACTAGGCGCGCCCAGCAAGGCGCGCCCAGGAAGGTGCCGCTCGGAGCGAATGTTTATGCGGTCTTCCGCAGGGGCATATCGCGCGGGGCAGGCGCCGTATAGGTTTGCATCAAGCGGCCCAACTCCGTCCGATACTTCTCGACGTTTGCAGCCTTCACGTGGCCGAAGCCGCGGATGGTTTCTGCAAGGCCGGCGATTGTAGCCGCTTGGGCCAGCTTGTCGCGGGTCAACCCTGCCAGCAACTGGTCTATGGTCTGGCGGTACTCGCGCACCAGCGCCCGTTCCATCTTGCGTTCGGCGGTGTGGCCGAAGGGATCGAACCAGGTGCCGCGCAGGCCCTTCAGGCGCGTCAGCATTTTCAGCGCGGTCATGGTGCGCGGGCCCAGCGTCATTTTGCGCGGCACGCCGGTGCGCGGATCCTTGCGGGCGAAGATGGGCGGGGCCATGTGGAAGCGCAGGCTGTAGTCGCCTTCGAACTGGCCCTGCAGCTGCGCCTGGAAGGAGGCGCCGGTGTAGAGCCGCGCGACTTCATATTCGTCCTTGTAGGCCATGAGCTTGAACAGGCCGCGCGCGACCGCCAGCGCCAAGCGCGGGGTCTTGGCCTCGGGCGCGAGTTCGCGTTCGCGCGTGGCGACGGCCTCGACCACGTTCTGGAACTGGCGCGCGTAGGCCGCGTCCTGGTAGGCGGTCAGGTCTTCGATGCGGCGGGCGACGGCGCGTTCGAACGATTCGGGCACGTGCAGCTGCACGACCTGGGCGCGCGGACGCAGCGCGCCTTCCAGCGCGTCAGGCTGGTGCGCCGCAAGGCGGCCGCTGTCGAAGGCGGCACGGTTGGCGGCCACGGCCACGCCGTTGAGTTCGATGGCGCGGTTGATGGCGGCCTGCGACAAGGGCACGCCGCCGCGCTGCCAGGCATAGCCCAGCATGAACATATTGGACAGGATGCTGTCGCCGAACAGGGCCAGCGCGGCTTCGTGCGCGTCGATCGCGGCGGTGTTGGATTCGCCCGCCGCGTGGCGGATCTTGGCCAGCAGCGCTTCGGGCCGCATGGCCGCGTCCGGGTTGCGGGTGAAGTCGGAGACCGGCGCGACGTAGCTGTTGACCGTGACCTGGGTGTGGCCGCGGCGCAGCGCGCCCAGCGAGTCCGGCGCCACGGAGGCGACCGGGTCGCACAGGATCGCGGCGTCGGCCTGCTGCCAGTCCAGGCGCACCGGGCCTGCCGGCGCGCCGGCAGGCGCCAGGCGGATATGGCTGACCACCGTGCCGCCTTTCTGCGCCAGGCCGGTCAGGTCGAGCACCGCGGCGGACAGGCCTTCCAGATGCGCCGCCATCGACACGATGGCGCCGATGGTGATGACGCCGGTGCCGCCCATGCCGGCCACCAGCAGGCGGTAGGGATGGTCCAGCGCGGGCATGGCCGGCAGGGGCAATTGCGCGATCAACTTCTGCAAGCGTTCCTGGTCGGCCTTGGGCGCCGCGCTCTTCTTGGGCTTGCCGCCCATCACGGAGACGAAGCTGGGGCAGAAGCCTTCGGCGCAGGAATAGTCCTTGTTGCAGCTGGACTGGTCGATGGCGCGCTTGCGGCCATAGGGCGTTTCCAGCGGCACCACCGACAGGCAGTTCGATTGCACGCCGCAGTCGCCGCAGCCTTCGCAGACGGCGCTGTTGATCAGCATGCGGCGTGCCGGATCGGGGAACTGGTTCTTCTTGCGGCGGCGGCGCTTTTCAGCGGCGCAGGTCTGGTCGTGGATCAGCACGGTCACGCCGGGGATCTCGCGCAGCTCGCGCTGCAGCGCGTCGAGTTCGCGGCGGTGGTGCACCTTGATGCCGGCCCCCAGGTCCACGCCCTGGTATTTTTCGGGCTCGTCCGTGGTGACGACGATGCGCGTCACGTTCTCGCCGCGCAGCTGCTGGCAGATGCTGGGCACCGAGATGGGGCCGTCGATGGGCTGGCCGCCCGTCATGGCCGTGGCGTCGTTGAACAGGATCTTGTAGGTGATGTTGGCCTTGGCGGCCACGGCCTGGCGGATGGCGAGATAGCCGGAGTGGTAATAAGTGCCTTCTCCCATGTTCTGGAAGATGTGCGGCATCTTGGTGTAGCGCGACAGGCCGATCCAGTCGACGCCTTCGCCGCCCATCTGCGTCAGGCCGCCGGTGTCGCGGTCCATCCAGGCGGCCATGTAGTGGCAGCCCACGCCCGACAGGGCCTGGCTGCCTTCCGGCACCTTGGTCGAGGTGCTGTGCGGGCAGCCCGAACAGAAGTAGGGGCGGCGGCGCATGCCGTCGGCGTCGTTGGACAGCGGCGCCTGGCAGGCGAACGCGGACAGGTCCGCGGCCAGCGGCAGGCCGGCGGCGCGGCTGAGCCAGCTGGCCAGCGGCTGCGCCAGCAGCGAGGGGCGCAACTGGCCGGCCGAGGGCACCAGCGCTTCGCCGTCGAAGCCCTTTTTGCCGATGACCGAGGGGCGGTCCGGCAGATTGAACAGCAGGTCCTTGATCTGGCTTTCGACCACCGCGCCCTTTTCCTCGATCACGAGAATGTGCGACAGGCCGCGCGCGAATTCCAGCAGGCGTTCGCTATCCAGCGGCCAGGTCAGGCCCGGCTTGTAGATGCGCACCGGCGCGTTGGCGGTGACGGTGTCCACGCCCAGGCGCGACAGCGCTTCCATGGTGTCCAGGTGCGCCTTGCCCACCGTGACGATGCCGACAGCGGCCTTGGGCGCCGGACAGGGCAGGCGGTCGATGCTGTGGCGGCGCGCGAACGCGGCCACGGCCTTCATGCGCAGGTTCATGCGCGTTTCGATCGCCAGCGACAGGAAGTCGCGCGCGGAGTATTCCAGCGATTCGGGCGGCATGTCCGGGTCCGCCGGCATGTCATAGCGCTGCGCGGCGGCGGGAACGAAGGAATGCCCGCATTCGATGGTTTCGGACACGGCCTTGAAGGCGACCCAGGTGCCCGAGTAGCGCGACAGGGCCCAGCCCCACAGCGCGAAGGTTTCGTATTCGTCGATGGAGGCGGGATGCACGATGGGCATCTGCCAGCCGATCAGCGAGGCTTCGCTGGAATGCGGAATGGAGGACGAGACGGCGGTGTGGTCGTCGCCCACCACCACCAGCACGCCGCCGTTGCGCGATGCGCCCGCGGCGTTGCCGTGATGCAAGGCGTCGCCGGCGCGGTCCACGCCGGGGCCCTTGCCGTACCACATGGCGTAGACGCCATCGACGTTGCGGTCGGCGCGCACACCGGCCTGCTGGGTGCCCATGACGGCGGTGGCCGCCATGTCTTCATTGATGGCGGGCAGGAAGGTGATCTGGTTGGCGTCCAGCGCCTTTTGCGCCTTCCACATGGCCATGTCCACGCCGCCTAGCGGCGAACCGCGGTAGCCGGAGACGAAGCCGGCCGTGTTCAGGCCGCGTTCGCGGTCCATCCGGGCCTGGGTGAGCATGATGCGCACCAGCGACTGCGTACCCGTCAGGAAGATGCGGCCGGAGCTGCGGGTGAGGTTGTCGGCGAGCTGGTACTCGAGGTCCAGCTGGGGTTCGGCGGCGGGGGTACCGTCCATGGTGAATACTCCTGGTTTCGGCACCATGATAGGTTCGCGGGTCATCAGATTTATTGCGTTTTTGGATCGTGCTATCCCTATAATTCGCAATGAACGTTTCGTATGACACAAAAACCAGGAGACCAAGCGATGGACAAGACCGATATCGGCATCCTCAAGGCCTTGCAGGAGGACGGCCGGGCCTCGGCGCAGCAGCTGTCAGAAAAGGTGGGCCTGTCGGCCGCGCCGGTGTGGCGGCGGGTGAAGGCGATGGAGGCCAGCGGGGTGATCCAGGGCTATAGCGCCCAGGTGGACCGCAGCAAGGTGGGGCTGGGCTGCATGTTCGCGCAGATCAGCCTGGAGCGGCATTCCGCCAATACGGTCGAGAACTTCGAGCGCTCGGTGCGCGACGCGCCCGAGATTCTGGAGTGCTACGCGGTCACGGGGGATTCGGACTTCCTGCTGAAGATCCTGGTCGAAAGCCCGGAAGCCTACGACCGGTTCCTGCACCGCTTCCTGTTCAACATGCCCGGCATACGGCAGACGCGCACCATCGTGGCGCTGCGCGAAATCAAGCACGAGCAGCGCCTGCCGCTGTAGGCGGGCGGGCCCTCTCTATATAGATATAGGGAGGGCGGCGGATTTATTGGGGTTGGATGCCCGAGATCCGGATCCATTCCTTCCAGCGCGCGGTGTCTTCCTTCACGAAGGCATCGAAGCGCGCCACGTCCATCGATTCCGGCGTCAGGCCCAGGGCGCGCAGCTTCTTCGCGGTGGCTTCGTCCTTGACTGCCGCCTGCATGTGGGCGTTCATCTTTTCCACGATGTCCTGCGGCGTGCCCGCGGGGGCCGACAGGCCGAGCCAGCCGGCGACGACGAAATCCGGATAGTAGGTGGCCATGGTCGGCACGCTGGGCCAGGCCGCATGCGGCTGGGCGCCGGTGACGGCGATGGGGATGAGCCCCTTGCCGTCGATCTGGCCCATCGCGGTCAGGTAGTCGACGAAGGCGAAGTTGATCTGCTTGCCGCGCAGGTCGGTGATGATCTGCGTGATGTTCTTGTAGGCCGCGCCGGTGATCTCGATGCCGGCGCGCTGCTTCAGCAGTTCGGACGGCACTTGCGAGGACGAGCTGTAGTAGCCGAAGAAGACCTGTCCGGGATGCTGCTTGGCGTAGGCGACCAGGTCCGGCACCGTGCGGTACGGGCTGTCGGGCGACACCACGCCGACCGTGCCGAAGGTGCCCAGCATGCCGACCTGGCGGAAGTCCTTCTGCGCGTCGTAGGGCAGGCTCTTGTACAGGAACTGGTTGGCGGAGTGGGTGGAGTTGGTGGACAGCAGAAAGGTGTAGCCGTCCGCCGCCGCGTTCTTGGCGGCGTTGGTGCCGACGATGCCGCCCGCGCCGGGGCGGTCTTCGACCACCACGGTCTGGCCGGTCTTCTCCCCCAGGTACTGCGCCAGGGTGCGAGCCGTGAGGTCGGCCGCGCCGCCCGCGGCGGACGGCACGATGAGGGTCACGGGCTTCTCGGGCCAGCCGGCGGCGTGCGAGGCTGCGGCCAGCAGCAGGCCGGCGCCGATCAGGGCCGGACGGATATAGCGGGGTATGGACATGGTTGTCTCCTGATGGCGCGGTTGCGCGTCGTTGTCGTTGTTGTGGTGGGGGTGCGGGGCGCTCAGCCGAACTGGCCGCGATGCCAATCCAGAATGGCGGCGGCGCTGACTTGCCACTGGTCCGCGTACATCATGCAATGCGGCTGCCCGGCAAGCACGGCGTGGGAAAAACCGAAGCGGCGTGCGATCGCCAGGTCCTGGCCGGGCGGGTGGCGGTCATGCGTGTCCAGGCCGGCTTCGAGGCACAGGCCGGGCGCGCCGATGGCGGCGGCGTCGACGGGCACGCGCAGCAGATAGCGGTCGTTGAGCACTTCGGGGCTTTCGGCGCACAGGCGCCGCGATACCGGAGCGACGTCGCGGTCGGGCGAAGTCGCCAGAAAGCGCGCGCGGATTTCAGCGTCGTTCGGCGCGCGGCGCGGCGCGCCGTCGGGGACGGGCGGCAGCGCCTGCGCGCCGGGCAGGTCGCCGGGCGGCGACGGCGCCAGTAGGACCACGCCCGCCACCGTGCGCTGGCTGGCGGCCAGCAGCGCGGGCAGCGCGCCCATGCTGTGGCCCACGACGACCATGGGGCGCGCCAGCGCGTCCAGCGCGCTGACGACATCCTGACCCAGATCGGCGATGCCGGCCGACGTAAACGCATCGTCCTGCGGCAGGGCGCCATGGCCGCGCAGGTCCAGCGCCGCGCAGGCCAGGCCGGCGCGGGCGAAGTAGTCCAGATAATGCGCATAGCACCAGGCGCCGTGATACGCGCCCGGCACGAACAGCAGGCCGGGCCTGCCGTCGTGGGGATCGGCGCCGACGATCAGGCGGCCCTGGCCGGCGGAGCGCACGGGCAATTGGTCGGCGAGGCCGAAATCCAGCGGATCGGCGTGGGTGGAAAGAGGCGGGAGCAGCGAGTCGGCATTCATGGTGCGGCCATCTTAGGTGGGGCCGTTCTATCAGAAAACTTTATTTTTCATATGATTGGATAAGTTTCACTAATCGACGCCAGCCATGCGCCCCTTGCCCGAGATTTCCATCACGCACTACCGCCACTTCCTGCTGGTGGCCGAGCTGCGCAGTTTCCGCGCGGCCGCGGCCCGGGCCTTCCGCTCGCAGCCGGCGCTGTCGCTGTCGATCCGCGAAATGGAGCAGCGCCTGGGGCAGCCGTTGTTCGAGCCGGGCAACCGCGGCACGCTCACGCGGTTCGGCCAGGACTGCCTGCCGCTGGCGCGCGAGCTGGTGCAGCACCATGACCGCGTGGCGGGCGCGCTGTCGGGCTTGGCCAGCAACGAGGCCGGCACCTTGACCATGGCCTCGGTCGCCACCGTGGCCACGCATTGGCTGCCGGAACTGGTGGCGGTGTACCGCGAGCGCTATCCGGCGGTGGCGCTGCGCCTGTTCGACGACAACTCGGAAGGCGTCGAGCGCATGGTGCTGGCGGGCGAGGCGGAGCTGGGCGTATGCAGCCCGGTGTCGCAGGACCGGCGGCTGTCGTTCGAACCCTTGCTGCGCGACGCCTTCGGCCTGGTCTGCCATCGCGGCCATCCGCTGGCCAGGCGCAAGTCCGTGACCTGGCGCGAGATCGAGGACCTGCCCCTGGTCGGCACCATCGCCCACCGCCAGCTTGCCGGCTATCCGCAGGCGGCCTTCATGCTGGACCGGCAGGTCTTCGTGTCCAACATGATGTCGCTGCTGGCCATGCTGGAGCGCGGCGTCGGCGTCACGGTGCTGGCGCGGCTGGGCGTGCCGCCGGACTCGCGCGGCCTGGCCTTCGTGCCGCTGTCCGGGCCGCGCATCGAGCGCGAACTGGGCATCACCCGGCTGGCCGGCCGCAGCCTGTCTCCGGCCGCCGCGCGCATGGAGGAAATGCTGCGCGCGAAGGCGGCGAAACGCGGCCGCACTGTCGCTTGAAACCAACGCATTTTTGCGATTTACGGCCATAAAACAGGCCAATTCCTAGGCCCACTGTTGCGCAATTGCACGTGGCGCGGATCGTCGTTGATTCTTCGCAAACGCCTCTTTAGAGTGCGTGATGTTTGCTGCGCGAGGGACGTGCCGGGGTGATCGGCGCGGCGCGTCGACAGACGTGTTGAGGAAGTCATGAGCAGTGTGTCTTTGCGTACGGCGGGCGTCGCCTGCGCCGTTCTGATCCTGGCCGGGTGCGCCGCCAGGAAACCCGCCGCCATCACCGAGGCCCAGCCCGCGGAACCGCCCAAGCCGGTGGCCTGCGTGCCCGCCAAGGCCGGCGATCCCATGATAGGCACCTGGCTGTCGAACAGCCGCCCGCGCGACGTCAGCGGCGATCTGCAATCGCTGATCGTGCTGTCCGCCGATGGCACCATGGCCTTTGAATCCCTGCTGAAGATCGGCCGCAAGACGCGTCCCGCCTTGCGCGAGACCGGCTGCTGGAGCGTGGCGGACGGCATCTACACGATGCAGACCACCAAGTCCGCCGGCGAGCTGGTGGACGCCAACGATCCGATCTACCTGAACCGCTATCGCGTCGAAAAGGTCGAGAAGACCCGCCTGACGATGCGCGAGCTGAAAAACGGCGGCCAGGTCATGACCGCGCGCCGCATGCCCACGGGCTACCGCCTGCCTTATTGAGCGTTGCGCGGGGCGGACACTCCGCCCGGCGTCAAAGCCAAGTCGGCCGGGCTGCGGTAAGGTGCGGTCTTCACCCATCGCCCCGCAGCCGGTCATCCATGCCTGCCCTGTCTTCCGAAGCGCGCGCCATCGCGCTGCTTGCCCTGGCCGCCTTCGTCAGCGCCAGCGCCTTCCGCATCTGTGATCCCATGTTGCCGCAGCTCGCGGCGGAATTCGGCACCACCACGGGCCAGGCCGCGCGCGCCGTGACCGCCTTCGCCGTGGCCTACGGCGTGCTGCAGATGTTCTTCGGCCCCCTGGGCGACCGCTACGGCAAGTACCGCGTCGTCAGCATCGCGACCTTTGCCTGCGCGTTGGGCAGCGCCGGCGCCGTGGCGGCCGGCTCGCTGGACGTGCTGGTGTTCTGCCGCGTCCTGTCGGGCGCCGCGGGGGCGGGCATCGTGCCGCTGTCCATGGCCTGGATCGGCGACAACGTTCCCTATGAACGCCGCCAGGCGACCCTGGCGCGCTTCCTGACCGGCACCATCCTCGGCATGTCGGCGGGGCAGCTGGCCGGCGGCCTGTTCGCCGACACGGTAGGCTGGCGCTGGGCCTTTGCCGCGCTGGTCTGCGGCTATCTGATAGTGGGCGTGCTGCTGTTGCTGGAAGTGCGGCGCCAGCAGGCCTCGGGCCTGGGCCTGGCGGACCCGGGCGCGGTCCGCCAGGGTTTCGTGGCGCAGGCGCGCTTGGTGCTGGGCACGCCCTGGGCGCGCATCGTGCTGGCGACGGTGTTCGTCGAAGGCCTGCTGGTGTTCGGCGCCCTGGCCTTTGCGCCTTCCTACCTGCATGAACGCTTCGATATCTCGCTGACCGCCGCGGGTGCGCTGGTGGCCGTGTATGCGGTGGGCGGCCTGATCTACACCGTGGTGGCCGGCCGCATCCTGAAGCGCCTGGGCGAACGCGGCCTGGCGATCGCCGGCGGGCTGGTCCTGGGCGTGGCGTTCCTGTCGTATCTGCTAGGTCCGGTCTGGATGTGGAGCCTGCTGGCCAGCGTGCTGGCCGGCTTCGGCTACTACCTGCTGCACGCCACGTTGCAGACCAATGCGACCCAGATGGTGCCGTCGGCGCGCGGCACGGCGGTGGCGTGGTTCGCGTCTTGCCTGTTCATGGGGCAGGCGGTGGGCGTGGCCCTGGCGGGCGCGGTGGTCGACGAGATCGGGCCGGGCGCGCTGTTCGGCGGCTCGGCCGCGCTGCTGCCGCTGCTGGGCGCGTTCTTTGCGCGGGCGTTGAAGGCGCGCGCGGCGATCCAGCAAGCCTGAGGCAAGCGCCGAAAGCACCGCGGGCCTTGCTCATCCAGGAATGAGCAAGGCCCGCGGTGTGTTGGGGACGGTGCGTTTAGATCGCAGCCAGGCGCTTGAGCACCGTCTGCTTGCCCAGCAGGGCCAGCACGGCGTCCACGGCCGGGGTCTGGGTCTGGCCGGTGACGGCGACGCGCAGGGGGATGGCGAGCTGCGGCATCTTCATGCCGCGGTCGGCCAGCACGGCCTTGATCAGGGCGGACAGGGCCTCGCGGGTCCAGTCGGTGTCCTGGGCGCGCTGCGCGAAGTCGGCCAGCGCTTCGCGCGCGGCGGCGGTCAGGTGCTGCTCGGCCAGCTCGGCGGGCGCGCCCTTGAACTCGGCGCAGAACAGCATGGCGCCGTCGGCCAGCTGTTCCAGCGTTTCGGCACGGTCCTTCAAGAGGCCCATGACGCCCGGCAGGTCGATCTTTTCCGGATGGCCGCCGCGGTTCGCCACGCGCGGCGCCACGCGCTCGGCCAGTTCGGCGTTGTCCATCTGCTTGATGTAGTGGGCGTTGACCCAGTTCAGCTTCTTCGGATCCCACTGCGAGGCCGACTTGGACAGGTGCTTGGTGTCGAACCACGACACCAGCTGGTCGCGCGAGAAGAGTTCGTCGTCGCCGTGGCTCCAGCCCAGGCGCGCCAGGTAGTTGACCATGGCCTCGGGCAGATAGCCCTCGTTGTCGTACTCCATGACGTTGACGGCGCCGTGGCGCTTGGACAGCTTTTCGCCGTCCGGGCCCAGGATCATGGGCACGTGGCCGTATTCGGGCAGCGTGGCGCCCAGCGCGCGCAGGATGTTGATCTGGCGCGGCGTGTTGTTGACGTGGTCATCGCCGCGCAGCACGTGGGTGATGCCCATGTCCCAGTCATCGACCACGACGCAGAAGTTGTAGGTGGGCGTGCCGTCCGGGCGCGCGATGATCAGGTCGTCGAGCTCGGTGTTGTCGAAGCTGATGGTGCCCTTGACCATGTCGTTCCAGGAGGTCGCGCCTTCCTGCGGGTTCTTGAAGCGCACCACGGGCTTGCGGCCTTCCGGGATGGCCGGCAGGGTCTTGCCGGGTTCGGGGCGCCAGGTGCCGTCGTAGCGCGGCTTGTCGCCGCGGGCGCGGGCGGCTTCGCGCATGGCTTCCACTTCCTCGGGCGAGCTGTAGCAGTGGTAGGCGGTACCGGCGGCCAGCATCTGCGCGACCACTTCGCGGTAGCGGTCCATGCGCTGCATCTGATAGAAGGGGCCTTCATCGGGCTGCATGCCCAGCCAGTCCATGCTGTCCAGGATGGCCTGCACCGCTTCCGGCGTGGAGCGTTCGACGTCCGTGTCTTCGATGCGCAGCACGAAGGTGCCCTGGTGGTGGCGCGCGAAGGCCCAGGAGAACAGCGCGGTGCGGGCGCCGCCCAGATGCAGGAAACCCGTGGGCGAAGGCGCGAAACGGGTACGAATGGGGGTAGAGGCGTTGGAAGTCATAGGTGGCAATGATAGCGGCTGCGGCGCCACAAATCGGCGTCAGGCTGGGCCCGCGTCAAACGTAGAGCGGGATTGTCTTGTTACGATGAGGGGTATTTTAGATTAGGGTGCGCCACCCCCATGCTGCGACACGCTCTCGCCCCGATGTTCGAGCCCGCCTCGCTGGTGATCGTCGCCGACCGGCCGCTGCCGGCGGCGGCCTCGCTGCCGCCCGCGCTCAAGGGCAAGACCACGGTAGTGGCCTGCGAGGCCGGCGTCGCGCCGGAGCTGCCCGACAGGCTCGAAGGCCTGGCGCCGGGCGAACGGCCTGATCTGGCCCTGGTTTGCGTGTCGCCGGCGGTCCTGCCGGAAACGCTGCGCCGCCTGTCGCCGCTGGCGCCGCGTTCGGTGATCCTGCTGCCGCACCCGCTGCCCGATCCCTATCCACGCGGCACGCTGGCGCTGTGCCGCGCCTGGGCCGAGGAAAACCGCTGCGAACTGCTGGGGCCGCGCTCCTTCGGCGCCCAGCGGCCGCACGCCGGCCTGAACCTGAGCCAGCACCCGGTGCTGGCGCGCGCTGGCCGCGTGGCGCTGCTGGCGCAGTCGCGCTCCATCATGGCCGCGGTCATGGACTGGGCCGAGGACGTGCATATCGGCTTTTCCACCGCCGTGTCGCTGGGCGACGAGGCGGTGGTGGGCCTGTCCAAGGTGCTGGACTACCTGGCCAGCGATCCGCGCACGGACAGCATCGTGCTCTATCTGGAAGACGTGGGCCCGGCCCGCGAATTCATGAGCACGCTGCGCGCCGCGGCCTCGGTCAAGCCCGTGATCGTGCTCAAGGCTGGCCGCGCCGACACCGATAGCGCCGACGCCATCTTCGACGCGGCCCTGCGCCGCGCCGGCGCGGTCCGGGTGCGCTACTTCGTGCAGCTGTTCTCGGCGGTCAAGGTGCTGGGCTACACGCGCCGTCCCAAGGGCCGGCGCGTGGCGCTGATCTCCAATGGCAGCGGGCCTCCCCAGCTGGCCATGGACCTGATCGGCCCGGACGCGGCGGTGCTGCGCGCCGAACTCGCGCCCGCCACCCAGCGCGCGTTGGCGGCCATGCTCGAGCCCGACGCGGCCACCGCCAACCCGGTCATCACCTTCACGCCGCTGACGCCGGAACGCATCCGCGCCATGCTGGACGCGGTGCTCGACGATGCCGGCGTGGACGGCGTGCTGGTGCTGCTGGCGCCCGACGCGCTGGCCGACATGCCGGCGGTGGCGCGCGAACTGGCGCAGATCGCGCCCAAGGCGAAAAAGCCCGTCGTCACCTGTTTCATGGGCGACGCCGGCATGCGGCCGCTGCGGCGCATGCTGGACGACGCGGGCACCTCGGCGTTCCGCACGCCCGAATCGGCCGCCGACGCCTTCGGCGTGCTGGCGACCCATCACTACAACCAGCAATTGCTGCTGCAGACGCAGCCGCCGGAGCCGGCCGGCCACGCGGCGGACCTGGCGGCCGCGCGCGAGATCCTGGCGCGCGTGCGCGCCGAATGCCGGCGCGAACTGAATACCTCCGAAATCCGCAGCCTGCTGGCCCTGTTCTACGTGCCGCTGCGCGATACGCCGATGGACGTGGCGGCCGCCGAGCCGGAATCCCGCCCCATGGCGATCCGGGTGCGGCGCGATCCGCAGTTCGGCCCCGTCATCCGTTTCGGCGCGGGTGGCCCGGACGCGGTGCTGTCCCAATCCGACCGCGGCGTCGACCTGCCGCCGCTCAACGGCTTCCTGGCCCGCCAGCTGATCGAACGCAGCCGCTTGTGGCGCCGGGTGCTGGCGCCGCGCATCGGCCACATGGCCGCCGAGGCGCTGCAACAGGCGGTGGTACTGGTGTCCGAGCTGGTGTCGGAGCTGCCCGATATCGAATCCCTGGACATCGATCCGCTATACGCCGGCGAAACTCATCTGCGCGCCGGCGGGCTGCGCATGACGCTGACCGAGAAGCCCGGCTGCGAGACGCCGCAGACCGCGGGCTACCCGCATATGGCGATCCACCCGTATCCGGCCCGGCTGGTGCAGGTGCGCCGCTTTGCCGACGGCATACCCTGGGTGTTGCGCCCCATCCGTCCCGAGGACGGCGAGGCCCTGCAGGAGTTCATTCGCGGCCTGTCCGAACGTTCGCGCTACATGCGCTTCGTGTCCATGATGCGCGAGCTGACGCCGCGCATGGTGTCGCGCTACACGCAGGTGGACTATCACCGCGAGCTGGCCCTGGTGGCCGCCACGCAGGTGCCCAACCCGGCCAACCGCGGCCATCCGCGCGAGGTCCTGGTGGGCTTCGCGCATTACCTGCGCAACCCGGACGGCAGGGGGGCGGAGTACGCCCTGGTGATCGGCGACGACTGGCAGCGCCGCGGCCTGGGCCGCCAGCTGATGACGGCGCTGATCGACGCGGCGCGCGAGCAGGGGCTGGAATACATCGACGGCCTGGTGCTGTCGACCAACCGGCCCATGCTGTCGCTGATGACCAGCCTGGGCTTCACCAACGACGCGGATCCGGAAGACCCGACGATGCGCCGGGTCTGGCTGAACCTGTCCTGATATCCAGCCTGTTCAGGCGCTCTTCCTGGCCGCCTGGGCGGGCTTGAGCCGCGCGATCGATTCGTCCACCGACAGCACGTCGCCGAAGAACAGCATCCAGCCGTGCAGCGCGTGCTCGTGCTCGGCCGGCGTGACCGCCGCCAGCGCATCGTCCACCATGATGGTGCGGAAGTCGCGCATCATTGCGTCGCGCGCCGTCGATTCACAGCACACGTTGGTGACCGTGCCGGCGATCAGCAGCGTGTCCACGCCGCGCCCGCGCAACAGCGGCTCCAGCTCGGACGATCCCGGAGCCATCGCGCTGTAGAAGCGCTTGGTCACCCGCAGGTCGGCGTCGTGCGCGTGCAGGTCTTGATGCAGCGCGTACCCGGGGGCGTCGCGGCGCAGGGTTTCCAGGCGCCGGGCGCTGCGCTCCGGGGTCAGCATCACGCCGTGGTGGTGCGACCAGAACAAGTCGGCGTTATCAGAGGCGGTCTGCACCCAGACGATGGTGCCGCCGGCGGCGCGCACCGCATCGCACAGGCGGTTGATGGGGGCGATGATCTCGCGGGCCGGCGCGCATTCGCCCTGGTAGCCGGGCAGCGTGAAGTACTGCTGCATGTCCACCACCACCACCGCGAGGCGCGCGGCGGGCAGTTCGTCATAGGGGTGCAGCCGGCCCTGGCGGGCGATCACGCGGTCCTGCACCCATTGCGGGAATTCCATGGCGGCTCCTTATCCATAGCGCCGCGCGATGGCGGCTTCGATGCGGTAGACGATCAGGTACATCACGCTTGAAATCACGGCCAGGATGGCGATGGCCGTCATGACGATGTTCAGCTTGAACACCTGGCTGCCATTCATGATGAGAAAGCCCAGGCCGGAATCCGCCGACTGGAACTCGCCCACGATCACCCCCACCAGCGCCAGGCCGATATTCATCTTCACGGCGGCGATCAGCGTGGGCACGCTGCCTGGCAGCACCACCTTGGTCAGCACCTGCCAGCGGCTGGCGCCGAAGGTGTGGGCCAGCTTCACCTTGTTCAGGTCGATGCCGCGAAAGCCCGCATACACCACCATGATGGTCACGAACACCGCGATCGCCACGGCCATGCCGTACACCGCGTAGTCCGAACCCAGCCACAGATAGAAGATCGGCACGAAGGCGATCTTGGGCATGGCGTTGGCCACCACCAGGAAGGGGTCCAGCACCTTGTACAGGAAGTCCGACCACCACAGCGCGGCCGCCACCACGATGCCGATCGCCATGCTCAGGCCGAAGCCCACCAGCGTGGCGCTCAGCGTGGTCATGATGTGCTTGCCCAGGTCGCCGTTGTTCCAGAGTTCGATGAAGGTCGGCCACAGCGCGCTGGGATAGCTGGTCAGGAGCGGGTTGAGGATGTGCATGCGCGGCAGGATTTCCCAGGCGCACAGGAATACCGCCAAGAGCAGCGCCTGCGCGATGCGGATATGCCTGCGGCGCGCGCGGTCGCGCCGCAGGTAGTTCAGGTACTTCTCGCTGGGCGCGCGCACGGCGCGCAGCGGAACGGTGTTGGCGACGGGCGCGTTCATGGGTCAACCCTCCACGTGGACATCGAGCTCGTCCCACAGCTGTTTGAAGTAGGTATTGAATTCCGGCCGCGAACGCGCCTGGAACGGCGTGGGCCGGACCTGGCCGTCGCCGTAGTGGATCCGGTACTGGCTCTTGAGGCGGCCGGGACGGCGCGACAGCACGATCACACGGTCGGTCATGGCGATGGCTTCGCCGATGTCGTGCGTGACCAGCACCACGGTCTTGCCTTCGCGCCGCAGGATGTCCACGACTTCATCGGAGATCGCCAGCCGCGTCTGCGAATCCAGCGCCGAAAAGGGCTCGTCCAGCAGGATCACGTCGGGCTCGGTGACCAGGGTGCGGGCCAGCGCGGCGCGCTGGCGCATGCCGCCGGACAGCTGGCGCGGCGTGTGCGACAGGAACGCGCCCAAGCCGCATTTCTCCAGCAGATGCACGGCGCGCGCCTCGCTGCGCGCATCGCGCCGGCCCTGGATCTCCGCGCCCAGCATGACGTTGTCCAGGATGGTGCGCCACTCGAACAGGTAGTCCTGCTGCAGCATGTAGCCGATGCGCGGATTGGGCTTGGTCACGGCCTGGCCGTCTATCATCACGGCGCCCGACGTGGGCGGGATCAGCCCGGCGATCAGCGACAGCAGCGTGCTCTTGCCGCAGCCGCTCTGTCCGATCAGGCTGACGAACTCGCCCGCCGCCAGCGTGAACGACACATTGGCCAGCGCCTCGGTCTCGCCTTCCTGGGTGAAGTAGGAAAGACAGACCTCGCGCAGTTCGATCTTGGCCGTGGCGGTATCCGGCTTCAGGTTGTGGACGACGGCCCCCATCATTGGGCCTTCTTGGCGAAGTCGGCCACCACCACGTCCTCGTACTTCACGCGGGCGCTGTCCTTCATGACGGCGCTGGCGATCAGCATGTCCTGCAATTGGTTCATGGCCTCGGCCGTCACCAGCGGCGTGGTCTTCCAGATCTGGTACTTCTTGTAGCGCTCGATGGCCTCGGTCACCGCGGCCTGGTCCATGCCGGGGAAGTAGCTCATGATCTGCGGCGTCAGCGTGGCGGCGGGCGTGTCCTTCACGTACTTCTCGGCGCGCGCCACCACGTTGGTCCAGGCCTGGATGACCTTGGGGTTGTCGCGGATGTATTTGTCGGTGGCGGTGAACACGGTGTAGTCGACCTGGCCGACCTCATGTCCCACCGAAGCGACGATGTAGCCCTTGCCGTTGCGCACCAGCTCGCCGGCCTCGGGTTCAAGAAAGATGCCGTACTCGCCCTGGCCCGCCATCCACGCGCCGGCGCGCGCCGGGATGCCGATGTTGTTGAGCAGCTTCACGTCCTTCTGCGGATCCACGCCATGCTTGCGCAGCGCCGTTTCCAGGAACACGATGGGATTGGACCCGGGCCGAAAGCCGATCACTTCCTTGCCCTTGAGCATGGACCAGTCGAATTTCTCCACCGGCTTGCGCGCCAGCAGGAAGAAGCCGTCGGTGGCGGTCAGTCCGGCGAAGATCTTCGGCTTGACCGGGGATTCGCTGTTGTGGACATAGATGGAGGCCTCGGGGCCAATCAGCACGATGTCGGCGCTGCCGGACAGCAGGGCGGTCATGCCTTTGTCGGTGCCTTGCGAGGTCTTCATGGACACGTCCAGGCCGGCGTCCTTGAAGTAGCCCTGCGACAGGGCCACGTATTTGGGCACGTAGAGTATCGACCGCACCACTTCTTCGTAGCGGATCTTCACGGGGGGATTGAGGGCTTCGGCCTGGGCGGCCAGGGGGGCGAACAGCGCGAACAGCGCCGCAGCCGCCAGTCGGGGCGATGGCAAGGATTTCACGGGACTTTCTCCTGCGTCTTGAATGCCACGCCGAAACCCGGCGCAACACGGCCAATGGGATGGATCGACAACAACAACAGGGAAGCCCGAACTGGTCGCCCGGGCCGGTAAGGCTTGGATCGAATACTATATTCAATACAAATAGGCGACAAGCTTTTTGCAGTTGGCGTTTTTCTCTATGGACGAGGGAAAGCCAACCCAGGAAAATTCCAGGCTGGGATACCAGTTGGTATACAAAATGAAATCGCAGGCCGCCAGGGCCTGCGAGTGGGCGGGCAGGGCGCGCGGCGCCCATCTGCCGCGATCAGGGCCGCCGGGCGCGGCCCCGCAGGGTCTTCAGACCAGGACTTGATTCAGGAACTTGGAGATATCCGCCACTTCCTCGGCGCAGACCGAGTGCGGCATCGGGTAGGTATGCCATTGCACGTCGTAACCCAGCCGCTGCAGTTCGGCCAGCGAGGCCTGGGCGCGCGGCAGCGACACCACCGGGTCGTACTGGCCGTGGGCCAGGAAGATGGGCGTGTCCTGATTGGCGCTGTTGCGTTCGGCCTCGGCCGTGTCCAGCAGCGGCAGATAGCCCGACAAACCCATCATGCCCGCCAGCTTTTCCGGCAGGCGGATGCCGGTGTGCAGGGTCATGGCGCAGCCCTGCGAAAAACCCGCCAGCACGATCTTCGAGGTCGGAATGCCGCGCGTGTTCTCGCGCGCGATCAGCTTGTGGATCGCGGCCTCGGAGGCGCGGATGCCACGGGCGTCCTCGACGCGCACCAGGTCCATGACCAGGATGTCGTACCAGGAGCGCATCGCCATGCCGTTATTGATCGTCACGCGCTGCACCGGCGCGTTCGGGAACACGAAGCGCACCGAGGCGCCGGCGGGAAGGTCCAGCTCCGGCACGATGGGCGCGAAGTCGTTGCCGTCGGCGCCCAGGCCATGCAGCCAGATCACGGCATGCGTGGGATTGGGGGCGGTTTCGATCTCGATGCAATCGAGCAGGTCGGTCGGAGCGTTCATGGACGGCGGACGGTGAAAATCAAAGAGTGAGGGTCTTCAAGGCCTGGAACAGCGCGCGGTAGTGCTTCTTTTGCGGCTCCTGGCCTTGCAGCAGGGCGGCGTTGGCCAGCTTTTCCTTGCGGGCGGCGCGGATCAGCGCGCGCAGCTGCTGCACGTCAGCCTGCGGATTGCTGTTGAGCAGCCTGGTCAGGGCCTCGTCGTCGTCGAGCAGGCGGTCACGCAGCATTTCCAGCCGGTGCATGGCGGCGGTTTCCTCGCGCGAGCCGTTTTCCCAGACATCGAGCTGGGCGCGGATCTCGTCGGCCGGCGCGTCGCGCATCAGCTTGCCCACGAAGTGAACCTGGCGGCGCTTGCCCTCGCGCCCAGTGGTGCGCTGCGCGGTGCGGATCGCCTCATAGAGGCGCTCGGCCAGCGGCAATTGCTTGAGGCGTTCGGGGGACAGTTCGATCAGCTGCTTGCCCAGGTCCAGCAAGGCATGCATTTCGCGCTTGACCTGGGACTTGCTGGGACGGTCGTAGCCGTTCTCGTCGTAACCGTCGTCGACGGATTCTTCTTCAATATGGGAATTCATGGAAAACTGCGCAATGACAGACTTGGCTATGATAACCGTCTCTGCAAATTGGACAGCAATGGTTAAAACCTCCTCATCCTTGCCGCTGGCGGCGAATCACGCGCGTTTTTCCGAACTGGTCGAACAAACCCTCGCCTACGCGCGCCAGATCGGCGCCTCCGACGCCGCGGCGGAAGTCTCGGAAAGCCTGGGCCTGTCGGTCTCCGTGCGCAAGAACGACATCGAAACCGTCGAACAGACCCGCGACCGCTCGCTGGACCTGACGGTCTACGCCGGCCAGAGCCGCGGCTCCGCCTCCACCTCCGACTTTTCCGAAGCCGCGTTGCGCCAGACGGTCGAAGCCGCCTGGCACATTGCGCGCCACACCGCCGCCGATCCGGCCGCCGGCCTGCCCGACGCCGACCAACTGGCCACCGAATTCCCCGACCTGGACCTGCACCACGCCTGGGGCGTGTCCACCGAAGAAGCCGCCGAGCTGGCTCTGCGCGCCGAACGCGCCGCCCGCGAGGTCGATGCGCGCATCACCAATACCGACGGCGCCACCGTCGGCACCTACGAAGGCCAGTTCGTGATGGGCAACACCCGGGGCTTCCTGGGCGGCTATCCGTATTCGCGCCACAGCCTGTCGGTTGCCCCCATCGCCGGCCGCGGCAACGGCATGCAGCGCGATTACTGGTACAGCTCCGAACGCGACCCGGCCAAGCTGGCCTCGCCCGAAGCCATCGGCCGCTACGCCGCCGAGCGCACGCTGTCGCGCCTGTCGGCCCGCCGC
The DNA here is from genome assembly GCF_002192695.1 of Achromobacter xylosoxidans. GTDB lineage: Bacteria > Pseudomonadota > Gammaproteobacteria > Burkholderiales > Burkholderiaceae_B > Achromobacter > Achromobacter xylosoxidans_C. The sequence continues at coordinate 41,609 of NZ_MTLG01000008.1, forward strand.
ATCCGCACTGGCAAGTTCCCCGTCCTGTTCGAAGCGCCGCTGGCGCTGGGGCTGGTGGGCGCCTTGACCCAGGCCGCCAACGGCGGCGCGTTGTACCGCAAGGCCAGCTTTCTGCTGGACGCGCTGGGCAAGCCCATCTTTCCGGATCACATCAACCTGACCGAAGACCCGCACATCCGCGGCGCCATGGGCAGCTCGCCCTTCGACGACGAAGGCGTGCGCACGCGCAGCCGCAGCGTGGTGTCGGCCGGGGTGCTGGAAGGCTACTTCCTGTCGTCCTACACCGCCCGCAAGCTGGGCATGACGACCACCGGCAACGCCGGCGGCTCGCATAACCTGGTGTTCAGCTCCACCCGCACCCGCCGCGGCGACGACTTCGAAGCCATGCTCAAGAAGATGGGCACGGGCTTTCTCGTCACCGAGTTGATCGGCCAGGGCGTCAACTACGTCACGGGCGACTACTCGCGCGGCGCGTTCGGCTACTGGGTGGAAAACGGCAAGATCCAGCACGCCGTGCAGGAAATCACCATCGCCGGCAATCTGGCCGACATGTTCAAGCAGATCGTGGCGGTCGGCGCCGACACGATTTCGCGCGGCACCAAGACCACCGGCTCGATCCTGATCGAGCAGATGGCGATCGCCGGAATCTGATCCTGCGTACGGCCGCGGCATGATGTGCCGCGGCCTCCACGCAGACCGGGCGGTCGTTCCGGTCTTTGCAATCCCTTACCTGATAGTGTGGCCAGGCAGGCCGATATCAATGTGTAATATCCGCCAGGTATCGCTTGATGTCCCAGGTGTTGCTGTAAAGGAGCAAAGAGATGCAACGACGTTCGTTCTTGAAGCACGCCGGTCTCGGCGCTGTCGCCACCGGAGCCGCCGTCAGCGCGCCCGCGTTCGCGCAGGACATGCCCTCATTGAGCTGGCGCCTGTCTTCCGGCTTCCCCAGCGCCCTGGATCTGCGCATCGGCGCCGGCGAAAGCTTCTGCAAGTTCGTCTCCGAAGCCACGGGCGGAAAGTTCAACATCCGCCACTTCCCCGAGGGCGAGATCGTGCCCGCCGCGGACCTGATGGAAGCGGTTTCCACCAAGAAGGTGGAATGCGGCCATGCCTCGTCCCGCGCTTACTACGCCAAGAACCCCGTCTTCTGCTTCGACGCCGCCGTGCCCTTCGGCCTGAACGCCAGGCAGATGAACGCCTGGATGAGCGAAGGCGGCGGCCTGCGGCTGACGCGCGAACTCTTCAAGCCTGAAAAAATCATCAACTTTCCGCTGGGCAACACCGGCGCCCAGATGGGCGGCTGGTACACCAAGGAAATCAAGCGCGCCGGTGACCTGAAAGACCTGAAAATGCGCGTCGGCGGCTTGGCCGGCGACGTGCTGGCCAAGCTGGGCGTGGCGCCGCAGCAGGCCGATCCCGCCAAGCTGGCCGAGGCCTTCGAGAAGGATGGCCTGCAGGCGGTGGCGGGCGCGGGCCCCTACGACGACGACAAGCTCGGGCTCAATAAGGTTGCTAAGTATTACTACGCACCCGGCTGGTGGGCGCCCGGCGAACAGCTGTCGCTCTATATCAATGACGAGGCCTGGAATGCGCTGCCCAAGAACTACCAGGCCGTGGTGGACGCAGCCGTCCAGGCCGCGCATGCCGCCACCATCGCCCGCTACGACGCGCGCAATGCGGCCGCCCTGGCCCAATTGACGGCAAACGGCGCCCAAATCCGGACATACCCGCGGTCCATCATGGACCTGGCGTTCGAGGCCACGCAGCAGCTATACAAGGACTTGGCCGCCAAAGACCCCAGATTCAAGGCGATGCATGATAGTTACATGGGTTTTCGCGACAGCGAAATGCCATGGTTCCGCCTGACCGAAAGCGCCTACGACCAATACTTGGGCGTAGCGTTATCGGCCAGAACATAGGACACTTACGCCTGCCGAATAACATTCGGCCAGCGTTAGGGTTTTTGCTAGTAACCACACGTTTTTTACAAAAAAATGGGCGGTTTGTAGGCTTTTGTTGAATGGCGTTCGAGTAGCCGCCTGATACAAAGGAGTAATATCCCGGGTCTTGACGCGCAAACATGGCGCCTTTAGGCGGCATCCGACGTCAATCCGGCAGGATTACATCAGCCCGGATACCAATATTCCGAGACAGACTTTAAGGTGGTAACAACCATGCAATCCAAGACCAAGAAGCTGCTGGCCGCGCTGATCGCTGCCGGTATCGTCCCGGCTGCCCACGCGGCCGACATCAAGATCGGCGTGGCCGAAGCCCTGTCGGGCGGCGCCGCCCAGTACGGCGTGTCGATCCGCAACGGTTTCCAGCTGGCCGCTGATGAAATCAACGCCGCCGGCGGCATCAACGGCAACAAGATCGTGCTCGTGGTCGAGGACGAACAAGGCAAGAAAGAAGAAGCGATCAACGTCTTCAAGAAGCTGATCTTCAAGGACAACGTCCTGATGGTCTTCGGCCCGACGCTGTCGAACTCGGCCCAAGCCGCCGACCCGATCGCCCAGGCCGCCAAGACGGTCGCCTTCGGCACTTCCAATACCGCTGACGGCATCACCTCCATCGGCAACTACGTGTTCCGCAACTCGGTCACCGAAGCCGACGTGCTGCCGGCCACCATCTCCACCGTCAAGGCCAAGACCGGCCTGAAGAACGTGGCGGTGCTCTACGGCAACGACGACGTCTTCACCAAGAGCGGCTACGACAACTTCAAGAAGGCCCTGGAAGACCAGAAGATCCCGGTCACCACGACCGAAACGTTCGCCAAGGGCGACGTGGACTTCAAGGCCCAGCTGACCAAGATCAAGGGCACCAACCCCGACGCCATCGTGCTGTCCGCACTGCTGGCCGAAGGCGCCCCGATCATGGTGCAGGCCCGCCAACTGGGCCTGAACGTGCCCGTCATCGGCGGCAACGGCATGAACTCGGTCAAGATTTTCGACCTGGCCCCTGGCGGCGCGTCGAACAATCTGTGGATCGGCAGCCCCTGGTCGATCGAGAACAAGGCCCCCGAGAACGTCAAGTTCATCGACGCCTACAAGGCCAAGTTCAACGGCGCGCCCGACCAGTTCGCGGCCCAGTCGTATGACGCCATGTACATCGCCGCCCAGGCGCTGAAGAACGTCAAGATCTCGGGCGACCTGCCCAAGGACCGCGCAGCCCTGCGCGATGCGCTGCCTTCGGTGACCTGGACCGGCGCCACCGGCCCGTTCAAGTTCCGCCAGGCCAACGACCGCGCCGGCAAGCCCGCTGGCTACGACGCCGATCAGGCCCCCATCGTCAGCGTGACGAAGGACGGCAAGTACGTCATCGAGAAGTAAGCGCTACGCATCCCCGCGCGGGGGGATGCGCCTTGCGGACGGCATGGTCGTCCGCAAGGCGCTTTTTATCGCAGGGCCGTCACCCTAAAAGAAATGCTTCCCTGCCGGGAGGCTCAAGGCCATGCAGTGGGCGCTGCATGGGGCCCTCACAGCTTTGGAAAGTCCCATCATGTTCGAACAACAATTCGTCAATGCCTTGTCGCTGGGCTGTGTGTATGCACTGTTCGCGCTGGGCTTCACGCTGATCTTCGGCGTGCTCGGGGTGATCAACCTGGCGCATGGCGCCGTCTTCATGGTTGGCGCCTACGCGGCACTGTTCGTCGTCCAGCAATTCAGCCTGCCCTTGTGGGCGGGGCTGATGGCCGCGTTCTTCGTCGCCGGCTTTACCGGGGTCATCATCGACTACCTGGTGCTCAAGCCGCTGCGCAAGCGCAACGCGCCCCACCTGATCCCCATGATCGCCACCATCGGCGTGGGCATCATCCTGAACAACACCGCCCAGGGCATCTTCGGCGCCAGCAACCTGCGCTTCCCGCACGGCACCGTGCCCGAGGAAGTGATCGAGGTCGCCGGCCTGCACCTGACGGTCATTGAGCTGGGCATCATCTTCCTGTCTTTCGCGCTGATGGCCGTGCTGATGTACGTCATGCGCCGCACGCAATTCGGCCGCGCCCTGCGCGCCATCGCCGAATCGCCCAAGGCTGCCTGGCTGCTGGGCATCAACGTCGAAAAGCTGTTCGTCACCACCTCGTTCGCCGCGGCCGCCCTGGGCGGCGTGGCCGGCGTGCTGATCGGCCTGTACTCCAATGCGCTGTTCCCCCTGATGGGCCAGCCGATGCTGCACAAGGGCATCGCGGTCATCATCCTGGGCGGCATGGGCGACATCCGCGGCGCCATGCTGGGCGGCCTGTTCCTGGGCTTCGCCGAGGTGCTGTCGGTGGCCTATATCGGCTCCACCATGCGCGATGCGGTGGCTTTCGGCCTGCTGTTCCTGATCCTGCTGGTGCGCCCGCAAGGTCTGTTCGGCAAAGTGGTTCAACGCAAGGCTTAAAGAATGAGCGGATTCGAAAACTTCTGGGCCATTTACGGCAACCTGGTGCTCACGCTGGGCACCAACGCCTTGCTGGCTCTCTCCATCTGGCTGACCCTGGCTTGCGGCATGCTGGCCATGGCCAACGCGGCCTTCATGGGCATCGGGGCGTACGCCGCCGCGCTGCTCACCATGAACTACGATGCGCCGTTCTCGGTCGCGCTTGCCGGCGGCATGGCCGCGCCCGCGCTGGTGGCGGCGCTGATCGGCTTGCCGACCTTGCGGCTGTCCGGGGTCTACCTCGCCATGGCCACGCTGGGCTTTGGCGAAGTGGTCCGCGTGACCATCCTCAACACCGAGTCCATCACCGGCGGCGCGCTGGGCCTTAACGGCATCCCGCAGCTGACGCAGTGGTGGCATGTGGTGCTGGCCGTCGTCATCGTGCTGTTCGTGCTGTGGCGCGTGCGCGCTTCCAAGATCGGGCGCTCGTTCGACGCCATCCGCGGCGATGAAACCGCGGCCGGCCTGATGGGCATCGACGTGCGCGCCAACAAGATGCTGGCCTTCGTGGCCGGCGCGATGATCGCGGGCCTGGCGGGCGCCCTGAACGCGCACCTGACCTTCTTCATCGGCCCCAACGAATACGGTTTCGACCGTGGCGTGGAAATCCTGACCATGGCGATCCTGGGAGGCATCGGCGGCCTGGCCGGTCCCGTGCTGGGCAGCTTCATCATTACCGTGCTGCCGGAAATGCTGCGTGGTTTTGCCGATCTGCGCCTGGTCGCGAATGGAGTGATTCTGGTGGTGATTGTGTTGTTCCTGCCGCAAGGCATCTGGGATCCGGCGCGCTTCAAGCGCTGGATGCGCCAAGGACGCCAGGGAGGCAAGCGCCATGCTTGAGCTTTCTTCCGTCTCCAAGAGCTTCGGCGGCCTGCATGTGCTGCATGACGTCAGTCTGTCCGTGCCCGAGGGCGCCATCTTCGGTCTGATCGGTCCCAACGGCGCCGGCAAGACCACGGTGTTCAACCTCATCACCGGCCTGCTGCCGCCCAGCGGCGGCACGATCACGTTCAACGGCCAGAGCGTGCTGGACAAGCGGCCGCACCGCATCACGCGCATGGGCATCGCCCGCACCTTCCAGAACATCCGTCTCTTCAAAGAGATGACGCTGCTGGAGAACGTGGTGGTGGGCGCCTACCGCCATATGAATTACGGCTTCCCCAGCCTGCTGCTGGGCCTGCCGGGCTACCGCGAGCACGAAAAGCGCGCCCGCGAGCGCGCGCACGAACTGCTCACCTGGATGCGCCTGGACCACAAGGCCAACGATCTGGCCGACAACCTGTCCTACGGCGAACAGCGCCGCCTGGAGCTGGCGCGCGCGCTGGCCACCGAGCCCAAGCTGCTGCTGCTGGACGAGCCGGTCGCCGGCATGAACACCGGCGAGCGCGCCGAACTCATGCGCGAGATCCTGGCCATTCGCGACCGCGGCTACACCATCCTCATGATCGAGCACGACATGCGCTTCGTCATGGGCTTGTGCGAACGCATCGCGGTGCTGAACTTCGGCAAGATCATCGCTTGCGGCGGACCCGACGAGATCCGCAACAACGAACAGGTCATCGAAGCCTACCTGGGCCGCGAAGACGACGAAGACACCGAACAAGCGGAGGCCGCACAATGAGCGCCATGCTGGAAGTCCGCGGACTCGAGGTCAATTACGGCCACATCGAAGCCGTCCGCGGCATCGACCTGGACCTGAACGCCAAGGAAATCACCGCCCTGGTCGGCGCCAACGGCGCCGGCAAGTCGACCACGCTGCTGGCGCTGTCGGGCCTCTTGCCCAAGGCGCGCGGCAAGATCACCTTCGAAGGCGAGGACATCACCAACCTGCCGCCGCACCAGCTGGTGGCGCGCGGCATCGTCCAGGTGCCGGAAGGGCGGGCCATCCTCACCACCATGACCGTGCTCGAAAACCTGGAGCTGGGCGCCTACCGCCGTGGCCTCAAGAACGTCGATTCGGACCTGGAATATGTGTTCAACCTGTTCCCGCGCCTGAAGGAACGGATCACCGGCATCGCCGGCAACCTGTCCGGCGGCGAGCAGCAGATGCTGGCCATCGGCCGGGCCTTGATGGCCAAGCCGCGCCTGCTGCTGCTGGACGAGCCCTCCATGGGGTTGGCGCCCATCGTGGTGCAGGAGATCTTCCGCTCCCTGCGCGCGATCAACGCCGACGGCCTGACCCTGTTCCTGGTCGAGCAGAACGTGCGCCAGGCGCTGAAGATCGCCCAGCATGGCTATGTGCTGGAGAACGGCGCCATGGCGCTGACCGGCACGGGTCGTGAACTACTGGGCCATCCGCGCGTGCTGGAAGCCTACCTGGGCGCCTGAGCGGGCGCTCCAGGGCGTGCGTCCCTGATTGTTTGGATGTGCCGGCGGCGCCTCAGGGCGCCGTTGGCGTATTTCCGACGAGGATTAAGTTGCCCACTTTTTGAGCAGCTGTGTTAGAATCGCAGGCTTTCCCTCATTTTGGCCAATGCACGGGCGGGTAATAACGCTTAGGCAAGACGCTGATATCGACTGAATTTGTCGGGAACCTTAGTGGTTTTTTCCGGAATTCGGTCCAGTTCAGGGAAAAAAACTGGCTGGATGGTCCAGCCAGGAAATTTTTTATTCTTAGGAACCATCATGAAGACCTTTGTGGCCAAGCCGCATGAAGTCCAACGTGACTGGTTTGTGATCGACGCCAAGGGCAAAGTCCTCGGTCGTGTGGCCAGCGAAGTCGCACGTCGTCTGCGTGGCAAGCACAAACCTGAATTCACGCCGCACGTTGATACCGGTGACTACATCGTCATCGTCAACGCTGCCGATATCGTTGTTACGGGCGCCAAGGCGAAGGACAAGAAGTACTTCCGCCACACGACGTACCCGGGCGGTATCCGTGAAACGAACTTCGAGAAGATGCAAGAGCGTTTTCCCGGCCGCGCCATCCAGAAGGCTGTCAAGGGCATGCTGCCCAAGGGTCCTCTCGGCTACGCCATGATCAAGAAACTGAAGGTGTACGCCGGTGCCGAGCACCCGCACACCGCCCAGCAGCCCAAGACGCTGGATATCTAAGGAAACGCCATGATCGGTAACTGGAATTACGGAACCGGCCGTCGCAAAACCTCGGTGGCTCGCGTTTTCATCAAGAAGGGCACGGGTAAGATCGTTGTCAACGGCAAGCCCGTCGACGACTTCTTCGCCCGCGAAACCGGCCGCATGATCGTGCGCCAGCCGCTGGAACTGACCGGCCACCTGGAATCGTTCGACATCAAGGTCAACGTGCACGGCGGCGGTGAAACCGGCCAGGCCGGCGCAGTCCGTCACGGCATCACGCGTGCCCTGATCGACTACGACGCGACCCTGAAGCCCGCACTGTCGCAAGCTGGCTTTGTCACCCGCGATGCCCGCGAAGTCGAACGCAAGAAGGTCGGCTTCCGCAAGGCACGTCGGCGCAAGCAGTTCAGCAAGCGTTAATACGCTGCTGCAAGAAAAGCCCGCTTCGGCGGGCTTTTTTTCGCACTATCCGTTCCAGCGCCGGACGCCGTCCGGCCGTTGTACGTCCCGCGCGGAACTCCGCGCATTCCCTCCGGTCGGAAAGAAGGACCTGCGGTGCCATTTCGGGCTCTTAGCCGCAACACCCGCTTTCCCGAGCGATACAATCGATCCTCGTTCTACGAAGAGCACACATCATGGCCCAAGCATCGAACACCCGCATCAAGGTTGGTATCGTCGGCGGCACCGGTTACACCGGCGTCGAGCTGCTGCGCTTGCTGTCGCAGCATCCCAATGTGGAATTGACCGCCATCACGTCCCGCAAGGAAGACGGGCTGCCGGTGGCTGATATGTACCCGAACCTGCGCGGCCGCGTGAACCTCGCCTTCTCCGCGCCGGAAAAAGCCACGCTGACGGATTGCGACGTCGTGTTCTTCGCGACGCCCCACGGCGTGGCCATGGCCCAGGCCCAGGAACTCATCAATGCGGGCACCAAAGTCATCGACCTGGCCGCGGACTTCCGCCTGCAGGACATCCCGACCTTCGAACGCTGGTACAAGATTCCCCACACCTGCCCGGACATCCTGGCCGAGTCCCAGTATGGCTTGGTGGAACTGAACCGCGAGGCCATCTCCAAGGCCCGCGTCATCGGCAACCCCGGCTGCTACCCCACCACCGTGCTGCTGGGCCTGGCCCCGTTGCTCGAAGGCGGCAAGAAGCTGATCGATGCGCAAACCCTGATCGCCGACTGCAAGTCGGGCGTGTCGGGCGCCGGCCGCAAGGCCGAAGTGGGCTCGCTCTTCTCTGAAGCCTCCGACAACTTCAAGGCCTATGGCGTGGCCGGCCACCGCCACCACCCTGAAATCGTCGCGCAGCTGGAAAAGATCGCTGGCGGCCAGGTCGGCCTGACCTTCGTGCCCCATCTGGTGCCGATGATCCGCGGCATGTTCTCCACCATCTACGCGCGCATCCTGCCGGAAGCCCGCGACACCGACTTCCAGGCCCTGTTCGAACAGCGCTACGCCGACGAACCCTTCGTCGATGTGATGCCTGCCGGCAGCCTGCCCGAAACCCGTTCGGTGCGCGCCTCCAACAACCTGCGCATCGCGCTCAGCCGTCCGGGCAATGGCGACCAGCTGATCGTCCTGGTGGTCCAGGACAACCTGGTCAAGGGCGCCGCCGGCCAGGCCGTGCAGAACATGAACCTGATGTTCGGCATCGCCGAATCGACCGGCCTGGACCAGGTCGCGATCCTGCCCTGATGTAAGCAGGCTTGCGGCCATCAGGCCGCAAGCCGCCGCTCTTTATGCCCGCCGATTCCTCCACCACGCCCCAGCCTCGCCCCGCCGGTGGGTTGGCGCGCGTACTCGTGGGCTTGCTGATCGGCGTGCTGCTGGGCGGCTCCGCCAGTTTTCTCTACGCCCGCAAGCTTTACCGGCCGCAGGACGCCGTGGTGATCAGCGCCCGACAGGCCGAGGTCCAGGAAGAGGCCATGCGTCAGCAGTCGACGCAGCTGCGCTACACGCAAGGGCAACTGGACACCGCCGACGGCGAACTCGTCATCGAACGCGCCGCGCGCCAGGAACTGGAAACGCAGCTGCGCGCGGCCCAAGCCGAAGTCGGCAGGGTGCGCGATCAACTGGCGTTCTATGAGCAATTGCTGCCGCCGGGCCCCGAGGGCTCGGTGGATATCCGCGGCGTCGAGATCGACCGCAGCGGCGGCGGCCTGCGCTACAAGGTCCTGCTGATGCGTAGCGGCCGCAATGGCGCCTCTCCGTTCTCGGGCGCCTTGCGTTTCCAGGCCACCGGCATCCTGAAGGGCGAAACCGTGAAGGTCGATCTGGCGCCCATGCAGGTCAAGGCCGAGTCCGGCTCCGTCGCCCTTCCTGGCGACAGCGCGCCGACCTCGCCGCTGGCCCTGCAGTTCGATCAATACCAGCGCAGCCAGGGCATCCTGGCGCTGCCCGAGGGATTTGTCCCCGAAAGCGTCACAGTCAGCGTCCTGGAGGGCGATACCGTCCGGGCGTCAAGAAGCGTCAAGCTCGAACTTTGAGTCTGCGCAAGCCCTGCGCTATAGTGACACTATGCGAGCGCCGTTGCCGCTCACCGAAATATGGCCGAACCGGCCAGGAGTGAACCATGAATGCAGTGACCGAAACCGTCGACCTGCAGGCTGCCCCGCCTGCTCCCCTGGTGTTTACCGACTCGGCTGCGGCCAAGGTGAAGGATCTGTTGGCCGAAGAAGGCAATCCTGAACTGAAGCTGCGCGTATTCGTGCAGGGTGGAGGCTGTTCGGGTTTCCAGTACGGCTTCACCTTCGACGAAGTCGTGAACGATGACGACACCGTGCTGGACAAGGCCGGCGTGCAGCTGCTGGTCGATCCGATGAGCTTCCAGTACCTGGTCGGCGCAGAGATTGACTACAAGGAAGACCTGGAAGGCGCGCAGTTCGTCATCCGCAATCCCAACGCCAGCACCACCTGCGGCTGCGGTTCCTCGTTCTCGGTGTAATCAACCGGGCAGGAAAAGAAAAAGCCCTTCGGCTTGCCGAAGGGCTTTTTGCATGGGCGCGCGGTTTTCAGGCGGGATAGAGCGCGCCCAGGATGCGCGGGCCGCGCGCGCCGGTGACGGCGGGCAGGCCCGCCGGCCTGCGCTGCACGAAGGCTTGCGCCAGCCAGGCGAACGCCAGGGCCTCGACCTCCTGCGCCGGCACGCCCAGCGTATCCGTGGCGTGCACGGGCCGTTGCAGGCAGTACGCCAGCTCGCGCATCAAGCCCGCGTTGCGCGCGCCGCCGCCACAGACGAAGACTTCCTGCGTGCCCGCCGCCACGGCATCGACGGCGTTGGCCACCGTGCGCGCCGTTAGGCGCTGCAACGTGGCCTGCACGTCCTGCGGCGCGGGCTTGGGGCCGTCGAACGCGGCCAGGCGATCGTCCAGCCATTGCATGTTGAACAGGTCGCGCCCGGTGGACTTGGGCGGGGGCAGGGCGAACCAGGGCTCGCTGGCCAGGAGCTGCTCCAGCAGTGGCGCCAGGACCTGCCCCGTCGCGGCCCAGCGGCCGTCCGCGTCATACGGCAGGCCCAGGTGGCGCTGGCACCAGCCGTCGAGCAGGACGTTGGCGGGGCCGGTATCGAAGCCGCGAGGCGCGTGTCCGGGCGTAAGCAGCGTCACATTGGCGATGCCGCCCAGATTGAGGACGGCGCGGCCTTGCGGCGCGCCGAAGATGGCGGCATGGAAGGGCGGCACCAGCGGCGCGCCCTGGCCGCCCGCGGCCACGTCGCGGCTGCGGAAATCCGCCACCACGTCGATGCCAGCCAGTTCCGCCAGCAGGGCGGGAGCATTGAGCTGCACCGTGTAGCCCAGGTCGGGGCGGTGCCGGACCGTCTGGCCGTGCGCACCGATGGCGGTCACATCGCCGGCCGGCACGCCGGCTTGCTGGAGCAGGGCGGCCACGGCCTGAGCGTACAGGCGGGCGAGCCCGTTTGCAGCCAGCGCCGCGCGGGCCAGTTCGTCGTCGCCGGACTGGTTCAGGGCCAGCAGTTCGCGCCGCAGGTCCGCCGGCATGGGCAGGCTGGCGCTGGCGAGCACGGCCGGCGCCTGGCCGTCGTCCAGGCGCACCAGCACGCCGTCCACGCCGTCGAGGCTGGTACCCGACATCAGTCCGATATAGAGCTGCGCGTTAGTGGTGGAAGGATTCACGGGGGCCTCGAAAAAGAAAAAGCGGCCGCGCAGCTGAAAGTGCGGGGCCGCTTTCGACGGGACGTTGGGCCGGCTTTAGCGGCTGGCCACGTTGGTCAGGGCGTCGGGCAGGGTCTGCTGGAACTCGGTCAGCAGCTGGATCTGCGCCTTGTACGGTCCCACGGCCTGGTTGAAGGCGCGGACTTCGGCGGGTTCCAGGCTGCGGGCGACCGGCAGGTCCACCGACAGCGGATCGATAGGCTGGTTGTCCACGCGGAATTCGTAGTGCAGGTGCGGGCCGGTGGCCCAGCCGGTGGCGCCGACATAGCCCAGCAGCTGGCCCTGCGAAATCTTCGAACCCTTGGTGATGCCTTCGGCGATGCGGCTCTGGTGGGCGTACAGCGTCGAATACTTGCCGTGGTGCTTGACGATGACCACGTTGCCGTAGCCGTTCTGCCAGCCGGAGAATTCCACCGTGCCGTCGGCCGTGGCGTGGATCGGCGTGCCCGAGGGCGCGGCGTAGTCCACGCCCTTGTGTCCCGTCCAGGTCTTGTGGATGGGGTGCATGCGCATGCCGAACGTGGAGCTGATGCGGCTGAACTTCAGGGCGGTGCGCAGGAACGCGCCGCGCAGGCTGGTGCCGTCGAAGTCGTAGTACGAACCGCTCTTTTCGTCGGGGCTGAACCAGACGGCGTTGTAGGTCTTGTCGCCGTTGATGAATTCCAGGGCCAGCACGCGGCCGGCGCCCGCGTAGCGGCCGTCGTGCGAACGCACTTCGTAGACCACGCGGAACTGGTCACCCTGGCGCAGGTCGCGCAGGAAGTCGATCTTGGCGCTGAGGATGTCGGCCATCTGCATGGTGACCGAGTCCGGGATGCCGGCGGCGTCGGTGGCGCCGAACAGCGACGAGCGGATCGTGCCCACGGCGACGCGGGTCTGGCGCTCGGTGCTTTCAGTGATTTCCTCGGCCTTGTAGCTGTCGCCCGCGGGCGCGACGTGCAGCATGCGCGTCACGACCTGGCCATCCGCCTCGTTGCCGGGGGTGTGGATGTAACGCAGCCAGATCAGGTTGCCGGCCTCGTCGGTCGCGGCCTGTACCGAGCGGCCCGGGTACAGCTTGTAGATGCTGCGGGCGCTGGCTTCGTGCGTCAGGAAGGTCTGCAGGCTGGGCGCGTCCAGTTCCAGGCGCTGCAGCACCGCGGCCAGCGTGTCGCCGGCGCGGATCCGGGTTTCGCTGATGTAGGGGGCGGCGCTGGGAGTGCTGACTTCGACTTGCTCGGCGCTTAGCGGCAGGACGCTGCTGATGATGCGCGAAGGCGGGAGTTCGGTGCGGTCGGGTTGCTGCACCATGCCTAGGGCGGCGGCGCCTGCGAACAGACCAATGGCGGTGACGAGAAGAGTGCGGCGGAAAAGTCCCGAGCGCTGCGGCTTGGGCGCTACGGGCGCAAACACGGCAGCAACTTTGCGCTTGATGCTACTCGCCAGTTCGTGGAGGCCACGATTCATCGTGAAGATACCCTCTCAGGTGGCTTGAGCTCGCAGGGTGCGTGACACGAACGGCCCTCGCGCGCACATTTTCGGGGCAAGGGCTGGCGCGGGGCGCATCTTGTGAACAACGGGGTGTAAACCGGACCACAACTGCGTATATATGGCAATTGCGTATGATTGGGCGGTATCCTAGCTGATTCGGCTAGAATTTTCGATAGTTTTCGTCACTTTTTACACCTTTTTATCGGCTGAAGCCGAGTTGGTCCCCCTGCCATGTCATCCTCAGAAGCCCCGATTACCCCCGAAGTCGAAGCAGACCTGCGTATAGCGAAGCGCGGCTGCGACGAGTTGCTGGTCGAGTCCGAATTCGCCCGCAAGCTTGCCAGGAGCCGCGCCACGGGCGTGCCCCTGCGCATCAAATTGGGGCTGGATCCGACCGCGCCGGACATCCACCTGGGCCACACGGTGGTGCTGAACAAGATGCGCCAGCTGCAGGACATGGGGCACAACGTCATCTTCCTGATCGGCGACTTCACCTCCACCATCGGCGACCCCAGCGGCCGCAACAACACCCGCCCGCCGCTCACGCGCGAACAGATCGAGGCCAACGCCAAGACCTATTACGCCCAGGCCAGCCTGGTGCTGGATCCGGCCCGCACCGAGATCCGCTACAACTCCGAATGGTGCGATCCGCTGGGCGCGCGCGGCATGATCCAGCTCGCGTCGCGCTACACGGTCGCGCGCATGATGGAGCGCGAGGACTTCACCAAGCGCTTCAAGGGCGGCATTCCGATTTCGGTCCATGAATTCTTGTATCCGCTGATGCAGGGCTATGACTCGGTGGCGCTGAAGTCCGATCTGGAGCTGGGGGGCACCGATCAGAAGTTCAACCTGCTGGTCGGGCGCGAGCTGCAAAAAGAGTATGGCCAGGAGCCGCAGTGCATCTTGACGATGCCCTTGCTGGTCGGGACGGATGGCGTAGAGAAGATGTCCAAGTCCAAGGGCAACTACATCGGCATTTCGGAGTCGCCCGATTCGATGTTCGGCAAGCTCATGTCGATTTCCGACACGCTGATGTGGCGCTACTTCGAGCTGCTGTCGTTCCGCTCGTTGGAAGACATCGCCGCGCTCAAGCAGGAGATTGACGGTGGCCGCAACCCGCGCGATGCCAAGGTCATGCTGGCCCAGGAAATCATTGCGCGCTTCCATTCCGCCAAGGCCGCCGAAGAGGCGCTGGCCTCGTTCGAGGCCCGTTTCCGCGACGGCGCGATCCCCGATGACATGCCTGAGGTGAACATCGGCGGCGCGCCGGTGGGCATCCTGAAGCTGCTGCGCGAAGCCGGCCTGGTCGCGTCGGGCTCGGAAGCGCAGCGCAACGTCGAGCAGGGCGGGGTGCGCGTCAACGGTGATCGCGTGGAAGACAAATCGTTGCAATTGCCGGCGGGGACTTACGTCGTTCAGGTGGGCAAGCGCAAATTTGCGCGTGTTAACTTGAACCCATGATTGCGAAGTTTTGATACGCTGAGGGTACAGACAGGGGCAGTGGGGCCTTTGCGGCACTTCAAGGAGCACGACATGAAACTTTCGAGTTTGTCCTTTTCCGATAACGAGTCGATTCCCGAACGCTACGCCTTCGGCAGGATCGATGCGCAATCGCACGTCGCGCTGGCAGACAACTTCAACCCGCAGTTTTCCTGGGACGACGTTCCGGCGGGCACGCAGTCGTTTGCCTTGATCTGCCACGACCCCGATGTGCCCTCCGAGCCCGACGACGTCAACCAGGAAGGCCGCGAGGTGTCGGCCAGCCTGCCCCGCGTGGACTTTTTCCACTGGGTGCTGGTCGACCTGCCGGCCGACCTGCGCGACATCGAGGAAGGCACCTTTTCCAGCGGCATCACGCCGCGCGGCAAGGGCGGTCCGCTGGCGCCGATGGACGCGCGCCAGGGCATCAACTCGTACTCGTCATGGTTCGCCAACGACCACGACATGAGCGGCGACTACTTCGGCTATGACGGCCCGTGCCCGCCCTGGAACGACGCGATCCCGCACCGCTACGTCTTCACCCTGTACGCGCTGGACGTGCCCACGTTGAACCTGCAGGGTTCCTTCACCGGCGAGGACGCGCTGCGCGCCATCCAGAAGCATGTGCTGGCGCAGGCGTCGCTGACGGGTACCTATACGCTCAATCCGAAGCTGGCTCCCAAGCAGATCGGCGCGACCTCGGCCTGATCCCGCCCGCCACAAAAAAGGCCGCAGAATCTGCGGCCTTTTTTTCGTCCGGGAGGTTCAGCCCACGGCGCGCTTGAGCCGCAGCAGCGCCACGCCAAAGCTGATGAAGATGGTTCCGACCAGCCGGTTGATCCAGGTCACGATGCGGGGCTGGCGCAGCAGGCGCCGGGCGCGATGGGCCAGCGTGCCGTAGGCCAGCAAGGACCCCAGCGACATGGCCATGAAGATGCCCGTCAGAATGAAGAATTGCGGCAGCAGCGGTTCGGCGGCGTTGAGGAACTGTGGAAACAGGGCGGTGAAGAACAGGATGGGCTTGGGATTCAACGTCGCCACCAGGGCGGCTTCCAGATAGAGCCGGCTGGCGCCGCGCGGCGCTTGGCCGGCAGCGTCGGGCGCAGGCGGCGCGATGTTCGAGCGCCCCAGAAGATGACGCAGGCCGATGTAGAGCAAATAGGCAGCCCCGGCCAGCTTCAGGATCGTGAACAGCAGGGCGGACGATTGCAGCACCATGCCCAGCCCCAGCATGGCGGCGGCCGACAGCAGGAACAGCCCAGTGACATTACCCAGGGTGGAGGGCAGCACGGCCCGCCATCCACCCGCCGCGCCGTTGCGGATGGCCAGCATGGTGGCAGGACCGGGGCTGATGACGCTGACCGCAGCTACTAATGAGTAGGTTATGAGCGTGGCGCTTTGCATGAAAGTTTCTCAAGTCGGGTTGAGACGGGTTTTCGGCCCGCGGAGGATGGCGTGGTTTTCGCGCCCGTCCAGGGAATTTTGCCCGGGTTCCAGGCATTTTGGGAGCAATCGATTCTGCCTGACGCGGTAAACTATCCGTCATTCTCCGGGTTTACCCACCCGGGCGCAGTTTCCTCCTCTCTTACCGCCTCAGGAACCCCCCGTCATGTTTGACCGCAACCTCACCTTGTCCAAGGCTGACCCGGACGTTTGGGCCGCCATCCAGAAGGAAGACGTCCGCCAGGAACAGCACATCGAGCTGATCGCTTCGGAGAACTACGCCAGCCCGGCCGTCATGGAAGCCCAGGGTACGCAGCTCACCAACAAGTACGCCGAAGGCTATCCGGGCAAGCGCTACTACGGCGGTTGCGAATACGTGGACGTGGTCGAGCAGCTGGCCATCGACCGCCTGAAGCAGATCTTCGGCGCCGAAGCCGCCAACGTGCAGCCCAACTCGGGTTCGCAGGCCAACCAGGGCGTGTACATGGCCGTCCTGAAGCCGGGCGACACCGTGCTGGGCATGAGCCTGGCCGAAGGCGGCCACCTGACGCACGGCGCGTCGGTCAACGCCTCGGGCAAGCTGTACAACTTCATCTCCTACGGCCTGGACGCAAACGAAGTCCTGAACTACGACCAGGTCGAACAACTGGCCAAGGAGCACAAGCCCAAGCTGATCGTGGCCGGCGCCTCTGCCTACGCCCTGCACATCGACTTCGAGCGCATGGCCCGCATCGCCCGTGAAAACGGCGCGCTGTTCATGGTCGACATCGCCCACTACGCGGGCCTGGTCGCAGGCGGCGCCTACCCCAACCCGGTGCCGCACGCCGACTTCGTCACCTCGACCACGCACAAGTCGCTGCGCGGCCCGCGCGGCGGCGTCATCATGATGAAGGCCGAGCACGAGAAGATCATCAACTCGGCGATCTTCCCCGGCATCCAGGGCGGTCCGCTGATGCACGTCATCGCCGGCAAGGCCGTGGCCTTCAAGGAAGCGCTGGAACCCGCCTTCAAGGACTACGCGCAGCAAGTGGTCAAGAACGCCAAGGTGCTGGCCGACACGCTGGTCAAGCGCGGCCTGCGCATCGTCTCCGGCCGCACCGAAAGCCACGTCATGCTGGTGGACCTGCGTTCCAAGGGCATCACGGGCAAGGAAGCGGAAGCCGTGCTGGGCCAGGCCCACATCACGGTCAACAAGAACGCCATCCCGAACGACCCGGAAAAGCCCTTCGTGACCAGCGGCATCCGCCTGGGCACCCCGGCCATGACCACGCGTGGCTTTACCGAAGCCGAAGCCGAGCTGACCGCCAACCTGATCGCCGACGTGCTGGACAACCCGCGCGACGAAGCCAACATCGCCGCCGTGCGTGCCCGCGTCAATGAACTGACCTCGCGCCTGCCGGTCTACGGCAAGAAGTAATCGAGCATCCCTGCGGCGGGCTGCGACCCGGCCGCAGCGGTCCACAAGGGACGGCCCCGCAAGGCGCCGTCCCTTTGCTTTCGGGGCGACCGACGCCGCCCTGGTAAAAAATACGGGGGCGGATTAGCCTGTATTGACGCTGGCGGCCGGGCGCCTCGTTACAATATGCTCAAATATTGCCCTTTCAGTGCCTTTAGGGATCACACATGCGGTGTCCATTTTGCGGCAATGCCGAAACGCAGGTCGTAGACAGCCGGGTCTCCGAAGAAGGCGACGCCATACGCCGTCGCCGTCGCTGCCTGTCCTGTGACAAGCGTTTCACCACCTATGAACGGGTGGAACTCGCCATGCCTTCCATCGTGAAGCGCAACGGCAGCCGCAGCGATTACGATCCCGGCAAGCTGCGTGCCAGCCTGAGCCTAGCGCTGCGCAAGCGCCCCGTCAGCACGGAAGACGTGGACGCCGCGGTCGCACGCATCGAAGAGCAACTGCTGGCCAGCGGACTGCGCGAAGTGCCCAGCGAACACATAGGCGAGCTCGTCATGACCGAACTGCGCAAGCTCGACAAGGTGGCGTATGTGCGCTTCGCTTCGGTCTACAAGAGCTTCGAGGACATCGGCGAATTCGTCGAGGCCATCCGCGAGATGCAGGGTCCGCTGCTGCCGGGCAAGCTGCGCAAGGACTAGCTGTTCGGCTCAAGGTCCGCGGCCGGCTGGCGCCACGGAAGCAGGAAAATGACGGCGCTGCGGCGCCGTCATTGCATGGCGGGTGCCGAACGCGCGAGGCTGGGCGTCAGCGGCTGGAATTTGCGCCAGACGCGGCGCATGTGCTGCGCCGATCCAAAACCCGACTTCTCGGCCACCCGCTCCAGGTCCAGCCGGGTATCGCGCAGCAGGTCACGCGCCAGCGCCACGCGTATCTGATAGAGGTAGTCCATCGGCGTGCAGCCCGCGTGTTCGCGGAATAGCCGGGTCAGATGGCGCGCGCTGGTGTGCGCCTGGTCCGCCAGCGATTGCGCCGACCAGGGCGCCGCCGGATCGCGGACGACCGCGTCCTGCACCCGGTGCACGCCCGGATGCAGGTGGCTGCGGTGGTCCAGCCAGGGCGACAGCGTGGAATCCGTGCCGGCGCGCCGCTGGTAGACCACCATGTCGCGCGCGGTTTCGCTGGCCACGCGCGGTCCGCAATGGCGCGACACCATGTGCAGCGCCAGGTCGATGCCGGCCGTGATGCCGGCGCTGCTGACCAGCTTGCCGTCCTCGACGAAGATGCGGTTGTCATGCAGCCGCGCGCTTGGGTCGATGCTGGCCAACTGTTCCAGGCAGGTGTGGTGGGTGGTGCAGTCGCGCTGCCGCGTCAGCCCGGCAGCGGCGGCGAACAGGGCGCCGGCGCATACCGTCATCAGCGTGAAGCCGTCCGCGGGATGGCGGACGGCCAGCCAGTCGATGATGGCGCGCGAGTCGGGGTCGTCCAGGCGCGTGGGCTTGCCCACCACGCCCGAAATGATCACCAGGGCCTCGGGCGGCAGACTGGCCGGCAGGGCCTGGATATGCGCTAGATGCAGGCCGGGCAGGCCGCTTTCGACCTCCCGGGAGGGGCCGCAAAAGTGCTGTTCGAAGGCGCCGGGAACCAGCTTGTTGGCCACGCGGAAGGCCTCCGCCGGACCTGCGACGTCCAGCAGCACGATGCCCCGCGTCAGCACGAAATACACCGGAACCATGCGGCCCTCTGTCAGCGTCAGGCCGCCAGCGCGTCGGCCGCGCGCGCGATGCGGGCAAAACGCCCTTGCAGCACCAGCTCGGTCCGGTCGCGGATTTCGGCCGGCGTGTAGTGCTGGCCGGACGGGCTCTGCATGGCGAAGGTCAGCGTGGCGTCGGTGGGAAACACCACCTTGTAGCCGGCGTCGCTGGCATGGCGCGAGGTGGTTTCGCAGCACTGTTCGGTGCGGATGCCGCTGACGATGATGCCTTCGATGCCGTGCTTCGCCAGCCAGTCCTGCAGGCTGGCGCCGTCCGCGTCCTTGGCGTAGAGCGAGGAATGCACGGTCTTGTGGAACACGGCGGTGGGGGCGATGCGCAATTCCTTGAGCGTCTTGACGTGCCCGGAGGCCAGCGAAAAGGGGTTGGCGGGGTCGTCCGACACGCTGGTGTGGAACACCTGCAGCACCGGAATGTCGCGGGCCTGGGCCTCGTCGATCAGGGACTGGATCCGTTCCACGAAGGCGGGGTACTCGGTTTCATCCCAAAACGGACGTTGCCGGAAAGAGTCTTGTACATCGATGACGATCAGTGCTTGTTTCATGGACCACGCTCCTGGAGCGACAATTGTAGGGGTGTGATGTTATTTTTACTGCAATCCAGCGTTGCGGCGAGCGCGCCGAAAGACGGCTGTCGGCCCAAAACGGACATCAGCGGCCGGCGCGGCCGGGCCCCCCAGCGCGGCCGCCTGCCCGCCCTGCGGCGGACATACAATCCTGGACATGATGATTCCCAGCGACAACGACGACATTTTCTGGATGCGGCGCGCCCTGGCGCTGGCGCAGACCGTCATGTACACCACCGCGCCCAATCCCCGGGTCGGCTGCGTGATCGTGCGCGACGGGCAGGTGTTGGGCGAAGGGGCGACGCAGCCTCCCGGCGGTCCGCACGCGGAAGTCTGCGCCCTGCGCGACGCCCAGGCGCGCGGCGAGTCCGTGGCCGGCGCCACGCTCTACGTCACCCTGGAGCCTTGCAGCCATTTCGGCCGCACGCCGCCCTGCGTGGACGCCGTGCTCGCGGCCCGGCCCGCGCGGGTGGTGGTGGCCATAGGCGATCCCAATCCGCTGGTCAACGGCCAGGGGCTGGCACGCCTGCGAGATGCCGGCATCGCGGTGACCGCCGGCGTCTGCCGCGCGGAAGCGCTGGCCATCAACGCGGGATTCATCTCGCGCATGAGCCGCGGCCTGCCGTGGGTGTGGATGAAGATGGCGGCGTCGCTGGACGGGCGCAGCGCGCTGCATAACGGCGTCTCGCAATGGATCACCGGGTCCGAGGCCCGCGCCGACGGGCACCGCTGGCGCGCCCGTGCCTGCCTTGTCCTGACCGGCATGGGCACCGTGCTGAAGGATGATCCGCAGCTCAACGTCAGGAACGTGGATACGCCCCGCCAGCCGCGCAAGGCGGTGGTGGACGGCCGTTTCGAAATCCCCGAGGATGCGCGGCTGTTCGATGGCGCCGAGGTCATCATCTTTACGGCCCGTGCCGATGATGCCAAGGCCGCGCGCCTGCAGGCCAGGAATGCCCGCGTGGTGCTGCTGCCGGGCGAGGCGCCCGGCCGGGTCGACCTGCCGGCGATGATGCGCTGGCTGGCGCAGGAACAGTTCAACGAGGTCCACGTGGAAGCCGGGGCGGGGCTGAGCGGCGCGCTGGTCGCCGCGGGCTGCGTGGACGAACTGCTGCTGTACCTGGCGCCGGTGCTGCTGGGCGATGCGGCCGGCATGGTCCGCCTGCCCATGCTCGAGCACCTGGACGGCGCCCGGCGCTACGAATTCATCGAGACCGCGCCGGTGGGCGCGGATCTACGCGTGCGCGCCAGGGTGGCCGACACCTGGAACCAGCTGACGCAGCGGGTGGCGCTGCCGGAGCTGTCCTAGGTCCGGCGCCGATCCGTGCGCACCGCGGTGTAGCGCCAGACCAGGATTGCGGCGGCGCCGCCAGCCAGGGCCAGCAACGCGGCCGCCAGCAACAGGCCGGGATGGTTGCGGCGCAGGCGCTCCCACGACTTCTCGGCCTGCGCGTAATGGAACCAGGCTGCGGCCTGGAAGTCGGGCGCGGCGCATTCGCGGCCGAATGAGCCGCTGAACGGCACCTGCGCACCCTGTTCTATATAGCGGCGGTAGATCGCCGAAGCCAGTTCGGGGGCGTCGTCGATGATGTAGCGGGCGCCCTGGCACAGCACGGCGGCATAGGCTTGCGAGCGGTGCGGCAGCTCGTCGGCCGCGCGCAGCGCATGATTGGCCGCGATCTCGCGGTAGTGGAAGCGGACATAGGGCCGCGCTTCGCTGGCGGCGTAGCGGCGGCGTTCCTCTTCGGTGACGAACGGACCCGGCAGCGCAGCCGCGGCGCGCAAGGCCGGCGTGTCGGGCGTTTCGGGCGCGCCGGCATCGCCGTCATACGCCTTCCAGGCTGGGACCGCGCTGCGCCCCGCGCCATAACTCGTGTTGCCGCCATAGACCGCGAAATCCGGCTCCTGTTCGTAGCCCATGATCTCCATCCCGTCGCGCCGCGCCAGCCGCGAGGCCTCGTACCAGGCTTCGGCCCGCGCCGTGCGGCCCCAGGCGTGGCCGGCGCGGCGCAAGGCCGTGCCGTATTCCGCGGCGAGCCGGCGGGTTTGCGGCAGCCGCACTTCCGGTTTGCCGTCGACGCTTTCCAGCGTGGCATAGCGGGCGTCCGAATCGGCCGGGAAATAGGGCTGCGCCTGTTCGATCGAGCCGTCGCGCACCAGGCGGCGAGCCAGCAGCAGGCGCAGGCGGTCGGATGCGGTGATGGGATGCTGTCTTGCCCAGTCGTAGAAATTCTGCGGGTCGCGCGGCACGGATCCCGCCGGCGCCGGCGCGGCGGGCGCATGCCGGTCCACATAGGCCTTGAGTTCGGCGGTCGTCAGCACGCGTTCGGCGACGTAGGCAGCGTCGTTCCAGTACGGGGCCGAGAGCCAGAAACCTTCGGCCGGGTCGTCCGTCGCGGTGGCGTTCAGCAGTTGATCCAGCGCTTCGACGTACTGGCCGCGCGACAGCGTCAGCACCCCTTGCTCGCCCAGCAGGCGCGCCGCGCCGGTGGCCTCCACGCTGCCGTCGGCGCGCGGAAACGCGCGGGCAGCCTGCGCATAGGCCTGGCCCGCCGCCAGCGTGTCGCCCTGCCGCAGCGCCAGCTTGGCGCGCACCCACCACGCCAGCGCCGTATCCAGCCGCGCGGCCAGCGTTTGCGCCAGGTCGTAGCGGCCAATGCGGTAGGCCAGGGCAGCCACGCGGTCGGCGTCCGGCACTTGCTTCAGATCCAGGGTTCCCAGCGCGGCAACCAGCGATTGCAGCGCCGGGTTCGGCGTGACCTCATGCCCTTGCGCGGCATCGGCAAGCCCGACCTGGCCGGTAGTGTCATAGGCGGCATAAGGATCGGTGGCGCTGTCCGGCCTGCCGTCCACGATGTCGCCGAGCCTGGCCAGCGCGTAGGCCACCAGCAGGCGTTGCGCGACCGGATCGTCGATCAGCCGGCGCGTACGCGCCGGATCCTCCAAGGCCCATTGCGCCAGCATGCGCAGCGATGCATTGCCGCTGCCGGATTCGCGCGCGGCCTGTTCGGCATAGAGGCGCAGCGCGTGCTTCAGCGAGGCCGCGGGGATGGCGTCCATGCAGGGGTCGGCGTTGACCAGCTCCATATAGCTGCATTGCCCTTGCGGCCCGGCCAGGAACAAGCGCGCTTCCTGGCCGTAGCTGGCCACCGCCAGGCCCAACGGATCCGGCGCGCCGTCACGCGCCAGTTGCCGCACGCGGGCATAGGCTTGCGCCGCGGCCTGCCGCTGCGCCTCCGCATCGCCCGCGGTCAGTTCTGCCGCGTCCCCGATTTCCGCCAGCATGTAGGCGGCCCAGACGCTGCGCGCAGCAGCCTGCTGCGGCGGCAACTGGAGGATGGCGCGGTAGCGCGCGCGCGCCCGCTCCAGCAGGCGGTCGGCATCCGGCCCGCGGGCGGCCTGCGTGTCGACCGCGGCGGCGGCGTAAAGCCGTACGGCGTCGGGCAAACCGGCGCCCAGCGCATAGGCCAGGTCGCCGTCGGGTTGCGCGCGCATGGCGCGGGTCGTGGCCCGCTGCGCCGGCGTCAGCGCGGGATCGCGGTCTTCCGGCAGGGCGTTCTGCTGATAGCTGCCGTCCGGCAGTTCGTAGGCTTCGCGCGCTTGCAGTTCATCGCTGGCTGGCACGAGGCGGGCCGCCTCATAGCCGAAAGAGTTGGCCGGCGTGGCGTGCAGCGTGGCCGCGCGATCATCGAGCAGTTGGGCGGGGAACTCCGGCCCGCAGGCGATGACGATGCCGGCGCCGGTCAGCAACAGCAGCGCCGCCAGCGGTTTACGGTTGTACTTGGAAGCTCGAGGGCCCGTTTTCACAGCGTATCCAGCCTATGTTGCGTTGGCCGCCGGCGCGCAGCAGCCCGTCCTGGGAGCGGCGCAGGAAGGCGCCGGCGGAGTCATGTTCGAGGGTATAGCCATTGATGCCGTCGGCCGCGCGGCAGGCGCCGTTCCAGCGGATCGCGAAGGGCAGGGCCGCGTCGGCATTGCCGCCGTTGGACAGTATCAGGTCCTGCGCGCCGCTGCTGCCCGCCGCGCGCGCCGTGACCGACAGCGCCGGCAGCAGGGGCTGGCGCGTCAGCACCGCGCGCCAGGTGGCCAGGCTCCAGGCGCGTTCGTCGCGCGCGGTGGGCAAGCGGAACCAGACGATGCCGGCCAAGCCGCGCGGGCGGGAACGGTGGATCTCGTCGACGAAAGCCGCCATGGCTGCGGGCGTGGCCACCAGTTCGCTGGCGCGGCCGCCCGGCAGCAGGGCGGTGCGTTCGCTTTCGACCGCGGCGATGCTACCGTCGTCGTTCCAGCTCACGCGGCTGCCGTAGGTCGCCAACGCCACGCGCCACGGCCGCTGGGTGCGGTCCGCGAAAGCCGCGAGCCAGGCGCTTGCGCGCTTGGCGTTGAACAGCCCTTGTTCGGGGCTCAGCACGGCATGGACCTGCAACACGGCTTCATCGGGAATCCGCAGCAGCGCGTCGAGCCCGGATCCGTTCAGCCATGTGGGCAGCGCGGTTATCGACAAAGGCAGATCCGGTCCCAAGCCGCGCTTTACCTCCTGCAGAAAGGCCGCGTAGGCGGGCAATTTGGAGGTGGGGCAGTCGTAATCGATTTCGATGCCGGCCAAGGCGATGCCCGCGCTTTTCCATGCGCCGCGCGCGGTCTTGATCCGCGCCAGTACCTCCGGGGCCGGCAGCGCGTCGGCGCGGCCGTCCAGGCGAAAAACCATGATGACGGGACGCCCGGCCGCCGCCAGGGCGGCCAGATCGGGCGCAGCAGTGAACCATCTGCCATCCGGGCTCATTTCCGCCATCAGCACGCGCCATGCCCGCACCGCGTCGGCGCTGTCGGCCAGCGCCTGATTGAGCGACGGCGTCCAGACCCGCTGCCACACATAAGCGTCGCCGGGCAGATCGGCCTGCTTGCCGCAAGCAGCCAGCATCAGCAGAAAGACGCTGCAAAGCGCCGCGGAACAGCGTTTAGCAAGGATGTTCATGCGGCTGGCCAGGATCGGAAAGACATGACGCGGCGACGGCGATGGGCGGATGGAAGGAAACGCGACGCAGGCGCGGCGTGTTTCGAATGCGTGATTCTATCGCCGCCGCAAGGGGTACTAGCACTCTGCGCTTGCGGCTGCCAATCGCGCATAGGTCCGTAATCCGCGGCCCGCAGGCAATCGCGATGCGCAAGCGCCATCGATATGCCATCAAGTTTGCGCATGTCTGCGAGTTTGCCGCGCGCGTCTGCTGCACGAATTCGACAGCGCGCTGCGTGACTATTTTTGGCATTGCGCTAAATGAATTGCCACAAAAACGTCAATTGGCTTTAGCATAGGCACATGACTTGGCGCCACGCACTGATGGACTACACCGTGCAATGCCACGCGCCCTCGTCACCACGGATCTTCGTGCTGCGTCATCGGTGCTTTTTCACAGCCGAACCGGCACGCTCTGAACGAAGACGCAACGCGCCGTTCAGACCGTCCGCTGCCATCGCACAGCGGGCGCATCGGGTTTATGACCCGCATCATAAAAATCCCTGGGACATCGCTCTTCCCTTCAAATCATTGCTGAGCATTTCATGTGCGGGTGCATCTTGCACGTGCGCATACAGCGATATGCTGAAGTCGGACGAGTGAACTTATTCACTTAAGTTGCATTCCCTGACGGAACTTGTATCCGAAGAGTGCAGCCTAATTGGAAAGGGCCTGATCATGCCTTTGGTTGATGTGTGGCGAAAGCAACATACCATCCGGCCGACAGTGCTTATCGCGAGATTGTCTAGTAAAGCGCGAGCGCTGAGGCACAATGGGGGCAGGTAGGGACGTATTGGATTTTTCGCGTGTTGTAGGAGGTTTCCGTGCAAAACATCGTCGAAGGCTTCAAGTCGCAGTATGCAAAAGAGCAGGAATCGGAACTCTCTCTCGAGGAGTACCTCAACCTCGCCAAAAGCGATCCCATGGCGTACGCCAGCCCCGCAGAACGCATGCTGGCGGCGATAGGCGAACCCGAAGTCGTGGACACGCGCAACGACCCACGTCTTTCCCGTTTGTTTTCCAACCGGACCATCCGGCGCTATCCGGCGTTCCAGGAGTTCTACGGCATGGAGGACGTGATCGGCCAGATCGTCGCGTTCTTCAAGCACGCTGCCCAGGGACTGGAAGAGCGCAAGCAAATCCTTTATCTGCTGGGCCCGGTGGGCGGCGGCAAGTCGTCCATCGCGGAGCGGCTCAAGTCCTTGATGGAGGCCTACCCCATCTACGCCTTGAAGGGGTCGCCGGTGAACGAATCGCCGCTCGGGTTGTTCCATCCCGAACGCTTCGGCGACACGCTTGAAAAGGAATACGGCATCCCTCGCCGCTACCTGAGCGGCATCATGTCGCCCTGGGCGGTCAAGCGCCTGAAGGAATTCGACGGCGACATCTCGAAGTTCCGCGTCGTGCGCCTGAACCCGTCGGTGCTGCGCCAGATCGCCATCGCCAAGACCGAACCGGGCGACGAGAACAACCAGGACATTTCCTCGCTGGTGGGCAAGGTCGACATCCGCATGCTCGACCGCCACTCGCAGGACGATCCGGATGCCTACAGCTACTCCGGCGGGCTGTGCCTGGCCAACCAGGGGTTGCTGGAATTCGTGGAGATGTTCAAGGCCCCGATCAAGATGCTGCACCCCTTGCTGACGGCGACCCAGGAAGGCAACTTCAAGGGCACCGAAGGCTTTTCCGCGATCCCGTTCAACGGCGCCATCCTGGCCCACTCGAACGAATCGGAATGGCAGACCTTCCGCAACAACAAGCACAACGAGGCGTTCCTCGACCGTATCTACATCGTCAAGGTGCCTTACTGCCTGCAGGTTTCGGAAGAAGTCCGCATCTACGAAAAGCTGCTGCACCACAGCTCGCTGTCCACGGCGCCGTGCGCGCCGGGAACGCTGGACATGATGGCGCAAT
This sequence comes from Achromobacter xylosoxidans, assembly GCF_002192695.1. Taxonomy (GTDB): domain Bacteria; phylum Pseudomonadota; class Gammaproteobacteria; order Burkholderiales; family Burkholderiaceae_B; genus Achromobacter; species Achromobacter xylosoxidans_C. The sequence goes on from NZ_MTLG01000008.1 coordinate 68,300, forward strand.
TCTCGGTCCTGACGCGCCTGAAGGAACCCGAGAACTCCAGCCTCTATTCGAAGCTGCGCGTCTACGACGGCGAAAGCCTGAAGGACGTGGATCCCAAGGCCAAGGCCTTGCAGGAATACAAGGACTATGCCGGCACCGATGAAGGCATGACCGGGGTGTCGACGCGTTTCGCGTACAAGATCCTGTCCAGCGTCTTCAACTACGACCAGACCGAAGTCGCCGCCAACCCGGTGCACCTGATGTACGTGCTCGAGCAGCGGATCGGCCGCGAGGACTATCCCGAGGAAATCCGCCGGCGCTATCTTGAATTCATCAAGGGCTACCTGGCGCCGCGTTATGCGGAATTCATCGGCAAGGAGATCCAGACCGCCTACCTCGAGTCCTACTCCGAATACGGCCAGAACATCTTCGACCGCTACGTGACCTTTGCCGACTGCTGGATCCAGGACGAGGAATTTCGCGACCCGGAAACCGGCGAAAGCTTCGACCGTAGCGCGCTCAACGACGAACTGGAAAAGATCGAGAAGCCGGCCGGCATCGCCAACCCGAAGGATTTCCGCAACGAGATCGTCAACTTCGTGCTGCGGGCGCGCGCCAACAACAACGGCCGCAACCCGACCTGGACCAGCTATGAAAAGCTGCGCGAAGTGATCGAGAAGAAGATGTTCTCGAACACGGAAGACCTGCTGCCGGTGATCTCGTTCAACGCCAAGGCCTCGGCCGAGGACAAGTCCAAGCACCAGAGCTTCGTGGATCGCATGGTTGAAAAGGGCTACACGGAAAAGCAGGTCAGGCTGCTGTGCGAGTGGTATCTCCGTGTGAGGAAGTCTTCCTGAGCGAGGTGAATCATGAATTCACTCATCGATCGCCGTCTTAACGGGCGCAACAAAAGCGCCGTCAACCGGGAGCGTTTTCTCCGGCGTTACAAGGACCAGATCCGCAAGGCGGTACACGGGATGATCCGCGACCGCTCCATCCAGGACATGGATCAGGGCGGCGAGATCAACCTGCCCGCCCGCGACATCTCCGAGCCGACCTTCCACCACGGCCAGGGCGGCGACCGCGAGATCGTGCACCCCGGCAACCGCGAGTTTGCCAAGGGCGACACCTTTGATCGGCCGCAAGGCGGGCAGGGGGAAGGCGGGTCCGAGCCGGGCGAAGGTGAATCGGTCGACCAGTTCACCTTCAGCCTGTCGCGGGCCGAGTTCCTGAATCTGTTCTTTGAAGACCTGGAACTGCCGCACATGGCGCGCACGCAGTTGGGCGAGGTTAGCCAGAAGAAATGGCAGCGCGCCGGCTACACGACCACGGGCTCGCCCAGCATGCTGAGCATCAGCCGTACGCTCAAGTCGTCGCTGGCGCGCCGCGTGGCGCTGGGCGTGAAGGCGCGCGCCGATCTCGAGGACGCCGAGGAACGCCTGGCCAAGGCGTTGGAAGCGGGCGCATCCGCCGACGAAATCAAGGCGCTGGAGCAGGACGTCGAGGATTGCCGCGAGCGCCTGGCCCGCGTGCCTTTCCTGGATGACCTGGACCTGCGCTACCGCAACCGGGTGTCCGTGGCCATCCCCATGGCGCGCGCCGTCATGTTCTGCTTGATGGACGTGTCGGGCTCCATGGACGAGAACAAGAAGGACCTGGCCAAGCGCTTCTTCTCGCTCTTGTACCTGTTCCTGTCGCGCAAGTACGAACACGTGGACCTGGTCTTCATCCGACACACCGACAACGCCGAGGAAGTCGACGAGCACACCTTTTTCTACGATCCCAAGAGCGGCGGCACCATCGTGCTGTCGGCGCTGGAGCTGATGCGCGAGATCCTGGAAAAGCGCTATCCGCCGACGGCCTGGAACGTGTACGCGGCGCAGGCCAGCGACGGCGATTCGTTCGGCGCCGACGCGGGCAAGAGCGCGCGCTTCCTGGCCGAGCACCTGCTGCCGGCCACGCGCTACTTCGCCTACATCGAAGTGCCCGACTCGCAGGAGGCGCGCAAGAGCAGCCTGTGGGCGGAATATGAACAGAAACTGGAGCCGCATTTCGTCATGCGGCGCATCTGCGAACGCGGCGAGATCTTCCCCGTGTTCCATGACCTGTTCAAAAAGGAAACCGCATGAATGCCATCGTGGGAGCGCTCGTGGAACCGGAGGCCGCCGGCAGCGCCCGGCCCATCTCCCAGGGTTCCGAATGGACCTTCGAACTGATCCAGTCCTATGACGAGGCCATCTCCAAGATCGCCGCCGAATACGGGCTGGACACGTACCCGAACCAGATCGAGGTGATCACCTCGGAACAGATGCTGGACGCCTATGCGTCGGCCGGGCTGCCTATCGGCTATCCGCACTGGTCGTACGGCAAGGAATTCATCCGCAACGAGCAGTTCTACCGCCGCGGCATGCAGGGGCTGGCCTACGAGATCGTCATTAACTCCAACCCTTGCATCTCCTATCTCATGGAAGAAAACTCCATGACGATGCAGGCGCTGGTGATCGCTCACGCCTGCTATGGCCACAACTCGTTCTTCAAGGGCAATTACCTGTTCCGCCAATGGACCGACGCGGACGGCGTGCTGGACTACCTGGTCTTCGCGCGCAAGTACGTGATGTCCTGCGAAGACCGCTACGGCATCGACGCGGTGGAAGCCTTGCTCGACTCCTGCCACGCGCTCTCGCACCACGGCGTGGACCGCTACAAGCGCCCGACGCCCATTTCCTACAAGGAAGAGGCCGCGCGCCAGGCCGAACGCCAGGAGCACGCCCGCCTGCAGTACAACGACCTGTGGCGCACCCTGCCGCGCCTGGAGGCCGACAAGGACACCCACGTTGCAGCCTCGGTGTTCCCGCCCGAGCCCGAAGAGAATCTGCTGTACTTCATCGAGAAGTACTCGCCCAAGCTCGCGCCCTGGCAGAAGGAACTGGTGCGCATCGTCCGCAAGATCGCGCAGTACTTCTACCCGCAGACCCAGACCAAGGTCATGAACGAAGGCTGGGCCACGTTCTGGCACTACACCATCCTGAACCGGCTGCATGAAAAAGGCCTGGTCAACGACGGCTTCATGATGGAGTTCCTGCAAAGCCACACCAACGTGGTCAGCCAGCGCGGCTTCGACGAGCGCGGCTACGGCGGCATCAACCCCTATGCGCTGGGCTTTGCCATGATGTCCGATATCCGCCGCATCTGCGAGGCGCCCACGCCCGAGGACCGGCGCTGGTTCCCCGACATCGCTGGCGGCGACTGGCTGAAGACGCTGGACTTCGCCATGCGCAACTTCAAGGACGAGTCCTTCATCTCGCAATACCTGTCGCCGCGCCTGATCCGCGAGTTCCGCTTCTTCGCGATCTCCGACCACCAGGCCAACCCCAAGCTGGAAGTCGCCGCCATCCATGACGACGAAGGCTACCGCGACATTCGCCGCCTGCTGGCCGCGCAGCATAACCGCGACAACATGGTGCCGGACATCCAGGTGGTGCGCTTCAACCGCGACTCGGACCGCTCGCTGGTGCTGCGCCACCTCAAGAGCCGCGGCCGCCCGCTGGCCGGCGATGACGCCGAGCAGGTCATGAAGCATCTTGCGCGGCTGTGGGGCTTCAGGGTGCGGCTGGAAGAAACCGAGCCGGACGGCACTATCAGCTCCTACCGGGAACAGGACCCGCCGGCATCGGCCTCCTAGCGGTTGGCCAGGATAGGGGGCGCCATTGGCGTCCCCTTTTCTTTGCTCGCTTGTCGGCGCTGTGCGAAATCTGCTAGAATCGCGGATTCGCATTTTCTGCAGCGGCTTGCCCGTGGCGAAAATCGCAGATAGGACAGGTGGCCGAGTGGTTGAAGGCGCACGCCTGGAAAGCGTGTATACGTCAAAAGCGTATCGGGGGTTCGAATCCCCCTCTGTCCGCCAAGAATACATTCGCAGAAATGCGTAGAAGTCCGAAAACCCGCACCAGCTAAAGCTCTGCGGGTTTTTTTGTCCGAAGCAGTCCGCCTGGGTGCGCCAGCCGCTGGGGGTAAGAGGGGGCATTCAATAGCGTCGGACGAGCATTCGGTCCTCACGGCAGGGGGGGGCGCTCATGCAGGCTGGCGAGCGCGGCCGCTGGCACCGGCTTGACCGGGGCGCGCGCGGTAAAGGAGCCTAGCACGCTGATGTCGACCCGGCGCGTCGCAGCCAGCAGATGGGAAACGGTATGTTGGCAGTAGCGTCCCTGGCAGAAACCCATCCCCGTGCGGCAGGCGAGCTTGACGCTGTTGACGTCGCTGACGTGCGGGTTGTCGTCCAGGAATGACTGTACGGCGCCGGCTGTGACTTCCTCGCAGCGGCAGATGGTGGTTTCCGGCGTGGCGAGTTTTGCCAGGGCATCCAGCCTTGGTTCGAAGAACCGAAGCACGGTTTCGCTGAAGCGGCTTGCCTTGCGGCGCGCGTCGTCTTCCAGGCGCAGTGATGCCTGGATGACTTGGTCGGGCGCGTCGCCGCGCAGATCGAGCACGGCCTGCAAGGCGGCGATGCGCCCTTCGATGGCAGCCATTTCGGCACCACCGACGCCAGCAGGTTCTCCCGCCACGAAAATCCGCGGCTGGCTGGTTCGCATGCGTTCATCGTGCGATACGATCCAGCCGCCGTGCGCTGGCCGCCAGACGCTTGCGCAACCGGCCTGCCGAGCCAGTTCGGTGGAGGCGAGCAGCCCATAGCCCGTGACCAGGATGTCGGCTGGCAACGTGCGTTCGGTGCCTGCAATGGGCTCCCATTGCGGTGTGGCGTCGTTCAGCACAACGTGTTCCACCGCCTCCTTTCCCGTGGCCCGCGTCAGCAGCGTGCCAAAGCGTATCGGGACCCGATGCCGTCGCAGGTTGCGCAGTGCGCCGGCAGCCTGCCGGAACAGGTTGAGGTGTCCAGGCACTGCCCGCCAGGACGACAGCATTTCGGCCAACGCGGGTTTCGGCCGCGCAATCGCGACCTCTGCGACTTCCGCTCCGGACTCGACCAGAAGATCCGCGACCAGCAGCAGCAAGGGATGGGAGCCTGCCAGAACAAAACGCTTTCCAGGCCGAAGAAACTGGCTCTTCATCAAGGTCTGCACGCCGCCGGCGGACATGACGCCCGGCAGGGTCCAGCCGGGGAAGGCCACGGGCAGGTCGTAGGCGCCGGTGGCGATCAACAGCGCGGCGCCGTCGATCATTGCGGCGTGCTTGCCGCGGTTGATGCCGATCCTTACGCCGGGGTGGCCCGGCGTGCGGAAGACGCCCCAGGCGGTGCTGCCGAAGCGCCATTGGATCTGCGTCGATTGCCGTGCCTGTTCAAGCAGCTGCCGGCCGAAGGGATAGCTTTTGAAGGCGCTGCTGGGCTCGCTTTGGAAGGTGCTGGGCGCCTGTCTGAAAATCTGGCCGCCGATGTCGTGTTGTTCGTCGATCACGACGACGCGTAGTCCGTGGTCAGCCGCGGTCAATGCCGCTGACAGGCCTGCGGGTCCGGCTCCCACAATGATGAGATCAAACCGCGTATCTGCCTGCTCGGCGGTGTTCTGGTTGGCACTATTCAACATTCGAAGAAACCTCGATGCGCATATCTTCCGTTATCAAGGTCATGCAGCTGCGTACCGACCGGCAGCCGTCGATGGTGACCAGGCATTCGAAGCAGACACCCATGTTGCAGACGGGGGCGTGCGCCGCGTGGCCGTGGCTGCGGCGGAAGACCGAGACGCCGGCCGCCAACAGGGCGGTGGCGACGGTCTCCCCGGGATAGGCCGAGCTCTCGCGGTCGTTGATGTAGATGCGGATCCGGGCGGGTCTGGCAACCCGGTCCTGCAGTCGTGTGGCGTCAGGCAAAGGTCAGGCTCCCGAAGCGGTTGGGGTCGTAGGGAGATGCGTCGAACGTCCTGGGCCGGCCGAGTATGTCGTCGGCCAGGATTTGCGCATAGGTAGGGCCCAAGGTGAAGGCCGATCCGCCCGTGGCGATGAACAGGCCGGCGGCCTTGGGCACCGCGCCGATGAGAGGCAACTGGTCGCTGACCAGTGCGGTGGCGCCGGTCCAGACGCGCAGCACCGGCAGTTCTCCGACGGCGGGTACCACGGCCGTGGCGGCGGCCAGGTTGCCGGCCAGCGAGGGCAGCAACAGTTCCGGCTGGCGCTCGAGGTCGAGAATGCCTGCCCTCTGGGGCAGCGCGGCGGGCCAGCCGCCGCCGATGAGCACATTGCCTTCGGGCGTCTGCTTCATGGAGAGGCGCCGCCCCGCATGCTGGATCAGGTGCTTGATGAACGGCTGGGCTCGCGCGGTGGCGGCCATGGTCAGGCCGACGGCGCTCACTGGCAGCGTCACGCCCGCCATTTGCGCGATCCGGCCCGACCATACGCCTGCGGCAAGCACCACGTTGTCGGCCTGGCAGGATATGCCGCCGTCCAGCGCGATGCGCCAGGTCCGTCCGTCGCGTTGCAGCGAGCGCACGCCGGTTGCGCTGCGGATGCGCGCGCCCAGGCGCGCGGCGGCCCTGGCGTAGGCCAAGGCGCTGCGCCTCGGGTCGGCCTTGCCTTCGCCAGGGCAGAAAGCCGCCGCCAGGATGGATGGACTCAGATAGGGAGCGCGGCTCCGCACTGCGTCGCGATCGAGCAGCTCGATCTGCAAGCCGGCGGCTTGCTCGAGGGTGACCTTCTGCTCCAGCCGTTCCACTTGTTCGCCGGTTTCGGCCACCATCAGGCCGCCATGCTGGACCACGCCGAGATCGTCCTGCAGTTCGGCGGCGAGGCTGCTCCAGGCGCGCTGGGCGTGCAGGTGCAGGGGAAGGGCTTCGGCGGCCTTGCGCGCGCTCTCCAGGCCATGCTCGATCATGCGGTACTCAAGCTGGAAATGAAGGCTGCCGGCATTGCGGCCCGACGCCTGGCTGTTGACCTGGCTTTTTTCCGCCAGCAGCACGTCGACGCCCGCCCGGGCCAGGTAATAGGCGATCGCGCAGCCGAGCAGTCCGCCGCCTATGACGAGCGTGGAGACACGCAGATCGGCATCCGCATCCGGTTGAGCGGCAGATGTCACGGTTGTTCCAGCGGCACCGTTGCGATGCCCAGGCCTTCCAGCGTGGCGCGGACCTGGCAGACTTCGGCCTCGGTCAGTTCCAGCAAGGGGCGGCGGACATACCCCGCAGGCACGCCGCGCAGCCGCAGCGCCGTCTTGAGTATGGCCTGGGCGCTGCCGAAATTGCCGGCGAAATCCTTGTTGAACCAGGCCCCCATGATGACCCGGTCGCGCTCGCCCAACTCGACCGCACGATGCTTGTCGCCGGCCGCTATGCAGCGCCAGAAGTCAGGGTGATCCGAGCCCAGCACGCCGCCTGCGCCCATCAGGCCGTCGGCCACGCCCAGCGCGGACAGGTCGGCGCCCAACGCCGAGGTAGGCATGTTGAAGTAGCGGACCTTGTGGCCCAATTGATACGCGCCCTTCAGGAACATGCCGAAGTCGGGCGTGGAGTTCTTGATGGCGACCACATGGTCGATATCGGCCAGCTCGTCCAGAAGATCCACGTCCATGTCGACGACGCAGCCGCGCGGCCAGTTGTAGATGCAGATGGGGATGTCGGTGGCGTCGGAGACGTCCTGGTAGAACTGCACGAGTTCCCTGCGGCTGGGCACGATATAGGGGGGCGGCGTCAGGATGATGCCGTCCAGCCCCGCGCGTTGCGCGGCGCGCGCATGCTGGATGGCTTCCGCGGCGGTGTAGGCATTGCAGCCGCCCAGGACAGTGATGCGGCCATTGATCGCGCGGCTTGATTCCTGAAACAGCAGCGCGCGTTCCGCTTCGTTCATGCTGAACCATTCTCCCGAGGTCCCGGCAAGAATCACGCCGTGCATGCGTTCCTGCACATGCCACTCGAGTTGTTGGGGCAGGGCTGTCCAGTCCAGCTCGCCATCGCGCTTGAAGGGCGTGGTGATGGCGGGGATGTACCCGGTCCAGTTGATGTCGTTGCGGTTCATGCAGAAGTTCCTTGATCCAGTGCCGCGTCGGCTTCGATTTCGATGAGGAATTCAGGCAGGGCCAAGGCCTGAACGCCGATGAAGGTGTTGGCCCCGGGTATCGCGTCGCCATAGAAGGCGCTGATTTCCGCGCATATCGGTCCCAGGTTTTCGGGCTTGTGGTTGACCACGTAGGTGCGCAGGCGCAGCACGTCGGCCGGCGTGGCGCCGGCGGCGGCCAGCACCTGCTTGAGGTTGTCCAGCGCCTGGCGTGCTTGCGCGACTACGTCGCCCGCGCCGATCAGGTTGCGATCCTTGTCCCACGCGACCTGGCCAGCCAGGTGCAGGCTGCGCGCGCTACGCTGTTCAGTGGCATGCGAGAAGCCGAACGGCAGGCTCGCGTACAGGGAGTCCGGATTGATGGCGATGCGTGTCATGATGCGATGCTCCAAGGGTGTGCAAGAGAGACTGCGGCCTGTTCAGGCCGGACGGGCATGGGCTGCAAGTTCGAAGATGTTCCGCCAGGGGTCCAGAAAGCGCTGGAATTGCGAACCCGACGTGGGCCCGTCTGAGAAGGCGATGCGTTCGAAGACCGTGCATCCGTTGTCGCGCAGCACTTGCGCCGCGGCGTCCAGATCCTGTACCTCGATGCTGAGGTGGTAGCTGCCCACCCGGTCGCAGGAGGCGGGGCCGCCGGTTTGGCCGGGAGTCTTTTCGTACTCGAATATCTCTATCCTGGCGCCGCCGGGCAGTACCAGCATGGCAAGTTCGAGCCCGGCGCCCTTGACACCCAGATGCGCCTCGGTCCAGTCGCGTCCATCCGCGGCGCCCGGTAGTTGCGTGGCATGGACCGGACCGAGCCGGTACAGCACCCGCGCGCCGAAAACGCGCTCATAGAACGTGACCACCGGATCGAGTTTTTCGACGGTCCAGGACACGTGGTCGATACGAGAAATTCCCAAGGGATTGTTCTGCACGGCGTTGCTCCATGAATGGCGGGGCGAGCGCCGTCGCGCCGGGGCGTGACGGCGTATGGAACCTGCGTAGTCGGAACCCGGCTAGGGGCTGGGAGGGGTGATGGAAAGCAGGATTTCGGTCGTTGCGGTGGAGTCGTTGCGGTAGCGGTGCGCAAGCCTGGCATCGAACGAGATGCTCTCGCCGCTGGCGACCAGGTAGTCCACGCCAGCGATCTGTGCGATCAGTTCGCCGTGGATGACGTAGACGCATTCGGTCGAGGGGTGCCCGCGGGGTTCGTCCGCGGACACCTGCCCGGGTTCGAGCACCGCCCGCAGCACTTCCAGATCGCCTTGGCCGGCGGTCAGCCGTTCATAGCCGACCTGTCCCGCCGGGGCTGTCAATTTCGTGCGGTTGCCAGGACGGCTTATCCAGACCGAAGGCGCGCTGGGTTCCGCAAAGAGCGAAGTGATGGATTCGCCAAACACCGCGGCCAGGCGGCGGATGGTTTCGAGGCTGGGGTCGGTGATCGAGCGCTCCACCTGGCTCAGCAGGGTTGCGGATACCCCAGCCTGGGCTGCCAGATCGCGCAGCGACAGGTTGCGTGCCGTCCTCAGCTCTTTCAAGCGTTCACCAATCATGTTGCCTATTCCGTATCTGCTGAATCTTGGTGTGCAATGGTAGTGCACATTTCTTGTTTGCTTGTATGGATTTAGTTTACAGCAAAGATAGACGTGTTTCCTCGAAAATAGAAAATTGTAGAGTAGTGGTAAACACTAGTGCGCCTTGCTGGGTGGATTTGCGTAGAATTTCTGTGCAGTGTGGCTTTACAAAAAAGCCTCAGATCGTGCAGTTAAACTTTACGTGAGTCCATAATGGAAAATCTGGTTCAACCGGCTCGCCGGCCTGGGCGGCAGCTGCATCGATGGCTGCTCATCCTTCCTTTCATCTGGCAGGCGGCGCTCGCTCCGCTGGTGAACGAGGTGGCATACCGGCCGCTGGCCTTGCCGTTCCCGATGGCCTGGCAGATGGCCGGAATCGTGCTGGCCAGCATCGTGATCGGCGTGGTGTTCCGGCTGGACCGGCTGGCCGGCGTCGAGGACGAGGAAGCGGCTTTCCTGGCGGCGACCGCCGCGCAGAACGGGAGCCACCCATGACGCTGGGGATCGTATTCGTCATCCTGCTCGCGACGCTCGCCGGTGCGCTGGGCTATGGCCGGCGGGCCAAGCGCGGCAAGACGCTTGCGGAGTGGGCGGTCGGCGGCCGTAGCCTGGGAACGCTGATCTTCTGGTTCATGAACGCGGGAGAGGTCTACACCACCTTCGCGGTGCTGGGCATCTCGGGCTACGCATGGGCGCTGGGCGCGCCCGCGTATCTGGCCTTTTGTTCGGTGTCGTTGAGCTACGCGCTGGGCTACTGGCTGATGCCCAAGATTTGGCGCGCCGGCCGGGCCGGCGGCTTTGTCACGCAAGCCGACTACTTCGCCGCGCGCTATGGCGCGCCGTGGTTGGGCGTCTTGACAGGGGTGATAGGCATCGCCTCGCTGGTCATCTATGTGCAGATCCAGCTCATCAGCCTCGGGCTGGTGGTGCAGTTGACGCTGGGCGGCGGTGTTTCGACCGTGACGGCGACCCTGGCTGCAGCCGCGCTGATGATCGCGTTCGTGTTCGCGGCCGGCATGCGCTCGGCGGCGTTTGCCGCGGGCGTCAAGGACGTGTTGATGATCGTGGTCGTGGTGGTGCTCAGCGCCACCGTGGCGGGCACGGTCGGCGCCGCCTCGCTGCTGGATATTTTCGACATGGCAGAAGCCGCCTATCCGGGAATCGGCAAGTTTCCTGGCATCGATCCGGCTTCGCCGACGACTTCGGTCTGGCTCATGACTTCCGCGCTGAACATCGCGCTGGGCAACTGGGTCTTTCCGCATCTTTTCCAGATGTGCTATTCGGCGCACAGCGCCACCGTGATCCGGCGCAACGCCATCTGGCAGCCGCTGTACTCGCTGGCCTACTTTTTCATCATTCTGTTGGGATTCGCGGCCTTGCTCGCCGGGACGCAGCCGCCAGGCAACAACCTGAATGCCGCGCTGCTGCAATTCGTCGCGACGTCCTATCCCTCGTGGGTGGTCGGGCTGGTGGCGGGCACGGGCTTCTTGCTGGCGCTGGTGCCCGGTTCGCTGCTCCTGCTGTCGGCGGGCACCATCTTCACGCGCAACATCGTGCAGCCGTTCTGGAAAGGAATGCCGGAGGCCATGTCATTGCGCCTGTCGCGTGTGTCGCTGATCTGCTTTGCCTTGATTGCGGCGTTCCTGTCCATCCATCAGGGCAGCTCGCTGGTGCGGATCCTGCTGAATGCCTACGCCGCGATAGGCATGCTGGCGCCGCCGGTGTTCCTCGGCTTCCTCTGGAAACGCACCACTGCGGCAGGCGTGCTGGCCGGGTTGGCTGCGGGGTTCGTGGCGCTGCTTGCGCCGTTCGCATCGCAGTACTGGGAAGCCGTTGCGCCTGAGTGGGAGCCTGGCCTCATTGCGATGGCGATCAATGCCGCGGCGGTGGTCGTGGTCAGCCTTTTGACCCCGGCTCCCAGGCCCGCCGCGATCGCGGTCGGCGTGTATCCCGGCCCGCTGTCGCCCTCGGTCTCCCTGCGCGACCAGCGGCCCTAGCACCGAAAGCAGCCTCCTGAGGTTGGAGGCTGCTTCCCTTCAAGTAATCGATGCCTGTCCATCCGGCCGCCATGCGGCCGGGTGCGGCCTTGTGCGCCCCTGTCCATCCCGTTTGAGAGCTATTCATGAAGAAGATCGGCTTGTTCCTGTCCCTGCTGGTTGCCGCCCCGCAGGCCTTTGCGGCCCAGAGCAGCGTCGAGCTGTACGGCATGCTTGACTCCGGCCTTACCTATGTCAGCGGCGGCGGCAAAGGCAGCTCCATCCACACCGACATCTGCGGTCCGCAGGGCTGCAACCGTTTCGGCTTGCGCGGCCGCGAGGATCTGGGCGACGGCGTGTCCACCGTGTTTGTCCTGGAGAACGGCTTCAATCTGCAGAACGGCAAGCTCGGCCAGGGGGGCTTGCTGTTCGGCCGCCAGGCCTATGTCGGCTTCTCCAGCGAACGCTATGGCGCCCTGACGCTCGGACGACAATACGATCCCGTGTCGGATACGGTCGGCATGTTCCCGTCCAGCAACAACTTCGCGACGGGCTATGGTTCGCACTTCGGCGACCTGAACAACCTGAATCAGTCGATCCGGATCAACAATGCCGTGAAGTACGTGAGCCCGAACGCCAACGGCCTGCGTTTGCACAGCATGTACAGCTTCGGCGGTAAGACGGGCGACTTTGCCGCGAACCGCTCATGGGCATTGGCCGGCTCGTATGCGAACGGGCCTCTCGCGATGGCGGTGGGCTATCTGGACATTCATCCGCCCGCCACCCGCGCCAATGGCACCGGGGGCGTGTACGAATCCAACGGCAACTACGTCGGCGCGCTGGGTCAGTATGTGGGTTTGCAGGATGCCGATGCGATGAAGGTGCTCGGCGTGGGGGCGTCCTACCAGTTCGGCGCGGCGACTGTCGGTTTCACCTATGCGCGCACGCTGCTCAGGAACAGCCAGTACTTCGTCGTGAACGGGTTTCCCGGCGCCGGCAATGGCGGCGACTTCACGATGGACAGCTATGAAGTGATGACAAGCTACCGGTTCACCCCGGCGCTTTCCTTTGGCGTGGCGTACATCTACAACGCCGGCCGCGCGGACTACCAAAAACTGAAGCCGAAGTTCCATCAGGTCAATCTGGGCGCCAGCTATACCCTGTCGAAGAGGACCGAGCTATACAGCGCGGTCATTCTGCAAAAGGCGGGCGGGGATGGCATCGCGCCCGTGCTGGGCGCGGGCGGCGCGGTCGTCGGACGGTCCGCGATCGCGGAAATCCCTGGCGCTGGCGCCGATTCGGGATCCAGCAGGCAAACGCTGGTGACGATGGGCTTCAGCCACCGGTTCTGACGGTGCATGGCCGCGAGGCCAGGCCATCATCTTGCAGCGCCGCCCGGCGTGTCCCGCCGGGCGGCGTCCGACGCCGCAACGCTTACGCGCCCACCGGCTTCCCATCAACACGCCGCACCACCACCGTCGCGGAGCGGGCGTCGCCGCCGCCTGCGCGCAGGGCGTTCCAGGCTTTGTCCGGATGCTGGATGTTGATGAAGAACGTGGTCAGGTCCGGCGTGTAGGCGATGCCGGTGATTTCGCAGCCCAGCGGGCCGACCAGGAAGCGCTTGGATTCGCCGGTCTTCTGGTCGATGTAGTACATCGAGTTGTTGCCGAAGAAGTCGGTGGTCGAGGCGCTGGTGCCGGCGTCGGTCTGGACCCACAGGCGGCCCTTGGGGTCGACGCGGATGCCATCGGGGCTGGAGAAGGTGTCGCCGTTGACGTTGCCGGTCAGGTTGGCGGCCACGCCGTCGGCCTTGTCGCGGCCGGCCAGCAGCAGCAGGTCCCACTCGAAGGTGGTGGCCAGGGGCGAGTCGCCGCGCTCGTGCCAGCGGATGATGTGGCCGTGCGAGTTGCTGACGCGCGGATTGGCGGCGCTGGTGCGCTTGCGGCTGCCGTTGTTGGTCAGCGTGCAGTACAGGGTCTTGTCCACGCCCACCGTGATCCACTCGGGGCGGTCCATCAGCGTGGCGCCGGCGACGCGGGCGGCGGCTCCGGTGTTGACCAGCACGTCGGCCTGCGTGTTGAAGTTGACGAGCTTGCCGGTGATCACGGTGCCGCTGGCGACCTGGGTGAAGTTGCCCGGATCGGTGGCGCCGGCGGTCAGGTTGTTCTTGCCCACCGTCAGTTCGATCCAGTTGCCGCTGCCGTCGTCGTTGAAGCGCGCGGCGTACAGCGTGCCTTCGTCCAGCAGGCCCATGTTGGCGGCGCGGTTGGCCGGGTCATAGGGCTTGGTGGGCACGAACTTGTAGATGCAACCCGGCGTGGTGTCGTCGCCCATGTAGAAGGCGACGCGGTTGTTGGCGTCCAGCATGAAGGCCGTGTTCTCGTGGCTGAAGCGGCCCATCGCGGTGCGCTTGACGGCGGTCGAGTCCGGATTCTGCGGATCGATCTCCACCACCCAGCCGTAGCCCTCATCGGCCGGCTTGCCGGCGTCGCCAGTCTTGTAGTGGTAGTTGTTGAGCGTTTCTTCGCAGGTCAGGTAGGTGCCCCAGGGCGTGTCGCCGCTGGAACAGTTGTTCAGCGTGCCGACGACGGTGTCGCCGACCACGGCCTTGGCCGGGCCGCTGACGTTGTAGACGGTGTTGCCGGTGTAGCGCTTGTTGTAGCGGGAGTCGGTCTTGACGGTCCAGGCGCCGTTGGCGCCGCGGGCGATTTCGACGACGGACACGCCGACGTTGGACAGGCGGGTCTTCACGCCTTCGACGCTCTGGTCCAGGGTCTCGTCGTCCAGCGCTTCGTGGTTCAGCACCAGCAGGCCGCCCTGGTTGGGGTCCACGCCGGGCAGGGCATAGAAATGCATGCCGTCGTGCTGGCCGCCGGATTGGGTTTCGGTGGCGGGATAGGATTGCGGCACGCCGGCGTAGCCCACCGAGCCGATCATGCACTTGTCGCCGGCGGAGTAGAGCACTTCGGCCACGTAGCCCGCGGGTACGGTGACGGTGTCGGCGACGATCTTGTCGGCCAACGGGGTGAACGTGACGGAGTAGTCCGGGCCGGGGGGCGGCTTGGTGCCGCCTTCGCCCGGTTCGTTGCCGGAGGTATCGTCGTCGTCATCGTCGCTGCCGCCACAGGCGGTCAGCAGGGTCGATGCGCCGAACACGGACAACATTGACAGGCCGAAGCTGTTCTTCAGCAAAGTGCGGCGCTGGGGATTCGCGGCGACGATCTCGTCGAACATCTGCCCGGGCACGGTGACTTCGCCCTGGGCTTCGCGATAGGGGGCGCGCAATTTATCAGTCAAGTAGGACATTCCAACCTCATAGTGTCGCGAACGGGTCGCTCAGTTATCTGTAAGCAAAACGCAAGCGAGATTAAAGGTCGGTCGTTACAAAGGGGTGACGATAGTGTGAAGTCCTTGCGGTGGGAGGAGTAGTCCGCCGCCTGGCTGAGTTGCGGTTGGACGCAAGGCCGAGGCGGCGGCTGAGTGCGGCTTACCCGCGCGGTCCGACGATGGGCGTGACGTCCAGCACATACATCTGCCGTTCGCCTTCATGCACGGAGTCGATGCAGACCTGCGTGCCGTCGCGGCTCCAGCGCGGATGCAGGTCGCAGCGGTTTTCCTTGGACAGATGGGGATCGGCGTAGAAGCTGCCCAGCGAGTGGCGCAGGCCGGTCTGCATGTCGTAGAGGAACAGGATGCGCTCGTGCGTGGTCGAGTCCGGATAGGTGTCGCTCAGCAGCCAGCGCGTGTTCACCGGCGAGTAGGTCATGTGGCCGTTCTCGGTCAGCACGCCGTCGCCCACGACCTGGACCGCGCCGCCGGGCGCGTCGCGGTAGAGGTGGTAGTGGATGCTGCCGTCATGCGGGCCCCACACGATGATGGTCTGGTCGTCGCGCCACAGCGGATGCGAGATCTGGTATTCGGATTTCTCGTAGTCGAAGGTGCCGACCGCGCTGGGATCGAAGTCGTCGGCCAGTTGCGGCAGCGGATGGTCGGAACATTCCAGCAGGCGCATGTCGCTGCCGTCGGCGTTCATGGTGATCAGCCGGTGCAGGAAGCAGGTCTCGTCCTTGACGCGTTCGGTCCAGCGGTGCAGGAACAGGATGCGGGAGGACGAAGGATTGATCTCGATGTGGCTGACCCAGTGGATGGCGCGTTCCATCGAGTCGCGCGGATGGAAGTTGCGCAGGTCGGCGTAGCTGACCAGCAGGCGGTGCGCGCCGCTGGCCAGATCCATGCTGTGGATGCCGTCGTCGGCCGGGGCGTAGTCCACGGGGCCGGGCGCGTGTTCGCTGTAGCCGATGGTCTCGTGCGTGATGTAGAGGCGGCGGTAATCCACGCAGAGCGCATAGCGGCTGTTGGGCGCGGCGACGTAGATGGGCAGCGGCAGGTGGCGCGTCTGGCCGGTGGCGACGTTATGGACCGCGGAATGGAAGCCCGGATAGAAGCCGCTGCCGTCGTCGCGGCGGCAGTTGTAGATCATCTGCGGCTCGGCTTCGCCGTCCAGCCACTGCAGTTGGCAGCCCATCTGCCAGTTCCAGGCCGTGGTGCTGCCCACGGCGTGGTAGCGGTCGCCGTCCTGCAGGTCGAAGTAACCGACCTCGGCGCTCAGCTCGGGCGTGAGGCGCGCGTCCTTGAACGGCGTGCGGTTGGCCAGCAGATAGCGGCCGTCGCGGTGCCAGACGGTCTTGTTGTAGTAGCCGAAGAAATGGTGCTGCGGGGTGGCGCCCAGGCGGCGGCAGGGGATGGGCGTGGCGAGCATGCGGTTCATGGATGGCGGAGCAGGGATAAGGTCGGAAAAAAAAGGGCGGCGCAGGCGCCGCCCCGGGCAGGCGTTCAGCCCGCGGTGATGTGTTCGGTCTCGATGACCTTGTTCCAGCGGGCGCGCTCGCGTTCGACGAAGGCGCGCGCCTCGGCGGGGCTGTTGCCCACCGGGGTCATGCCCAGGCGCTCCAGGCCTTCGCGGAACGCCGGGTCGGCGTAGATGCGGCGCAGGTCGGCGCTGATCTTCTCGATCAGCGCGTCCGGCACGTCCTTGCTGGCCGCCAGCGTGGTCCACGAGGTCACCGTCAGGCCAGGCAGGCCGGCCTCGGCGGCGGTGGGCACGTCGGGCAGGGCGGGCGAACGGGTGGCGCCGGTGATGGCCAGCGCTTTCAGTTTCTTGGCCTGGATGTAGCCGATGGTGGTGGGCACGTTCTCGAACAGCAGCTGGATCTGGCCGCCCAGCAGGTCGTTGGTGGCGGCGGAGCTGCCGCGATAGGGGATGTGCACGATGGGCGCCTGCGCGGCCATCTTGTAGAGCTCGCCCACCATGTGCACGGAGGAACCCACGCCGGCCGAGCCGAAGTGCAGGGTTTCCGGCTTGGCCTTGGCCAGGGCGGTGAGTTCGGCCAGGGTGTTGGCTTCCAGCCCGGGGTTGGCCACCACCACATGCGGCATCTCGGCCACGATGGTGATCAGCTTCAGATCGCGGGCCGGCTGGTAGTTGAGGTTCTTGTAGACCCCGTAGGTGGCGTGCAGACCGATGGAGCCGAGCAGCAGGGTGTAGCCGTCGGGCCCGGAGTCGGCGACGAACTTGCCGCCGATATGGCCGCCGGCGCCGGGACGGTTTTCCACCACGACCGACTGGCCGTAGAGCTTGCCCAGGTGCTCGGCCAGCAGCCGGCCCTGGATGTCGGAGCTGCCGCCCGCAGTGAAGGGCACGATGATGCGCACCGGCCGGTCGGGATAGTTGGCTTGCGCGTGCGCGGCCAGCGGCAGCGTGGCGGCCGTCAGGCCCAGGCACAGCGTTTGCAGGAGTTGGCGCCAGGAGCGGCGGAGGTTCATATGGTTTCCCCTGGAAGGTTGGGTAGCGCGGGGGCGCATCTGACGGCGCCCTTGGGAAAACCAGTGTAGGAGCCGGCAGGTATTTGAAAAAATTCTTTTTTCAACATAGGCTATGCAAGTTTGCTATACATTGCCCCGCCATGAGCCGACCCCTGAATTTCCGCCAGATCGAAGCCTTCCACGCGGTCATGCTGGCCGGCACCACCACCGGCGCGGCGCAGATGCTGCGCACCACCCAGCCCTCGGTCAGCCGGCTGCTGGCGCAGGTGCAGCAGGCCAGCGGCCTGAAGCTGTTCGACATGGAGCGCGGACGCTTGCGGCCCACGCGCGAGGCCAAGGATTTGTTCGACACCGTGCAGCGGCATTTCGTGGGCCTGGAACGCATCGAGGACCGCGTCGCGGCCATGCGGCGCAGCGGCAGCGGCGTGCTGCGGCTGGCCTGCACGCCGGCGCTGGGCCTGGGCGTGCTGCCCGGCGCGATCGAGACCTTCGCGCAGCGCTATCCCGAGGTCCACATCAACATGCAGACCGTGGGCAGCCAGTATTTGCGGGAAGGGCTGCTGCACGGTACCTACGACCTGGTGGTGACCACGGCGCCCATGGATGGCGCGCAGCTGGAAATGCAGGGCTTGCATGAAAGCGCGGCGGTCTGCGTGATGCGGCCGGACCATCCGCTGGCCGCGCAGTCGTCCGTCGACATCATGGACCTGGACGGGCGCCGCCTATTGGTGTTGAACGCCGATGACGACGTCTATCTGCAGCTGCGCGGCGCCATGCAGGAACATCGGGCGCAGCCCGCCTCGGAAATCGAGACCACCTATTCGTCCACCATCTGCGCGCTGGCCGCCGCCGGCAGCGGCCTGGGCGTGGTCAATCCCTATATCGCGGCCGTGTTCGCCGACCGCTTGGCGATACGGCCGTTCACGCCGCGCCTGCCGGTCCGGGTCAGCATGGCCTATCCCGCGCAGACTGCGCCGTCGTCGGTGACGGAGGCCTTCGTGGAGATCCTGGCGCGCGGATTCCAGGCGCAGCCGGGCGCGGCCTGAGCGCCGCGCGGACCGCGCCCGGGGCTCGCGTATCATCTCGCCATCGCGTGGGGCGCGGACTCAGCTCTTGCGGTTTTCGTAGGAAGTGTCCAGCACGTCGTCTTCGGGGGTGATGATGCCGGGCTCGCCGGGTTCCGCGATGGCGCGTCCGCGCCGCGGCATGCCGGCGACCTCCTTGCTGTGGTCCGCCATCGGCAGGATTTCGGTGCCTTTGCGCGGGTCGACGGCGACGGTTTGTTCCGTTTCGGCGGTCTTGGCCGCCTGCGGATCGGGGGCGGTTTTCAACATGATGTCTGCTCCGCTTGCGGGCGTCCCAGGATGGCGACGCGCCTGGTTGCCAGTTCCATCTTAGGACGGCGCGCGGGTCCTGGAGCAGGAATGCCTGTCACGTTTGCAAGGGGCTGTTGCAGCAGCCCGAACCTTATAATTTCCAGCGCCTCGCGGTTTGCGGCAAGGCGCCCGCTTCCTCACTTTCCATACGCCTACCTTGACTGAATCCGTCGAACGCTCCGTCCATGCTGAACTCGTTGCCGTGCTGGTCGCTGTCACCAACGGCGAGCCGCGGGTGCTGACGACCGACGATGCGCGCGCCTTGCCGGCCGGTCCCTTCAAGCTGTCGCACCGTTCGCTGCAGGCCGGCCTGCGCGCCTGGGTGGAGGAGCAGACCCATCATCCGCTGGGCTATGTGGAGCAGCTCTACACCTTCGCCGATGGCGACCGCTCCGATGAATCGGGCGCGCGCGTGATGTCGGTCAGCTACCTGGGCCTGACGCGCGAGGCCGGCGAAACCGGCGTGGCGCAAGTCGGCTGGCAGGACTGGTACCGCTATTTCCCCTGGGAAGACCAGCGCACGGGCACGCCCGCGCTGGTGGAAGAACTGATCGTGCCGCGCCTGGCCGCCTGGTGCGAAGACAGTTCCGATGCGGCGGTGCGCACGCGCCGTCGCCAGCGCGCCGCCATCACCTTCGGGCTGGACGGCTCGCCGTGGAATGAAGACATGGTGTTGCAGCGCTATGAACTGCTGTTCGAAGCCGGGCTGGTGCCCGAGGCGGCGCGGCGCGGGGGCAAGGGCGCGGTGGTGCCGGGCGAACCGATGCGCCACGACCACCGCCGCATCCTGGCCACCGGCATCGCCCGGCTGCGCGCCAAGATCAAATACCGCCCCGTGGTGTTCGAATTGATGCCCGCGCAGTTCACCCTGCTGCAATTGCAGTTGGCCGTGGAAGCGCTGGCCGGGCGCGGCCTGCACAAGCAGAACTTCCGCCGCCTCATCGAGCAGCAGGCGCTGGTCGAAGAAACCGGCGAAATGGCCACGGGCACGGCCGGCAGGCCGGCCAAGCTATTCCGTTTTCGCCGCGACGTGCTGCTGGAGCGCGCTATTGCGGGGAGCAAATTGCCGTTGTCTCGGGCGATGTGATGCTTGACAAGCTTTATGCTCGTCTCTAGCATAAGTGGTGCGCAATCTCTGCGCGCCTTTTTTTAACTGGTAAATACTCAAAATGAGCATTAAAGCCGAAGCGCCTCTGACCATTGCCCGACTGCCCGTTCCCCCTCTGCCGGAAGTCATGCTGGAGCCGCTGGTGCGCGCGGCCTTGCTCGAGGACCTGGGGCGCGCCGGGGACCTGACCACTGATGCCATCGTGCCCGCCGACGCCACGGCGCAGACCCGGCTGGTCGCGCGCCAGGACGGCGTGCTGGCCGGGCTGGACCTGGCGCGCCTGGCGTTTCGCGCCATGGACCCGGGCATCAAGTTCGACGTTGCGCTGCGCGACGGCAGCGAACTGCAGCCGGGTGCGGAAATCGCCCGCATCAGCGGCAATGCGCGCGCCATGCTGACGGCCGAGCGCGTGGCGCTGAACTTTCTGTGCCATCTGAGCGGCGTGGCCAGCGCCACCGCGTCCATCGCCCGCGCCATCGAAGGCTACGGCGCCCGCGTCACCTGCACCCGCAAGACCATGCCGGGCCTGCGCGCCGTGCAGAAGTACGCGGTGCGCGTGGGGGGCGGCAGCAATCACCGCCATGGCCTGGACGACGCGGTGCTGATCAAGGACAACCACATCGCGCTGGCGGGCGGGGTTGCCACGGCGATCGAGCGGGCGCGCGCCGGCATCGGCCACATGGTCAAGATCGAACTGGAAGTGGACACGCTGGAACAGCTGGAAACGGCGCTGTCGCTGGGGGTGGACGTGGTGTTGCTGGACAACATGAGCCTGGACGATCTGCGCCGCGCGGTGGCCATGGCGCGCGGCCGCGCCATCACCGAGGCCTCGGGCCGCATCACCCCTGAAACCGCCGCCGCGGTGGCGGCCACCGGGGTGGACCAGATCGCGGTGGGCTGGATCACCCACAGCGCCAAGGTGCTCGACATCGGCCTGGACGCTTGACCTTTCCGCCGGCCACCGGCCGGCATTGCCCATGCCCCCGCGCGCATGCCGCGCAGGGACGCTTGCAAGCCCGCATCATGAATCGCCTGCTCAGCTCTGTTCTTGCATTCCTGGTTTTGCCCCTGGCCGCCTGCGGCAATTCGCCCTCGGGCGAAGCGCCTAAGGACGCCGCCTATCCCTCGCACCCCATCACCATCGTGGTGACGTTCCCGCCGGGCGGCGGTACCGACCTGCTGGCGCGCCGCATCGGCGCCAGCCTGCAGGAGCAGTTCGGCATGGCGGTGGTGGTGGAAAACCGGCCTGGCGCCAGCGGCAACATCGGCGCCCGCGCGGTGGCCGAAGCGCCGGCCGACGGCCATACGCTGCTGATGGTCAACAGTTCATTCGCGATCAATCCAGGGGTCTACAGCAACCTGGGCTTCGCGCCCAAGAAGGACTTCGCGGCGGTCATCAACGTGGCCTTCGTGCCTTCGGTGTACGTGGTGCCGGCGGCTTCGCCCTGGCAGAACCTGGACCATGCGCTGGCCGCCGCCACGCGGGACTGGCCGCTGTCCTTCGCGTCCTGCGGCAACGGCACGCCGCAGCACCTGGCCGGCGAGATGCTGGCGCGCGCCACGGGAGCGCCCTTGCAGCATGTGCCCTACAAGGGCTGCGGGCCGGCGCTGACCGATGTGACTGCGGGCCAGGTAAGTATGGGCGTGGTCACGGCATCCAGCGCCGCGCCCCTGATTGCAGCCGGCAAGCTGCGGGCCCTGGCGGTGACGTCACCCGCGCGTTCGCCGCTGTTGCCGTCGGTGCCGACGGTGGCCGAGCAGGGCGTGCCCGGCTACGCGCTGGACCAATGGCACGGCTTGCTGGCGCCGGCGGCCACGCCGCCCGCGGTAGTGGCCAAGCTGAATGCGGCGGTGGCCAAGATCGTCCAGCGCCCCGATGTGCAGGTGGCGCTGCGCGAACAGGGCTTTACGCCCGCGACCAGCACGCCGCGTGAGTTCCAGGCCATGATCGATGCGGATATCGACCGCTATACCGCCTTGACGCAGGCGATCGGCCTGCGCGCGGACTGAGCCGGGCGCAGGCCTGGCCTCAGGCCGCGGCGGCCCGGGCGTGCTGTTCCAGCTGTTCCTTCAGGCCCGGGTGCAGCTTGAGCTGGCGCGCCAGTTCGTCCAGATAGGCGCGTTCCATATAGCTTTCCTCGTCCACCACCAGCAGGCTGGCCAGGTACATCTCGGCCGCCATTTCCGGCGTCTGCGCGGCTTGCGCGATCACGGACGGATCCAGCGGGCGCGACAGCTCGGCCTCGAGCCAGCGGCGGTCCTGGGCGTCGGACGACAGCTTGGACAGTTCGGTCTCGAGCAGGGCGCGTTCTTCCGGGCCGATGTGGCCGTCGGCCTTGGCCGCGCCAATCATGGCGGTCAGCACCGCCGTGCTGTGCTGCTCGGCCTGGGGCGCGGGCAGGCGGTCCAGCGTCTGCGGGGGAGCCGTGGGCGCGCCGGCCTGGTTGCGCTGCCAGTCGCCGTAGGCGCGGTAGGCCAGGGCGCCTAGCGCCGCCATGCCACCGTACATGGCGACCTTGCCGCCGATCTTGCGGGCCTTCTTGCTGCCCAGCAGCAGTCCGAGGGCGCCCGCGCCCAGCGCGCCGCCGCCCAGGCCGGTCAGGAAGGACGAACCCTTGCCGCCGGTGGCGTTCTGCACGCGGTTGGTGGTGTCCGACAGCAGCCCTTGCCCGGACTGCAGCAGTTGATCGAGTAGTTGTCTGGCGCTCATGCGGCCCCCTTAAAGTTTGCTCAGGTATTGCGGATAGAGATATCCGACCGGCCCCGGGGCCAGAAGTTCAGCTTACAGTCAGTTGCTTGCGCCGGCCACGTCCTTGGAGCGCCCGCCAGGTGATACAACGTGGTCTGGGGCGGCCGCGGCGGTCGCCCGCCAGGACCCGTTACCAGGAGACAGGACCCATGAGCATCCGCGTGCGCCAGAATGCGCCCAACACGCTGCAATTCACCGCCACGGCCGAAGGCCACGATCTGCCGCTGGACATGCCCCAGCCGCAGGGCGCCGGCCCCGATCCGCACGACTACTTCGATACCGCGCTGGGCGGCTGCAAGGCCATGACCTTGATGGTCTACGCGCAGCGCAAGGGCTTGCCGCTGGAATCGGTGGGGGTGGAAGTGGTGCGCGATGCCGGCGAGGAACGCAAGGGAATCTACCGCCTGACGGCCAAGCTGACGCTGAATGGCCCGTTGTCGGATGCGCAGATCGACGAGCTGCTGGCAGTGGCCGAGAAGTGCCCGGTGCACAAGCTGATGACGGCGGTGGACGTGCAAGTGTCCACCGTGGTGGTGCAGGCGGCCTGAACAAGCAGGCCGCCATGGCCGGGACCCTTGGGTCCCGGCCGTGCGCGGACTTAGTCTTCCATGCCCGGGACGATGGTCGAGAAACCGGCGTCCACGTGGGTGATCTCGCCCGTCACGCCGGCGGCCAGGTCCGACAGCATGAAGGCGGCGACGTTGCCCACGTCTTCGATGGTGACGTTGCGGCGCAGCGGGGCCTGGGCTTCCACGAACTTCAGGATGGCCGAGAAGTCCTTGATGCCGCTGGCGGCCAGCGTCTTGATGGGGCCGGCGGAAATGCCGTTGGCGCGGATGCCGCGCGGGCCCAGCGCGGTCGCCAGGTAGCGCACGCTGGCTTCCAGCGAGGCCTTGGCCAGGCCCATGGTGTTGTAGTTCGGGACCACGCGTTCGGCGCCCAGGTAGGTCAGCGTCAGCACGGAGCCGTTGCGGCCTTCCATCAGGGGCAGTGCGGCCTTGGCCATGGCGGCGAAGCTATAGGCCGAGATGTCATGCGCGATGCGGAAACCTTCACGCGACAGGCCGTCGAGGAAGTTGCCGGCGATGGCTTCGCGCGGCGCGAAACCGATGGAGTGCACCAGGCCGTCCAGGCCGTCCCAGTGCTGGCCGAGTTCGGCGAAGGCGCCTTCGATCTGGCTGTCTTCGGCCACATCGCAAGGCAGCACGATCTTGCTGCCGAATTCAGCGGCGAATTCGCCCACGCGGTCCTTGAAGCGGTCTCCCACGTAGGTGAACGCCAGTTCGGCGCCTTGCTGGTGACAGGCGCGCGCAATGCCGTAGGCGATGGATCGGTTGGAAAGCACCCCGGTGACCAGGATGCGCTTGCCGGCGAGAAAGCCCATATTTCTATCCTTTGATTTTTTCCCTCTGGAATCCGCCTATTTTAAGGAGTTTGCGCGATTTCGCGATATGAAAATCCCTGAGGGCCAACCGGGCCGGATCGCGCCTCAGGCCGGCTTTCCGGGCGGCGGGAACAGGCCCACGAAGCTGGCGAGCAGGGGATCACGCTGGTCCGCGCGCCAGACCAGCTCCAGATCGAATGTCAGGTCTATGCCGCCGATTTCCTTGAAGACCACGCCGGCCGGGCCATGCTGCCGGAACGAAGCGGGAATGATGGCGCAGCCCAGTCCCGCCGACACCAGGCCCAGGATGGTGGGAAGATCGGTCGCCACGGCGGCCGGGCGCGTCAGCGGAATGCCGGCGGCCTTCAGGATGCGGACCAGCGCGTCATAGTGCGAGGGCGACCCGGCGCGCGGGAACAGGATGAATTTCTGGCCTGCCAGGTCCTTGAGCGCGCGGATCCTGCCGACGCTGCGCGCCACCGCCGCGGGCATGGCCAGGACCATGCGGTCTTCATAGATCTTCATTCCTTGCACTTCGCCATCGAGTGGAGAGCGCCAGGCGACCACGCCCGCGTCCAGCTCGTGGCGCTTGATCGCATCCAGCTGCCAGGCCGAGAGGCCGGATTCCAGCTGCACATCGGTATCGGGCGAGGCGCGCGACAGGGCCGCGATCGCTTGCCCCAGGCCGGGCAGCCAACTGTAGCCGGGCATGACGCCGATCTTCAGCGAGCCCGCCTTGCCGTTTGCCGCCAGCGCCACCTGTGCCCGCAGGGCCGCGGCGCCCTCCAGCATCAGCCTGGCTTGGGCGAGCAGGGCCTCGCCGGCACGCGTGAGCGCCACGCCGCGCGGCAGCCGCACCAGCAACTGCGCGCCGAACTCATCTTCCAGCGCCATCATCTGGCGCGACAGGGCGGGCTGGGCGATATGCAAGGCCTTGGCCGCGCCCGCCACGCTGCCGGCCGCGCACACCGCCTCGAAATAGCGCAACTGCCTCAATTCCATGCCATGCCTCCCAGGCATACGTAATACGCACCAAAAGTATTTGTTGCCGCAGCATCAAATACCTATATTTTTACGATTGAACCCCATAACGTATACCCAAAAGGTCTATGACGAAACCGACATTCCGCGAGTCGCCGTTATTGCGTGACCGGCGGGTCGCGCACCTGCCGGCGCGCAACCCGCAGTGCGCGACGGCGTTCACCGACATCGACCTCGATGCGCCCGGGCGCCAGGCGGGCTTCCTGCATATCCCGCAGTCGCCCCACGACGACGCCTGGGGCACGGTGCGCATACCCATGGCGGTGCTGGCGAACGGCGAAGGCCCCACCGTCATCCTGGAAGGCGGCAACCATGGCGACGAGTACGAAGGCCAGATCGTGCTGGGCGAATTCATCCGCGACCTGCCGCTGGAACGCGTCCGGGGCCGCCTGATCGTGATGCCCTCGCTCAACGCGCCGGCGGCTGAAGCCGGCCTGCGCACCTCGCCGCTGGATGGCAAGAACCTGAACCGCAGCTTTCCCGGCGACCATGCGGGCAGCATCACGGAACAGATCGCCGCCTACGTCAGCGACGAGCTGTTCTCGCGCGGCGACGCGTTCCTGAGCCTGCATTCGGGCGGTTCGTCCCTGGACATCATTCCCAGCGCCCTGGTCCAACCTTCGCAGGATGCGGCGCAGACCCAGCGCAATATCGATGCCGTGATGGCCTTCGGCGCGCCGTTCAACGTGCTGCTGGATACGCTGGGCGACACGCGCACCAGCGTCGCCACGGCGGTGGCTGCCGGGCTTACCTGCGTCAGCACCGAGATGGCGGGGCGCGGCACCGTGACGGACAGCGCGCTCGCGCTATGCCGCGCCGGCGCGCTGCGCGTGCTGGCGCATTGGGGCGCGCTGGACCAAGCCAGCGCCCAGCCGCTCGCGGCGCAGCCCGCGCCCCTGTTCAAGGTCACCGGCGCCAAGTCCTACGTCATCGCTTCGGAACGGGGCGTGTTCGAGGCCTATCATCGCTATGGCGAGGCGGTCGAAGCCGGCCAGCCCGCGGGCCGCATCCACCAGACCTTCGACCCGCGGCGCGCGCCGGTCGAACTGCTTTACGGCGCCAGCGGCGTCGTCTTCGCCAAGCGGCATCCCGGCATCGTCGTGCCCGGCAATGTCTGCTGCGTGGTGGCCAGCGCGGCCTGAGGCCGCGTCCAGATTCACTTTTTCAGAACACAGAACATGGCAATCCATATCGAAACCCCGGCGCTCGCATCCCGCGCCTTTTCCCTGCGCAGCGGCAAGGACGTGCGCCTGAAGATGGAGGCGCTGCAGCCCAGCGGCTCGTTCAAGGCCCGCGGCATAGGTCATGCCTGCCAGATCTACAAATCCCGCGGCGCCCGGCGCTTCATTTCCTCGTCCGGCGGCAATGCCGGCTATGCCGTGGCCTACGCCGGCCGCATGCTGGCCACGCCGGTGACGGTGGTGGTGCCGGCCACGACCTCGGAGCGCGCCAAGAGCCTGATCCGTTCCGAAGGGGCGGAAGTCATCGTGCACGGCGCCTCCTGGATGGAGGCCAACGCCCGCGCGCTGGAGCTCATGACCGAGGCGGACGCATTCCTGCATCCCTTCGACGACCCCTTGCTGTGGGAAGGGCACGCGACCATGATCGACGAGCTGGCCCGGCAGGGCGGCAGGCCGGATGCGGTCATCTGCTCGGTCGGCGGCGGCGGCCTGCTGTGCGGCGTGGTCGAGGGCTTGCGGCGCAATGGCTGGGCCGAGGTCCCGGTGATCGCGGCCGAAACGGCCGGCGCGGATTCGTATGCCCAGGCCCTGCATGCGGGGGCGCCGGTGCTGTTGCCCGAGATCCGGTCCATTGCGACCTCATTGGGTGCGCGGCAGGTCTGCGACCGCGCGCTGGACCTGGCGAAGGAGCACTCCATCGAGAGCGTGGTGGTGTCCGATGCCGCCGCGGTGGCGGCCTGCGAGGACGTGCTGCTGGAGCACCGCATCCTGGTCGAGCCCGCCTGCGGCGCCTCGGTGGCGGCGTTGGACGGCGGTTCGGAATTCCTGAAGAACGCCCGCTCGGTGGCGGTCATCCTGTGCGGCGGCGTGGGCGTCACGGCGGGTCAGCTGGCGCAATGGAGCACGCAGTTCGTGGCGCAGCCGCGGTAGCGGGCGGCGGGCGGATAAAAAAAGGCGCGTCCCGCGGGACGCGCCTTTTTTATGCAAGCGCCGATCAGCCGCGGGCGTTGGTGCCCGGCACGCGCAGCTGCGAGCCGACCTTCAGGGCGCTGCCCTTGATGTTGTTGAGCGCGCGCAGCGCATCCACCGAGGTGCCGTACTGCTTGGCCAGCGAGAACAGCGTGTCGCCCTGGCGCACCTTGTGGGTACGCACATTGGGACGGGCGCTGGCCACGCGCGCGGCCGGCGCCTGGGCGCTGCGGCCGCGCGGGGCGGCGGCCTTGTTGTCCGACGGCGCTGAGTCCAGGGCGCCCACCGGCGTGGCCAGCGAGGCCAGTTGCACGCCGCCCGTGCCGGGGTCGCCAGGCACCAGCAGGGATTGGCCGGAAGCGGATTTCTGGCGCGAACCGATGTCGTTGGTCTGGCGCAGCGTGGCTTCGCTCACGCCGAAACGCTTGGCGATCGAGGCGTAGGATTCGCCGCGGCGCGAATGGTAGATCTTCCAGGCGCTGAGGTCGCCCTTGTAGTTGGTCAGATTGGCGTTGAAGATCTCGACGCGGTCGGCCGGCAGCAGCAGGGTGGGGCCGTGGTCGCCGCGGATCACGGGGCGGTTGAACGAGGGATTCAGCGCCTTGAATTCGTCTAGCGGCATTTCGGCCAGCTTGGCGGCGATTTCCAGGTCGATGTCGCTGTTCTTCTGCACCGTCACGAAGTAGGGCGTGTTGCCCACCGGGGGCAGGGCCACCGCATAGCGCTGCGGATCGGCGATGATGTTCTTGATGGCCTGCAGCTTGGGCACGTAGTTGCGGGTCTCGTCGGGCATGTTCAGGGACAGGTAGTCCGTGCCCTGGCCGGCCGCTTCGTTCTTGGCCATGGCGCGCTGCACCGAGCCTTCGCCCCAGTTGTACGAGGCCAGCGCCAGGTACCAGTCGCCCTGCATTTCAAACAGCTTTTCCAGGTAGTCCAGCGCCGCGTTGGTCGAGGCGATGGGGGCGCGGCGCTCGTCGCGCCACCAGTCCTGCTTCAGGTTGAAGTGCTGGCCGGTGGCCGGCACGAACTGCCACAGGCCCGAAGCCTGGGCGCGCGACAGCGCGGTCGGGTTGTAGGCGCTTTCGACGAAGGGCAGCAGCGCCAGCTCGGTCGGCAGGCCGCGGCGGTTGATCTCGTCGACGATGAAATACAGGTACTTGCCGGCCCGTTCCGCCATGCGCTGCACCGACTCGGGGTGGGACGCGTAATAGTCGGTCCACTGCTGCGAGAGCTCGGTGTTCAGGTTGGGAATGGCGAAACCGCGGCGGATGCGGTCCCAGGCGTCGGCGGGCGGGTTGGTCAGATCCACCGTCCGGGACGTGTCGCGGGCGATATATCGCCCTTGGGAATTGGTGGTGAGGTTCTTGCTATCGGGGGCTTTGGTTCCTGCGCAACCGGCGAGGACTGCCAGCATGAGCGGCAGAAGGAGTCGGGATAGATTCATCAGGTTGTCACTTGAAATCGTTCTTCCATTCACGAAGGGAGGCAAAGACCTCTACCGGCGTAGCGTGGCTGCGGCCGGCCCAGCGCTCTGCGGCGTGGACGACCTCAACTTCTTGCGTGCGCAAAAACGGATTGGCCGCGCGTTCCTGCCCAATGGTGGACGGAAGCGTGGGAAGACCTACTGCTCGTAATTGCTGGGCCTGCTGGTGCCACTGTTGCAGGCTGCGGTTGGCCGGATCGACTGCCAAGGCCCAGCGCAAGTTCGCTAGAGTGTACTCGTGTGCGCAAAAAACCTGTGTATCTGGCGGTAAAACAGCAAATTTCCCTAAAGAATCATGCATTTGCGCCGGAGTGCCTTCGAAAAGACGGCCGCAGCCGCCGGCAAACAGGGTGTCGCCACAGAACAGAACCGGCTCCCGGCCGGCCGCGCGGCCGTAGTAGGCGATGTGGCCGGCGGTGTGTCCGGGCACGTCCAGCACGGCCAGGTCCAGGTCCAGTTCCGGGATCGCCACGCGGTCGCCCTCCGCCAGGCGCACGTCGCAGCGCGGCAGCTGTTCATGCGCGGGGCCGTATACGGTGATGCCCTCGATGCGGGACAATTCCGGTACGCCGCCCACGTGGTCGCCGTGATGGTGCGTGAGTAGAATGGCGCGCAGTCTCAAGCCGTTCTGGGCCAGCCATTGCAGCACCGGGCCGGCGTCGCCGGGATCGACCACGGCGGCGTCGCCGCCGCGGACGATGGCCCAGATGTAGTTGTCGTTGAAGGCGGGTAGAGGCAAGACCGCGGCGTTGCGATCGCGGCCGCCTGTGGGGGCGGTCAAGGCTTGCATGGGATTCGAAGGAATAGAACGTGGCAGAAGATACTCCGCCGATTGTAGAACTGGCCGAATGGTTCCAGACGCCGCCGGGGCAATACGTCCTGGCCTGGGAGCGGGCGCAGTTCGACGCGGCTGTCGCGGACGTGTTCGGATATTACGCCTGGCAAGTGGGCCTGGCGGACATGAATCTGCTGCGCGCCAACCGCATGCCGTTCAAAGGCTATGTGGGCACCGAGACCCCGTCCGCCGAGAGCGCGGCCGCCTGGCAGTCGCGGGTGGTGCTGGCCGAGCCCGAGGCCCTGCCGTTCGAATCCCAGAGCGTGGACCTGCTGATCCTGCCGCATGCCTTCGAATGCGCGCAAGAGCCGCACAACGTGCTGCGCGAGGTCGAACGCGTGCTGGTGCCGGAAGGGCGGGTGGTGATCTCGGGCTTCAATCCCTGGAGCATGTGGGGCGCGCGCACCCGCATGCCCGGCATGGAACCCTGGCTGCCGCAGCCACCCTCGTCCCAGGTGTCCTTGCCGCGCCTGAAGGACTGGTTCAAGCTGCTGTCGCTGGAGGTCGAGGCCAGCCAGTTCGGCTGCTACGCGCCGGCCTGCCGCAGCGAAAAATGGCTGCAGCGCTGGTCCTTCCTGGAATCCGCGGGCGCGCGCTGGTGGAGCGTGGGCGGCGCGGTCTATCTGGTGTCGGCGGTCAAGCGGGTGGCCGGCATGCGTATCATTGGCCCGGCCTGGAAGAAGGCCAAGCCCAAGCGCGCCCGCGCCGCGTCGGTGGTGGTCAACCGTCACGCGGACGACGGCTCTTGAAGGCAAGGCCCCGCGCCGCGGGGCCAATTTTTTAGCAAGGAATACCAGGCAGCACCATGCAGGACGACAAAGCGAACGAGCAGAAAGTGGAAATGTGGACCGACGGCGCCTGCAAGGGCAATCCCGGTCCGGGCGGCTGGGGCGTGCTGATGCGCGCCGGCAGCCACGAAAAGACGCTGCACGGCGGGGAACTCCAGACCACCAACAACCGGATGGAGCTGCTGGCGGTCATCCAGGGCCTGCGCGCGCTCAAGCGCCCATGCGCGGTCACGATCCACACGGACTCCCAGTACGTGATGAAGGGCATGACCGAATGGCTGGCCAACTGGAAGCGGCGCGGCTGGATGACGGCCGACAAGAAGCCCGTCAAGAACGTCGAGCTGTGGCAATTGCTGGACGAGCAGGTGCAGCGGCATGCGGTGTCCTGGCGCTGGGTCCGTGGACACGCCGGCGATCCCGGCAACGAACGGGCCGACCAATTGGCCAATATGGGCGTGGAATCGGCCAAGCGGGGCTGAGGGCATCGGGATATACCCTCAAATCCGCCCTCAGGGGCGGATTTAGTTCTTTCATCCGGCTTCAGGATTGTTCCAGTATGTAAATCCGGGTGCTAAAGTGCCAACCCTCATTCCAGTTCCTGCGGCGCAGTCCGCGTGGGGGCATGCCAGGCCCGCGCCGCAATACCGCCACATTCGCGCATGAAAAAAGCAGTACTGCTCGCCGCCGTAGCGGCAGGGTTGGCCGCGGGGGCCGCGCTCGGCATTTTTGTGCCGCGCTGGCTTGCCTATGGAACCGTCAGTCCGCAGCCCGGCGCCGTTCAAGCGCCCCTGGTCACGCGCGCCGCGCCGGTCCGGGTCGAGGTGGCCGCCGTCGAAGAGATTCCTTTCGCGCGCGGCATTTCGGCCGTGGGCAGCCTGCGCTCCGACGAGTCCGTGGTGCTGCGGCCGGAGGTCGCGGGCCGCATCCAGTCCATCGATTTCAAGGAAGGCCAGCCGGTCAAGCGCGGCGACGTGCTGATCCGCCTGGACGATTCCGTGCCGCGCGCCGAACTGGCCCAGGCGCGCGCCAACCTGACCTTGGCGCAAAGCCACTACCGGCGCTCGGTGGAGCTGCAGGGCAAGGGCTTCGTCAGCCAACAGGCGCGCGACGAATCCGCCAGCACCCTGAAGGTGCAGGAAGCCGCGGTGGCGCTGGCGCAGGCGCGGCTGGACAAGATGACGATCTCGGCGCCGTTCGGCGGCATTGCGGGCTTGCGCAGCGTGTCGGTGGGCGACTACGTCAACCAGGGCCAGGACCTGGCCCCGCTGGAGGCGATCGACCCGCTCAAGGTGGACTTCCGCGTGCCCGAAATGTATTTGAGCAAGGTGGGCGTGGGCCAGCCGCTGACGCTGCGCATGGACGCGCTGCCCGGCCAGGAGCGCCAGGGTGTGGTCTACGCGGTCAGCCCGCTGGTCGACGCGGGCGGACGCTCCATCCTGCTGCGCGCCACGGTCGCCAACAAGGATGCGGTGCTGCGCCCGGGCATGTTCGCCCGCGTGCAGTTGCAGTTCAGCCAGGACAAGGCGCTGGTCGCGCCGGAAGCCGCGCTGTCGCCCTCGGGCGCGACGCAGTACGTCTACCGGGTCAAGAACGGCGTGGCCGAGCGGCGCGAGGTCACCATCGGCGAGCGCCGCGAAGGCCGCGTCGAGATCCTGACCGGGGTGGCGGCGGGCGACCAACTGGTGGTGTCGGGCTTGCAGCGGGTGACGGACGGCGCCGCGGTGACCGTTCTGGGCAACGGCGCGTGACGCCGGCCTTTTTCCATTTTTGGCGGTAGCGCAATGCGTATCTCGGAAACCTGCATCAAGCGGCCGGTGTTCGCATCGGTCCTGTCGCTGATCATCGTGCTGATCGGCCTGATTTCGTATTCGCGCCTGACCGTGCGCGAATATCCGAAGATCGACGAGCCCATCGTCTCGGTGGACACCACCTACAAGGGCGCCTCGCCCGAGGTGATCGAGTCGCAGGTGACCAAGCCGCTGGAAGACCAGCTGGCCGGCATCGAGGGCGTGGACGTGATGACCTCGCGCAGCCGCTCGGAACGCAGCCTGATCAACATCAAGTTCAACCTGTCGCGCAATCCGGACGCCGCAGCCGCGGAAGTCCGCGACAAGGTCTCGCGCGCCCGCCGCTTCCTGCCAGACGAGATCGACGAACCCATCATCGGCAAGGTCGAGGCCGATTCCCAGCCCATTATCTACATCGCGGTCGAGTCCGGCTCGTACTCGGCGATCCAGACCTCGGACTACATCAACCGCTACATCAAGACCCGTCTGTCGGTGCTGCCCGGCGCGGCCGAGGTGCGCGTCTTCGGCGAGCGCCTGCCGTCCATGCGCATCTACGTGGACCGCGACAAGCTGGCCGCCTACGGCCTGACCGTGCAGGACGTGGAGGCCGCGCTGCGCAGCCAGAACGTCGAGATCCCGGCCGGCCGCATCGAATCGCGCGCGCGCGAGTTCTCGGTGGTGTCTTCCACCGACCTGCAGACGCCGGCGCAATTCGAGAACGTGATCGTCGCCAACGTCAAAGGCTATCCGGTCCGCCTGCGCGACGTGTCCAACGTGGAGATCGCCGCCGCCAGCGACCGCGTGCTGTCGCGCTTCAACGGCAAGCCCGCCATCAACATCGGCGTGACGCGCCAGTCCACCGCCAACCCGCTGGAACTGTCCAAGGCCGCGCGCGAGGAAGTGGCGCGCCTGAACGAGAACCTGCCGGCCGGCATGAAGCTGAACATCGCCTACGACTCGTCGGTGTTCATCGAACGCTCCATCGATTCCGTGTTCCACACCATCGGCGAAGCCATCGTGCTGGTGGTGCTGGTGATTTTCTTCTTCCTGCGCAACCTGCGCGCCAGCATCATCCCCATCGTCACCATCCCGGTGTCGCTGGTGGGCGCCTGCGCGTTGATGTACCTGTTCGGCTTTTCCATCAACACGCTGACGCTGCTGGCCATGGTGCTGGCCATCGGCCTGGTGGTGGACGACGCGATCGTGGTGCTGGAGAACATCTTCCGCCACATCGAAGAGGGCATGCCGCGCAAGGAGGCCGCGCTGCGCGGTTCGCGCGAGATCGGCTTCGCGGTGGTCGCCATGACCATGACCCTGGTCACCGTGTACGCGCCGCTGGCCTTCGCCACCGGCCGCACCGGGCGGCTGTTCATCGAATTCGCGTTGGCGCTGGCTGGCGCGGTGCTGGTGTCGGGCTTTGTGGCGCTGACGCTTACGCCCATGATGTGCTCGGTGCTGCTGCGCCACCAGAGCAGCCATAGCCGCTGGTACAACCTGATCGAAGGCTGGCTCAACGGCATGAGCAACGGCTACCGGCGCGCGCTGGGGGCGTCGCTGCGCCACCGCTGGCTGGTGGTGGCGATAGGCGTGGCGGTCGCGGCCGCGAGCGGGGTGCTGTTCAAGGTGGTCAAGAGCGAGCTGGCGCCCATCGAGGACCGCGGCGTGGTGTTCGGCATCGTCAGCTCGCCGGAAGGGGCGACGCTGAACTACACGCTGGAAAGCATGCTGGGCATCGAGAAGTTCTATTCCGACATCCCCGAGGCCAGCGGCAGCCAGGTGACCGTGGGCTTTCCCACCGTGACGGACGGCACCGCCATCCTGCGCCTGAAGCCCTGGGAAGAACGCAGCCGCAAGCAGCAGGCCATTACCCAGCAGCTGCAGCCGCAGTTCGCCTCGCTGCCCGGGGTGCGGGCGTTCCCGACCAATCCGCCGTCGCTGGGCCAGTCGGCCCGCTCCAAGCCGGTGGAATTCATCATCATGAGCCAGGCGTCCTACGCCGAGCTGTCGCGCCTGACCGAGGTGTTCCTGACCGAATTGCGCAAGTACCCGGGCCTGATCAACCTGGATACCGACCTGCGCCTGAACACGCCGGAACTGCGGGTGCGGGTGGACCGCGACAAGATGGCCGACGTGGGCGCCAACGTGGACACAGTGGGCCGCACCCTGGAGTCCATGCTGGGTGGCCGCCAGGTCACCCGCTACAAGGACGAAGGCGAACAGTACGACGTGATCGTGCAGGTGACGCCGCGCGACCGCGCCAATCCCACCGATATCTCGGGCATCTACGTGCGGGCGCGCGACGGCAGCATGGTGCAGCTGGACAACCTGCTGGGCGTGCACGAAGGCGTGTCGCCGCAGTCGCTGAACCACTTCAACCGCCTGCGCGCCGTGAAGATCGACGGCGCCGTGGCGCCGGGCTACGCGCTGGGCGAGGTCCTGGCGCACATGCACCAGGTGGCGCGCGATGTGCTGCCCAACACCATCGTGACCGACCTGGACGGCCAGTCGCGCGAGTTCCGCGATTCCTCCGGCAGCATCTACCTGGTGTTCGCCATGGCGCTGGCCTTCATCTACCTGGTGTTGGCCGCGCAGTTCGAAAGCTGGCGCAATCCCTTCATCATCATGCTGTCGGTGCCGCTGTCCATGACCGGCGCGCTGCTGGCGCTGTGGTTGACCGGCGGCACACTGTCCATCTACAGCCAGATCGGCCTGATCACGCTGGTGGGGCTGATCACCAAGCACGGCATCCTGATCGTCGAATTCACCAACCAGCTGCGCGACGAGGGCAAGGAATTGTTCGATGCCGTCATCGAGGCCAGCGTGCTGCGCCTGCGGCCCATCCTGATGACCACGGGCGCCATGGTGCTGGGCACCGTGCCGCTGGCGCTGTCCACCGGCGCGGGGGCGGAATCGCGCCAGCAGATCGGCTGGGTTCTGGTGGGCGGGCTGATGCTGGGTACACTACTGACCTTGTTCGTCGTGCCGGTGGCCTATACCTTGATCGCCACCGCACGCAAGAAACCCGGCCAGGCCGGCAGCGCAGCGCATCACCCGGACCCCGCTCCGGCGCCGCGCGCGCAGCCCGCCTCGCCCGCCCAAGCGTCGGAATAAGTTATGCGCCAGATCATCTTTGACACTGAAACCACCGGACTGGACCCTGCCCAGGGCCATCGCATCGTCGAGATCGGCTGCGTGGAAATGGTCAACCGGATGAGCACCGGCAACAACCTGCACATCTACCTGAACCCGGACCGCGACAGCGACCCCGAGGCCTTGGCGGTGCACGGCCTGACCACGGAATTCCTGTCCGACAAGCCGCGCTTCGCCGATGTGGCGGACGAATTCGTCAAGTTCATCCAGGGCGCCGAGCTGATCGCGCACAACGCGGCGTTCGACGTCAAGTTCTTCAACGCCGAACTCGCCAAGACCGGGCGCGGCCCGGTCACCGACTACTGCGAGACGGTCACCGACTCGCTGCTGCACGCGCGTTCGCTGTTCCCCGGCAAGCGCAATTCGCTGGACGCGCTGTGCGACCGCTTTGGCATCTCCAACGCCCACCGCACGCTGCACGGCGCATTGCTGGACTCGCAGCTCCTGGCGGAAGTCTGGCTGGCCATGACCCGCGGCCAGGATGCGCTGCTGATCGACGTGGACGACGGCGCCAGCGCTGGCGGCAATGGCGTCGAGCTGGCCCGCTTCGACGCGTCGGGCCTGCCCGTGATCAAGGCCAGCGAGGCGGAACTGGCCGAGCATGAAACCTATCTCGCCGCCCTGGACAAGTCCGTGGGCGGGGAGTGCACTTGGCGCAAGATCGACGCGCCGGTGGCGGCCGCTTAAAGTTTTTTCGAGGCGACTTGCACACGTTCAAAAAAACGTGCTAATATTTCGCCTCTTTCGGGGTGGTTAGCTCAGTGGTAGAGCACTGCCTTCACACGGCAGGGGTCACTGGTTCGAACCCAGTACTACCCACCAAAGACCCTTGGAAGATGACGTAAGCCCCAGGC
This sequence comes from Achromobacter xylosoxidans, assembly GCF_002192695.1. Lineage (GTDB taxonomy): Bacteria > Pseudomonadota > Gammaproteobacteria > Burkholderiales > Burkholderiaceae_B > Achromobacter > Achromobacter xylosoxidans_C. The sequence continues at coordinate 104,334 of NZ_MTLG01000008.1, forward strand.
TTATCGTTGTCGGCGTACCAAGGTCAAAAAAAAGACGCAACGCAAACAAAGCCAACCGCGAGGTTGGCTTTTTTGTTTTGCGGGATCAGAACATTGAGCACGCCTTCGAATCCGGGCGCTTTGCATATGGCGCGCAAGCCATTGCGCTGAACCGTCCCTTTCATTACGCTTAGCTTGATTTGACGCAAGCGGACTCTCGTCGATTGAGCCGCGTCGCATGCAAGCCTGACTATCATTGATAACAATGGCTTTGGCCCGTGGGGCCAGGCGTAGGCGAACAGGAGAAGGTCATGTCCGAGCACACCACTACCATGTTGATCATCATCGGCGCCGGGGTGGCGCTCATGCTGATCGGCTTCGGGCTGCGCGACCGCAATCTCGGCATGGGGCTGATGGGCATAGGCCTGATCACGGCCCTGGGCACGATCATCTACAAGGCCTACATCACCTTCTACTGACCGCCTGCCGCGGTTCAGTTCTTCTGCGCATTGCGCGCCGCGCGCGCCAGCAGGCTGTCCAGCTGATTGGCGAAAGCCTTGCGGTCGGCCTGGCTGAACGAAGCCGGGCCGCCGGTATCCACGCCGCTGGCCCGCAATTCTTCCATCATGTCCCGCAACGCCAGCCGTTCCCGGATGGTTTCCGGCGAGTAGCGCTCGCCGCGCGGATTCAGGGCCATCGCGCCTTTTTCCAGGACTTGAGCGGCCAGCGGGATGTCGCCGGTGATTACCAGGTCGTCCTTGGCCGCGCGTTCGGCGATGTGGGCGTCGGCGACATCGAAGCCGCGCGGCACCTGCACCGCGCGGATCAACGGCGAGGGCGGGGTGTAAAGCATCTGGTTGGCCACTAGCGTCAGCGGCACCTGCCAGCGCTGGGCGGCGCGGAACAGGATGTCCTTGATGACCGCGGGGCAGGCGTCCGCATCGACCCAGATGTGCATGCGCTTACTTGTCCAGCGCGTTTTGCAGCACTTCGGCCACGATGTCGTTGGTGGACACGCCGCGCTCGGCCGCCAGGGCGCGCAGCTTGTCGGCGTGGGCCTGCGACAGCTTCAAGGGGAACGGCACCAGGCCGGCGGCCTGGTCGAGCTTGCGCTGTTCGCGGCGGTCGGGCGCTTGCGAGGCGGCGCCGAAGCGGTCCGGCGTGGCCGCTTGCTTGAGTTGGCCGGCCAGCTTCAGGGCCTGGTTTTTCTGCAGATCGAATTTATTCATGGGAATTCCTGGTAGGGAGCGCAATCATAAGCGCAACCGGCTTCAGTGCGGTTTGCCTTGCTCGAGCTTGGCCAGCCCTTCCTGGGCGCCGTCGTGCAGCGGCACGGTCAGCCCGCGGCGGGCGGTCGCCAGGCCCACCTGCGCGCCCTGGGCCGATCCGGCGGCCAGCAGGTCCTGCCCGGTCACGTAGACCGCGCGCACGATCACCAGGGCCTCGTCGCGGGTCAGGTCGGCGGTGGTGAGCAGCAGCGCCGCCATGCCCACGGTGGGGATCGGCTCCAGCTGGTTGGGATAGGTGCCGGCAGCGATGTCCAGCGGCATCAGCGCGTTGTCTTCCGCCGCCGTCAGCGTCTTGATGGCGGCGGGGTCCAGCGGCAGCAGCTTCAGGCGCGCCTGGGTCAAGGCGTCGCGCAGGGGCGTGGCCGGCACGCCTATGACCTGGGCGGCGGCGTCGACCGCGCCGGAGTTCAAGGCCGGCAGCGATTCGGTGAACGGCGTGTCGGCCACGGTGTAGTCGCGGCCGGCCTGCAGGCCGTGGGCGGCCAGCACCGTTTCCAGCGTGGCGCGCACCGCCGAGCCTTCCGGCCCGAGGGCGATGGTCTTGCCCTTGAGGTCGCGCACGCCGCGCAGGGAGGCATCGTCGCGCACCACGATGTGGACCAGTTCCGGATACAGGCTGCCCAAGGCGCGCAGGCCGGTGAACGGACCCTGGCCCGCGAACGGCCCCTTGCCGTCGTAGGCGAGCCGCGCCGTGTCGGCCTGGGCCAGCCCCACCACCGCGTCGCCGCTGCGCAGCAGCGCGATGTTCTCGGCGCCGCCGCCCGTGATCAGCGGCGAGACCCGGATCTGCTGCTTGCGCGCCACGTCGCTCAGGGCGCGCGCGAACGCCACGTATTCGCCGCGGTCCGGGCCGCCGGCCAGCGGGTAGCCCTGTTGCATGCGGGCCAGGCGGCCGTTGATGCGCGCCACCGAGCGCTCCAGTTCCTGCTGCACCACGTGCTGCGCGGTGCTGGAGGCGCTGTAGGAGACCGAATGGGTAATCTGGTCCAGCGTGTCCAGCAGTTGGCGCGTGACGGGCGGCGGCGCGCCAGTGTCCAGGTTGGGCGCCTCTGCCGCTTTGAAACCGGCGGGCGTGACGAGCTTCCAGTCGTCGCCCTCCTGGCGGTAGATGGCGCTGGCATGCGCGACGATGCGGTCGCCGGCCTGGTTGCCGCCGGATTTCACGCCGCTGATGCTGCGCGGGCCTGCGCCCAGCAGCGTGACCAGCGCGGCGGCGCCGGGCTGGTCCCAGGCGCCCAGGGTGATGTTGCGCGCCAGATCCAGTTCGACGTCGTAATAGACCACGCGGCGGGTTTCACCCGCCGGGGCGCTGCTGTCCGAGGCCGAGCCCATGCGCTTGAGCTCGGCGATGCGGAACAGGTCCGCGCCGTACGCGGTCGCCAGGCTGCGTTCGACGTCGGCGCGCAGCACGTCGGTATCCGGCGCGCGGCCGCAGGCCGCCAGCACCAGGCAGAGGCTCAGAATGATGAGACGTTTGAACATGGTCACATCCCTCCCACGAATGGCAAGGAGATCAGCGAGGTCAGCACGATCACGTTCAGGATGTCGACCAGGAAGGCGCCGGTGACCGGCACGACGATGAACGCTTCCGGCGCCGGGCCGTGTCGCCGCGTCAGCGCCTGCATGTTGGCGATGGCGGTGGCCGTCGCGCCCAGCGCGAAGCCGCAGAACGCGGCCGACATGATGGCCGCCTCGTAGTCGCGCTTGAGCATGCGGAACACCACCCACGCGGCATACAGCGCGCACACCAGGGTCTGCACCGCCAGCATCAGCGCCAGCGGGCCCGCCAGGCGCGCCACGCTGGACAGGTCCAGCGTCATCATGGTCATGCCCAGGAAGAGCGACAGGGAGATGGTGCCGATGATCTCGGTGGCGCGATCGTCCAGCTTCAGGCCCAGCTTTTCGCCGCCGTTGCGAATGAGCACGCCCGTTGCCAGGCACCACAGGAAGTTGGGCAGGCTGACCGGGGCGTCCTCGACCAGCGCGGCCAGGTAGCCGCCGACCACCAGGCAGACCAGCGCGGCGGTCAGGGACACGATGTAGGAGCCGGCGGAGGACGCGGGCGCGTTTTCCATCAGGTCCGCAGGCTCATGGCCATCGCCGGGCACGTGGTCCAGGCTGCCGGCCAGCTTGTGCCGCCGCATCAGCCATTCGGCCACCGGCCCGCCCACCACGCCGCCCAGCACCAGCCCCAGGGTGGCGGCGGTCATTGCCAGCGCCATCACGTCCTGGATGTTGTTGAAGTCGGCGAAGCGCGTGGCGTAGGCCGCGCCCGTGCCATGCCCGCCCACCAGCGTGATGGTGCCGCCCAGGAGGCCCATCAGCGGATGCATGTCCAGCAGCCAGGCCATGCCCAGCCCCACGGCGTTTTGCAGCACCAGGAACGGGATCAGGGCCAGCAGGAAGGCGATCAGCCTGGGGCCGCCCTTGGCTAGCAGCTTCAGGTTGGCGGTCAGGCCGATGCTGCCGAAGAACAGCAGCAACAAGGTCGGCTTGATGCTGGTTTCCAGCGAGACGGACACGCCGCCCCAGGTGGACAGCAAGTAGGCCAGCACGGCGAACAGCAGGCCGCCCACGATGGGGTCGGGAATGCTGTAGCGGGCGAGGACGCCGATCCGGGTGGTGAGCACGCGTCCGATGACCAGGACGAGGCAGCATGCCAGCAGTGATTGAACGGGCGTAAGCGAGATCATAGGTACCTTTGCACCCTGTCAGGGCACGGTGAACTTTCTGGCTGTTTGAACCCTGCCGCCTCACACGGACTGAGGCTTATGTTACGTCCGCCGCGCGGGCGGTGTACATGGGGGCAGGGGGAGGCGGCGCGCGGCGCGGGGCCGGGCGGGCGGTAGGCCGCGGCAGTTGCGGCCGGGGCGGCTAGAGCGGAAATGCGCGCGACATGTATTGCGCGCGCGGCCCGTAGCCGGCCAGTTTTTCGGCCAGGTCGGCGCTGTCTGCGCTGACCGGCAGATAGCCGTGGCGCTGCCAATAGCCCACGGCGGATTCCAGGGACACCAGGCTCGCGCGGCGCAACCCGCCTGCGTGCGCCTTGGCCGCCGCGGCGCGCAACAGCGCCTGGCCCACGCCCAGTCCCTGCGCCGACGGCGCTACCGCGCAGTCATGCAGGAACCAGTGGTCGGCGCCGGCCGGCAGCGCCGGCAGCGCGACATCGAGCGCGGGCGGCAGCCCCGCATCCCAGGGATAGGAAATCAGGTAACCCAGCAGCCCGTCGCGGCTGGCCTGCGCGACCCAGCAGTGCGAGGGGGCGAGCGCCAGGCGGTTCTGGAAGAAACCGGCGCTTTCCAGCAGGAAACCGGGGTAGGCCAGGGTCTGGAGAGCCAGGATGGCGTCCACGTCGCTGGCCCGCATGGACCGGACTTGATATTGCATGACTACCTGCGAAAACAAAAACTCGAGCGCATTTTACCGATCCGCGCGTGGTTCCCGGCTTTACAGGCCTTCACAAATTGGGGACACAGGTTCACGGGACTTTATTGTTTTCAGGGGGAGGCTCCCTAGAATTCGCCCTGGACTACCGGCTTGTCAGGCCGCGCGGCATTTGATGAAAATTCAACGACCCGCTGCGCATACTGCTCGCCATAGTCCTGCATTCCGAGTCTAGAGCCATGCACATCCAGTTCCGGTCCGAACCCGTCGCCCCGCAAGTATTGACCAAATCGTTTCCCCTGGAAGCGGTGTGGCCGGCTGCCCAAGCGCCCGTACCGTATGACACTTGCGTGACTTGCGTCATCCCTTGCCTGAACGAATGCGAGAACCTGCGGGTGTTGCTGCCCTTGCTGCGCAATCGTCTGCAAGCCTTGTGCACCAGTTGGGAAATCATCGTGGCCGATGACGGCAGTACGGACGGCACGGAAGCGCTGATGGCCGAATGGGCCGAACATGACGGCTTTCGCTACGTGCAGCTGTCGCGCAATTTCGGCAAGGAAGCCGCGATCAGCGCCGGCCTGGAAGCCGCCACCGGCAACGCCGTGATCTGCCTGGACGCCGATCTGCAACACCCCCCCGCGCTGATCGAGCAGATGCTCGCGCGTTGGGCTGCCGGTGCCGAAATGGTCTACGCCGTGCGCGAAACCCGTAGCGATGAGTCCTGGGCCAAGCGCGCGGGTGCGCGCTGGTTCTATAAGCTGCTGAGCGGGGCGCGCGGCGTGGACGTGCCGGCGCACGCCGGCGATTTCCGCCTGATGGACCGCAGCGTGGTGGACGCGCTGATCGCGCTGCCCGAACGTACCCGCTTCATGAAGGGCCTGTATGCCTGGGTCGGCTTCAAGGGCGAGGCCCTGGCCTATACCCCCGAGGAGCGCATGCACGGCAATAGCCGCTTTGGCAGCATGCGCCTGTTCCGGCTGGCGCTGGACGGCCTGACCGCGTTCACCACCTGGCCGCTGCGCCTGGTCAGCCTGGTCGGCGTGGCGTTCGCCATGCTGGCGCTGGGCTATGCGGCCTATCTGGTCGGCGAATACCTGTTCTTCGGCAACGAGGTCTCCGGCTGGACGACGATCGTGACGGCAGTGCTGTTCTTTGCCGGCGTGAACCTGGTTTCGCTGGGCGTGGTGGGGGAGTACGTGTCCCGGATCTTCGATGAAGTGAAGGGGCGGCCGCTGTTCGTCGTGCGCCGCCGCCAGGGTCGGGCTTCCCGGCCGGACAAAGGCCTGGGCTGACATGTCCGCCACGACTTTCTGGCGGCGTTCAGACTGGACCCCGCCCGCAGGACGCTTCCTGCTTGCGATAGGTGCGTGGCTTGCCTTCCTGGCCTGGATCAGGCCCCTGACCCTGCCCGATGAAGGGCGCTATGCCGGCGTGGCCTGGGACATGCTGCGCAGCGGCTCGCACGCGGTGCCCTTGCTGGACGGCATGCCGTACTTCCACAAGCCGCCGCTGTATTACTGGCTGACCGAGCTGTCCTTCTCGGTGTTCGGCCTGCATCCCTGGGCGGCGCGGGTGCCTTCCTGGCTGGCCGCGTGGGGCGCCGTGGCGGCCCTGTACTGCTTCGTGCGGCGCTACCGCGATACCGCGACCGCCGCGCTCACGGTGCTGGTCCTTGCCACCATGCCGTTCTTCTATGGCGGTGCGCAGTTCGCGAATCTGGACATGCTGGTTGCCGGCTTGATCACGCTGTGCGTGCTGGCCGCCGTGGACACGGCGCTGCGCGTCGAGCGCGGGCAGGCCTGGCGCGCGATGTCGGTGGCCGCCGCTGTGCTGGCGGCGTTGGCGGTATTGGCCAAGGGCCTGATCGGCCTGGCGCTGCCGGGCGCCATCCTGCTGATCTGGCTGCTGTGGGAACGGCGCTGGCGCGGCCTGGCCGCGCTGTGCTGGCCGCCCGCGCTGCTGGCGTTCATCGCCGTGGCGGCGCCGTGGTTCGTGCTGATGCAGCTGCGCTATCCCGGTTTTTACGACTACTTCTTCGTTTATCAGCATTTCCAGCGATTCGCGGCCAGCGGCTTCAACAATGCCCAGCCGTTCTGGTTCTATCTGCCGGTGATCGCCGGGCTCAGCCTGCCCTGGTCGCTGTGGGGCGGCGGCATATTGCGCAAGGCGTTCTGGGAAGGTCCTTCGCGCAGCCTGCGGCGCCTGGGCTTGGCGTGGTTTGCCGTCGTGCTCGTGTTTTTTTCACTGCCGGATTCCAAGCTCGTGGGCTATGTCCTGCCTGCGTTGGCGCCGCTGGCTTTTCTGCTGGCTGAAGTGATCCAGGGCGCCCGGCGCGCCGATGCCGAAGGCGCCACGCGCCTGGTGCGCCTGAGTGCGGTCCTGGCGGCGGGCATCTGCGTCATCGCGGTGGGCATCGCGGCGAACAACGTGCGCGGCAGCGCGGGGCCGCTGGCCAAGGTAGTGCGGGAACAGGCGCGGCCGGACGACACGTTCGTCTCGCTGCACACCTATCCCTTCGATCTGGCGCTTTACGCAAGGGCGGCGCGTCCTGCGTGGGTGGTGGACGACTGGCGCAATCCGGAGGTTCCCGTGCGCGACAACTGGCGCAAGGAGCTGTACGACGCCGCGCAGTTCGATCCCGAGACGGGCGAGGAGGTATTGCTCAGTCCGGCGGAATTCACCGCGCGTCTGTGCCAGGCGGCGCAAGGGGCGCGTTTCTGGGTGTGGGGCACTGCGGCCGACAACCCGGTCTATCCGCCGCTGCAGGGGCTGGCGCCTGTGGTCAGCAGCGTGAAGTACGTGATGTGGCGCGTCGACGTGGACGCGGCCTTCAAGCAGCGGGTTTGTGGCGGAATGCCCAGAACCGGCTGACGATGAAGGTCGCCACGGCGAGTCCGAGCAGGATCAGCGCGAGCAGGATGTCGTAACGGATGGCAGTGCTGTGCAGCAGCCAGGCATAAGCGGCTTCGTTGATGAGAAAGCCTATGGCTGACACAAAGAAGAAACGGCGCGCTGCTACCGTCCAGGGAGTTTTGGAATGTCGGAATGTAAGCCGGTAGTGGCCGGTGAAGGATACCGCGAAGGCGACCAGCCAGCCCGCCAGGTTGGCGGCCAGGGGCGGGATGCGGAAGAGTTCGACGCAAGCCACGGCGACAGCCCAATGGGTGGCTGCGGCGGCGCATCCGACAGCAATGAAGGTGCTTACTTGTTGCAGCAGGGCGCGCATGAAAGCCGTGGGGATAAGGAAGTCAAAGGTATAGCGATGAGCAAACGTATTGTGGTCTGCGGTGATGATTTTGGCATGAATGCCGACATCGATGAAGGCATGATTGCGCTGGCCGGCATGGGCCGCCTGAGCGCGGTCAGCTGCCTGACGCTGGGCCCTTCGTTCGCGGCGAACGCGGGGCGGCTGGCGTCGCTGAACGTGGATGTCGGCCTGCATGTGAACTTCACCGAAGCGCTCATGCCCGGCGCCGATCCCATGCCCACGCTGAGCCGGCTGATCCTCAATGCCTACACGGGCAGGCTGGATGGCGATTGGGTCGAGGCGCAGCTGGAGCGCCAGTTCGACGCCTTCGAGGCCGCCTTCGGCCGCGCGCCGGATTACGTCGATGGCCATCAGCACGTGCATCAGCTGCCCGGCATCCGCGAGCGCCTGCTGCAGTTGCTCAAGCGCCGTTACGGAGCCCATATGCCGTGGCTGCGCCAGACGGCGCCCGGCATGCAGTTCGGCATTCCCTTGAAGGAAGCCATCAAGGCGCGCGTCATCGGCGCGCTGGGCTCGGCGGCGCTGGCGCGCCAGGCGCGCAAGGACGGCATGCGCACCAACCGCCGGCTGTTGGGCGTCTACGGCTTCGCGGGCGGCAAGCGCCGTTACGCGGACCTGCTGCAGAACTGGCTGTTCAATGCGCGCGACTGCGACCTGCTCATGTGCCACCCGGCGCTGGGCAGCCAGGACGGCTGCGCCATGTCGCGCCAGCGCCGCGCGGAATTCGATGTGCTGGCCAGCCCCAAGCTGGGCGACTGGCTCAACGTCAACGGCGTGCACATCTCGCGCTTGCCGGCCGCGGCGCGCTGATCGGCTGCCAGGCCGTTGCGGCGCGGGCCGGCTCTAGCCGCCCGTCAGGCTCTGCAGCAGCCAGGCGCCCGCCGGCCCCAGCGCGCGGCGTCGCGACCAGACCGCATCGACGCGGATGTGGCGCGGCCAGCCCGGCGCCTTCAGTTCAACCAGCTGATCCTGGCCGAAGCGCTGGAACATCCAGCGCGGCAGCTCTGTCCACCCAAACCCCAGGGTCGCCATGTCCATCAGCATCAGATAGCCGGGCGCCGACCAGGTCGCGTACGCGGGTTCGGGCTCCTTGTCGCCCAGCTCGTACGTGCTCAGGCGCAGCGCGCGTTCGGATTTCAGCTGGTCCTCGGTGACCCGGGGCAGCCTGGCCAGCGGGTGCTTGCGGCTCACGCACAGGACGATTTCCGAAAGCTCCGCCAGGGCGGCGTGCGCGACGTCGGGCGGATAGCTTTCCTGGGCGGCCATCAGCCCCAGGTGCGCGCGACCCTGCTGTACCAGCGCCACCACATCCTCGTACTCCGCGATCAGGCATTCGAAGCGCAACGCCGGATAGCGCTGGTCGATCTGGCTGAGCATGTTCTCGAAGGTCTCGGACTGGAACGTGTCGGACAGCACCACCGTCAGCCGGGGCTCCAGGCCTTCGGATAGTTGGCTGGCGCTGCGATTCAGCCTGTCGTTGGCGGCCAGCACCTGCAAGGCCTGGCCCAGCAGCACGCGGCCCGCCTCGGTCAGGGCCGGCTGGCGCTGGCTGCGGTCGAACAGCGTCACGTTCAGGTCCACCTCGAGGTTGGCGACGGTTTCGCTGACGGTGGACTGGCTTTTCCCGAGCTTGCGGGCGGCGGCGGAAAACGTGCCTTCGGAGGCGACCTGGGCGAACGCCGCCAGGGATTCCAGGGAATGGCGCATGGGCGTGGGTTCCGGTGTTATCGGTTTTTCCGATGAAAACCATCTTTATCGTAACGGAAATGTCGTCGAAAATCCCTGTCACTCAGTATCAACCGACCGCAGGTGGGTCATGACGCAAGCCAAGAAATCCATTAAAGAACGTTTCCTCCACGCCTTTCTGTTCGAAATCATCGCCATCGGCCTGTGCGCCCCGGCGGCCGCCTGGGCCATGGGCAAGTCCCTGTTCGAAATGGGCGTGCTGACCGCGGTGATCGCCTGGATCGCGCTGGTCTGGAACATGATCTACAACGCGGGCTTTGACCGCATCGAGAACCGCATGGGCTGGACCCGCACGCTGCGGCTGCGCGTGGTGCATGCCTTCGGCTTCGAGCTGGGCCTGATCCTGATCGTGATTCCGCTGGCGGCCTGGTGGCTCGACATCAGCCTGTGGCAGGCCTTTGTGCTGGATATCGCGCTGGTGCTGTTCTATCTGCCCTACGCCTTCCTCTACAACCTGGCCTACGACCGTTCGCGGCCGCGGGTCCTGCAGTGGCTGGCCCGCCGCAAGGGGCAGGCCGCGCCGGCCGTCACGCGTCAATCACCTTGCGCGTGAACATCTCCAGGTAGTCCATCAGCGAGTCCGCGCCCTTGATGGCCGCGGACTCGTTGCCAGTGGCGATGCCTTCGGCCATCAGCATGTGGCGGCGCGCGCCCTCGGCGATGTCGCCCTCGTGCTGGTAGGCGTACCAGAAGCGGCGGCACTGGATGATCAGCGGCGCCACCGCGTTCACGGCCGAGGCGTTGCGGCAGGCCTGGTGGCAGACGTGATCCAGCATCTGGTCGGCATGCATGTAGTCGTCGAGATTGCCGCCTTCCGCCGCGCGGATCATCTGCGCCGCGCAATCCACGATCTGGCTGCGTTGCGCAGGGGTGGCGCGGCGCGCGGCGCTGGCGGCGATCAGTTGTTCCAGCGCCCGGCGGGTCTGGATCAGGTCCATGTGGTCCGCCAGCTGGATCATGGACACGCGCAGGCCGCGCCGCGGCTCCTGGCGTATCAGCCCGGCGGCCACCATGCGCAGCAGCGCCTCGCGCAGCGGCGTGCGCCCCAGGCCGGTCATTTCCACCAGATCCGCTTCCACGACCGCGCTGCCCGGCTGCAATTGCAGCGTGGCGATCATGCTTTCGATCTGGTCGTAGGCGACATCGGCGGCGCGCCGTTTGGATTCTGCTGCTGCCATCAACTATTGTTTTCCTTCGTTTTGCGCCACTGCGCGTAGGCCAGCCATTCGCCGACGAATCCGCGCCGGAAGAACGACACGCACAACACGAAAATCAGTCCGATGACGATGGTGACGATGTCGCCCAGGGTGGCAAGGTAATTCTGCAAGCTGACGACCAGCGTCGCGCCCACCACCGGCCCCCACACCGTGCCGATGCCGCCCAGCAGCGTCATCAGCAGCACTTCCGTGGAGGTGGCGAGCGAAACGTCGTTCAATGCAACCAGCTGGAGCACCAGCGCCTTCAGCGAACCGGCCAGTCCGGCCACCGAGGCCGACAGCACGAAGGCCAGCAGCTTGCACCGGTCTGTATCGTAACCTAGCGATATCGCCCGCGGCGCGTTGTCCCGGATGGTCTTGAGCACCTGGCCGAAGGGCGAATGGATCACCCGGTAGACGAACAGAAAGCCCAGCACGAAGACTCCCAGCGTGAAGTAATACATGTTGGCGTCCACGCTCAGGTCCACCAGGCCCAGGAACTTGCCGCGCGGGATGCCCTGCATGCCGTCCTCGCCGCGCGTCCAGCCCACCTGCACCGCCATGAAGTACGCCACTTGCGACAGCGCCAGCGTGATCATCGCGAAGTAGATGCCGGTGCGCCGGATCGCCAGCCAGCCGATGGCCCAGCCGATGGCCGCGGCCATGGCCACGCCGCAAGCCATGGCGACCTCGGGCGGCAGGCCGCGCGCGCCGAACAGGATCATCATTTCACCGGCCGCGTAGCCGGCCCAGCCGAAGAACGCGGCATGGCCGAAGGACACCAGTCCGGTAAAGCCGGTCAGCAGGTTGAAGGCCAGCGCGAACAGCGCAAAGCACAGCACCTTCATCACAAACACGGGGTAGACGATCTGCGGGAACAGTGGCACCAGCAGGGCCGGCGCCAGCAGCAGCGCCAGGATGCGGATCGAGGAGGGTATGCGCTGCACCTTATTTCTCCTTGCCGAACAGGCCGGCGGGGCGCGTCAGCAGAACGATCGCCATGACGATGAAGACCACCACCGTCGAGGCTTCGGGATAGAACACTTTGGTCAGCCCTTCCAGCAGGCCCAGGGCCAGCCCGGTGACGATGGCGCCCATGATGGAGCCGAGCCCGCCGATCACCACCACGGCGAACACGATGTTCAGCAGGTTCGAGCCCATCAGTGGATTGATCTGCATGACGGGCGCGGCCAGCACCCCGGCCACGCCGGCCAGCGCCACGCCGAAGCCATAGGTCAGGGTGATCATCACCGGCACGTTGACGCCGAAAGCCTGCAGCAGCTTGGGGTTTTCGGTGCCCGCGCGCAGCATGGCGCCCAGCCGGGTCCGCTCGAACAGATACCAGGTGGCCAGGCACAGCGTCAGGGACGCCACCACCACGAAGGCGCGGTAGGCCGGCAGGAACATGAAGCCCAGGTCGAAGCCGCCCTGCAGGACCTCGGGCGGCTCGTAGCCCACGCCCGAGATGCCGTAGAAGTAGCGAAAGCCGCCTTCCATCATCAGCGCGATGCCGAAGGTCAGCAAGAGGCCGTACAGGTGGTCCAGGTGGTACAGGCGCTTGAGCAGCGTCTTCTCGATCACGACGCCCACCAGCCCCACCAGCAGGGGAGCCAGGACCAGCGCGGCCCAGAAGTTGATCTGCACGCCGGGTCCCAGCAGCTGCGGCAGCTGCGTGAAGCCGATCCAGGCCAGGAACGCCGCCATCATGAACTGGGCGCCGTGCGTGAAATTGACGATGTTGAGCAGGCCGAAGATGATGGCCAGGCCCATGCTGAGGATGGCGTAAAAGCAGCCGTTGATCAGCCCCACCAGCAGTTGGGCGAGCAAGGCGGAAAGCGAGATGTCGAACATGGTAGGCGGCGGGCGGAAAGGTGTCGCGTCGATTTCCGGGAAGCGCGCGGCGCCGGTGCGCCGCGGCCAGGGCAGCCGGCGCCGCACGCCATGCGCGCGGCGCGTGGCGGCATCAGGTCTTGTTCAACGAGCACGCGGCCTGGGGCTTGGGGAAGACTTCCTCGCCCTTGAGCACCGACTTCACGTTGTAGTAGTCCCAGGGCGCCTTGGATTCGGCGGGCGACTTCACCTGCAACAGCAGCATGTCGTGCACCAGCGCGCCGTCGGCGCGCAGCTTGCCGTTGCGGATCACGGCGTCGTTGATGGTCATCTCGCGCATCTTGGCCATCACGGCGGGCGCGTCGTCGGTGCCCGCCGCTTCGATCGCCTTCAGGTAGGACAGCGTGGCCGAATACACGCCGGCCTGCGAGGCGGTCGGCATCTTCTTGGCCTTCTCGTAGAACTTCTTGGCCCAGGCGCGCGAGGCATCGTCATAGTCCCAGTAGAAGGCTTCGGTCAGGTACATGCCCTGCGCCTTGGCCAGGCCCATGCTGTGCACGTCCGAGATGTAGGTGAGCAGCGGCGCCACGATCTGCTTCTTGTTGATGCCGAACTCGTTGGCCTGCTTGACCGCGTTGACCGTGTCGTTGCCGGCATTGGCCAGCGCGATCACGTCGGCCTTCGAGGCCTGCGCCTTCAACAGGAACGAGGAGAAATCATTGCCGGGGAAAGGATGGCGCGACACGCCCACCACATTGCCGCCGTTTTCCTGGATGACTTCGGTGCCGTCCTTTTCCAGCGAGTGGCCGAAGGTGTAGTCGGCGGTGATGAAGTACCAGGTCTTCTTGCCTTCCTTGACCAGCGCGCGGGCGGTGCCGGCGGCCAGCGCGTAGGTGTTGGTGGTCCACTGGGCGTTCAGGGGCGAGCATTTTTCGCCCAGGATGGCGGTGGACAGGCCGGCCGACGGCATGGTCACGCGGTTCTTCTGCTTGGCGATTTCCATCACCGCCAGCGCGGTGGACGCGGTGGGGAAGTCGGTGATCATGTCGACCTTGCCCTGGTCGAACCATTCGCGCGCCAGGTTGGCGGCGACGTCGGGCTTGTTCTGGTGGTCGGCGGAAACCACTTCCACCGGCTTGCCCAGCACCTTGTTGCCCATTTCCTCGGCAGCCATGCGGGCCGCGATCACGGAGCCGTTGCCGGCCAGGTCGGAATAGACGCCGGACAGATCGGTCAGGACGCCGATCTTGACCACGTCGTCGCTGACCTTGGTCTGGGCTTGGGCGGCGCCGATCATGCCGACGGCGAACAGCGCTGCTGCGATTCGATTCAATTTCATCTGACTACGCTCCGTGTAGGAAGGGGACTGCGGTCGGAAGGAATGCGGCTGGAAAACTCAAATGCCGAGCAGGGCGTTCAGCTTGTCCTGCGATTGCCGGACTTCGGCGCGGTCTATCACCGCCACCACCTGGCCGTGCTCGATGACGTAATGGCGGTCGGCCAGGTGCTGGGCAAAGCGGAAGTTCTGCTCGACCAGCACGGTGGTGTAGCCGCGCTCTTTCAATTGCCGGATGACGCGGCCCAGGGACTGCACGATGACGGGGGCCAGGCCTTCGGTGATTTCGTCCAGCAACAACAGGCGGGCGCCGGTGCGCAGGATGCGCGCCATCGCCAGCATCTGCTGTTCGCCGCCCGACAGGCGCGTGCCGGGGCTGTGGGCGCGCTCTTTGAGGTTGGGGAACATCTCGTAGATTTCCTGTACCGACATGCCGTCCGGCCCTACCGAGGGCAGCAGCATGAGGTTTTCCTCGGCGCTCAAGGACGCATAGATGCCGCGCTCTTCAGGGCAATAGCCGATGCCGCGGCGCGCGATCTTGTGGGGCGGCAGGCCGACGGTCTCCTGGCCCTGGATCCTGATGGAACCGCTGCGCCGGCCCACCAGGCCCAGGATGGACTTCAGCGTCGAGCTGCGGCCCGCGCCGTTCCTGCCCAGCAGGGTCACGCATTCGCCCGGCTTCACGTCCAGGTCGATGCCGTGCAGGATGTGCGATTCGCCGTACCAGGCGTGCAGGTTGCGGATCTCCAGCATGCTGGAGCCAGCGGCGGCTTCATTCATCTTCGGCTCCCATGTAGGCCTCGCGCACCGCCGGGTTTTCCGACACGGTCGCGTAGGGGCCTTCGGCCAGGATCTCGCCCCGTTGCAGCACGGTGATCGTGTCGGAGATGTCCGCCACGACTTTCATGTTGTGTTCGACCATGAGGATGGTGCGGCCCGCGGATACCTGCTTGATCAGGTGCTTGACCCGGTCCACGTCTTCCTGGCCCATGCCCTGGGTGGGTTCGTCCAGCAACAGCAGTTCGGGTTCCAGCGCCAGCGTGGTGGCGATCTCCAATGTGCGCTTGCGGCCATAGGGCAGGTCGCCCGCGGCCACGTCCAGGTGCGTGCGCAGGCCGACCTGGTCCAGCAGTTCCTCGACGCGGTGGTGCAGGCTTTCCAGCGTGCGTTCCGAACGCCAGAAGCAATAGTCCACGCCCAGCTTGCGCTGCAAGGCCACGCGCACGTTCTCGCGCACCGACAACTGCGGGAACACGGCCGAGATCTGGAACGAGCGCACGATGCCGCGGCGCGCGGTCTGCGCGGGGCGTTCCTGCGTGATGTCCACGCCGTCGTACAGGATCTCGCCGCGCGTCGGAATGTGGAACTTGGTCAGCAGATTGAAGAAGGTGGTCTTGCCCGCGCCGTTGGGGCCGATGAGCGCGTGGATGGCGCCGCGGCGCACGCTCATGTCGACGTTGTTGACGGCCACGAAGCCGCGGAATTCCTTGCTCAGGCCCCGGGTCTGAAGAATGATGTCGCTTTGCATGATGTCCGTTGGGCTTGCTGGGGACAGGCCCTGGCGCGTCGCGGTCCCGCCACGCGCCAGGAGGTTCGTGCTTCTTCCGGAGCCCGGCCTTACTTCGACTGGTACTGCGCGGGGCGCTTGGCCAGCGAGGCTTGGATGATGGCGGCGCAGCGTTCGCGCTCGGCGCCCACCAGCGGCAGGCGCGGGCGGCGCACGTGCTCGTTGCCCACGCCGGCCAGCGTCTCGGCCAGCTTGATGTTCTGCACCAGCTTGGTCGACACATCCAGGTGCAGGAGCGGCGTGAACCATTGGTACAGCGCCAGCGCTTCCTGCCACTTGCCGGCCTTCATCAGGTCGTACAGGGCCACGGTTTCGCGCGGGAAGGCGGTCACCAGTCCTGCCAGCAGGCCGTCCGCGCCCAGCGCCAGCGCCTCGAACGACAGGTCGTCCACGCCGATGAACAGTTGGTAGCGCGTGCCCAGGGCGTTGCGCAGGTCGGTCAGGCGGCGCACGTCGTCGCTGCTTTCCTTGATGGCGACCAGCCATTTGCAGTCGGCCAGTTCGGCCATGTGCTCGGGCTTGAGGTCGACGCGGTAGGCGACGGGGTTGTTGTAGATCATGCAGGGCTTTTGCGCGGCTTCGGCCATGGTGCGGATGCTCTGCATGGCTTCGCGCGAGTCCGCCACGTAGATCAGCGAGGGCATCAGCATGAAGCCGTCCACGCCCAGTTCCACGGCGGCCTTGATGAAGCGCAGCGCTTCGCGGGTGCTGGTCTCGGACACGTTGGCCAGGACCGGAATGCGGCCGGCGCTGACTTCCACCGCGCAGCGCGTCACTTCCAGCTTTTCTTCCAGGCTCAGGGTGCTGGCTTCGCCCAGCGAGCCGCAGGTGACCAGGCCATGCACGCCGTTGTCGATCAGGAAGCCGAAGTGCTTGCGCATCGCCTCGAAGTCGAGGGTCTCGTCGGCATGGAACTTACTCGTTACGGCAGGGAAGACGCCCTGCCAATGCACGTTACTCAACTGGCTTCTCCTCAAGATGCCGTCGCTTCAATGGCGGAGCGGCGAGCAGGTGCAAAGTCTAATATCTGATAAATATATTTAGAAGATATTTTGATTCGGGGATTTCCCGGGGCGGGTCAACCCGGGGGTAACTAGGGGGATGCATGGCGGACCTCGCCGCCGCGCGTTTTCCCAGAGGGACGGGCAGGAGAGAGGGGACGCGCCGCTGACGGGCGCGTGGGCGAGGTTGCTTCAGGGCCGGCCTTGGCTCAGGCGGCTAGCCGGCCTTGCGCGGATACGCGCGGCTCGCGTCCTGCATGAAGGTCTGCACCGCGGTCTCGTATTGCGCGCCGCTGCGGAAGGCGCCGGAATGCGAGGCGCCTTCGATCTTGACCAGGCGCTTGAGCTCGGGCGCGACGTTGCTGGCGGCGGCGTAGAGCTCGTCGCTCATGGTGTGCGGCACCACGCGGTCGGCGGTGCCGTGCATGAAGAGCATGGGCGTGCGCATGCGCGCCAGCTTTTCCACCGAGGCGAATGGCTGCGTGACGAGCAGGCTGGCGCCCGGCACCTTGCCCCAGCGCAGCGTGGCCAGCATCGCGCCGATGCTGGTGAAGCTGGATTCCACGATCAGGCCGGCGAATGCCGGCTGGTCGGGGCGCGCGGCCAGGTCGATGGCGATGGCGCCGCCCAGGCTGTGGCCGTAGATGAAACGGCGCGACGGATCGGGCTGGATGCGGGCCAGTTCCGCAAGCCCCGCCATCGCGTCTTCCAGCGCGCTGTCCTCGGAAGGCAGGCGCGGGGTCGAGGCGCCGAAGCCGCGGTAGTCGATGGCCAGCACGGAATAGCCCATGCGGGCCCAGCCCTCGATGCGGAAGGCGCTGCCGTTCAGGTTCCAGCGCGCGCCATGCAGGTACAGCACGGTGGGCGCGCCGGCTTTGGGGCTTTGCCAATACCAGGCGCGCACCTTGTCGCCGCCGGCCAGCGTCAGGTCGTAGACCTGGGTCCCGGCGGCGGGTTCGCGCCACCAGGTCTGCGGTTCGGACTGGGGAGAGAAGATGGTCTGGCGCTGCCAGGAATCGAGCTGGGTGCAGCCGACGACGCTGGCGCCGGCCAGGAGGGCAACGGCGAACAGGCGGCGGGGAGAGAGGCGGGGTAGGGCTGGCATGGAATATCTGACCCGGGCGGAGCGGCTGGGTTCCGGCATCAGCATACTTCGGGATGGACTTCCCGCGTCAAGGCCAGCCAGGCTTGGGCGGCGTGCGACAGGTAGCCGCCGCGGCGCCAGACCAGCACCATTTCCCAGTCCGTGCCGGCATCGCGCAATGGCACGCGCGCCACGCCGGCGTGCAGCTCTTCGCGGGCCTTCAGGCGCGGCAGGAAGGCCACGCCCAGGCCGGCGGCCACCAGCGCCACGATGAAATCGATCTGGCCGCTGCGCGCCGCAATGGCAGGGGCAAAGCCCGCCCGCTGGCAGGCGTCGTGGATGATGCGGTTCAGGGCAAAGCCGGTCTCGAACAGGATGAAGGGCGAGTCCCGCAGCTCGCCCAGTCCGACGGTTGCGGCGCCCGCCATGGGATGGTCGGCGGGCATCAGCGCCACCAGCGGCTCGCGCGCCACCGGCTGCCATTCGAAGATATCGGGCACCGGCTTGAGCGAGCCCGCCAGCTCGATCTCGCCGGCCATCACCATTTCTTCCAGGCGGCGGCTGCCGTGTTCCACCAGGCTGATCTCCACTTGCGGATAGCGGCTGCGAAAGCGCGCGAACATCGGCGCGAACAAGGTGCTGCTGCCCAAGGGCGGCAGGCCCAACCGCAGCACGCCGCGCTGGAGCCCCTTCAGTTCGTCGAGTTCGGCGTACAGGTCGTCGCGTTGCGCCAGCATGGCCACGGCGCGGCGGTAGACGATCTCGCCGGCGGCGGTCAGCCGCGGCGGCTGGGCGTGGCGGTCCAGCAAGGGCATGCCCAGCTCGTCTTCCAGCTGGCGCACCGCCTTGCTCACGGTGGGCTGGGTGGCGAAGACGGCCTTGGCCGCCTGGGAGAAACCGCCCTGGCGGACGACCTCGACCAGGGCGCGCAGTGGGCGTAGTTCCATGGTTATGCCTATTTGGAATGAAGTGAATTCAAGGAATTCATTTTATCTATGGGTCGCGCAGGCGTAAAACATCTACTTGCCGCAGGAACCTCCTCCCATGTCTCGCCCACGCCTCGCCATTCTTCTACGCAGCACGCTGCGCCGCAGCCGCGTGCTGCAAATCTGCCTGCTGGTCCTGTTCTCCCTGCTGGGCCAGGCGTTGGCCCAATTGCTGGGCCTGCCCGTGCCGGGCGGCGTCGTTGGCATGGCGCTGGTGCTGCTACTGCTGGCCACGCGCCGCCTGCGGGTGCGCAACGTGCACCGCGGCGCCAGCTGGCTGCTGGGCGAGATGCTGTTGTTCTTCGTGCCCGCCGTCATGTCGCTGCTGGACCATCGCGAATTCCTCGGCCTGCTGGGCTTGAAGCTGCTGGCCGTCATCCTGCTGGGCACGGCCCTGGTGATGACGGGCACGGCACTGACCATCGACCTTTGCTACCGCTGGATGAACCGCCATGCCGGCTGATTTCAACCTGTTGTTCTGGCCCGCCGCGACCGTGCTGGCCTACGTCTGCGCCCGGTTGTTCTACCGGCGCTACGCCTATTGGTGCACCTCGACGCTGGTGGTGGCGCCGGCGCTGCTGCTGGCGCTGGCGATCGCGCTGCACACGGGTTACCGCGATTACATGGCCGGTTCGCACTGGCTGATGGCGATGCTGGGGCCGGTCATCGTGGCCTTCGCGCTGCCCTTGTACGAACAGCGCGCGCTGATCCGCCGTTACTGGCCCGTGCTGGTGGCGGGCGTGGCGGTGGGCAGCCTGATCGCGGGCGCCAGCGCCTGGATGCTGGGCAGCCTGCTAGGCCTGTCGCCGGACCTGCGCTTGAGCCTGCTGCCGCGCTCGGTGGCCACGCCGTTCGCGGTGGCCGTGTCGTCGCACGTGGGCGGCGTGCCGGATCTGACCGCCGTCTTCGTGATCGTTACGGGCGTGTTCGGCGCGGCCCTGGGCCAATTGATGCGGCGCTGGCTGCCGCTGCGCTCGGCGCTGGCGCGCGGCGCGCTGTTCGGCATGGGCGCGCACGGCGCTGGAACGGCCAAGGCCCGCGAACTGGCGGCCGATGAAGGCGCCGTCGCGGGCCTGGTGATGGTGATGGCCGGCTTGTTCAACGTGCTGGTCACGCCCGCCGTGGTCGTGGGGCTGCTGGCTTGAGGGCCGCGTCAGTGCAGCATTTCCAGCGCCACCGGATACAGCGAGGCCACCAGCAGCAGCGCCATGCCCACATTGAAGGCGCGGATCGCCCAGGGCTTGTGCAGCACGCGGCGCAGCGCGGTGCCGAAGGTCACCCAAATGCCGATGCTGGGCAGGTTGACGATGCCGCAGACGATGGTGGCGATGACCAGGTTGGCGAAGAAGCCGTTCTGCGGCGTGTAGGTTGCGATCACGCCCACCGCCATGACCCAGGCCTTGGGGTTGACCCACTGGAAGGCGGCGGCCTGCAGAAAGGTAAAGGGCTTGCCGCGCGCTTCGCCGTCATCCATTTCGCCCGAATTCGCGATCTTCCAGGCCAGGTACAGCAGATAGGCCGCGCCGGCGTACTTCAGCACGGCGTATAGCTGCGGCACCTGCTGGAAGACCGAACCCAGCCCGATGCCCACCAGGAAGATCATGAAGGTGAAGCCCAGGTTCACGCCCAGCAGATGCGGCACGCTGCGGCGGAAACCGAAGTTCAGGCCGGACGAGGCCAGCATCACGTTGTTGGGGCCGGGCGTAATCGAGCTGACCAGCGCGAACATGGCCAGCGGGCCCAGCAGGGACAGGGACATCAGGGGCACGTCGGCCCAGTTGGAGGGGAGCAGATTCATTTTTTGGTCCTGACGATGGCGCGGCGTCCGCCGGCGATAACGGCGATCACGGCAACGGCGAAGACATACGTCGCCGGCTCCACGGATTCGCCAAACAACAATGCGGCCGCCACCACCGTCAGGAACGGCTGCAGCAGCTGCACCTGGCCGACCCGGGCGATGCCGCCCACGGCCAGGCCGCGATACCAGGCAAAAAAGCCCAGGAACATCGAACCCAGCGCCAGATAGGCGCAGGCGTAGATCACCGAGGCGGTAGGCCAACTGGCCTGCTGCGCCGCCATCCAGCCGACGGGCGCCGCCACCACGGGCGCGCTGATCACCAGGGCCCAGCAGATGGTGCGCCCGCCGCCCAGCGTGCGGGAAGCGCGCGCGCCTTCGGCATAGCCCATGCCGCCTAGCACCACGGCCAGCAGCAGCCAGAGATAGCCGGGCTGCAGCGCGCCCTCGCCCTGGCGCAGGGCGTACGCCGTCACCAGGGCGGCGCCCAGTACCGCCCAGGCCCAGAAGGCGGGCGACGGGCGTTCGCCGCTGCGCAGCGCGGCAAAGGCCGCGGTCGACAGGGGCAGCAGCCCATTGAACACCGCGCCCTGCGCAGCGGGCACGGTCTGCATGGCGAGCGACGAGGCCAGCGGCCAGCCCACCACGATGCCCAGCGCGGCCAGGATCACGCCAGGCCACTCCTCGCGGTTCGGCCTGCGGGCGCGCGTCAGCCAGAGCACGGCGATGGCCGGTACCGCCGCCAGCAGCGCGCGGCCCAATCCCACCAGCAGAGGCGTCAGCTCGCCGACCGCAAGACGGGTCATGGGCAGCGTCAGGGAAAAAACCAACACTCCCAGAAAGCCATAGCCGTAGCCCTCCCAAAGCGTGGCGGGCGCGCTCGGGGCGGTCGGATAGAAGGCGGGACGGGTCATCACGGCACCAAGGTTCGGGAACGCCGCGGACATCGCGCCCGCCCGCTATTGCGGGTTTTCGGCATTGCTGTCACTCTACGCATAGTCATCGGTACAGTACCGGTACACTTTTGCATATCACTTTACTTACTGGCCTGGTGAAATCCCCATGACAGTTGCTGCCGCCGCTTCTTCCCCCATGCCCTGGCAACCCGTGCGCCAGGCCGACGCCACCCTGGTGGCGCAGCTGGCCGACGGGCTGGCGCGCCGCATCGACGAACAGGGCCTGCGGCCCGGCACCCGCCTGCCGTCGATCCGCAAAATGGCGGAACAGTCGGGCGTCAGCCGTTTCACCGTGGTCGAAGCCTACGACCGGCTGGTGGCGAGCGGCCTGGTGCAGTCGCGCCGTGGCGCCGGGTTCTTTGTGCGGGCGCGCAGCGGCCAACTGGCCGCGGTGGCCAGCGCGGCGCCCGCGTCGCTTGCGCCGCCTGCCCGGATCGACGTCGCCTGGCTGCTGCGCAGCATGTTCCGCGATACCAATCCCTCGGGCATGCCGGGCGGGGCGGGGCTGCTGCCGGCGGACTGGCTGGATCCCGAGATGGTGGCGGGCGCGGTGCGTGCCGTGGGGCGCTCGGTGCGCGGCCACCTGGTCAGCTATGGGCATCCCCAGGGCTTCGCGCCGCTGCGCCAGCAGATCGCCGCCTTCCTGCAGAACGAGGGCGTCCCGGCGCATCCGGAACACAACCTGCTTACGACCAACGGCGTCACGCACGGACTGGACCTGATCGCGCGGCACCTGGTCAAGCCGGGCGACACCGTACTGGTCGAAGACCCGGCCTGGTTCGTCATCTTCGGCCGGCTGGCCGCCTTCGGCGCGCGCCTGATCGGCGTGCCGCGCGGCCCGGACGGCCCCGACACGGCGCTGCTGGAGCAACTGGCGGCCCAGCACAAACCCAAGCTTTTCATCATCAACGGTTCGGTGCACAACCCCACCGGCCACACGCTGTCGGCCGGCGCCGCCTACGACATCCTGCGCATCGCCGAACGCCACGATTTCCTGGTGGTCGAGGACGACACCTACGGCGAACTGCATCCGGGCGGCGCCATGAAACTGGCCGCGCTGGACCGCCTGAAGCGGGTGATCCTGGTGGGCGGCTATTCCAAGATGCTGGCGGCCAGTCTGCGCGTGGGCTATCTGGCCGCCAATCCCGAGATCCTGCAGAAGCTCGCCGACCTGAAGATGCTGGCCGGCCTGACCTCGCCCGAGTTGGGCGAGCGGGTCATCCACCGCGTGCTGATGGAAGGGCAGTACCGCCGCCACATCGAGCGCGTGCGCCTGCGGGTGGACGACGCCCGCCAGCGCTGCCTGAAAGGCCTGTTGAAACTGGGGCTGACCGTGCACCACGAGCCGCACGCCGGCATGTTCGTGTGGGCCGATTACGGCCGCGATACCGAGGCGCTGGCGCGCGTGGCAGCCGACCACGGCATGCTGCTGGCGCCGGGCACGCTGTTTTCCCCGTCCCAGGCGCCTTCGACCATGCTGCGCTTTTCAGTCACCATCGTGGATCACCGCGGCGTCTGGACCGATCTGGAAAAAATCTTCGCGCAAAACGCCGCGAGCAATCAATAATAGAGAGCTATCCCGTTGAAGCCATTGAAGGAAACGCCATGTCCGCACCCATCAAGCCCCTGACCCAGAATTTTGCCGTCGCGCCCCAGCTCGGCCCGGACGACATGGCGGACGTCGCCGCCGCCGGCTACAAGAGCGTCATCATCAACCGTCCCGATTTCGAAGGCGGTCCGGACCAGCCCACCGCCGCGGACGTGTCCAAGGCCGCCCTGGCCGCCGGCCTGCAGATCGAATACCAGCCCGTGGTCGGCAGCGCCATGACCGCGGCCGACGTGGTGCGTTTCGCCGAGCTGCTGCGCACCCTGCCGGGTCCGGTCCTGGCCTACTGCCGCACCGGCACCCGCTGCACCAATCTGTTTGCCGCCGCCCAGCAGCTGGGCTGAACGCGCGCTTGACGCGCGTCAAGGCGCGCCGGGTTCGGTTGATGTGAACCTGGCGCGTTTCCGGTAGCATGGAGGTACCTCACAAACAGGAGCAGGCAAGATGTTCAAGAAGATCCTGATTCCCACCGACGGTTCCCCGCTCTCGGCCCAAGCCGCCAATGCCGGTATTTGCTTCGCGCGCTCCGTGGGCGCTGAAGTCGTCGCGCTCTACGTGACCCAGCCTTTCGCAGCCACCATCGGCTTCGACGGCATGGCCGCCGCCTACGCCATCACCGACGAAGACTACGAAAAAGCTTCCGCCGAGCAGGCCGACAAGTACCTCAAGCAGATCACCGACCGCGCCGACACCGCCGGCGTGAAGTCCGAGTCGCGCGCCGTGTCGAACTTCAACGTGGCCGACGGCATCGTGCAAGCCGCCGCCGACGCCGGTTGCGACCTGATCTTCATCGGCAGCCACGGCCGCAGCGGCCTGTCGCGCCTGCTGCTGGGCAGCGTCACCGCCAAGGTCCTGTCGCTGGCCAGCACGGCGGTGCTGGTGTACCGCGTCAAGGAAGAAAAGAAGTAGCCTGCACGGATACGCCGCTGTGGGCAGCCCCTGAGGCTCGCCCCAGGCTGGTGCATGGCAAACGAGCCCCTCCTGTCGGAGGGGCTTTTTTTATCCTTGGCCCTTGCAGGGACTAGGCTTGTTTCTTGCCGTGCCGCGCGTAATATTTGTGAATCAGTGCGGGCGCGATTTCGCCATTCTCAAGCACCCTACGCGGCATGGCGCCCGCCGCGGCAAGGCCCGGTCGGGCTTGCCGTCTTCGCCCGGTAGTTCACTGCAAGGGAAGAGGCCATGACTCGCAAGACGCGTATCGAGCTATACCGCAATATCGGCATCAGCGCCCATATCGACGCGGGCAAAACGACGACCACCGAGCGCATCCTCTTCTATACCGGCATCACCCACAAGATCGGCGAAGTGCATGACGGCGCCGCCGTGATGGACTGGATGGAGCAGGAGCAGGAGCGCGGCATCACCATCACGTCGGCCGCCACCACCGCCTTCTGGAAGGGCATGGCGGGCAATTACCCCGAACACCGCATCAATATCATCGACACGCCGGGCCACGTCGACTTCACCATCGAGGTCGAACGCTCCATGCGCGTGCTGGATGGCGCGGTCATGGTCTACGACGCCGTGGGCGGCGTGCAGCCGCAATCCGAAACCGTCTGGCGCCAGGCCAACAAGTACAAGGTGCCGCGCCTGGCCTTCGTCAACAAGATGGACCGCGTCGGCGCGGACTTCCTGCGCGTGCAGCGCCAGATCGCCGAACGCCTGAAGGGCGATGCCGTGCCCATCCAGCTGCCGGTGGGCGCCGAGGATCATTTCGAAGGCGTGATCGACCTGGTCAAGATGAAGGCCATCATCTGGGACGAGGCCAGCCAGGGCGTGCGCTTCGAGTACCGCGACATCCCCGCCGCGATGCAGGCGCAGGCGCAGGAATGGCACGACAAGATGGTGGAGAAGGCCGCGGAAGCCAACGAAACCCTGCTGGAAAAATACCTGTCGGGCGAACCCTTGACCGAGGACGAAATCAAGCAAGGCCTGCGCATGCGCACGGTCGCCAACGAAATCGTGCCCATGCTCTGTGGCAGCGCGTTCAAGAACAAGGGCGTGCAGGCCATGCTGGACGCGGTCATCGATTACATGCCTTCGCCCGTGGATGTGCCCGCCATCAAGGGCCACGACCAGCGCGACCGCGAAATCGAACGCCATCCCACCGACAACGAACCGTTCTCGGCCTTGGCCTTCAAGATCATGACGGACCCGTTTGTCGGCCAACTGGTGTTCTTCCGCGTCTATTCCGGCGTGGTGAAGTCGGGCGACTCGGTCTACAACCCCATCAAGGAAAAGAAGGAAAGGCTGGGCCGCATCCTGCAGATGCACGCCAACGAGCGGCGCGAGATCACCGAGGTCTACGCGGGCGACATCGCGGCGGCGGTGGGCATCAAGGACGTCACCACCGGCGACACACTGACCGATCCCGCCCACATCATCATCCTGGAGCGCATGGTCTTTCCGGAGCCCGTGATTTCCCAGGCCGTGGAGCCCAAGACCAAGGCCGACCAGGAAAAAATGGGCATCGCGCTGGGCCGTCTGGCACAGGAAGACCCGTCCTTCCGCGTGCGCACGGACGAGGAATCCGGGCAGACCATCATTTCCGGCATGGGCGAGCTGCACCTGGAAATCCTGGTCGACCGCATGAAGCGCGAGTTCGGTGTCGAGGCCACGGTGGGCAAGCCCCAGGTCGCGTACCGCGAGACCATCCGCAAGGCCTGCAACGAGGTCGAAGGCAAGTTCGTCAAGCAATCCGGCGGGCGCGGCCAGTACGGCCATGTGGTGCTCAAGCTGGAGCCGCAAGAGCCCGGCAAGGGTTATGAATTCGTCGACGCCATCAAGGGCGGCGTGGTGCCGCGCGAGTTCATTCCAGCCGTCGACAAGGGCATACGCGAGGCGCTGAACGCGGGCATCTTGGCAGGCTATCCCGTGGTGGACGTGAAGGCGACGCTGTTCTTCGGCTCGTACCACGACGTGGACTCGAACGAGAACGCCTTCAAGATGGCGGGCTCGATGGCCTTCAAGGAAGGCATGCGCCGCGCGGATCCGGTGCTGCTGGAACCCATGATGCACGTCGAAGTGGAAACGCCCGAGGACTTCACCGGCAACGTCATGGGCGACCTGTCCTCGCGCCGCGGCATGGTCCAGGGCATGGAGGACATCGCCGGGGGCAGCGGCAAGCTGGTGCGCGCCGAAGTGCCGCTGGCCGAGATGTTCGGCTATTCCACTTCCTTGCGTTCGCTGACCCAGGGGCGTGCGACCTACAGCATGGAGTTCAAGCACTATGCCGAGGCGCCGCGCCAGGTGGCGCAGGAAGTGATGGCGGCCCAGGGCTCGGGCCGCTGAGTCCGTTTCAGGCGGGGGCGGCGGCCGTGGCCGCCGCCGCGCGCATGCGCGACGAGGCCAGCTTCACGCCCAGCAGGATCATCACGAAGCCGTAGGCATGGAACAGCTGCGGGGCCTCGCCCAGCAGCGGCCAGGCCAGCAGCGCGGCATAGACCGGCACCAGGAACATCGACAGGCCCGCCGTGGCCGGTCCGGCCTGGCTGATCAGGCGGCCGTACACGTAGTACGCGCCCAGGCTGGGCACCACCGCCAGGAACAGCAGCACCGCGGCCAGGCGCGGATCGCCCCAGGGCGGCGTGGCGCCGACCGCGGCCTCGATCGCGGCAAACGGCGCCAGCGCCAGCACGCCGCCCAGCATCAGGGTCGCCAGCCGGGCGCTGTCCGGCACCGCGGGCAGGCTCAAGCGCTTTTGCAGCACGGTGTAGAAGGCCCAGCCGGTGGCGGCCAGCAGCACCCAGAGATCGCCTTGGCCGAAATCCAGGCGGGCCAGTGTCTGCGCGTCGCCGCGCGCCAGCACCACCAGCACGCCGCCCAGCGCCAGCGCCAGGCCCGCGCCGCGCAGGGCTGACAGCGGCTTGCGCCAGATGACGGCTTCCAGCAGCGCCACCAGGATGGGGCTGCACGAAAAGATCAGCGCGATATTGGTCGCGCTGGTGTTCTGGGCGCCGATGTACTGCGGCGCCACGGCCACGCCCATGCCCAGCACCGCCAGCGGCGCCAGCGAGGGCAGGGCGCGCCACAGTGTCTTGCGATGCGCGCGCAGGGCGGGCGCGGCCAGCGGCAGCAGGATCAGCAGGGCGATCAGCCAGCGGCCGAAGGCCAGGAAAACAGGGGGAAGGTTGGCGTCGTGGGCCCAGCGGGCCGCCACCATGTTGGAGGCGAAGAGCGCCGGAGCGGCGAAAAGCATGGCGGTGCCGGAAAAGCCCAGGCCGGTTCTTGCGGGTGCTGCTGCTGCGAGAGACATGGTTTCCTGCCGCGCGGATCGGCGCGCGGCGTGCTGCGTTGATACTGCCGGCTTCCGCGTCGGGTTGTGCCGCAGCGTGGACGCCGAAATCGGACGGCCGGGATAGGTGGCCGTCTTGCTGGAAAGTCTACGGGCAGGAAAGCAAAATAGGTTTCCTGATTCACGCCATATTTGGGGAATATGGGAAATATCTATCTAATACAATTAGATTCTTAAGAGATATTCTCCTTTTGCTGCGTCAACCATGTCCACACCCCCCAAAATCGACGAAACCGACCGCAAGATCCTGCGCGCGCTGCGTGCGGACGGACGCCTCACCAACCTGAAGCTGGCCGAGCAGGTGGGCCTGTCGCCCACGCCATGCTGGAACCGGGTCAAGGCGCTGGAAGAGGCGGGCGTGATCGAGGGCTACGCGGCCCTTTTGAACCAGAAGGCGCTGGGCCTGCCGGACACCGTCATGATCGAGGTGACGCTGGAACATCACGACGACGACACGCTGGCGCGCTTCGGCGAAGAGATCACGCGGCTGCCGGAAGTGGTCGAGGCCTTTCTCGTGACGGGCGAATACGACTACCTGATCAAGGTGGCGGTGGCGGGCACCGAAGGCTACGAGGAGTTCCTGCGCAAGCGGCTGTACAAGCTGCGCGGCGTGCGCCACAGCCGTTCCACCTTCGTGTTGCGGCGCCTGAAGCACACGCCTTCGGTCGAGCCCTGAGGCGGGCTGCGGCCGGACAGCGCCGGCGTCAGCCGTTGATGAATGCCTCGATCGCGCCGTTGAAGGCGCGCGGATTGCCCAGGTTCATGCCATGCGACGATCCGGTGATCGTCACGCGCTGCGCTTGCGGCAGCCATTGCGACAGGGCATCCAAAACGGCCGGATAGGGCGCGGGGCTGAGCGCGCCGCCAATCAGCAGGGTCGGCAGCTTCAGCGTGCCGATCTGCGCGCGCGTCAGCGCTTCGGGCTTTTCCTCGGCCTGTCCGAACAGCGTGCCGACGTTGTCGCGCACCATCTCCTTGAACCACGGCACCATGCGGTGCCAGGTGTCGGGTCCGGTCACGGTATCCACGAACAGCGCCAGGCCGTCTTCGATCTCGCCGTCGCGGATGAGCGCCAGCGCGCGCTGGCGAAAGCCCCCGCGCAGGTCGTCGTCGCCGGGCAGCGGCAGGCCAGGATCGGCCAGGGTCAGGCTGCGCAGCGCGCCGGGCTGCTGCAGCGCCGCTTCCAGCGCCACGCGGCCGCCGCGGGAATGGCCCACCAGATGGGCCGGTTCGCCCGCCACGGTATCGATGAATTCCAGCACGTCGCTGGCATGCTGTTCGATGGAAAAGCCGTCCCCCTCGCCGTCCCAGGTCTCGGGCCAGTAGCGGCGCAGGCAGACCGCCAGCACCCGGAACGACTTGCCCAGCGGCGCCATCTGCGACTTCCAATAGCGGCAGTCGGACAGGGAACCATGCACCAGCACCAAGGGCGCGCCGCTGCCGTACTCGGTGTATGACAGGGCGTAGCCGCCGACCAGGGCGGTTTGCAGGGGCAGGACGGGTTCGGAACGCATGGGTGTCGTATGGGGAAAGCCAGGAGCGCATTCTAGCCCGCTGGCGTCGCGCCCCGGCGCTGATAAACTCGTTTTCCGATGCGCTGGCACGGATGCCCGCGCCGATTTCCCAATTCAACGGAGCCGCCCTGATGTCCCCCGAGTCTCTTGCCGCCTTGCCCGAATCCGCCCAACGCGTCGCGCGCCTGCTGCTGGAATTGGGGCATGACAAGCCCGTGGTCGTCCTGCCGCAAACCGGCAAGACTTCGGCGGAAGCGGCGGCGGGGCTAGGCTGCGAGGTCGCGCAGATCGCCAAGTCCATCATCTTCCGGCGCGCCACGGATGACGCGCCGGTGCTGGTCATCGCCAGCGGCGCGAACCGCGTGGACGAGGCCAAGGTGGCCTCGCAGGTGGGCCCGCTGGCCAAGGCGGACGCGAAGTTCGTGCGCGACATGACCGGCTACGCGATCGGCGGTGTTTGCCCCATTGGTCATGCGGTCAAGCCGGTGATGCTGCTGGACGCGGATCTCTTCAACTACGACAGCCTGTGGGCCGCCGCCGGGCACCCGCATGCGGTGTTCAACCTGACGCCGCGGCAACTGGCGGACATGACCGGCGCGCCGGTCGTGGATGTGGCGCTGCGCGCCTGAAATCGCGCCTGCCCGCAATCAGTGCGGGTGCGCTTGCAGTCCATCGATCAGCACCTGCCGCAAACCGCGCGAGCAGGTCTCCACCCGTCCTTCCACCCCGTAGACGGCCGCCAGCGAGGCGGGCGTGATCACGTCCGCCGGCAGGCCCGCCGCGTGCAGCCGGCCGTCATGGATCATGACGACCCGGTCTGCGTGCTGTAGCGCCACGTTCAGGTCATGCAGCACGATGACGCTGATCAGGCCATGCTCCCGGGTTTCCTGCCGCAGCAGTTGCATGACATGGAACTGGTAATTCAGGTCCAGGGCCGACAGCGGTTCGTCCAGGAGCAGCACGCGCGGATGGCGGATCAATGCCTGCGCCAGCCCCACCAGCTGCTTCTGTCCGCCGGATAGCGAATCCAGGTACTGCAAGGCCAGATGGGCGATGCCCAGGCGCTCCAGCAGTCGGTCTATGGCCTGCATGTCCACCGGCGTGCCCAGGCCGTCGCCGGCCTTGGCCGCCACCAGCACGGATTCGAATACCCGCAAGTGCACCGCGGCAGGCAGGCCCTGGGGCAGATAGACCAGGTGCCGCGCGCGTTCGCCGAAGCTCTGGCGCAGCAGGTCGCGGCCGTCCAGGGTGACGTCGCCGGCGCGCGCGCGGACCAGGCCTGCCAGCGCCTTGAGCAAGGTCGACTTGCCGCTGCCGTTGGGGCCGAGCAGGGCGGTGACCTTACCGGCGGGCAGTTCGGGTATCGATAGCCCGTGCAGCACGTCCGCGCGCCCGTAGCCGGCCGTCAAGCCGCGCACGGCAAGCGCGGCTGCGGCTGTGGGTGCCGTGGGGGACTCGGTCATGGCATCTGCCGGCGCAGCACGACCGACGCAAAGAAGGGGATGCCGACCAGGGCGGTCACGATGCCCACCGGCACGATCACGCCCGGCATGAGGTTCTTGGAGGCGATCGACGCCAGCGACAGGATCACCGCGCCGACCAGCGCGCTGCCCGGCAGGAAGAATCGATGGTCCTCGCCAAACAGCCGCCGCGCGATGTGCGGCGCGACCAGGCCGATGAAGCCTATGGTGCCGACAAAGGCCACCGCCAGCGCCGATAGCAGGCTGACCCGGGCCAGCGCCGCGACGCGCACGCGGCGCACGTCCACGCCGAAGCTCGCGGCGCGGTCCTCGCCCAGGCGCAGCGCGGTCAGTTTCCAGGATTGGCGCATGGCCAGCGGCAGCGCCACGGCAAAGGCCGCAGCTAGCACGACGACCGTTGTCCAGCTGGAGCGCGACAGGCTGCCCATGGTCCAGAACACCAGGTTCTGCAGCGCCTCGGCGCTGGCCATGAACTGCACCAGCGACACCAGCGCATTGAAGGTGAACAGCATGGCGATGCCGAACAGCACCACGCCCGAGGTATTCATGCCGCCCCAGCGGGTCACGGCGTCCAGCATCAGCGCCGCCAGCAGCGCGAACAGGAAGGCGTTGCCCGCCACCAGCCAGCCGGCGGGGAGGCCGGGCACGCCCAGCTGCAACACGATGGCCAGCGAGGCGCCAAAGGCCGCGGCGGACGACACGCCCAGCGTGAACGGGCTGGCCAGGGGATTGTTCAGGATCGTCTGCATTTCCGCGCCCGCCATCCCCAGCGCCATGCCGACCAGCGCGGCCATAAGGGCGGAGGGCAGGCGGATGTCCCACACGATCACGCGGGTGGTCGGATCGGCCGAGTCGGGATTGGTGAGCGTGCGCCACAGTTCGCCCCAGGGCAGGCCCGAGGGACCCACCGTGAAGTCGGCCAGCAGCGCAATGAAAAGCGCCGCCAGCAGCAGGGCGATAAGCCCTGCCCGGCGGCGCAGGATGTGCCGGTAAGCGGCAACCGCGCTTGCGGCAGGCGGCATTACTGCAGCAGCTGCAGGCGGCTCTTGGCCGTGCTGGCGGCCGGCGTGGTCGGGTAGTCGCGGACGATGCGCTGCAGCGTGGTCTTGGCGCCGGCGCGGTTGTTCATTTCGATCTGGCTGCCGGCGATGACCAGCAAGGCGTCCGGCGCGCGCGCGTTGTCCGGGGCCTTCTGCACCATGGCGTTCAGCTGTTCGATGGCGCCCTTGAAATCCTTCAGCGCGTAGCGGCTGCTGCCCAGGTAGAACTGGGCGCTGGGCGCGAGCTGGCTGGCGGGATACAGGGCGGTGAAGGCGGCCAGCGATTCGGAGGCTTCCTTGTACTGGCCCTTGCGGAACAGATCGATCGCGCCGTCATAGGCGGCCTGCTCCTGGGCATCGCCAGCGGCGGCTCCCGGCGGATTGGCGCTGCCCGCGGCGCCACCCGGCTTGGCCGAGGGCTGCTGGCGCGACACCAGTTCGAGCTGGTCGCGCAGTTGCGCGACTTCCTGCTGCAAGGCCTGGATCTGGTCGGCCAATTGCAGCTTGGCGCGCTGGCTTTGTTCGTTCTGTTGCTGCACCTGTTGGCGCAAATCCAGGATGGCCCGGCGGGCTTCATCATCGGAAAAAGCGTGGGCGGGCACCGCAAGGGTCGCAAACACCAAGCCGGTGGCCGCAATCAGAGGACGCAGGGACAGAACGTTATCGCGCATGAAAATTCCCGGGGTATAAAAGCAAACGTCGGGACGGCCGGTTGACCGTCCCGACGCGTGGTAGGGCTCTAGACTATACGAAAAAGCTTAGCGGCGATAAACGATATCGGCGCGGCGGTTTTCCGCAAAGTCGGCTTCCGACGTGCCCGTCGACTTCGGCTTTTCTTTACCGAAGCTGATGGTTTCGATCTGGTTGTCGCTGACGCCCAGCAGGGTCATCATGCGGCGCACAGCGTCGGCACGGCGCTGGCCCAGGGCCAGGTTGTATTCAGCGCCGCCGCGTTCGTCGGTGTTGCCTTCGATCTTGATGGTCTGCTGCTGATGCGAGGCCAGGTACTTGGCGTGGGTTTCGACCAAGCTGCGGTACTGGTCCGACACCGTGTAGCTGTCGAAGTCAAAGTACACCGAGCGCTGTTGCGCCAGGATGCTTTGGGGGTTGAAGGGATCAAGGATCTGGCCAGAGGCCGAGGATCCTTGGCCAGCGCCTCCGCCCTGACCCGCTTTATCGTCGAGAGGGACGGAGCTGCAAGCTGCCAGGGTGGCAGCCAGAGCGGCGATGGTTAGGCTTTTGGCAATGCGCGACTTCATGATAGTTCCTTTGCAAAGAGAGTCACACGTGTTATCGGGTAAATGGGCCCCAAGTCGGTTCACGTATTTCCCCATTCAGTACCGAAAGCGTCTGCCGTACGCGGCCATCGCTCGAGACACCAGCAAGCACGCTACGGCCATTTTGGATGGCGGCGTAAAGGACTTGCATTCCATTCGGCGCAAAACTCGGGGACTGATCGTCACGACCATCAGTCAACAAGGTCTCGGAGCCTGAGGACAGGTTCAACGATGCGATTCGAAACGCGCCGTCGCGTCTTGCAACGTACAGTAGCGTCGATCCATCGGGGGAAATTCGGGGTGATATGTTGTAACCACCATTAAACGTGAGGCGGCGTGCTTCGCCACCACTCGAGCCGGTCTGGTAGATCTGCGGCCCGCCGCTGCGGTCACTCGTAAAGATAATGGAAGCACCGTCTGGCGTAAAGCTCGGTTCGGTGTCAATCCCGGGAGAACGCGTAACTCGGGTCGGATTCGAGCCGTCGGTCGCGCCAACGATGTAAATTTGCGACAAACCATCGCGGGTCAGAGCCACCGCCAGCTTGCTGCCATCGGGCGACCAGCCCGGGGCGCTGTTGTTGCCCTTGAAGTTGGCAACAGGCGAACGGGCGCTGGTTGCCAGATTGTGCACGTAGACGACAGGTTTGCCGGATTCGAAGCTCACATAGGCGAGCTTGCTGCCATCGGGCGACCAGGACGGCGAAATGATGGGCTCGCGCGAACGCAGGGCGACCTGGGGGTTCTGCCCGTCGGCGTCCGCCACCTGCAGTTCATAGGTGGCGCCCTTCTTCAGCACGTACGCGATACGGGTCGAGAAGACGCCCTTAACGCCGGTGATCTTCTCGTAAATGCGGTCGGCGATCTGGTGCGCCACACGGCGCAGTTCCTGCTCGGTGCCCGAGAACGCCACGCCGTCCAGCTGGCCCTTCTTGACCGTGTCGGCCAGGCGGTAGCGGACGTCGTAGCGGCCGTCGGCGCCGCGCACGATGCTGCCGTAGGCGATGAAATCGGCACCCTTGCCGCGCCAGTCGTCATGGGCGATGGGGGAGTCCACGTTCAGGCCGGAACCGGCGGCGTTGATCAGGCGGAACTGGCCCGTGCGGGTCAGGTCGGCGCGGATGACTTCGGCCAGGGCGCGGCCATGGGTGTCGTCGACCGCGAAGTCGGCGATGGCCACGGGGTATTGGGTGGCGCCGGTACCGGAAATATCGACGCGCAGCTGCGCATGGGCGGGCTTGATGGCCATCAGGCAGGCCAGGGTCAGCATCAGCAGCCCGAGTCCATACGATCGCCAGAGAGCGAGGGGGGGTACTCGTCGGCTATAAGCGGGAGTCATATTCATCAATCTCCTGTCAATCATACATTCTGTACACAACGTCAATAATGGGTTCGTAGCGGCCCGTCGAGGGCTTCGGGAAGGGGTTGCAACGGCGGATGCCCGTCTCGACCGCGCGGTCGAAGCCGACATTGCCCGAAGAACTGGTCAAGGTAACGCCATTGACCTTCCCGTCGGAACCTAACTGTACCCGGTATTGTGCCGTGGGATTTTCCGATCCGCTGCGGGCCGGGGGCGGATAAGCCACCCCGGGTTGTACGCAGGCGCGGACCTTGGCGCCATAGCCGCTGTCGCGTCCGCCGCCCGCCTGATTGCGGTCGGCCGTGCCGCCAGGGATGCCGGCGGCGCCCAGGGCGTCGTTGCGGAAGGCATCCTTCAGCGCCTTGTCGGCGGCGGCCTTCTTGGCGGCTTCTTCCTTGGCCTTCTTCTCGGCCGCGGCTTTTTTCTCGGCGGCAGCCTTCTCGGCGGCAGCCTTTTCAGCCTTTTCCTCCGCAGCCTTGTCGGCGGCGGCCTTTTCAGCAGCGGCCTTTTCCGCCGCGGCCTTCTTGGCGGCGTCGTCCTTGGCCTTCTTCTCGGCGGCAGCCTTGTCGGCGGCGGCTTTCTCGGCGGCCTTTTCGGCAGCAGCCTTTTCAGCAGCCTGGCGTTCCTGCTCCAGGCGCTTCTTTTCCTTCAGCTCGGCCTGCTTGCGCTCTTCGTCGAGGCGCGCCTTTTCCTTGGCGGCTTCGGCGGCCTGGCGCGCCTTTTCCTCTTGCTCGCGCTTTTTCTTGGCTTCCTGCAGCGCGATCTCGGGGTCGACTTCCTCGGTCTTGGGCTGGGCCTGGGGCTCCGGCTCGGGCTTGGGGGGCGGCGGCGGGGGAGGCTCGGGCGCCTTTTCAGGCTCCGGCTTCGGTTCCGGCTTGGGCTGAGGCTTTGGGGGTTCGGGTTGCGGCGTGGGCGGCGGAGAGACGGGCGAATTGCCGTCTGCCCAGAGCTGCACCTGCACGGGGCCGGGGCTCTCCGAGCGCCAGTTCACGCCAAAGATCAAGACGATCAGCAGCAGCACGTGCACGGCCACGGCCAGGATCAATGCCTTCCGGTTGTCGTGGTTGGGCGGGGTGGCCGGGGGGCCGCTGCGGTGTCGGATTATGGGTGGCGTCATGAGCGTTGCATGCCGGCGGCGCCGGCGGAAGGCGTCGCGTTAGCGTTTTTTCGCGGGTGCGGGCTGGGAAGCGCCGGCGGACTGGTCCACCAGCAGGCCCAGGCGGGTGATGCCGCTGGTGCGAAGTTCATCCATGACCTTCACGACCGTCTCGTAGGGCACCTTGCCGTCGGCGGCGATGACCACCGGGGTTTCCGCGGTAATGCGCGAACGCACTTGCGCCACCAGCTCGGGGCGCGCGATGTCCTGCATGGTGGCGCCGGGTTCGCGCACGCGCAGGGCGATCTTGCCGTCTTCCGAAAT
The DNA here is from genome assembly GCF_002192695.1 of Achromobacter xylosoxidans. GTDB lineage: Bacteria > Pseudomonadota > Gammaproteobacteria > Burkholderiales > Burkholderiaceae_B > Achromobacter > Achromobacter xylosoxidans_C. The sequence continues at coordinate 139,740 of NZ_MTLG01000008.1, forward strand.
CTGGACTTCCAGCGGCTTGACCGGCACGTCGGAGGCCGCGCCCACCGAAGGCAGCTGGATCAGGCCGGGCGTGATGAGAGGGGCGGTCACCATGAAGATGACCAGCAGCACCAGCATCACGTCGATGTACGGCACCACGTTGATGTCGGCCTTCATGCGGCGGCCGGACCTGCCGCGTGAGCTTACCGAAGGCATTAGCGTACCTGCCGTTGCAGAATGTTCAGGAATTCATCGACGAAGCTGTCGAAACGGATCGAGATGCGATCGATGTCGTTCGTGAAGCGGTTGTAGGCGACCACGGCGGGAATTGCCGCGAACAGGCCGATGGCGGTGGCGATCAGCGCTTCCGCGATACCGGGAGCCACCGAGGCCAGCGTGGCCTGCTGCATGTTCGACAGGCCGATGAAGGCGTGCATGATCCCCCAGACCGTGCCCAGCAGGCCGATGTAGGGAGACACGGAACCGGCCGAGGCCAGGAAGTTCAGGTGCGATTCCAGCGAATCCATCTCACGCTGGTAGGCGGCGCGCATGGCGCGGCGCGGGCCGTCCAGCAGCGCGGTGGCATCGCCGGAGGCATTGCCGCGGCGGGCCTTCAGGAATTCGGTCATGCCGGCATCGAAGATGCGGGCCAGCGCGCCTTGCTCATCGCGGCGCGAGGCGACAGCCTGCTGCAGCATGGACAGGTCGCCGCCAGACCAGAAATCGTCTTCGAAGCGGCGGGTCTGGGCATGGGCCCGCTTGATCGCCAGCCGCTTGGCGAAGATGTAGGTCCAGGACATGATCGAAATGCCCAACAGCATCAACATGATCAGCTGGACCGGCACGCTGGCGTGCGAAATCAGCGAAAGCAACGACATGTCGTTGGTGACTTGCATGGTTATTCCTGAATGAATTCCAGTTTGGCGCGAACGTCAGCCGGCAACTCCGCCGGCCGCATGTGAATGGCATCGACGCAGCAGACTTGGATGTTGCCTTCGGCAAGCAGTTCCCCGTCGCGTTCCGCGCGTTGCGCGAAGTGTATCGAAGCGCGGCCCAGTCGTGTGACTCGGCTGCGTATGGTAAGCAAATCGTCCAGCCTGGCCGGCTTGCGGTAGGACATGTCCAGGGAGCGGACAACGAACAGGCGTTGTTCGCTGACTGCCAGATTGGACTGGTTGACCCCCAGGTCGCGCAGCCACTCGGTGCGTGCGCGCTCCAGGAATTTCAAGTAATTGGCGTAGAAAACCACTCCGCCTGCATCCGTGTCCTCGTAGTAGACACGGACCTGCAGGACGGATTCGGCGGACTTCGGATCGGTCACGATGAATAGGAAAGGGCGGTCGGGACGCGAAAAGTCCGTAGTTACTATAAGGTTTACAGCGTGTCGAGTTTCGTCAGCACGGCTTCAAGCGCGGACTCTACCGGAATCTTGGCCGCTTCGGTTTCCCGACGGGCCTGCAATTCCACCACACCATCGTTCAAGCCGCGTTCTCCAACTGTTACACGCAGCGGCGCGCCGATCAGCTCCCATTCAGCAAACATCACGCCCGGGCGGGCATCGCGGTCGTCCAGGATGACGTCCACGCCGCGCGCCAGGAGCGATTCGTAGAGCTTTTGCGCGGTGTCACGCACGGTTTCACTTTTGCCCCAGCCGACCGGGCAGATTACCACCTCGAAGGGGGCGATCGCGCGCGGCCAGATGATGCCGCGGGCGTCGTGGTTCTGTTCGATGGCTGCGCCCACGATGCGGGTCACGCCGATGCCGTAGCAGCCCATTTCCAGGACGGCGGGTTTGCCGGTCTCGTCCAGGAAGGTGGCCTTGAGCGCTTCGGAGTACTTCTTGCCCAGGTAGAAGACATGGCCCACTTCGATGCCGCGCTGGATCGACAGGGTGCCCTTGCCGTCCGGCGAGGGGTCGCCGGCGACCACGTTGCGCAGGTCGGCCACCAGTTCGGGCTCGGGCAGGTCGCGGCCCCAGTTCACGCCCTGGATGTGGAAGTCTTCCTTGTTCGCGCCGCAGACGAAATCGGCCATGTTGGCCACGGTGCGATCGGCGATGACGTGCACGGGGCGGACGGTCTTGACCGGGCCCAGGTAGCCGGGCTTGGAGCCGAAGGCCTCGACGATCTCGGTCTCCGTGGCGAAACGGAAGCCGGCCAGGCCGGGCAGCTTGCCGGCCTTGATTTCATTGAGTTCGTGGTCGCCGCGCAGCAGCAGCAGCCAGATGTCGGCGCCTTTCTCGCCGTCCGTGGCCAGCACGATGGACTTGATCGTGCGCTCCAGCGGCAGGCCCAGCAGCTTGGCCACGTCCTCGCACTTGGCGGCGCCCGGCGTGGCCACGTCGGCCATGGCCTGCGCGGGTTCGGCGCGGGTCGGGTACAGGCCGGGGGCCTCGGCCAGCTCCATGTTGGCGGCGTAGTCCGAGTCGGCGTTGTAGACCAGCAGGTCTTCGCCGGTGTCGGCGATCACCTGGAATTCGTGGCTGCGGGTGCCGCCGATCGAGCCCGTATCAGCGGCCACGGCACGGAATTCCAGGCCCAGGCGGCCGAAAATGCGCATGTAGGCGTTGAACATGGTGTCGTAGCTGGCCTGCGCGCCGGCCTCGTCGCGGTCGAAGGAATAGGCGTCCTTCATGGTGAATTCGCGTCCGCGCATCAGGCCGAAGCGCGGACGGCGTTCGTCCCGGAACTTGGTCTGGATGTGATAGAAGTTCACCGGCAGCTGGCGATAGCTGTGGATCTCGTTGCGGGCGATGTCCGTGATGACTTCCTCGGACGTGGGCTGCAGCACGAAATCGCGCTGGTGCCGGTCCTTGATGCGCAGCAGCTCGGCGCCGTACTGCTCCCAGCGGCCCGACTCCTGCCAGAGCTCGGCCGGCTGGACCACCGGCATCAGCAGCTCGATCGCGCCCGCGGCGTTCATCTCGTCGCGGACGATGGCCTCGACCTTGCGGATGACTTTCAGCCCCAGGGGCATGTAGGTGTAGATGCCGCCCGCGAGCTTGCGGATCATCCCGGCCCGGGTCATCAGCTGGTGGCTGGCGACTTCGGCTTCGGAAGGGGCTTCTTTGAGGGTGTTGATGTGGTAGTTGGATGCGCGCATGTTTAAAGGTGGCAGCAGATACGTATAATCGACCGTAATTGTATTGAATTCGGTGGGGGTGGCCCATGCTTGACCGCGAAGGCTACCGCCCCAATGTCGGCATCATTCTCGTCAACGGTAGAAACGAGGTCTTTTGGGGCAAGCGTATCAGGGAACATGCCTGGCAGTTCCCGCAGGGTGGCATCAAGTACGGCGAAAGCCCGGTGCAGGCCATGTATCGCGAACTCCATGAAGAGGTGGGCTTGAAGCCCGAGCATGTCCGTATTTTGGGGCGTACACGCGATTGGTTACGTTATAACGTGCCCGATCACTTCGTCCGGCGTGAGTGGCGCGGCCACTATAAAGGACAAAAACAGATTTGGTTCTTGTTGCGCCTGGTAGGACGTGACAGTGATGTGTGCTTGCGCGCGACGCAGCATCCGGAATTCGATGCCTGGCGCTGGAGCCAGTATTGGGTGCCCCTGGACGCCGTGATCGAGTTCAAGCGCGATGTCTACACCCAGGCGCTGAACGAGTTGTCGGCTATCCTCTTCCGGCGCCATCACGAAACCCGCTACCTGCGCCAACGGGTGCACGGGCAACGGGCGGCAGACAATCTGCCCGAAGGAACGGACGGTCATGCGCATATTGTTGGTTGAAGACGAACGGGACATGGCGTCCTGGTTGATGCGCGCGCTCGCCCAGAGCGGGTTCGTGCCGGACCACGCGGCCGATGCCCGTACCGCCGAAGCCTTCATGGCGGGCACGGAGTACGACGCCATCGTCATGGACCTGCGCCTGCCCGACAAGCATGGCTTGGTGGTGCTGCGCGAAATGCGCAACCGCGACGATCGCACCCCCGTGCTGCTGCTGACCGCCCAGGGCGCCCTGCAGGACCGCGTGCGCGGCCTGAACCTGGGCGCCGACGATTTCCTCACCAAGCCTTTCGCGCTCGAGGAACTCGAAGCGCGCCTGACGGCGCTGGTGCGCCGCAGCCGCGGCCGCCAGCATCCGCGCCTGCAATGCGGTTCACTGTCCTACGACAGCGAAAGCCGCGCCTTCACCCTGGACGGCTCGCTGCTGTTCCTGACCCCGCGCGAACATGCCGCCCTGGCCGCCTTGCTGACCCGCAGCGGCTATCCGGTGGACAAGTCCCAGCTGTTCGGCAAGGTTTTCACTCATGACAGCGAAGCCAATCCGGATGCCATCGAGGTCGTGTTGCACCGGCTGCGCAAGAAGCTGGCCGGCAGCGACGTGCGCATCGTCACCGTGCGCGGGCTGGGCTACATGCTGGAAAGCGTCGCCAGCGAGTCTGCGGAATCCTGAGTGAGGCTGCGGCTATCCGAACTGCCGCGCGTGGGTATCCGCGCGCTGCTGATCATTCTGTTGCTGCCGGGCGTGATCATGCTGCTGGTCGTGGACAGCGTGAACGACTACCGCACGCTGGCCGAGATCACCAACGAGGCCTACGACAGCGCCCTGGTGGAGCCGGCCCGGGTGCTGGAAAGCAGCCTGGAGTTCACCCCTGACGGCAACCTGCAGGTCGCCACGCCCCTGTACGCGCAGGTGATGCTCGAATCCCGCGCGGGTCTGCGCAAGTATTTCCGCATCGAGGAGATCGACCCGCCCCTGCCGGACGGCGCGGCCGTGCCTACCGAGCCGGGCAAGACCCTGCTGGGCATGCCGGAAATGCCGCGTCCGCCCACCTGGCCGCGTTCCAACAGCCAGCCGATTTTCTACGACAGCGTCTATCGCAACGATCCCGTGCGGGTCGTCGCCGTCGTGCGGGATCTGTACTACCAAGGACAGCATCGCCAGGTGCTGGTGGTCGTGGCGGAAAGCACGGGCAAGCGCATCGAGGCCGAGAACAACGCGCGGCGCCAGGAAATCCTGCGCGACACGCGCATGCTGGCGCTGGTCGCGCTGCTGGTCTGGTGGGGCGTGTCGTGGGCGCTGAAGCCGCTGCGCCGCCTGCGCAACGATATCCGCGCGCGCCGCCCCGATGATTTGACGCCGCTGGACGCCTCGCGCGTGCCCAGCGAAGTGGCGCCGCTGGTCGACGCGGTCAATCACCATATCGCCCGCTACCGCCGCGTCCTGGATGAGCAGTCGCAGTTCCTGGCCGATGCCTCTCATCAGCTGCGCACGCCGCTGGCCATCATGCTGACGCAGGCGCAATACGCCTTGCGCGAACGTGATCCAGCCCGCGCGCAGGAGGGTCTGCGCGGCATCGTCGACCAGTTGGGCCGCACGCGCCGCCTGACCGAGCAGCTGCTGGCATTGGCGCACGCCAACCAGGCCGATCAGCAGCCGCGGCAGCTGCTGGACATGAACAGCGTATCGCGCGAGGTGGTGCTGCAATACCTGCCGTTGGCGCATGAAAAGCAGCAGGACCTGGGCTGGGTGCAGGCGGGCTCCGAAGAGGGCCTGGAGATTCCGGCGCCGGTGTCGGGCAATGAGGCCGAACTGCACGAGGCGCTGTCGAACCTGGTGCACAACGCCATCCATTACGCGCCTGCGGGCGCACGCATCACCGTGTCGGTCTGCTGCCACGACAACCGCGCCGAGGTGGCCGTTTCCGACAACGGACCAGGGCTGGATCCGATACTGCGCCAGCGCGCCTTCGCGCGTTTCGAGCGGGTCGGCACGGACAAGCCGGTCGCCTCGTCCGGCTCGGGCCTGGGCCTGGCGATCGCGCGCGCCTACGCGCGACGCAATGACGGCGATATCGAACTGCGCGACGGCGAGCCGAATGCGCAAGGCGGCGTCGGCCTGGCTTCCGTGCTGTGGTTGCCGCTCGCCTCGACTGTCTCGCAGTATCCGCGCCCGCTCGATGTCGAGCTCAAGGGCGATCAGTAACTTCTCTGCATTTTCGCTTTCATCCGCGGCTTCCGTTCAGGGATAACCCCCGAATTCAGGAATGCGACAGCGCACAGAAAGCGGATTAGCAGCTTCCTTCCGTAATCTGCGTCCGGGCCTGTCGCTAGGCACCGGGTGGCGCGCGTTTCGAGCGTGCGTTCCTGCCAGGCGCGCGGCCGCACCACGAAGGAGGATGAAGTGCAAAAGACAATCAATAGAAAGGACTATTACGGCGGAGCGCTGATGGTCCTCATCGGGCTGGGGGCGATCTACGGCGGAACCGACTATCACATCGGCACCCTGAGCCATATGGGTCCCGGCTTTTTCCCCGCGGCGCTTGGCGGCCTGCTGGCGCTGACCGGCGTGCTGATCGCCATCTCGGCGCGTTCGGGCGAATCGTCCGGGCCCGCTCCCGGCGACGGCCATGCCCACGGCCTGCCCGATTTCCGCGGCGGCGCCTGCATCCTGCTGGGCATCCTGGCTTTCCTGCTGCTGGGCCATTACGGCGGCTTGCTGCCCGCCACGTTCGCCATCGTTTTCATTTCGGCGCTGGGCGACCGCAACAACACGATCAAGCAGGCCCTGCTGCTGTCGATCGCCATGACCGTCATCGCGGTCGTCGTTTTCTGGTGGGCGCTGCAGTTGCAGCTTCCGCTGTTTCGCTGGGGTTGATGCGCCATGATTTCCCAATCCTTGATGGACCTCTGGTACGGTTTCGGCGTCGCCTTCCAGTGGCATAACCTGATGTGGTCGTTCTTCGGCGTGCTGGTGGGCAACCTGATCGGCGTGCTGCCCGGCATGGGCGCGCTGTCGGCCATTTCCATTCTGCTGCCGCTCACCTATGTGATGCATCCGGTGCCCGCCATCCTGATGCTGGCCGGCATCTTCTACGGTTCGCAGTACGGCGGCGCCATCGGCGCGATCCTGCTGAATCTGCCTTCGCACCCGCCGCACGCGGTCACCTGCCTGGACGGCTATCCGCTGACCAAACAAGGCAAGGGCGGCACGGCGCTGGGCATCACGATGATCTGTTCGTTCTTCGCCGCGTCGGTGGGGATCATCGTCATGATCTTCGCGTCGCCGCTGCTGGTCGAAGTCGCGTTCAAGTTCGGGCCCACCGAAATCTTTTCGATCATGCTGCTGGGCCTCTTGGCCGGCGCCACGATGTCGCGCGGCTCGCCGCTCAAGGGCGTGGCGATGACCTTGTTCGGCCTGATGTGCGGCGTGGTGGGCACGGACGTGAACACCGGCACCATCCGCTTCTCGTTCGGCTTGCTCGACCTGTCCGATGGCCTGGAGCTGGTGGCGATTTCCATGGGCCTGTTCGGCGTGGCCGACTTCCTCATGAGCGTCAACCGCATGACCATCATCGGCAGCGGCGCCAAGCTGCGCCTGCGCGACATGCGGCCCAGCAAGCAGGAACTCAAGACCGCCTTCTGGCCCATGGTGCGCGGCACGGCGGTCGGCACGCTGTTCGGCGCCATGCCCGGCACCGGCCCCACCATCACCACCTTCGTGGCCTATGCGCTGGAGCGCAAGATCTCCAAGACGCCCGAGAAATTCGGCACTGGCATGATCGCTGGCGTGGCGTCGCCGGAAGCGTCCTCGCACTCCAAGACGCAGGTCGACTTCATCCCCACCATGAGCCTGGGCATCCCCGGCGACGCGGTGATGGCGCTGATCCTGGGCGCGTTGTTGATCCAGGGCATCCAGCCCGGCCCGCAGCTGATCACCGAGCATCCGGACATCTTCTGGGGTCTGATCGCCAGCTTCTGGGTGGGCAACGTGCTGCTCATGGTGCTGAACGTGCCGCTGATCGGCGTGTGGGTGAAACTGCTGCAGGTGCCGTACCGCTACCTGTTCCCGTCGGCGCTGTTTTTCATCGCGGTGGGGGTGTTCAGCACGCAGAACAGTCTCTTCCAGATCTGGGAAGTGCTGGCGTTCGGCGTGATCGGCGCGATCCTGATGACGCTGGAGTTTTCCGTTGCGCCCATCCTGCTTGGCTTCGTGCTGGGGCCGATGGTCGAAGAGAACTTCCGCCGCGCGCTGCTGCTGTCGCGCGGCGACCTGGCAGTGTTCGTGGAGCGGCCGATCAGCGCCTGGTTCATCGGCGCAAGCGCGTTGCTGATCTTCCTGCAGGTGTGGACGTTCCTGCGCCGCAACAAGAACAAGGGCAAGGGCAAGCCCGAAGTGCCGCAGGCGGCCTGAGCGCTGTTCCGTTTGTCCGCACGCGGCCCGGCTACCTGCCGGGCCGTTTGATTTGTGCGGCGGCATCCCTCATGCTTGAGGCTTCCCGAGCCCTGCACACCTAGCCATCATGCACATACTCTTTGCCTGTCCCCACCATGATCCCGCCGCCTGGGTTCCGCTGCTGGAAGCCGCCATGCCCGGATGCCGCATTTCGGTGTGGAACCCGGATGGCCCGCCTTCCGGCGCCCAGGCGGCTCTGGTCTGGCGTCCGCCGGCCGAACTCTTCAAGCACGAGACCGGCCTGACCACGCTGTTCAATCTGGGCGCCGGCGTCGACGCCTTGCTGAAGATGCCCGAGATCCCGCCGCAGGTGCGCATCGTCCGCCTGGAAGACGCGGGCATGTCGGTGCAGATGGCCGAGTACGCGCTGTATGCGCTGCTGCGCGTCTCGCGCGATTTCGAGGCCTTCGACCATGCGCAGGCGCGGCAGCACTGGGACACCCGCGAAGGCTCGCGGCAGGCGGACTGGCCGGTGGGCGTGCTGGGCCTGGGGCAGGTGGGCGCGCGCGTGGCGCAGACCCTGGCCGAATTCGGCTATCCGGTGGCGGGCTGGTCGCGCACGCCGCGCGAGATTCCCGGCGTCGAAACCTTTGCGGGCGCGGCCGCCTTGCCGGCGTTCCTGGCCCGCACGCGCTTCCTGGTGAACGTGCTGCCGCTCACGCCGGACACGGTCGGCATCCTCAATCGCGAAACGCTGTCGCAGTTGCTGCCGCATGCGCATCTGGTCAACGTGGGCCGCGGTGAACACCTGGTCGAGGACGACCTGGTGCAGATGCTCGAAGAAGGCGAGATCGACGGCGCCACGCTGGACGTCTTCCACACCGAGCCCTTGCCCAAGGACCACGCGTTCTGGCGCGACGCGCGCGTGCATGTCACGCCGCACATCGCGGCGCGCACCTTGCGCGACGAAAGCATCCGCCAGATCGCGGGCAAGGTCGCGCAGTTGCAGCGCGGCGAAGCCATCACCGGCGTGGTGGACCGCTCGCGCGGCTACTGAGCCGGCGGCAGCGGGGCTTTTTCCAGCCGCTGGTACATCGCGGGCAGGCGCTCCGACAGGAAGTCGAGCAGGGCGCGCACGGCGGGCATCATGCCCCGCCGCGACGGATAGATGCAGTGCACGATGCCCTCGGGCGACTGCCATTGCGGCAGAACCTGCACCAGCTGGCCGCGCCGCAGCTGTTCATGCGTGGCGATCGAAGGCAGCAGGGCGATGCCGCGGCCCCGCACCGCGGCCTCGGTCAGCACGATGAAATCGTTGCATGACAGCTGCGGCTTCAATTCCACGTGCACCTCTTCGCCCTTGTCGTTGCGCAACGGCCAGCGCACTTCGTTTTGCGGATCGCTGAAGCTCAGCGTGGTGTGCGTGGCAAGATCTTGTGGGGTGTCGGGTGTGCCATGCCGTTGCAGGTAGCTGGGGCTGGCGACCAGCGTGCCGCGCGCCGTGCCGAAGTGGCGCACGACCAGTTCGGCGTCGGTATCCAGCTTGGTGCGCACCCGCAACGCCAGATCCACCCCCTCGCGGATCAGGTCCACGCGGCGGTTGGTCACCAGCAACTGCACCGACACGGCGGGCCAGGCGTCCAGGAACTCCGGCAGCAGCGGCGACAGCACGTCCTGCGCGATGGACACGGGGCAGCTCACGATCACGGGGCCGGTGGGCTCGGCCTGCAACTGCCGCATGGCGTCGTCCGCGGCGCGCGCCGAAGCGGCCATTTCGCGGCAATAGTGCAGATAGCGCTCGCCAGCCGAGGTCAGGCGCAGGCGGCGCGTCGTGCGTTGCAGCAGGCGCACACCCAGGCTTTCCTCCAGATGCGAGATCCGGCGCGACAGGCGGGATTTCGGGATGTCCAGCGCGCGGGCCGCAGCGCTGAAGCCTCCCTGCTCGACCACCTGGGAGAAGTAATAGAGGTCGTTGAGATCTTGCATTATTGTTCTATTCCTGGAACGTATAGTTCATCATAACCGTATTTATGTGAACAATTAACCGGTCTACAGTGACGCCATGCACTCGGGATCTGATCAAAGCCTACGGATCCTGACCGCCCGCAGCGAGCGGGCCCTCACTGGAGAAATTTGCAATGAAGACCCTGGTTATCCTTTCCTCTATTCTCGGCGATCGTTCCAACAGCAAGCAATTGGCCGATCACCTGATCAACCGCGTCAAGGCGTCCAATCCGGCCGCGGCCATCAAGGTCCGCGACATCGGCGCCCAGCCCATCCCTTACTTCGACGGCAACACCGCCGGCGCCCTGTTCACTCCGGCGGATGCCCGCAGCGTGGACCAGCAACGCCTGGTTGAGATGAGCGACGCGCTGGTCGCCGAATTGATGGAGGCCGATCGCATCGTCTTCGCCGTTCCGGTCTACAACTTCAACATGCCCGCGCAGTTCAAGAGCTACCTCGACCATCTCGCCCGCGCCGGCGTCACCTTCCGCTACACCGCCGAAGGCGTGCCGGAAGGCCTGGTCAAGGGCAAGCAGGTATTTGTGCTGACCGCCCGCGGCGGCAAGGCCGAAGGCACGCCCTCGGACACGCTGACGCCTTACCTGCGCCAGATGCTCGCCTTCCTGGGCATGAACGACGTCACCTTCATCGCCGCCGAAGGCATGGCCATGGGCGAAGTGGCCGCGCTCGAAGGCATGGCGCAGGCCAAGCAGCGCATCGACGCCTTGCTGCCCGCCGCGCGGCAGGACAGCCTGGCCGCGTAAGCGCAGGCGCCCAAAGCAAAAGGCGAGCCTTGCGGCTCGCCTTTTTTCTTGCCGAGAGAGCAGGGCTCAGTCGCGCAGGCGCTTGATCAGGCTGGAGGTATCCCAGCGGTTGCCGCCCATTTTCTGGACGTCGCCATAGAACTGGTCCACCAGCGCCGTCAGCGGCAGGCGCGCGCCATTGTGGCGGGCCTCGGCCAGCACCAGGCCCAGATCCTTGCGCATCCAGTCCACCGCGAAGCCGAAGTCGAACTTGTCGTCGACCATGGTGCCGCCGCGGTTCTCCATCTGCCAGCTTTGCGCCGCGCCCTTGCTGATCACGTCCAGCACCAGCTTCATGTCCAGGTCGGCCGCCTGGCCGAAAGCGATGGCTTCGGACAGGCCCTGCACCACGCCGGCGATGCAGATCTGGTTGACCATCTTGGCCAGCTGGCCCGCTCCGGGCGGCCCCACCAGCGTGACGGCGCGGCCGAAGCACTGCGCCACGGGCTTGATCGCATCGAACACGGCCTGTTCGCCGCCGCACATGATGGTCAGCGCGCCGTTTACCGCGCCCGCCTGCCCGCCCGACACCGGGGCGTCGACGAAATTCAGGCCCAGGTCCTTGGCCTGCGCATAGAGTTCGCGCGCCACGTCGGCGGACGCGGTGGTGTGGTCGACGAAGACCGCGCCCGGCGTCATGCCGGCGAAAGCGCCGTCCGGTCCCAGCACCACGCTGCGCAGGTCATCATCGTTGCCGACGCAGGCGAACACGATCTGCGCGCCGGCCACGGCTTCGCGCGGCGTGGCCGCGCTCTTGCCGCCGAACTCGGCGACCCAGGCCTGGGCCTTGGCGGGTGATCGGTTGTAGACCGTGACGTCGTGTCCCGCGCGCGCCAGGTGGCCGGCCATGGGCAGGCCCATCACGCCCAAACCGAGGAAAGTGACTTTCTGGGGTACGACAGCGTCGTAGCTCTTGGTACCGATCGTTGCCATGCAGGGAACTCCGCTTTATGTGATTAGGGTCATCAGGGGCGCTGGCGCCTGTAAACAGGCCCTAACCTTAACGCAATCAAAAGCCCGCGGCGAGTCCATCGCGCCGGCTGTCGCTGGCGCTGACATAGCCGTCCACGGCCGGGTCGCCCAGGCGCCAGATGAATTGGCCCGATCCGAAGTCCATATAGGGATCCGCCATGCTTTCGAGCACATGACCGCGCGCGCGCAGCCCCTCGGCCACGGCCGGGGCCAGCCCGCTCTCCGTGTCCAGCGAGAGCCCATGGTTCCATTTCCAGCGAGGCGCGTCGCAGGCAGCCTGCGGTTGCTGGCCGTAGTCCAGCATCCGCACCAGCGTCTGCAATTGCCCCTGGGGCTGCATATTGCCTCCCATGACCCCGAAACTCATGACGGGAGCGCCGTTGCGCATCAGGAAGCCGGGGATGATGGTGTGAAAGGGGCGCTTGCCGCCCGCCACCGCATTCGGGTGGCCGGGATCGGTGCTGAAGCAATGGCCGCGGTTCTGCAGGCTGACGCCGGTGCCCGGCACCACCACCCCGGAGCCGAAGCCCATGTAGTTCGACTGGATGAAGCTGACCATCATGCCGCACTTGTCCGCGGCCGTCAGATAGACGGTGCCGCCGCGCGGCGCATGGCCGCTGGCATGCGCCTGAGCCGCATTGCGGTCGATCAGGCGCGCGCGCTGCGCCAGATAGTCCGGGGCCAGCATCTGCTCGGGCGTGACCCGCATGTGCTGCGCGTCGGCCACGTGCGCGTAGACATCGGCGAAGGCCAGCTTCATCGTCTCGATCAGCAGGTGCTGCGTTTCGGGGTGGTCCACGGGCCGCGCCGCCACGTCGAAGTTCTGCAGAATGCCCAGGGCGATCAGGGCGGCGATGCCCTGGCCGTTGGGCGGAATCTGATGCAGGGTATGGCCGCGGTACGTCTGGCTGATCGGCGTGACCCACTGCGGCGCGTAATCGCGCAGATCCGCCAGCGTCAGCGCGGCGTCGTGGGCCTGGGCATGGGCCACCAGCTTGTGGGCGGTTTCGCCTTCGTAGAAGTCCCTGCCGCCGCTGGCGGCGATGCGTTTGAGCGTGGCGGCCGCGCCTTGCAGCACGAAGTGCTCGCCGACCTGCGGGGCGCGGCCGCGCGGCAGGAAGTGTTCGGCAAAGCCTGGCTGCGGCTGCAGGACGTCGGCCTGCGCCGCCCACTTTTCCTGCACGACGGGCGACACGGCAAAACCGCGCTCGGCGTATTCGATGGCGGGCGCCAGCACGTCGGCGTAGGCCAGGCGGCCCAGCTTTTCATGCAGCGCGGCCCAGCCGGCCACGCAACCCGGCACCGTCACGCTGTCCCAGCCGCGGGTCGGGATGGCGCCCTGATGCTTGCGCCGGAAGTAATCCATGTTCCAGGCTGCCGGCGCCGTGCCCGATGCATTCAGGCCATGCAGCTTGGAGCCGTCCCAGACGATGGCGAAACAATCCGATCCCAGCCCGTTGCTGACGGGCTCCGTCAGGGCCAGCGTGGCGGCCGCGGCGATCGCCGCGTCGACGGCGTTGCCGCCTTGCGCCAGGATCCGCAAGCCTGCCTGCGCGGCCAATGGTTGCGAGGTGGCGACCACGTTGCGTGCGAACACCGGGCGCCGGGTGCTGGGATAGGGGTTGTTCCAGTTGAAATTCATCTCGAATCATCGCGTGGGGTAAACCCCTAGCTTAACGTACCGGAACGACGTTTGAACATAATCCGTATTGGGTTGTAGTCGTTGGTAGCGTTTATCGGACGGGATTCCGGACGCGCAAAGAAAAACCCCCGGGGTGGAACCCGGGGGTTTTCAGAGCGGGACTGCCGCGGTGGGCGGCAGACCGCGCTTTACTCTTCTTCGACGAAGGTCTCTTCGCGCTTCTTGCGGATCGCGGGCAGAGCCACCAGGATCACCAGGAACACGGCGATGGCCAGCAGCGAGGCCGACAGCGGACGCGTCACGAAGGTCGTGAAGTCGCCGCGCGACAGCAGCAGGGCGCGACGGAAGTTCTCTTCCATCATGGGGCCCAGCACCAGGCCCAGCAGCAGCGGGGCGCCTTCGCACTTCAGCTTGGACCACACGTAGCCGATGATGCCGAAGATGGCGGTGGTGAAGATGTCGAACGTGTTGTAGTTCAACGAGTACACACCGATGGTGCAGAACACCAGAATCGCCGGGAACAGGATGCGGTAAGGCACCTTCAGCAGCTTGACCCACAGGCCGATCAGCGGCAGGTTCAGCACCACCAGCATCAGGTTGCCGATCCACATCGAGGCGATCAGGCCCCAGAACAGCTCCGGGTGGCTCGTCATGACTTGCGGGCCGGGCTGGATGTTGTGGATGGTCATCGCGCCGACCATCAGCGCCATCACGGCGTTGCCCGGGATACCCAGGGTCAGCAGCGGGATGAACGAAGTCTGGGCAGCGGCGTTGTTCGCCGATTCCGGGCCAGCCAGGCCGGCCGGGTGGCCCTTGCCGAAGCGTTCCGGATTCTTCGAGATCTTCTTTTCCAGCGTGTAGGACGCGAACGACGACAGCACCGCGCCACCGCCCGGCAGGATGCCCAGGGCCGAACCCAGGGCCGTGCCGCGCAGCACGGCGGGAGCGGCTTCCTTGAATTCCTGCTTGTTGGGGTACAGCGTGCCGATCTTGTCGGTGATGTCGACGCGGTTTTCCTTCTGCTCGAGGTTGGTCATGATTTCGGCGAAGCCGAACACGCCCATGGCCACGATGGCGAAGTCGATGCCGTCCTGCAGTTCGGGGATGCCGAAGTCGAAGCGGGCAACGCCCGAGTTCACGTCGGTGCCCACCATGCCCAGCAGCAGGCCCAGCAGGATCATCGCGATGGCCTTGGGCAGCGAACCCGAAGCCAGCACCACGGCGCCGACCAGGCCCAGGCACATCAGCGAGAAGTATTCGGCAGGACCGAACTTGAACGCGACTTCAGCCAGCGGGGGCGCGAAGGCGGCCAGCAGCAGCGTGGCCACGCAGCCCGCGAAGAACGAACCCAGCGCGGCGATTGCCAGCGCGGCGCCAGCACGGCCGTTGCGGGCCATCTGGTGGCCGTCCAGCACGGTCACCACCGCGGACGTTTCCCCTGGCAAGGCCACAAGAATTGCCGTCGTGGAGCCGCCGTATTGGGCGCCGTAATAGATGCCTGCCAACATGATCAGGCCGGCCACCGGGGGCAGCACGTACGTGATCGGCAGCAGCATCGCGATGGTCGGGACCGGGCCGATGCCCGGCAGCACGCCGATCAGCGTGCCCAGGATGCAGCCCAGCAATGCGTAAAGCAGGTTCTCGGGCGTGAACGCCACCGAGAAGCCCAACATGAGGTTGTCAAACAGTTCCATGACCGGAGGCTCCTTAGTTCATGCCCAGAAACGACGGCCACAGCGGGAAAATCAGCCCCAGCCCCTTGACGAATGCCAGATACGAGAACAGCACCAGGAAGATGCCGTTGGCGACGGCGACCTTCAGGCTGAACTCATGGCTGGCCAGGCTGCTGACCACAACCAGGACGAACACCGAGATGTAGATGCCCAGCAGTTTGAGGATGAAGCCGTAGAGCACGACCGATCCGACCACCAGGAACACGATGCGCCAGTCGAACTTGTCGACGTGGGTGTCGTGCGCCTTCTTCGACATCGAGCCAAGCAGCACGATGGCGCCCAGCAATGCCAGAACAATGCCTAGCCAGAAAGGAAAATACCCTGGGCCCATTCGGGCGGCAGTACCCATTTGGTAGCTGCTGGCCTGCCAGGCGAATCCCAGTCCAAGGGCGATGAACATCACCCCCGACCAGAAGTCCTGTCGATTGCGTAGCTGCATGATTGGTTGGCTCCTGTTTACAGCATGTAGATAAAAAGGTCTGTGGCCAATCCCGCCGACAGGCGAGTGACAGGCACAAAAAAGGCACTTCGGGGTGCCATTTGTTCTTATGAAAGGTAAGGCTGGGATTCTTGAAAGGGCGAATGGTAATGGACGC
This sequence comes from Achromobacter xylosoxidans, assembly GCF_002192695.1. GTDB lineage: Bacteria > Pseudomonadota > Gammaproteobacteria > Burkholderiales > Burkholderiaceae_B > Achromobacter > Achromobacter xylosoxidans_C. The sequence goes on from NZ_MTLG01000008.1 coordinate 155,599, forward strand.
CCGCCACGCTGCAAACCCTGTAAGGTCGGTGAAAGGCTGGGGTTTTCCCTAGAATTCGGGAACTCCCGACCCCGAGTTGTAACGGGCCAGGAAGTTTGAGGGCTTTTTGAAAGCTAAGTGAAAGTTTATAGAAAGAAAGACGAAAGCAGGATCGGCCGGATGCGTGGCTTTCGAACGAGGCAGGCCTAAATCCTACTGAATATTGCCGGGTTTCTCACCTTGCGTGAAGAGACCCCGTTCAACTCAGGATGGTTTACGATAGCGCCCATGCTGCAAGATCTAGACCAACTCGCCGCCCGCATAGGGCAACTGGTGCAACGCACCCGCCAACTCCACGCAGAGCGTGACGCGTTGCGCAACCGCCTGAACGAAACCGAAGCTGAGCAGCGCGTGCTCAAGCAGCGCGCCGCCGAGCGCGAGGCCGAGATCGTCACGCTGCAGAGCAAGCTTCAGGACAACGACGGCGCGGTCACCGCCATGCTCGAGCAAGCCCAGCAGGCTGAAGCCTCGCTGCGCGAGCAGCTGGCTCGCGAAACCTCCGAGCGCCAATCGCTCGAATCGCGTTTCTCCGCCAGGGAAACCGAACTGCAGGGCAATCTGCAGACCCGCGACACCGAATTACAGCGCTTGCGCGTGGCCGCCGCATCGGCCCGCGAGCGCATTGACGCCGTGCTGGCCCGCCTGCCGGGCGCACCGTCTGGAGAGCAACACTGATGGAACGCGTAGATGTCACCATACTGGGGCGCGACTATTCCCTGGCGTGTTCCGCCGAAGAGAAACCGACGCTGTTGGCCGCCGTGCGCCATGTTGATCAGCTGATGCTGCGCATCCAGGGCACCGGCAAGGTCTCCAGCAATGAACGCATCGCCGTGATGGCAGCGCTGCAAGTCGCGGGCGAACTGCTCGCCATGAAAGCGCCCGATGGTCCGCTGGGCGGTTTGGCGGTCGGCGACTTCAAGCGTAGAATCGAGGATATGAACGCAGTACTCGATGACGCCTTGTCGGGTCAGGAAAAGCTGCTCTGACAGTTCATAAAGCAGTATTCAAGTATTTTCAGTTTGTCCCTGCCGTGTTCGTGACTAGGCCATACATTCTCTGAACCTATGTCTTTTGGCATATTGGTTGCGGGAGTGCAGAGCTGGAGTGATCGTCTCCTGTAGACGAACCCGACGCTCTTCGGAACGCGACCACCTTGAACCTCAGGGTTCGAGATGCCGGCCTTGACGGCACAGGCGGGGCATCTATCCCAGCGGGCCTGCCATAAGAGCAGGTCCGCCCCGGGCGCCTCACCACTCCCCTTCGTCCTCCCTCCTAGGACCAGTCCATGTTCAAACACCCTGTTTTCTCGCTGACCAAACTCGGCGCGGCGTGCGCAACCGTGGCCGCTCTGAGCGCCGCGCCGCTTGCCCATGCGCAGACCCAGGCGCCCGCCGCCGCGACGGAAGCCGCGGCCAGTCGCGCGCCGGAACTGACGCTGCAGGCCAATGCGTCTTCCGAGGTCAAGCAGGACACGGTTCGCATTTCCCTGTCCGCCGAAGTCGAGGCGCCCGACCAGCCCGCCGCAGGCAAGAAGCTGAGCGCGGCCTTGGACGACGTGGTCAAGCGCGCGCGCGACGTCAAGGGCGTGGAAGTACGCACGGGCGGCTACAACGTCTGGCCGAACACGTCCAGCAAGGGCAAGATCGGTTCCTGGCGCGGCCAGGGCGAAGTGATCCTGGAATCCAAGGACTTCGAAGCCGCGGCCGCACTGGCGTCCAAGCTGTCCGACAAGACCGCCATCTCCAACATCAGCTTCCTGCTGTCGCGCGAAGTGCGCGAGGCCGAGGAACGCAAGCTGCTCAAGGAAGCCGCGCAAGCCTTCAAGGACCGCGCGCTGGCCGCAGCCAACGCCTTCGGTTTCTCGGGCTATCGCCTGTCCAAGCTGGAGCTGGGCGGCTCGGGCGGCCCGGTGCCGATGCCGCGCATGATGGGCGCCGCGGCCATGGCCAAGGACGCCTCGGGTGGCTACAGTCCGGACGTGCCGCTGGAAGCGGGCAACGTCACGGTCAGCATCGCGGTCAACGGGACGATCGTTTTGCAGTAAGGCTGAACATGATGGCGCCCAGGGCGACCATCGGCACGGACAGCCACTGTCCCATGCTCAAACCGCCCGCGAGCAGGCCCAGGAAGTTGTCCGGCTCGCGGGTAAATTCCACCAGGAAGCGGAACGTTCCGTAACCCATCAGGAAGAGCCCGCTCACCTGCCCCAGCGGGCGTGGCTTGCTCGAAAACCACCACAGCAGCGCAAACAGCACGATGCCTTCCAGGCCCAGCTCATAAAGCTGCGACGGGTGGCGCGCCAGGCCGTCGCCGCTGCTCGGAAACACCATGGCCCACGGCACATCGGTGGGCCGGCCCCAGAGTTCGCCGTTGATGAAATTGCCCAGGCGGCCGAAGCCCAGGCCCAGCGGAATCAGCGGCGCGATGAAATCGCTGACCGCGAAGAACGGCAGCTTCTTCTTGCGCGCGAACAGCAGCATCACCACGATCACGCCGATCAGGCCGCCATGGAACGACATGCCGCCCTGCCATAGGTACAGCACTTCCAGCGGATGGGACAGGTAATAAGAAGGCTTGTAGAACAGCACGTAGCCCAGCCGCCCGCCCAGCACCACGCCCAGCACGCTATAGAAGATCAGGTCTTCCAGGTCCTTCACGTTCAGCGAGGTGGTGTGGCCGCTGGTGATGCGCCGGCGTCCCAGCAGGTACACCAGGGCAAAGCCCACCAGGTACATCAGTCCGTACCAGTGGATGGCTAGCGGCCCGATCTGCAGGGCGACGGGGTCAAATTGGGGATATTGCAGCATGTTCTGCCCGACACAATAAAGTTGAATGATAATAACCGGCGAACATTGAAGATTCGCGCGCAAGCGAGCCAGTTCCCCGGGGCGGTCGCCATGTCCGAGCCCCGGCGGCCGACAGGAGACAGACCATGCCGCATAACGATCGTTCCCGCCATATCACGCACGGTGTCGCGCGCGCGCCCAACCGTGCCATGTACTACGCGCTGGGCTACCAGGAAACCGACTTCGAGAATCCCATGATCGGCGTGGCCAACGGCCATTCGACGATCACGCCGTGCAATAGCGGCCTGCAGCGCCTGGCCGATGCCGCCATCGACGCCATCAGCGCATCGCGCGCCAACCCCCAGGTGTTCGGCACGCCCACCATCTCCGATGGCATGTCCATGGGCACCGAGGGCATGAAGTATTCCCTGGTCTCCCGCGAAGTCATCGCCGACTGTATCGAAACCGCCGCGCAAGGGCAGTGGATGGACGGCGTGGTGGTGATAGGCGGCTGCGACAAGAACATGCCCGGCGGCATGATCGCGTTGGCGCGCACCAACGTGCCCGGCATCTATGTCTATGGCGGCACCATCAAGCCCGGCCATTACAAAGGCAATGACCTCACCATCGTCTCCGTCTTCGAGGCCGTGGGCGAATACACCATGGGCCGCATGGCCGAAGAAGACTTCAAGCAGATAGAGAAATGCGCGATTCCGGGTTCGGGGTCCTGTGGCGGCATGTACACGGCCAACACCATGAGCTCCGCGTTCGAGGCCATGGGCATGAGCCTGCCGTATTCCAGCACCATGGCCAACGAGGACGAGGAAAAGGTCGTATCGGCCGCGGAATCTGCGCGCGTATTGGTCGAAGCGGTCAGGAAGGGCCTGCGCCCGCGCGACATCATCACGCGCGAGTCCATCGAAAACGCGGTGTCCGTCATCATGGCCACGGGCGGCTCCACCAATGCCGTGCTGCATTTCCTGGCAATCGCGCATGCCGCCGAAGTGCCCTGGACCATCGACGACTTCGAGCGCATCCGCAAACGCGTTCCCGTGCTGTGCGACCTGAAGCCCTCGGGCAAATACGTGGCGACGGACCTGCATCGCGCCGGCGGCATTCCGCAGGTCATGAAGCTGCTGCTCAATGCCGGCCTGTTGCACGGCGACTGCATCACCATCACCGGCAAGACCATCGCCGAGACCCTGGCCGCCGTGCCTGATGCGCCCAGGGCGGACCAGGACGTCATCATGCCGCTGGACCGGGCGCTGTATCCGCAGGGCCATCTCGCCATCCTGAAAGGCAATCTCTCGCCCGAAGGTTGCGTCGCCAAGATCACCGGCCTGAAGAATCCCGTCATCACGGGCCCGGCGCGCGTCTTCGATTCCGAGGATGACGCCATGACGGCCATCATGGCGCGCGAGATCCGCGATGGCGATGTGGTGGTCATCCGCTACGAAGGTCCGAAGGGCGGTCCCGGCATGCGCGAGATGCTCGCGCCGACCTCCGCGCTGGTCGGACAGGGACTGGGCGAAACGGTGGGTCTCATCACCGACGGCCGTTTTTCCGGCGGCACCTGGGGCATGGTCGTGGGCCATGTCGCGCCGGAGGCTTTCGTGGGCGGTCCCATCGCGCTGATCCGCGAGGGCGATTCGGTTACCATCGATGCCCACAAGCTGCTGTTGCAGCTCAATATCAGCGACGAAGAAATGGCGGCTCGTCGCCAGGCCTGGGTGCAGCCCCGGCCGCGTTATACACGCGGTGTGCTTGCCAAGTTCGGCAAGCTCGCCAGCACCGCGAGCCGTGGGGCAGTTACCGATGCATTTGAAGAGTAGTCTGTTGTTGGCCGCCGCCTGCGTCCTGGGCGTGGGGGCGGCACAAGCGCAAACCACCGGGTTGGATCTGGCCAAGAACAAGGCCTGTATGGCCTGCCACCAGGTCGAAGCCAAGCGCGTCGGCCCACCGCTCAAGAGCGTGGCCGAACGCTATGCGGGGCAGGGCGACGCCATGGTCGATTACCTGGCAGGCAAGATCCGCGGCGGCGGCCGCGGCGCCTGGGGCGCCGTGCCCATGCCCGCGCAAACCCAGGTCAGCCCGGACGACGCCCGCGCGCTCGCCGAATGGATCTTGTCGCTGGCTCCGCCCAAGCAGTAGTCTTAATCTCTCGCGCCCCGCGCATGAAAGCCGGGTCGCCTGGCCGCATTCCGCGGCCGCCTATCAGGAAGGAATCGTCATGGCAGAACAACCCTCTGCGGGCAACGAAGTCGCCGTACTCGGCGGCGGTTGCTTCTGGTGCGTCGAAGCGGTGTTCACCGAGCTGCGTGGAGTCAAAAGCGTGCTGCCCGGCTACAGCGGCGGGCATGTGGACAATCCCAGTTATGAACAGGTCTGCGGCAAGGGCACGGGGCACATCGAAGTCGCCCGCATCGAGTTCGACCCCGCCGAGCTGTCTTACAGCGATCTATTGCGCGTATTCTTCGCGACCCACGATCCCACGACGCCGGGCCGCCAGGGCAACGACGTTGGCCCGCAATACGAATCCGCCATCTTCTGGCAGAACGAAACGCAGCGCGAGCAGGCGCAATCGGTCATCGCCGAGGTCGAGGCGCAGAAAGTCTATGACGCGCCCATCGTGACGCAGGTGCTGCCACCCGCCAAGTTTTGGCAGGCCGAGGACTATCACAGCAACTACTTTGCCCTGCATCCCGAACAAGGCTATTGCCAGTTCGTGATCGCGCCCAAGGTCGCCAAGTTCCGCAAGCAGTTCCAGGACCGGCTGCAAAAGTAATGGGCAAAAAAAACCTCACCGCAAGGTGAGGTTTCAAAGCCAGCGCAGATGCCCGAGCACCGGGCGCTGGCGGGGGAAGTCTTTATTCGACGGTCTTCACCACGCCGCGGCGCATCTGGTCCAGTTCGATCGATTCGAACAGGGCCTTGAAATTCCCTTCGCCGAAGCCGTCGTTGCCCTTGCGCTGGATGATCTCGAAGAAGATCGGGCCGATCTGGTTTTCGGTGAAGATCTGCAGCAGCAGGCCGCCACCGGGGGCGCCGTCCAGCAGGATGCGGTTCTTCTGCAGGCGCGCCACGTCCTCGCCGTGGTTCGGCAAGCGGCGGTCCAGCAGTTCGTAGTAGGTTTCCGGCGTATCGAGGAACACCACGCCATTCTGGCGCAGCGCCTCGATAGTCGCGTAAATGTCTTCCGTGGCCATGGCGATGTGCTGAATGCCCTCGCCACGGTACAGGTCCAGGTATTCCTGGATCTGGCCCTTCTCTTCAGTGCCTTCCTCGTTGATCGGAATGCGGATATTGCCGCAGGGCGAGGTCATGGCCTTGGACTTCACGCCCGTCACCTTGCCCTCGATGTCGAAGTAGCGCACTTCGCGGAAGTTGAAGAGGCGTTCGTAGAACTCGGCCCACTCGGCCATGCGGCCCTTGTGCACGTTGTGCGTCAGGTGGTCCACCAGCGTGAGGCCGGCGCCGCGGTGATTCAGGTCGGCCTGGGCGTTCTGAGGATCCACCGGCACGAAGTCCACGTCGTAGATGCTGATGTCGCCGATGCCGCCGTGGCCGTCCTTGCCGCTCCAGCGATCCACCAGGTAGATCAGCGAGTCGCCGATACCCTTGATCGCGGGAATGTTCAATTCCATCGGACCGCTGTGCGAATCGAAGCCCCACGCGCCCAGCTCCAGCGCGCGCTTGTAGGCAGCATTGGCGTCCTGCACCCGAAAGCCGATCGCACAGATCGACGGGCCGTGCAGGCGCGCGAAGCGCTGGGCGAAGGAATCCGGCTCGGCGTTGATCAGGAAGTTCACGCCACCCTGGCGGTACAGGGTCACATCCTTGTGGCGGTGCTTGGCGATGGCTTTAAAGCCCAACAGTTCGAACACCTTGCGCAGCGCGGCGGGGTCCGGCGCGGCGTACTCAATGAACTCGAACCCGGCGGTGCCCATCGGGTTCTCCCAGGGTTGGAAAGCGCTGCTCATAAGTCTGCTCCCTTGCATCGTTTTTAAGGACGACTTGTTCTTCAAGTCTAGACGGAGATTGTAGGAAGGAACGACGGGCAGACAATTGCAAACATGTCGCGAAAGCCAGGAGGTTGAGCAATAATATTGCTGTACATAAAATATTCAGGGCTGAAAATGTCTGACATTGAGCTAGATAGGACAGATATACGGATTCTGGCCGAGCTGCAGCGCGATGGCCGCCTCAGCAATCAGGAACTGGCCGACCGCGTGTCGCTATCGCCCAGCCCTTGCTTGCGGCGGGTCCGGAGGCTGGAAGAGAAGGGCTTCATTAAGAAGTACGTCGCGCTGATCGACGCCAAGAAAGTCGGCCTGGGCCTGCTCGCCTACGTGAACATCCGCCTGAACAAGCACAGCGGATCCAGTCATGCCCCCATGAGCGACTTCGCCCGCGATGTGCAGCTCTGGCCGGAGGTGGTCGAGTGCTACGCCATGTCGGGAGACATGGACTACCTGTTGCGCATACAGGTTGCCGATCTGGCGCACTTCTCCCGGTTCGCCATGGACACGCTGATGCGGCACCCCGCAGTGGTGGACATGCGCTCGTTCTTCGCGCTTCAGCAAATCAAGGAGACCACGGAGCTCCGGCTCTAGCCGCTTGTCTTGTGCCCCTATATATAGGCATCGTTGTATGGATCCTGCCGGGGCAGATGCATGGAACGAGTACTGCGTCCCCAAAAATCTTCATCTTTTTGAAAAAAGGGTGTCACCTTCCAAGTCCAGGCAAAATTCCGTGCTATAGTCTCGCTCCTTCGCGATTCGGGCAGTTTTCGGAACGCGAAACCAAGCAAGCACACAGGTCAACATGGGCAACCAAGTCGACCTGCCGCCAGGCAGGCAGCGATGCCAGCTCAGCGGTTATTGCAAGGATTGCAGCAAATCAGGCAGAAGCTAGTTGCGCAATCCGCAAAAATCGTGCTATAGTCTTGGGCTTGGCTGGAGATGTTAAGCAAGGGTTTTCCCTTATATTTCCAGCCACCCGGTGGCGGTAACCGATCCCTGGATTCCAGGGCCAAGGCTGAGACGAAAGTTGGGCTGCGGGGTTGCAGGATAGGGTGCAAATTAGGCAAAAGCCGGTTGCACAATCTGCAAAAATCGTGTTATAGTCTTGGGCTTGGCAGTTG
>NZ_MTLG01000080.1 GCF_002192695.1 Achromobacter xylosoxidans
GCGCCGTTGTTCGCCACGTCGCCCAGGATGGCGCCCGAGGCGCCGCCATTGCCCAATTGCAGGGTGCCGGCCGAAATCGTGGTGCCGCCGGTGTAGGTATTGTTCGCGGTCAGGATGGTGGTGCCTGTGCCGATCTGGTTGACCACGCCGCCGCCGGAGATCTGGCCGGGGAAGGTTTGGACATCGGAACGGTTGAAGGTCAGCGCGCCGTTGTTCGCCACGTTGCCCAGGATGGCGCCCGTGGTGCCGCCATTGCCCAGCTGCAGCGTGCCTGCCGAGATGGTCGTGCCGCCCGTGTAGGTATTGTCCGCGGTCAGGATGGTGGTGCCTGCGCCGATCTGGTTGACCACGCCGCTGCCGGAGACCAGTCCGGGGAAGGTCTGCACATCGGAACGGTTGAACGTCAACGCACCGTTGTTCGTCACGTCGCCCAGGATGGCGCCCGTGGTGCCGCCGTTACCCAGCTGCAAGGTACCCGCCGCAATTGTGGTGCCGCCGGTGTAGGTGTTGTTGGCCGTCAGGATCGTGGTGCCCGTACCGATCTGGTTGACCGTGCCGCTGCCGGAGATCAGGCCGGGAAAGGTCTGGACATCGGAACGATTGAACGCGAGCGCCCCATTGTTCGCCACGTCGCCCAGGATGGACCCCGAGGCGCCGCCGTCGCCCAATTGCAGGGTGCCCGCGGCGATCGTCGTTCCGCCCGTGTAGCTGTTGCTGCCCGTCAGCACGGTGGTGCCCGAGCCGATCTGGTTAACCGCGCCGCTGCCGGAGATCTGGCCGGCAAGCGTCATCGTGTCGGAGCGGTTGAAGGCCAGCAAGCCGTCGTTCGCCACATTGCCCAGGATGGACCCCGATGTGCCGCCATTGCCCAGTTGCAGGCCGCCTGCCGAAATCGTGGTGCCGCCGGTGTAGGTGTTGTCTGCGGTCAGGATGGTGGTGCCCGTGCCGATCTGGTTGACCGCGCCGCTGCCGGAGATCAGCCCGGGGAAGGTCAGGACATCGGAACGGTTGAAAGTCAGCGCGCCGTTGTTCGCCACGTCGCCCAGGATGGCGCCCGTGGTGCCGCCA
>NZ_MTLG01000081.1 GCF_002192695.1 Achromobacter xylosoxidans
GTGGCGAGCAACCTCGATGCGCCCGACGGAATCCGAAGGCAGCCGCCGTAGGCGGCCACGAGGATGAGGCAGGGGCAGTCCGGAGCGAAGGCTCCGGACCGCAATCGTGGGCGCTCGCCACCCAGCCGTCCGCGCCGACGGGCGGCCTACGAAGCACTGGAAACAACAGCCAGATCCTCAGCAGCCATCCGACACGGCAATCGCATCACTCTCGAACAAGCAACACCACCGCATGCAGCACCACCCCTATCAACCCGCCCACCAAGGTGCCATTGAACCGGATGTACTGCAGATCCTTCCCCACGCTCAGTTCAAGCTCATCCACCAGATGCCGCTCATCCCAATTCTTCACCGTGCGCGAAATATGCTCCGTGACCCCGCTACGCAAGCGCCCCGTCAACCTCCGCGCCCCGCCCAGCACGTGACTGTTGATCGCCTCCCGCAACCCCGGATCCTCTCCCAGCTTGCGCCCCAAGGCCAGCAAGGCGCTCTCCAGATGCCGCGCCAGCGCCGAATCCTCCGATGACAGATCCCGCCGCAACGCCGCATGGATATCGTCCCACAGCCCCTGCACATACTCCTGCACCTTTGGATGATCGATCGCCCGCTGCTTCAGCGCCTCCACCTGCGCCGACAAGGCCGGATCATCCTTCAGCCGTTGGATGTAATCCTGCACCCAGGCCTCATAGTCCCGCCGCACCGGATGCCCCGGCTCGGACAGCACGTCCCGCAGTTCCTCCACCAGCGCCCGCGCCAGCCGGTCCGCCAGGTTGTCCGCAATCCCGTCCACCGACTTGACCACGTCCACCGCCGCGATGATGCGCGGCCATTCCTTCTTCGCGAACTTCACCAGCAGGCTCGAGGCCCGCGCCTTCACGTCCTCGTCGCCCAGATAGCCGCCCAGCCGCTCCAGCGCCGCGTCCAGCAGCTCCTGATGGCGCCCGTCACGCGTCAACAAGCCCAGCACCTCGCCCGCCGTATCCGCCGCATCCCAGCGCCGCAGATTCTTCACCACGAACTCCTGGATCACGCCGCGCACCGCCCGGTCGTCCAGCAGGTCCAGCGTCTGCAAGGCCACATTGCGCGCACCCTCGCTCAAGGCCCGCGCCTGCCGCGGACGCGCCAGCCAGCGGCTCAGGCGCGCCGCAGGATCGAACACCCGCAGCTTCTCCATCAGCGTGTCCGGGTCCAGAAAATGGTCGCGCACGAACACCGCCAGGTTGTCCCCGATGCGGTCCTTGTTGCTGGGAATGATGGCCGTGTGCGGGATCGGCAGCCCCATCGGCCGGCGGAACAGCGCCACCACCGCGAACCAGTCGGCCAGCGCGCCCACCGTGGCCGCCTCGCAGAACGCCCGCACCCAAGCCCACGCGCCCTGCCCGCCCATGACGTGGCTGGTGATGAAACCGCAGACCATCGCCACCAGCAGCGCCAGCGCGGCGATCTTCATGCGCCGCAATTGCGCGCGGCGCGCTTCGGAAGCCAGCGCGGAATGCGTGGCGGCGGAACGGGGCATCTCTGTCATGGGGTCTCCGGAAACGACAGACCCAGCATAACAATTGCGGCCCGCAGGCGCGTCAGCCCAGCGGCGGCAGCAGATTGAACAGCAGCACCATGACCAGCCCCACCACCGACACGATGGACTGCACCACCGAAATCGTCTTGGTCGCTTCGCCCATGGTCATGCCGAAGGACTCCTTCACCATCCAGAAGCCCGCGTGATTGGCGTAGTTGAAGAACAGCGAACCGCAACCGATCGCCAGCGCCAGCAGCGGCAGGTTCAGGCTGGGGTCGGCGCCCGCCAGCGGCGCCAGCAGGCCCGCCGCGCCCACGATGCCGACCGTGGCCGACCCGGTGGACACCGACAGCAGCATGGCGATCAGCCAGCCCAGCACCAGAGGCGGCAAGGAGAACTGATGCGTCAGTTGAACGATGGCATCGCCCACCTTGGCGCTGGTCAGCACCTGCTGGAACGCGCCGCCGCCCGCGATGATCAGCATGATCCCGGCGATGGGCTTGAGGCTCTTGCCCATGGCGTCGCGCAGTTTTTCCGCATCGCCGCCGCGCATCAGCACCAGGGTGAAGGCGGCGAACAGCACGCCCAGCAGCATCGCGACCATCGGGTCGCCCAGGAACGCCGCCACGTGCATGGCGCGGGAATTCTTGGGCAGCAGCATCTCCGCGCCCGCGTGCACCAGCATCAGCAAGGCAGGCAGCAAGGCCGCCAGCACCCCCAGGCCCACGCCGGGCGCGTTGCGGCCGTCGGCCTTCTGGCGCGTCGTGGTGAACTGTTCCAGCAGCGCCTCGTCCGGACGCGTCGTCATGCGCGGCGAGATGAAGGCGCCATACAAGGGGCCACCGAAGATCATGGCCGGCAGCGCCGCGATGAAGCCGTAGATCATGGTCGGCCCCACCGTGGTCTTGAGCGTGGCGATCGCCGTCAGCGGGCCCGGGTGCGGCGGCACCATGCCGTGCATCGCCGCCAGTGCCGATATCACCGGCACGCCCACGTACACATAGGCCGAGCCCTTGAAGCGCTGCTGGCTTTCCAGCTTGCGCGCCACGCTGAAGATCAGCGGCAGCATCACCACCAGGCCGACTTCGAAGAACATCGGTATGCCGATGACGAAGGCCACCAGGGTCATGGCCCAGGGAATCATGCGAGGCGAGGCATGGGCCAGGATGGCATTGGCCAGGCGTTCAGTGGTGCCCGAATCCGCCAGGATCTTGCCCAGCATCGCGCCCAGCGCGATCACCACGCCCACCGCGCCCAGCGTCTTGCCGGCGCCATTGCTCAGGTTCTTGACGATGGCCACGGGCTCCATGCCGGTGGCGAACCCCACGCCGATAGAGACAATCAGTAGCGCCAGCAGCGGATGCATGCGGATGCGCGACACGATCAGCGCAACCAGCACCAGCACGCTAGCCAGCGCGGTAAGAAGCAATTGGACGTCGGAAGAGGACATGGACGGGCCTGAAGAAATTTGGGCGCGGCCCTGCGGCCGTTTGCCGTAAAGAACAGGAATTTTATGCCTGCCAAGCTGAACGCCCAGTCAGGAAAACGGCGTCGCCCGGCCCTCTACACCCAAGCGGGCCGGGCCCGCTAGCCCGCCGCCTCCAGCAATCCCGGCCTGCCTTCGTGCGCGGCCTGGGCGCGCTCCAGAATGAATTCGATGATCATCGCGATCGCGCGCGGATGGTGGCGGTTGGGCATGTACAGCATGTACATGCCGCGCCCGAAGATGCTCAAGCGCCACTGCGGCAGCGCGGCCACCAGGTCGCCGCGCGCAATGTCGTCGTGCACCACGTAGTCCGGCACCACGCCCACGCCCAGCCCCGCCAGGGTCGCATCGCGCAGGAACGCGTAGTTACGCGAGATCACCGTCGGCTCCAGCACCACGTGCTGCCGCGGCTGGCCGCCGTAGTAAGCCGACAGCCGCAAGGGCCGGCCGATGACCGCCGCACTGATGATGGGCGTGCGCGCGAGTTCTTCCGGATGCTGCGGCAGGCCCCGGGCGGCGGCATAGGCCCGCGAGGCGCAGGCCACGTAGCGGACCTGGCCCAGCTCGCGCGCCACCAGGTTCTGCGGCGGCTCGGACATGATGCGCACCGCGATGTCGACCTCGTCGCGCAGCAGGTCGTCCACGCTGTTCTCGAACAACACGTCCAGCACGATGTCCGGATAGGTCCGCTTGAATTCCAGCAGCCAGGGCGTCATCACGAACTGCCCGTAGCCGCTGGGCACGCTCAGCCTGACCTTGCCCTGCGGCGTCTTGCCCAGGGTCTCGACGGATTCACGCGCCGCCGCGAGTTCGTCCTGGATGCTGCGGCCGTGGTGATACAGCTTCAGTCCGATTTCTGTTGGCTCCACGTGCCTCGTGGTGCGGCGCACCAGCTGCATGCCCACCGAGCGTTCCAGTTGATTCAGGTGGTAGCTGACATTGGCGCGCGTCATCTTCAAGCGGCGCGCGGCCTCGCTGAGATTGCCCGCGTCCAGGATTTCCACCAGCAATGTCAGGGATTTGGTGTCCATTCCGGGCCTCCTCGCCGCATCAATTCATCTCTGCATTGTCAAATTTTTTTGACTTCAATGTCAATTATCGATGCCATTGTCAAGACTTCTTTACTGCGAAAGAATGAGGCCATAAAAGACGGGCCATTCCTGGTCCGCCAGGCCGAGTCCTAGCGGCCGCCCCAAGCGGCGTCGCAGCGGCAGGCCTCATCGGAGACACTGTCCATGACAGACAGCGCAAGCACCGGCGCGGCCAGCGCGCGCCGCTATGACGACATTCTCGTCGTCACCATCGACCATCCCCCCGTCAATGCCCTGAGCGCCGCCGTGCGCGGCGATCTGGCCGCGGCCGTGCGCGACGCCCAGGCCGACCCGCAGGTACGCGCCATCCTGCTGATGGGCGCGGGCAAGAACTTCATCGCCGGCGCCGACATCCGCGAATTCGGCAAGCCGCCGCAGCCGCCCATCCTGCCCGAGGTCTGCAACCTGATCGAAGCCAGCGCGAAGCCAATCGTGGCCGTGCTGCATGGCGCGGCGCTGGGCGGCGGACTGGAAGTGGCGCTGGCCGCGCATTACCGCGTCGCATTGGCGGGCACCAAGCTCGGCCTGCCCGAAGTGAACCTGGGCTTGCTGCCCGGCGCCGGCGGCACCCAGCGCGCCCCGCGCCTGATGGGCGCGCAGGCCGCGCTGGACCTGATGCTGACCGGCAAGCACCTCTCCGCCGGCGCCGCCCTGGAAGCCGGATTGGTGGACGCGCTATCCAGCGAAACCGATCCCCTGGACGCGGGCCTGGCCTACACCCGGCAATTGCTGGCGATCGGCGCCGGCCCTCGCCGCACCCGCGACGCCGGCGCGCTCGCCGACCGGGCCGCCGCGCTGGCCCAGGTCGAGGCAGCGGCCGAGCGCGTGGCCCGGACCACCCGCGGCCTGTACTCGCCCGGCAAGATCGTCGAAGCCGTGCGCGCCGCCATCGAGCAGCCCTTCGAGGACGGCCTGCGCACCGAACGCGCGCTGTTCCTGCAATGCCTGGACAGTCCGCAGCGCGCGGGCCTGGTGCATGCCTTCTTCGCCGAGCGCGACACGGCCAAGATGCCGGGCCAGCAGCCCGCCCGGCCGCGGCGCCTGGAACGCATCGGCATCGTCGGCGGCGGCACCATGGGCGCGGGCATCGCCGTGTCGGCGCTGGACGCCGGCTTTCCCGTGACCATGGTCGAACAGGACGAAGCCGCCCTCGAACGGGGCCGCGGCCGCGTCGCGCAGGTCTACGAGCTGCTGGTCAAGAAAGGCCGGATCAGCGCCGACGAGCGCGATGCCCGCATGGGGCGCTACACCGGTTCGACCCGCTACGAGGCGCTCGCCGACGCCGATCTCATCATCGAGGCCGTGTTCGAAGACATGACGGTCAAGCAGGCCGTGTTCGCGCAGCTGGACCGCGTGGCCAAGCCCGGCGCGGTGCTGGCCACCAATACCTCGTATCTGGACGTCAACCTCATCGCCGCCGCCACGCGCGGCCCCGCCGACGTGCTGGGCCTGCACTTCTTTTCGCCCGCCAACATCATGAAGCTGCTGGAAGTCGTGGTGGGCGAGCACACCGCGCCCGACACCGTGGCCACCGGCTTCGAGCTGGCGCGGCGCCTGCGCAAGATCCCGGTGCGCGCCGGCGTGTGCGATGGCTTCATCGGCAACCGCATCCTGGCCGTGCACCGCCAAGCGGCGGACATGATGATGGAAGACGGCGCTACGCCCTACGAGATCGACGCCGCCGTGCGCGCCTTCGGCTATCCCATGGGTCCCTACCAGATGGCGGACCTGGCCGGCGGCGACATAGGCTGGGCCACGCGCAAGCGCCGCGCGCCCACGCGCGACCCCGCGCTGCGCTATGTGCAGATTCCCGACCGGCTGTGCGAACGCGGCTGGTTCGGCCAGAAGACGGGCCGCGGCTTCTACCTGTACCCCGACGGCGCGCGCCAAGGCGAACAAGACCCCGAAGTCCTGGCCATCATCGACGCCGAACGCACGCGCGCCGGCGTCACGCCGCGCGCCTATACGCAAGAGGACATCCAGCGCCGCTACCTGGCCGCCATGATCAACGAAGCCGCCAACGTGCTGCACCAGGGCATCGCGCAGCGCCCGTCCGACATCGACGTGGTGTTCCTGTCCGGCTACGGCTTTCCGCGTTATCGCGGCGGTCCCATGCACTACGCCGACAGTGTGGGGCTGGACCGCGTGCTGGCCGATATCCGCGGCTACGCCCAGGAAGACCCCGCCTTCTGGAAGCCTTCGCCGCTGCTCGTGCAACTGGCCGAATCCGGCCGCAATTTCGCCAGCCTGAACCAGGCCGCCTGACCCGGACACCTTACAGGAATACGCCATGCGCGAAGCCGTCATCGTCTCCACCGCCCGCACCCCCATCACCAAGGCGGGGCGCGGCGAATTCAACCTCATCGCCGGCCCCACGCTGGCCGCGCACGCGGTGCGCGCCGCCGTCGACCGGGCCGGCATCGACCCCGCCCTGATCGAAGACGCCTTCATCGGCTGCGGCTACCCGGAAGGCGCCACCGGCCGCAACATAGGGCGCCAGGCCGTGATCCGCGCCGGCTTGCCGGTCAGCGTGGGCGGCGCCACCGTCAACCGCTATTGCGCCTCCGGCCTGCAGGCCATCGCCTCGGCCGCCAGCCGCATCGTCATGGACGGCGCCCCCGCCATGATCGCGGGCGGCGTCGAACTGGTATCGCAGATCCGCACCCGCGACGACGGCGTGAGCGGCATGGATCCGTGGATCGTGGCCAATAAGCCCGAGCTCTACCTGCCCATGATCGAAACCGCCGACATCGTCGCGGCCCGCTACGGCATCAGCCGCGAAGCCCAGGACCATTTCGCCGCGCAAAGCCAGGCGCGCACCGAAGCCGCGCAGGCCGCGGGACGGTATCTGGAAGAGATCATCCCCGTCACTACCACCATGTCCGTCACCGACCGCGCCACCGGCGCCGTCAGCGAACGCGAAGTGACCGTGGACCGCGACACCTGCAACCGCCCCGGCACCACCTACGACGCCCTGGCCTCGCTGGCCCCGGTGCGCGGCGCAGGCCAGTTCGTCACGGCAGGCAACGCCTCGCAACTGTCGGACGGCGCCGCCGCCTGCGTGCTGATGGAAGCCGCAGAAGCCCAACGCGCCGGCATCCAGCCGCTGGGCGCGTTCCGCGGGCTGGCGATCGCCGGCTGCGAACCCGACGAGATGGGAATAGGCCCGGTCTACGCCGTGCCCAAGCTGCTGGCGCGCCACGGTCTGAAGGTGCAGGACATCGACCTGTGGGAACTGAACGAGGCCTTTGCCTCGCAAGCCCTGTACTGCCAGCAAAAGCTCGGCATCCCGATGGACCGCCTGAACGTGGACGGCGGCGCCATCGCCCTGGGCCACCCCTTCGGCGTCACCGGCGCGCGCCTGGCCGGCCACGTGCTGATCGAGGGCCGCCGCCGCGGCGCCCGCTATGCCGTCGTCACCATGTGCGTGGGCGGCGGCATGGGCGCGGCCGGCCTGTTTGAAATCTACTGAGGATCCCCCATGGACCTGGAATTCACCTCCGAAGAAAACGCCTTCCGCGATAAAGTGCGGGCCTTTCTCGCCGGCAACCTGCCCGGGCGCCTGTCCGCCAAGGTCGCGCAGGGCAAGCTGCTGTCGCGCGCCGACATGGTCGAATGGCACGCCATCCTCAACCGCCAAGGCTGGCTCGCCAGCCACTGGCCGATGGAGTACGGCGGCACCGGCTGGAGCGCCGTGCAGAAGTACATCTTCGAAAACGAATGCGCGCTGGCCGCCGCGCCGCGCATCGTGCCCTTCGGCCTGAGCATGCTGGGCCCGGTGCTGATCAAGTACGGCAGCGAGGCGCAGCGGCGCCACTGGCTGCCGCGCATCCTGGACGGTTCCGACTGGTGGTGCCAGGGCTATTCCGAACCCGGCGCGGGCTCGGACCTGGCTTCCGTCAAGACCACCGCGGTGCGCGACGGCGACAGCTACGTCGTCAATGGCCAGAAGACCTGGACTACGCTGGGCCAGTACGCCAACATGATCTTCTGCCTGGTGCGCACCTCTCAGGCAGGCCGGCGCCAGGAAGGCATCAGCTTCCTGCTGATCGACATGGCAAGTCCCGGCGTGGAAGTGCGCCCCATCATCACGCTGGACGGCGAGCACGAAGTCAACGAGGTGTTCTTCTCCGACGTGCGGGTGCCTGCCGCCAACCTGGTGGGCGAGGAAAACCGGGGCTGGACCTGCGCCAAGTACCTGCTGACCTACGAACGCACCAACATCGCCGGAGTCGGCCAATCCACGGCAGCGCTGGAACGCCTGAAGACGGTGGCCGCAAGCCAACGCAAGAACGGACGTCCGCTATCCGAGGACCCGGACTTCGCCGCCCGGCTGGCGCGCGTCGAGATCGAACTGGCCAATATGCGCACCACCAATCTGCGCGTGGTCGCGGCGGTGGCCGGCGGCGGCGCGCCCGGCGCCGAAAGCTCGATGCTGAAGATACGCGGCACCCAGATCCGCCAGGAGATCAGCGCGCTGAACCGCCGCGCCATGGGGCCTTACGCCCGCCCCTTCGTGCCCGAGGCGCTGCACGACGGCTACGACGCGCCGCCCCTCGGCCCGCAAGGCGCCGAGAGTGCCGCCGCGCAGTACTTCAACAACCGCAAGCTGTCGATCTTCGGCGGCTCCAATGAAATCCAGAAGAACATCATCTCCAAGATGATCCTCGGACTGTAAGGGCCGGCCATGAATTTTGAACACACCGAAGACCGGCGCATGCTCTCCGACATGCTGCGCCGCTTTGTCGCCGAACAGAGCGACTTCGCCACCCGCGACCGCAACGCCCGCTCGGAGCGGGGCTACAGCCTGGAGCTGTGGCAGCGCTACGCCGAACTCGGCGCCATCGGCGCGCTGTTTGCCGAAGCGGATGGCGGACTGGGCGGCAGCGGCTTCGACATTTCCGTCGTGTTCGAGGCGCTGGGCCGAGGCCTGGCCGTCGAACCGCTGCTGGACGCGCTCATGGTCGGCAGCGCCATCGCCGCCGCCGGCACGCCGGCCCAACGCGAAGCCCTCGCAGGCCTGATCGCGGGCAGCATCACCGCCGCGCTGGCCCACGCCGAGCCCGGCTCCGGCTATGAACTGGCGCATGTCGAAACCCGGGCCGAACGCAACGCGGACGGCTGGGTGCTCAACGGCGCCAAGGCCGTGGTCACGGCCGGCGAACACGCTGACCTGTTCCTGATCCCGGCCCGCAGCGCGGGCGGCCCGGACGACGAGGCCGGCATCAGCCTGTTCCTGGTCAGCGCCGGCACGCCCGGCCTGAAGGTGCGCGGCTATGGCCTGATCGACGGCGGCCGCGCGGCAGAGCTCGTGCTCGACGGCGTGCAGCTTGCTCCAGAGGCCCTGCTGGGCGAGGCCGGCGCAGGCTACCCGCTGCTGGAACGCGCCGCCGGCCGCGGCATCTTGGCGCTGTGCGCCGAAGCGGTGGGCGCGATGGACTGCGCCCGCGACGCCACCCTGGAATACCTGCGCACGCGCCGCCAGTTCGGCGCCCCCATTGGCAGCTTCCAGGCGCTGCAGCATCGCATGGCGGACGTGCTGCTGGAGATCGAACAGGCGCGCTCTGCCGTGATCAACGCCGCGGCCGCCCTGGACCACTCGGACCGCGCCACCCGCGAACGCACGCTGTCCGCCGCCAAGTACACCATCGGCCGCATCGGCACCCTGGTGGCCGAGGAAAGCATCCAGCTGCACGGCGGCATCGGCATGACCTGGGAACTGCCGCTGGCGCATTACGCCAAGCGCCTGGTCATGATCGACCACCAGCTGGGCGACGAAGACCATCACCTGCGGCGCTACATCGCGCTGGGGCAGGCCTGAGCGGAAGACCATGCCATGACCCAGGTCCATGCCGCCCCGCCCCTCTCGCCGCCTTTCGCCGCCCCGTTCCCCGTGCGCAGCGCGGCGGACGTGCAGCGGCTGCAAGCCCGGCCGCTGACCGAAACGCTCACGGTGCGCAGCACCTACGAGATCTTCCGCAACTCGGCCGCGGCCTTCGGCGACAAGACCGCGCTGACCTTTCTGCGCAGCGCCGACCCCGGCGACACGCCGGTGCGCTGGAGCTACCGCGAACTGCTGGCCGGCATCCACCAGACCGCCAATCTGCTGCATGAACTGGGCGTCGGGCCGCAGGACGCGGTGGCCGTGCTGCTGCCCGGCTGCCTGGAGTACCACCTGGCGCTATGGGGCGGCGAGGCCGCCGGCGTCGTGCAGCCGCTGAACCCCTTGCTGACCGACGACAAGCTGGCGTCGCTCATGACCACGGCGCGCGCCAAGGTGCTGATCGCCTATGGCTCCGACGTGGAATGCGGCTCCTGGTCCAAGGCGCTACGGCTGCTCGAACGCGTGCCCACGCTGCATACCCTGCTGCGCGTGGCGCCGCTGGACGAGCCGCTGGCGGCCCGCCCGGCCTTGCCCGACCAAGCGCTGGACTTCAACGCGGCGCGCGCGGCGCAGCCGGCCGACCGCCTGCTCAGCGGCCGCGACATCCAGGGCGGCGACGTGGCCGCGTACTTCCACACCGGCGGCACCACGGGCGCGCCCAAGCTCGCCATCCACACGCATGCCAACCAGGTCTTCAGCGCCTGGGCCGCGGTGCAACTGCAGAACGCGGGCCCGGACGACGTGGTCATCAACGGCTATCCGCTGTTCCATGTGGCAGGCGTGCTGCCGGCGTCGCTGGCCGCCCTGTCGGCGGGGGTGGAAACCGTCATCCCCACCACCCTGCTGCTGCGCAACCGCGACGTGCTGCGCAACTACTGGCGCCTGGTCGAACACCACCGCGCCACCTCGCTGCAAGGCGTGCCCACCATCCTCGCGGCGCTGGCCGAAGTGCCGCTGGCCGGGGCCGACATCTCGTCGCTGCGCTACTGCCGCACCGGCGCCGCGCCGCTGCCCGCCGAACTGGCGGCGCGCTTCAAGCGCCTGTTCGGACTGCACGTCAATGAAAGCCTGGGCATGACCGAGATGGCCGGCATCTCGACCATCTCGCCGCCCGGCTGCCAGTTTCCCGTGGGCTGCGTCGGCTTTCCGCTGCCCTACGTGCAGGTCCGCATCGTCGCGCTGGACCTGCCCGCGGGCCAGCCGGCGCGCGACCTGCATGCCGGCTCGCCCGGCATGGTGCTGTTCAAGGCGCCCAACGTCATTCCCGGTTTTCTTGACCCCGAAGACACGGCGCGCGCCTTCACCGAGGACGGCTGGCTGATCAGCGGCGACGTCGGCTATCTGGACGAGGCCGGCCGCCTGCATCTGCAGGGCCGCGCCAAGGACCTGATCATCCGCAGCGGCCACAACATCGATCCCAAGACCATCGAGGACGCGCTCGCCGCCCACCCGGCGGTGCAGCTCTGCGCCGCAGTCGGCGCGCCCGACGCCTACGCCGGCGAGCTGCCCATCGCCTTCGTCACACTGGCTGAAGGCGTCCAGATCGAGGAAGCCGAACTGCTGGCCTACGCGGCCGAGCACGTGGACGAGAGCCCGGCGCGGCCCAAGCGCGTGATCGTGCTGGACAGCATGCCCATGACCAATGTGGGCAAGATCTACAAACCCGATTTGCGCCGCCTGGCCACCGCCGTATCGGTCCAGGCCGTGGTGGCGCGCACCCTGCAGGAAGCCGGCCTGACCGACGACGGCACGCTGTTCCGCGTCCAGGCCGACACGCAGCCCGAGGTCGCCGTACAGGCCGACGTCCGCGCACCCGAGGCGCTGAAGGCGAGCCTGCGCGACGCGCTGGCCCGCTTGCCCGTCAAGGTCGTCCTGCGCGACTGAGCATTGCCCCACAGACACAACAACACCACAGGAGACAAACCCATGGACCACCAGCCCCTGCGGCGCGCCTGCCTCGGCGCCCTGCTGATCTCTCTGGGCGCCGCCGCCCTGCCATTCTCGGCCCACGCGCAAGGCGCCTTCCCCTCCAAGCCCGTCACGGTCATCGTGCCCTTCCCGGCCGGCGGCTCCACCGACCGCCATATGCGCACCGTGGCGCAGGACGCGTCCAAGTACCTGGGCCAGCCGGTCATCGTCGAGAACCGGCCCGGCGCCGGCGGCACGCTCGGTCCCGCCACGATGTCCAAGACCGCCAAGCCCGATGGCTACACCATCGCCCTGTACACCCTGGCCATGCTGCGCATGCCCTACATGCAGAAGGTCAACTGGGATCCGATCAACGATTTCAGCTTCATCCTGGGCTTGTCCGGCTACACCTTCGGCTTCACCGTCCGCGCGGATTCCCCATACAAAACCTTCAACGAATACCTGGACGCGGCACGCAAGGCGCCAGGCACCATCGACTACGGCTCAACCGGAGTAGGCTCGTCGCCGCACCTGCTGATCGAGGAAGTCGCCATCAACGCCAAGGTGAAGCTGAACCACGTGCCCTACAAGGGCAACGCCGACATGCAGCAGGCCCTGCTGGGTGGCCACGTCATGGCGCAAAGCGACGCCACCGGCTGGGACCAGTTCGTGGACTCCGGCAAGATGCGGCTGCTGGTCACCTTCGGCGAAAAGCGCACCACGCGCTGGCCCGACGTGCCCACCGCCCAGGAACTGGGCTACAAGGTCGTCTCCACCTCGCCCTACGGCCTGGCCGGTCCCAAGGGCATGGACCCCGCGGTGGTGCAGACGCTGCACGACGCCTTCAAGAAGGCGCTGTTCGACCCTGCCAGCATGGACGTCATGAAACAACTGAACCAGGAACCCGCCTACCGCAACAGCCAGGACTACAAGGCATGGGCCCAGGCCACCTACATCAAGGAAAAAGGCCTGATCGAGTACCTGGGATTGATGGCGAAGAATTGAGCGCCAAAGCGCCAAGCCGCCCTTCGCACAGGCGGCTCGGCGCAGGCGGCACGGACCTGGACACGAACATCAATCAATCACCCGGTCCGCCCTCGCCAGCATGGCCTGCGGCACCGTCAGCCCCAGCTGGCGGGCAACCTTCAGGTCGACGGTGAACTCCCGCCGCGTGATGACTTCCACGGCCATGTCGGCGGGCTTGGCACCCTTCAGGATCCGGTCGACGAACCCCGGAACGCTACGCCAGGTATCCGCGACGTTGGTGCCGTAACTCATCAGCCCGCCCGCGTCGGCCGAACCGGCCGAAAACTCCGCGGGCAGGTTCTGGCTGGCGGCGAGTTGGGCGATGCGCTTGCGGTGAGCCAGCGTGACCGGCACCTCCAGGACCAGCAGCGCCTCGGACTTCTCGTCGGCCATGGCCTTGAAGGCGGCATCCAAATCGGGCGCGGGACCGCGCAGCTTCAGCACCTGGGGTTCCATGCCCTGCGCCTTGGCCGCGGCGGCATAGGTCCGCTCGATGGGCGCCAGGCCGCTGGCATCGGCGCCGGGTATGTCCTGGTCGCTCAGGAGCGTGACGCGCGCCAGCTTCGGCATGACTTCGCGCAGCAATTCAAGCTGGCGCCGGGCCTGCTCCGGATCGTTGCTGGTGATGCCGGTCGCATTCCCGCCCGGACGCTCCAGGGTCGCGGCAAAGCCCACGGCCACGGGATCGGCCACGATGGCGAACACGACGGGAATCGTCTTGGTGGCCCGGACCGCCGCGCTGGACGCCGGCCCGCCGAAGGCGGCAATCACGTCGGCATTCAGCGCAACCAGCTCCGCCGCCAGCGCCGGCAGGCGGTCGAGCTTGCCCTCCGCGTAGCGGCCTTCAAGGATGAGGTTCTTGCCCTCGGCGTAGCCGAGTTCCGCCAACCCTGCCCGCACCGCGCCGACGGCGGGATTGTTGGCGGCGGCGCCGTTGACCAGCAGGCCGATGACTGGCGGCCCGCCCGGCTGCCGCGCGGCGCCGGACTTGTGCGTCAGCGAGCCCGCCAAGGCTGCGATCGACGCAAACAGCATGCTCCTGCGATTCATGATCCACCCTCCATGAGTTGTACACGGTTACTCGGTCAGCAATGTGATGAGCAACAGCGATCACGCCGGATGAAATCGGGGGTCGATGAATGAGGGGTGCAGGCTGCGGATCAGGCCTGGAATGCGCAGTCTGGCGCCCCATCCGATCCATGGGGCAACGCAAGTTGCAGACTGCTTAATTTCGCACCAAAGCGCCCGCGCCGCTAGCGCAAGGCGGCAATCTCGACGCTGCGGGCGCCGCAGGCCTCTACCAGCTCGGGATCGTGGCTGGCGAACAGCACCACCCGATCCTGCGCCCAGGTCTTGAACTGTTCGGCCAGCACGCCGCGCGCCTGCGCATCCAGGCCGTTGCTGGCCCCGTCCGCGATGATCACGGCCGGATCCCCCAGGGCGGCGGCAGTCAGATAGACCTTGCGCCGCGTGCCGGTCGACATCTGCTCGAAGCGCTTGTCCAGATGCGGCTCCAGCCCCAGCCGGAACGCCAGGTCCAGCACGCTGTCGCCCAGCGGCACATTCTTCTCCGCCGCGACCTGCTGCAACAATCCGCGCCCCGTCTGCGCGGGCAGCGCCATGCAATTGTCAGGCACATAGGCCAGGCGGGACCGGGCTTGCGCCGGCGCCTGGCTCAGCGCATGTCCGTCGATCCAGACCTCCCCGGCATCCGGCGCGATCACACCCGCGATGATGCCCAGCAGCGTGGACTTGCCGGTGCTGTCTTCTTCGCACAGCGCCACGCATCCGGGCGCGAACGTGTGGGTCAGGCCCTGGAAGACGAGATGGTCGCCGTAGCGCTTGCCGAGATTGTCGATTCGTAGCATGGCCGGGAGTGTACGCAGGAACGCGGCAACCGACCATAGCCGCCCTGGCGTGGCGCCAGCGCAGCAAATGTGAACTCAATTCAAATATTTCCGCATTGACGGTGTGGGAATCCGCATTTTTGCCGTACATTACGCGACGTAAAGAAATGTTAATTTTCAGCAAAATATTTCGAATTCTGTAACGGTTGCCCCGCCAGTTCACGCTGTCTTTCCGCTGAGCGACCTACCACAAAGACGCATTTAGTTTCATTTAAATCAATACAACGTCCAATTTTGCCGGCCCACCATCGGCGTCGGCATAGAAGAGATCAATGAATCACGTCTATCGAGTAGTCTTCAACGCCGCCGCCGGCGTGTGGCAGGCCGTCAGTGAAATCGCCCGCGGTCCGGCCAAGAGCAGCAGCCCTGCCCGGCGCCTGCGCCGCAACGGCGCGCAGCTGGCGGGCGCGCTGGGCATTGCGCTGGCCGCCACGGGCGCGCATGCGGTTCCCGTCGTCAGCCCGCAACTGTATTGGGACGGCAGTCACTCCGTGGCGAATGGCTCGGTGGATGGGGCCGCCGGCATCTGGGACGCCACCAACACCAACTGGACCTCCGCCGACGGGACCGTGAATCAATCCTGGACCGGCGGCAACGCGGTGTTCTCGGGTGCGGCCGGAACGGTGGCGGTCGGCGGACAGCGCCAGATCACAGGCCTGGAGTTCCAAAGCGACGGCTATACGCTGGTGGGCGGAGCCAATGGTCAGTTGAATACCAGCGGCGTTGCCACGATTCAAGTCAATCCCAACGTGACCGCGACCTTGGGGGTCTCCATACTCGGCAGCAGCGTCCTGAACAAGCAGGGCAGCGGCACGCTGGTACTCAACGGGAACAACACCTATCTCGGCGGCACGACGCTCGCCGCAGGCCGCCTGGTTGTCGGCAGCAATGCGGCTCTGGGCAGCGGCAGCCTGACCGCGCTCAACAACACGGTGCTCGACGCCAATAACAAGGTGGTCCTGAACAACGACGTGAATCTGCTGGGCGCCATGGGAATAGGCGGAAGCGCCGACCTGACGCTGAACGGCGCTGTTTCCGGCCCAGCAGGCTCGCTGATCAAGAACGGCGCGGCCAACCTTACCTTGAACGGCGCAAATATCTACCTGTCAGGCACCACGCTGAATGCCGGCACCTTGACGGTGGGCAACAACCAGGCCTTGGGCGGCGGCGGCCTGACGGTTGGCGGTAGTTCGACCCTGACCGCAAGCAGCCCGGTAGCGCTGGCCAACGCCATCGCGCTGCAGGCGAACCTGACGGTCGCTGGCGACAATGACCTGAGCCTGAATGGCGCGATCTCGGGCACCGGCATCTTGGCCAAGACAGGCACCGGCACGCTCAGCCTCAACGGCAACAACTTCGGCCACATCGGCGGCATCGCCCTCAGTGGCGGCACCTTGGTGGTCGGCAACGCCAATGCCCTGGGGGTTGGCCCGCTGGTCACCAGCGGCACGGCCACCCTGAAGAACGCCCAACTCGCGCCCCTGTCAAATGGCATCAGCGTCAATGGCGACCTGACCGTTGATACTCCGGTTGGGCTGCATCTGTTCGGCGGGTTGAGCGGCAGCGGCAAACTGACCAAGACCGGCGCGGACGAGTTGCTTCTGCTTGGTGCCGGTAGCTACTCCGGCAGCTACGACGTGCGCGAAGGTTCCGTCACCATCGCCCACGGCACCTCCCTGGGAAATCCCGTCAGCGTCCAGCTGGCCGCAAACACCGTGCTGAATGTCAACGGCCCCACCAAGATCGGGGCCCTGAGCGGCAGCGGCATGACCAATCTCGGCATGAGCAGCGTGCTGGAAGTGGGCGGCAGCAACGCCAACAGCGTGTACGCCGGCGAGTTCCTCGGCGGCGGCGCGCTGCACAAGACCGGCGCCGGCACGCTGGAACTTGCGGGCACCAGCAACCTCTTCAACAACGTCGAGGTCAAAAGCGGGACCTTGAAAGTCAGCGGCGCCTTGAACAACAGCAACGTCGCGGTTCGTTCGGGCGGCACCCTGAGCGGCAGCGGCACGCTCGGCGGCCCCGTGACTGTCTACGACGGCGGCCATTTGGCCGGGACCAGCGGCAACACGCTGAACCTCGGCGGACTCACCCTGTCACAGAACGCAAACATCGACGTGGCGCTGGGCTCGCCGGTCATCGGCAACGTCCCGCTCTTCAGGGTCGCCGGCCCCCTGGTCTTGGACGGCAAGTTGAACATCACCGATGCCGGAAATTTCGGCGACGGCGTATACCGCCTGTTCGACTACGGCAGCATCGTCAACAACATCGTCGATTTCGGCAACCTGAACGGGTTGGCCAATCCAGCGAATCTGATAATACAGACCGGTATCAATGGTCAGGTCAACCTGCAGGTCGCATCGAATTTGCGGGTGCAATCCTGGGACGGTTCCGCCTTGGTTGCCAACGGCTCCGTCGAGGGCGGCAACGGTACATGGAATGCCACCGGCACCAATTGGACCAACGCCAACGGCACTATCAACGACAGCTGGGACGGCAAGTTCGCCGTCTTCATGGGATCCAGTGGCACCATTACCGTCGACGGTTCGCACACGATCGGCGGCATGCAGTTCATGACCGACGGCTATCACCTCGTCGCGGGCGCTGGCGCGGAGCTGAAGGCAAACAATGGCACCAAGGGCCGATTCGCCTTGCGGGTCGACCCTAACGTCACTGCAACCATCGACGTACCCATCTCCGGCCTCAACACCTTGCGCAAGCTGGACCTCGGCACGCTGGTGCTGAACGGCGCCAACAGCCACAACGGCACCCTGCTGGAGGGCGGCACCCTGGTACTCGGCAACGATGCTGCGTTGGGCCAAGGTCCGCTGGCCGTGTACGACGGCACCACGCTGGACAACAACAAGGCGCTTGCGCTGACCAACTACATCATTGCCGAAGGCCCTTTGAACCTGGCCGGCAGCAATGACCTGGCCCTGAACGGCAATATCGTCGGCGGCGGCGTGATCAAGAATGGCGGCGCCACCTTGACCTTGGGCGGCGGCAACTACTTTACCGGCACGATGGCGCTGAACGGCGGAAGGCTGGTGCTGGCCTCCAGCAATCCGCTAGGCAGCAGCTCCCTCAACGCCGCCAACGGCACGCAGCTGGACAACAGCCTGGCGCTGAGCCTGCCCAACACGGTCAACCTGGCAGGCGATCTGAACCTTCTCGGCAACCAAGACCTCACCTTGAACGGCCCGGTCAACGGCGCAGGCGGCCTGACCAAGCGCGGCACTGGCAAGCTCACGCTCAATGGCAACAACGCCTTCCAGGGCGGCGTCACCCTGATGGGCGGCAACCTGGGCGTGGGCTACGACACCGCGCTCGGCGAGGGCACGCTGACCGTGCGCAACGCGGGGATCCTGGAAGCCAGCCGCGCGGTGACCCTGGCCAACAAGGTGCAGCTGAGCGCCTCCCTGACCCTGGACGGCAGCAATGACATCACCCTGAACGGCGTGATCGACGGCTATCAGGAACTGGTCAAGAACGGCGCCGGCAAGCTTACCCTCAATGGCGAAAACCGCCACAGCGGGGGCACCACGGTCAATGCCGGCGACTTGAATCTGGGCAACGCCGCAGCGCTGGGCACCGGCATGCTGAACGTCGCAGGCGACTCGCGGCTGGATACCGCCGGTCCGATGCGCCTGGGCAATACCGTCAATGTCGACGGCACGCTCACGGTGGCGGGCAACAACAGCCTGATCCTGGACGGCCTGGTAAGCGGTAACGGCACGCTGCGCAAGACCGGAGCGGATAGCCTTTTGCTCACCGGCAACGCCAACACCTTCAGCGGCACGATCGATCTGCAAAGCGGCAGCCTGACTACCGTGGGCACCAATGCGCTGGGCCAGAACGCCACCGCGAACGTGGCGGCGGGCGCCAATCTGTTCGTGACCAATCTGGTTCGCCTTGATCGCCTGAACGGCGCAGGCGCCGTGACCGTATCGCAGGGAAACATCCTGAGCGTCGGCGCCAACGGCGGCAACAGCAGCTTCAGCGGCCAAATCAACGGCAAGGGCAGGCTGACCAAGACTGGCGCGGGGTCGATGGTGCTTTCGGGCGCCAACACCCTTGCCGGCTCGACCTCCGTCACTGCAGGCAGCCTGTGGGTTGACGGCTCGCTGGCCAGCAGCGACGTGGTGGTCTACAGCGGCGCCACCCTGGGCGGCGCCGGCAGCATTGCCGGCAACGTGGAGGTCCTGGACAACGCCACCCTGAAACTGATGGCCGGCCACACCCTGTCGGTCGGCAGCCTGGCGCTCGACGCCAACTCGATCGTGAATGCCAGCCTGGGCGCCCCCGCCCTGGGTGGCGGCGCGGCCTTGGTGAACGTGGCCGGCGACCTGACCCTGGGCGGCACGCTCAATATCAGCGACGCGGGAGGCTTCGGCACCGGTGTGTACCGGCTGATGAACTATGGCGGCAGCCTGACCGACAACGGCATGCGTTTCGGCAACCTGCCCGGCAACGTGCAATCGGCGGACCTGACCTTGCAGACCGCCGTCGACAAGCAGATCAACCTGCTGGTGGCCGCACCCAACGTCGCCGTGCAGTTCTGGGACGGTACGCAAACCACCGGCAACGGCGTGATCGAAGGCGGCAGCGGCACCTGGGACGGCGCCAACGCCAACTGGACCGGCGTCGACGGCAACGGGAACCGTTCCTGGGCCGGCAAGTTCGCTGTTTTCCTGGGAGCGGCAGGGACGGTCACCGTCGCCGGCGCGCAAAGCACCACGGGCATGCAGTTCATGACCAACGGCTATATCCTGGAGCGCGGCTCGCTGGGATCGCTCAACCTGGTCAACGGCGACCAGGGCCATGCCGCGGTGCGCGTCGATTCCGGCGTGACCGCGACCGTCAACGCCCCGCTCGTTGGCAGCGGCACGCTGGCCAAGCTCGACGCCGGCACCCTGGTGCTCAACGCGTCCAACGGCTATACCGGCGGCACGGCGCTCAACGGCGGCACGCTGGTGCTGGGCAACGACAAGGCCCTGGGCAGCGGCCTGCTGACCGCTGCCAACGGCACCACGCTGGACAGCAACAAGGCAGTCATCGTGCGCAACAAGATCGCGCTGCACGGCGCGCTGACGATCGCCGGTTCCAGTGCCATGGACCTGAACGGCACCGTCGGCGGCGCCGGCGGCCTGATCAAGAACGGCGCGGCCAACCTGACCCTCAGCGGCGTCAACATCTACGAGGGCGGCACACTACTGAACGCGGGCGGCCTGATCGTCGGCAACGGCGCCGCGCTCGGCTCCGGCACACTGACGGTGGGCGGCGACTCCACGCTGGACAACACTCAGGCGCTGGCGCTGGCGAACAACATCGCCCTGAACGCCGGCCTGACCGTGCAAGGCAGCCAGGACCTGACGCTCAATGGCAACATCGCGGGCGCGGGCAGCCTGACCAAGAACGGCGCCAGCACGCTGACGCTCAACGGGTCCAACACCTATTCTGGCGGCACCTACGTCAACAGCGGCACGCTGGCGCTGGGCGCGGCCGCCAGCCTCGCGGCCACCGGTACAGTGACCGTCGCCAGCGGCGCCACCTTCGACCTGTCGGCAGGCCAAGGCGCCCAGGTGTTCGGCACCCTGGCGGGCGCCGGCAACATCAAGATGGGCAGCAATTCCCTGTTGGCAGGCGGTTCGGCCGACGGCATCTTCAGCGGCTCGGTCAGCGGCACGGGCACCCTGGTCAAGCAAGGCACGGGCACGCAGACCCTGACCGGCGCCAACAGCTATACCGGCGGCACGCTGGTCGCGGACGGCACGCTGCGCGCGGGCTCCACCACGGCACTGGTCCAAGGCACCGGCTATCAGGTGCAATCGGGCGCCACGCTGGACCTCAACGGCAATACGCTCCAAGCCAGCAGCCTGAGCGGCGCTGGCACCGTGGCGCTGGGCGCTGGAACCTTGACCGTCAATTCCGCGGCTGGCAGTACGTCCTACTACTCGGGCATCGTCGTGGGCAGCGGCGGCCTGGTCAAGACCGGCGCCGGCGCGCTGGCGCTGACCGGCGGCAGCGCCTTCTCGGGCGGCGTGCAGCTCAAGCAGGGCAGCATCGGCCTGGGCCATTCCCTGGGCCTGGGCACGGGCATGCTGTCGATGGACGACGGCACTGTCATCAACCTGATTGCCAACGGCCTGACCATCGTCAACAACCTGCACATGACGGGCACCAACGACCCGGTGATCGACACCGGCGCCAACACGGCCACCTGGGCTGGCGCCATCACGGGCGGCGGCTTCCTTACCAAGCAAGGCAGCGGCGTCCTGACCCTGACCAGCGCGGGCAACAACTACACCGGCGCGACCGATGTCGCGCAGGGCACGCTCAAGGCCGGCGCCGCGAACACGTTCAGCAGCGCCTCGGCCCACAGCGTGGCCAGCGGCGCGGTGCTGGACCTGGCGGGCTACAGCCAGACCGTGGCCAGCCTGAACAACAGCGGCACGGTCAATCTCAGCGGCAGCACGCCGGGCGCCGTGCTCAAGGTCACCGGCCCCTACGTCGGCAACAACGGCAAGCTGGGCGTGTCCACCGTGCTGGGCGCCGACGGCAGCGCCACCGACAAGCTGCTGTTGAGCGGCGCTGGCGCCATCGCCAGCGGCAGCACCAGCGTGCAAATCACCAATGCCGGCGGCCTGGGCGCGCAGACCGGCAGCCAGGGCATCCAAGTTATCGCCACCGAAAACGGCGCCAGCCTGCAGCCCGGCAGCTTCACCCTGGCGGGCAACCATGTCGATGCGGGCGCCTACGAGTACCGCCTGACCCAGACAGCGCAAGGCGCCGCGCTGCACTCGACCAACACGCAGGTAGACCCCGGTCCGGGAACCGATCCTGGTCCCGGCACCAATCCCGGTCCTGGGCCCGGCACCACGCCGGCCCCCGCCTACCGCGAAGAAGTGCCGCTGCTGTCCGCCCTGCCCGCGCAACTGCGCCAGGCCGACATGGCGATGCTGGGCGACATGCGCAAGCGCATGGGCGACGAAGCCGCACAAGGCGCCATCGACCTGGACCCCAGCCATCGCGCCTGGGCCCGCGTGTTGCGCACGGCTCCCACCATCACCCAGCAAGGCACGGTCAACCCCGAGAGCAGCGGCCACCTGAACGGCTTCCAGGCCGGCGTGGACGTGTACGCCAGCCGCAACCTCAGGGCCGGCCTGTACGTCGGCCAGCTGGACGGCGACATGGGCGTGCGCGGCTTCTCCAGCGGCATGGAACGCAAGTACGCGGGCTACAACAACCTGCGCGGCCGCTACGTGGGCCTGTACGGCACCTGGCAGCACGACTCCGGCCTGTACGCCGACGCCGTGATCCAGGGCGCCGACTACCGCAGCAGCCTGCGCACGGCCGACACCGGCGCCGGCGCCACCACCAAGGGCCATGGCTGGCTGGCCTCGCTGGAAGTGGGCAAGCCCATCGCCCTGGGCAACAGCTGGCAGCTGGAGCCCCAGGCGCAGATCATCTACCGCAAGCTCAACCTGGACGACACCACGCTGAGCCTGGCCAAGGTGAAGAACGACGCGGACGACGACTGGACCTTGCGTCTGGGCGCCCGCGTCAAGGGCAGCTACAGCATCGGCGGCACCGTGCTGCAGCCCTTTGCCCGCGTCAATCTCTACAAGGCCAGCAACACCACCGACGTGGCCAGCTTCAGCGCGCCGGCCGGCACCACCGACATCCGCGCCAGGGGCGGCTACACGTCGACCGAACTGGCGGTGGGCGCCATGGTGCAGCTGACCAAGAGCACCAGCCTCTACGGCGACGTGGGCAAGCTCTGGGCCAACAGCGGCGACAGCCGCGTCAAGACCGGCGCGCAGGGTTCCATCGGCTTGAAGGTGCTCTGGTAAGCCTCGTGGCATGGGCCGGGTAACCGGCAGCTAGCCTGACCAAGCCCGCAGCGGACAGACCGCTGCGGGTTTTCTTTTGACAGGGTCCCACGCTTGCGACCCGCCGCCGCATCGGGAACGCCCGAGGACTCACCACACCCGCAACACCCGCCCCGTCTGCACGCCCTCCACGCTGCGGCTGTAGGCCAGCGCAACGCGGCTGGCCGGCGCGGATTCGAAGCCCTGGAAGTACGGGCCGTAGGCATCCAGCGATTCCGTCAGGACCGTGGGGCTGACCGAGTTGATGCGGATGCCGCGCAGTTCCACCGCGGCGCCGCGCACGAAACCGTCGATGGCCGCATTCACCGCGGACGCGTTGGCGCCGTAGCGGATGGGCTCATCGGTCAGGATGCCGCTGGTGAGCGTGATGGAGCCGCCTTCGTTGACGTAGTGCTGGCCGATCAGCGCCAGGTCCACCTGCCCCAGCAACTTGTCGTGCAGGCCGATCTTGAACTGCTCGGCCGTCATTTCCGCCAGCGGGCCGAAATGCAGGCTGCCCGTGGTTGAGACGATGGCGTCGACCTTGCCCACGTGCTCGAACAGGGCGCGGATGCTGTCGCTGCGGGTCACGTCGACCTGATGCTCGCCGCGGGTCTTGCCCACGGCGATGATGTCGTGGCGCTGGCCCAGTTCTTGGGCGACCGCGCGGCCGATGGTGCCGGTGGCGCCGATCAGGATGATTTTCATGGGGAACTCCGATTCGTATGGGTTGTGGGGTGCGCCCGCGATACCGCCAGCGCCTGCATGCATTCTGGCCGAGGGCGCATCCAGGAAAAATCCTAGAATGGTGGGTTCACTTCACACTCAGGGTGCGTAATCCATGGACCGCTTGCTCAGCATGGAAGTCTTCGTGGCGGTCGTCGAACTGGGCAGCCTGACCGCCGCGGCGGCCCGCCACGAGATGTCGCCCGCCATGGCGGCCAAGCACATCAAGGGCTTGGAAGCGCGGCTGGGCCTGAGGCTGCTGAACCGCACCACGCGCCGCCAGAGCCTGACGGAAGCCGGCCAGGCCTATTTCGCGCGCTGCAAGGTAATCCTGTCGGACATCCGCGACGCCGAGCAAGGCGCCGAAGCCATGCGCTCGGCGCCTCGCGGCCATCTGCGCATCACTTCCACCGTGACCTTCGGCTCGTTCGCGCTGGCGCCCGCCATCGCCGACTACCTGTCCGAGTATCCCGACGTCAGCGTGGACCTGGCCTTGAGCGATGCCGTCGAGGACGTGGTGGCCTCGCGCTACGACCTGGCGGTGCGCATCGGCGAACCCGCCGATTCCAGCCTGGTCGCGCGCAAGATCGGGCGCTATCAGATGATCATCTGCGCGGCGCCGGCCTATCTGCAACGCCATGGCACGCCTGAGACCGCGACCGACCTGGCGCGCCATCAATGCCTGGATTTCTCCTACTGGAACCGCCGCACCGGCTGGCGCCTGAACGCGGAGGATGGCGGCGCGGCCTACCCCGCCGGCCGCTTCGTGTCGAACAACGGCCAGGCGCTCAGGCAGGCGGCGCTGGCCGGATTCGGCATCGTGCTGCAGCCGGAGCTGCTGCTGGCCGAAGACGTGCGCGCAGGCCGGCTGGTTCCTATCCTGGAATCCGCCTGGCCCGTCGCCCGGCCGATCACGCTGCTGTATCCCAAGGACCGCAAGGCGCTGCCCAAGCTCACGACCTT
This sequence comes from Achromobacter xylosoxidans, assembly GCF_002192695.1. Classification (GTDB taxonomy): domain Bacteria; phylum Pseudomonadota; class Gammaproteobacteria; order Burkholderiales; family Burkholderiaceae_B; genus Achromobacter; species Achromobacter xylosoxidans_C. The sequence goes on from NZ_MTLG01000081.1 coordinate 24,379, forward strand.
CGTGGAATTCATGGTGAAGAGATTCACCCGCGCCGCGAAGTAAACGGGACAGACGTCAAGCAAGCTCGCCGCTGGACGGCGGACCCGAGAGCCTGCAGGCGGCGGCCTCCTCGAACAACCAGTCGCGAAACGCCGCCAGCCGCGGCAGATCCCGGGCCTGGGGCCGGTAGATGACGTAGTAGGCCAAGGCGGAGGAAACCGCCAGTCGCGGGAAGAGGCGCACCAGGCGGCCGGCCGCCAGATCGTCATGCGCCATCACGCTGCGGGCCAGCGCCACGCCATGGCCGTCGATTGCCGCCTGCAACACCGCGGCGGAGTTGTTGATCTTCATGCCCCGGGCCGTGGACACGCCTTCCACGCCGACTTTATCCAACCACATGGCCCAGGTCGGAAACCCCATCTGCGCGTCCATCGAAAGATCATGGATCAGCGTCTCGCCCGCCAGGTCGGCCGGCCGTTTCAGCGCCTTGCGCCGCCGCAGCAGTTCGGGGGAGCAGACCGGGTAGACCTCTTCGTCCATCAGCTTTTCGGCCGTCAAGCCGGGCCAGACGCCAGCGCCATAACGCACGCCGATATCGATCTGCTGGGCCACGAAATCCACGGGCTTGAGGTTGGTGTCCAGGCGCACGTCGGTATCGGGCCACGCATGCTGGAAGCGCTCGATCCTCGGCAACAGCCATTTGGCGGCGAAGGCCGGGCTGACCGCCACGGTCAGCATGCCGCTCAGCGAGCCTTCCTTGAGACGCTCCAGGCCCAGCGCCAGCTTGCCCAGCCCTGCCTGTATGTCCGGCAGCGCGCGTTCGGCCGCCGCCGTGGGGACCAGTCGCGCCTTGCCGCTGGTGCCGCGCTGGAACAACGGCGTACCCAGCCATTGCTCTAACGTGCGCACGAGCTGGCCGACTGCCGCAGGCGTCACGTGCAGCTCAACCGCGGCTGCCGAAAAGCTCTGGTGGCGCGCGCTGGCTTCGAAGGCGCGCAGCGCGTTGAGGTGAGCAGGAAATTTCATATCGATAAAGTTTTTCTTTCAGTACTAGGTAGTTTATCTGGTTTGCCCATCGCTACCAGCTGGCCAAGAATATGCCATTCGCGCGTCCATTTCCCTGCAAGAGCAGCCAGGGGTGCGGCGCCACTCTGAAATAGTTTTTCTACCAATTTCATGCTTATCAACGCCGATTACTCGCGCAATGTCACCGTGACACCGGATCAGTACCAATGGATACCGTCGCCCCAGCAGGGCGTGGAACGCATGATGCTGGACCGTGCGGGCGCCGAGCAGGCGCGCGCCACCAGCGTCGTGCGCTACGCGCCGGGTAGCCGCTTTCCACGACACGCGCATCCGGGCGGCGAAGAGATCCTGGTGCTTTCGGGCACTTTTTCCGACGCCAGCGGCGACTATCCGGAAGGCTGGTATCTGCGCAACCCGCCCGGGTCCAGCCACGCGCCATCCAGCAATGACGGCGCCACCCTCTTCGTCAAATTGCGGCAGATGCCTGCCGATGAACCCGCCACGGTGCGCGTCGACACGCGCGATCCTGCCGCCTGGAAGCGCGAGCTTGGCATCGAGGTCTGCCCGCTCTTCTCCTCGTCCTACGAGCAGACCCGTCTGCTGCGTCTGCCTGCCGCCGCAGCGCTGCCGCCGACCTCGTCCATCGGCTCGGAAATTCTGGTGCTGGCCGGATCGATCACCGATGGACAAGCCTGGTGCCCGCAAGGCAGCTGGCTGCGCCTTGCGCGTGGCGCCCAGGTCACACTCTCGGCCGACGCTGACGGCGCCACCGTCTATCTGAAGACCAGCCATCTACCGGCCTCGCACAGCGAGAACCTGTCATGACGGCGCAAGCAGACACCGTCATCGTCGGCTCGGGCCTCAGCGGCCTGTATGCCGCCTTGCTGCTTGAGCGGCACGGCGCCGGCAACTACCTATTGCTGGACGGCCGCGACAGGCCGGGCGGCCGCATCCTCGGCGCGGGCGCCTACGATCTGGGCCCCACGTGGTTCTGGCCCGCGATCCAGCCCGAACTTGGCGCTCTCGTCCGTGACCTGGGTTTGTCTGTCGTCCCGCAGTACGAGGCAGGCTCCGTGATGGTCGAACGTTCCGGAACGCCCATGCGTATGCACGGGTATCCCAGCTACCCGGCGTCCATGCGGCTGGCGGCCGGCATGAGCAGCCTCATCGATGCCCTGCACATTCGCCTGGACCCGGCGCGCATCAAGCCGGGCCAGAGTGTGACCCGGCTGCGTGCAGCCGGCCGCGCCGTCGAGGTGCATACGCGCGACAGCAAGGGACAGACCAACATCTTTCAGGCCTCGCGCGTGCTACTGGCGGTTCCTCCGCGCCTGGCGCAATCCCGCATCGCTTTCGATCCGCCGCTACCGGCCGCACTGGCTGCGCAGTGGCGTGAAACGCCGACCTGGATGGCGCCCCATGCCAAGTACCTCGCCGTCTACGATTCGCCCTTCTGGCGCGAGCAAGGCATGTCGGGCGCAGCCCGCAGCAGCCGTGGACCGCTCACCGAGGTCCATGACGCCAGCACCGAGCAAGGTCCCGCCCTGTTCGGGTTCGTGGGCGTACCCGCTGCAGCGCGCCGCCTGGCCGGCCAGGAAACACTGATGGCTCATTGCCGCGCTCACTTGGCGCGCCTGTTCGGCCCCCGGGCGCTCAAGCCCGAACAGGAGCACTACAAGGACTGGGCGCAAGATACCGACACCGCTACGGAAAGAGACGGCATGGAAGGCGGCGCGCACCCCACCGCACCTGCAATGACAGCGGGTACAGGTGCATGGGAGGACCGCCTTGCCGGGATTGCCAGCGAATGGTCGGCCGCCTTCCCCGGCTATCTGGCCGGCGCCATCGATGCCGGGAACGCTGGCGTAAGGTGGCTGCTCGACCGCTCCGCCCCTTCCTCCAATGCCGTCCCGCCTGGAGACTCCGCCCGATGATGCCCCTCTCTTCCACCTATCGCGCCATTCGGACCTCGGCGCCCGGCCTGCTCGAACTCGTCGAACTGCCCACGTCCGGCCCCGGCCCCGGAGAAGTACTGCTGCGCGTCGAAGCTTGCGGCGTCTGCGGCGCCGACGCAGCCGATATCGACAATCCGGCGCTGCAACGACCGCGCGTCCCCGGGCATGAAGTCGTCGGACGCATCGCGGCGCTCGGCGCAGGCGTCGACGCCCACTGGACGATCGGCCAACGCGTCGGCGTGGGGCGGCTGGGCGGCCATTGCGGCACCTGCGCGCAATGCCGCCAGGGTCTCTTCAATCTGTGCTCGAATCAGCCGGTGGTCGGCGTCACCCGGGACGGCGGCTATGCCGAGATGATGCTGGCCCGGGCGAGCGGACTGGTCTCCATACCCGACGAACTCGACGCAACGCACGCCGCACCGATACTCTGCGCCGGCATCGCCACCTTCAACGCGCTGCGGAAGTCCGGAGCGCAGGCCGGCGATCTCGTCGCCGTGCTGGGCATAGGCGGCCTGGGCCACATGGCGCTGCAATACGCCCGCCGCATGGGCTTTAAGGTTGCAGCCATCGGCCGGGGCCGCGACATCGCCGCTGACGCCTTGCGCCTGGGCGCGCATGTCTACATCGACACCGACCAGGAAGACGCCGCGCAACGGCTGCTAGGCATGGGCGGCGCACAGGCGCTGGTCGCCACCATGACCGACACGCCAGCCGTCTCTGCGGCCATGCGCGGACTGGCTCCGCAAGGCCGGACGATGTTGCTGGGCGTGGGTAGCGTCCCGTTGTCGGTGCTGCCGGGCTTGCTGGTCGGCGGCGAGCGGACCGTTGCCGGGTCCTTGACCGGCACGCCCCGGGAAACTGAAAAAGCGCTGAATTTCAGCGTGCTTGCAGAGGCGCTGCCCATGGTCGAGACTCTACCCCTGGAGCGCGCAGCCTACGCGTTGCTGCGCCTGAAGTCCGGTGATGCGAAGTTCCGCGTGGTCCTGTCCATGGACGCCGCGCGAGAACCGCAGCGCGCTCAGCAACTCAGCACCCATATCAACTAAAAACGCAACTCTCGAGGAGACCCACTTGTCCGCATCAACCCCGGCGCCATCGGCCGCGCCCAGCGCTGAACTCACGCCGCAGGCGCAGCGCGGCAACATCGCCAGGCTGACGATCGCGCAGGCGCTGGCGGGCGCCAACGCCGTCGTGGTCTACGCCACCGGCGCGATCGTCGGCGACATGCTGGCGCCGGACAAGACGCTGGCGACCCTGCCGATTTCCATCTTCGTGGTCGGCATGGCCGCCTGCATCCTCCCCATGGGCGCCATTGCCAGGCGCCATGGCCGGCGCGCGGCGTTTCTCGCGGGCACCGCCTGCGGCGTGCTGGTGGGCCTGCTGGCCGCCGCCGCCATCGTGCTGAGCTCATTCTGGCTGTTCTGCCTGGGCACCTTCTTTGGCGGCGCGTACGCGGCCGTCGTGCTGTCGTTCCGCTTCGCGGCGGCCGACGGCGTGTCCCCTGCAAGGCGCGCCCGCGCCCTGTCCTTCGTGATGGGCGGCGGCGTGCTGGCGGGCGTGGTCGGCCCGCAGCTGGTCACCTACACGATGTATCTGTGGCCCGTCCACATGTTCGCGGCGACCTATCTGGTGCAGGCAGCGGTCGCGGCGATCTCGGCCCTGGTCCTGCTGGGCGTGCACCTGCCCATGCCCAGCGCGGCCGAGGTCGCGGGCGGACGGCCGCTGGGCTTGATCGCGCGCCAGCCGCAGTTCATCACGGCGGTGGTCTGCGGCGCCGTTTCCTACTTGCTGATGAACTTCCTGATGACCGCCGCGCCGCTGGCCATGCATCTTTGCGGCCATTCCCAGGAAAGCGCCAACCTCGGCCTGCAATGGCACGTCATCGCCATGTACGGCCCCAGCTTCTTCACGGGACGCCTCATCACGCGTTTCGGCGCCGGACGCATCGTCACGGCGGGCCTGGCGCTCACCGGCCTGTCCGCGGCCATCGGCCTCACCGGCATCGACGTGGCCCATTTCTGGGTCACATTGATCCTGCTGGGCCTGGGCTGGAACTTCGGCTTCGTCGGCGCGTCGGCGCTGGTGCTGGAATGCCATCGTCCCGAGGAGAAGACCCGGGTGCAGTCGCTCAATGACTTCATCATCTTCGGCACCATGGCGGTCGGCTCCTTCGCCTCCGGCGGCCTGCTGGCCGCCTACGATTGGGCGACCGTGCTGTGGGTGTCGTTCATCCCCCTGGCCATCGCGGCGGTCGCGCTGCTGGCCGGGTCCGCCAGGAGCCGCGAACAGGCTTGACCCTCACGCAACGTCATGTCCCAGAGTTCGTTCCGCGCCATCAACAGGAGGAATGCCGTGCAACTGAAAGTAGGAGAGCTGGCCAGGCGGAGCGGACTGACGGTCCGCACGCTGCACCACTATCACGCGATCGGGCTGCTCACGCCTTCGGCGCGCGCCGACAACGGCTATCGGCTATATGGCCGCGACGACATCGCCCGGCTGCATCAGATCCAGGCGCTGCGCCGCTTTGGATTGCCGCTGGCCGAAATCGGCGCTTATCTGGACCAGCCCGACACTCCCATGGACGAGATCATCGCCAAGCAGATCGCGATGCTCGATCGCCAGATCCAACAGGCCTCCCGGCTGCGCGAGCGTCTCGCCCAGCTGCAGGGGCAGTTGGCGCAAGGCAGGGAACCGGAACTGGCCGATTGGCTCACCACTCTGGAACTCATGACCATGTACGACAAATACTTTTCCCCCGATGAACTGGCCCGCCTGCCCATGTACCGCAGCAGCCAGAATGGCGACGCCGACTGGATCGCGCTGATCAAGGAGGTGCAGGCGCAGATCGATGCAGGCGTCGCGCCCGAAGCGGCGCGGCCGCGCGAACTGGCTCTGCGCTGGATGACCTTGCTGCTGCGCGACACCAATCGCGACCCGCGCCTGCTGGTCAAGCTGAACCGGATGCACGAACAGGAGCCCGCGATGCAGGCGCACATCGGCGTCTCGCGGGCCTTGCGCGACTACGTGCTGCAGGCCTTCTCGGAAAGCAAGCTGCGGATCTACGAGAAGTACCTCACTCCGGACGAAGCCCGCTACATGCGGGAGCACTACGGCGACCGCATCGGCGAATGGCCCGAACTAATGGCCGAGGTGCGCGACGCGCTCGACGCAGGCGCGGCGCCGGACTCCCCCACCGCGCTGGCGCTGGCCCGGCGCTGGCTGGACCTGTTCCGCAGCTATGCCGGCAACGATCCCGCCACCCAGGCGAAGTTCCGCCATGCGCTGATGACCGAGCCCGAACTCACCGCCGGCACCTGGACCGATGACGCCAGCCTGTCGTTCATGCGGCAGGCGATGGGCGTATTGGCGGCGGCGCGCTAGGCGCAGTCGGCCAGGCCATGGGCAGGTCCCGTCCCCACCGGGCCTGCCCTTTTGCTAGACTGACCGGCCCTATCCCTCTCCTTCCCCAACATGCCCCAGGAAGTCCGCCCCGACCCCAGCGCCGACGATATCGCCAAGGAAATCTCGGCGGCCATCGTCGCGCACAAGCTGCCGCCGGGCACGCGGCTGCGCGAGGAGGCGCTGGCGGGGGTGTACCAGGTCAGCCGGACCAAGATCCGCGCCGCGCTGCTGATGCTGTCCAAGGACAAGCTGATCAACATCGTGCCGGACAAGGGCGCGTTCGTGAGCAAGCCGGACGCGAACGAGGCGCGCGAGGTCTATGCGGTGCGGCGCATCCTGGAAGCGGCGCTGGCGCGCGAATTCGTGGCACGGGCAACGGCGGCCGACTACCGCCGCATCGACGCGCATCTGGCCGCGGAGCGCCGCGCGCTGGAAGGCGGCGACGTGCAGGAGCGCAACCGGCTGCTCGGGCACTTCCACATCCTGCTGGCCGAGACCGTGGGCAATTCCGTGCTGACGGGGATGCTGCGCGAACTCTCGGCCCGCAGCGCCGTCATCACCGTGCTGTATCAAAGTTCGCACGATGCCAGTTGTTCGTCGCAGGAGCACCACGCCTTCATCGAGGCCGCCCGCGCCGGCGATGCCGACCGTGCCTGCGCGCTGATGGACGCGCATCTGGAGCACGTGCAGACGGCGCTGAACTTCAAGGACGGCGGCCGCCGCGGCGCCGACCTCGTCAGCGCGCTGCTCAGCTGAGACCGGGCAGGCCCGCGCTACGGTTGGGCCTGCGTCCCCGCCAGCAGCTGGCCCATGCGCAGCTGCAGCCAGAGTTCCGTCTCGCTCAGGCTGCCGCCCCGCAGCCATAGCGTGCGCACGGACAGCATGGGCAGGAACAGGTCCGCGCAGCGCACCCTGACGAGTTCGTTGCTGAAACCCTGGTATTCGCCGATGTTCAGCGGCAGGATGGCCCAGCCCACGCCATTGGCCGCCATGGCGGCGATGTTGTAGCTGCTGTCGGCCCGCCAGACCGACGGGCTCAGCACCACCTGGTCGACGCCGTCCATCTGCATGAGCAACTGGCGGTGCCGCGCCAGATCGTTGCGCCCGACCTCGGGCAGCGCGGCCAGCGGATGGCCCTGCGCCACGAAGATGCCTTGCGCCACATTGCCCAGATGGCGATGGGCGTAGGCGCTGCCGGGATCGCCGCGATCGAACTGAAAAGCCAGGCTGGCGCGGCCTTGTTCCACATAGTCGGCGACCTCCGTCGCGGTGCCGTTGAGCTGGGTCAGCTCCAGCGCCGGATAGCGTTCGGCCAGTTCCTTGAGCAACTGATCGGCCACCAGATAAGGCAGGCCTTCGTCCAGCGCGATGGCCAGGCGCGCTTCGCGCCCGGCGGCAAAGGACAAGGCGCGCTGCTCCAGCGCGCCCGCCTGCCGCAGCAGTTCCAGCGCCTCCTGCAGCATGACCTCGCCGGCGGCGGTCAGGGTGGCGTTGCGCCGCGACCGGTCGAACAGCTCCACGCCCAGGTCCGCTTCCAGCAGGCCCACCGAGGTACTGACCGCCGACTGCGCCCGGCCCAGGCGCCGCGCGGCCGCCGAGAACGATCCGGATTCGGCCGCGGCGGCGAAATGGCGCAGCTGTTCCAGCGTCCATTGCATGTTTCACCTCCGATCGATCCATCTATTTTATAGATGAATCCCAACTTTTTTATGCAAATTACAAGATGGATAATGGCGGCCTCTGAGACCCGGCCATCCCGGCCCCGCCCGCATCCGCGGCGCGGCAGGCGTTTCAGTTTCAGGAGTAGAACCATGCAGCGGACTGAACCGAACGCTGTCGCCACGGCCGCGCCCGGCCGCTGGCTGGTGCTGGCCATCGTGTCCAGCGCCTTGCTGTTGATCGTGGTCGACATGACCGTCCTCTACACCGCCCTGCCGCGGCTGACGCACGAATTGCATGTCAACGCGTCGGAAAAGCTGTGGATCGTGAACATCTATGCGCTGGTCGTGTCCGGCCTGCTGCTGGGCATGGGCACGCTGGGAGACCGCCTGGGACACAAGCGCCTGTTCATGGCGGGGCTGGTCGTGTTCGGCATCGCCTCGCTGGCCGCGGCCTACTCGCCCGGCGCTGCCACGCTGATCGCGGCGCGCGCGCTGCTGGCCGTGGGCGCGGCCATGATGATGCCGGCCACCCTGTCCATCCTGCGCCTGACCTTCGCCGACGAGCGCGAGCGCGCCGTCGCCATCGGCGTATGGGCCTCGGTGGCCTCGGGCGGCGCCGCGGTCGGCCCGGTGGTCGGCGGCGTGTTGCTGGAGCATTTCTGGTGGGGCTCCGTGTTCCTCATCAACGTGCCCATCGTGCTGCTGGCCCTGCCGCTGGCCTGGCGCCTGATCCCGGCCAGCCGCCCGGACGCCGCGCGGCCCTGGGACCTGTTGGGCTCGCTGCAGGTGATGGCCGGCCTGATCCTGTGCGCCTACGCGCTGAAGGAACTGGGCAAGACCGATCCGTCCTGGCGCGATGCCGGCCTGGCCTGCGCGGCGGGCGCGGCCATGCTCGCCGTGTTCGTGCGGCGCCAGCGTGCGCGGCCCTATCCGCTGATCGACTTCGCCATCTTCCGCAACCTCAGCTTCAGCTCGGCGGTGGCGGCCGCGCTGTTCGCCGCCGCCGCCCTGCTGGGCATGGAACTGGTGTTCAGCCAGCGGCTGCAGCTGGTCATGGGCATGTCGCCGCTGCAAGCCGCGCTCTTCATCCTGCCGCTGTCGCTGGCCGCCTTCATCGCCGGCCCGCTGGCGGGCTGGCTGCTGGGCCGCGTCAACAGCGCCACCATGCTGTCCCTGTCGCTGCTGGTCTCGGGCCTGGGCATGACGGGCTATCTGCTGAGCTACGACGCGGCGCTGCTGCCGCAAATGGTCAGCCTGTGCGTGCTGGGCGCGGGCATAGGCGCCACCATGACGGCGGCGTCCAGCACCATCATGCAGAGCGCCACGCCCGAGCGCGCCGGCATGGCGGCCTCGATCGAAGAGGTCTCTTACGAACTGGGCGGAGCCTTGGGCGTCACCTTGATGGGCTCCATCCTGTCCGGCGTCTACGCCCGCACGCTGTCGGTGCCGGCAGGCCTGCCCCAGTCCGCCCTGGCGCGCGACAGCCTGGACCAGGCGCTGATCGTCGCCGACGGCCTGTCGTCCGACCTGGGCCTGGCGTTGACGCGCCTGGCCAAGACGGCATTCGACACCGGCTATGCCGCCGTCATCGCCACCGCGGCGGCGATGCTGCTGGTCACGGCGGGATTCGTGCTGTTCAACCGCAGGCGCATGGCGGCCTGAGACAGGCCGGCCATGCCGGCCCCGGCTCAGCAGGTGCGGAAGGCGTGGTCCATGTCCGCGATCAGGTCTTCTTCGTGCTCCAGCCCGATGGACACGCGCACCAGCCCCTCGGACACGCCGGCTGCATCCCGCTCGTCGGCGGGCACGCCGGAGTGCGTGGTGGAGGCCGGATGGCAGATCAGCGACTCGGTACCCCCCAGGCTGACGGCCGATTTGAACAGGTGCAGGGCGTTGATGAAGCGGAACGCCTTGGCGCGCCCGCCTTCCAGCACGAAGGCGAAGGTGGAGCCCGGGCCGGTGCACTGGCGCTTGTAGACTTCCTGGTAGGCCCGATCGGCAATCATTTCCGGATGGAAGATCCGCACCTTTTCATGCGGGTTGCCGGACAGCCACTGGGCCACCTTGGTCGCCGTGCGCGCCGCCTGCTTCATGCGCAGCACCACGGTTTCCATCGAGCGCGTGATCATCCAGCAGGAATGCGGGTCCAGCTGCGAGCCGAACGCGCTGCGGATGGCGCGCACCTTCTTGACCAGCGCCTTGCTGCCGGTGACGGCGCCCGCAACCAGATCGCTGTGGCCGCCCACGTACTTGGTCAGCGAATACACGCACAGGTCCACGCCATGCTCGGCCGGCTTCTGGAAGATCGGCCCCAACAGCGTGTTGTCGCACACCGACACGGGGCGGTAGCCGTGACGCGTTTCGAAGGCGTCCAGCTCATTCTTCATGGCCTCGAAATCGATCAGCGCATTGGTCGGATTGGCGGGCGTTTCAACAAAAAACAGGCGCACCGGGCCCTGGGCCGCCGCAGCCTCCAGCGCCGCGCGCATGCTCTTGGCCGACAGGCCGTCCTCGACGGCATGCGAGCCTATGCCCCATTCCGGAAAGATCTTGGAGATCAGGGTCTCGGTGCCGCCATACAGCGGCACCGACTGCACCAATTGATCGCCCGGCCGCAGAAAGGCCAGGAACACCGCACTGATCGCCGACATGCCGCTGGACGTCACCGCGGCATCTTCCGAGCCATCCAGCAGCGCCAGGCGGTCTTCGACGATTTCCAGGTTGGGATGGTTGAAGCGGCTGTACACCAGCCCCGCCGACTCGCCCTGCGGCAGGGGCTTGCGGCCCGAGACCAGGTCGAAGAACGCCGCGCCGTCCTCGGCCGAGCGGAACGCGAAGGTGGACGTCAGGAACACCGGCGGCTTGACCGCGCCCTCCGACAGAAAAGGGTCGAAGCCGTAGGACATCATCTGCGTTTCCGCGTGCAGCGGGCGGCCGAAGATGTCCTTCTTGTGATAGCTGGAGTAACTCATGGTGTGCCTCTCTGTCTGGTTTCCGGGGCCCGGACGAGCCGCCGGGCAGGCGCGTCACGCATGCGAAAACGATAGCGCCGCGCGCCCCGGGCTGCTTGGAAGTATGGCGGCAGGCGGCGGCAAGTTTCTTTCCATTTGCGTCGCCATACAGAGATAATGGGAAAGATCATTCCCCATGAGCCGCACTTCATGAAAGACACTGCCTTGTTACATCAACTTGACGCGATCGATTGGAAAATCATGAAAATCCTTCAAGAAGATGGCCGGCTCAGCAACGCCGAACTGGCCGAGCGCGTCGCGCTGTCGGCCTCGCCCTGCTGGAAGCGCTTGAAGCGCCTGGAATCGTCCGGGGTCATCCGCGGCTACCAGGCCGTGCTGGACCGCCGCGCGCTGGGGATCGGGGTGGTGGCCTTCGTCAGCATCTCGCTGGAGAACCACACGGAGAAGACCTGCCAGGCCTTCGAGGCCAGCGTGCTCGCCATGCCCGAGGTCCTGGCCTGCCACAACACCACCGGGCAGCACGATTATCTGCTGCACATCGTGGCGCGGGATTTCGACGCCTATTCGGAATTCGTGCGTAGCCGCCTGCGCACCCTGCCCGGCGTCAAGGAACTGCTGAGCACGCTGTCGATGCACGAGGTCAAGTCGTCCACCCGGCTGCACCTGTAAGACGGCGGCAGCACGCCTACATCACGCCGGGAACGACGCGGTTGCGGCCCTGCCGCTTGGCTTGATAGAGGCCGCGGTCGGCCACCTGGATCAGATCGGTGCAGGGCTGGTCGCCCTGGGGCACTGCCGTGGCCGTGCCGATGCTGACCGTCAGCCAGGGGCCGTCGCCGCTGTCCTTCTGCGGAATCTGCAAGGCTTCCACCGCGCGGCGCAGCTTCTCGGCGGCCAGCCGCGCGCTGCCGGCCGGCGTGCCCGGCAACACCAACGCGAACTCCTCGCCGCCAAAGCGCGCCGCCAGGTCGGTGGAGCGATCGCAGCTGGCGAAGATGGTGTTGGCCACGCGCTTGAGCGCCTCGTCGCCGGCGATGTGGCCGTAGGTGTCGTTGTAGGCCTTGAAGTGGTCCACGTCGATCATGAGCATGCTGATTTCACGCCCGTCGCGGCGCGCGCGCTGCCACTCGGCGTTGAGGTATTCGTCGAAGTAGCGGCGGTTGCCCAGCCCGGTGAGGCCGTCGGAATTGGTCAGCCGGCGCAGCTCCATATTGCTTTCCAGCAACTGCTGCTGGCTCTGGCGCAGGGCCTGATAGGCCTCGTCGCGCTGCACCAGCGCCAGATAGGAGCGCGAGTGGTAGCGGATGCGCGCCACCAGTTCGATGGAGTCGGGCAGCTTCACCAGGTAGTCGTTGGCGCCGGCCGCAAAGGCCGCGCTCTTGATCGCCGGGTCCTCCTTGGTGGACAGCACGATGATGGGTATGTCGCGCGTCACCGGATGGCCGCGGTATTCCTGCACCAGGCTCAACCCGTCCACGCCCGGCAGCACCAGGTCCTGCAGGATGACGGTGGGCCGGGTCTGGATCGCCACGGCAAGCGCCTTTTCGGGATCCGAACAATAGTGGAAGTCGATATTGCCTTCCGTGGCCAAGGCCCGCCTGATGGCCTCGCCGACCATCACCTGGTCGTCGACGAGCAAGACCATGGCCGCATGCGAATTCAGGTTCGCCGAAGCCGAGCTGTCAATGGGAGGTTGCATAGTAAGTCCTTGAATTCTTTCGAGGTCCGCGTGCTCAGGCAAAGGCCTGGATGACGCGGGGAGCGATTTGGTCCAATGGGCTGATTTCCACGGCCGCCTGCATGGCCGCCGCGGCCTTGGGCATGCCGTAGACGGCGCTGCTGGCCTGGTCCTGCGCGATTGTCAGGTAGCCGCGCTCGCGCAGCGCCTTCAGCCCGCGCGCGCCGTCCTGGCCCATGCCCGTCAGCAGCACGCCGACGGCCGAGCCGCGCCAGTGCTGCGCCACGCTATGGAAAAAAACATCGATGGAAGGCCGGTACAGGCTTTCCTTGGGGGTTTCGGTGTAGCGCAGCGTGCCGTCGGCCAGCATGTGCAGGTGGTCGCCCGTGCCGGCCAGCAGTATCTGGCCGGGCTCGGGCCATTCGCCCTCGCGCACCAGTCTTACGGGCAGCGGCGCCTGTTCATTGAGCCAGTCCGCCATGCCCGCGGCAAACGAGGCGTCGACGTGCTGCACCAGCACGATGCCGGCGGGGAATCCCGGCGGTATGCCCTTCAGCAGTTGCGCCAGGGCCGGCGGGCCGCCGGCCGAGGCGCCGATGACCAGGAGGCGCTTGGCGTCGGCCTGCTGCATGGGCCGGGCCACCGGCGTAAGCGCGGGCCGCTTGCCGTAGCGGCCGATCAGCCAGCCGACGTTGCGTATCTTGCGCAGCAATGGCGCCGCCGCCGCCCGCATGTCCGCGCCGCCGATCACCGGCGTATCGGCCGCGTCCAGCGCCCCGTGGCCCATGGCGTCGAACACGCGCGAGGTGTGGCGCGCCACATCCGACGTGACCACCACGATCGCGCAAGGCGTTTCCGCCATGATGCGGCGCGTGGCTTCGACCCCGTCCATGACCGGCATGATCAGGTCCATCAGCACCACGTCCGGTCGGTCGCGGGCGCACTGGTCCACGGCCTCCTGGCCGTTGGCCGCGGTCCAGGCCAACTCCAGCCCCGGCTCCAGCGCGATCGCGCGCCGCAGCACTTCCACCGCCATCGGCATGTCGTTGACGATTCCGACTCTCACGTGCGCGCCTTTCCGATCAGGTCTTCCACGGCGTCGAGCAGCGCATCATCATGGAAGCTGCCCTTGGCCAGATAATAGTCGGCGCCGGCGTCCAGCCCGCGCCTGCGGTCTTCTTCCCTATCCTTGTACGACACCACCATCACCGGCAGGCCCTGCAGCTTGGGATCGGCCTTGATGCGCGACACCAGCTCGATGCCGTCCATGCGCGGCATGTCCACATCGGTCACGACCAGGTCGAAAGCCTCGCTGCGCAACATGTTCCAGCCGTCCATGCCGTCCACCGCCACGGCCACGTCGAAACCGCGGTTCAACAGCAGCTTGCGCTCCAGCTCGCGCACCGTGAGCGAGTCGTCCACCACCAGCACGCGCTTGCGGCGGCGGGCCTGTTCGGCCGCGCCCGCGCCGTCCACCCGCGTCAGTTGGCCGCCTTGCACGAGCTTCTGCACCGACACCAGCATGTCTTCCACGTCCAGGATCAATAGCGGCGTGCCGTCGTCCATCAAGGCGCCCGCCATCACGTCCTGCACCTTGCCCAGCCGCGGGTCCAGCGGCTGCACCACCAGCGTGCGCTCGCCCACGTAACGGTCCACGGCGATGCCGTAGAGCCGGTCGTGGTCGCCCACCAGCACCACGCACACCGTCTCGGCCGCGGGCGCGGCGCCGCCCGCGCGCAGGATCTGGCGCGCGGAAACGAGCCCGATCTGACGGTCCATGAAGCGGAAATGCTGGTGCCCTTCGAGCTGCTCGATGTCCTCGGCGCGCACTTGCAGCGCATGGTTGACGTAGGCCAGCGGAAACGCGTAGATCTCCTCCTGCACCTCGACCAGCAGGCTGCGCACCACCGACAGCGACAAGGGCATTTCCAGCATGAAACGGGTGCCCTGCCCCGTCTGCTGCTGGATGCGCACCGCGCCGCGCAACTGACGCACCATGGTCTGCACCACGTCCAGCCCCACGCCGCGCCCCGAGATCTCGGTAACCTCGCCGCGCGTGCTGAAGCCCGACAGGAACAGGAACTCCAGCAGCTCGGCCTCGGTCAGCCGGGCCGCCGTTTCCGCGCTGGCCAGCTTGCGCTGCACCACTTCCACGCGCAGCCGGTCCAGCGATATGCCGGCGCCGTCGTCCGTGAGTTCGATCAGCAGCATGCCGGCCGCATGGCGCGCCGACAGCCGGATACGGCCTTCAGCCGGCTTGCCGGCCGCCAGACGGTCCTGCGGCATCTCGATGCCATGGTCCACCGCGTTGCGCAGCAGATGCATCAGCGGCGCATCCAGCTTTTCCAGGATGTCGCGATCCACCTGAGTGGACTCGCCCTCGATCTCCAACCGTACCTGCTTGCCCAAGGCGCGGCCGACGTCGCGCACCATGCGCGCCATGCCGCCCACGCCGTCGCCGAAGGGCCGCATGCGGCAGGCCAGCGCGGTGTCGTACAGGCGCTGGGCCAGATGGCCCATGCGCCAGCCGAATTCGTCGACCTCGCTGGTGCGTTGCGCCAGTTCCTGCTGGCATTGCTCGACGATGCGCAGGGCGTCGTCCAGCGCGGCCTGCGCCTGAGCGTCCAGCGCCTGGCCGGCCAGGGCCGCGCGCACGCCGTCCAGCGCCTGGAGCGCGCCCGCCTGCGTGCGCTTCAGGCGCAGCATGGATGCGCCGAAGGGCCCGATCCAGTGGGACTCCACCAACGTCTCGCTGGACAGGCCCAGCAATTTGTTGAGCGTGTCGGCCGTCACGCGCAGCACGCGCTCGCCCTCGCCCAGCCCGGCGTCCGAGCTGCGCCGCTGCGGCGCGGGGGCCGGCGCCTCGTCCATGACGGGCATCGGCGGCAGGAAATCGGCGGGCTTGGCGGCGGGCTTGGCGGCCGGCGGCGCATGCGGCGCATTGCTCAGCCGCGCCACCAGCTCGTCGATCTCGCCGCCCAGCTCCGCGCCCGGCGTCGCCACGCGCTGCAACAGGTCGGCGCCCATCAGCAAGGCGTCGATGTCCGCCGCCTGCAGCCGCAGCCGCCCTTCGCGCGCTTCGACCAGGCAATCTTCCATGGCATGCGCGATGCGCACCGCGGGATGCAGGTCGACGATGCGGGCCGCGCCCTTGAGCGAATGCGCCGCCCGCATGCAGGCCTCGAGCTGGGGCGCGGACGTGGGATCGTGCTCCAACGCCAGCAGGCCCTTGTTCAGCACCTCCACCTGGGTGCGGGTCTCGAGCTGGAACAATTCCAGAAGCGAAGCGTCGCGCATCTGTTCCGGATTCACGCCAGGCTCCGTTCCAAGGCTTGCATCAGCAAGGTTTCATCCAATACGCCCACCGCGCGGCCGCCGCAGCGGGCCACGCCGCGCGAATACTTGAGGCTGGCGCCCTCCACGGTCGCGGGCAGGGACTCCAGCCTGTCCAGGTCCACGGCGTGTATGCCTTCGACTTCATCCACCGGCACCACCACCGCGCGGCCCGCGCCGCCCACGATCAGCATGCGCGCCGTGGCGGGGCGCTCGCGCGCATCCGCCATGGCAGCCTCCAGGCCGAGCAGGCGCGCCAAGGATACGCACACCGTCAGCGAGCCGCGCACATTGGTCACGCCCAGCATCGCCGGATCGCGGCGGTGCGGCAGGCTCAGGATACTGCGGGTGCCGGCCACTTCGTCCAGGGACCGGGTCGACAGGCCCAGCCATTCACGGTTCACGCGGAACACCAGCAGCGACGACAGGTTGGCGCGATCCTCCGCAGCCGCGCCAGCATCCCCTCGCTCTTCCATTTGCGGCGGCAGACGGTCAAGAATGCGCTTGGCCGCCGCGGCGTACACCGGACAGTTGCGGCAGTGCACGTGATCGGCCAACTGCGCGCAGCTCTTGTCGCCGCGGATGCCGATGCGGTTCCAGCAATCGTCCACGTCGGACAGCGCGCCCATCGCTTCATCCACGTTGCGCCTCCCCGCGCGCCGCGCGCGCCTGCAGGCGGCGGGCCGCTTCGTGATCGCCGTCCGACGCCACCAGCGCGGCGAGGTGCAACAAGGCTTCGCGGTGGGTCGGATCCAGGTACAGCGCCTTGCGGTAGGCGGCCTGCGCCTGCCGCGCATCGCCCGCCGCGTCCTGCAGCAGGCCTTGCAGATACAGCGCCTCGGCGCTGGCGCCGTGGCGGTCGATATGCGCGCGGCACTGCGCCATGGCGTCCTGCACCCGGCCTTGGTCAGCCAGGGCGGCGATATGGCGCAAGGAGACGTCCACGCCGCCCTGCCCGGCCGGCGCCGCGGGCGCGGGGGCATGCGGCAGGGGCAGCCCCGCCGCGGGCGCCTGGGCCAGCGGCCGCCTCGGCGGCGTCCAGCTGTGCACGATGGGCCGCGCCGCCGGCGGCGCGGCCGGCGCGGCAGGCGGCGGCAGCGGCTTGGCCAGGAAGGCGAACGAGCGCGCCATCGGCACCGCGGGCAGCCTGCGGCCGGTCAGCAACGTGGTTTCGGCGGGGCCGACGAAGAGCACGCCGTCCTCGCGGGTGAAGCTGCGCAGCACCTGCACCGCGCGCGCCTGCGTCGCCGCATCGAAGTAGATGAGCAGGTTGCGGCAGAACACGAAGTCATAGGGCGCCACCCCGGCCAGCAGATCGGGATCGAACAGATTGCCCGGCTGGAACCGCACCCGCGCCGCCACGTGGGCGGCCAGTTGATGGCCGTCAGCGCTCTCGGAAAAATAGCGGTCGCGATAGCCCAGGTCATCGCCGCGGAAGGAATTGCGCCCGTACAGCGCGCGCCGGGCAAATTCGACCATGCGCACGCTGATGTCGAAGGCGTCGATCTGGAAGCGTTCGGCGGGCACGCCGGCGTCCAGCAAGGCCATGGCGATGGAGTACGGCTCTTCGCCGCTGGAACATGGCACGCTCAGCACGCGCAGCACGCGGCCTTCCGCGGCCGCGCCATTGAGCCGCTCGCGCGCCAGCGCGGCCATGGCCGCCTGCGATTCGGGGTAACGGAAGAACCAGGTCTCCGGCACGATGACCGCTTCGATCAGCTGCTGCATCTCGGCGGGCGAGGCCTGCACCTGCCACAGATAGTCCTGCTCGTCGGCGACGCCGGCCATGCCCATCCTGCGGCGCACCGCGCGCTCCACGGCGGCCTTGCCGATGGAGCCGCTGTCCAGGCCCATGCGCCGCTTGAGCAGGGCGCTGAACTCGTCGATCAGTATCATGGCCGCGCCTCGCTCGCCGCGCCTGCGGCATCCACCGGAAACAGCAAGGCCCGCACCGGCGCGGGCAACAGGTCATCGACATTGACAGCCTGCACCATGCCGCCGGTATCGCCGAGCACCGCGCCCAGATAACGCGCGCCCGGATTGTCCAGGCCGCCCGACTGGAACGCGGCGGGATCGTAGTGCACGGTTTCGGTGGCCTGCTCCAGGATCAGCCCCAGCAAATGCTCGGGCCGGTCCGGCCCCACCCGGTAGCGCACCAGGGCCAGGCGGGTGCTGGTCACGGCCGCGGCCGCGCCGCCGCCCGCCAGCGCGCACATGTCAATGACGGGGATGGCCACGCCGCGGCGCTCCATCACGCCCGCCACCCAGGCCGGCGCGCCCGGCACCTGCTTGAACTCGCGCAGGCCCAGCACCTCGGCGATGTCTCTTGCGTCCAGCGCATAGCGGTCGCCGCCGATGCGGAACAGCAGATACAGCCGGCGTCCGGCCGCAGCAGAGGAAGCGCGCTCCGCCATGGCAGCCATCACACCTTGAAGCGCGACACGCCGCTGCGCAGGTCGTTGGCCACCAGCGTCAACTCTTCGATCGCCAGCGTGGACTGGCGCAGCGATTCCACGGTCTGCTGGGCGGCGTCGCTCAGCTGCTGCAGGGCCTGGTTGATCTGTTCGGCGCCGGTGGCCTGCGCCTGCATGCCTTCGTTGACCATCTGCACGCGCGGCGCCAGCGTCTGCACCTGCTGGATGATCTGCGACAGCTGGTCGCCCACCTGCTGCATGTCGGCCATGCCTCGCCGCACTTCCTCGGAAAACTTGTCCATGCCCATGACGCCGGCCGACACCGACGACTGGATCTCGCGCACCATCTGCTCGATGTCGTAGGTGGCGACGGCGGTCTGGTCCGCCAGCCGGCGGATCTCGGTGGCCACCACCACGAAGCCGCGGCCGTATTCGCCCGCCTTCTCGGCCTCTATCGCCGCGTTCAACGACAACAGGTTGGTTTGGTCAGCCACCTTCGTGATCGTGGTAACCACCTGTGTGATGTTGCCGGCCTTCTCGTTCAGGATCGCCAGCTTGGCATTGACCGAGCCTGCCGCGCCCACCACGTTGCGCATGGTGTCCTCCATGCGCGCCAGGCCCACCTGGCCGCTGCCCGCCAGCGCCGCGGTCTGCTCCGCCGCGCCGGAAACTTCGGCCATGGTGCGCACCAGCTCGCGCGAGGTGGCGGAAATTTCGCGCGAAGTCACGCCGATCTCGGTCGTGGTGGCGGCGACTTCGGAGGCCGTGGCCTGCTGCTGCTTGGAGGTGGCCGCGATCTCGGTCACGGAAGTCGCCACCTGCACCGCCGAGCGCTGCGTCTTGCCAACCAGACCGGTCAGCTCGTCCACCATGCCATTGAAGCCGGTTTCGATGGCGTTGAATTCGTCCTTGCGCGCCAGCGTCAGGCGTCGCGTCAGATCACCGCCCCCGGTGGCTTCCAGCGTCTTGACGATGGCGCGCATGGGGTTGGCGATGGCGCGCATCAGCAGGATGCCGCAGATGATGGCGGCCACGATCGCCAGGCCCAGCGACAGCAGCATGCGCGTTTCGGCGCTGTTCACCGATTGCTTGATGGCGACAGCCGCTTCGTCGGCCTGCTTCTTGTTTTCCAGCACCATCCTGGCCAGGATGTCGCGGCCCTTGTAGAACGCCGGCCTCAGTTCCGCCTTGATCAGCGCCTGCGCCCGCACCGGGTCCGCCAGCGTGGCGGGCGCAAGAATATTGGCGCGGATGCGCTTGTAGTCCTGCAGTTCCTTTTCGAACTCATTGAACATCTGGCGGTCGTCTTCGCGCGCGATGGTGCGGCGATATTGCTCGGTATGGTCCGCCAACAGCTTGTCGGTCTCGGGCAGTCCCGCCAGGACGCTGCTGCGTTCCTGGTCCGTTTCCATGTTGAAGGCGTCCTGCACCAGCACGAAGCCGGCAAACCAGGAGGCGCGGATCGAGGTGCTGTAGTAGATGCCGGGCACGGCATCGTTGTTGATCAGCTCGACCTCCGACTCGATGACCAGCAGGCGCCGGTAATCCATCACCACCATCAACGCCATGATGGCCAGGATCGCCAGGAAGCTGGCCAGGATGCGCTGGCGTAGTGTCAGATTCTTCATGCCGGGAAACCTCTATGCAAAGTCAACTCGTCGATTGAACCGAAATATTCTGGAACAGAACCGGGGACACAAGGCTGTCCATTTATTACGGGATGTTGTGAGTTGGTTGACAATTATTGCAAAGGCAAACGCCCGGAGCCACGGAAAACGCTGAATTTGCGGGAAATATGGCAGTTTGCGTCGGAAAAAAGCAAAGCCCTCTTACAAGGGCTTGTCTTTTCCCGCAACAATGCGTACCGGACCCGTTTTCAGGCTGTTGCGCCCCAAAGCGCCGCGGGCGGCCGGGATTCCACCCAGTCTTGCGCCTGCCCGTAGGCGTGCGCCAGCTGCAGCACGGCCAGGTCGGCCTGCGGCGGTCCGATCAACTGCATGCCCATGGGCAGCCCGGCGGCGCTAAATCCCACCGGCACGCTGATCACCGGGCAGCCCGCCAGCGTCCAGGGCGTGACGGTTTCCATCCAGCGGTGGTAGGTGTCCATGGGACGCCCGGCGATCTCCTTGGGCCAGTCCAGCGCCGCATCGAACGGAAACACCTGGGCCGACGGCACCGCCAGGTAGTCCACGTCGTCGAACATGCGCTGCACGGTCTGGTACCAGGCGCTGCGCTCTTCGGTGGCCTGATAGACCTGCCGGGCCGTCATGCCTTCCAGGCCCTCGACCTCCCAGATCACCGCCGGCTTCACCAGCTTGCGCGTTTCGGGGTTATGGACCAGGGGATGGAGCTGTCCGCCCACCATCAGATGGCGGTGGGCCAGCCAGATCCGCCAGAGGCGTTCGCCGGCGAATGGCACCTGGTAATCGACCGCCTCGCAGCCGGTCTGCGCCAGGCCGGCCAAGGCCTGCTCGCAGAGTTCCAGGATGCCCGCCTCCATCGGCAGATAGCCGTTCCAGTCGCCCAGCCAGCCTACGCGCTTGCCGCGCAGGTCGGCGTCCAGCGGCTGGGCGAACTGGGCGGGGTCGCCGGTCAGGGACAGCGGCGCGCGCTTGTCCGGGCCAGCCATCACCGACAGCAGCATGGCCACGTCGCGCGGCGTACGGCCCATCGGCCCTTCATAGGCCAGCTGTTTGAGGAACACCTCGGTCGACGGCCCGTAGGGCACGCGGCCGGCGGACGGGCGCATGCCGTAGACGTTGCAGAACGCTGCGGGATTGCGCAACGAACCGCCGAAATCGCTGCCGTCCGCCACCGGCAGCATGCGGGCAGCCAAGGCCGCCGCCGCGCCGCCGCTGCTGCCGCCCGCGGTCCGGGACGGATCGTAGGGGTTGCCGGTGGCGCCATACACCTGGTTGTAGGTGTGCGAGCCCAGGCCGAACTCCGGCACATTGCTGCGGCCGATGAAAATGGCGCCGGACGCGCGCATGCGCTCGATGATGATGGAGTCGTGCGCCGTGACCTGGTCCTTGTAGACCAGCGAGCCCATCGACGTGACCATGCCGCGCACCGCGGTCAGGTCCTTGGGCGCCTGCGGCATGCCATGCAGCCAACCCAGCCACTGGCCCGCCGCCAGTTGGGCGTCGCGCTCGTCGGCCTCGCGCAGCAGCTCGTCGCTGTCGCGCCGGGCGACGATGGCATTGAGCTTGGGATTGACCCGGTCGATGTGCGCCAGATAGGCCGCCATGACCTCGCGGCAGGACACCTGGCGCCGCCGGATCGCCTCGGACAGCGCGTGGGCGGGCATGGCCACGATGTCATTCAATGGGGCGGCGGCGGCCGGGGCGGCAATGGTCATGCGGGTCTCCTTGCGGCGCGCCTTCGGCTCGGGGCGCCTCTGTTCATATTGGTTGCGCGGGCCGGACGCCGGCCGCGCAGGCAGACAATACTACGCAAACCCCGGGCGCCGCGCTCGCGGCCCCGGCTGCCGATGCTGGCTAAAAAGCTTGCGCCAGATCAAACCGCAGACGGACTCGCCCGCCCTAAGATCGCCTTCCGCCCCCCCAAAGAGACGACCTTGACCTCAGACGAAGACATCTGCACGGAAGCCGAAATCCGCGACCTGGTGCACACCTTCTACGGCAAGGCGCGCGCCGACGCGCAGCTGGGCCCGGTCTTCAACAGCCAGGTGCATGACTGGGACGAGCATCTGGCCACCTTGTCCGATTTCTGGTCCGCCGTGCTGTTGGGCACGCGCCGCTTCACCGGCATGCCCATGCCCAAGCATGCCGCCATGCCGCATCTCAGCGCGGAACTGTTCGAGCGCTGGCTGGCGCTGTGGCAGGAGACTACCGACGCCCTGCCCAACCGCGCCCTGGCCGACGCGGCGCAGGAAATGGCCAGGCGCATGGCGCGCAGCCTGTGGTACGGCTACCAGCTCAGCCGCGATCCCAGCCAGCCGCTGACCGAGCTGCGTCCGGCCTGATCACTCCACCCGCCACCAGCCGGGCAGCAGTCCGCGCACCTTGGCGCGTCGGTAGCGGTCGTCGATCAGGTGCACCGTGCCCACGTCGTGCTCGGTGCGGATGACGCGGCCCGCCGCCTGCACCACCTTCTGCATGCCGGGATAGAGATAGGTGTAGTCGTAGCCGTTCTCCACGCCATAGCGCTGGTCCATGGCGCGCTTCATGTTCTCGTTCACGGGATTCACCTGCGGCAGCCCCAGCGTGGCGATGAACGCGCCGATCAGCCGCTTGCCGGGCAGGTCCACGCCTTCGGAAAAAGCGCCGCCCAGCACCGCGAAGCCCACGCCCTGCCCAGCTTCGGTAAAGCGCGCCAGGAACGCGGCCCGGCCGGCCTCGTCCATGCCCGGCGTCTGCAGCCAGATCGGCACCGCGGGATGGCGCTCGCGCATCAGGTCCGACACCTGGCGCAGATAGTCGAAGCTGCTGAGAAAACCCAGGTAGTTGCCTGGCCGCTCGGCGTACTGCCGCGCGATCAGATCGACGATGGGCGACAGCGAACGCTCGCGGTCGCGATAGCGGGTGGACACGTTGCCCACCACCCGCACCGCCAGCTGCTCGGCCTGGAACGGCGCGGCCACGTCCAGCCAGGGCGTGGCCGCGGGCAGGCCCAGCGTGTCGCGGTAGAACTGCTGCGGGCTCAGCGTGCCCGAAAACAGCACCGTGGCGTGCGCGGCCGCGTAGCGCGCCGCCAGGTACGGCGCCGGGATCACGTTGCGCACGCACAGCACCGACGGCGGCGTCTTGGCGCCGGCCGCGCTGGCGTCCGACAGGGTCACGTCGAACAGCGCGTGCGTGCCGAACTGCTCGGCCAGCCGCATGAATTGCAAGGCCTCGAAGTAGAACCCCAGCACGGGATCGTCCTGCGGCAGCGGGGTATCGGCCATGTGCTCCATGATCGCGCCCACCGCCTTCTGCACCGCGGCCAGCACCCCGGCCGCGACCTCGTCATAGGCCTGGTAGCGTTCCGCCTGCTTCTTGTTGAGGGCGTTCCACGAGCGCTGCAGACCATCCAGGGACTTCTTCAACCCCTTGGGCGCGGCGTAGCGCGCCGCCGCCAGCGAGGCCTGGTCGAGTACGCCCGTGTACATGCGGCGGGCGCGGTCGACCAGGTTGTGGGCCTCGTCCACCAGCACCGCCACCTTCCATTGGTACACCTGCGTCATGGCGTACAGCATCGCCGTGGCGTCGTAGTAGTAGTTGTAGTCGCCCACCACCACGTCGCTCCAGCGGATCAGCTCCTGCGACAGGTAGTACGGGCAGACCTGGTGCTCGCGCGCAGCCGCGGCCACCGTGGCGGCATCCAGCCGCGCATGCGCCAGCGCTGCCGCGCGCGCCTGCGGCAAGCGGTCGTAGAAGCCCTGGGCCAACGGGCAGGATTCGCCGTGGCAGGCCAGGTCCGGATGCACGCAGGTCTTGTCGCGCGCCTGCAGGTCCAGCACCCGTAAGCCTGGCGCGGCCGGCTGCGCGTTGACCGTGTCCAGCGCCTCCAGCGCCAGGCCGCGGCCCGGGCTCTTGGCGGCCAGGAAGAAGATCTTGTCCAGGCCCGCGCCCGGACTGGCCTTGAGCAGCGGGAAGATCGTGCCCAGCGTCTTGCCTATGCCGGTGGGCGCCTGCGCCATCAGGCAGCCGCCGTCGCGCGCGGTGCGGTACGCGGCCACGGCGAGCTCGCGCTGCCCCGCGCGGAACTCGCCATGCGGAAACTTCAGCGCCTCCAGCGCCGCGTCGCGCGACTGGCGGTGCGCAAGCTCGGTTGCCGCCCAGGCCAGGAAACGTCCGCATTGCTCGCGGAAGAACGCCGCCAGCGCGGCGGCCTCGTGCGTTTCCACTAGCACCGTCTCTTCCTCGGTGACCACGTTGTAGTACACCAGCGCCACCCGCAGGCTGGCGAGTCCGCGCGCCTGGCACAGCAGATGCCCGTACACCTTGGCCTGCGCCCAATGCACGGCGCGGTGGTTGTCGCGCACACTGTCGAGCTGGCCGCGGTAGGTCTTGATTTCTTCGAGCTGGTTGGCCACGGGGTCGTAGCCATCGGCGCGGCCGCGCACCAGCAGGTTTTCATGCAGACCGGACAGCGCCACCTCGGTCTCGTAATCCGGCCCGCGGCGGGCCGTCACGGCCGCGTGACCCGCCATGCCCTCCAGGCCGGTGGGCGCGGGCGTGAAGCGCAGGTCCAGATCCCCTGCCCGCACCGTGAATTCGCACAGGGCGCGCACCGCCACGGCGTAGCTCATGCATCGTCCTCGCGCCAGCTGACGTGGCACACCCGCACCGGCATGCCGTGCGACACGCAGTACCGCAGCCAGCGGATCTGGTTGTCCTGCAGCTTGTCGCCCGGCCCCTTGACCTCGATCAGTTCATAGCGGCGCTCAGCCGGCCAGAAGCGGATCAGGTCCGGCAGGCCGGAGCGGTTGGTCTTGACGTCGCGCAGCAGGCGTTCGAAGTAGAGCTTCAGGTGCGCGGCGGGCAGGCAGTCCAGCGCCTGCGTCAGCAGGTCCTCGGACAGCGAGCCCCAGAACACGAAGGGCGATTGCAGGCCGGACTTTTCAACGTAGCGTTGCAGGATCAGGTCGCGGTAGCCCGGCGTGTCCAGCTGCGCCAAACACTGCGCAAACAGCGCCGCACGGCGCTGATGGAAGTCCGGCGCGTCCAGGTCCGCCGGACCGCGCTGGAACGGGTGGAAGAATGCGCCCGGCAAGGGCGCGAACACCGCGGGCCAGCACAGCAGCCCGAACAGCGAATTGATCAGCGCGTTTTCCACGTAGTGCACGGGCGCGTCGTCCCGCTGCAGGTGGTCGCGCGTGACGAATTCCACCGAGGCGGGCTCCGCCGGGCGCGCCAGCGTCAGGTCGGTGCGCAGCAAGGCGGGCGCCGGCTCGCGCGCCGGGGCGCCCTGCCCTACGCCGCGATACAGCCGCGGCAGCATGCGCGCCAGGCGCTGGCTTTCCTCTTCGCTTTCGGGCTCGGCCTGCGCCTGCAGCGCCAGGGCCAATGCATCGCCGTGCCGCGCCATGCGTTCATACACCCGGATGCGGCGGTGGCGCGCGCCGGGATACGCGCAGGCCTCGTACACGCGCTGCGCGGTGTCCCAGTCCCGCGACCGCTCGCAGGCCTGTCCGATGCGCAGCAGGACCTTGGCGCGGCGCTTTTCCAGCCAGGGGTTGGCACTGGCGCAGGCCTGCACGGCCTGCATCAGCGCATCGGCATCGCCTCCCTCGTCCAGCGCGACGCGACAGGCGTGCAGCGCCAGGTAGCAGTCCACGTCTTCGCGCATCTGGAAGGCGCGCGACGAGGCGTCGAACGGCACGGTCTCGTACTGGAACACGCCCAGGTCGGCCAGCACGAACTCCGACCAGTCCTGGTGCAGATTGCCAAAGAACATCAGGCGGAAACGCTCGCAGATGTCCGATACGGTGACGCGCCAGACCGGCTCGTCCGCCGCGGGATGCCAGTCCGCATAAGGCCGCGGCTCCGCGCCCGCTACGCGCGCGGCCTCCAGCAGATCGCCCTTGCGCGTAGCGGACTTGACCGCCACGTGCGCAAACATGCGATTCAGCTCCGGTTTGGTGTGCAGGCCGAACAGTTCGTCCAGCGTCATCGGCGCCTGCGCATCCAGCCAGCCCAATTCCAGCAGCGGCCCCGCGGCCGCCTGAGACGCGCCGATCTCCTCGTACGCCAATCGGCTGGCCCGGAACCACGGGCCGCGCCGCATCAGCATGCGCACCATCAGCGCCTGCGAGGCCAGCGGCAAGGCCGGGAACTCCGCCATGAAACGGCGCTCGGCGTCGTCCAGCAGGTCGGCGTAGCGCTCGCCCACCCAGGTCAAGGCGCGCTGGAAGTTGTGCAGATAGTAGTAGCGGTAGGCGGGAAACATCGGCCGGGCCGGATAACTGGATATTTATCCAGCAATCATAGCAGGCGCGCCCGGCCGGCGTCCCTCGCTTCAGTCCTGCCCGTGGCGGATCAGGTCGAATCCTTCGTCCTCGTCCGGCTCGACGAAGTACGCCGTGATCGCGTCGTATTGTTCGTCCGTGGTGGTGTAAGGGTGCGTGCCCGACGCGTTGCGCGCGCGCAGCCTGGCCTTGCAGACCTCGTCGGGCAGATCCAGGTAATGCAGCCGATGGGCGCAGCCTGCCTCTTGCGCCACCTGGCGTAGCCATGCGCGGCTGCGCCGCGTGTTGGCCGGGAAGTCCAGCACCACCGACAAACCGGCCCTGACCAGCGCCGCCACGTGGCTGCCCATGGCATTGCGCAGGCGGCTGGCGCAGCGGGCGTAGTCGGTCAGATCCACGATCTCCCCGGGATACAGCGCCGCCAGCCAGTTGTCCTCGCTGAGCAGGATGGTGCCTGGCCGCGCGGCCAAGGCCTGCGCCAGCGTCGATTTGCCGGCGCCGATCTTGCCGCACAGAAAGTGCAGCATGGGCGTGGCCGTGGTGGAAGGTTCTGTGGACATCATGAAGTGCTCTCCTGGAAGAAACTGCTGCAGGAGGCGGGCCAACAAAAAACCCGCCTCTGGCGGGTTTGTGTAGCGATGTACCGACGCGCGCTAACCCACCATGGACCCAATGGTGGTAATAATCAGCGCGAAGGAAGTTGCGGGACGATGCATGTGGCGTAGCTTGCGCCCGGCATCGGGCGCTTGTCAAATCGCCCCCAATGAAAGACACGGCGCCGGCAGCCGCGAAGGCTTGCCGGCGCCGCGATCACCGCTAGGCGTCAGCGCGCCGGCTGCGGCGCCGCCCCCACGTCCTTGCGCACCTTGGCCACGTCGGCGGCGGTGACGGCCGTCCCCTGGTTGCCCCAGCTGGATCGCACGAACGTCACCACGTCGGCGACTTCCTTGTCGGTCATGCGCCAGTCAAAGCCCGGCATCGCGTAGGCGGTCGGCGCCGCCGTGGTGGCCGGCATCTGCGCGCCCTTGAGCACAATGTGGATCAGGGATGCGGGATCCGCCGAGTTCACCGTCGAGCTCAACGCCAGCTGCGGGAAGGTTTCCGCATAGCCCTTGCCGGTGCTGCGGTGGCAGGCCGCGCAGTTGTTGAGGAAGGCCATGGCGCCGTCGCCCTTGTCGTGACCTGTGCGCAGCGCCTGCGCCACGGACTCGTTGTAGGCCAGCGGCTTGGTAGCGTCCTTGTTCACCGGCGGCAGGCTCTTCAGATAGGCCGCGATGGCATTCAGGTCGGCATCGGACAGATGCTGCGTGCTGTCGCCCACCACCTGCGCCATGCCGCCAAAGGCCGCGGAATGGCCGTTGCGGCCGGACTTCAGGAAGGCCACGATGTCCGCCTGGCTCCAGCTGCCCAGGCCGTCGGTGGTGTCGCCGCGCAGGTTCTTGGCCAGCCAGCCTTCGACCACGCCGCCCGACAGGAAGGCCGAGCCGTCCGCCTCGGTCAGCGCCTTTTCCTGCAAGGCGACGCCGCGCGGCGTGTGGCAGGTGCTGCAATGGCCCAGGCCTTCGACCAGGTACTGGCCGCGCAGGAGCGCGGCGCGGTCGGCGCCCTGGGTGTCGGCGGTCACGGGGGCCGTGGCCACGTCGGGCGCAAACATCCAGCGCCATACGCCCAGCGGCCAGCGCATGGACAAGGGCCAGATGATGTCGGTGTCCTTGTTCTCCTGCTTGACCGGCTCCACGCCGTGCATGAAGTAGGCGTACAGGGCCTTGACGTCCTCGGGCGTGACCTTGGCGTAGGCGGTGTATGGCATCGCCGGATACAGCGAGTGCCCGTCCTTGGCCACGCCGTGGCGCACGGCCCGGTCGAAGTCCTCGTAGGAATAGCCGCCGATGCCGGTGTCCATGTCCGGCGTGATGTTGGTGGAATAGATCATGCCCAGCGGCGAATCGATGCCCAGGCCGCCCGCAAACGGCTTGCCGTCCTTGGCCGTGTGGCAGGCGATGCAGTCGCCGGCGCGCGACAGGTATTCGCCCTGCTTGATCATCTGGGCGTCGGCGGCGGCCGGCGTGCCGTCCGCGGCGAACGCGGCGCCGGCCGCCAGCGCGGAGAGGACCGCAACAATGGTCTGCTTAATCATTGTGCCGTCTCCTTAAGCCTGGACCAGCGGGCCGGGGTTCTTCAGGTACAGGTCGCGGATCGCCTGCGCCGACCAGTAGGCCAGCGCCCCGACCAGGCCGGTGGGGTTGTAGCCCATGTTCTGCGGAAACACGCAGGCCCCCATCACGAACAGGTTGGGCACGTCCCAGCTTTGCAGGTACTTGTTGACCACGCTTTCCTTGGGGTTCGCGCCCATGATGGCGCCGCCGGTGTTGTGCGTGCTCTGGTAGACCCGGGTGTCGTAGCGCGCACCTTTCTTGCGCACCCCCACCGCGTACTTTTCCGGTTTCATGGCCTTGGCCACTTCCTCCATGCGCTTGCCCATGTAGCCCAGCATGTCGAATTCGTTGTCATGCCAGTCGAAGGTCATGCGCAGCAGAGGCTGGCCGAAGCTGTCCTTGTAGGTGGGGTCCAGCGACAGATAGGCGTCGCGGTACGACATCACCGAACCGGAAATGCCTATGGTCATGTGGCGCTGGTAGGCGTCCTGCACCCCGGCCTTCCAGCCCGTGCCCCAGCTGGGCGTGCCCGGCATGGTGGGCGTCTGCTTGATCGGACGGCCGCCGTAGCGCACGTGGCGGATGCTGGCGCCGCCCAGGAAACCCAGGGGACCGTGGTCGAACTGATCGCCGTTCAGGTCGTCCATGCCCACGCCGCCCGCGCCCGTGCCCACGAAGGGGTTGAGCTGGGTGCCCTTGGGCAGCAGCACGCTGACGCCGCCGTTCATCTGGTAGGCGTAGTTCTTGCCCACCACGCCTTCATTGGTCTTGGGATCGTAGGGCTTGCCGATGCCGGACAGAAGCAGCAGCCGCACGTTGTGCATCTGGTAGGCCGACAGGATCACCAGGTCGGCCGGCTGATCCACCTCGCGGCCTTGCGCGTCTATGTAGGTCACGCCCACGGCCTTCTTGCCGCTCGAGTCCAGGTTGACCTTGATCACATGCGATTGCGTGCACAGTTCGAAGTTGGGCTTCTTCAGCAGCACCGGCAGGATGGTGGTCTGCGGCGAGGCCTTCGAATACATGTAGCAGCCGTAGTTCTCGCAGAAACCGCAGAAATTACAGGGTCCCAAGCGCACGCCATAGGGATTGGTGTACGGACCCGAGGCATTGGCCGCGGGCGCCGGATAGGGATGGAAGCCGACCTCGCGCGCCGCCTTGTCGAACAGCTGGGCGCCGTAGGTGGTGGTCAGGGGCGGCAGCGGGAATTCCTTGCTGCGCTTGCCTTCCAGCGGATTGCCGCCTGCCACGATCTGGCCGTTCAGGTTGCCGGCCTTGCCCGAGGTGCCGCACACGTACTCGAACTTGCTGAAGTACGGCTCCAGCTCGTCGTAGGTCACGCCGAAATCCTGGATCGTCATGCCTTCCGGGATGAAGCTCTTGCCGTAGCGCGTTTCGTAGCGGGTACGCAGCTCCAGCTCTTCGGGCAGCACGCGGTAGTGCATGCCATTCCAGTGGAAGCCCGCGCCGCCCACGCCCGTGCCCAGCAGGAACGAACCGTTCTGCCGGTACGGCACGGCCACGTCGTCCACGCCGTGGCGGATGGTCACGGTTTCCTTGGACAGGTCCTGGAACAGCTTGCCGCGCACGGAGTACGCCAGCTCGTCCGCCACCTTGGGGTATTCGGCGTCCTTGGGCGTGTCCTGCATCGCGCCGCGCTCCAGCGCCAGCACGTGCAGCCCGGCCTCGGTCAGTTCCTGGCCGAGGATCGCGCCAGTCCAGCCGAATCCGACCAGCACCGCATCGACTTTGTCTTTTTTGATCGCCATGGCTTAACCCTTCTCCCCAGAGATCGACACGGGGCCGTAGGGATACTTCGCGTTGGGCTGGTCGGCCCAGTCCATGAAATCCGCGCGCGCGCCCGGGAAACCCACCATCTTCCAACCCACCATGTTCTTGTTGCCGCCATACATCGGATCGGCGAAGAAGCCTTCCTTGGTGTTGGAGAGCAGGAAACTGAAGAACGTCCTGGCGGGCACGCTCTCGAATTCGATCTTGCCGCCTTGCAAGTCCTTGAGGATCTGCTCCTGCAGCGCCTTGTCCAGTTCGGCATAGGCCTTGCCGTGCGTCTTCACGCACCAGGCGTCACAGGCCTCGATGCCGTGGCGGTAGACCTCGCGGGGATTCTGGTTCAGCTGGTAGCCCAGTTCCGGCACCTGGTCGGTGTGGAACGGCCCCTGCATGTACCAGAGCTTGCCATGGCCGAACGGAGTTTCCATCTGGCGATCGATGAACTCCGGCACGCCGGCCTCGATGGCGCCGGGACCGTACTGGTCGGCGGGAATCAGATGATCCACCGCGGCCACGATGAAGGCCCATTCGGCCTTGGTGAAGTAGGTGGGTTCGTAGGGCTTGGCCGCGCGCGCCGCGGCGCCGTCCGGCTCGTTGGTACAGCCGGTGGTCATTGCGCCCACCGCCAGCGTCGACGCCGGCACGATGGCCAACGCCTGCAGGAACCGCCTGCGCGGCTTTGCGTCTTCTGTCATAGACATCTCCGTGAATACTCCAAGTTGTCCTAGCCACCGAACATGAACCTGGGAACACGAACCGCCGAGCTAGTGACAACACGCTCTTCGCTTGCAGAAAATCGACCCGCTCCCCACGACATGGAGCTTGGGAAAGGGTGCGCACATTATGCGCTTTTTAGGCCATCTGATACGCTCGATCGACCATATCAGATCGATTTTCTTGACATGAAAATAAGTTTTGCATTAAGGACAAAGTAAGAGGCTTTGCACTAGACCCGCATGTCAACGGACCCACGCATGAACGAAAAAACCAAGACCTGGCGCAGCACCACGACGACGCGCAGCTGGAGCGCCGCGAAGGACCTGACGCCCGAGCAGCGCGCCAACATCGAAGCACTGCTGGACGGCGGGATGGACGGCGCCACGGTCAGCGAAACCTGGAGCTATGCCGGCATCGAAAACGGCGAGTCCTTCAAGGTCGAGATCAAGAATGGCGCGGTCACGGTCAATGGCCGCAAGTACGACAGCCTGGACGCAGTGCCGCGCGCCGAACGCGAGCGCATCGAGGCATTGCGCGCCGGCCAGGGAGACGGCGGCCTGTGGGACATGCTGCGCAATGCCGGCGTGGACGTGGACAATCTCGCGCCGGAATTGAAGCCGCGGGATGCCAAGCCGGAATTCGTGATCGAGACCGATGATCCGGCGCAGGCCCGCGCTTCGGCGGCATCCGTCCAATCGCCCCCGAACGCGGGCCTGCCGCCGGGCGCCGTGCCGGCCAAGGGCGGCGGCCTGCGCAGGACGCTGCTTTTCGGCGTCGCGATCGGCTTGGGCTGGTGGGTGGCGCGGGCGCTGAACCTGTTCTGAAGCGCCAAGGACTGCGCAACGCGCCCGGCGAATTGTTTCAAAACTTGGCCGGCGCACGCGGCAACGCTGTGCGCGACATGCATGGAAACATAAGGACAAAGCCCGCCAGGAGCGGCGCGCCTACGATCTGGGATTCCCGATGCGCGCGGCCTGCGCGCCTGGAGTCCGGATGCGCGTACTGCACTCGCTCAGAGCCCGTGTCGCCGCCAGTCTGGCAGGCATAGGCTCTCTGCTCGCCGCGGCCAGCGTCGCGATTTACGGCGCCTACGGCAAGCTCAACCGCGCGTCCGAACCCGTATATGGCGCCGATGTCTCGATCCAGACCGGCCAGTGGCAGGTGGTGCCGCGCCGCGCCTGGACCGCTTCCGCCCCCAAGGTCTACGGCGTGCCGCTCAAGCCCGGCGCCACGGCGCTGGTGGTCGAGGCCGACCTCACCAACCGCACCGCCGAATCGAGCGCCGACTATCTCGGACTGCTGCGTTGGAATGCGCCGCTGGGAGCGGCTGCAGGCAAACCCATGGCGGTCGGGCTGCGCGACTCGCAGCAAATGCCTTACCTGCAGCCCGGCCTGCCCGAGCGCATGGCCTTTGTCTGGATGCTGCCTCCCGCGGCGGCGGCTCCGGCGCGCACCGCGCTTGCCGTGCAGAGCAAGATCTACAAGCCGGTGGACAATCTGTATGGCGCGCCAGGCTGGTTCAATCCCGCGAACGTGGGTCGGATCGAGTTGCCGATAGCCCCGGACGGCGTACAGGAGTCCGCGCCATGAGCGTGCGGCTGGGTACCCTGCTGCTGGTGCTGGCCGCCGCGCTGGCCCTGTACGCCATGCAGCGCAGCACGCCCCGCTACATGGCGCTGACCGGTCCCATCACGGCAAGCGGCGCCATGGGACAGACAGTAAGCGCCAGGCAATTCGACGTCACCGTGGAGCGCGTGCAGTTCGCTCAGCAACTGAACTACAAGAGCCTGAGCGCTACGCAGACGCGCACGACGGGCGGCGTCTGGGCCATCGTCTGGCTGCGCCTGGCGGCCCGGGACACGTCGGCCACTGTCGGCGAAGCCGCCTGGCTCGGACCCGGCGGCCTGGCCTACCGCCACACGGACCGCCTTGTGCTTGCGCGCAATCAACCGCCCCACGCCTTGGAACCGGGCCTGCCGCGCACCGTGCGGCTGGTGTTCGAGATCCGGCCGGATCAGGCCCGCGATGCCACGCTGCTGCTGTCCGCGCGCTATGACCCGCGCCTGGATTCGCAGGTGCGCATTGCGCTGGACGACGTCCCGCTGGACACCTCCGGCCGGCCCATCGCCGCCGCCAGCTACGATCTGGAACAGGAGGCCGCCCCATGAACGATGCGGCCGCGAGCGAACGGCGCTGGAGCCGCCGCAGCCTGTGGCTGCTGCCCGTGCTGCTGGCGCTGACGCTGTACTGGAGCGGCCGCGACAGCGTGGCCCGCTGGCTCGCAGGCCGCGAATTGCAGCCGCGCGACATCGCGGCCGGCGCGCAGGCGCCGCTGGGCGGCGCGCAATGGCAGCTGCGGCAATTCGCGGTGCTGGAGCCGCCGGCCGGCAGGGGCTGGCAGCCCGGCTCGCGCGCCGCGCTGGCCGCCTTCTCCGTGCAGGTGCAATCCGCCGATCTGCCCACGCGCTGGCGCGGCTGCCGCATTGCGCTGCACGACGCGCAGGGGCGCACCTGGCTGCCCGCCATCGCCCCGGCGCTGCGCCTGCCGCGCGGCACGGCGCGCGGTTGCGTGGCTGCGGCCCACAGCGGCGCCGCCCCCGGCGCCAGCGTCGAAATCATGGAAGCCTTCATGGTGCCTGCCGATGCAGCCGCGCCCTGGTCGATCACCGTGTCCATCGATGCCGAACGGCCCGCCTACCTGCGCTTCGCGCCGCCGGAGCCTGCCGGCTGACTCATGCCGCTGGCGCGGGCGCCGCACTGCGCATCTTCCAGGGTGCGTAGGCGCATTCCAGCACGGCAGCCAGAAAGCAGATGCGCACGGGTTCGATCAGCAGGCCCGTGGAAGAATCGCGGAAAGGACTGCCAAAGAGCAGCGAAACGCCATGCGCCAGCACCTGCCAGGTATCCAGGTCGTGCGGGCCGATCAGGCGCGCCGCGCCGTACCACAGCCACGCCGCGCCCCAGTCGATCAGGCGGTAGCCCACGATGAGCGTGACCAGCAGCAAGGCGCTGCTGTGAAAGGCCAGGCGCACGCCGCTGGCCAGCGGCAGATAGCGTTTGCGGTAGCCGGCCACGAAATGTTCGACGAAATCGCGCAGAAAGCGCGGCACGGCGCGGTAGCGGTCGCCCAGCCTTTGCAGCCGTTCATAGCGCCTGAGTTCGGCGTCGTCGCGCACGTCGTAGCCATAGACCAGCGCCGCCATCACCAGCCATATCACCGGCAGCAAGGCATAGAAGAACAGGCTGAGCAGCGCCGCGCCCAGACTGGGCCCTTGCGCCTCCACGGGCGTCATGCCCGCCGCCCAGGCATTCGAAACGGGCGTCAGCATGTTCATGAGCGACTGCAGCAGCGCCTCCAAGCCGCGCCGGTCGGCCAGCCACTGCCACGCCTGGTCCTTCCAACGGCTGATGACGTACAGGCCGATCAACACCCAGTTGGTTTCGCACAGCACCACCAGCCATTGCCAGCGGCCCTTGCCCGTGCGGTCGCGCGCCGTCACCGCCGCCTTGCGCACCAGCCAGGAGATCGCCACCGAGACCAGCAGCCAGCGGGAATCCAGCGCATCCAGCACATTGCCGTGCTCGCCCAGCGGATCCAGCCCATAGGCCAGGCGCGAGTACTGCCGCACGATGTCGCCCAGAAAGCCCCAGGCCGCGTAGTAGGCAAAGAACGGCAGCAAGGCCACCGTCAACGCCTGCCCCAGCCGCCCTCTGCTTCCGCCAGTCTCGGCCTGCCCGGCGCGCGCCGCTTCCTGCGCGCCGCACAGGGCTGGCAGGCCCGGCAACAGCACGAGGAACATCGCGACGGTAGTGACCAGCTGCGCCAGCGCCACCAGCGTAAGCACGGCCAGGCCGGCCAGATGGTTGGCGAAGCCGGTCTGCGCCGCCACCCACAGCAGCACATCGCGGGCCAGCGTGCCTGCCAGCACCAGCGCCATCAATTGCGGCCAGAACCGCAGCCACAGCCGGCCGGTGAGCGCCCATGGCGCGAGTACGGACTCGAGCATGCCTACACCCTGCAGTGCGCGGATTGAAGCGGACGATGTTAATGCCGCCGGGACGCACGGAGTGTTACCGCTCGCCACGATTGCGCACAGGGTGTCAATATACGGCCATGAACACACTGACATACCGCCCCGCCACCGCCGACGACGTTCCTGCCTGCCTGACGATCCGGGGCCAGACGAGAGAGAACGCATTTTCCGTGGAGGCATTGCGCGCGCTGGGCATCACCGCGGACAGCTGGGCCGCCGGCGTGCGCGCGGGCGACCTGCCCGGCTTTGTCGCCTGCGCGCATGGCCGGGTGACGGGCTACTGCTTCGGCGACCGCGATAGCGGTGAAATCGTGGTGCTGGCCCTGCTGCCCGAGAGCGAGAACCAGGGCGCGGGCAGGACGCTGCTGCAACTGATGGTCCGGCATCTGGCAAGCCTGGGACACAAGCGCCTGTTCCTGGCCTGCGCCAGCGATCCCGCCGTGCGTTCCCATGGCTTCTACCGCCACTTGGGGTGGACGCCCACCGGCGAACGCGATGAGGCCGGCGACGACATCCTGGAACTGTCGATCAGATAGTTTCCAGGCGCCAGCCTGCGCAGCCCGCAACCAGCCGGTGCGTCAGCGCCAGGCTGTCCATGAACGCATCGTCATGGGACACGACGACCAAGGCGCCCCGGTAGGCGCGCAGCATGGTCTCCAATGCCTGCATCGAGGGCAGGTCCAGGTGATTGCTGGGCTCATCCAGCAACAGCAATTGCGCGGGCGGGTCCGCGTACAAGGCGCAGGCCAGCGCGGCCTTCAGGCGCTCTCCTCCGCTGAGTTCGCCGCTGGGCGCCGCGATCTTGCGCGCGTCCAGGCCCAGTTGAGCCAGGCGTGTGCGCAAGTCGGCTTGCGTCGCGCTGCGATTGGCCGCCTGCAACTGCGCCAGCACCGGCTGCTCCGGCCCCAGCATGGCCAGCCCCTGATCCAGATACACGGCCCTTGCCGCGACCCGGCAGGTTCCGCCCGATGCCTGCAACTGTCCCGCCAGCACCTTGAGCAAGGTCGACTTGCCGCAGCCGTTCGGACCGACCACGCCGACGCGCTGCCGCCCGCCCAACGTCAGGTCGATGCGGCGCGTGACGGCCGGGACAAACGGCAGCTCCACCGCGTCCAGCTCGGCGATGCGCCGCTGCGCAGGTGTAGCGGCTGGCGGCGCATGCAGCACGATGGCGTCCTGGTCATCGACCTGTTCGGCCGCCTCGCGCACGCGCAAGGCAAGCTGCTCGCTGGCCGCCTCATGCTGGCGCCGCAGCTTGCCCGCGGACGTTTCGCTGCGCGCCTTCTGCCGGCCCAGCAGGATCTTGGCCTGATTGGCGTCGCGCGCCTGGCGGTTGCCGCGCGCCTGACGGCGTTCCTGGCGTTCGCGCTGTACGCGCAGGGCCTGTTCCTCACGCTGGCGCTCATGCTTGCGCTGCTCCAGCAGCGACAGCGCGTTGCACCGCTCCTCTTCCTTGCACTGCGCATAAAAACTGTAGGCGCCCCCATACGCGCGCAGCCCAAGCGGCGACAATTCCACGATGCGCTGCATCGCCCCCAGCAGTTGCCGGTCGTGGCTGATCACCAGCAAACCGCGCGGCCAACGCCGCAGCTGCTCGGCCAAGGCCAGCCGGTTCGGCCTGTCCAGATGGTTGGTAGGTTCGTCCAGGATCAGGAAGTCCGCTTCCGACAGCAAGGCGCCGATCAAGGCGACACGCATGGCCTCGCCGCCGCTGAGCGCGGCGGCCGGCGTCGCGGCGTCCAGATGGCCCAGGCCGCAGCGCTCCAGCTCCTGCTGCAACGCGAGGCGCGCATCCCAGCGCTCGCCCACGAGGTCGAAGTCCTCGGCGGCGGCGCTGCCCGCTTCGATGCGCCCAAGCGCAGCCAGCGTGGCCTGCATGCCGGCCAGGCCGGCCACGGTCTCGGCCACGCGCGGCGCGGCCTGCTGTGCCAGGTAATGCACGCTGCCCGAGCGCAGGCAACGGCCGCTGGCGGGCGGCAGCAGGCCGGCAAGAATGCGGGCCAGCACGCTCTTGCCCACGCCATTGCGGCCCACCAGCCCGGTAGGCCGCAGGTCGAACTGTTCGTCGAGACCGGAGAATAGCGTTCTGCCGTCCGGCAGAACATAGGACACGCCTTCCAGCGCGATGTAGGGATTCGTCATGTGCGATTCCAAGGATGCCAAGAACTCCCCCTGCTCTTTGGGGGTGGGTGGAGACTGGCCGTCGCGAAGACGGCGGCATCAGTGGCGCATGGCGAATGACTCCTGGTGATGTGAGGGATGCAGCATTGTAATGGGGATCACCGCCTGACCTGGGCATCCTGCTCGATCGTGGCCAGCAGAACGCGCCTGAGCGCGCTGGTCAGATGGCTGCGCGCCTCGTTCTCGAACAGTCCGACGGTCCGCTGCGCGGATGGATCATCGAAGTAGGCGACGCGCAGCCGCGGATCTTCCTCCCAGTGCGCCGCGCGCGTGAGCGGCACGATGGTCACGCCGACATCCTGATGGACCAGTTCGACCATGGTCCGCAGTGAATTGATTTCCAGGTACTCGCCGAACTTCAGATGGTTCCTGCGTATGAAGGCGTCGATCAGCGCCCCCGTATGCGTGTCGCGCGAAGGCCTCAGAAAGAGCCGCCGCGCCATCAGGCTGGCCACGTCCGCCTTGCCCGCCGCCTGGCGGTTCGCAATGAACACGAACGGTTCGGTGTAAAGCGGCGTCCATTGCGTGCCGGAAGGCAGTTTGTGGGCGTTCTTGACCGCCAGCGCCGCGTCCAGTTCCCCGGCCCGCACGCGCAGCGACAGGTCGCCGGAAAAACTGATCACCGGCTGCACGTTCAGCTTGGGATGCGAGTCCCGCAGGGTCAGTACGGCGCGCGCCAGGAACGCCATCGACGTGCCCACCGACCCCACGTCGATGGAACCCACCAGTTCGTCGCCGGCGGGGCCGTCGCGCAGGTCGTCGTACACCGCCAGCAGCTGTTCGGCCCGCGGCAGCAGCCGGTGTCCGCCTTCGCTCAGGGACACGATCTTGCCGCTGCGGTCGAACAGGGTGACGCCCAGGTCGTCTTCCAGCGCGCGCATCTGCAGGCTGACCGCGGCCGGCGTCAGCGACACCCGCTCCGACGCCGCGGCGAACGACCCGCTGCGCGCCACGGCGACGAAGGTACGGAAGAAGCGGATCGAGCTCATCGGGTGGGTGCCATATCGGTAAGAATAACTTTATATATCACAAAGTAATTTTAGTTTTACTTCTTTATGACAGGACGTCAAAGTTACGTCGTCCCGCAGCCGAGCCGGCATAGCGGCCCCGTCAACCGTATCGTCACCATCGCGCTGCCGCGGCAGGCGCCGGGACGTGAGCTACGAGCCCCCTATGCTTCGCTTCGCACTCTCGCGCATCGGAATGGCCATACCGACACTGCTGATCGTGTCCGTCGCCGTTTTCGTGCTGATCCGCATGATCCCGGGCGATCCGGCCCAACTGCTGCTGGGTGACCTTGCCGACCCCGCCAGCCTGGAAGAACTGCGCCAGCGCATGGGCCTGGACCAGTCCTGGCCCGCGCAATTCGCCCTGTGGTTCAGCGATCTGCTGCAGGGCGACTTGGGGAAATCCATTACCACCGGCCAGGCGGTGCTGTCCCTGGTCTGGGACCGCTTCCTGGTCAGCGCCCCCATCGTGCTGGCGGCGGTGGCAGCCGCCGCCCTGGTCGCGGTGCCGGCCGGCATCATCGCCGCCTGGCGTCAGAATCGCGCCACCGATATCGCGCTGGTCGGCATGGCCACGCTGCTGGTGTCCATCCCCACTTTCTGGCTGGGCCTGCTGCTGTTGCTGCTGCTGGGGCTGAAGCTGGAATGGCTGCCGGTCGTCGGCTACGTGTCGGTGTCGGAGGACGCGGTCGCAGGCCTGCTGTACCTGGCCATGCCCATCCTGACGCTGTTCCTGCACGAGATCGGCGTGCTGATGCGCATGGCGCGCGCCAGCGCCCTGGAGGTCTTGCGCCTGGACTACGTGACCCATGCCCGCGCCAAGGGCCTGAGCGAGCGCGCGGTGCTGGCCCATCACGTATTCAAGAATTCCTTCGGCCCCACCTGGACCCTGATCGGGCTGGTGCTCGGCAACCTGCTGGGCGGCATCGCGGTGGTCGAGACCGTGTTCACCATACCCGGCCTGGGCCGCCTGCTGGTCGATTCCATCTTCGCCCGCGACTACCCGGTGATCCAGGGTTGCCTGCTGTTCGTCGCGGTCATCTACGTGCTGGTCAACCTGTTTGTCGACCTGCTCTATCCCGCCTTCGATCCCCGCGTTGGAGCGGAGTAAACCGCCATGCAACTGACTACAGCCATCAATCCCGTAAAGCCCCGGCGCCGCCGCCTGCCCGCCAACGCGGCCATCGGCGGGGTCATCATCGCGATCGTCGTGGGCGCCGCCCTCATCGGCGCCGTCTGGACCCCGCGCGACCCGCTGGGCATCAGCTTCGCGTCCCGGCTCAAGCCGCCCAGCGCCCAGTTCTGGCTGGGCACCGATGAATTCGGCCGCGACGTGCTCAGCCGCCTGATGGTGGGCGCCTCGACCAGCGTCTGGATCAGCCTCTTGACCGTCTCGTTCTCCATCCTGCTGGGCACCGCCATCGGCGTGCTGACCGGCTTCGTGCGGGGCTGGACCGACCGCATCATCATGGCCTTCAACAACGCGCTGCTGGCCTTTCCCGGCCTGCTGCTGGCGCTGGGCCTGCTGGCAGTAGTAGGCGCCAACAAATACGGCATCATCCTGGCGCTGGGCCTGGCCTACACGCCGTCGGTGACGCGCATCGTGCGCGGCACGGTGCTGTCGCTGCGCGAGAAGGAGTTCATCGAATCCTCGCGCGTGCTGGGCAATTCCGAGCTCTACACCATGTTCCGCCACGTGCTGCCCAATTGCGTGGCGCCGCTGACGGTGCTGGCGACGTCCATGTTCGGCTGGGTGATCCTGGCGGAAAGCGCGCTGTCCTTCCTGGGCCTGGGCGTGCCGCCGCCCGCGCCCACCTGGGGCAACATGCTGGCCTCGGCCCGTCCGTTCATGGCGCAGGCGACGTATCTGAGCATCTTCCCCGGCATCTGCATTTCGCTCACGCTGCTGGGCATCAACCTGCTGGGCGACGCCGTGCGCGACCGCCTGGATCCGCGCATGCGTACGGGTGAATGACATGACGACCAAGCATATGGACGCCGGCGCAACGCTGGCAGAGGTGAACGGCCTGACGCTGACGGTGGGCGCGGGCGGCCGGGAAATCGTCAAGCGGGTCAGCTTCTCCATCAAGCCCGGGGAGCTGGTCGGCATCGTCGGCGAATCGGGCAGCGGCAAGACCCAGGCGGCGCGCGCGCTGCTGGGCCTGACGCCGCCGCCGCTGGTGCGCGCCGCGGGCTCGATCACCTTCGAGGGGAAATCGCTGACCGACGCCAGCCCCGCCGCCTTGCGCAAGCTGCGCGGGGCGCGCATCGGCATGGTGTTCCAGGAGCCGATGACCTCGCTAAACCCTTCCATGAAGATCGGCCGCCAGCTCGATGAAGGCCTGGCGCTGCACCGCAAGGACCTGTCGGCAGCCGCCCGCAAGCAGTTGATACTGGCCATGCTGGCGCGCGTCGGCCTGCGCGACCCCGCGGCCGCGCTGGATGCGTGGCCCCATGAATTCTCCGGCGGCATGCGACAGCGCATGATGC
This sequence comes from Achromobacter xylosoxidans, assembly GCF_002192695.1. Classification (GTDB taxonomy): domain Bacteria; phylum Pseudomonadota; class Gammaproteobacteria; order Burkholderiales; family Burkholderiaceae_B; genus Achromobacter; species Achromobacter xylosoxidans_C. Next base: position 65,091 of record NZ_MTLG01000081.1, read on the forward strand.
TGGCCGCCGTGATGCTGCTGGAACCCGCCCTGCTGGTGGCCGACGAGCCCACCACGGCGCTGGATGCCGTGGTGCAGCGCGACGTGCTGGAACTGATGCTGGAGCTGACCCGCGCCCGCAACACGGCCGTGCTGATGATCAGCCACGACCTGCCCATGGTGGCCAAGTACACCGAACGCATGATCGTGATGCGCCACGGGGAAATCGTGGAAACCGGCACCACCCAGCAGATCCTGGACCGTCCCGCGCATCCGTACACGCGGCAATTGCTGGCGGCCATGCCCATGCGCGGCCCCGCCCGCCCCATTCCGCCCGAAGCGCCCATCGTCGACGTGCGCCAGCTGCTGGTGGACTACGCGGGCCGCCAGCGGCTGTTCGGCCGCACCCAGGCCAAACGCGCCCTGCACGGCATAGACCTGCAGATCCGGCCGCGCGAGGTGGTGGCGGTGGTCGGCGGATCGGGTTCCGGCAAGACCACCCTGGGCCGGGCCATCGCCGGCTTGCTGGCTCCCACGGACGGCGGCATCTACTTCCGCGGCAAGCCGATAGCGCAGACGGGCGCCGCCTGGAACGACTACCGCCTGAACTGCCAGATGGTGTTCCAGGACCCCTATTCCTCCCTGAATCCGCGCATGACGGTCGGTGAACTCACGGCCGAGGGCTTGCGCCAGGTGGACGGCATGACGGCGGCGCAGAAGGCCGAACGCGTCCAGTCCGTGCTGGCCGAGGTCGGACTGGGCCCGGAGTACGCCAGGCGCTATCCGCATGAATTGTCCGGCGGCCAGCGCCAGCGCGTGGCGATCGCCCGCGCCATCGTGCGGCGCCCCGCCTTCGTGATCGCCGACGAGCCGGTTTCGGCCCTGGATGTCACGGTGCGCGCGCAGGTGCTCAAGCTGTTTGCCGAATTGCAGCAACGCCACGGCTTCTCCTGTCTGTTCATCAGCCATGACCTGGGCGTGGTCGAGCAGGTGGCGGACCGCGTGGTCGTGATGCAGGACGGCCAGATCGTCGAACAGGGTCCGCGCGACCAGATCTTCGACGCGCCCCAGCATCCCTACACGCGCAAGCTGCTGTCGGCCATTCCGGCCCTGGAGGCCAACGACACCGGCGGCGTGCGCCTGAAATGGCGGTTCGATCAATGACGCCCGCAGCCCCGCGCGCATAGGAACAGACATGGAAGCGCAAGCCTACTTTCCGCTGGTCGAGGTGGCCGGCACGCCTTACGAGCGCGGGCTGCGGCACGGACGCCTGGCGGCCGGGCGCGTGCGACGCAGCGCCGAGATCTACGCCCGTGCGCTGCAGCAGCTACGGTACTCGCCTGCGGACCTGCGGCGGCTCATCGCGAATTTCTCGCGCGCCGTCGAGGATTTCGAACCCGCCTACCTGGACGAGATGCGCGGCATCGCCGAGGGCGCCAGCGTTTCCTTCGAAGACGTGCTGATGATCAACGCCCGCACCGAAATCGTCGCCCAAGCCCGGCGCGCGCAGCTTGCCGGCTCTGCCGCGCCGGCAAGCGACGAATGCACCGGCGCCGCCATCCTGCCCGCGCGCAGCGCCAACGGCAATTTCCTGCAAGGCCAGAACTGGGACAACCGCCAGGACTGCGCCGACACCATCATCATCCTGCGCGTGCTGCGCGACGACGGCCCCGACGTGCTGACCTTCGTCGAAGCCGGCGGCCTGGCGCGCTATGGCATGAACTCGGCCGGGCTGACCCTGAACGGCAACGGCATGTCCTCCAGCCGCGACTACCAGCAGGACGGCGTGCCCCTGCCGCTGGTGCGCCGCAAGGCGCTGGAGCAGGAGCATTACGCCCTGGCCCTCCAGATCGTCACCGGCACGCCCAAGGCGTGTTCGTGCAACCTGATCCTGGGCACGCGGCTGGGCCTGGCGCTGAGCCTGGAATGCGCGCCTGACGAGACCTTCCTGGTCTATCCCGAGGATGGCCTGCTGGTCCACGCCAACCATTGGACCAGTCCCGTGGCGCTGGGCAAGCTGAAGGAGACGGGCATCGCCAGCTCGCCGGAAAGCCTCTATCGCGATCAGCGCGTGCGCCAGCGCCTGTCGGCCGCGGGCGGCAAGCTCGGCGTGCAGGATCTCAAGGCCGCCTTCGCCGATACCCATGCCACTCCCTTTTCCGTCTGCCGGCCGGGGCGCGTCAGCGCCCAGGGCTATGCATCCTGCACCACCGCGACGCTGATCATGGAACCCGCGGCCGGCGTGCTGGAGGTCGCGCGCATGCCCTGGCAGGGCGCGGCCTACGCCCGCTATACGGTGGAACGCGGATCGTCCCCTTCCTTCTGAACGTTTTCCAGCTGCAAACCGCTCACAACAAGGACCCATCATGAAACGACCTATGTATGCGTACACCGCCCTGGCCGCCCTCCTGACGGCCGCCGCGCCTGCCCTGGGCGCCACCGTGCTGCGCGCCCACCAGGACGCGGACATCCGCAGCAGCGATCCGGGCGTCAACCGCGACGCCAATACCGATGGCGTGATCCTGCACGTCGTCGAAGGCCTGGTCGGCTACAACGCGAAGGGCCAGCCCGCCCCCTTGCTGGCGGAGAAGATCGACGTATCCGAAGACGGCAAGACCTATACGTTCCATCTGCGCCAGGGCGTGACCTTCCACAACGGCGCGCCCCTGACCGCCGACGACGTGGTCTGGAGCTGGAACCGCTACATGGATCCCAAGACCGGCTGGCGCTGCCTGACCGACTTCGATGGCCGCATCGGCCTGAAGGTGGAAGGCGCGGCCGCCACCGATCCCGCCACCGTCGTGTTCAAGCTGGACCGCGCCGCGCCGCTGTTCCTTGATTCGCTGGCGCGCAGCGATTGCGGCATGACGGCCATCACCCATCGCGACTCGGTCAAGCCCGACGGCACCTGGGACAAGCCCATCGGCACCGGCCCCTTCCGCTTCGCGGAGTGGCGCCGTCGCGAATACGTGAGCCTGACGCGCTTCGAGAACTACGCCAACCGGCCGGGCAAACCCGACGGCTATGTGGGTTCCAAGCGTCCGCTGGTCGACGAGGTGCGCTTCGTCGTAATCTCCGACCCGGCGACGGCCAAGACCGCCCTGGCCAGCGGCGCCATCGACGTGATGTCCAAGGTGCCGTACTCCGAAGTCGCCGAATTGGCGCAGAACAAGGCCATCAGCACCAATGTCTCGCCCCAGCTGGCGCCCTCCACGCTGACGATCCAGACGCGCGACAAGCTGCTGTCCAATCCCTATCTGCGCCAGGCCATCGCCGCGGCGCTGAACTACAAGGAACTGGTGGCAGGCGTGACCTACGGCCTGACCGAGCCCAACAACTCGCTCGTCCCCGTGGCCTCGCCCTACTACGGCGAAGCCGAAAAGCAGGGTTACGTCTACGACCTGGCGCGCGCCAAGGCGCTGCTCGCCAAGGCCGGCTACAAGGGCGAGAAAATCGTCATTTCGACCAACAAGCGCAACCTGCCGAACTACGACGCGGCCGTTATCACCCAGGCCATGCTGCAGCAGGCCGGCATCAACGCCGACATCGAGGTGCTGGAATGGGGCGCCCAGCAGGACAAGTGGCAGAAAGGCAACTACCAGATGATGTCGTTCTCGTACTCCAGCCGCATGGACCCCGCCCTGAACTTCGAGGCCGTGACCGGCGACAAGAGTTCCCAGCCGCGCAAGCTGTGGGACGATCCCGCTGCCCGCGCGCTGCTGGAAAAGGCCACCAACGCCACGGCGCCCGCCGAACGGCAGGCCTTGCTGGATCAACTGCACCGGCTGATGCTGGAGCAGGTCCCCATCATCCCCTTGTTCAATACCTTGAGCACGGGCGCATACCGCAAGAACGTCCAGGGTTTCGAATCGTCGATCTTCGGCGCGCCGCTGCTCTGGGAAGTCTCGAAGGCCGACTAGGAACGCCACCATGAATCAAACCCTGTATCTGCTGGGCGACATCAACCTCAAGGGCGTGGATGACGCCCGCGGCCTGTTCGACCACGTCAGCCCGCCGCTGCGGCAGGCGGACCTGGTATTCGCCAACCTGGAATGCTGCCTGTACGACCTGCCCGAGCAGGCCCAGGAGCGGCGCGGCTTCTATACCTCGCCCCGGCATGCGCAGGTCCTGCGCGACGCCGGCCTGCAGGCGGTGGGCAACGCCAACAACGTCAACATCGGCCATGTAGCGGTGCTGTCCTCGCTGGCCGCCTTGCGGGACGCGTCCCTGTCGAGCGTGGGCGCCGGCGCGAACGCCAACGCGGCCCGCGCCCCGCTGATCGAAGTGCGCGACGGCGTGCGCTACGGCTTCCTGCAGCGCACCGCCGTGTACTGGCCGGACAACCATGAAGCCACCGCGCATCATGCCGGCGTCGCCATCATCCGCGGCCATACCGCTTATCGGCCGCGGCTGGAAATGCAGGCGGCGCGCACGCGCCCCGGCGTGCCGCCCGAGGTGCTGACCTGGGCCGATCCGGAGTCGCTGGCGCAATTCCGGGCCGACGTGGCGGCGCTGCGGGAACAGGCGGACGTCGTGATCGCCTCGCTGCACTGGGGCTACCGGCGCGACGTGCTGCAGTACCAGCGCGAGTACGCGCATGCGGCCGTCGAGGCTGGCGCCGACATCGTGCTGGGGCATGGCCCCCACATGATCCTGCCCGTCGAATTGCATCAGGGCAGGCCCATTCTTTACGGCAGCGGCAATTTCTCCTTCCAGGTCGCCCACCAGGCGGACGCGCATACGGAGTGGACCGGCATGACGGTCCGCGTCGACATCCGCGACAAGCGCCCCGCCGCCATGCAATTCCGTTTCGTGCAGCGCAACGACGCCAACCAGACCGTGTTCGTGGCCGCATCCGAAGCGGCGCAAGAGCGCGACCTGCTGATCCGCGGGTCCGCCGCGCTGGGCGCCGACCTGCACATCAGCGGCGACGCCCTGCAACTGGACCTGGCAAGCCGCTCCGCACCCTGACCCCCCTATTTGATGCTCCCATGAAATACGCCCCGTTTCCCCTAGTCTCGATCTCCGGTTCCCCTTTTGAACGCGGCGTGCAGTACGGCCGCGCCGTGCCCGAACGCATTGCCCACAGCGCGCGGCACTATCGCGGCGAACTCGACAAGATCGGCACTCCCGCGGCCACCCAGGCCGCCCTGATCAAGGAGTTCGCCGACCAGATCCAGAAGTTCGACCCCGCACATACCGAAGAAATGCGGGGCATCGCGCAAGGCGCAGGCTGCGCCTTCGACGACGTAGCGCTGATCAACGCCCGCACCGAAGTCATCGCCAAGGCGCGGCTGCTGGCCAAGATGGGCAACCTGGACCCCGCCGAAGGCGAATGCACCGCCGCCCTGGTCATGCCCGGGCGCAGCGCGACAGGCACGCTGATCCATGCCCACAACTGGGACTGGGAGCCTGACGCCTGCGACAGCACCATCGTGCTGCGCGCCACCCTGGAAAGCGGCGTCACCTTCCTCACGCTGGTGGAGGCCGGCGGCCTGGCGCGGCACGGCTTCAACTCGGCCGGCATCGGCCTGACCGGCAACTATCTCAGCAGCGACCGCGATTACACGCAGTCCGGCGTACCGCTGAGCAGCGTGCGCCGCGCGGTGCTCAGCCAGCAGCACGTCGCCATCGCCATGCAGCTGATTGCCGCCACGCCCAAGGCCTGCTCCAGCAACATGATCGTCAGCCAGAACGGCTGGGTGATCGACTTCGAATGCGCGCCCGACGAGAGCTTCACCTTGCTGCCGCAGGACGGCCTCTTGACCCATTCCAACCATTTCATGAGCGAAGTGGCGCTGGGCAAGCTGCGCGAAGCGGGCCTGAAGAATGCCGTGGACACCTACTACCGGGCCTGGCGCGTGCGCCAGCTGCTGGACGCCTGCGGCCCCCGGATCACGGTGGCGGATGTGCGGCGCGCCCTGGCCGACGACTGGGCCACGCCCTACTCCGTCTGCCGTCCCCCGCGCGGCACTCTGACGGGCGGACGCTCGGCCACGGTGGCCACCATCGTGCTGGACACGGCCGGGCTCACCATGGACATTGCCGCCATGCCGTCGTTCGGGCAGTTCTTTACTCGCTATGGCCTGGAGGGCGAGGCCTATCCGATCGACTGAACGGACTGGCCCGCCGGCTCCCGGGACACGCGGGCTTGGCGGGCGCTCGCCGATCCGGACAGGATCAGGGTCCGCTCGTAGTCTTCCGCCAGCAAACGCATCACGTCGGCCACTCCTTGCGCGCCGCCGCAAGCCAGGCCGTACAGCGCGGGACGGCCGATGAAAACGGCGCGCGCCCCCAGAGCCTGGGCACGCGCGATGTCCGCGCCGCTGCGCACGCCGCTGTCCAGGAACACCGGGATGCGGTCGGCGACCGCGTCGACGATCCCGGGCAGCACGCTGATCGACGAGGGTGCGGCATCCAGCTGGCGACCGCCGTGATTGGAGACGATGAGGCCGTCCACGCCATGCCTCACCGCCAGGGCGGCATCCTCGCGATGCAGCACGCCTTTCAGCAGCAAGGGGCCGCCCCACAGGCTGCGCAGCCAGCGCAGGCTATCCCAGGTCAATGAACGGTCCATGCTGCGGGCAAGCAGGGACGCCTGCACCTCCAGCGACAGGGACTCGCCGGGCTGCTCGGCCAGATTCACGAAGCGCGGCGGCCCGCCGCGCAGCATGCGCAGCGCCCACCCGGGCCGACGCGCCACGTCCCACGCGATCCGGGACGTAAGCCGGAAAGGCATGGAAAAGCCATTGCGCACGTCGCGCCAGCGCCTGCCGCCCACCGGCACGTCGGCCGTCAGCACCAGCGCGCGATAGCCCGCCGCGCGCGCCCGGCGCACAAGCTGTTCGGCCAGCCGGCGGTCCTGCATCACATATAGCTGCAGCCATTGCTCGCCGCCGCCGGCGATGGCGCGCACGTCCTCGGCACGCTGGTTCGAGGCGGTGGACAGGACAAACGGCACGCCCATTTCCGCCGCCGCCCGCGCCAGCATGCCGTCGCCGCCGGGGCGGACCACGCCATTCAGGCCGGTGGGCGCCAGCGCAAACGGTTGCCGCCAGACCGATCCGTACACCTCAACCGACGTGTCGACTTCACGGGTATCCCTGAGCACCCGCGGCGTCAGCCGGATCCGCTCGAAGTCGTCACGGTTGGCCTGCAGGCAGGTTTCGTGCTCCGCGCCGCCATCCACGAACTCGAACACGAAACGGGGCAGGACCTTCCTCGCCCGGCTCCGGTAATCTTCCATCGTCAACAGCATGCGGCGCCTATTGCAAGCTGATGCCGCGTTCGCGGATGATCTTGCCCCAGCGGCTGTTCTCGCCCGCGACGAAGCTGGACATCTCTTCCGGCGAACTGAACCAGGGTTCGACCGCGATGTTGGCGTAGAACTCGATGACCGCCTGTGTCTTCAGCGCGGCCGCCAGCCCCTGGTTCAACGCCTCCACGGTTGCGCGGGGAGTACCCGCGGGAACCAGCATGCCCTGCCAGGCGAACGCCTCAAAGTCCTTCAGGCCCTGTTCGTGCAGCGTGGGGATGTCCGGAAAATTCTTCATGCGCTGGGGACTGGCCACGCCCAGCACCTTGAGCCTGCCCGTCTTCATCTGCGGCACCACGGTGGAAGCGTCCATCAAGGCGAAGGACACCGCGCCTGCCATCAGGTCCGTCACCGCCGGCGCGCCGCCCCGGTAGGCGACGTGCGTCATGGTCAGGCCGGTCCGCTCGCGGAACAGTTCGGCGGCCAGGTGCTGAGGAGAGCCCACGCCGGAACTGGCGAAATTGGCGCTGTCGGGATGGGCGCGCGCCCATTGCAAGAATTCGTCCAGGTTGCTGGCCGGCACCTTGCTGGAGACCACCAGCAGTATCGGATAGCGGGCATACAGGCCGGCCGAAACGAAGTCCCTGGCGCTGTCATAAGGCAGGTTGGTGAACAGATGCGGATTGGCCGCCAGGGTGGCGAAGTCGCCCGTGAAGACGATGTTGCCATTGGCCCGGGCGTTGGCCACATAGGCCGCCGCGATGTTCGTGGCCCCGCCCGGCTTGTTGCTGACGAAGAAGCTGCGCCCCATCTGCGCGCCCACGCTTTCCGCCAGCTTGCGCGCGATGGCGTCCGAGCCCCCGCCCACCGGATAGGGATGGACCCATTCAATGGGCTTGTCGCTGGCCTGGGCCCAACAGGCCGCCGCGCCCGAGCCGGCCGCCAATGCAAACAGCGCTTTCAGGAATAGACGTTTCCGCATGTCGCTACTCTCCATGTGTGTATGGCCGCAAGCCCTGGCCTTTGCCAGATGGCAGGGCGAGCCGTATCGGATGGCGAGAGTGTGAGGCCGCAACTCATTCCTGAGAATTGTTTATTAGCGCCAAAGTCATTACAGTTTGGCATGACCTACAACCTCAACGAACTGCGCGCATTCCTTGCCGTGCTCGACGAAGGTTCGCTGGGCAAGGCGGCGGACAGGATGAGCCTGACGCAGCCCGCCCTGAGCCGCATCATCAAGCGCCTAGAAGCCGCTGTCGGCGAACCGCTGTTCGAGCGGCATTCCGGCGGCATGCGCTTGACGGCTTACGGCAAGGCCCTGGCGCCGCATGCGCAACTGCTATGCCGTGAGGAAAAGATCGCTCGCGATGAAATGAACCGCATGCGCGGCCTGGCTACCGGCGCCCTGCGCCTGGGTGTCACGGCGGGCGCGTCTGCCCTGTTCATCCCCAAGGCGCTGGAGGCATTCCTGGAAAAATGGCCTGGCATCGCCATCGATGTGGTCGAAGGCATCTGGGACGAACTGGCCACGGCCCTGGACAACTACCAGGTCGACCTGGTGATCGCCCCCGAGGCGCCCGAGACGGCCAGCATTGTTTCCGCCAGGAACTGCGCATGGCAGGAAAGCATGAATGTGGTTGTCGGCGCCGGCCACCCGCCATGCGGCATCGCCTCGGCGACCATGGAGGCGCTGCTGGCGGAACGCTGGTGCTTCGTGCCGCCACGCACCGAGCCGCATAACCGGCTCATGTCGCTGTTCAAGGCCCGAGGCCTGCCCGCGCCGGTCATCGCGGTTTCCAGCACGTCGATTCCCCTGATCAAGAGCCTGGTCGCACACTCCGGCTTCGTCAGCTGGCTGACCCGGCCCATGTACGGCGCCGAACTCAAGGCCGGACTGATCCGCGAACTGCGGGTGGACGGCCTGGACCATGAACGCAGGTTTTCGGCTTACCACCGGCGCGAAGGAATACTGCCGGGGCCCGCCGTGCGATTCCTGGACGAAATCAGGACGCTGGCGCGGGCCAGCGCGCGCCGCTAGGCGGGACCGTCATCCCACCAGCGCTTCTAGCTCCTTGGAAGCGGAACGCGACACGCGCTGCCCTTCCTTCGCCGCGTTGACCTGCAAGGCCACGCGCGCCACGTCCATGACACGTTCCGCCTGCGGATAGCCGCCCTTGGCCTGCAGCCACGCCAGCACGTCCGCCAGGTGCCAGATCGACGTGCTGCCCTCGTGGACCGGGAGCGGAAAGCTGTCTGGATAAGCCAGCATCAGCTTGCGCATGTTCTGGCGAGAGACGCCCACGATTTCGGCCACGTCAGTGAGGCCCACCAGGTCAGGCGCGGCCTCGATCAGTTTCGCGGATGGCGCCGCGCGCCTGACGTCTTCAAGCGCCGAGCGGACGGCGGCTTCCGCGCTTTCGGCCTCGCGGGTGAACTCCAGCGCGATACGTCCCGGCAGCCCGGTGCCGACCAGGGCATCGTCGCAACCAGCCGCGCCCAGGCGCTCGACCAGCGCATCCATGTCGTGATGGCCTTCTGCAAGCTGGTACTTCAAGGTAAAGGTGTATTCCATCGCGCTACTCCCAGATGTCGCCGTCTGCCTCGGGCAGGTCGCGGTGCGCAGTACAGTTGTTCACGACGCGCCGCAAGGCGCGCGCATGGTTGCCAGGGTTCTTCGGCGTGCTCCAGACGCTGGTGATGCAGAATTCGCCGCAACGGCATTCCGCAACATTGCTCGGGCAATAGATCCGGCCCCAGGCGTGGCTGCCGCCAAATTCCACGCGCCAACCGCATTCTCCGGCGTGGCGCAGTGCTGCCTCTACCTCTTTCTTGGGATGGGACGGACGAGCCATCATTGGTATCCAGTATGAAGACATTCAAATAGGTTGTCAATAGACAACCGGACCACAGCTTCAGGGGATGCCAACGGTGCTAGGCGCAATCGATGAGGCGAATGGCGTCCATCGCGGCCATGGCCGCCGGCCCTGAAAGCCGACGTTGCAGCTTATCCAGGGCACTCGCGCGAACCAAGGCGGAATCCGTCTGAGAAACGGACGAAAGGACTGGTATGGCCTGCGGCTTCTACCATTGCGGCCCATCTCCGGGCCGCGCGCTCACCAGAGGATGATCTGCGAACAGCGGAACAGCGACAGCTTGCGGCCGCTTGCGTCGACCACGGTCGCCGACCAGATCTGGGTCGTACGCCCCATGTGTTCCGCCACCGCCTCGACGGTCAGCACGCCTTCCTTGGCGGTGCCCAGGAAATTCGACTTCAGCTCCAGCGTGGTGAAGCCTTTTGCCCCCTCGGGCAAATGCGCCAGGGTGGCGTAGCCGGCGCAGGTATCGGCCAGCATCACCTGCGAGGCTGCGTGCAGATAGCCGTTGGGCGCCATCATCCACGGCGCCACGGTCATTTCCATCGACATGCGGCCCTCGCCGATGGACAGCGGCCTCACGCCGAAGGTGTCGGGCAGCGTGCCGCGCTGGCGTTCGAAGAGACTTTCTATGGTTTCGGGGGAGCGCAGCATTGCGTGTGTCCTCTGTACAAGTTGTCGAGAATCAGGAAAGTACTACTGCGGACGCTTGACCGCCATCAGCGCGGCGCATGCAAGCGCCGAAGCGCCAGCCAACACCCCGCCCAGCGTCAGCGCGGGGCTGCCGCCCGCCAGGCTGGCCAGCGCCGTCATGGCGCCTGCGCAAGCCATCTGCAGGCCGCCCAATAGCGCCGACGCCAGCCCCGCCTGCCGGCTGAAGGGCCCCAGCGCCATTGCGGTTCCCAGCGGGTTGACCAGCCCCATGCCAAACAGATACAGCGCCACGGCGACCGTGTACTGCGGCAGGCCGCTGTCCTCGCCGCCCGCCAGCAAGGTCAGTGCGCCGGCCATCGCTACCGCGCAGCCGGATCGCGCCACCCCGGCCGCGCCGTAGCGATGGGCCAGGCGCGGCGCCAGCATGCCGGCGGCGAATACCACGAACACCGTGCAAGCGAAGAACAAGCCCAACTGCAGCGCGCTCAGGCCGAGGCGCCCCATGAGCATGGCCGGCGTGGCAGCGAAGATGGCATACAGGCCGCCGATGACCACGCTCACGGCCGACGCCGGACCGATGAACCGGACGTCCCGCGCCAAGTCCGCATAACCGCGCAGCACGGCGGCCGGCGTCGCCGCCGCGCGCCGGTCGGCTGGGTGCGTCTCCCCCACCGTCGCCACGTAGGCCAGCGCCAGAACCAGTCCCAGCACGGCGACCAACGCAAAGCTGGCGCGCCAGCCCGGCCCGTACTCCATCGCGCTGCCCAGCAGCGGCGAAAAGCCCGGCGCGGCGGCCATGGCCACCATGGTCAAGGCCAGGGTGCGCGACAACGCTTCGCCTTCGAACAGATCACGCGCGATGGCGCGTGACAGCACCGAGGCCGCGCATACGCCCAAGGCCTGGATTACTCGGCCCGCCACCAGCAGCGGCAGGGTCGGCGCCCAGGCGCACACCAGGCAGCCGACGATGAACAAGGCCAACCCGCCCAGCACCGGCGCACGCCGCCCCCAGCGATCCGATACCGGGCCGGCGAACAATTGCCCGGCGGCGAAGGCCAGGAAGAAGCTCGACAGCACCAGGCCCATATCGCGGATGTCCACGGCGAGCTCGGACGCCATGCGCGGAAAGGCCGGCAGGATGATGTTGGTGGACAGCGGCCCCAGGGCGGCCAGCCCGGCAAGCACGGCCAGCAGGCTGCCGCTCAACCTGACGGCAGGGGCAGCGTCGCGGCCAGGAGAAATGGAGGTCTGCGTATTCATGGTTCGATGAGGTCCGGTTGTCGATCGGAGTTCAGGGCCGTTCCAGCACCGTGGCGATGCCCTGGCCGCCGCCTATGCATTGCGTCGCCAGCGCATAGCGCCCTTGGCTGCGCGCCAGCAACGCCGCGGCCTTGCCGGTGATGCGCGCGCCCGTGGCGCCCAGGGGATGGCCGATGGCCAGGCCGCCGCCGTCGATGTTGACGCCGGCCATGTCCAGGCCCAGTTCACGGATGCAGGCCAGGGCCTGCGACGAAAACGCTTCATTGATCTCCACCACGTCCAGGTCGGCCGCCGCAAGCCCTGCGCGCGCCAGCGCCTTGCGCGTGGCAGGTATCGGGCCGATGCCCATGACGGCCGGGTCCACGCCCACGGTCGCGAAGCTGCGGATGCGCGCCAGCGCCTCCAGGCCATGACGCGCCGCGAAGTCGTCGCTGGCCACCAGCACCGCCGCCGCGCCGTCGGTCAGCGGCGACGAGGTGCCTGCCGTGACCACGCCATCGGCGCGGAACGCGGGCTTGAGTCCCGCCAACGCGTCCAGCGTGGTGCCCGGGCGGATGCAGCCGTCCGCATCCAGCATCTCGCCGTCCGGCAAGCGGATGGGCACGATCTCGGCGGCCAGCAAGCCCTGCTCGCGCGCCGCGGCGGCCTTGCGATGGGATTGCAACGCCAGCAGTTCCTGGTCGGCGCGGCTGACGTTCCAACGCTGCGCCACGTTCTCCGCCGTCTCGCCCATGGAGAGGTAGGCGTCGCTGGTCGCCTGCAGTTCGGGGTTGGGCGAAAAGTTGAAGCCGCCCTGCGGCACCATCGTCATCGACTCCACGCCCACGCAGAGAAAGGCCTCGCCCATGCCCGCCTCGATCTGCGCCGCCGCGATGTGCACAGCCTGCATCGACGAGCCGCAGAAGCGGTTCACGGTCATGCCGCCCACCTCCTGCGGCAGGCCCGCCAGCAGGCCGACGATGCGCGCCAGATTGTTGCCTTGGGCGGCCTCCGGATAGGCGCAGCCCAGAATCACGTCCTCCAGCAGCGCCGGATCCAGATCCGTGCGCCGCAGCAGGCCCTGTACCACTTGCGCGGCCAATGTGTCGGGCCGCAAGCCGGCCAGCCGGCCCTTGCGGGCAAAGTGGAAAGGCGAGCGCGCATAGGCGGCAATGACAGCTTTCATGGTTTCAGCTTCCCAGGATCAGGGTCAGACCGCGGCCGCGTAGCGTTGCGCAACGGTACTGTTGGACAGGTGCCCCGCCATGGCCAGGCGCGCGGCTTCGTAGGCGTCCCATTCCTCGCCAGCGTGCAGCGAGGGGATGGTGACCTTCTCGCCGCGCGCGAAGCCCAGCAAGGCGGCATCGACCAGGTCTTCAGCGCGCATCACGATGCGCTGGTCCAGCGTTTCCACGGGCCGGCCGCCGATGGCCCAGAAGTCCGTGGCCGTGGCGCCGGGCAGTACCGCCTGCACCTGCACGCCGCTCCCGGCCAGCTCGTGTTGCAGCGACTGGCTGAACGCCAGCACGAAAGCCTTGCTGCCGCCATAGACGCCGTTCAGGACTTCGGGCGCAAGCGCCACGACGGAAGCGATATTGATGATGGCGCCCCGGCCTCGCGCCACGAAGCCCGGAACCGCCGCATAGGTCAGCCGCATCGGCGCGGTGACGTTCAGGTCGACCATGCGCGTCATCTGCTCCACGTCGCTTTGCAGCAGCGGCGTATGCGTGCCGATGCCGGCGTTGTTCACCAGCAAGGTAATGCTGGCGTCCTGGCGCAGCTGGTCTTCGACGCGGGCCAGCGAGGCGCGGTCGCCCAGGTCCGCCGCCAATACCTCCACCGCGCGGCCGCTGCGGGTGCTGATGCCGCTGGCCAGCGCATTCAGGCGCTCGCGGTTGCGGGCGACCAGGATCAGGTCGTAGCCCTGCTGCGCGAGCTTTTCCGCGTACAGCGCGCCGATGCCGCTGGATGCGCCCGTGACGAGGGCGGTGCCGGGTTGAGTTTGTGCCATGGTGGGACTCCCGAAGGGGTGATTGCGATGGGATCCATGTTGCGGCTTGCGGACCATGGCGTAAATGACGTATATAGTCATAAATAAGGACATTGACGCAGGACTCGCGCGGGGCCAGAACCCGCAAGGACGCTCCCATGCACCGCATCGGTTACATACTTCCCGAAGGTTTCCAGATCATCGGCCTGGGCACGCAGGCCGTGTTCGAACTCGCCAATGTGGTGGCGCGCGAGCCCTTCTACGCCGTGGACAGCTACGCCCTGGACGGCGCGGTGCGCGCCTCGGCGGGCCTGACGGTACAGGCCCGTCCGCTCACCGCCCGCAGCCAGGCCGACACCTGGCTGGTGGCCGGCGTGCTTTCGCCCGTTTCCAGGCCCGTTGCGCCCGAACTCCCCCGGCTGCTGGAGAAACTCGCGCCCCGCTCGCGCCGCGTCGCCGGCCTGTGCACCGGCGCATTCCTGCTGGCCGACGCCGGCCTGCTCGACGGACGGCGCGCCACCACGCACTGGTATTGGGCCGACGCCTTGCAGCAGCGCCATCCGCGCGCGCAGGTCGAGGCCGACCGCATCTACATCGCCGACGGGGCGATCTGGACGTCCGCCGGCATGACGGCGGAAATGGACTTGGCCTTGGCGCTGGTTGAAAAAGACTTGGGCGCGGACATCGCGCGCGCGGTGGCGCACCGGCTGGTCATGCACCAGCGCCGCTCGGGCGGGCAATCGCAGCATTCCGAAATGCTCAGGCTCGCACCGAAATCCGACCGCATCCAGCAGGCGCTGGACCATGCCCGGCGCAACCTCGCCCAGCCGCTGAGCGTGGAGGATCTGGCCCAGGCCGCCAGCCTGAGCCCGCGCCAGTTCAGCCGCGTGTTCACGGCCGAGACCGGCCAATCGCCCGCCAAGGCCATCGAGGGACTGCGGCTCGAAGCCGCCCGGCTGATGATAGAAAGCAGCCGGCATCCGCTGGAAGTGGTGGCCAGGGAAACCGGCTTTCGCGACCGCCGCCATCTGCGCGAGGCCTTCCTGCGCGGCTTCGGCATGCCGCCCCAGGCGGTGCGGCGCGACGCGCGCACCAGCCCTCCCGGCCCCTGACCGGCGCCGGATACCCCGCGGCCCCGTGCCTGCAGTCCAGTACAATCCGCGCTTGGCGACGTTGTGCTCGCCCCCTTATCTGGACCAAAGATGTTGCGACTGTCTGAAATCAAGCTGCCGTTGAATCACACGCCCGAAGAATTGCCCGCCGCGATTCTCAAGAAACTGGGTGTAGCGGCCAGCGACCTGCGCGGCTACACCATCGCCTCCCGCAGCTACGACGCGCGCAAGAAGCACAACATCTTGCTGATCTACACGCTGGACGTCGACGTCGAAAACGAGGCGGCGCTGCTCCAGCGCTTTCACGACGACCGCAACGTCAAGCCCACGCCCGACACCGAGTACAAGTTTGTCGCCCAGGCGCCCGCCAACCTGGCCAAGCGCCCCATCGTCATCGGCACCGGCCCCTGTGGCCTGTTTGCCGGGCTGGTCCTGGCGCAGATGGGCTTCAAGCCCATCATCCTGGAACGCGGCAAAGCCGTGCGCGAACGGACCAAGGACACCTGGGGCCTGTGGCGCAAGCGCATCCTGAACCCCGATTCGAACGTCCAGTTCGGCGAAGGCGGCGCCGGCACCTTCTCCGACGGCAAGCTGTACAGCCAGATCAAGGATCCCAAGCACTACGGCGAAAAAGTGCTCAAGGAATTCGTCCTGGCCGGCGCGCCCGAAGAAATCCTGTACGTGAGCAAGCCGCACATCGGCACGTTCCGTCTGGTCGGCATGGTGGAAGTCATGCGCGACACCATCACCAAGCTGGGCGGCGAAGTCCGCTTCTCCAGCAGGGTCGAAACGCTGCATCGGGAAAACGGCCGCGTCACTGGCGTGACCCTGGCCGGCGGCGAGCACATCGAGGCCGACCACGTGGTGCTGGCCATCGGCCACAGCGCGCGCGACACCTTCCAGATGCTGCATGACCAGGGCGTGTTCATGGAAGCCAAGCCGTTCTCGATCGGCTTCCGGATCGAACACCCGCAATCGCTGATCGACCGCGCCCGCTTCGGCCCGAACGCCGGCCACCCCATCCTGGGCGCGGCGGACTACAAGCTGGTGCACCACGCCAGCAACGGACGCTCGGTCTACAGCTTCTGCATGTGCCCGGGCGGCACCGTGGTGGCTGCCACCTCCGAACCCGACCGTGTCGTCACCAACGGCATGAGCCAGTACTCGCGCAACGAGCGCAATGCCAACGCGGGCATCGTGGTCGGAATTTCGCCCGAGGTCGATTACCCCGAACATGTGCTGGCGGGCGTCGATTTCCAGCGCAAATGGGAATCCCAGGCGTTCGAGCTGGGCGGCCGCAACTACAGTGCGCCGGGGCAACTGGTCGGCGATTTCATCGCCGGCCGCGCCTCGACGGAATTCGGCTCCGTGCAGCCCTCATATACGCCGGGCGTGCACCTCACCGACCTGGCCGCCGCACTGCCCGATTTCGCCATCACCGCCATCCGCGAAGCGCTGCCCGTCTTCGACAAGACCATCAAGGGTTTCGGCATGCACGACGCGGTGCTGACCGGCGTCGAAACCCGCACCTCGTCGCCCATCCGCATCAAGCGCGACAACGAAACCCTGCAAAGTCTCAACACCCAGGGCCTGTTCCCGGCTGGCGAAGGCGCGGGCTATGCCGGCGGCATCCTGTCGGCGGGCGTGGACGGCATCAAGATCGCCGAGGCGGTGGCCTTGAGCATCATGGGCCGGCAGGGATAAGCCGGCCGGGCCCGGCACGGGCCCGCGAAATGCTCCCTCAGCCCCCTCCGCTTGACCTTCCCATCGTGTCAAGCTTGAAACTGACGCCATCGTATTCCCCCGGCTGCCTGGTGTAGCGCAGAGGGTTAGGCGCATTTTCGAGAAGGGTTCCGCCATGCAGCACGCAACGCTCACGCCACGCCAGGCACGCCTGTCGTATTTCTGCGCCTTCGCGTTCATCGCAGCCATGGTCGCGGCCGCCGCCTTCTGGAACGATCGCGAGATCGTGCTGCCGGAGATCGCCGCCATGGCCGTTGCCTTGTGGGTCTACCGCGAACCAGGCTGGATGCGCCATCCCGAGAAGATTTTTCTTTGGCCCACCGCAACGGCCTTGATGGGCTTCGGCATCAACCTGCTGGCCATACCCCATACCGCCAAACTGGCGCTCGTCCTGGCAGCGATGCTGCTGTTCTTCCTGCTGCTGCGCTACAGCTTGGCGCCTGCGCTGGCCACGGGCTTTTTGCCGGTGGTGACCAACGCCACCGAACCGTCATTCATTGCCGCCATTGTGGTCAGCACCCTGCTACTGATGCTGGGCGTGATGCTGGGAAGGCTGCGCGCCAGCACGGATCGCACCGCTTCCGTCCAGCCCCGGCTGATGGCTGCCTATGCCGCCATCATCCTGGCCGGAATCGGCCTCGCCGCGCTCGCCGGCAATACGCATCTGGCGGTACTGCCCCCGGTGGCCGTGGTGGTGTACGAGTCCCTGCACATGAAGATGTATTCATGGCGCATGCTGTTCAAGCAGACTGCGGTGCTGACCCTGTCGGCCGCTGTCGGCGTGGCGCTCTATCTGACGGTCGAGGATTGGATGACGGTGGTCCTGCTGGACCTGGCGCTGATGTGGCTGCTGCTGCGCCTGTTCGAGATGCGCATGCCCGCCGTGTACGCGTTTCCGCTCTTGGCCTATGTCTTCCCGCGGGACGCGCTACCGCAACTGCCCGCGGCGGCGCTGCTGGTTTCCTTGTTTTCCCTGAGCCTGGTCCTGGCCTATCGCAAGCTGCAAAAACCGGCCATGGCGCTGGAGCGTCAGCCCCAGTAGCGCCAAAGCCCTTGCGGCTCACAGGCCTGCGGCATGGCAAAGCCTGGCACGGCGGGTAGCCATCCCTAGCTGCCGCTTTGGGGTTTGGCGCCAGGCGTCGGCGCCCTGCCCGCCCGCATCTCCGTGGTCGTCACTCCCCCGAAGCCCCAATTGTCCGTATCGATTTCCTCGATCACGACGTGCGTCCACTCCGGCGGCTTGTGCAGCACGCGTTCGAGCGTCTCGGTGACTTCGCGGATGACCTGCGCCTTTTGCTCGGCGGTAACGCCATCGCGGGTAATGCGGATACTGACGAACGGCATGACTTTCTCCTGGTTGAAGTGCCTGTGCCCGTCGCCACGCCGGAGGTCGTTCTCAATCCAGCTTGGGATCAGGAAACGGCAGCTTATCCTGGGAAACGCTGGGCTGCACTTTCCACTTGCCGTCCTGCTTGTAGAAATCCATCTGGTTCTCGCTGACCGCAGCCCCCAAGGTCACCGCGACCGTGCAGGCGACCTGGCCCGGATACGTGGCATCGACCGCCGGGATGCAGGTTCCCAGCTTGACCTTGGACGGCCGGGGCATGCCCGTGTCCGCCAGCATGTCGACGATCGCGTCCGTGGCTTCGGG
This sequence comes from Achromobacter xylosoxidans, assembly GCF_002192695.1. Lineage (GTDB taxonomy): Bacteria > Pseudomonadota > Gammaproteobacteria > Burkholderiales > Burkholderiaceae_B > Achromobacter > Achromobacter xylosoxidans_C. Next base: position 83,586 of record NZ_MTLG01000081.1, read on the forward strand.
AATGGAAGGCAGGATCAGGTCCTGGGCCCGGACCATGGCGCCCGCCCCCAGCAATGCAACCATCGACGCCACGGAAATCAAGGGCTTGAACATGCGCCAACTCCATCACAATTGAGACCGGCGCAGCTTAAAGGAAGCGGCCTCGCACCACCGTAACAGAGCGATACGCAACTATTCCTAAGGCAGCATCTGAGGGTTGTAGACCACTTCCCACAAATGTCCGTCCGGATCCATGAAGTAGCCCGCGTAGCCGCCGTAGAAGGTGTCGCCCGCGGTTTTGACCACGCTGGCGCCCGCGCCGCTGGCCTGCAGCATCACTGCGTCCACCTCGCCCTTGGAACGCACATTGTGTCCCAAGGTGAATTCCAGAGAGCCGCCGGGCCGCAGCGCAATGCCCGTGTCGGCAGCCATGCTCGCGCGCGGCCACACGGCAAGTTTCACGCCATTCTGCAGGTCGAAGAACGCGACCGCGCCGTGTTCGAACTCCTTGCCGATGATGCCCTCCGTCGACAGCCCCAGCCCATCGCGATAGAAAGCCACCGATCTTTCCAGATCATCGACGCCCAGCGTGATGACCGTGATTCTTGGTTCCATGAGATGCTCCGAAAGTGAGTCCGACTGCCAGAATAGCCTGTGCGAAGCAATCCACGCCCGCCGGCCGCAGCGCGGGGCGGGAAGCAAAGCCTCAGTAATCCCTCGCCTCGTCGAACCAGCGCTGCGTCTGCGCTTCGCTTATGCCGAGCTGTTCGAACCGCGCAAGCTGGCTGAATTGCCATACGGCCTCGCCGATGTCCTCGCGCTCCTCGGTCTCGATGCCCTTCATGCCGTTGAAGTGGCTGGAAAATGCGGAGATTGCGGCTTGTACCTCGGCGGCATTGCTTGCGCTTTCCAGCGCCGACTTGGCCGTGTCGTAGGCCGTATTCGCCGACTTCGCCATGCGGCTGTTCCAGCCCGAGAAAGGCCGGCCGTATTCGCTTTGCCACCACTCCCGCTTGCGCAGCTGGGAGACGGAGTTGTAACCGCCCCATGCGCGGACCTTCTCCCGCGCCTTCATCTGCGCCTTCAAGCGCTTGCCCGCGGCTTCGTCGATGTTGTAGGCGATGAACCTATCCAGCGCGGGCCAACTGGCCAGTTCCGGCAAGCCGTCCAGATCGGGCGTGAACCGGATCTCCAGACTTGTCAGGCGCGGCAGCCCGGCAAGCGCCTCCCAGCCGCTGAAGCCGCCCCAGAGCGACAGGCTCTCCAACGCCGGAAAGCGATCGATTCCCTGCAGCGAAATGGGCTGCCCCAGCGGCGCGCCGTGCAGCGCCAGCGCGCGCACTTCCTGCAGCGGGCCGAGGTCGGGCAAGGCGTAAGGCGCCGCGCCAGTCCGGCGCCCCAGCGCCGGCCGCAGCAACAACATATCGGGCAGTTCGCCCGCGATGGCAATGCGCGTCAGGTCGCCAAACAGCTCCAGGTCACGGATCTGAGGCAGCTTGGCTTCAATATGCCCCGACACCTGGTCCAGCCGGATGCGCAGCGTCTGGATTCTTGCCGCGCCTGCGTCGATGGCGCGCCTGCCTGAGTAGGCCGGCGCCCAGCTGAACTGCTCGATCTTCCGGCCTTGCGACCAACCGAAGAAGCCGCTGTCGTTGCCGTAATAGTCGAAGTGGCGCGGCCATGCCGAGCCGGCAGGCGTGGAGAACGGCTCGAACACCCCCCAGTTGATGGCGTCTTCGCAAGCCACATGCAGATCGGCCTTCTTGCCCATGCTGGCCGGACCGATGATCAGGTTGCCGCGGCCGGCCTCCCGTTCGAAGACATGGCTGCCCGGCGCGGTCAGGCTCACTTGATAGCGCCCTGCTTCGCTCACCGAGCCCGCTGGTTCACCGGACACATCTATGGATACGGACACACCTTTCTCCTTTTGTTTGCCGGGACCCGCTGCCCGCGGCCCCGTCCGTTTATTGCCCCGTGGCAGGTTCGCCGTCCACGCGGAAGAACAGGCCAGTCTGCCCCTTCACGCCAGAGTCCAGGAACTCGAACTCGACGCGCCTGCCCGGCTCGACCACATCCCCCAGATAATCGACCCGGTACATCACACCGCCGATACGGTAGTTGTGAACCAGCGAAACGATCGAGGAATTGGGGCTGCGCAGCCGGTAAACCAAGGCCTCTTCGACCACGCCCCGCACGCCATGCTTGTAGAGCCCACGCTGCAGTTTGCGGCTGCGCATGCCGAACAGCATCGCCAGGATCGCGAAGATCGCCGCCACGAACAGCAGCGGCGGCAGAAACAGCCCTCCCACCAGCGGCACGAGGGCAAATATCAGCATGAACTTGCGCGCGTCCAGCTCTTCCCGACGCACGGCAGCACGGTCTGCATCGCTGATCTCCTCGACGGCGACCAGGGACTCCGCGCTCACGGGATACTCCGCCCGCAACAGCACTGGAGGCGAGTCTGGCTGCAGGGTCAACAGGTGCAGGCGCACGGGCAGATCGGTCAAACCCACGGCCGTCGCCGGCCCATGCCCGCTGCGGGTGTCGCTGGCGATCTCGTTCCAGAACGGCAAGGCGGCCTCCACGCGCTGCTCGCCGAATCCGTAGCACACGCCCGGCGTCGAGGAGCCCGGACCAAATGACGTCAGCCGGCCTGAAACGATCTGCTTGGCCAGCCGCCCCTTCAGCGCCCGGTCGAGGCTGCGCCAGCCTCGCGGAATGCGCAGCAGCTTGCGTCCGAAAAACACCGCCAGCGCTCCCATCACCGCAATGCCCGCCAACAGTACCGCCCCCCCGCCGAGGTCCAGCGCGCGCCACTCGGACAGACCGAGCACGGCAAAGGTCAGCACGCAAAGCGCCAGCAGCAGCACCACGAAGACGCCGAACACGGCCATCAACAGTCTGCCGCGGGAGCATCTGCGCAGCAGCAGGATATCGTCCTCGGTGAGCGGGGTATCCTCGATTTGCAGGGTCTGGCTCATGCGGTGATCGTCGCCTCCCGGGCTCAATAGGTTCCGATGGGGACCTCGATCTTCAGCGGCGCGCCGCCTTTGGCCGGGCGCAGGCTATACGTGTACAGACCGCCATCGTCATCAGCAAGCGTGGAATCCTTGCGCTCCACCGCATAGCGCTGTCCATCAATCTCCAGCGTGCGGGCGGCGACGGCGGCGGCATGGTCGGGGACCAGCAGACCGCCCACACCGTCGCCAGCATTGGCGAACTCGTAGCCGCGCAACTCTCCATCGATGCGCAGCAACTGCACGCGCGGCCGGTAAGGCGCAGCGTCCAGGTTCCAGCCATTGGTCAGATCGGTGATCCAGGGGCCCGGAATGTCGTAGGCGCTACCCAGTTGCTCTTCCGACACCTCCGGCCCTTCCACGACCAGGCAGCACGCCACCTTCCCTGCGCGGAAGTCGTACACCGCCCAGTTGCTGCCGATGGCCGCTACGCCGGGCAGCATCGAGAAATGGAATTGCCGGTTGAACTGGCTGTCCGACACCTGGCGCCAGCCTCCAATATTGGGCGCAGGCGATTGCGCCTGGCTGGCCATTGCCATCAGCACGCCTGCGGCCAGGGCGCCTGCTCGGAACAATAAACGGATCATCTCGGTGCCTGTCGTGGGCTTGTGGGGATCATCGGACTTGGGCGTTGCGCCGGCATAGTACCAGTGCCGGTCTCACGGCCATGGCCCGCGCGCCGCCGGCCTGCCGGCTGCGCGCAAACTTCGCTACTATCGATGCATGGCTCATCTCGTTCCACCTTCAATCGCCCCCCAGGTCGCAGCGGCCGGCAGCGTCATCGAACGGCATCTGGGCGCTAGCCTCGTCGCCATCCACCTGTTCGGTTCCGCCGTGGACGGCGGGCTGCAGCCCCATAGCGATATCGATCTGCTGGTCACCGTGACCCAGCCGCCGGACGAAGCCGTGCTGCGCGCGCTGGCCACGGCGCTATTGGCGATCTCCGCCCCGCCCGGTTCATCACCCGACTTGCGCGCGCTCGAAGTCACCGTGCTGGCGCTGGAACACGTCGTGCCTTGGCGCCACCCGGCCAGGCGCGAACTCCAGTTCGGCGAATGGCTGCGAACCGACCTGATGGCGGGCGTCGTGGAACCGCCCATGCTGGACCACGATCTGGCCATACTGCTCACCAAGGTCCGTGGCCACAACATTCCTGTCGTCGGCCCAGAGGCCGATCAGTTGCTCCAGGCCGTACCCCGCGAAGACCTGAGGCGGGCACTGCTGGATACCGTCGCGCAGTGGAACGCGCCCGAGGACTGGGCCGGCGATGAAAAGCACATCATCCTCGCGCTGGCGCGCATCTGGTACACGGCCGTCTCCGGGGGCATCGCCTCCAAGGATCAGGCAGCGGCTTGGCTGCTGGAGAGGCTGGAAGCGCCCTACCGTCCCGTCCTCAGCAAGGCGCGCGCGATCTATCTGGGGCAAGAGGAAGACAATCTGGCGCAACGGCACGATGCCGAAACTGCGGCGTTCATTGCCCACGCCCGCACCGCCATTGAAGGACTGGCCGGCATCCGATAGCCCTGGAACACATGGACGGCCTTGCCTGCCCGCGCGGATGCGGCGGGCAGCCTTTCAGCCATCAAGGCTTCAGGTCGATTTCCATGCGCACGAAGTCGCCGCGATACGTCACTTCGCCCAGATAGATGACACGGCGCTCCGGTCCGGTGAACACGCGCCGGACTTCCGCCACGGGCGCGTTCACATTGATGCCCAAATGCCGCGCCACCTCGACATCGGCGGTCGAAATGGTCAGCACCTGGCGGGCGGAGACGATATCCACCGAAGACATGCCCATCAGGATGGGAATGACGGTCTCTTTGCGAAAGCGCGCAGGGTGCTTGGCAAAGATGACAGCGTCCAGGTAGATGTTGATGACGCAGTACGGCTGCCCATTGCGGGCATGGATACGCCGCATGAAGACATACTTTTCCGCGGCAACGCCGTCCGATTCGTTCAGCAACGGCGCGCGCGTGGACTCGTCGATATTGAGTATGGTCGGGTGCGTATCCCGATAGACGCTGGACAGGTTCTCGAGCGTGGTCTCGACACGGAACCAACGGTTGTCCTGGGGCGCTCCCGTCACGAAGGTGCCGCGCCCCCGCTGTGGCGAAAGCAGTCCGTCGCGGGTAAGCCTTTCGATCGCCTGGCGCACCGTGACCTTGGCCACGTGGAACTCTTCGGCCAGCGCGTCGAGCGAGGGCAATTTCTCGCCGTTCTTCCACACGCCCTTCAGGATCCGCTGCCGGAACAGATCCGAAAGTTGTACGTAGAGAGGGGCTTGGGCGGTGTCGAGAATCATGGCGTCAAAGTGTCCGCGACTATATCACGCGCTTGCGGCCGGACTGCGCCACGCGCGTCTTCCAGGATCAGCGCGGCGCCCTTCTCACCGATCATGATCGCGGCGGCATTCGTATTCGTCGACACCATGCGAGGCATGACCGAAGCGTCGACGACCCGCAAGCGCTCGACCCCGCGCACGCGCAAGCGCGCGTCGACCACGGACCCAGCGTCGCCGCCCATGCGGCAGGTGCCGGCAGGATGGAACACCGTGCCGCCCTTGTTGCGCGCGAATTGTTCCAGCGCGGCGGCTGTCGTGACATCGTTTCCCGGCAGGTATTCCACACCGGTCACCAGATCGCGGAACGACGGCTGGGCATAGATGTCGCGCAACATGCGCAAACCCGCGACCAGAACCTTCGCATCGCGCGGCTCGGTCAGATAGTTCGAGACGATGCGCGGCGATGCCAACGGATCCGTACCCACGATCTCCACGGCGCCGCGCGAATCGGGCCGGCATTGTGTCGCCGACGCGGAGAAACCTGAGAATCGATGCAACGGATCGCCGGGCTTGTCGACCGACAGCGGCATGACATTGAAGAGTATGTCCGCCCGGCCGCCGACCGCGTGCTCGGTCGCCGCCAGCCCGCCTACCTGGCCGGCGCCCACCGTGAGCGGTCCCCTGCCCTGGAACAACCATTGCGCTCCCATGCCCGCGAGGCTGAGCGGATTGCGTACCGCGTCGTTGAGCGACATGCGCCGCTTCAGCTTGACGATCACGCGCGCCTGGTAATGATCCTGCAGGTTGCGGCCGACTTCCGGCGAGTGCGCCGCAACCGCGATGCCGTGCCTGGCAAGCAGCGCCGCATCGCCCACGCCCGAAAGCTGCAGCACCTGAGGCGATTGCAGCGCGCCCGCTGCAAGCACCACCTCGGCATCCGCCATCGCACGCTTCAATTGACCCTCTTGCACCCACTCCACGCCCAGCGCCCTGCCTCCTTCGATCAGGATGCGCGTGACATGGGCGCCAGTCTCGATCACCAGGTTCGGACGCGACCTGACCGGGTACAGAAACGCGGTCGCGGCATCGCAGCGCCAACGGTTGCCGAGCGTCAGCTGGTAAGGTCCCACCCCTTCCGATTCGGCGCCGTTGAAATCGTCATTTCGCCGGCACCCGGCCTCGACTGCCGCTTCCACCCACGCAGCCGTGTAGGGATGGTCATTGCGCAGATTGGAGACGCGGAGTTCGCCACTAGCCCCGTGATACTCGGACTCGCCTGCTTCGTAGCGCTCGGATTTCTTGAAGTACGGCAGCACGTCCCGATAGCCCCAGCCGGTCGCGCCGAGACTGGCCCAATCATCGTAGTCCTCGTGTTGTCCGCGGATGTACAACAAGCCGTTGATCACGCTAGACCCGCCCAGCGCCTTGCCCCGCGGCCACAGAATGGTGCGATTGCCAGTCTCGGCCTGGGCTTCGATCGGGAACAGCCGGGAGAACCTCGGATCGTAGATGGTCTTGAAGTAACCCACCGGCAGCTTGAGCCAGAAATTATGCGCAGCCGCGCCCGCCTCCAGCAGCAGCACGCGCACCGCCGGATCGCGGCTGAGCCGATTGGCCAGCACGCATCCGGCGGAGCCGCCGCCGATGACGATGTAATCAAAGCCCGCGCCAGCCGGAATGCTCATGCCTTGATCGCCTCCAGATAGGCCGAAGGATCGAAGTAGCGCGAGGCGGGCACGGGATTCGGAATGTTCCCGGCCTGCGCGAAGAAGTCGGTCACCTGTTGCAGCCAGCGGGTCACTGAACCATCCTCGTACTTGGTGCGCCACTCGGCCGTGGAGAAATACTTGGCCTGCTTGAACTGCGCCTTGAACTCGGCCAGCGGCACGTCCTTGTACTGCGTCTTCTGCAGCGTCTCCACCGCGGCGTCCGGGGTCTTCACGATGGCGTCGTTGGCCTCGCCCCAGGCGGCGATGAGGCTGCGGATGGCCGGCTTCTGGGCCTCGTAGAAATCATTCCTGGCCGCCCATCCGCCCATGATCGCCGCCTCCGGATAGAACGCGGAAGCGTCGATCAGCATGCGCGCATTGGACACCTTGGACCGGACGATCGTATCGAACGGCACCCAGAGCGCCACCGCGCTGACCGCGCCTGATACGAACGAGGTCACTGCGTCGGCCATGCGCTGGTTGACGATCTGCACGTCCTTGCCCGGGTCGAGCTTGGCCGCGCGCAAGGCCCGGTCCAGGAACACATGGGCGGTCGTGCCCGTCGTCGTGGAGATCTGCTTGCCCTTCAGGTCGGCCACGGTCTTGATCGACTCGTCGCGGACCCAGAGCTGGGCGGTGCCGTACTCGATGTCGTTGACAAGAAAGACCTTGCCCTGGCCGCGGGCTGGAAAGTTCGACACGACCGCGCCGGTGGCCAGCACATCGAGGCTGCCGCCTATCATCGCCTGGAAGATTTCCAGGCCCGTGGTGAAGACGATGGGCTCCAGTTCCAAACCATGCTTGGCGTAGCTGCCCATCTGCAGGCCCAGCCACAAGTGGCCGTCGACGGCGGGCGTATGCAAGTAGCCGACGCGCAGTTTCTTGCGCGCCTGGCCTATGGCGGGCGCCGCGATTGCTGTGATGGACGCGGCTACGCCCGCCTTGAGTAGGGTTCTGCGGTCGAGCTTCATGGAGTCTCCTTGTGGTGGGGCTGCTGACGCAGGCTCAATCGGTCGGCCGGACGGATTGGCGGGCCTGGGCTTGGTACTCGAACATGACCAGCTCCCGGATCTCCCGGCTCAACTCAACGAAGCGAGGGTCCTCGTGGACCCGCTCCGAACGCGGGTAGCCGAAAGGCACCTCTATCACCTTGCGCACCTTGGAAGGCCGGGCGGTGACCACGACGATCTTTGACGACAGATAGATGGCCTCTTCCACCGAGTGGGTGATCAGCATCACCGTCTTGCCTTCGGTCTGCAGCACTTCGAGCAGCAGATCCTGCATGGCGGTCCGGGTCTGCGCATCCAGCGCGCCAAAGGGCTCGTCCATCAACAGGAACTGGGGCTTGACGGCGTAGGCGCGCGCAATCGCCAGCCGCTGCCGCATGCCGCCGGAAAGGTGCTTCGGAAAGTGATCCGCGAAGTCGCTCAGGCCCATCAGCTTCATGTAGCGCTGGCAGATCTCGGCGCGTTCCTGCGGGCTCGCTTTGTTGGCCGCGAGCTTCATGCCGAACTCGATGTTTCCGCGCACCGTCAGCCACGGGAACACGCCGTATTCCTGGAAGATCACGCCGCGGTCGGGCCCGGGCGCCGTGACAGGCCGCCCATCCAGCGTCACGGCGCCGGCGGTCGGCTGCACGAATCCGCCGACGATGTTCATCAAGGTCGTCTTGCCGCAGCCCGAGGGGCCGATGATGGACACGAACTCGCCATCCCGGATGTCCAGGGTCACGCCGTCCACCACCCTCATCGGCCCGCTGGCGGTGGGAAAGTCCACGGTGACGTTATCGAACCTGATCCTGACTTTCGGTTCCTGGGAAGGCTTCGGCGTAGCGGTATCCACGCTGCGCAGTTGGGTGCTCATGGTCATGGTCTTGGATGTCCGGGACGTTCTCAGGCGATGCGGTCTTGCCACGCGACCAGGCGGCGGCTTGCGGCCCTCAGGGCCAGGTCCATCAGCATGGCGATGAGGCCGATGCAGATGATCCCGACGTAGATCACGTCCAGCTGGAAGAACGAGGACGCATTCTGGATCAGCGCTCCCAGCCCCTGCTGGGCCGCAATCAGCTCGGACGCCACCAGCGTGGCCCAGGCCACGCCCAGCGCCACCCGAATGGCGGTCAGGATGTGCGGCACGGTCAACGGGACGATGACCTTGATGAAGATCTCCACATCATTGGCACCCAGCGTCCGCGCCACGCGCACGAAGATCGGGCTGATCTGGGCGATGCCCTCGTACATCACGATGACGCCGGCAAAGAACGAGGCATAGAACAGGATGACGGTCTTGGCCGATTCGCCGATCCCGAAGTAGACGATCACCAGCGGAATCAGCGCGATCGGCGGGAGCGCGCGGAAGAAGTTGATGACGGGATCGATGAAGATCCGCAGCCCCCGATACCAGCCCAGGCAAAAGCCCACGGGCACCGCGACCAGGATGCCTAGCGCAACGCCCGTGAAGACGCGGCGGGCCGACATCCAGATGTCCAGCCACAGCCGGTCCTTGGAAAGCTCGATGAACTTTTCGATGACCGCGGCGGGCGAAGGAACGAGCGCGGGGCTGACCAGCCCGCTGGCGCGCACCGCCAGCCACAGCGCCAGGATGCATAGCCATGGGGCCGCGATCAGCAGCGGGCGCGAGATGAAGGACGGAAGGCGCATGGTGTGTATAGAGGGTTAGACCTGAGTTGCAATCCGTAAGTGCTAAACATACTATAGACCAGTACTTAATATCTTAAAGCCATGACAAACCCTAATGCCAAGCAATCCCTGACCGCCGGGCCGTTCACGCTGGCGCGCATCGACGCCTACGTGCTGCGCTGGCCGGTCAAGCGCCCGGTACAGACCTCGTTCGGCACCATGCATGACCGCCCCGCCCTGCTCGTGCGGGTGGAAGATGCGGATGGCGCGGTCGGCTGGGGAGAGGTCTGGTGCAACTTTCCCGGCTGCGGCGCGGAACACCGCGCCCGCCTGCTTGAAACCGTAGTCGCGCCGCTGGTTGTCGGCCAGTCCTACGCCTCTGCCGAAGCCGCGTTTGCGCACATGAGCGCGCGCACCGCGGTGCTTGCCATCCAATCCGGCGAGCCGGGACCCATCGCGCAAGTAATCGCCGGCATCGACCTGGCCTTGTGGGACATGCTGTCCCGCCGGACGGGCTTGCCGCTATGGGAATTCCTGGGCGGCACCTCGGACGTGATCCGCGTCTACGCAAGCGGCATCAACCCAGAACGCCCCGAAGATACGGTTCTCGCCAAACACGCTGAGGGCTATCGCGCCTTCAAGCTCAAGGTGGGCTTTGGCGAAGAACGGGATCTCGCCAACGTCAGAACGATCCATGCCTGGCTGCCCCCAGGCAATGAACTCATGCTGGACGCCAATCAGGCCTGGGACCTGGGAGGCGCGCTGCACATGGCCGGCCGCTTCAGCGAGTTCACGCCGGGCTGGCTGGAGGAGCCGCTGCGCGCGAACCGGCCCCTATCGGAATGGGCGCAACTGGCTGAGCAAATGGAAATCCCTCTCGCGGCCGGCGAAAACCTCATCGGTTCAGATGCCTTCGAGGCGGCGATCAACAGCAGGACTTTGAAGATCGTGCAGCCCGATCTGGCCAAATGGGGCGGCATTTCCGGCTGCCTGCCCGTCATCGACAGGATTCACGAGGCGGGCCTGCGCTATTGCCCGCACTTCCTAGGGGCGGGCGTCGGCCAGCTCGCCTCCGCGCACATCCTCGCCGCCCGCGGACGAACTGGCGGCATGCTCGAAATCGATTCCAACGAGAATCCTCTGCGCGCAGTTCTGAGCCCGGCATTGGGTGTCATCGTCGAAGGAGAAGCCAAACTCGGAAACGAGGCGGGTCTGGGCGTGGAACCAGACATCGCGCAGTTGCGCGACATCTGCGGCTTGCGTCCATAGACGCCCCTTCCTTGCCTTGTCGTCGGGACCGGCAGGAACGTGGAGCGGGCACTAACGAAGCGCAGCCTGCTGAAGCGCCTGATGATCCGCATGGACCGCGGGCTCATCGAGCGCCCTTGAGCACATGACCACTACCGCTCGATTGCTGGAGAGGTCGCTAAGCCATGAGCTTCCCAGTCCTCCTGACCAGCCCGCGGTCCCTCGCAAGGCCTCGGTGAAAGACCGACCCGCGTCAACGGAAACACCGTAACCCCAGCCACGGCCATCAAGAAAGCCGGCGGCATCGGCGCGCTGTTCGGCCGTCAGATGGTCGGTCAGCATACGCCTGATCCAAGCCTTGCCCAGCAGCCGCCCTGTGGGCGTTTCGCCCCCGGCATGCAGCATGCGCACGAAGGCCATGTAGTCGCCAGCCGTTGAGACCAAACCGCCTTCCCCGCCCTCGAATGCGGGGGGATTTGCCCAAGCGCTCTCCTCTTTCGGACTATCTGCGAGCCGGCGATCGCTGTAATAAGCAGGTGTGAGGCGGGACAACTGCCCGGGGGCAACATAAAAGCCGGTGTCCTTCATCTCCAACGGCTCGAACACCTGCGTAGCCAGGAACTCGGACAATGCCATGCCGGAGAGCCGGGCGATCAGCACGCCTTGCACATTGGACGCGACCGAATAGAACCACCGGTCTCCCGGATGCGCCAACAGCGGCAACGCGCCGAGCCTTCGAAGCCACTCCTCCGGCCCCATAGCCGCGGCAGGCCGGGGAGCATCAAAACCCACGAGCTGTTGGCGCGCGACCTCCCGCTGGAACGGCGTGCTGCCGGGAGCGGCGGGCACGATACCCGTGCCCAGCCGGGATGTCAGGATGTCCTCGACAGTGATCTCGCGCTTCGCGGCAACCGTTAGATCCAGTTCGCCGTGCAGATCGACCAGCACCTTCGGCTTGCCAAGCTCCGGCAGCCACTTGGCCACGGGCTCGGTCAGCTCGATATGGAGTCTCTCGATCAACATCATGAGGGCGACCGCCGTGATCGGCTTGGTCATTGACGAGATACGGAAAATCGCGTCAGGCGCCAGAACGGCTGAGTGCTCCATATCAACGTGTCCGGCCGCAATAATGCGGCTTGGTGATTTTCCGCTGAAGTGCGCCACGACGGCGCCAGGACTAAGCGTGCCCGCAGCCGCCAATGCCTCATCGATATCGCCCATGGTTTCTCCACTGTCATTGGATCCATGCCTTTTACCCGGCGCGGCGCTCTCCGCCTTGAACGAAATTGCAGACGGCCGACTATGGCCATGTACTCTCGCAATCCGCCGCTCGCCGTGGGAATGGCGTCGAAAAATATTGTTTACCAGTCAGTACATTATTACCTATACTTCAACGCCTGAACTGCGAAGGACAGCAACCATGAGTGGAAGGCCCAAAGAGTACGACGACACTGCCGTCATAGACGCCGCGATGGACGTTTTCTGGACCAACGGCTACGAAGCCAGCTCAACGCAAGAGCTGTGCGAACGCACAGGCTTGGGGCGTGGCAGCCTCTACCATGCCTTTGGCAGCAAGCAGAACCTCTACGAGCAAGCCTTGCGCCGCTATCAAGAACTGGGGCTGCAGGCGCAGTCCGACATTCTCAACGGCCCAGGCACGGCCAAGGAACGGTTGCGCGCGTTACTGCAATGGGGCGTCGACGGCGACCTGGATCCGGCCAGGCGCCGCAGTTGCATGGCTCTTTTTTCGGTCATGGAGCGCAGCAGCAAAGATCCCGTCATCGACCGGATCAACCGCAGCTATGTCAACAAGCTGGAAGCGACAATCTGCCACGTCATCGCCGTAGACCAGCGCAATGGCGAGCTTGCAAGCGGCCGGCCGGCGCTGGAAGTGACGCGCGCGTTCCTGGCAAGCTACTACGGGCTGCGCATCCTTGGACAATCCATGCCAGACCGGGCGTTTCTTCAAGATGTGCTGGAGGGCACCCTGGCTAGTCTATGAGCCATGAAGCCCGCGTTGGAATCACGATAACCGTCGCAGGCCCCGGCCTATTTTTTTCAACAATTGTTTATCGATCAGTACACTATCACCCAAAAAGAGCCTATATGAATCATCCTTCAAACACTGATGTACGCCGCGTGGCAACCAGAACGGGCGCAGTCGCAATTCCAGCCTCTCTGGAGTCCGATGTTGCGCAGTACCACTATGCGCCGGCGCGCCGCGCAGGCGACTTTGTGTACCTCTCGGGCATCGTGGCTTGCAACCCAACCAGCGAGCCGATGAGCGAAGCCGCGTTCTGCGATGAATTGCGCATTGTGTTCAAACAGATTGAGCGCCTGCTTTCCGCCTGCGACGCGCAGATGGAGGATGTCATCGAGTTGCAGATGTTCCATGTATTCGGCAGTGACCGCCTGGACCTGGACAAGGCCGGCCAGTTGGCCGCCATAGGCCGGGTTCGGGATGAATTCTTCTTCGCTCCCTACCCTGCCGCGGTGGAACTGGAAGTTGCCGACTTGAACCCCGAAGGCGGCCTGGTGGAGATCAAGGCGGTGGCGTTTGCACCGCTCACCCGCACAACCGCCAACGAGACCGCCACCCCATGAGAACGCGCGCACGCCGGAACATATTCTCATCATCCCGGTGGTGAAGCCAACGAGAAGTCTGCTACCCCAACAACGATCACCGGCCTAGCGGCCGGTTCTTTTGGGGCAATTTTGTACTGATCAATAAACTTTAAGGATTCTCCCATGCCATTAGCCGTTTATATCCTGGGATTGACGATCTTCTCATTGACCACGTCCGAGTTCATGGTGGCGGGCATGATGGCATCGTTGACGCAAGCCTTCGGCGTTTCGGTAACGCAGATCGGCTACCTGATCTCGCTGTATGCCATCGGCATGGTCGTCGGCGGCCCCCTGCTCACGGTAGGCCTGATCAAGCTGCGCGTACCCAACAAGAAGGCGCTGCTCTGGCTGCTGGGCTTCTACGCCATCGCGCAGTCCGTTGCCGCGTCCGCGACCAGCTACGAAGTCATGGCGGCCGCCCGGGTCGCGACGGGGGTGGCCGGCTCCGCGTGCTTTGGCGTGTCGCTGGCGATTTGCGCGCAGATTGTGGCCACCCAGTCGCGCGGACGGGCGGCGTCCATCGTGATCGGAGGATTGATGCTGGCGACGGTGCTGGGTGTTCCCATCGCCACGGTCATCGACCAGCATCTGGGCTGGCGCGCCAGCTTTTGGCTGGTGGTCGTGCTTGCCGTGCTGTGCGCGGCAATCATCGCCATCCTGGTGCCACGCTCCCAGGCCTCTGCAACGGTCAGCCTCGCCGCGGAAATCGCAGAGTTCAAAAATCGGCACCTGTGGGCGGCTTTCGCCACCAGCGGACTGATCATCGGCGCGACGTTTGCCGCCTTCAGCTACTTCGCTCCGATCCTGACCGACGTGACCGGTTTCGCCGCATCGTCCATTCCCTGGTTGCTGGGCATCTACGGAGCGGCCAACGTCGTGGGAAACATGGTCGTGGGGAGATATGCGGACAAGTACGCCATGCCTATCATGGCGGGTGGCTTAATCATCTTGGCCGCAACCCTGGCGCTGTTCGCGGTGTTCGCCCAAAGCCAGGTTCTCAGCGTGAGCGCGCTGATCGTGATCGGCCTGGTCGGCGTGCCCATGAATCCCGCGATGATCGCCCGCGTCATGCAGACCGCGCATCCGGGTGCGCTGGTGAATACCGTCCATACGTCGGTGATCAACATCGGGCTGGGCGCGGGGGCTTGGATCGGCGGGCTGGGCATCGCGGCTGGCCATGGCGTGCGTTCGCCGCTGTGGGTGGGTGCTGCGTTGGCCGTGCTTGGGTTGGTCAGTTTGTTGCCTTATCTGGGGCGAAGGACGCGCGAGGGGCGTGCGTTGGCAACGGGGCGGTAACGCTTCTTGAGCTCGCCCCCTACGACAAGGCGGCGCGCTCGGACCCGAGGTAGCTCAGCCGACAGCAAGCCCCCACCTACAACTTCTCCGCGAGGGCCCGAAGCCTCTTGCTCGCCTTCTCCACCTTTACCTGCGCTCGCCCCTCTTTGCTTACCCGGATAGAGGTGACGTACTGAGCGATCGCGTCATATGACTCCTTGTTCTTGGCTTCATACCAGCCGGCCTTGTAGGTCAGCAATCCTCTAGCAACCATACCCTCTAGATCGGGGTAGTTGTCTACTCGATCTTTGATCATCTTCTTCATGTCAGAGATATCTTTGTCTGTGAGTGACATAATCAATGCTCCCAGTCGATGGTCGCTTCCGCTTCACCAGCAAAAGCGCCCCCCCAGGGGAGGGCCAACTTTAAAAAATCTATAGCACATGCCGCCCAGATCTGTGAGTAGTTTATCCAATATGCATCACAAATCTGGATCAACGCCAAGTCGACTGATCAACTCTTGTTGAAGTTCTAGTGCGGATAACTTCCTCTTGCCAGCGTCGGTCTTGACGTAGACCTCTTGCCCACCGGTTGAGAAAAGCAAAGTACGTCGAACAGATGGAACACGTACTTCAACGACGTACAAGTCGTTAATTAGGACAGCCCCGTCGCTAACTGGATGAAGCTCAATCCGATACGCCGTTGGGGCGATCGGAGGGGCAATCTGGTGAAGCCGCTCTGTAACGACACGTAGTAGCTCATCGCACTCTTTTTGTCGCAGTTGAACGCCAACGATAGTCCGATCCTCATCTCGGATCCCCCAGAAGATCGCGCCCTCCTGCGAAACGCCCGCGTTCAAGAAGGCAACTGCATATTGATCAACGACTCCCTTTATAGCCCCGAGGGGATTTCCACCCTTGACCTCCTTGAACTCGCAGGCACGACTCTCTTGCTTGGGGAACTGCGCTCCTCTGATCCACTTTGCTTGTGGTGAGCGTCTCAGATTGGGACGGTGTGTCCCGTACAGTGGGTTGTAGCCCACAAGCGAAATATGCCCGCGAGGTGCCGAGATGACTTGCGTTGTGCCACACGCCATATCCATGTCAGGTGGAGTCAGCACAATCACCTGCGATTCCCTCGCTATCATTTCTAGTAATCGGCACACGAAAGGAAGTAGGTCTTGTGGCCAGTGCCAAGCCCAATCGTCAAGTATCAATGGCAGCTTGAACTGCGCACTCTGGAAGACGGTGAACTGCCAGAGCAACTCCAAGAGAGAACGCTGCCCTCTTGAACCTACGTTTCCCTCTAACGCACCACTTTTCCGAAGTTCCACCCATGCTGGGTCAGCCTTCAGAATGTCTGGGAGTGTTTTTTCAATATCCCTAAGGCGAGATGAATCATCACTAAACCCACGCTCAGGGCCAACAAGCAAGCGCTGACCACTGGAATCAGACATCGCCGCAAGTACTTGAAGAGCCAATGGCCCGGTCGTTTTCGACACCTCCAGCTTGCTGTACGAACTTTCGGCAATCACCAACTTGGCCAATTCGGTTGTACCGCTCTCTTCCATCGTGAGCTCGACCTCAGAGGGTCCGACACCGCCTGCCCGTATCGAAACGGCAGCTCGTCCGACTATGGCAGCGATGATGGCCCCTGCCAGTTGTGTTTTGCCCGCGTCGTTGTGGCCAGAAATCCAATTGATCGCATGAGGTTCGAAACGAAACTCCGCATCGGAGAATGGACCGAAATTTCTGAGTCTGACGTTGCTGAAGTACACGAGCCCCCCCCTCCTGACGAGAAGAGCAATAATAGCTGCACAGCAATCGGATGCCGATGGCGGCTCCACCGGCGTCGTTAGCTTGAGTTCGCCCGTGCGAATTTGCTTGTTGATCCTGTCTTGAAGCCTCGATCCCCCGCCATGAACGCCTCCAACATGAACGGGATCAGCGTCCGCACATCCACCGCCTCGCCATACACCTGCGCGTCCTGCTCGGCGTAGCGCTCAAGGTCAGCTTTTAGCCCAGCCAGACAGGGGGGAGGTCAGCTTCACGCTCTCCGTCTTCGGCAGCGGCCCCAAGCGCAGCTTCCTGGTCGTGCGTATCGCGAGCCTCCTCGATTGAAAAACAGCGGCTGATACGACAGCAACACCGCACCATGGGCGTCAGCTCAGTCTACATTTCCTCGCCCCCTTCTCTACCAAAAAGAAAAAGGCGCCGAAGCGCCTTTCTCATTCACCGCAGAGCAACTGCGGGATCACTCCCACTCAATCGTCGCAGGCGGCTTGCTCGACACGTCATACACCACGCGATTGATCCCACGCACCTCATTGATGATGCGCGAAGAAACCCGAGCCAGCAACGGATGCGGCAGCGGCGCCCAATCGGCGGTCATGAAGTCGAACGTCTGCACCGCGCGCAGCGCCACCACGTACTCATAAGTACGCCCATCACCCATCACGCCCACCGACTTCACCGGCAGGAACACGGCAAACGCCTGCGAGGTCAGCTCGTACCAGGTCAGGCCGCTGGCCTCGTCCTTGGTGTTGCGCAGTTCTTCGATGAAGATCGCGTCGGCGCGGCGCAGCAGTTCGGCATATTCATGCTTGACTTCGCCCAGGATGCGCACGCCCAGGCCGGGGCCGGGGAACGGGTGGCGGTAGACCATCTGCGGCGGCAGGCCCAGGGCCACGCCGAGTTCGCGGACTTCGTCCTTGAACAGTTCGCGCAGCGGCTCCAGCAGTTGCAGGTTCAGCGTGTCCGGCAGGCCGCCCACGTTGTGGTGCGACTTGATGGAGGTGGCCTTGCCGGTCTTGGCGCCCGCGGATTCGATGACGTCGGGGTAGATCGTGCCCTGGGCCAGCCACTTGGCGCTTTGCTGCTTGCCGGCCTGCTCCTGGAACACTTCGACGAATTCGCGGCCGATGATCTTGCGCTTGGCTTCGGGGTCCGCCACGCCGGCCAGCTTGCCCATGAACTGGGCGGTGGCGTCAACATGGATGATCTTCACGCCCATGTTTTCGGCGAAGGTCTGCATGACCTGCTTGCCTTCGTCCAGGCGCAGCAGGCCGTGGTCGACGAACACGCAGGTGAGCTGGTCGCCGATGGCCTTGTGGATCAGCGCTGCGGCCACCGAGGAGTCCACGCCGCCGGACAGGCCCAGGATGACTTCGTCCGTGCCGACCTGCTCGCGGATGCGGGCGACGGCTTCGGCCACGTAGTCGGGCATGTTCCAGTCGCCTTCGCAGCCGCAGATCTCGTTGACGAAGCGGGCCAGCATGGCCTTGCCCTGGACGGTGTGCGTGACTTCGGGGTGGAACTGGACCGCGTAGAACTTGCGGTCTTCGTCGGCCATGCCGGCGATGGGGCAGGACGGGGTAGACGCCATCACCTTGAAGCCCGGGGGCAGCTCGGTGACCTTGTCGCCGTGGCTCATCCAGACCTTGAGCATGCCGTGGCCTTCGGCGGTGGCAAAGTCTTCCAGGCCTTCCAGCAGCTTGGTGTGGCCGTGGGCGCGGACTTCGGCGTAGCCGAATTCGCGGTGGTCGGAGTAGCTGACCACGCCGCCCAGCTGCTGCGCCATGGACTGCATGCCGTAGCAGATGCCCAGGACGGGCACGCCCAGTTCGAACACCGCATGCGGCACGCGCATGGAGCCTTCTTCGTAGGCGGAAGCGTGGCTGCCGGACAGGATGACGCCCTTCAGGCCTTGCGCCATCTGGTCGCGCACGAAGGCGTCGTCGACGTCGCCGGGGTGCACTTCGGAGTAGACGCCGGCTTCGCGGACGCGGCGGGCGATCAGCTGGGTGACTTGCGAACCGTAGTCGAGAATGAGGATGCGCTGGTGCATGGAGACTCTACCGGTAAAGAATAAAACCGCAGTAAATAAAACCGCACCGGCAGAACCGCTGATTCATGTTGCGGTTCTGCCGGTGCGCGATGCATGACATTGTAGTTGACTGTACGGATCAGTCGGCGCGGTAGTTGGGCGCTTCCTTGGTGATCTGTACGTCGTGCACGTGGGACTCGCGCACGCCCGCGGAGGTGATCTCCACGAATTCGGTCTTGGTGCGCATGTCGTCGATGGTGGCGCAGCCGCAGTAGCCCATCGAGGCGCGGATGCCGCCGACCAGTTGGTAAATGATGGCCAGCACGCTGCCCTTGTAGGGGACGCGGCCTTCGATGCCTTCGGGAACCAGCTTGTCGGCGTTGTTGGACGGATCCTGGAAGTAACGGTCGGCGGAGCCGTCCGTCATGGCGCCCAGGCTGCCCATGCCGCGGTAGGACTTGTACGAACGGCCCTGGAACAGCACGACTTCGCCGGGCGCTTCTTCGGTGCCGGCGAACATGCCGCCCATCATGCAGGCGAAAGCGCCGGCCGCCAGGGCCTTGGCGACGTCGCCCGAGTAGCGGATGCCGCCGTCGGCGATCAGGGGAACGCCCGTGCCTTCCAGCGCCTTGGCGACTTCGGAGATGGCATGGATTTGCGGCACACCCACGCCCGCGACGATGCGGGTAGTGCAGATGGAGCCGGGGCCGATGCCGACCTTGACGCCGTCGGCGCCGTACTCGACCAGCGCCCGCGCGGCGGCGGCGGTGGCGATGTTGCCGCCAATGACTTCAACCTTGGGGTAGTTCTGCTTGACCCAGCGCACGCCTTCCAGCACGCCCTTGGAATGGCCGTGGGCGGTGTCGACGATCAGGACGTCGACGCCTGCCGCAACCAGCTTTTCCACGCGTTCTTCGGTGCCGGCGCCCACGCCCACGGCCGCGCCCACGCGCAGCTGGCCCTGGGCGTCCTTGCTGGCCATCGGGTGTTCGGTGTTCTTGACGATGTCCTTGACGGTGGCCAGGCCACGCAGTTCAAAGCCGTCGTTGACGATCAGCACGCGCTCCAGGCGGTGCTTGTGCATCAGGGACTGCGCCTCTTCCAGCGTGGCGCCTTCCTTCATGGTGACCAGGCGTTCCTGCGGCGTCATGATGTTGCGCAGGGGCTGGTCCAGGTTTTCTTCGAAACGCAGGTCGCGGTTGGTGACGATGCCGACCAGCTTGCGCCCTTCGACCACCGGCAGGCCCGAGATGCCATGCTGGCGCTGCAACGCGATGGCGTCGCGCACCTTCATCTGGGGGGTGACGGTGACCGGATCGATCACGATGCCGAACTCGTGGCGCTTGACGCGGGCAACTTCACGCGCCTGGGCGTCCGCAGACAGATTCTTGTGGATGATCCCGATGCCGCCCTCTTGCGCCATGGCGATGGCCAGACGCGATTCGGTGACGGTGTCCATGGCGGCGGACACGAGCGGGATGTTCAGGCTGATGTTGCGAGTGAGGCGCGTAGCCAGGGAAGTGTCGCGAGGCAGGACCTCGGAATACGCAGGCACCAGCAACACATCGTCGAAGGTGAGCGCTTTTTGTACGAGACGCATGGGTAACTCCGGGCGCAAAGCAAGATTATACGCCGCTTGGGTGTTTTGCCTAGGTGTTGACCCTAGGTTCTGGGGGATATTTCTGCGCTGCGTAGCGGCCTGTCGCCATCGCTCAATATTTTTACCCGGATGTATTGACGAATATTTTTACCCGGATCATAATCCGCATGTAATTTTCACCCGGACAAAAAAATGAATCAACCCTCTGCACCCCACCCTACCGACCCGCACACCGCCTTCGCCGGCCACCGCCTGCTTGCGGCCGGCGCCCTGGCCGACGTGGCGCTCGCCGTCAAACGGGCCTTGGACGCCGGCGGCGACGCCGCCATCCTGGTGTTCGACGATCAGACCGGCAAGCAGGTCGACCTGGACCTGAGAGGCGACGAGGCCGCCGTTGCGCAACGCCATGGCGCCCGGGGCGAACTCCTGGCAGCCGACATCCCCGCCGAAGCGGCAGCCGACGAGGCCCAGCCGCGCGGCCGGGGCCGTCCCAAGCTGGGCGTGGTGGCGCGCGAAGTGACCCTGCTGCCCCGCCACTGGGACTGGCTGGGCGCCCAGCCCGGCGGCGCTTCGGTCGCCTTGCGCAAGCTGGTGGAACAGGCGCGCCGCGACAACGAGGCGCAGGACCGCCGGCGCGAACGCCAGGAAGCGGCTTACCGCTACATGTCCAGCATGGCCGGCAACCTGCCTGGTTTCGAGGAAGCGACGCGGGCGCTATATGCCGATGACCGTGAACGTTTCGCGCGGCAGATCGCGGCCTGGCCTGTGGATGTGCGCGGCTACGCCATGCAATTGGCGTGGCACGGATCCGGCGAGGCCGCCGCGAGCTGACGCCATCAACGCAGCATCGGCCACAGCGTCAGCGCCAGCAACACGCCCATGCCGATGTTGAACCACTTCAGGCGTCCGGGCTGCGCGAGGAATCCGCGCAGCGCCACGCCGAAACCGGCCCACAGCGACACGCTGGGCAAGTTCACCAGCGCGAACACCAGGCACATCCAGCCCAGCGACACCCAGGGCGTCGCGGCGTCGACGTAGACCGCCACCGAGGCCAGCGCCACGATCCAGGCCTTGGGGTTGATCCACTGGAACAAGGCCGATTCCATGAAGGTCAACGGCCTGGCCGATGCCTGCCCCGCGCCGATCGAGCGCGACAGCGCGATGCGCCATGCCAGGTACAGCAGATAGGCCGCGCCGCCGATCTTCAGCGCCACGGACAACGGCGGCCACGCCTGGAACAGCGCCCCCAGGCCCAGCCCTACCCCCAGTAGCAGCGAGGTGAAGCCGACGGTGATCCCCAGCACCTGGGGCAGCGTCCGGCCAAAGCCGAAGTTCGCGCCCGAGGTCATCAGCATGACGTTGCTGGGGCCCGGCGAAACGGAAGTCACAAAGGCGAACACCGCCAGGGCAAGCAGATTTTCAATGGACAAGGCACCACTCCGGTAATGCGCGGCGCACGGTTGCGCCAGCGGTCAGACAGCGGCATTGTCGGTCCGGGCCGGCCTTATTAATATTGGCGGTTTTGACATCTTTGATAGCGTTCTTGCCATGAAAATCCAGATCCTGGCCCTGGAGGGCGTGTTCGATACCGGCCTGTCCGCCGTCCTGGACGTGTTCACCACGGCCAACGAGCTGTCGCCTCTGTTGCCGGAACCGGTACAGCCGTTCGAGACGCGCGTGGTCGGCATGCGCCGCAAGGTGCGCACCTCGCAGGGATTCGGCGTGCCAATTTCAGGCAGCCCGGACCCGTCGGACCCGGGCTGGCTCGTCATCCCGGCCATCGGCTGCAAGATGCCCGAAACGCTGTTGCCCGCGCTGGCCCGCGCCGATGTGCGCGACGCCGGCCGGATGCTAAGGGCGCGCGCTCCCGGCGCGAACACCGCCGCGGCCTGCATCGGCACCTTCGTGCTGGCGGAATCGGGCCTGCTGGACGGCCACAAGGCCACCACCACCTGGTGGCTGGCGCCGCTGTTCAGGCAGCGCTATCCGGAGGTGGACCTGGAGGACGGCCGCATGCTGGTGCGCTCGTCGTCGCTGCTGACGGCAGGCGCGGCGCTCAGCCACATGGACATGGCGTTGTGGCTGGTGCGCCAGACCAGCCCGGAACTGGCCGCGCTCGTGGCCCGCTATCTGATCGTGGACCAGCGGCCGGCGCAATCCGCCTATGCCATCACCGACCACCTGACCCACGCCGAGCCGCTGGTGCAGGCCTTTGAACGCTGGGCGCGCGCGCATCTGGCGCAGGGATTTTCGCTGGAAGCCGCGGCGCAGGCGCTGGGCGCCAGCAAGCGCACGCTGGCACGCCGCACGCAGGAAGTGCTGGGCAAGAGTCCGCTGTCGTATTTCCAGGACTTGCGCGTGGAGCGCGCCGCCCATTTGCTGAAGACCACCAGCCTGTCGCTGGAGCAGATCGCGGCACAGGTCGGCTACGCCGACGGCGTCACGCTGCGCAACCTGCTGCGCCGGCGCCTGGGCCAAGGCGTGCGCCAGATGCGCTGAAGTCCCGCACGCCCTGCGCGTCCGCAATGCGGGCGGTGGGCGCGTCCAGCGATATGCGTTTTAATGGGAAGTAAGCGGCAGGCGCGTTTTCCGCGCCGGCGCATTTCCACACGGTGCATCATGGCCATCGCCAAGAACTTCCTGCTCTACGACGGAGACTGCCCTTTCTGCTCGAACTACGTGCGGATGCTGCAATTGCAGAAGGCCGTCGGCCCCATCGATCTGCTGAACATGCGCGACCATCCCGACCTGGCGGTGGCCTACAAGGCGCAGGGCTACGACCTGAACCAGGGCATGCTGCTGCACCTGGATGGCCAGGACTACTGGGGCGCGGACTGCATCAACCGGTTGGCGCTCATCAGCACCGGCAACGATCTGTTCAACAGCGTCAACGCGGCCGTGTTCCGCAACCCCTGCCTGTCGACCGCGCTCTACCCCTTCATGCGCACGGGGCGCAGCCTGGCGCTGACGCTGCTGGGCAAGAAGAAGATGCAGATGTAGACGCGCCGGGCGCCTGCAGAATGGCGCCCGCGTCGGAACCGTTTGCTAGGCGACGCGCACCGCTCTTGCAACCTCGGCGACGGCCTCCAACGGCGCATCCGCGCCGCAGCGCCGCCACCCCGACGTCGGGTCGCGCTTGTCGTAGAGATAATCCCAATCGGTGCCACACGTCGCACAGGTGTACGCCTCGTGTTGCACGCCACGCTGCTGGCCGGTCGACCGCACCACGCCCAGGCTGATCAGGTTCTCATGCCCGGGCGCATCGCGCCGGTTCGCGACGATAGCCTCGCATTTTTCGCACGCCGCCATGGCCCTTCCCCTTTCAGTATCCTTTCATCGGATATTACGAAGGGAAAAACGCTTAAAGCTCAGCAATTCTCACCATGCCGGGGCCGGCCGGCGCTGGCGTTCTGGCGGCCCCGGCGCTGGCGTCAGACCAAGGTCACCTTGCCCGTGGCCAGGCTGTACACGCCGCCGACCACTCCCAGCTTCTTCTGCTGCACCATCTCCTGCAACAGCGGCTGCGCGGTTTTCAGGCGTTCGACCGCCAGACGCACATTCGCCTGCACGGCAGCCGACATCAGATCCCTTGCTCCCGACTTGCTCGCGATTTCGACTGCGGGCTTGATCGCGTTCACCAGCGAGGGCAGATGGCCAGGGAATTCCGTCTTGTCCTGCCACGCCTTCACCGTCGCATCCACGGCGCCGCAGTTGTCGTGGCCCAGCACCAGGATGAGCGGCGCGCGCAGGACCAGCGTGCCGTACTCCAGGCTGGCCAGGCCGTCTTCGTTCACGAAGTTACCGGCCACCCGCACGATGAACAGGTCGCCCGGCCCCTGATCGAAAGCCAGTTCCGGCGCCACCCGCGAGTCCGAACAGCCCAGGATGGCGGCGATGGGTTTTTGCTTCACGGCGCGGGCGGCACGTCCCGCGGAATAGTCCCGCATGTTCGGCTTGTTGGCGGCGTAGCGGGCGTTGCCGGCCATCAGGCGCTTCAAGGCCTCGTCGGGCCCGATATCGTTGCTTGGCACGGCGGCACGCGCGTCGCCCGACCAGCCCGAGGCGCCGGACGCGGCGATCGCGGCGGCGCCGAACAGCAATCGGCGGCGGTTGAAATGGGGGGGATTGGCGAAAGAGGAACAGTCGCACATGAAGCTCTCCTGAAAGAAGAACATCTAGGAAACCAGCGCAGGATCATTGTGCTGCCGCAGTGCCTGCAACGGCTCAAACATTGCGCTGCGGCAATCAAAAAAAGGCGCCGTCGCCGCCGCTTGAGAAACGTGGATGAGGGGCGTAATGTGGAAAAGCGGCATATGCCGCGTCACCTGTTTGATAGGTACGCACCATGACGCCCAACACTCCCCACCCGAATCCCGCCCACCCCGCGCCGGAAGCGCATGCCGACAAGGAACGCGCCCGCTCCGACCATCAGCACGAGGAAGCCCGGCGCAAGGCCCTGGTCGGCTCGCAGCACAAGGAAAACGTCCGCAGCGTCGCCGCGCCGCGCTACCACGGGCACCGCGGCGGATGAAGCTCCCGCCGGCTAGATTCCGTAACGTCTTGGAAAAACATCGAACTGAAATAAGCGCCTGAAAGTTGGACCATCTTGCGTTGGACTTTGGACGGGACCGAAAGGATGAGTCCCGGTCCGCACGCCCTGCCCTGAATGGTTTTCAACGACAAAGGATGCTTATCGTGATTCCGATCAGAAAGACAGCCGCCGCCTGTGCCCTGGGTTGGGGCATGCTGGCGGCGGTAGCCGGCCAGACCGTTTTTGCCCAAGCCCAGGCCGATGCTCCCGCGCCACTGGCCACCGGCCTGACCGATTCCGGCAGCGCCGAAGGCCAGGTGATAGAAGCGGTGCGCAACGGCGACATCCTGTCCATCAAGGTACGGTTCAAGCCCGTCGTCATGGGCAAGACGGAGATGCTCTATCCGCAGATCAGCAAGAGCGACTATGAAAACAGCTTCTACGTGGTCGCCGGCAACAAGAAGCATCTGCTGCTGAGAGACAGCAACGACAAGCCGCTGACCAATCCCAAACTGATGATCCGGACCGAGAAGGACGCCCCGATCGCCGGCTCCTGGCAGGGGAAGTTTCCCGCCCCGCCCAAAGAGATCAAAGAGGTCTCGCTGACGATACCTGGCGTCGAGACCTTCGACGCCATCAAGATCACCGACCGCTAGCCATGGCCGGCCACCCGGGCACGTCCACTCTGCTGGCCGCGGCGTTGCTCGCCGCCGCCAGCGGCTCCATGGCGCAGGAGCCCCCCTACAAGGCCGAGATCCTGGATCTGCAGGCCACCATCCTGGACCTGAAGGGATTGCCTTCCGATGCCAGCGGCGGCATATCGGACCTGAACGCGCAGATCGACGGACTGGCCGCGCGCCACGACGGCCTGTCGGTGCGGCAGGACAAGCATGCCGTGACCGTCGCCATGCTGGGCGATGTGCTGTTCGATTTCGACAAGACCGCGATACGCCCGGCCGCCGAGCCTACGTTGCGGGACATCGCCAGCCTGATCAAATCCAGTTCGGCCGGCACCGTCGGCATCGAAGGCCACACTGACTCCAAGGGCTCGGCCTCGTACAACAAGGATCTGTCATTGCGCCGCGCGCAGGCGGTGGCGCAATGGCTGGCGAGTCATGGCGTGGACAAGTCGCGGCTGACCGTCAAGGGGTACGGCGATACCCAGCCGATCCAGTCGAACCGGCTGGCCAATGGTGCGGACAATCCGCAAGGACGGGCGCAGAACCGGCGGGTGGAGTTCGTGCTGCCCAAGCGCTGAGCAAGCCCTGCGCGGGGCCGGCAGCGGCGTCAGCTGGCCGGCATACGCGAGGAGTCCGCAGCCGCCAGGGCCACGTCCATGCTGACCAGCACCGGCGCATTGCGCGGCAGCTCGTGCACGCCGATGACCGAACGCGGATGCTCGCCCTGGCGGCCGAAGATCGCGACCAGCAGTTCCGATCCGGTATCGGCAATGGCAGAAAGCCGCGTGCTGGCGCGCTCGCCCACCTGGAAGAAGTAGTTGACGCGCAATACCTGCTCCACCGCATCCAGGCTGCCCTGCGCGTGGTGGGCCACCCACGACAGCGCATGCAACACGCACAGGCGCACGGCCTCGCGCGCCTGTGCTTCGCCGACCTGCTCGCCAACCGTGCCTTGCACCAGCAACTGGTCCGCGCTGAGCTTCGGAATCTGCCCCGCGACGTACACCGTGCTGCCGTGGCGCAGCGCCGGCAGATAGGCATAGTGCGTCGGCGTAGGCTGGGGCAAGGCCAGGCCCAGGGCCTGCAAACGCCCATCGGCTCCGGTCAGGATGCTCATCACAAACTGCCGGGCAGGAAGTTGACTTGCTTGGCCAGCGTCGCCCAGCGCTTGTTCTCGGCCGCGACGAAATCGGTAAAGACCTGGGCCAAACCGCCCTTGGTGCTTACCCCCTGCTCCTTCAGGCGCGAGGCCACTTCGGGCGACTGCAAGGCCCGGTTGAAATCCTCGTTGAGTTTCTTGACGACGGCCTCGGGCGTACCGGCCGGGGCGACGATGCCCTGCCACGAAGTGATGTCCATATCCACCAGGCCGACTTCCTTGTAGCTGGGAATGTCCGGCGCTGAATCTATCCGTTCGGACGACGTCACCGCCAGAGCCCGCAGCTTGCCAGCCTGGACGTGGGGCAGCAAGGTGATCACCGGATCCAGGATCAGGCTGATATGTCCGCCCAGCAGATCGTTGATGGCGGGCGCGCTGCCCTTGTAGGGGATGTGGGCCATGCGGATGCCCGCGCGCTGCTTGAACAGTTCGCCGGCCAGAAAGGTCGAGCTGGACGCCGAACCGAAGGTCAGCGTGTCCGGCTTGTCCTTGGCATAGGCGATGAACTCCTTCATCGTCTTGGCTGGCACGGCGTTGCCGGTGGCGATGATATAGGGCTGGTCGGCCAGCAGGATCACAGGAGCGAAATCCCGCGTGGCGGAATACGGCAGGCTGCTGTACTGCAGTTCATTGATCGACATGATGGGCAGGTTGGCCAACAGCAGCGTGTAGCCGTCGGCCGGCGCGCGGGCCACGAACTCGGCCCCGATGATGCCGCTGGCGCCGGGCTTGTTCACCACCAGCACGGGCTGCTTGACGTCCTGGCCCAGCTTTTGCGCGACAGTGCGCACGACCAGATCGGCCACGCCGCCCGGCGGGAACGGCACGACGATCTGTATGCTTTTGTTGGGAAAGTCCTGCGCGCTGGCGTTGCAGACGGCGCCCAGCGCCAGCGTGGCGCACGCAAGGATGCGAATGGCGTTCTTCATGTATGTGCTCCGAGGTTGCGACCGTTCAGGGCTTGCGGGTAGTAGTGGCTTGCGGGCCGAAGCTTGCATCGAAGAAGCGCATCCAGTTGCCGCCCATCAATAGCGCCACCTCGTCCGCTGAAAACCCCGTGGCGCGCAAGCCCTGTTCGATGTTCTTGAAATCCCGGCTGTCCTGGAACCAGCCGGGCTGCGGCGGAAACCCCGGCTGCGCGGCCGAGCCTTCGCCGTAGTCGATGTTCTTGGTATAGCGGCCCGTGCGCATCCACTGGACCACCGAGTCCGGCTGGTCCTGGCACAGGTCCGAACCCAGGCCCAGGTGCTCCACCCCCACCAGATCCGCGGTGCGCGCCACCATGGCGCAGAAGTCGTCCAAGGTACAGGCCGATTTGTTCTTGAGGTGATGCGGATACAGCGAAAAGCCGAACATGCCGCCCGCGCCAGCCAGCGCCTTGAGCACCGTGTCCGACTTGTTGCGCAGCGCCTGCGCCCATGAATGCGGATTGGCGTGACTGATGGTGATGGGCCGCTCGGACAGTTCTATCGCCTCCAGCGTGGAACGTTCGCCCGAATGGCTCATGTCGATGACCAGCCCGACCCGGTTCATTTCCTTGATCACTTCGCGCCCCATGCGGGTGACGCCGCTGTCGACCGCTTCATAACAGCCCGCAGCCAGCAAGGACTGGTTGTTATAGGTCAGCTGCATGAAGCGCACGCCCAGCGTGTGCACCACCTCGACCAGGCCGATGTCGTCTTCGATGGGTGACGGGTTCTGCAGCCCGAAAATGATCGCGGTGCGGTCGGCCTCGCGGGCGCGCCTGACGTCGTCGCCACTGCGCGCCTGCACGATCAGGTCGGGATAGCGCTCGAACCACCGGTTCCAGCGTTCGATGTTGTGGATCATCTCGCGCAGGTTCTCGTGATAAGCGATGGTGACGTGGACCGCGTCCACGCCGCCTTCACGCAGCTGGCGGAATATCTTCTCGGACCAGTTGCTGTATTGCAGTCCGTCGACGCGTAAGGCGCTTGCGCTCATTGCTTGCTTCCTTGAATGGCAGTGAGCGGTACTGTAGATTTCCGGCCAGAATTCAGTCAAACTAAAATAACTTCGTTCCATTTAATATTTTCTTAAATATGAAACTCGAGCATCTGCGCATGTTCATGGCCGTGGTCGATGCTGGCGAACTGGCGCAGGCCGGTGACCGCGTCGGCCGTACGCCGGCGGCGCTTTCCATGACCTTGAAGCAGCTGGAGTCGGAGCTGGGCGGCCCCTTGTTCGAAGGCGAACGCAAGATCCGCTTGTCTCCCCTGGGCCTTTATGTCCGCGCGCAGGCGCAGCGGGCCATTGCGGAATTCGACTCGGCCGTGGCCCACATGGTCCGCTATGCCAGCGGCGCGCTGGGAACGGCCAAGGTGGCCGCCGTGCCCTCGGCGGCCATCCGGCTGTTGCCCCAGGTCATCGGCTTGATGCGCAGGCAGTATCCGCAGGTACGGGTCGACCTGCGCGACATAGACTCGGCCGCGGTGGGCAAGGCGGTGGCCGATGGCGAGGTCGATTTCGGCATAGCCACGCTGCCGGCGCCCCTGCCCGGCATCGTGACCGAACCCCTGTTCGAAGACCGTTTCGTGCTGGTGTGTCCGGCCGGGCACCGCCTGACGAAGCTGCGGCGCGAGGCGCGCTGGCGCGATATCGACGCCGCGGAGTTCATTGCAAACGGCTTGTGCGCCCGGTTTGACTCCCCGGAAGTGGCCGCGTTGGTGGAAGCCTCGCTGCTGACGGTGCGCAATACCACATCCTTGCTGACCTTTGTCGAACAAGGCTTCGGCGTCACCATCCTGCCGGCGCTGGCGGTCACGGCTAGCGCAAAATTGGCGATCGTACCCCTGGCCGACCAAAGCGCCGTCCGCAGCCTGGAAGTACTGACCCGCGGCGGCGAGACGCTCAGCCCGGCCGCTCAAGCGCTATTGGGACTCACGCGCAGCATGGCTGCCGAGCTGGCACTGGCCTGGTCATGATTTTTTCGGGACATCGATGAAATTCGACATCTACGGCAGGTTTCAGCTCGACATCCAGCGCGAGGGCGCGGCGTGGACGGCGTACCGTTCGGACGCCGGCAAACGCGTACGTGCTGCGGACATTGCCATTCCTGCCGATGTGCCCGCAGACGGGCTGGCCGAATATCTGGATGACATCTATCACGAGTTGTCCGGTCCGGGCGACCGGATTGAGCGTATCGGCTAGGGCAGCCGGACTACTCCTCTTCACCGTAGCCGAAAGGCCAACGGCGCTTGTTCGGCTCGGGCGCGGGTTGCTGACTGTGCATGACGGGCTCCTGAGGTTCGATGGACGAATACTACCGGCATCCGCCAAATCGAACTGCAAAGGTTCGCAAAGATCGCGGCAATCATGCCGCAAGAGCCCCATCCGTGTTTCTAACACAAGGTAGACGCAGCCCGCATCGGGGCTAGAACGTATGCCATTTCCTGGACCGGCGCGTAGGATTGAAGCCGTACGGGAGAGCGCCATGCCAGATTCCAGCTGGATTTGCGGCAGCGAGCCGCCGAATCGCCAGGGATTCTTCGAGACGGAATTCAATACTGGCCAGACCGAAGTCACGATGTACTCCGTATTGGGCTGGATGCCGCCAGCGCATCGCGGATACGTGGTCAGGTGGCGCTCGCTGGAACCGGCGGTGGAACAGGCAGAGATCGAACGTTATCTGTATTACCGGCGCGAGGGGCGCGGGCATTCTTGAAGTAGTGGAGAATTGCCATGGTCCCCATGAAGAAAGAACGCCCACCGCGTCCGCATGCGGACGCAACCCGCCGTGGCGGGTCCCGTCTTGAAGCCTAACGGCTCAGCACAAACAACGCCGGAAGAGCCGTGTATTCGACACGAATCGAGTCGCCTGGAGACAGCTCATACATGCCATTCGTGGCGGGTAAAGGTAGCGCCGCCCCGTTACGCACGATAGCGACCCCGGTAATGATCCCGGGAACAATTGCCACGCTCTGGTCATTGCCAGCCGTATTCGTGTAGGTAAAGGGCGAAGCTCCTACCGTCAATTGCCGCAGAGTCGGTGGCGCGTTGTGCTGAAGCCCAGTCCCCACGTTGGTCAAGTCGCGGAATCGCGTTTTCGTGCCTGCGTCGGCGGGAAACGCGCTTCCTCCTGTTCTGTTGTACTTGAAACCAGACAGAAGCGTCCGGCTCGCCGGCGCCAACACCTCTATCGTTTGATGCAGGCCAGCAACCACTTGATTGTCGCTACCCGCCGCAATCGATATCTTTTTCAGCGTATCGCAACTGATGAACTCGTTGTTGGAACCCTCGCAGAGGATGTCGTGGTTCCCGTTCTCTTCGAAATCAATGGAAAAGAACTTGTTCTGGATGGCATTGAGCGTCAGTTGGGCGCCAATGTTTGGGCAGGCTTCCATGGTTCCGCCGATAAAGGTGTTTCCCATGGCTCCGTCGAGCAGCACGCCGATGGGGGCTCCCTCCAGAACAGGATTCAGGAATGTGCAGTAGCTCGTCTGGCCCCCTGGCTCATGTTGCGTTATGTATAGGCAATGGGTGGGAGGGTTGTACCAGCCGCCGTCGTTGCCTGACGCCCGGAGCTTGAACAGGGTGCAGACGCAGCCTGAGATATAGATTGCCGAATATCCGTTGCCGGCGCCGCGGGAGACGATTTGAATTTCAGAGACGTGGACCGACTTGATCAAGACGCCAATAGCGCTGTTTGCATTTGGGAAAACACGGAAATCCCCCTCAATCGACATTCCACGAACCCCGCCCGCAATGTAGGAACCATCGCAAAGGAACGACGTGTCCGTGCCGGTGTTGATCAGCCAGACCTCTCCCTCGGCAATCATGCGCAGGCCCAGAATCGCCCAGTTGGGACCCTGCGAGTAAACATACCTACCCGCGGGCCAGGTCACTTGCACCACGTTTCCGGATGCGGTTTTGGCTGCTACCCAGGCTCGCAGCTTGGTCAATGCTGCTGCATTGTCACGCGCGCCATCGCCGATCACGCCAAAGTCGCATACGCTGATCGAGATGTTGGGCACCAACTTCCAGCGGTCGCCGTTATTGCCCACAATCACCGTACCGCCGTTATCCGCGCTGGCCGTGTCTGTCTGGTCGTACTGGTAGAACGATTCCGGCTTGTCACGGCGCGAATAGTATCCAACGGCGACGACATACGGATTCACAGAACCAAGCTGCTCACGCAGTTCCGCAACGGTCTGGACCACCAGGCCCGCGCCAGCGGCCAGGGCCAATCCCTGATCGGAATTCGTATTGCCGGGGGTAAGACTGTTCATTAGTGCACCTCTCCACGCTACGTTGTTGATGGAACTCCCTTGGAGTCATGCGAATTTAGACCGCATAGACTGCTGCACGCCTGCCACTGCCGAGCCTGAGCCCCGGCCGGCCTCCTTCCCTGCCCCGCCCTCCAGCCGCCGACGCCGAGATCTTCCGGTCGCAAGCCCTTGAAATAACTAGCAGTTATGAAATTCCCTGAGGAAAACCCCATCAGGGAATTTACTTATGCTCTTTAATTATTTGCAAAGCGCATACTTGCCGGGCAAGAATTCGTCCTTGGCATAGATCAATACAGATGGAACTTCGTCAACTCGAGGCCTTCGCGGCCGTCATGTCCACGGGCAGCGTCACTGCTGCCGGCCGGCTGTTGGGACGCTCCCAGCCGGCGATCAGCCGGTTGTTGCAGGAACTGGAAGCCGAAATCGGCTATCCCTTGTTTGCGCGCAGCGGCCCACGCGTGACGCCCACCGAGCAGGGCTTCCTGCTGTATGACGATGTCGAGCGCGCGCTGGCGGGCATGCAGCAGATCCGCAGCCGCGCCGATGAAATCGCCCGCGGCCAGGCCCAGCCGCTGCTGATGGCCGCCACCTCCGCCCTGGCGGCGGGCCTGGTGCCCGACGCGCTCAAGCGCATCGAAGACCGCATCGGCGCCGCGCGCATCCAGCTGCGTAGCGCCTCGCCCGAACGCGTGGTGCACGCCGTGCTGTCGGGCGCCGCGCAACTGGGCGCGACCAGCCTGCCGCTGGAGCATCGCGGCCTGACGGTGCATTGGATCGGGCAAGCGCCCTGTGTGGTCGCGTTGCCGGAAAACGATCCGCTGGCCGAGCAGGCGGTGGTGCCGGTGGCCGCGCTGGCCGGACGCCGCATGATCACGATGGCCAATCCCTACCGCCTGCGCCGCCGCCTCGACGCCGCGCTGGCGCAGAACGCCCAGGCGCTGGGCACCATGGAAACCAATTCGTCCGTCAACGCCCTGGCCGCCGTGCGCGCCGGACTGGGCGTGTCGGTGCTGGAACCGATCACCGCCTACGGCGCCCCCATGCCGGGCGTGGCGATCCGTCCCATCGACCTGGACATTCCCTTTTTCTTCGGGGTCATCACCCCGCAGTCGCAAACGCTGACGCCGGCCTGCCAGGCCATGGCGGACGCGCTCGCCCAAGCCGCCGCGGCCCTGCTGCCCGGCTTCGCCCTGCACGACGCCGCCGAGCATTCGGCCCTGCTGCAGTCGATCTATGGCGACGACGCCCCTCTTACGGAATCCCCTGCTATATGAATCAGCCTGTCGCCACCCCGCCGCAAGGCCTAGCCGCGCTGGAAGCGCGCCTGCGGCAAGACCTGTCCTGGCTGGAAATCCCCGCCAAGAACTGGGTCACGCCGCGCCTCGTCGACGGCCAGCCGGTGCTGGACGTGGCCGTCATCGGCGGCGGCATGGCCGGCCTGGCCGCGGCCGCCTCGCTCAAGCACCTGGGCATCAACGCCCCGATCTTCGACCAGGCGCCCGAGGGCTACGAAGGCCCCTGGGCCACCACCGCCCGCATGGAAACCCTGCGTTCGCCCAAGCAGTTGACCGGCCCCGCGCTGGGCCTGCCGGCGCTGACCTTCCGCGCCTGGTTCGAGGCGCAGTTCGGTGCTGACGCCTGGGAAGCGCTGGACAAGATTCCGCGCCTGCAATGGATGGACTACCTGCGCTGGTACCGCCGCGCGCTGGACCTGGACCTGAGGAACGAGCACCGCATCCTGGCCGTGCTGCCGCGCGCCGACCAGCTGGTGCAGCTGGACATCGAATCCCCCGCCGGACGCAGCACCGTGCTGGCGCGCCGCGTGGTGCTGGCCACCGGCCGCGACGGCCTGGGCGGCGCCTATGTGCCTGATTTTGCGCAGAAGCTGCCGCGCGACCGCTGGGCGCATTCGTCCGACGTGATGGACTACGGTACGCTTGCCGGCAAGCGCGTGGGCGTGGTGGGCGCGGGCGCGTCGGCCATGGACAGCGCGGGCACCGCGCTGGAAGCCGGCGCCGCCAGCGTCGACCTGCTGATCCGCCGCAACGACATTCCGCGCATCAACAAGGGCAAGGGCGCGGGCAACCCCGGCCTGACCCACGGCCACCTGACCCTGCCCGACGAATGGAAGTGGAAGATCCGCCACTACATCAACGCCGCCCAGGTGCCGCCGCCGCGCGGCAGCACGCTGCGCGTCTCGCGCCACCCCAACGCCCGCTTCAACCTGGGCGCGGGCGTGCAGGACCTGGCGCTGGTCGACGACGAGATCCACGTCACCACGCCCAAGGGCGTGTTCGTGCTGGACTTCCTGATCTTCTCTACGGGTTTCCGCATCGACTGGACCGTGCGTCCGGAGTTCGCCGCGCTGGCGCCGCACGTGCGCGCCTGGGGCGACCGCTACGTGCCGCCGGCCGGCGAAGAAGACCAGGAGCTGCACGACTCGCCCGACCTGGGCGCCGTGTTCGAATTGCAGGAAAAGACCCCGGGCGCCTGTCCCGGGCTGGACCGCGTGCATTGCTTCTCCTACCCCGCCGCGTTGACGCAGGGCACGATCTCGGGCGACATCCCTGCCATCAGCGAAGGCGCCAAACGCCTGGCGCAAGGCATCGCCGGCCTGTTCTACCGCGAGGACGTGGAGACGCACTACGCCAATATGGAAGCGTTCTCCGAGCCCGAGGTGTTCGGCGACGAATGGACGCCGGCCCCGGCCCCGCAAGCGGAGACCGCGCAATGACGGGCTGGTTGCTGCGCCGCATCGCGCAAGCCGCGGTGGTGGTCTTCCTGATGACGCTGATCGTCTTCGTGGGCCTGCACGCCATCGGCAATCCGGTGGACATCCTGATCGGCCAGGACGTGGACCAGGTGGACCGCGCCCGCATCATCGCCGAGCTGGGCTTCGACAAACCTCTGTGGGAACAGTACCTGGGGTTCCTGAACGGCGCCCTGCACGGCAATCTGGGCAACAGCTTCGTCTACAACATCCCCGCCATCGAGCTGGTCATCCAGCGCCTGCCGGCGACTTTCGAACTGGCCATCGCCGCGATGATGCTGGCCGTGGTGGTGGGCCTGCCGCTGGGCCTGTACGCCGGCCTGTATCCCGATAGCCGTTTCGCCAAGATGATCATGGCGGGCAGCATCGTCGGCTTCTCGCTGCCGACGTTCTGGATCGCGCTGATGCTGATCATGACCTTCAGCGTGTCGCTGGGCTGGCTGCCGGCCAGCGGCCGCGGCGAAACCGTGGAGTTCCTGGGCTTCCAATGGTCCTGGCTGACGGCCGACGGCTGGCGCCACCTGATCCTGCCGGCGTTCAACCTGTCGCTGTTCAAGATATCCCTGGTGATCCGCCTGACCCGCGCCGGCGTGCGCGACGTGCTGCCGCTGGACTTCGTGAAGTTCGCGCGCGCCAAGGGCCTGTCGCCCATGCGCGTGGTCTGTGTGCACGTGCTGCGCAACACCATGATCCCGCTGGTGACGGTGCTGGGCCTGGAGCTGGGCTCCACCATCGCCTTCGCCGTGGTCACGGAAAGCATCTTCGCCTGGCCCGGTGCCGGCAAGCTGATCCTGGACAGCCTGAACGCGCTGGACCGCCCCGTCATCGTGGCCTACCTGATCGTGGTGGTGTGCCTGTTCGTGACCCTGAACCTGATCGTGGACATTCTTTATAAAGTGCTGGACCCGCGGGTGCGGCTGGAGGCCTCGGCATGAGCGCCGTATCGACAAACCCCACTCCCGCGCTGCGCCGCGAATCGCCGTGGCGGCGCAACCTGGCCGAGTTCATGTCGTCGAAGACGGCGGTGCTGGGCCTGACCGTCGCCACGTTGCTGATCCTGGCCGCCATCCTGGCGCCCTGGATCGCGCCGCAGAATCCCTATGACCTGCTGCAGATCGACGTGCTGGACGCGCGCCTGCCGCCGGGCAGCATGA
Source organism: Achromobacter xylosoxidans (assembly GCF_002192695.1). Classification (GTDB taxonomy): domain Bacteria; phylum Pseudomonadota; class Gammaproteobacteria; order Burkholderiales; family Burkholderiaceae_B; genus Achromobacter; species Achromobacter xylosoxidans_C. Next base: position 119,324 of record NZ_MTLG01000081.1, read on the forward strand.
ACGGCCTGGACACCTTCCACTACTGGCTGGGCACCGACGGCCAGGGCCGCGACCTGCTGTCCGGCATCCTGTACGGCCTGCGCATCAGCCTGATGGTGGGCGTGGGCTCGGCCGTCATCGCCGGCATCATCGGCACGCTGCTGGGCCTCTTGGCCGCCTACGCCGGCGGCAAGACCGACGCGATCATCATGCGTTTGGTCGACCTGATCCTGTCCTTCCCGTCCATCCTGGTGGCCATGATGATCCTGGCCTACCTGGGCAAGGGCGTGGGCAACGTGGTGCTGACGCTGGTGATCCTGGAGTGGGCCTACTACGCCCGCACCGCGCGCGGCCAGGCCCTGGTCGAGCGCCGCCGCGAATACGTGGAAGCCGCCCGCTGCCTGGACATCCCCAACTGGCGCATCATGTTGAAGCACATCCTGCCCAACTGCCTGCCGCCGCTGATCGTCATCGGCACTTTGCAGATCGCGCGCGCCATCACGCTGGAAGCCACCTTGAGCTTCCTGGGCCTGGGCGTGCCCGTAACCGAACCGTCACTGGGGCTGCTGATCTCCAACGGCTTCCAGACCATGCTGTCCGGCGAATACTGGATCAGCTTCTATCCCGGCATCGCGCTCTTGGTCACCATCGTGGCCATCAACCTGGTGGGCGACCGCCTGCGCGACGTGCTGAACCCGAGGACCCACAAATGAGCGCCGACCGCGACAACGCCGGCGCGCCGACGCTGGAGGTGCGCAACCTGCGCACCCACTTCCATACCCGCGCGGGCGTGCTGCCCGCCGTGGACGACGTTTCCTTCACGCTGGAACGCGGCAAGATCCTGGGCCTGGTCGGCGAGTCCGGCTCGGGCAAGTCCGTCACGGGCTTCTCCATCATGGGCCTGGTCGACGCCCCGGGCCGCATCGTCGGCGGCGAAGTCCTGTTCCAGGGCCGCGACCTGACCAAGCTGGCGCCGCGCGAGCTGCGCAAGCTGCAGGGCAACCGCATCGCCATGATCTTCCAGGATCCGATGATGACGCTGAACCCCGTGCTGCGGGTGGACGCGCAAATGATCGAGACCGTGCGCGCCCACAACAAGATGAGCGCGGCCCAGGCTCGCGCCCTGTCGCGCGACACCCTGGGCATGATGGGCATTCCCAGCCCCGAGGAACGGCTGCTGGCCTACCCGCATCAGCTGTCCGGCGGCATGCGCCAGCGCGTGGCCATCGCGATTGCCATGCTGCACCGGCCCGACCTGATCATCGCCGACGAACCCACCACCGCGCTGGACGTCACCATCCAGGCGCAGATCCTGTCCGAAGTGCAGAAGCTCGCACAGCAGCACGGCACCAGCCTGATCTGGATCACCCACGACCTGTCGGTGGTGGCCGGCCTGGCCGACGACGTGGCGGTGATGTACGCCGGCCGCATCGTCGAACACGGCACCGTCGACGACGTGCTGGACCGTCCGCAGCATCCCTACACCGTGGGCCTGATCGACAGCCTGCCCAGCAACAACCGGCGCGGCCAGCGCCTGCGCCAGATTCCCGGCATGACGCCCAACCTGCTCAACCTGCCCGCGGGCTGTGCCTTCGCGGCGCGCTGCTCGCGCGCCACCGCCGCCTGCGGCCAGCAGCCCGGCATCACCCAGGCCCTGCCCGAACACAAAGTGCGCTGCTTCCACCCCACGATCCAGACCAGCGAGGTAATGGCATGAGCGCGACCGCCCCTACCCCGCTGATTGATCTCAGCCAAGTCAGCAAGCGTTTCGGCGAACGCCCCACCGGCCCCGCGACGCGCGCCATGCAGCGCCTGGGCCTGTCCAAGCCGCCCGCCGTGACCCGCGCCGTCGACAACGTCGACCTGATCGTCAACCCCGGCGAAGTGGTCGGCCTGGTCGGCGAATCCGGCTGCGGCAAGTCCACGCTGGGCCGCATCGCAGCCGGCCTGCTCACGCCCTCCGGCGGCGAGATCCGCATCAATGGCGTGCGCCCGGCCGACATGAACTCGGCCCAGGCCCATGCCGCGCGCCTGCAAGTGCAGATGATCTTCCAGGACCCCTACGCCAGCCTCAACCCGCGCTTGCGCGTGGACGAGATCGTGGGCGAAGCGGCCCGCATCCACGGCCTGGTCGGCAACGGCGACTTCGACGACTACGTCAGCGCCCAGCTGGAACGCGCCGGCCTGGACCCGGCCCTGCGCCAGCGCTATCCGCACCAGTTCAGCGGCGGCCAGCGCCAGCGCATCGGCATCGCCCGCGCCCTGGCCGTGCAGCCCACCATGCTGGTGTGCGACGAGGCCGTGGCCGCGCTGGACGTGTCGATCCAGGCGCAGATCCTGAACCTTTTCATGGACCTGCGAGAAGACCTGGGATTGACCTATCTCTTCATCAGCCATGACCTGGGCGTGGTCGAGCACCTGTCCGACCGCGTCGTCATCATGTACCTGGGCCGCGTGGTGGAAACGGCCACGGTGGAAGAAGTCTTCCGCCACCCCAACCACCCGTACACGCAAGCCCTGCTGGCCGAGATTCCCAGCCTGAAGTCGCGCCACAAGACCTTTACCGCGATCAAGGGCGAGATCCCCAGCCCGCTGAATCCGCCCGGCGGCTGCCATTTCCATCCGCGCTGCCCGCATGCGATGCCGCGCTGCAAGACCGAGGTTCCCACCTTGAAGGGAATCGCCATCAACCACCTGAGCGCCTGTCACCTGAACGACATGGCGTGACCACGGCCGCCGCGCCGCGGCTCCCGAATTAACCGCCAGTTCCCCCTATACCAAGGACCCCGAACATGAAACGCCTGATTCTCACTACCCTGACCGCCGCCATCCTCGGCGCTTCCGCCGCAGCAAGCGCCGACGACCTGTCCATCGGCTTCGCCGACCCGCTGTCGTCCCTGGACCCGCAACTGAACAACCACGCCGGCGACCGCTCGGTGGCCCTGCACTTCTGGGACCTGCTGATCGAGAACAAGTGGAACAAGCTGCAGCCCGGCCTGGCCGTCAGCTGGAAGCCGCTGGACGACAAGACCTGGGAATTCAAGCTGCGCGAAGGCGTCAAGTGGCAGGACGGCACGCCCTTCACCGCCGACGACCTGATCTACTCCTACACCCGCGCGCGCGCCGTGCCCGGCAGCGTGGCCACCTATGCCGGCTACCTGCGCACCATCGACACGATGACCGCCAAGGATCCGCTGACGCTCATCGTCAAGACCAAGGCCCCCAACCCCGACCTGCCACTGAACCTGGCCTCGGTGCACGTGGTCAGCAAGCACGTCGGTGAAAAGTCCACCACCGAAGACTACAACTCGGGCAAGGCCATGGTCGGCACCGGCCCCTACAAGTTCGTGTCGTACACCCCCGGCGACCGCGTCATCATGGAACGCAACGACGGCTACTGGGGCGACAAGCAGATCTGGGACAAGGTCAACTACCGCTACATCAACAACGCCGCCGCCCGCACCGCCGCGCTCCTGGCCGGCGACGTGGACGTGATCGACAAGGTCTCGGTGTCCGACCTGGCCAAGCTGCAAAAGGCCGCCAACGTCTCGGTCTACCCCTACGACGGCCTGCGCGTCATGCTGCTGCAGCCCAGCTTCAACCCCGCGCCCAACCAGTACATCACCGACAACAACGGCAAGCCGCTGGACAAGAACCCGCTGCTGGACGTGCGCGTGCGCCAGGCCCTGAACCTGGCCATCAACCGCAAGGCCATCGCCGACCGCATCCTGCAAGGCGCCGCCACCGAAGCCAACCAGTGGATGCCCAAGGGCACCATCGGCTACAACCCCGACGTCAAGGACATCCCCAACGACGTCGCCCAAGCCAAGAAGCTGCTGGCCGAAGCCGGCTACCCGGACGGCTTCAAGCTGACCATGCACGTGCCCAACGACCGCTACCCGCAAGGCCCGGAAACCGCCCAGGCCGTGGCGCAGTTCTGGACCCGCGCCGGCGTCAAGACCCAGGTGGAAGTCGTGCCATGGGCCGTGTACTCGGGCCGCGCCAACAAGAACGAATTCGCGGTCAGCATGCTGGCCTGGGGCAACGGCACCGGCGAAGGCAGCTACGCGCTGGTCAACATCCTGGCCACCGCCGACGCCAAGAAGGGCCTGGGCGCGTCCAACTGGGGCCGCTACAGCAACCCCAAGGTCGACGCCGCGCTGGAACAATCCACCTCGGAATTCGACGTGGCCAAGCGTGAAGCCATCCTGCGCGACTCCGTCAAGATCGTGTACGACGACGTCGGCATCATCCCGCTGTTCCACTACAAGAACATCTGGGCCACCAAGAAGGGCCTGAAGGTCACCCCCATGACCAGCGACCGCACGGCCGCCATGATGGTGACGAAAGAATCGGGCAAGTAAGCCATGACGCCCACCCTAACCATCACCCCGGCCGTCGACCTGATTGACGTGCCGCGCCAGATCCGGGTCGAACACGTCGCGCCCGGCCAGACGGTGGAGATCACCGCCCTGACCCGCCGCAACGGCGTGCTCTGGCAAAGCCAGGCCGCCTTCGTGGCGGGCGCGGACGGCACGGTGGACCTGGGCCGCGATGCCCCAGTGTCCGGCGACTACGCCGGCGTGGCGCCCATGGGCCTGGTCTGGTCGCAGTCCCCCGTGGACTCGTCCAGCCGCGAACACTTCAACCACCCGGTGACCGATGCCCTGGTCACCGACGTGGTGGCGCGCGCCGCCGGCGCGCAGGCCCAGGCCAGCTTCACCCAGCGCCTGGCGGCTGACGGCGTCACCCGCCAGGACGTGCGCGAGGAAGGCCTGGTCGGCACGCTGTACCTGCCGCCCGGCCCCGGCCCGTTCCCGGCCGTCATGATCCTGAACGGCTCGGGCGGCGGCATCAACGAACCGCGCGCGGCGCTGTATGCGTCCCGTGGCTACGCCGCCTTCGCGCTGGCCTACTTCAAGGCGCCGGGCCTGTCGGACTACATCTCCAACACCCCGCTGGAATACTTCCAGACCGGCCTGCGCTGGCTGCGCAAGAAGGTCAGCCCCAAGCACGACTTCGTCGCCATCAGCGGCCAGTCGCGCGGCGGCGAACTGGTGCTGCTGCTGGGCGCTACCTTCCCCGAGGAAGTCTCGGCCGTGGTCGCCTACGTGCCCGGCGCCGTGGTCCACAGCGGCCAGAATGCCTGCGATCCCAAGATCGGCCGCGAAGGCCCCACGTGGCTGTTGGGCGGCAAGCCCATCCCCCACGTCTGGGAAAACAACCGCACCGCCACCTGGGCGCCCTTCGACGAAGGCCCCTCCCCGCACCGCCACGAGAAAGCCATCCTCACCGCCCTGCAAGACCCCGATGCCGTGGCCCGCGCCCGCATCAAGGTCGAAGACATCCAGGGCCCCGTCATGCTGCTGTCCGGCACCGACGACGGCTCCTGGCCGTCCAGCATCTATTCCAAGATGGTGCAGGACAAGCTGGCCGAGGTGAACCATCCCTATCCGGTCGAGTGGCTGGACTACGAGAACGGCGGGCACTCCATCCTGTTCCCCTACGTGCCCACCACCCAGCTCGTCTACGCCCACCCCGTGTCCGGCAAGATCAGCACCAGCGGCGGCAACCCCAAGGACAACGCCCGCGCCGACCAGGAATCCTGGGAAGGCGTGAAGCAGTTCCTGGACGCCGCTGTCGCAGCGCGCGCCACCAAGTAAAGCATCAAGGAGATCCGCATGGCTGAACCCATCGTCTACAACGTCACGGACGACCTCGTCGACCGCCTGATCGGCCTGGCCCCGGGCGCCAAGACCTACGAAGTGCGCCACTTCCGCGAGAAGGTCGCCGCCGCCACCCAAGGCAGCTACGACGCCCTGTTCGACCCCGCGCTGCCCGGCCTGTCCCTGGCCGAGCGCCTGCTGGTCGCGCTGTACGCCACCCGCATCACCCCGTCGCCGCTGCTGGCCGCGCACTACCGCACCCGCCTGACCGACGCCGGCGCCACCCCGGCCGACATCGTCGTCGCCGAATCCGGCAAGCCGTCAGACGCCGCTACCCCGCGCCTGGCCGCCATCCTGGAATTCACGCGCAAGCTGATCGAGAAGCCCGTCGAGGGCGACGAAGCCGCGCTGAAGACCCTGCCCGCCGCCGGCGTCTCCACGCCCGCCGTGGTCACGCTGTCCCAGCTCGTCGCCTTCCTGTCCTACCAGGTCCGCCTCGTCGCCGGCCTGGAAGCCATGAAGGCCCTGGAAGGCCTGCCCGAGCGCGCCGCAGGCACCCCGCCCGCGCCCTTCCCCGCCAACACCGCCGCCACCGCGCCCGGCGCGGTGATCAAGGCCCATGGTTTCACCAACGAGTCGCTGGAATGGAAGGCCTGGCTGGACGTGGTCAACGTCGAAACCGCCACGCCCGAACAGGTCGCCGTCCTGGAAGAAAGTCACCCCAAGGCCAAGGTCTCGGACTACTACCTGTTCCTGGTGCATCAGCCTGAAATCCTACGCCAGCGCTCGACGGCGTTCAACGCCATCATGTACGCGCCGGGTGGACTGTCGCGGGCAGAACGCGAACTGGGTTCGACCTACGTGTCGCGTATCAACGGCTGCGTGTACTGCGCGTCCGTGCATGCCCAGCGTTTCGAACAGCTGGCCAAGCGCAACGAGGTCATCGCGCAGGTGTTCGAGGATCCCGCCACCGCTGGCACCACGGCGCGAGAACTGGCCATCGGCAAGTTCTCGATCCAGATCACCGAAGCGCCTGCCGCGGTGAACGCCGACAGCATCCAGGCCCTGAAGGATGCGGGCTTGAACGAAGGCGAGATCCTGGACCTGCTGCATTCGGATGCGATCTTCGCCTGGGCGAATCGCTTGATGCTGAACCTGGGCGAGCCGGTTTTCCCGCAGGCTTGATCCTGCGGCGTCCGGCCGCTAGCGTGCCGGACGCTTTGCCTGAAGCTTGTCATCGCCGACGCTGGTCGGCGATGACAACCCGCCCTATCAACGCTGCCAGGGCAGCAGCTTGACGCCCGCAACGCCAAACACCACGGCCACCGTCCCTTCGATCCAACGCCGCAGCCTGGCGTACAGCGCAATCATTGGCGCGGTCGAGAACGCGATGGCATAGCCGCCGAACACCATCACGCCGAGCAACGCACAACCGCCGATGATCGCGGGCAAGGTGCCATCCGACGCGCTCTCCCCCAGCCCCAGCGACATGATCGCCAACCAGGCCAGCACCGCCTTGGGGTTGCCGATATGCATCAGCACGCCCTGGCGGTACAGCACCCGATAGCGCGGCGTCACACGGCCCGTTTCCACGTTCACAAAGGCCGCGCCCGGCCGCAGCGCCGACCTGCCGGTGCGGAACGCCAGATAGAGCAGATAGACTCCCCCCACCACCTTGATGACGAATAGCGCCTGGGCCGAAGCCGCCAGCACGGCGGAAATCCCGGTCGCCGCCAGCGTCGCCCAAAACAACGAGCCCGTAATGACGCCCGCCGCCAACGCCAGGGCCGGCACACGGCCGTCACGCATCGCCGTTGCCATGATCGCCATATTGCTGGGTCCGGGGCTGGCCGTGGCAATCAGATAAGTGCCGTACACAAGAGCAAGCTGACTCACGAGCATTTGCGTTTCTCCAGGGATGTCGGGCCTCTTCGCCTTACAGCGGAAGGTCTCCGCGATGAACGATGTGGACCTTGTTGCCGTCAGGATCGCGCAGATACGCGCCAAAGTAGCCGTCGCCATAATGAGGACGTACCCCCGGCGCCCCTTCGTCCGTCCCGCCCTGCGCAAGCCCGCCCGCATGGGCCAGGCTCACGGCTTCCTGCGTAGGAGCCAGGAAAGCGACCATGCTGCCATTGCCCACCGTCGCCGGCTCGCCATCGTAGGGCATGTAGACGTAGAAGCGCGGCAGCAGCGCCTGACCGGTCACCCAGCAAAGCGCCAAGGGCCCGCCATCCGGCGTGACAATACGACGCTTCAACCCGAGCGGAAGCAGCACCGCGTCATAAAAACGGCCCGCGCGTTCAAGATCACGCGTCCCGACAGTGATATGGCTGAACATTTGACGACTCTCCCTGCGCCCGCCCTGAGGGTCAGGCGCTTTCAGAAATGCATGACATGCCTCAATCGCATCGGGCATGTTACTCGCATGCCAGATAACCTGGATCGCAAAATACTGCACAGTCCAGGGCCGGTTTTCCCGGTTCGCCAGCGTCGGCGGCGTTTTCGTTAAACTGACGCTTTCCGCCTACTCGTGCGCCCCGCCCATCGCGGGGCGCATTGCCTTACCCCATGTCCGACAAAACCCACGACATCCGCCCCGGCCAGTCGATCGAACTGCTCAAGGCCCTGCACATCCTGACCCGCGACGGCAAGATGAACCAGGACAGCCGCCGCAAACTCAAACAGGTCTACCACCTGTTCCAGTTCATCGAGCCGCTGCTCAAAGACGTCCAACAACAACGCGGCGCCGTCACCCTCGCCGACCACGGCGCGGGCAAGTCGTACCTGGGCTTCATCCTCTACGACCTGTTCTTCAAGGAACAGCCCGAGGCGCTCGCGAACGGCTCCCACATCTACGGCATCGAAACCCGCGAAGAACTGGTGAAGTCATCGGAAGAACTGGCCAAGCGGCTGGGGTTTGGCGGCATGTCGTTCCTGAACCTGTCGGTCGCCGATTCGATCACGTCGGACAAACTGCCCGCCACGATTGACGTCGTCACCGCCCTGCACGCCTGCAATACTGCTACCGACGACGCGATTCATTTCGCGTTGGAGAAGAAAGCCAAGTACATCGTCGTCGTGCCCTGCTGCCAGGCGGAAGTGGCTTCGGTGCTGCGCAAGAACAAGGCTAAGGCGCTGGCTGATCCGCTGGCTGAGATTTGGCGGCATCCGCTGCATACGCGGGAATTCGGGAGCCAGATCACCAATGTGCTGCGGTGCTTGCAGCTGGAAGCGCATGGGTATCAGGTCAGCGTAACTGAGCTGGTGGGATGGGAGCATTCGATGAAGAATGAGCTGATCATCGCGCAGTACAAGGATTTGCCGCGCAGGAAGGCGGCTGAGCGGCTGACGGAGATGCTGGATAGGATCGGGTTGCAGGAGTTGAAGGATCGGTTCTTTGTGCCGAAACCTGCAGAGGCGGCGGCGTAAGCGCCTGTCGTGCTTCATGCAGCAGAGTCAGCATCTGTGCGTGCCCTGGTCTTCTGCCAGACGCACCGTCTGACACGGTGAACGCCATTCAAACAGCTTTCCCCACATGTCCTCCCGCCCGCGCAAGGCCGCCCCAGAGCATACGGCGCTGCTAACAGCGGCCTTCCCCGCGCGACTGCAAGCCGAAGCAGCATACATCGCCGAGGATATCTGCCCCTCGGTCATGAGCGGCCGCGGACTGTCCGTCATCGTGCAGGACGAGTCATTGACGCTGCCCTATCGCGTTCAGCATGGGGGCGGCGAATCCTTGTCTTCCAAGCTGGACGAACCCCAGGCACTGATCTACGCGTGCATACAGTCACGCCATCATGACGGCCACGTACGCCAGCGCCAAATTGAGCGGCTGGCAGGGACGTCCGAGCCTTGGGTTGTACCGTTCATGGTGCAGCTCTGCAGCGAATACGTCGTTGAAGTCCTGCAGGACATTGAGGCGTGCTTGCCCTTGCTGGACAAGCACGTCTATGGAACGGTTCTTCGAGGCAATCCGGCCTTTCTGCATCTGGCGCAACAACGCATGACCAGCTACTGGGACTGCTACTACCGGCGGCGTTGGCGCAGAAGCGAAACCTATGTGGGGTTTCGCTTGTTCAAGCAGTTTCGCGAGTGGCAGGTCTCAGACTGAGGCCTTACGAGCTTGAAAGCTTGATCCGCGGATCAATTGCCGGAGCTGCGGCGCAACCGGTCGGATGAGTTCTTGTTCAAGCGCTTCGCTTCGTCTTCCGCGTAGTCTTCCTCGCCCTCTTCGTACTTGCCTTCATACATGCAGCTGCTGCGGTTCCATCCGCACTCGCCGCCTAACGAGCAACCGGAGCTCAAGGCGGCAAGGAACAAGAGGATGCTGCAACGGCCTAATCTTTGAATCGACATATCGCTCCCTGGTGATCGGGGTAGTGTACGGGATGGGGATGACGACTAAGGGGCGCAAGTCGCACCAGGACTTCATCTTGTACGACCTATTCCTCAACGAGCATCCCTGGGCGCTCACGGACGGCTCCCTCATCTACACGCATCGAAACCCTCGAAGACCTGGTGAAGTCATCGGACGAACGGACCAAGCGGCTGATGCGATCCGGGATACCCTTCGTGAACCCGTTCGTGGCCTTTTCGATCACGTCGGATTAGGTTGGCGAGAATCGGATTGCAGAAACTGGAGGACCGATTTTTCCTGTCTAAAGTTGCGTGAAAAATGGGCAATGGACCACTTGAGATCCCTTGTCCGTTTACGCATCAGTCTCCGAAAGGGACGAAAATGCCACTCGCCGCATTACTGCCATGATCCGTTCCGCCTATACTTGCCCTGCGATCGCACCAACGATCGCCCGGATTGACAGCCGGAGTTAACAGGAGCGGACAGCCGCCGCAATAGCGGCATTTTTACGTCCGTCGGTCGACGCACGTCCCTGCAATGGGCGGGCCTAGGCTGGGGCACGTTCGCGTGCGCCGGTTGCTCCTGTTACCGGTCTGTCAACCCGGCCTTGTGCCCGCCCACCCCGATTGACAGCGGGACGCGGGCTCCTTACTCAACAGGAGGCCGTAATGAATGATCACCCCTACACCCTTGACCGTTGGGCAACGCCGGATGATCCCGAGCATGGCCTTGTTCGGTTTTCTGACCTCCGGAAGATGGAGCGGGCTTGCCAGGGAATTTGGGCAATTAGCCGAATCGTCGGCAATGGAGCAAATGACTCGGAGAGAGCCGGTAAGCAGCAGCTCGATCATTGGGTTGTATCCAACTTGCTAGGCGGCATTGAAAGTCTCTGCGATCACATCACAGATCTTGTTGAATCTGCTTTTGATGAATTCAGATTCACCGACGAAGCAAAACCGATTCATTAACATATTTTTTCTGACGGAATCAGCATCGACGTGATGCTGACTCGCGATAGCACAGCCAGAACGTGAGATACAAGGGGGCCAGCTTACGACCCGAAGCCGCCGTTCGCAGGTCAAGGGACAACTCCTGCTGTGCTGCGACAGCAGAGCCACGCGGACGCTAGCTTTCAGCCACTTGCCGTCGAAGGGATTGGTCCGCGAACAGCTGCAATCGCGTCGAAAAAATTCTTTCGGCTAAGGCTCGGACCCCATAGTTGGCCCTGAGCGTGCGGTACCTACTGACGGACTCAGAGTAACGCACCCAACCATACGTACGGCCGGTATTCCCTCCCGTTCACTATCCCGCGAAGTGTTGGATTCGGAAATTTGCGGTATCCTTTGTTACACACTTGGCAACTTACCGGTGCCCATATTGCTAGCCTGGATCATAAGGTGACTTTGCTTCACCGGGTGGTCCGCTCCGCTCCTTCGAGCCGATTCTTACGCGAAAAGCCATGGCGACAACAGGACCACAAAAGCGAGTTCGGAGGAATCGATTTGAAGTCAAGAGGGGCGCAGCCCCACCATCTGCATTAGTACTTCTGATGAGCCCAGATCAGTGGGAGAAATTCATTGAAGTGGCCTGTGTTTCTCGTATTTTGGACGAAGGCACCAAGTACGCGGTAGTCAAGCAGATGGGCGGTGCGGGCGACGGTGGCCGCGACGTTGAAGCCAGGCTAGAGGAGCGGCTAATAACGTACCGGTGGGATCTCTACCAAGCCAAACATTATGACCATCCGCTATCTCCCACCGACGTATTCAAAGAGCTCGTGAAGGTTTTCAAGAATATTGACAGAGGAACGTACCCACCGCCCCGCAACTATTACCTGTGCGCGCCACAAGGCGTCGGCCCAGATCTTCACAACCTGCTCGCCGATCCCGCTAAGTTTAAAGGTCGTTTTCTTACAGATTGGGAAGGTGAGAAAACCGGCCTGCGAGGACGACGCGGTGAACTGACCGCAAGCGTGCGAACAATTGTCGAGTACTTCGATTTCGGATCTATCGTTGAATGCCAGACACGGACTCTCCTGGAGTGGCACGCACACGATCGAAAGGCACACTTTGAGCTATTCGGCATCGAGTCGGTACGTGGGGACGATCCCATCGCACCCGCTGCCCCAGACATCAAAGAGGAGGTGTACATCAGCCAGCTGTTGCGCGTGTATGGCGAGCTGGCCGGGGCGAATGTTACGTTGGATGAACTGATGCAGTCCGACCATGGGGAGCACTTCCAGAGCCATCGCGCGACGTTCTATTGCGCCGAAGGTTTGAAAACATTTAGCAGAGACTTGTTTGGTGAAGAAGAGTTCGACGCGCTGCTCGACATGGTATACGCCGGGATTCGCGCTAGGGTCACGAGTCCACGCCATCGCTTAGGGCTTGATCGCCTAGAGGCGGGAACCGACGGAGCGCAGGCCCTGACCGTAAGCGATAGCGTTTTGGCTCCTAAGCTACGGCCGGGCGACCTTCCCGGAACATGCCATCACCTAGCAAACGCCAAGAGGCTGCAATGGGTAAAGTAAAGCGCAAGCCCATGCCAGTGTTTAACTCGCCGTTCGAGCTTGGCATTCGGATGGTTTACCTTCTACAGGCCCTTGCCCCGTACGGCGCCGACCTGCAAAAGCTTGTACTGCTAGATTATGCGATCGTCTACTCGGGAGACCTGGACGGCCCAAGCAGCCTGCATACACCCATCCCCTACCGCGGCACTGAGCTCATGAGCCGCCGAGAGCTGATTGAGCAAGGCCTCTACCTCATGAGTACGCGAGGGCTGGTTACCGCCGGCTGGAATGTTGACGGCATTGACTACTACGCCGGCGCGACAGCGAGGACCATGACGGGCGCCTTGACTTCGCACTATCTGCTGGATCTCGAACAGCGGTGTGCGTGGGTCGCCGACAAGTACGGCGCCGCCACGTCCACCGAACTCATTGAGGAGTTCACGGCGAATGGTCATCTATGGGGAGCCGAACTAGAGACTGTTTCCAGCGAGGGTAAGTTGTTGTGAGAGTCATTCTTCTATCGTTGTCCGTCCATGGACCCGATCGCGAAACCGCAGAAGTGTCTTTTGCCACTAAGCGGCACCTGATTAGAGGTCCTAGCGAGACGGGCAAGTCGTACATATACGACACGCTGTGGTTCATGCTTGGTGGAAACGAACAACCAGCGACATTCCCGCTCACGGAGGGCTATCAGGAGTTTCGACTTCGGTTTTCGGTGGAAACACTGGAGTACGAAATTCGTCGAGCTCTCAGCGGCGGTCCCGGAGTGGTGCATATCCGCGCGCTTGACGGAGGGGAAAGTCTCGAATTTTCACCGCTTGATGTCGACGTGGGGGAGCTGCTAGTCGACCTGTCAGAAGCCAAAGGCAAACAGATCCTGCGTAATCACAGCAAGCGTGGACCAGTTACTGGCGATGACATTCGTCACTGGGCGCTCTGGTCACAGACCGAGCTTCCCTCGAAGAAGCCCACCGTGGGCGATGGTCAATCTGCGTCGAAGCGGGAAGCTTCGTTCCACCTGTTTCTCACTGGCACCGACGACGCCGGGATTCAACTGCGCAAAACCCAGAATGAGGTCGATCGGGCGCGAGGCGAACTCACGGCTGCCGAGAACGCCCTTTCGCGGGTGGAGTCAGTCATGCCGAACGACCTCAAACGCGAAGAGGTCCAGGAATCGCTAGAACGCGTGGACGAAACCTTGTCGGCTATGGCAAGCCAATATGAGGCTCGCGCATCATCGTTAAAGCAGCTGCGCAGCGCAGTAGTCGATGCGACCGACTCCTTGAAAATGGTGCACGGCAAGCGCAAGCACGTGGAGTCGATGATTTTCCGTTTCGAGTTGCTAGGACGCAAATACGCTAATGACCTGGAACGCTTGGGGGCCACGAACGAAGGTGTCGCCTTCTTCGAGGTTCTCCCAAGCGTTGCCTGCCCGCTATGCGCGTCGCCCACGATGCCTGTAGCCGATTTCCCGAACTCCAAAGCTGAATCTCCCGAGCGCTACCGCCAGGCGCTCGCAGCCGAGGCCGAGAAGATCCGAACGCTCAGCGTTGGCTTGCAGAGCGCCCTGGAGCACGAACGCGAGCGCCTTCGAACGTTGAAGCAGCAGGAGCATGGGCTGGTAGCCGATCTGGCTGCATTGCAGAATCGCGAGGCTATGGTCCTCAACAATGCGCGCGTTGAATTTGCTGCGGATCCCAAGACATTGGCGCTGCGACGATCAGAGCTGGCGAACCATCTCGGTAACTTCGACGAGATTAAGCATCTCAATTCAGAGATAGAAAGGCTCAGCAAGCTAACCGTGCGCAAACGCATTACGGTGACTCGTGAGAGCGGAACTTTCGGGCGAAAGGTCGCCGATGCAGCGAAGGCCCTGCTGGAGGCATGGGGCTTGAACGATATCGAGAACATCTCGCTCGACGATGAAGCATGCGATCTGCGCATCAACGATCGAAGCCGCTTGAGTTTCGGGGCGGGCATGCGGGGCATCTATCTGTCAGCGCTCGCCGTGTCTCTTATGGAAAACGCGCTGGCAGAGAACCTCCCGCATCTGGGCGTCGTGGTTCTCGACTCGCCGCTCAAAGCCTATGCCGATCCGAAGTCGGTTGAGGTCAAAGATGTCCCCTCAGCCACTGTTGTCGACAGCTTTTATAAATGGCTGTCGACGTGGAGCGGGCTGGGGCAGTTAATTGTCTTGGAGAACGAAGACGTCGAGCCCGCCACGGCCTCGGCTCTGAACCCGACTGTGTTCACGCGGATACGTGGTCAGGGCAGGTACGGTTTCTACCCCCTACGAGACGGGGTGCGCACACAGCGGCTGCTCGATGCCGCACCGCAGCAGCGCTACCCAACCGAGGGGCCCGAGGAATCTATTTAGTGGTTCGTCGCAGCCGCCTGCCGATCGGGCATGCCGACGCTCAATACGAAGGTGGCGAATTGCGAGCGGAAAAATTCGTTGCTCGATAACCTTTGGTTCTGAGTTCCGATCGACCGCATACCATTCTGCACCGGACACTCTTCTTTATCGTCGGGGCGGCCGCTCTGGGCCGCATGCTGCCTCCGATCGATATCCTCTTCCGTTTCGTTTCTGCCATTCTCCGCGCGCGCTCGGGCGCGAATAGGTGTCACTCGATCGATGGGCAGCGTGACGGCGTGGGAATAGAAACCTACGGTCAACACATGAAAGTGGCTTAGTAAAATGCGGGGCAATCCGACATAATTGATTGCCCTGCGTCGCAAAAGAGAAAAGGATTACGAATGGCGAATTCATGCATCGTGTGCGGCACAGCTGCCGGTTCTGGCGAACACGTTTTTCCCGCCGCGCTGGGGGGAAGGCGAACCAACAAGAACATCTACTGCACCAAGCACGACAATGGCTATTCCAGCCTAGTCGTGAACTTGGCTAATCAGATGGCCTTCTTCAACGCTCTGTTGGGTGTTGTTCCAGATCACGCCAACGATGTCAAAAGCGTTCTCGGACGCGACGAGCATACCGGTGAGGAGTTGAAGCTTTCGGTCAAGCAAAGTTCGTTCACAGCGCCACGCATCAGATCGCACCAGCAAGCGGGAGACGGTGTGCTCATGAGCATGTCCTTTTCCAGCCATCAAGAGATGAAGGATTGGCTTGCCCAAAAGAAGGCCGAAGGATTTGACGTGGAACCTTTGCAGAAGCCTGAAATGCGGACCTATTTCCTTGACGCGATCCATCACCGGCTTCAATTCGGCGGTCGATGCGGCCTTGGCGCGGTGGCGTATGTGACCCAGACTTTCCTGGCGCAGGAATTCCCGGAACTTGCCCGCACAGCCAACCTGGCGGAATTCATCGCCTATACGCAGGCAATTGCTGCTGTTGCCAGAATTCAAGGCGGCTGCGGCGAACCCACGGATGGCCCGCCCGATCCGAGATTGGAGCCAGCGCTGCAAGCGCTCGACGCGGCACTGGCGCCTTGGGGGGGGCAAGCGCCAGTTTGGTGGGATTTCGACCCGCAGCCTGACGCAACACCGAACACCTTTGAGTTCGGGCATCGTGTGACTGTTGGCGTTGACGCTGCGGACGGACAGATTTTTGGGCGCTTCTCACTATTCTCGTCAATCCACTTCTGCATGCGCTTTGGGATCGCGAGTGAGAGCATTGTGACCAAGACCGTAACAGTGGACATCGACCCCATGGCGGCCCATCCACCCCACGACATTAAGAAGGTCGAGTCCGCTTCAGCCACGGCTAGAGTAACGCCTCCGTCTCGGCCGACCGCAGGATTGGCGACCGCCGTTTCGGACAAGACCCAAGCGGCTGTCTTCAATGATTTGATCCGACGAATCGAAGCCCATTCCCTCGCCAAGGCGGCCGCAACGATACATGCTGAGCTCGCCGCCTATCACACCTTGCCATCCTCCGAAGGCGTTCAGCTCATCGCCCGCGTGATCGATCGGCAGGCGCAGCGCGTGTTGAATATGACTAAATGGGTGCTCCAAAACTTCAAGGCAAGGCTTCCGGCTCAATTGCTCCATGCGCTTGGGCCGATTATCGATTCGATGACTGCCCATGATCCAAAGTCGATCAATGGGTTGTCTCCAATGGCGAGCAAGGCGCTTGAACTCGCCAAGGGTGCGCTGGCCGCGAAGATGCGAGAGGACATGGAGGCGGGACGCCTCGACGAACGCCGGATTGCCGAGCTGATGGGTGAGGGGCCTGGCGCAGCAGTGATCGGTGAAATCGTCCTGGCGCCAATTGTCCAGGGGTGTGCGGGTTAAGCTCCGCCCGAACGTGTCTGGCGGCCAATGGCAGTAACTGGCCGCAAGCGACCGCTCGCCGGCCAGAATGCATCAAACCTCTGTTTGTTCAGTAATCTCAAGAGCATCGTAGACCTCGATGCCAAGGTCGCGAACTGTGCTTTCCAGCTTCGTATGCCCGAGCAGCAGCTGTACAGCCCGAAGATTCTTCGTCCGGCGGTAGATCAGCGAGGCTTTTGTACGTCGCATAGTGTGGGTTCCATATGCGGTATCGTCGAGGCCAATCGATGCGACCCAGCGATGCACAATCCGGGCGTATTGCCGCGTCGACAGATGCGGCGACGTATGCAACCGGCTCGGAAACAGAAAATCCGCCGCTTTTAGCCCTCGCGCTTCGATCCGTGCTTCAAGGCTCTCACGGGATTGCTCCGTAATCTCGAATTGGACCGGACGCTGGATCTTCTGTTGCATGACGGTAGCTCTCGCGGCTACGTGGCTTCCGTGACGGATGTCCTGTACCCGCAATCGCGTGAGATCGCACGCTCGAAGCTTGCTATCAATTGCGACATTGAACATCGCGAGTTCCCGGGTGTTCGAAGCCATCTGAAGTCTCATTCGAATTGCCCAAATTTCTCGGAGCTTTAGCGGCGGCTTCTGCCCGGTGAGCTTTCCCTTGTTCCATGGCACACGACGGTCAACGGCGGCATTCGCGGATTCCATGACAATCTCCTTTTGAGTAAAGGGAGATTCAGTGTGCTCCTACGGAGGGGCGCTATCCGACCCGTCACGGCCATTCGGCATGGATTGATTTATGTGCGGCTTCCGTCCAACAATCGAACATCGGGAGCGATTCTTCAGCCTACTCGCTCAGGCTCTCCAATGCTCTTTAACAGTGCGTTATATTGCACCTTGTCGGCAACGTAAATCTTGTCCAAGACATAGTTAGCTACCTTGGCGATCTCAGGAATTTCCACGGGCTTAAAGCCTCGATCTGGGACGGCCTCCAGGTGCGAAAACTCGTTGTTAAGCCGATTGACCAGTGCAACTGCTGTATCTTCCTCTTCCCCGAAGAATTTCTTAATACGTTCAAAGGCGTCGTTTCTATCATCATGATAGGGGTACTTGAAGAACAAAAAGGCTTCTAGAAATTTTCGCAGGTTGTTGCCAAAGCCGAAAAATGATTCATGGCTATCTGCTGCGGCAGCTTGATCTTTGCACTTATAGATTTGATGGAAGAGGTAGTGAAACTCAGTTATGTAATCTTTGAGATAAGACGGCATGAGCAAGATGTTGCTTGAAGCGCCGTTGCGCTCGATCATGAAATACTCGTGGTCATCGGCATTTTTCGTCTTGCCTTCACCAGCAGAGATTTTCTTCTTCGGAATGGACAGGCGCTTGAGGTACTTCAGGAAGTCCAGATTATGGGTGGAGATAAAAAGCTGCTTGTAGCGGTAGGCGTTTGAACCGTCAGCATTCTTGATCGGCTTGGCAATCAAGCTCTCAATCAAGCTGAACATGAAGAAGATATGGTTTCCGTCTAGGCTAGAAATTGGATCATCAATGTAGATAATCAGTTCTTTGCCTTTGCTCTCAGGGTCTTCTAGCTTGGCAATGAAATAGCAGAAGGCAATCAGGCTGCACTCGCCTTCGCTGAGGTTGTACGCGGCCTTGCCGTTTCGCGTGATTTCAAACTTGACCGTGGCTTTGTCTGCGCCGTCGCGGGCTTCAAGCTTGATACCGTCATGGCCGAAGAAGTTGTTGAGCAGAGAGTTGACTCGCTCGGCCCCCTTCCGTTCATCCTTTTGCTTGGCTCTCAAATTTTGGACTTCTGCTTCCGCGTCACGGATTTCTTTTTCCGCGTCCGTATGGGCCGTGCCTGCCGTGTCGGCGCCGGTCTTGAGGGTAGCTATGCGGGCAACCTCCTTGTCATAGGTGACAGCATCAGCAAACGCGAGCACGTCAGCCAAGCGAAGTGCATCTATGGCAGCAGTCTTGTCTTTTTCCAGGGTCCTCGTCTTGCCGTTGCTCGTGACGATCAGCGCATTGATGTCCTGAACATGCTTCTCGATCTCCTTGGCGTCATGGGATGGGGGCTTCAGAAGCACGAGCTGGAACAGGTTGTTCTTGCGAGTCTCAAGCGACTTCTTCAGGAATTCCAAGTCCTTTTTGTAGACACCAAGTGCTTCCGACAGTGCCTTGCTGCTCGCTTCAAACGCGGTACGCTCATCCGCATAAAACTGAGCACCTGTAAAGGTATTGAGTCCAGCAATGGACTTGATCTCGTCCGTGACTGACGCTATAGCAGCATCCAAGGCGGTTTCCAGGTCGTCCGACTCTTTGCTGAAGTGCTGGTCCAGCACCTGCCAAATGTCGTGCGGCAAGTCCTGTCGGCAGAAAGCACAGGTGTCTCGTTTGTCCCGGTGGTGTCCGATACCTTGCTTGACCCAAAGTTGCAAAGCGCTGTCCTTGAGCAGCTCTTCAATCGCTTTGGTAGGCGTTATCTCCTTGGATAGAAGAGGTTCAGCAGTGGCCTTCAGCGACTCCAGCTTGAGGGTGATGGCCAGAGTGCCTTCGATGTCAGGTAGGGCGTCCTGCTTGAGCAAGGTGAGCTTGCTTGCTTGTTCCTCAGGGGTCAGGGCGATGAAGCCGGGCTTACTGGTGGAAGCAATGTCGCGTTTGATGTGGTCGATGGTGTAGACGGGCACGC
The DNA here is from genome assembly GCF_002192695.1 of Achromobacter xylosoxidans. GTDB lineage: Bacteria > Pseudomonadota > Gammaproteobacteria > Burkholderiales > Burkholderiaceae_B > Achromobacter > Achromobacter xylosoxidans_C. The sequence goes on from NZ_MTLG01000081.1 coordinate 138,772, forward strand.
GGTACAGGGGATTCTTCTTGATCTTCTCAGCAGCATGTGAGCGCAGCTTCTGTTCCAAGCCGTTCAAAGCCGTGCTGTGGGCTGTCTTGGTGCGATCGCGCTCTTTCTTCTTGGCCTCCAGGTCAAAGCGCAGTCCAGCCTTGCCCTCCACACTACCAAGCTTGGCCTCGATGGCAGCAATGGCGTCGTCAATCTCCTTGTTCTGCTCACCGACGATGGCGAAGGTCTTGATAACACCTCCGATCTCCTGATTGACCAAGAAGCTCAGGTTGTCGGTCACGAAGTCGCGGTTGTAGACCCGCACATCATAGTTGTGCGTCAGCAGGTCAGCATCGGTGACCGCACCTTTCTCACCAGTCGCGGTGAAGGACGAGCCAATATAGTTCAGGGGGAGCTTACGCGTTTCCAGCGCGCGAAAAACACGAGAGAGAGTCGTCTTGCCAGAGTAGTTGCGTCCATAAAGGATATTCAGACGCTGGAAGAGCTTGACGTTTTTGCCGCTGTCCCGAACGGACCTTTTCCACTCCAGACCTTGGAAGCTACCAAAGCTTGCTATGTCTATCTGATTAATCACCGGCTCAGTCCTCCTATAGCGGCCCTCAGGCTGTTCGAAACAGAATGTTGCTTCAGTCTACAAGGCTCTCTTTGTCCAAGACCGAAAAATGGTGTCAGACTACAATTTAAGGAGCGAAATCGTAGTCTGACTACCATCATATTAAATGGTAGCCTGACACCTTTATTTTATCTATTTTTTCCCTCTTCGATCTTGCGACGCTCAGCGTTAAGCTGCTCCTTCATACTTGAGAGAAAAACACCCCAAACAACGAGACCGTAAAACCAAAACGGCGCAATCAATTTCAATTGATCAAACAGCTCTGAACAGAATATTCCAAACAATGCGAATGCAATAAGAACAACCGACGTTAGCTGTATTACCGGAAAGTCGACTTGGATATGGACCATGGTAAGAACGGCGTAGCCGACAACTCCAAAGAACGATGCCCATACAGACTTGAGCACGAAGATTACTATCAATCTTCGAAGCTCCACCTCCGGCGGTAGGCCCTCACCCAGACCAAACCAAATTGAGTCGTCCCACGAAATCGCGGCACCAGTCTGGAGAAAATAAGCAACGCAAAGCATCGGCAATGCAAGTAATGCACTGACACCTTTAATGCTTGATATATCTGCGATCTTGGGTGCAACAACTTCGACCACGAAGATTCCTTGAAATTGGTAGCGTGCGAAATTGAAATATCAGATCACACTGTCGCGGATCAAATCACCAAATGAGATACTGTCTCAATCGTAAATTAGAAAATGGTGTCAGACTACAATTTAGAAAGCGGAATTGTAGCCTGGCAACATTTCTAATTTCAGCCTGACACCGTTAATGGGACGGCCGTATCGCCGTCTCTCGCAAGCAGCTGTCATCGACGGCGGCAGTTACGACTCAGCATCACGTAACGGGTTGCGGATATCTCGGAATTTTCAGCAATAAAATCACTGGGATTCTCGGAGAAATATCTCTCCATTGCATTTGCTCGCGACCACATGAAAATCGTCGGCACGATCCAGATGCCTAACGCGGATAGCCAGAATGTTGCCCCATCTAGCAAAGAAGCATGCGTATTATTGGCGGCGCGCTCGATCTTGATGGCACTCAGCATTAACGCAAGCATGCTAATTTCGACAGCCACAATAAATATTGCGTTTGAATGCTCCCGAAGATGTGAGTATGTATCACGCACATCTTTCGCTCCAATTTTCTGCCTAGCGGCGAAGAGTTTTCTATAGAATTCGTAATTCTCTTTCGAACCATAGAATATCTTAAAGAGCACAAAATACTGCGCCAGACCAATCCAAACGACGGGAGCGCCTATTGCCAGGAGCCTAGCATCAGAAATCTCCGGCAGAACACCAAACCACCGCGGAATGGCCTGTGAAAACGACCAAATAACGACAAAGAATACAATCACAAGAAAATAATCACATTTTCCATATTCAGAAACCCTCGAATTAGCCGAATCATTAGGTGATGTTTCGGTCAGTACAGCGTCACGACTGCTTGGCGTGCTAAATCTTCCTAACGCCCATAATGAGATTCCCACGACAGACACCACAAGTACAACCGTATAAGTCGTGCAAGCAGAAGAAAATTGGAATGTCGCCAAGCCAGGGAACACCATCAAAACGCCAAGCACGAGCACCCATCCTAGCCAAAAGAACCGCGAGAGTCGATCTACTGGGCCCTTACTATATCGACCTGCGTGCAACACGGTGATGGGCGTGCTCGCCACATAACAATAAGCTAGCCCCAGCAAAGAAATCGCGACAATAATAAACGTCACACTATACTTTGGCTCACTATCAGCGCTTGACTGGGAATCGAGCGCTAACGATATCGATCGGGGCATGAGGCCGGAGAATTTAGCAATGATGGCAACACATATGGCACCAACAATGAATCCCGAGAAATATCTAACGAGATATGACTCCCACCATCGATTATTAGAACTTGAACCCTCCGTCTTTTCTGACACGACATTTTCCAATTTTTAAATAAAGCAAATAAAATTGCAGTGAATACGGATTAACATTAAAAACTGCTTCCACGCTTACACGGAAGGCAATCTTTCTACTTAAATTGCAGCCTGACGCCTTTATCGAAAAAAAGATATAAAATTAGAGGCGACCGACCACGCAATCGTTAGCCGGCCTCCCATTCAACATTCCTCTAAATATGCAGTGACATGAAAAAGAAAACAGGGCCTAATTAACTCACCAAATCCATTCCGTATAAATTCACGGTTTTCCTAAGTGCATCTGAGAAATTATAAATTTCGTCAACAGACGAGATGGGATGCCGAGTTTCATTCTTATTCTCATCGAAAACCCCCACATACTTCTGTGAACGGTTGAAGTGAAGACGGCAAATGGGCTTCCTGTTGTTGTCATCCAAAAGTATGCCCATATAGCTTTGCGTGTCTCGCTGAACGACGCGTTTGACATCGACCACTGCGCGGACAATTGCTTTAACCACGTGGTAGCCCTCGATTTCCTCGAGCGTAGTGGTGATCGAGTCGTCTGACCTATCTCCGACCTCTTCTGCTTCAGGCGTATCTGCCACTACCGATGCGACTGCATTACTATTCATGGCTGATTTGAGTCGTTCGTTGATCTGGTCATTCAAGAATTGACCTAGAGCACGTTTCGTCAACGAAGAGAATTGGTCTCGAACTCGTTGTGTGATCACGCCCTCATAGACTCGCGAAGCGAACAGCTTGACGAAATCTTCTTCAGGGGCAACGAATTGATTGGCGACAATCTTCTTGATCTGACTCAGATACTTAAGCTCACCAGCAGCACTGATGACCGATTCCAGATCAAACGCGCCTTTGGTCAGCTTCTTCAGTTCCGGGACGATGTAGTCGTCGATATCGAGTAGATCAAGCTCCAGAAATGGCTTCTGGTCCATCTTGTTGGGCGCATCGAGATCGGTATAGAACTGATATACCTGCCCATTGGTAAGAATGGATACTCTCGCGGTCGTGACGTGAAAGTAGCGGAATAGCTGAGAGGCGTGATTTATGTTCAGCGGATCACCGAACTTCTTGCACTCGATCAAGATCTGGATTTGTGAATTCTGAAGAATCGCGTAGTCGACCTTCTCACCCTTCTTGGTGCCAACGTCAGCAATGAACTCGGGCGTCACCTCATTGGGATCGAAGACGTCGTATCCCAATATGTTGTGAATGAACGGCATCACAAACGCATTCTTCGTCGCTTCTTCGGTCTTGATTCCAGGGCCTTGCTGACGAATTTTTTCGGAAAGGCCCCTGAGTTTTTCCATCAACTCCATGCTCTGCTCCAATATGCGTGCGAGCTATCGCTCGCGTTGGTTCACAATCTCGAGAAAGTATCTAAGTGCCTAGGTAAAAGTGATCGCGAACAGACCAGTTCGTGACAAATATCTACAGATATTACCCGAACTTTACTTTAGGGGCAGAGTGAGGAAGGGGCGCTGAAGCAACGCCCAAAAATAGGCCAACCAGCATAAGCAGCGTCTTGCGCCACCAACACTGCTCGAGCTCTAGTACGACTAGTAAGTCTCCGAGATTTAAGGATCCGTCGCCAAGAGAGAGATCATGCTCGGGCTGGCGCCTAAGCCCGCCCCCATGCTTTACCATTTTCCGTATATTGGTATTGCAGGCAGCCCCGAATCTCATCCACGTTAAGGAGACGATCCATGCCAAAGTTTGTGACGATCGGATATGGCGACCAAGAGGGTTACGATCGCACCCCACAGGCCATCCGAAACGCAGCGCATGCGCGCGACGCAAAATTGCAGAAAGACGGCGTATTGATGGGCATTGCAGGCAAGCCAGTACAAGTGCGTAACCACGAGGCCGCCCGGGTCGAAACAACACCCGGCCCATTCATGCAATCGCCCCTGCCCGTGGCTGGCTTCGCCATCATCGAAGCAGCCGACATGGCCGAAGCTATAGCGATGGTGTCGCAGACACCCTGCGCCGTCGCGCACGGCGTCGTTGAGGTATGGCCGCTGGAACAGCCGTAGCGACATCTCTCATCCGCACCGCAGCTTTATGTCAGAACAAGGGAATAACAGCCCAGCGCCTATCCCCTACCCCTCATTCACAAATGCCGATGGCTGCAAACCATAGCCTGCCCGATCAGCCCCTCGATCAGCCTGGCCAGCCCCCTCGCGCTGCCGTCATCCAGCCATTCCGTCCGCACCATCCGAAACCCCATCGCCAAGCTGTACTGCCAATCCAGCTCCAGTATCCGGTAATCGCGCCCATCCTCCGCGCAATGCCATTGCGCCGCCGGATCCTCGTAAGCCGCCCCAATAAAATCAACATGCGAGTCGAACGGCGGCATGGATTCCAGCAGTTCATCTGAACCCGGCAAGCTAGGCTCGGACAGATTCTCCCCCACCGCCACATGCGGCTCAGGGCCGTTATAGGCCAGCAGCATCAACGGAAAATTCTTGGGGTCTGCGTCATAGGATGCCCGCGTATCGTCAGTCAGATAGGCACGCGCCGCCGGCCCCAAGCAGTACTGCGGACTATTCCAATCGCTGCTCTCGTTATCCGCATACTGGTCCCCCGGCGTAATACCGTGCTCAGCCAGCAACGCCATGGCCTCTTCCATCGTGTCGTTATGGCGTATCGGTATGTCCGCCGGCAGATACCCCGCCCCCACGTACATGGCGATCACGTCTCCCGTGGTGCGCAGGCCTTCTTGATACTGGTACGACCCTTCATTCAGGCTGGCCAGATCGAAGCTCAGATTCAACAGGGCTCGATACGGAACACCATCGCCGCGCGGTTCCATCACATATCCGCCTTCCAGCAGTTTGGTTTCCAGCGCTCGCCAATCAGGCGGCGGCAAATGCATGTCGCGGGGGCACAGAAACTGGTGGTGTTCGGACATGGGCGGGACTCGCTCTGCTGGGGTGGCTGGGGCCGGCGAATTGTAAGCTGGCGCCCCGCGTTTTTTGGCAGGCGGAGGAATCAGGCAGCGCGTACGCTTAATCCACTTTCGCCCCCGACCGCTGCACTAGCGGCACCCATTTGGCGATATCCGCCTGGATAAATGCCGCCAAGCCGCTGGGTGGCCCGTCGTGGAAGATTTCATACCCCAAGCCCTGCAGCCGCTGACGCTGTTCAGCGCTGTCCATGACTTTGCGCGCCGCGGCGTTGAGTTTCGCCACGACGTCCGGCGGCGTGCCTGCGGGGGCCATCAGGCCGAGGTCGACGGTGATCACGTAACCCTGCACGCCCTCTTCCATCATGGTCGGCACATCTGGCAGCAAGGGGGACCGCGCCTCGCCCGTGACCGCCAACGCGCGCAGCTTGCCTTCCTTGACCAGACCGGACACGCTGGGCGTGTTGTAGAAGGCGAAGACGACCTCATGCGCCATGACGGCGGCCACGCCTTGCGGGGCGCCACGGTAGGGGATGTGCGCGGCTTGGGTGCCGGTGATCGACAGCAGCAGTTCGGCCGAGAGGTGGTGCGTGGTGCCGTTGCCGCCGGATGAGTACATCAGTTTGCCCGGCTGGGCTTTCAAGGCCGCGACCAGTTCGAGCACGGAGCGGTATGGGCTGTCGGACGGCACGACCAGCACATTGGAGCCGCCGGCCAGATAGGCGACCGGCACGAAGTCCTTGTTCGGATCGTAGGACAGCTTCGAGAACAGTCCCAGGTTGATGGCCCAGGTATTGTTGGAGCCCAGCACCAGCGTATAGCCGTCGGGCGAGGCCTTGGCTACGTAGCTCATGGCGATCTGGCCGCCGCCGCCGGGCTTGTTCTCGACGACGACCGTCTGCCCCAGTTGCTGGCTAAGGCCGGGCTGGATGGACCGCGCCAGGATATCGGCCGTGCTGCCCGCCGCCAGCGGCACGACCAGCGTGATGGGACGATCCGGAAACGGCGCCGCCGCGGCTGGCGTCGCGGCAAGCGACGCACAGGCCAGTACAGCCCCCAGTAGAACCCCTTGTAGTGTTTTCATGATGCCTCCGCGCTGGCGCGAGCTATGGAAACCATGCGGGCTTGCATGATGCCAAGCAGCGTATCGGAGCAGGCATCCCCGAAAAATAGGCGGGGTGCTATAGCGTCATGCCATCACGGCATGGCGGCGTCGCGGCGCAGGCGTTGGGAGACCGAGCGGACCACGGCGACGAAGGCCTGGGCAGCCGGAGACAAGGGGTAGTTGGCCAGGCGCGCGATGGAGATCGGCCATTCCAGCGCCGGATTACGCAAGGCGATGCCCTTGATGCCGGCGGGCATCTGCCCGCGCGCGATCTGCGGCAGCATGGCCACGCCCATGCCGGCCTGTATCAGGCCGATGGCCGTGGACAGCAGGACGACGCGCTGTTCGACGCGCGGATAGATGTTCGCGGCGATCAAGCGGCGGCTGATGTTGAGCCAGGCGGGCGCTTCGGGATTCAGCTGGATACAGGGCAGTTCGGCCAGCACTTTGGCGTCGACCTGGTCGAGCCTGGCCAGGGGGTGATCCATGCGCGCGAAGAGCGCGACGCCGCTGTCCGAAAGCTGCTCCACCATGATGCGGGAGTCGTCGTCCTGCATGACCGCGCCCAGGCCGACATCGGCCTCGTGCGAGAGCAGGCGCGTGCGGATCTGCTGCACCATGCAATCGACCACGATCAGGTCCAGTTGGGGGTGGCGCTGGCGGAACTCCATCAGGATGTGTGGCAACAAGGTGGCCGCGCTGACGTGGCCCACGGCGACCATGACTTTGCCGCGCTTCAGGTCGGAGTGTTCGCGGCATTCCTGGATGGAACTGTCGATGGCCAGGATGGCGCGCCGCGCCGCGTCGACCATGGCCTGGCCGTCGCGCGTCAAGGAGACCTCGCGGCCGCGCACCACCAGCGGCTGGCCGACTTCGGCCTCCAATCGGCGGATCAAGTGGCTGACCGAGGGTTGCGACAGGCCCAGGCGTTCGCCGGCGGCCGTGAAGCTGGCCGTTTCACCGATAGCAACTAGCGCGCGCAGTTGGCGCAGGGAGACGGATTCGATCGGCTCGGTCATGTAGCGACGTCATGATGGAATAGTTTGCATACTATAGCTATATGGATGTGCGGTCCCTAAGATGGGATTTCCCTAACCCGCCAGGAACCGCAATGCCCCACTCTTCCTACGCCGCCGACCGCATGGGATCGGCCATCGTCGAACCTACCGGCCGCTTCGAAGCGGGCAGCTTCGCGTCGTTCACGCTGACGTACACCGCAGGCTATTTCGGCATCGACGACACCGGGTCGATCAAGATCGTGCACCGCTTCGCCAGCGACATGGGCAAGCCGCAGTTCGATCAGCCGGACGGCTGGAACTACACCACGGTCGAGGCTTCCAACGGCGCGGTGCTGCAGGTCGAGTACGACGGCAAGCGCAATATCCGGCCCTGGGACAAGACGCTGTTCATCCGGGTGGTGCGCGGCTACCTGGAGGAAGGCGATCGCATCGTGGTGCGCTTCGGCGATACGCGGCAGGGCTCGCCCGGCATGCGGGTGCAGACGTTCAGCGAGCCTACTTTTGAATTCAAGGTGCTGGTGGACGCCTTCGCCACCTATAACTACACCGAGCTGCAACACTCGCCCACCATCGCCGTGGTGGCGGGGCCGCCGGTCGCCTACAAGGCCATCCTGCCCAGCCAGGCGGTGGCGGGCGAGCCCTTCAGCCTGGGTTTCAAGGGCGAAGACAAATGGGGCAACCCCAGCGATCAGGTAGCGGGCGAGTTCACCCTGCGCAGCAGCCTGCCGCTGCGCGGCCTACCCGCCACGTTCTCGATGCGCGAGGGCGAGTTCGCCGCGCGGCTTGAAGGATTGGTGGCCGAAGCGCCCGGCGAGCTGCGCATCGAGGTGCTGCGCGACGGCCTGCCCGTGGCGCAAAGCACGCCCTGCCGCGTCGTCGCGGCCGGCGGCGGCACACGCGGACACTACTGGGCCGACCTGCACGGGCAGTCCGAGGAAACCATAGGCACCAATTCCGCCGAGGACCTGATCCTGTTCGCGCGCGACCGCGCCTTTCTGGACGTCATGAGCCACCAGGGCAATGACTTCCAGATCACCACGCCGTTCTGGGAACAGTTGAATAAGCTGACCGCGCAATACAACCAGGACGGATCGTTCATCATCTTTCCCGGCTATGAGTGGTCGGGCAACACCGGCCTGGGCGGCGACCGCAACGTGCTGTACCTGAAGGAAGGCCGCCCCATCCATCGTTCCTCGCACGCGCTGATCGACGACCTGTCGGACCTGGCGCTGGACGCCAACGATGCCGATGCGCTGTTCGATGCGCTGAAGGACGAGGATGTGGTGGTATTTGCGCACATAGGCGGACGCTACGCCGACATTACGCGGTCCCACGACGCGCGCTTGGAGCGTTCGATCGAGATTCACTCCGACTGGGGCACCTTCGAATGGCTGCTGGAGGATGCCTTCCGGCTGGGCTACCGCGTGGGCATCCTGGCCAACAGCGACGGACACAAGGGCCGGCATGGCGCCAGCCATCCTGGCGCATCGATGTTTGGCGCATATGGCGGCCTGAGCTGTCTGATTGCCGACCAGCTGACCCGCCTGTCGATCGCCGAATGCCTGCGCCAGCGCCGCCATTACGCCACCACCGGATGCCGCGCCTACCTGGACGTGCAAGCGCATTTCGATAGCCCGGCGCAGCGCTATTCCGATGATCCCAAGCTGGGCGCCCCGGTCACGCGCGAGCCCGTCACGCAGGCCGATATGGGCGCCATCCTGTCGTACGACGGCGACTCGCTGGAGCTGTCCTTCGAGGTCCTGACCCATGGCGCCATCGAGCGCGTGGAAGTCCGCAACCGCATGGACGTGGTGCAGACGCTGTACCCCTACGACGAGGCCGCGCTGGGCAGCCGGATCCGTATTGTCTGGGAAGGATCCGAGTACCGCGGCCGTGGACGCCAGACGGTCTGGGACGGTAGCGCCACCCTGGAGGGCAATACCTTCGTCGATCCGCTGCCCATCAATTTCTGGAACCTGGACAAGACCTTGGCGCAACCTCGCCCCGACATGCTGAGCTGGCGCTCGCTGACCACTGGCGGCTACAGCGGCATCGATGTGCGGCTGAGCGATCCGCGCGCCGGCGTGCTGAAAATCGACACGCCGGTGGTGCGTACCGAGATCCCCGTCGAGCAGATCGGACTGGAGCCGGTCGTCGTTGAAAACGGCGGCATCCGGCGCCGGCTGCAGGTCTATCGCCTGCCAGACGAGAATCCGGTGCAACGGATGCAGGCCCGGGTGCGCGTGCCGCTGCACACAGACTCCGACAATGCGGTGTACCTGCGCATCACGACTGAGGACGGCTTCTTCATCTATTCCAGCCCGATCTATGTGGAGCGGACCGGGTCCGGGCCGAAATAAGATGGCTGTCCGCTAGGCGCCGGCGGCGTCGATCAATTCCGCCGAGGACTCCCGCAAGCACTCGGCGAATAGCTGCGTGGTGGATGTCGTGGTGTCCTCGCGCCAGTACAGGATGGCCTCGCCCAAGGGGCCCAGCGGCGGCAGCGGCAGCATTCGCATGCAACATGGCAAGCAGCAGAAACGTTGCCTCACATGAGGTCAACCCGACAAGCGTCAGATGCGCGCCGAGCAACTCCACCAACACCAGCGCGCGGAGCATCATCAAGGTCGGCCCATCGAGCCGCGGCCGGTGGTGGGAAATCTCCTGCAACGCAGCTTCTGCTCGGGCTTATGCGACGGAATCGGCGAGGGGCAAACGTACCGCATCCCTTTCCAGCGTTTCGATCAGTGCGTCGCGCATCACCGCGACGGGTCGCACAAGACGGCCTGGCAGCACGCCATGCACGAGCCATACGCTCAGCCCGCTCTTGAACTCCGGCACATCGACGATCTGCAGCGCATTGCGATGCGGGCTGCGCGCCAGCACTTCAGGCGCAGCGAGCCCGACGCCCAAGGCGCGCGCGACCAGCGACAACTGCAGTTCCGAACCGAACGCTTCGACAGCGACATTGAACGGCAAACCCGCCGCAGACATGGCGCGGCTCAGTGCTGAACGCATTCCGCAGCCGTCCTGGTTCAGCACCCAGGGATAAGCCGCTAAATCGGCGAGCGAGGCGGGTTTGTCGGGCAGACTGAACGAGCGCGGCGCGACGACGACCGTGGGCTTATAGGCGAGAAGCGTCGACGTCAGGCCTTCCGGCAACGGCACGCCTTCGGGTAAAAGCACGACGACCGCGTCCGCCTTCGCCTTTTCGATGCCCTCCAGCAGTCCTGGCGACCAGCCCGCTGTCACGCGCAGCGTCAGATTCGGAAAGGCGGCACGCAGACGGTCGATGGGTTGTTCCAACGCCAGCTCAGACAAAAACGGCGGCACCCCGATCCTAAACTCGCCTGTCGGCTCGCTATCAGGCGACGCGACGGCCAGCAGGTCGTCGACCGCGCGTAGCACCGCGCGCGCAAGGCCATAGACATCGCTTCCTGCCGCCGTCGGCTTGAGCGGCTTGCTCTGCCGGTCGAGCAACTCGATGCCGAGCATCGTTTCCAGATTCTGGACACGGCGCGTGAGTCCCGGCTGAGTCAGAAACAGCCTCTCTGCGGCCCGCACCATTGAGCCGTTTTCGACCACTGCCACGAAAGCCTGCAAGTCACGCGTGTTCATAAAACAATCTCGCATAAACATTATCAAGATAATTCAATTGTCTCATAACGTTCTTATCCTTAGGATGGGCCACACTCGTACACCCGGAAGCCCAAACCATGAGTCAACCCGCTGACGCCTGCGCGCGCAAACTGCCCTCCGCTTCGCTGCCCTCACTGCAAGCGGATGCGTCCCCAGGCGGTGGCCTGACCACGTCATTGACGATCTTTTTTGCCGCCGCCGTCGGCGTGATCGTCGTGAACCTGACGGCCGCGCAACCTCTGACGGGGCCTGTCAGCCGAGCACTGACTCTGCCGCCCGAGCTTGCCGGCGTGATCGCGATGCTCCCGCAACTCGGCTACGCCGCAGGTCTGCTATTGCTCGTACCGCTATGCGACCTCCTCGAAAATCGCCGCCTGATCGTCTGGACGCTCGCCTGCTGCGCGATGTTCCTCGGACTGGCGTCGCTCGCGCGATCGGGCTGGCTGTTCCTGGCATCGGTGTTTATGGCGGGGGCGACATCGAGCGTGATCCAGATGCTCGTGCCGATGGCGGCGTCGATGGCGCCTGAAAGCCGGCGCGGACGCGCAGTCGGCAACGTGATGAGCGGCCTGATGCTTGGCATCCTGTTGTCACGACCGCTCGCGAGCCTGATCGGCGGAACGTTTGGCTGGCGTGCGTTTTATGGCATCGCGGCCTTGGCCGACTTGCTGCTTGCAGTCGTGCTGCTGACACGGTTGCCGAGTCACACGCCGCACACGGCCGCTCGCTACCTGGACTTGCTGCGCTCGCTGTGGACCTTGCTGCGCACCGAACCCGTCTTACAACGTCGCGCGACGCTTGCCGCGCTCGCGCTCGGTGCGTTCAGCGCGTTCTGGACAGCCATCGCGCTGCTTCTCGCCCAGCCGCCGTTTTCGCTGGGTACACAAGGCATTGCCGCCTTCGCGCTGGCGGGTGCAACCGGTGCGATGGTGACGCCGCTCGCGGGCTACCTCGGCGATTGCGGCGCGGGGCGTGCGACACAAATCGCCGCGCATCTGGTGATGATCGCGGCGGTACTCGGGCTCGCGGTTGCCGGGGCGGGTTGGGGCGGGTTCTCCGCAGCCACGCATCCCGTCCTTGCGCTCGCATTGCTGGTAGTCGGGGCGGCGGCGCTCGACGCCGGTGTGATCGCCGATCAAACGCTCGGCCGACGCGCGATCAACCTGATTAATCCGGCGGCTCGTGGTCGATTGAACGCGCTCTTTGTCGGCATCTTTTTCGTCGGCGGCGCAATTGGTGCTGCGCTGTCAGGCGCGGCATGGGCATGGGCGGGATGGAATGGCGTGTGCGTCGTCACACTGGGGTTCGCAATTGCCGTGTTTTTGTTCGGTTGCTTCGACCGTGCCGCGGAGTCAAGCCGCCGATGAAGTGAACAGAGTCACCGCCGGCGGCGGAGTGCGCGAGGCGCGGCGATTCCAGTGGCGATGCGAGTAATTAATGCTGTCAGACTGCAATTTGGTTAGCTAAATTGTAGTCTGACACCATTTCTGCGCGCATCTACTCCAGCCCGATCTATGTGGAGCGGACCGGGTCCGGGTCGAAATAAGGCGGCCGGCCGCTAGGCGCCGGCGGCGTCGATCAATTCCGCCGAGGACTCCCGCAGGCACTCGGCGAACAGCTGCGTGGTGGATGTCGTGGTGTCTTCGCGCCAGTACAGGATGGCCTCGCCCAATGGCCCCAGCGGCGGCAGCGGCAGCATCCGCATCGTTCCGCGCTGCACGTAGCGCCGCGCGAGCGACAGCGGCAGGATCGAGACGTATCCGCCGTCGCGCAGCAAGGACAGGTTCAGCGCCAAGGAACTGGACTCGATGGTCGGGCGCAACAGGGTCACGCCATGTTCGGCCAGGATCTCGACCATGGTCGCAAAAGCGGGCGAACCCTGCATGGGCGTGATCCAGCGCACGTCCTGCAGGTCGTCCCAGGTCACGGGGGTGTCGGGGCCGCCCAATGGGTGGCGCGTGCCCACCACGAACACGAACGGCTCGTGATGCAAGGATTCGTGGCGCATCACCGGCAGATACCCGGTCACGCGGTTGCGGCCCAAGGCCAGGTCGAGGTTGCCTTCGTCCATCATCTTGAGCAGGCGATCGAGCGTGGCTTCGACGAACGAGAACGAGGCGTTCGGCGCGCGTCGCGTGAACAGTTCGACGGCATGCGCGATCAGGGGTTGGGGGATCGTCACCACGGCGCCGAATCTGACGTGGCCGGCCGTGCCAGAGGCCAGCGCCTTGACGTCGCGCCGCGCCAGTTCGATCTGGCGCAGGATCTCGCGCCCGCGTTCGACCAGCACGCGGCCTATGCGCGTCAATTCAATGGCGTTGCCTACGCGGCGCACGACCGGCGTGGCCAGCGCCTCCTCGATCTCCGCGATCTGCTTGGAGATGGCTGGCTGTGTGACGTGGAACGCGGCGGCTACCCGTGTCACCTGGCGCAGCTCGCCCAGCGCCACCAGGATGCGCAGATGCCCAAGCTTCAGGCCGCTGCGGAAGAAACGTTCTATCGAGTTGTCGGACGGCGTGCTGGCGGGCATATCGGGAGTGGAAAGACGGGGGTATCGGTCGCCATCGAGTAGTGGCGTACGTCGCCAATCATAACCAAATGGTAATGCCGAATGCGCAAAGTGTGATTTGCCGCCGGGTCCGGGCAGCCCGTACCCTTCGAACGGACAGCACTGTAGTGCGGGCTTCTCATGGAGCATCGACGAATCGCCGGAAGCAAGGATTGATCCCACGCCGATGCCGCATCGCATAACCGAACTCGCAGACTGCCGAATAACTCGATGTGCCCCATGGCACACACCCACGGAGACAACACCCATGAGCTCGTCCCTTTCCGGCGGCGCGCCGGCCTATGCCGGCTCGCAGGCGGCGCAGAATCCTGCGCAGCTTGACGCGCTGTACCGCAAGCTGGCCTGGCGCATCATGCCGTTCCTGTTCCTGTCGTTCATCGTCGCGTACATCGACCGCGTGAACGTGAGCTTCGCCAAGCTGCAAATGCTGGCCGATCTGTCGATGTCGGAAACGGTTTACGGCTTGGGGGCCGGCGTTTTCTTCCTGGGCTACTTCATCTTCGAGGTGCCCAGCAATCTGATCCTACATCGCGTGGGCGCGCGCATCTGGATCGCGCGCATCATGGTCACGTGGTCGATCATTTCCTGTCTGACGATGTACGCGCAGGGACCGCTGTCGTTCTATCTGCTGCGTTTCCTGCTGGGGGTGGCCGAAGCCGGCTTCTTCCCGGGCATCGTGCTGTATCTGTCGACCTGGTTCCCGTCGAGCCGGCGCTCGCAGATCATCGCGCTGTTCATGGTGGCCATTCCGGTGTCGGGAGCCATCGGCGGCCCGCTGTCCGGCTGGATCATGGAGCGGTTCGGCGGCGCGCATGGCCTGGCCGGCTGGCAGTGGCTGTTCCTGGTTGAAGGCCTGGGGTCGCTGCTGGTCGGGATTGCCGCCTTCTTCATGCTGCAGGACCGGATCGAGACGGTGAAGTGGCTCAGCGCGGACGAGAAGCGCCTGCTGGCGCAGGATCTCGCCGCCGACGACAGCACCCGGGCCCGCCATAGCGTGCGGCACGTGTTCGGCGACCGCAAAGTGTGGCTGCTCGGCCTGCTCTATTTCTGCATCGCCATGGGCAATTACGGCCTGGTGTTCTGGCTGCCGACGATGATACGGGCCGCGGGCGTGGCCAACCTGGGCAATATCGGCCTGCTGTCGGCGGTGCCGTCTCTGGTCAGCGCGGTGGCGATGATACTCATCGCGCGCCATGCGGACCGCACGAACGAACGCCGTATCCACGTTGCCGTGTGCTGTGTGCTGGGCGCCGTCGGCATGCTGGTATCGGTGCTGCTTGCCGAACACCTGTTGTGGTCGATGGCCGCCCTCATCGTCGCCGCCATCGGCATCAATTCGATCGCGCCGGTCTTCTGGGGCATCCCCACGGCGATGATGAGCGGCGCGGGCGCCGCGGCGGCCATCGCGCTGATCAATTCGGTCGGCAACCTGGCCGGCTTCGTGAGCCCGTATGTCATCGGCTTTCTCAAGGACACCACGGGGCAGTTGCTTCCCGGCATGATCCTGCTGGCCTGCGCGCTGGTAGGCGGCGCCTTCATCGCGCTGTCGCTGCGTACGAAGCGGGAGCAGGCATGAGCGCGCCCGTCTGCCTGGTGACCGGCGCGGCCAGCGGCATCGGGGCCGCCACGGCGCTGCGCTTTGCGCGTGAAGGCTGGGCGGTGGCCATCAACAATTTCGACGACGGCACCCGGGCGGCGGCCGAGGCGGTGGCCGCGCAGTGCCGCGACGCCGGGACCCAGGCCATCGTCGTGGATGCCGACGTGGGCGACGACGCTGCCTGCCGCGGCATGGTCGATGCGGTCGCGGCGCGGTGGGGACGGCTGGACGCTGTCGTCAACAGCGCGGGCACGACGCGCGTGATTCCGCACGGCGACCTCGATGCGGTCGATGCCAGCGAGTTCGAGCGCGTCTACCGCGTGAACCTCATCGGCATGTTCCAGGTGACGCGTGCCGCGGCTCCCCTGTTGCGCGACCGGCCGGCAGGCGCAGCATCGGGCTGCGTCATCAATATCTCTTCGCTGGCGTCCCTGAATGGCACGGGATCGTCCATCGCCTATGCGGCCTCGAAGGGCGCGGTCAATTCGCTGACGCTGTCGCTCGCGCGCAATCTCGCCCCGCAGGTCCGCGTGAATGCCATCGCTCCCGGCATGGTCGACGACGGCCTGCTGCGGCGCGTGCTCGGCGACGAGGCCTACGCCCGCGTGATCGACGGCATGCGCGAGAACGCGCCGCTCAAGCGGGTGTCGCAGCCGTCGGAAGTCGCGGAACTGGCCTGGTTCATCGCCGCCCGCGCGCCGGCGATGACCGGCCAGGTGCTGGCCCTGGAAAACGGCTTGATGCTCAACACCTGAGCCTCCCCCGATACTGATACTAGGAATTCCATCCATGAAAGATCTGCACAAACACCGCTCCCGCACGGTCACCAAGGGCGTGACGCGCGCGCCGCACCGCGCTTTCCTGCGCGCCACGGGCCTGGACGACGAGGCCATCGACAAGCCGTTCGTCGCCATCGTCGACACGTACGGCGAGAACACGCCCTGTTCCATGTCGCTGAACCAGATTTCGGACAACGTGCGTCTCGGCATCGCGGCGGGCGGCGGCGTGCCGATACGCGGCTCGGCGATCTCGGTCTCCGACGGCACGTCGATGAATCACTCGGGCATGCGCTTCTCGCTGGTGTCGCGCGAGACCATCGCCGACAGCGTCGAGTTGTTCGTGCGCGCCCACTGCTACGACGCGCTGGTCGGCGTGGCCGGTTGCGACAAGACCCTGCCCGGCATCCTGATGGGCATGGTGCGCGTGAACGTCCCCGGCGTGTTCCTGTTCGGCGGAGCGATGCTGCCGGGCGTGGCCCCGGACGGCTCGCAAGCCACGATCCTGACGGCCATCGAGGCCGTGGGCGCGGCGCAGCGCGGCGATATGTCGGCCGAGACGCTGTGCGGCATAGAAAAGCGCTGCACGCCGACCGCCGGTTCCTGCCCGGGGCAATTCACGGCCAACACCATGGCGATGGTCGCTGAGGTGCTGGGGCTGGCTCCGCTGGGCTCGGCGATGGTGCCGGCCGTCTACAGCGAACGCATCGCGATCGCCCGCCGCGCCGGCGAAAACGTCATGCGCGCGCTGCGCAACGGCGGGCCGCTGCCGCGCGACCTGGTGACGCGCAAGAGCCTGGAGAATGCCTGCGCGGCCGTCGCCGCCACCGGCGGGTCGACCAATGCCATGCTGCACATCCCGGCGATCGCCCACGAGGCGGGCATCACCTTCACGCTCGACGACGTCTCGGAAGTCCTGGCGCGCACGCCGCTCATCGGCGACATGCAGCCGGGCGGACGCTATCTGGCCGTGGACCTGCATCATGTCGGCGGCGTGCCGGCGGTGCTCAACGCCCTGCTCGCGGGCGGGCATATACATGGCGACACGCTCACACAAAGCGGCGAGACGCTGGAAACGGCGCTGCGCGCCTTCCCCGGCCCGGACGGCCGCGTGGTCAAGCCGCATGACGAACCGCTCTCGCCCAACGCCGGGCTGGTAGTCCTGCGCGGCAATCTGGCCCCGGACGGCGCCGCGCTGAAGACGGCCGGCCTCAAGCAGCTGGTGTTCTCGGGCACGGCGCGGGTGTTCGAGACGGAAGAGGACTGCATGGCGGTGGTCGCGGCCGGCGCCTATCGGGAAGGCGACGTCCTCGTGATACGCAACGAAGGGCCCAAGGGCGGCCCGGGCATGCGTGAAATGCTGAGCGTCACCGCGGCGATCTATGGGCAAGGCATGGGTGAAAAGGTCGCGCTGCTGACCGATGGCCGGTTCTCGGGCGCCACGCGCGGCATGTGCATCGGCTATGTGGGCCCCGAAGCGGCGGCGGGCGGTCCGATACGCCTGCTGCGCGACGGCGACCGCATCCACATCGATGCGATCAAGGGAAGCCTGGACGTCGAACTGTCGGACGAAGAACTCGCGGAGCGGGCGAAGGCCAGCCAGCCGTTCGCGCGCGGCAGGCTGGGCGGCGTGCTTGAGAAGTATGAAGCGCTGGTACGTCCGGCCAAGCTAGGTGCAGTGACCCACTCCGGGGCCGTGACGTGGCCTTATGAAGCGTCCCTCGGGGAAACGTCAGCCCAGGGAGGCCAGGAATGACCAAGACGCCACGCATCGGCTTTTGCGGCATCGGCCGCATGGGTGACCCCATGGCCCGGCGGCTGCTGGCCGCGGGGCACGAGGTCGCCGTCTGGAACCGCTCCAGCGCCAAGCTCGGCTCCCTTGTCGCTGCGGGAGCCGTGGCAAAGACCACGCCGCAGGCGCTGGGCGAGAGCGTGGACGTCGCCCTGCTTTGCCTGGGCGACGGCAGAGCCGTGGAGGACGTGGTGTTCGGTGTACACGGGCTTGCGCACGCCGCCACGCCGCCCTCTTGTCTTATCGACCATTCGACCTTGTCACCCGCGCTCACGCGCACCCTGGCTGGGCGCTGGACGACGGCGACCGGCGGCGTATGGATCGATGCGCCTGTCTCGGGCGGCACGGACGGCGCGGCGGCCGGCAAGCTGGCCATCATGGCGGGCGGCCCGGCGGACACGATCGAAGCCGTGACGCCCGTGCTGCGCGCATACGCCGCGCGCGTCACGCGCATGGGCGAAGTCGGCGCGGGCCAGACCACCAAGCTCGCCAATCAGGCCATCGTCGCGACCACCCTCGCCGGCCTGGCCGAAGCCTTCGTGCTGGCCAAGCGTAGCGGCATCGATACCGCGGCCCTGCCGTCGGCCCTGCAAGGCGGCTGGGCCGATTCCGTGCTGCTGCAAACCTTGTGGCCGCGCATGGTGACCCCGCCCGAACATGCCACCGGCACGGTGCGCGTATTGCTCAAGGATCTGGACGCGATTGCGGAGCTGGCCGAAGCGAGCGCCACAATCCAACGCGTGCTGCCGGAAGTGCGGCGCCTGCTGCAGGATGCCGCGCAGCGCGGCATGGGAGATTGGGATCTATCTCAAGTTTTCCGGATCGGTGAAGCGGAGAGCCAGGCCGGCGCGTAACGGACTGCGCGATGGGGAGCGCCTGGCGCCCCCCTACTCCGTCAACCCAACGGCAACTCCAGCACCTGCTTCGTCGTCATGATGTCGCCGAAGGTGTCATCGATGCTCGCCAGCGCCGCACGATGCAGCATCGCATGCGGCAACGCGGACTGTTCCCCCGCGCCCGTATCCAGGTCGCGCGTGGCGCAGGCATCGGCCGCCACGATCACCTGATAGCCCAGCGGCACTGCGTCCCGAGCCGCGCCTGCAACGCAGGCGTGGGTCATCAGGCCGGTGATCAGCAGCGTGCGCACGCCAGCCGCCTTGAGGCGCTGGTCGATGTCGGTGCTGGGAAACACGCTGACCGTGGACTTGCGCAGCACCGTATGGCCCGGCGCGGGACGCAGGTCGGGATGGAATTCGATGCCTGCGCTGCCGTCGGCGAAGACCGGGCTGCCGGCGGGCGTGGCGTGCTGGATGTGGAAGACCGGGATGCCATGCCGATCGGCGTGGGCAACGAGCTGCGCGGCGTTGCGCAAGGCTGCCGGGCCTTCGGGTATGGGCAGCCTGCCGCTGAAGTACTCGTTCTGGAAGTCGATCACCAGCAAGGCGGTGCTGGCCGGGTCGATGGACTGCGGGGCGGTGGCGCCGGCGATGGCGCGGATGGTCGGGTGGTTCATCGTAGGTCCTTGATCTGTAGGCGTTTAGTGTGCAGTTCACGCATGCGGGCGAACGGTATCAAGGATGCGCCATCGGGCGGTAGCCCGAAAGTGGCCCGAATACCAATAAATGATAGGATCGGGCCAAATCCGCATTCCTGCCCTTCCCGCCATGCATACCATCGCCGTCGTCGCCTTCGCGGGCATCAGTTCCTTCCACCTGTCCGTGCCCTGCATGGTGTTCGGCGACGACCTGGCCCGGCTGGGCGTGCCGCGCTACCGCCTGCTGGTCTGCGGCGAAGCCGTCGGGCCGGTCCCGACCATGTCGGGTTTCGATATCCATGTGCCGCACGACTATTCAGCCCTGGCCGAGGCCGACACGGTGATCGTGCCAGCGTGGCGCGATCCGGACGAGCGCCCGCCGGAAACCATGCTGCAGGCCCTGCGCGAGGCGCATGCCCGTGGCGCACGGATCATCGGCCTGTGCCTGGGCGCCTTTGTGCTGGCCGAGGCCGGTCTGCTCGACGGCCGCCCGGCTTCGACGCACTGGGTATGGAGTGACGACTTCGCCCGCAAGTACCCGCAGATCCGGCTCGACCGCAAGGCTTTGTACGTGGACGACGGCGACATCCTGACCTCGGCCGGCACCGCCGCCGCCATCGATTGCTGCCTGCATCTGCTGCGCTGCGACCATGGCGCGGAGCTGGCGAACCGGGTGGCGCGCCGCATGGTGATGGCGCCGCACCGCGATGGCGGGCAGGCGCAGTACATCGAACGGCCGCTGACGCGGGAGGATGGCGGCGACCCGATAGGCATCGCGATGGAATGGGCCATCGAGCATTTGCAGGAACCGCTGGGGCTGGACCGCCTGGCCGACCACGCCGGCCTGAGCCGCCGCAATTTCACGCGGCGCTTCAAGCTGAAGACGGGCACGACGGTGACGCAATGGGTGCTGAACCACAGGCTGGCCGCGGCGCAGCGGCTGCTGGAAACGGGCGCGTTGTCGGTGGACCGGGTGGCCGAGGCCACGGGGTTTGGGTCGACGGTGTCGCTGCGGCAGCATTTCACGGCGGCGTTCTCGGTGTCGCCTGCGGGGTATCGGAAGCAGTTCCGGCAGCGGTGATGGCGGTGGGCGGCCCGTCGCCGGCCGCAGTGCATTGGGATGCTCAAAAGGGGCAACAGCGATGAGGTCTAGCCAGTAAGTCCAGACTCATCCCACCCGCAACAACAACTTCCCGCTAACCGCCCCGGACGCCAGCCGCTCATGCGCAGCCTCGGCCTGACCCATCGCATAGACCGAATCAACCACCGGTCGTATCGCCCCGGCTTCAATCAGCGGCCAAATACGTTCCCGCAGCGCCACGGCGATCTCAGCTTTGACCTCAGCGGACCGAGCGCGCAGCGTCGCGCCGACTATGCTCAATCGCTTCATCATCATCCGGGCAATGTCAATCGACGCCATCCTATCCTGCTGAAAAGCGATCAACACCAGCCGCCCTCCAACGGCCATCGCGTTGAGATCGCGCGCGACATAATCCCCGCCTACCATGTCCAGCACGACGTCCACTCCCCGCCCGCAGGTCATTTCGCGAATCCGAACGGCAAAGTCCTCGCGGCGGTAATCGATGGCGGCAGCCGCGCCCAGTTGCAGGCACAACGCGCATTTCTCGGGGGAGCCGGCCGTGACGTAGACGGGGTGCCCCAGGGCGGCTGCCATCTGGATGGCCAGGGTGCCCACGCCGCTGGCGCCGCCGTGTATCAGCAGGCTTTCGCAAGGCGCCAGCCTCCCTAGCTGCCACAGCATGGTCCACGCAGTGAAGGCGGCTTCGGGGAGTGCGGCGGCGTCTTCCAGGCTGACGCCGCGCGGCGCCGGCAGGCAGGAGGTGGCCGCCGCCACGCAGTATTCGGCGTACCCCCCGCCGGGCAGCAGCGCGCACACCGCGTCGCCAACTTGCCACTGGGTGACGCCTGGGCCTGGCGCTGCTATGTGGCCCGAGACCTCCAGGCCGAGCAGGTCGCTGGCGCCTGGCGGCGGCGGGTAGCCGCCGTGGCGCTGGACGAGATCAGCGCGGTTGACGCCTGCCGCCGCAACTCGAATCAGGACTTCGCCGGGGCCTGCCTCGGGGCGCGGGCGGCTAGTCAGGCGCAGTGCGCCGGCCGCGCCGGTTTCCATGCAGGACATGGTGTCATGCATGCCCACGGGGCCTCCCTATCCAGCCCATTTGCTTGGCAATGACTTCAAGCATGACCTCATTGGCTCCGCCGCCCACCGCGACGATGCGCAGGTCGCGCAGCATGCGGGCGATGCGGTTGTCCCACATATAGCCCTGGCCTCCGAAGAACTGGGCGCAGGCGGACGGGATCTCCAGCGCCAGTTTGCCGGCCAGATACTTGGCCATGGAGGCGCGCCGCACCACGTCGTCTCCGGCGACGAGCGCCTCGCCCGCGCTGTAGGCGAGCGCTCGCAGGGCTTCGACCTGGGTGGCCATTTCGGCCAGGCGGTGGTGGATGGCGGGGTTGTCCATCAAGGGGCGGCCGAATGCCCGGCGTTCGCGGGTGTAGTCGGCCGTCAGCTGGACGGCGTCGTCCAGCGCGGATACGGTACGCAGGCAGGCCCACAGCCGTTCCTGCTGGAACTGTTCCATCTGGTACAGGAAGCCTTTGCCTTCCTCGCCGATGAGGTGACGGCGCGGCACGCGCACGCTGTCGAAGAAGACGGGGGCCGTGTCCGAGCAATGCATGCCCAACTTGCGCAGCGGTTTGCCGATTTGGACGCCGGACGCGTCCATGGGGACCACGATGAGCGATTTGTTGCGGTAGGGCCCGCCTTCGTCGCCGGTGTTGACCAGCAGGCTGATCCAGCGCGCGTGGGTGGCGTTGGTGATCCACATCTTGGCGCCGTCTATGACGTAGTCGTCGCCATCCTTGCGGGCTCGGGTGGCGACGGCGGATACGTCGGATCCCGCGCCGGCCTCGCTGACGCCTATGCTGGCCACCGCCTCGCCGCGAATCGCCGGCGCCAGGAACTCTTCGCGCAAGGCGTCGCTGCCGTGCGCGGCAAGGGCGGGAATGGCGGACAGATGGGCGCCGATAGCGAAGGGGATGCTGGCGCAGTGGGCATGGCCCAGCTCTTCGGCCGCAACCATCACGTAGGAGAAGTCCAGCTCCAGGCCACCGTAGCGGGCCGGCTTGTTGATGCCGAGCAGGCCCAGTTCGCCGGCTCGCCGAAAGAGCTGCGGCAGCGGGGCCTCGCCCTGCTCTTCCCAGGCGTCGGCATGTGGGTCGAGTTCCAGCCGGACGAACTTGCGAATTCCGTGGCGCATGTCCTCGTGTTCTGCGGTGTATAGGCTGCTCATGGCTTCTCCTCAGGCATGGGGCGGACCTCCAGACCGGCGTTCTCAAGCAGCCGGCGTTCGTCCTTATAGGCCTGGCGGGCGTAGGCCGCGTACTCTTCGGGATTGCGGTGCCAGGCGGTCTGGTTGATGGTTGTCAGCAGTTCCAGATGGCGCGGGTCGTCCAGCGCTTTTGAGAAAGCGGCGTGCAGTTTCTGCACGACCTCGGGGGGCATGCCTTTGGGGCCGACCAGGCCGTACGGGCTTTGCAGCACCAGGTCGATGCCCTGTTCGCGCGCGGTGGGCACGTCGGGCAGCGCGGGGCTGCGCTCCGGCTCCCAGATCATCAGGATGCGCGCCTTGTCGCCCAGGGCGGTCAGCGTGCTGATGGCGTCGGCGTTGACCGTGACTTCGCCGCCCAGCAAGGCGCGCGCGGTCTCGGCGCCGCCCTTGTAGGGTATGTGGTTCAGCTGCAAGCCGGTCTGGCGTTGCAGTTCCGTCATGCCCAAGTGCTGCGTGCTGCCTATGCCCACCGATGCGAAGCTGACCTCGCCCGGATGGGCGCGGGCGTAGTCGGCCACGTCCTGCCAGGTCTTGAAGGGAGAGTCAGACCGCACCGCCACGCCCAGCAGATAACCGGACAGCCCGGTGACGTAGGTGAAGTCGCGCAACGGATCCCAGTTGGTCTGCTGCAGATGCGGCAGCCGGAACACGCTGACCGGGGCCTGGGCCAGCGTATAGCCGTCGGCCGGCCCCTTGGCCGCCAACGCGCCGGCGGCCAGGGTTCCGCCCGCGCCGGGGCGGTTCTCGACGATGATGGGTTGGCCCAGTTGCTGGCTGACCAGTTCGGCCAGCACGCGCAACTGCCGGTCGGTGCTGCCGCCCGGCGAATAGGCGACCTGCACGGTGATGGGGCGTGCTGGAAAAACCGGCGCCGCCGACGCGGCCGCAACCACGGCAAGGCCGGCCGTCACGCCAGCCAACAATCTCGATAAGTGCAACATGTGTCTCCTCCTCGGGGCGGGTCCGCGCGGCGGCCGTCCTCTTAGCGTTGAAGAATCAAGGCATCCAGGGCGACCGCCCCTTGCGCCTTGGCCAGCAGCGGGTTGACTTCGATATCGGTGACATCCTCGGGCAGCGCGAAGGCGGCGCGCGATATGGCGGCAATGGCGCCGCATACCGCATCCAGGTCGGCCGGCGCCTGGCCGCGATAGCCGGTCAGCAGCCGAAAGCCGCGCAGCTCTTCCAGCATCTCGCGAGCCATGCGCTCATCCACCGGCAGCACGCGATGCGCCGCGTCACGGAAGACTTCGGTGAACACGCCACCCAGGCCTACCGTCATGGCCAGCCCGAACACCGGATCGCGCGTGACGCCGACGATCAACTCGCAGACGCCGCTTTCCATGCGCTGCACCAGCACGCCGCGCACCTCGCTTCCCGGCGCGTTGCGGGCTGCGTTGCCCAATATCTCCTGGCTGGCTGCCCGCACGGCCGCCTGGTCGCCCAGCCGCAAGCGCACGCCGCTGATCTCGGTCTTGTGCGGGATATCGGGGCTGAGCACCTTGAGCGCCACCGGGTACCCCAATTGCTGCGCGCATTGCGCGGCCTGATCAGGGGTCTCGGCGGGCTGCTCATCGCAGATCGGCACGCCGTGTTCGGCCAACAGGCGCTTGGCCTCGAATTCGTCCAGGCGGCGCGGGATGGCCCGCAGCGCTTGCGGCGAACCAAGGGCCTGGCGCAACCGCGCCCAATGTTCGCGGCTGTCGGCCATTTCAAACCACGGCAGGTACACCGCCATCGCGGCCACGGCGCGCGCGGCATCGGTAAAGACGGGCACGCCCGCCGCCTCCAGCTCGCCGCGCGAGCGGGCGCGGCCCGTATCGATCGCGATGAACAGACGACCCGACACCTGCGAGGCCTCGATCAATTCTTGGGCGATGCGGTCCAACAGGTAGCCCGTGCCGTACACCAGCACGGTATCCACGCCGTCGTCATCGGCCAGCGCGCCGAACACCTTGCCGGCGATGCCTTCGCGGTTGTAGAGGTTGGCGGTCAGGTCGATGGGGTTGCCCACCATGCCCAACTCCGGCGCCGTCTGGCGCAGGCGCTGTTGCAGGTGCGCGGCCAACGGCGGCACCTGCAAGCCGCTGTCGACCAACAGATCGGTCAGCAGGCCGCCCATGGCGCCGGAAATGGAAGCCACCGCCACTCGGCGGCCGCCGCGCCGGCCGCCAAAGCTGGCCAGATAGGCAAGGTCCACCAGATGACCGGGATCGCGCGCCTGCATGATGCCCAGCTGGCGGAACGCCGCCCGATTGACTGCCTGATTGCCGGCGAGCGACGCCGTGTGCGACATCGCCGCCGCCGAGCCTTGCTCGGTCTCGCCGGATTTGATCAGGATGAGCGGCTTGTCCGCCTGGCGGAAACGTTCGGCCACGCCGATGAAGCGTTCCCCGTCGCGCAAGCCTTCCAGGTAGCCGATGGCGCAACGGGTCTGCGGATCGTCGACGAGGTAATCCAGGTACTGGGCGAACTCCAGGCACGCTTCGTTGCCTGTGTTGATAAATTGATTGAAGCGCACGCCACGGTCCCGGCCCGCGCCGTAGATGACCGCGCACATATTGCCGCTCTGCGTCAGCAGCGCGACATGGCCCGGCTCGCTGGGCGGATAGTCCTTCAGCAATGTGGCGAAGGCGCTGATGGCGCGCGTGTTGAGATTCGCCAAGCCCATGCAGTTCGGCCCGCAAACCGCCATTCCGGTTTCGTTGGCGAAATCCACCAGTTCCTGCTGGCGCGCCGCGCCAGCTTCGTCGGCTTCGGCGAAGCCCGCGGCGTAGACAATCGCGGCGCGCACGCCCCGGTCATGGCAGCGCCTCAAGGTCGGCAGCACCGCCTCGGCGCCGATCGCCAGCACCGCCAGATCGGGCGCCTGCGGCAGCGATTCGACATCCGGATAGCACGTCAGCCCGTGCATCTGCGGGTACTTGGGGTTGACCGGATAGACCGCGCCGCCATAGCCGAAGTCGACCAGGTGATCGATGGCGATGCCGCCCAAACGCTTGGGGTCGGCCGACGCGCCGATGAACGCGATCGAACGCGGGTCCAGCAAGCGCTGCATGGGCGTGGCATGCGGTGGATGCGACGCCAGCACGGCTTCAGGCTTACCCATGGACGCTCCTCAGGTCCGTCTTGTTGTGCGAAATCACTTCCGTCATGCCACGATCCCGGATCTCGGCGAATTCAGAGGACGCGTGCGTGACCTGATGGGTATCGAAGTGCGCCTGGACCGCATTGCGGAAGCCCTGGATGTCGTAGGTGCGGTTGACCGACTTCTTCAAGGCCCGCATCGCGAACGGCGGCGCCTGCGCAATGCGTTCGGCCGCCGCCATGGCGCTCTCGTCCAGCGCATCGCGCGCCACGACGCGGTTGACCATGCCGATGCGGTAGGCATCGGCCGCGGTGATGCGCTCACCCATGAAGAGAAATTCCTTGGCGTGGCGCATGCCCATGACCCAGGGCTGGAACAACACCTCGGTGGCCGCCAGCCCCATGGAGAACATGACGGAATCCCAGAACCAGGCATCATCGGCGGCGATGATGAGATCCGCCATGTTCGCCAGCATGAATCCCCCGGCCACGCACGCGCCCTGCACTTGCGCGACAACGGGCTTGGGGCAGTCCCAGATGTTCAGGCAGTAATCCAGGTAGTGGAATTCCTCGTAGCGCCAGCGCTCCTGGGCGCTGAAGTCAGACCGCTTGGCCTGGGCTTCCTTCAGGTCGTGCCCGGCGGAAAAGTGCTTGCCCTTGCCGGCCAGCACGATGACGCGCACCGACTCGTCCGCGGACGCCGCGGCGACGGCGGCATCCAGGTCGATCAGCATCTGCCGCGTCTGCGCGTTTGCGGCATCGCCACGGTTTAGCCAGATTCGGCGCACGGCGCCGCGGTTCTCGATGATCAGGGGGCTGTCGTTTTGCATGTTGTCTCCATCCCGGCGATGTGCCGTGCTGGACATTTCAAAGGCTCGTGCGGCACACTGCACTCAATAAAATCAAATATGTGCGCAATATGAACAAGCCGCAAAAATCGGTGGAAGGCGCGCAGAGCGTCTTCCGCGCCCTGGATCTGTTGGGGTTGATCGCGCGCCAGCACGCCGACGGCGCGGCGCTGGCGGACCTCGTCGCGGCCACCGGCCTGGACCGCACGACGGTCTATCGGCTGGTCGGCACGCTGGAACATGAACACCTGGTCGAGCGCGACGCCGTCACGCGCCGCTACCGGCTCGGCATGGAAGCCATGCAGATCGGCCTGACCACCATGGACCGCGCGCCCATCCTCGACGAGTGCACGCCAGCCATGCTGGAGCTGGCGCGGGCCAGCGAAGACACCATATTCCTCATCGTGCGCAACGGCGACTTCGCGCATTGCCTGCACCTGGAGCAAGGCACGTTTCCCATACGCACAGTGACGCAACACGTGGGCGGCATGCGGCTGCTGGGACTGGGCACGGCGGGGCTGGCCTTGCTGGCAACCTTGCCGGACGCCGAGATGGATGCCATCCACCGCCGCCACCGCGATGAATACGACAGGCATGGCCTGACGCATGCGCGGCTGTCCAAGCAAGTTCAGCAGATCCGCGCCGACGGCCATGCGGTGACGGTCGACGTCATCACGCCTGGCGTGTGCGGCGTCGGCGTAGCGTTCGAGATCGGCCACGGCGGCCACGCGGCGCTGAGCGTGGCCTCGATCATCGACCGCATGCCCCCGCCGCGCCGCCTGTGGCTGGCCGAGCTGATGCGCGAGCAGCTGCGCGCGCGCGGCTTCACGCCGGTGGCCGGCATGGCCTGATCCGCGCGCCGTTCATATTGCGCACTTTTTCTTGGGCAAAGTTTGCGGCCTGTTGTCCCGATGGCTTTGAATAGCTGCTCCGAGGGCGCCCCACAACGCCCCGCACAGGACAAGGAGACAGCAATGCAAAGAACAGCGGTAGTGACCGGCGCTGCGGGCAGCATCGGCCAGGGCGCGGTGCGTAAATTGCTTGAACACGGAAGGCGCGTCGTCATGGTGGACCGCGACGAGGGCGCGCTGGCACAGGCCCGTGCCTCATTCCCGGCCGACCGCGTAATGGCCGTGGCGGCGGACATCGCGGATCCCGCCGCGCCCGCTCATATCCATGAACAGACCCGGCCCTGGGGCCCGGTAGCCGTGCTGGTCAATAATGCCGCCATCTCGCCCAAGCACGATGGCCTGGCCGCGGACCTGTTGAGCATGGCGGACGAGGAATGGGAGCAGGTGTTCCGCGTCAACGTCACCGCCGGCATGCGCCTGGCCCGGCAATTCATGCCCGATATGCTGCAACAGCGCTGGGGCCGCATCGTCAACGTGTCATCCCGCGCCGGCCGTTCGCACGCCAACGCCGCCAGCGTCGCGTACATGAGCAGCAAGGCTGCGGTCCTGGGCATGACGCGCTCGTTCGCTTCGGAGTTTTCGGGACGCGGCATTACCGCCAATGCCGTCGCCCCCGGCCTGGTGGAATCCGCGCTGACGGCGCGCGTCTCGCCCGAACTGCTGCAGCGCATCCGCGACAAGACGCCGGTGGGCCGCGCCGGCACGCCCGATGAAATCGGCGCCGCCATTGCCTTCCTGGCCTCCGAAGACGCCGGCTTCATCACTGGCGCCTGCATCGACATCAACGGCGGAGCGCTGATGTGCTGAGCGTCGACGGATCCGACGCCCCGCAGTTTGTCAGCCTGCAACCCGGCCGCATCGCCTATGTGACGATGCAGCGCGCCGGCGCGCTCAATGCCTTCGATGTCGAGATGACCGAAGCGCTGCGCAAGGCCTGCGCGCAGGCCTTGCAGGACCAGGCAACCCGCGTGCTGGTGCTGCGCGGCCTGCCCAAGGCGTTTTCAGCCGGCGGCGACACCGTCTGCATGCGTGCCGATCCCGCGCGCCACCCCGCGCGCATCATCGAACCGCTGCACGCCCTGATCAACGCGCTGGCGCAAACGCCCATCCCCGTCATCGCGGCGGTGCAAGGCGTGGCGGCAGGGGGCGCGGTCGGCTTGGCCTTGGCCTGCGACGTGGTCATCGCGGCATCGAACGCACGCTTCAACCTCGCCTATGCCCGCCTGGGCGCCAGCTGCGATTGCGCCGTCTCATGGGCCTTGCCGCGCCTGCTGGGCTGGCGCCGGGCGCTGCACATGCTGATGCTGGAACCCGAGTTCGATGCGCAGGCCGCACTGGGCTGGGGCCTGGTCAATCAGGTGGTGGCAGCCGCCGACCTGGAAGCCACGACGCTGATGGTGGCGCAACGTCTGGCGCAAGGGCCGCGCGCCTCCTGGGCCGAGATGAAACGCTTGCTGCGTCAATCCGCCGAGCTTGGCCTGCCGCAGCAGTTGCAGGCCGAGGCCGAGGCGTTTGCCCGTTGCGCCGCCAGCGCGGATTTCAGCGAGGGGCTGGCGGCCTTCGCCGAAAAGCGCGAGCCCGTCTTCGGACGCGGCGCCTGACCGCCGCCGCGTCCCCGCGCGCTTCAGGCGCGAGCCGCTCGCGGGCTGGTCAACCCCATTTTCTTGGCGATGATGGACAGCATGATTTCGTCCGCGCCGCCGCCGATCGAACCCAGCCGCGAATCGCGGAATGCGCGCGCTGCCGGGTTGTCCCAGGTGTAGCCCATGCCGCCGTAGAACTGCACGCACCAGTCGGCCACCTCGCGCGCCAGGCGGCCGGCCTTCAGCTTGGCCATGGAAGCCAGTTCCACCACGTCCTCGCCCGAGATGTAGCGCTCCGCCGCCATGTGGATCAGCCCGCGCAGCGCCTCGATCTCGGTCTTGAGCTCGGCCAACTTGAATTGGATGTACTGGTTGTCCAGCAAAGGCTTGCCGAAGGCGATGCGTTGGCGCAGGTAGTCGGCCACGCCGGCGATCAGATGCTCGGATCCGAGGCGGCGCGCGGCCGCCGCCAGACGTTCCTCCTGGAACTGTTCCATCTGATAGACGAAGCCCTGCCCCTCCTCGCCGATGCAATGATGCAGCGGCACGCGCACGCCATCGAAGAACACCTGGGCCGTGTCGGACGCGCAATTGCCCATCTTGCGTATCTTGTGCATCTCGATGCCGGGACGCAGCCGGCCGCGCTCTCGCAGCGGCACAATGATGAGCGACTTGTTGCGATGCGGGGCGCCATCCGACGTGTTGGCCAGCAGGCACATCCAGTCGGCCTGGGTGGCGTTGGTGATCCACATCTTGGAGCCGTCGATCACATAGTCCCCGCCGTCCTTGCGGGCGCGGGTCTTGAGCGATGCCACATCCGAACCGGCGCCGGTTTCCGAAACGCCCAGGCAAACGACTGCCTCGCCCGAGATCGCCGGCGCCAGGAATTCGCGCCGCAGGGCATCGCTGCCATGGCGGGCCAGCGCCGGCGTGGCCATGTCGGTCTGCACGATGATGCCCATGCTCACGCCCTGCGAGGACACTCTGCCCCAGGCCTCCGCCGCTGCGATGCCGTACGAATAGTCCAGCCCGGAACCGCCGTATTCCTCCGGCCGGCCGACTCCCAGGAATCCGGCCTGACCCAGTTTGCGAAACAATTCATGCGCGGGAAAAATCCCCGCGTCTTCCCATTCTTCGGTGTGTGGCTCGATCTCCGCCTCAATGAAGCGGCGCATCGAATCCATGAGCGCGTGGTGTTCTGGTGTGTAGAGCATGATGACTGGGCTACCTAGAGCATGAACATGCCGCCATTGACATCAATGACGGCGCCGTTGACGAAGCTGGCGCCTTCCGAGGCCAGGAAAGCGATGGCCGCGGCCACTTCCGCAGGTGTGCCGATGCGCCCCACCGGCACGCGCCGCGCATAGTCTTGCGCAACAGCCTGACCAGTGGTCGCTCCCAGCGTCGTGGCGATACGCCCCGGCGCGACCACATTGGCCGTAATGCCATAAGGGCCCAGTTCGGCGGCGATGTGCCGCGTCAACCCCAGCATGCCCGCCTTGGACGCCATGTAGGCTGGTCCGACCGGCCCCAGCGCGCGCGTGCGTCCGCCCGAAGACGACACATTGACGACGCGTCCCCAGCCGTTCTCCTTCATGGCGGGCAGCAAGGCCTGGCACAGCCGCATCGCCGACGTCAGGTTGATGTGCAGGATCCGCTCCCACTCCTGCGGCGTCATGTCCAGAATGTTCAGCGCCACGCCGTTGTACTTCGGCGCAATGCCCGCGTTGTTGACCAGCACCGAAGCGGCGCTCCAGCGCGCGCTCAGCGCTTCCTGGACCTGGGCAGGCGCGTCCGCTGCGCCCACATCCAACGGCAGCATCGCGACGCGGTCCGAGCCCAGCCTCGCCAGCAAGGCCTCGAGTTCGCCGGCATCGATATCGCAGGCCAGGACATTCATGCCAGCATCGGCCAGCAGGCTCACGGTGGCTGCGCCGATCCCGCGGGCCGCGCCGGTCACCACGGCGGTTCTGTTTGCGCTCACGGCTTGTCTCCCTTGGTTTGCGCCATCTTCTCGATCTGCGCGCGTTCCTTCACGTAAGTTGTCCGCGCCCAGCTATCGAAGGCTTCGGGCGTGCTGTAGGCGTCCTCCTGGCCCAACTGCACCAGCAGCTTCAGGTTGTCTTCCTGCATGGAGGCCTTGCGCAGCGCTTGCGACAGCACGGCCACCACCTTGGGATCCATGCCGGCCGGCCCCACGATGCCGTAGGGCACATCGGCCACCACGTCGGTGCCGGCCTCGGGCAGCGTGGGAACGTCGGGGTAACGCTGCGTCCGCTTGCTGCTCATGACCGCCAGCAGGCGCACCTTGCCGGCGTCGACCATCGGGCCGATGCCGCCCACGCTGGGCGTGGCCAGGTCCAGCTGCGAGCCGGTCAGGTCCTGGACCTGGTCGCCGTCGCCCTTGTAGGGAATCGCGTTCCAGCGGACGCCCTCCTTGGCGGCGATGGCCTCCATGGTCAGGTGCGTGCTGGAGTACGCGCCCGCGTTGCCGTAATTCAGCTTGCCGGGGTTGGCGCGGGCGTAGGTCAGCACGTCGGCCCAGGACTTGAATGGGCTCTTCGCCGGCACCGCGATCACGTAGGTGTAGCGCGACAGCATGCTGATGTAGGTGAAGTCCTTCAGCGGGTCGTAGCCCATGGGCTGCAATACCGGCAGCCGCAGGCTGGTGGGCACCAGCACCGTCAGGCGATATCCGTCCGGGGCCGCGCTGCGTATCGAGGTCAACGCCACCGAGCCCGATGCGCCGGGCCGGTTCTCGATGATCACGGGCTGGTTCAGTTCCTTGGAAGCCATGTTGGCCAGGCTCCGCAGGTGCACGTCGGTAGAGCCCCCAGGCGGGAACGGCACAACCAGGGTGATGGGTTTTTCCGGAAAGGCCGCCGCGGCGGGCGCGGCGCCCGCCAGGCCGCACATTGCGGACAACAACAAGGCCAGCAACTTCATCGATCTCTCCTTGGCGATCGGTTCGGCAAATCCGGCGGATATCGCCGGAGCCCATGGCGCCCTCGTCTCCCGGAGCCAGGACCGTCACGGCGGTCCTTTTCTTTCCGTAGGGCTGCATGCATGATGCGTGGTTGATTTAACAGAAAGCCTGCGCCAACATACAAACACCCTTACTGAGTTTGTGCGTAATATGAACAGCATTTCTCGCAGCAGCCAGACCGTCCAGGCCGTATCGCGCGCCATGGCCCTGCTCAAGCTGCTGGCGCGCCACCACGAGGAGGGCGTGCGGCTGCCGGCGCTGGCTGCGGCCGCCGGCCTGAACCGCTCCACGGCATTCCGCCTGCTGGGCAGTCTGGTCCAGGCGGGTTACGGCCAGCATCATGAAGACAGCGGCACTTACCGGCTGGGCATCAACGCCATGCAACTCGGGCTGACCGCGATGAGCCGTCCGCCCATCGTCGAACGTTGCCGCCCCTTGATGCAGGCGGTGGCGCGGGCCACCGAAGATACGGTGTTCCTGGTCGTGCGCAATGGCGATTTCGCGCACTGCCTGCACCTGGAGCAAGGCGCTTTCCCGGTGCGCGTCATCACCTCGCTTGCCGGCAGTTTCCGGCTGCTGGGCGAAGGCACCGCCGGCCAGGCCCTGCTTGCAACGCTGAGCAGCGCCGAGCTGCGCGACCTGTACCGCCGGCACGCGGCCGACTACGCGAGCAAGGGCTTCTCGGAAGGCCGGATCCGGCAGATGGTCCAGCGCACCCTCAAGAACGGCTACGCCACCGGCATCGACCTGATCACCAAGGGCGCCTATGCGGTCGGCGTGCCATTCGAGGCCACGCCCACGCATTACGCCGCAATCAGCGTCGGCGCCATCGCATCCAGGCTAAACGAAGGACGCCGGGCCGAGGTCGCGCGGATCATGAATGACGCCCTGCGCAACGGGGGATTTACGCCCTTCTTCTGAGACGGCGCCCTATCGGACTGTCCGCCACAGCTCAAAAAAATCTTCCAATACTTGCCTAAAGCAAATAATAATATGCTTTAGGCAAGCAATTGGACGTCCCCATGACAGAGCAATCGCTCTACGACCGCGCCGAAGCGGTCCGATACTTCAACCGCTTCTACACCCGCCAGATCGGGGTCCTGCATGAGCATCTGCTGGCCAGCGAGTTCTCGCTGACCGAAGTGCGCATTCTCTACGAGCTGGCTCACCGCCCAGCGCTCAGCACCTCGGACCTCTGCCGGGAGCTGAACCTGGACGCGGGGTATGTCAGCCGGGTGATCTCGGGCTTCGAGAAAAAGGGCTTGATCGCCAAGACGCGCTCGGCGGCGGACGCCCGCGTGGGCCTGCTGGAACTCACGGACGCCGGGCGGGCTGCGTTTGCGCCGCTCAATGATGCGTCGCGCAACGAGATCATCGCCATCCTCAAACAGCTATCGGAGCCGGCGCAAGCGCAGCTGGTCAATGCCATGAACGAAATCCAAAACCTGCTCGGCGACAAAGCCCCCCTGCCCTATGTGCTGCGCGACCCGCGGCCGGGCGACATGGGGCTGGTGGTGGCGAACCAGGCCATGGTCTATGCCCAGGAATTCGGCTGGAACGCGGAGTACGAAGCGCTGGTGGCCGAGATCGTGGCGAAGTTCATTCGGGAGTTCGACCGCGAGAGCGAGCGCTGCTGGATCGCGGAGAAGGACGGGAAGATGGTGGGCTCGGTCTTCGTGGTGCGTCAGGACGAGACGACAGCAAAGCTGCGCCTGCTGTATGTGGACGGCTCCGCGCGCGGGCTGGGCATCGGCCATCGACTGGTGGACGAATGCCTGCGGTTTGCGCGGCAGGCGGGCTACAAGCGCATGGTGCTGTGGACCAATAGCGTGCTGACGGACGCGCGCCGGATCTACGAGAAGGCCGGCTTCGAGCTGGTCGAGGAAGAACAGCACCACAGCTTCGGCAAGGATCTGGTGGGGCAGTATTGGGCGCGGGATCTGTGAGGACGGCGATGCATCGCTGCGGTCAGATGAAATCCGTGGTTGCGGACAGGCGCGCCTGCGATGAGTGAGCGCGCCAAAGCGGTTTGCGCCGCCGCCGTCACGGGCGCGCTGGTGGGCGCCGCGATGGTCTCCACGCGTGCAGTGTCGAACGACGTCTCGGCGGAGACCCTGGCCTTCCTGCGTTATGCCATCGGGGCGGTTGTGCTTGCCGCGCCCATGCTGCGGCGCTGGTCGGCGCGATTCACGGCCAAGGATTTCTGTGCGGTGGCGGGCCTGGGCATACTGCAATTCGCGATGCTCATCTTGCTGTTGAACTACGCGCTGGCCCGGCTGCCGGCCGCCACGTGCGCGCTGGTGTTTTCCACGCTGCCGCTGGTGACCCTGTGCCTGGCGATTGCCACGGGACGCGAACGGTTCAGCTGGGCGCGGCTGACCGGCGCGGGCGTGGCGGTCTCGGGGATTGCGCTGTTGCTACAGCCTTCTGCCGCCTCGGTGGGCAGCGCTGCTGATAGCTGGGCATGGGCAGCTTTGCTGGGCGCGACGTTTATCGGCGCGGCTTGCAGTCTTTTATATCGTCCGTACCTGCAGCGTTATCCGGCTATGTATGTCAGCGTGGTGGCGATGTTTGTCTCGGTCTTGTTCCTGGCAGGCGTCTGTCTGGCGCGCGGCGCGCCGCTATTGCCCGGCCTGTCGGGTTTTCAATGGGCGAATGTGGTGTTCATCGGGCTTTCCAGCGCGGTGGGCTATTTCTGCCTGCTGTGGGCGCTGAGCCGCCTGGAGGCGAGCCGAGTCATGTCGTTTCAGGCGCTGGCGCCGATCACGGCGGTGTTGATCGAACTGTTGAGCGGCTCATACCCGCTGACCTGGCGCCTGACGGGCGCTTTCGTGCTGGTGCTGTCCGGTGTCTGGTTTGGCACGCAGGAGCGGCGCGCCGCAGCTTGATTCGCGGCCGGGCTGGCTCAGGCCTGCGGATCAATACGCGCGCGCGTTTTCTCGTCCAGGATGCTGCGTACCAATGCAAACAAGGGATCCGCGTCGGTGTGCTTCTGGCCGTAGGTCAGATTGAACCCATAGTCAAAATCCGGCGGATTGAGACCCTGCGTGTGCTGCAGAATGGTTTCCAGCTTGTCGAGGGCCTTGACGGCTTTGGCTTCCGGGGTGACGGCATCCTCATATTCCTGCCACAGCGCCATGATGCCGGCCCGCTGTTTCTCATCCAGGGAACGGGTCAAATGCAGCAGGTCGGCTTTCTCCTGTGCACTCTTGTCCGGATACTGGTGTTTCTCGATGGCCGGAACGTCGCCATGTATGGCCTCGCCCAGATCATGGAGCACGCACAGTTTCAGGACCTTGAGCATGTCCAGGCCGGCCAGTTCGTCCTCGAAGGCCATGGCCATCAGGCACAGGCGCCAGCTGTGTTCGGCCGTGCTTTCGGGGCGGCCGGTGGACGTGAATCCGCTACGCAGCACGCTTTTGAGTTTTTCGGCTTCCTGCAGAAAGGCCAGCCGGCCTTTGATGTTCTCGATATTCATGCTCAATTCCAACCCAATGCGGCGCAGCCAGCTCAGCCATGGGCCGCAACTGTCAACACAGGGTCCTCCGCAACAACCTATAACGTTTACGATATTGCCACGGAGACTCGTGGGAAAGCCCGCCGCGAATTACTTCTTGGGTGCGAATATCACCTGAACTGGCGAGTTCTGTTTGAAGGTCTGGGCCCAGGGGCCATTCTTCGGCTCGAACGCCGGATGCCAGGCCCGCAGTTCCGTATCGGAAATCCATTCAAGCTGCAGTTGCTCGTCAGGCGTATACGACCGGAACTGCGTCAGCGCCACGATGAACGCATTGCACTTTTCCGACACGCCGGCTTCGACCACGGAAACCTGGGTCATCTCGTCCCAGGTCAACGAGCCGCGCTGCGGGCATTTACGGACCTCGACGTGATACTTCCCGCCTGGCGAAGGGAGATCGGCGATGATTTTGTCGGGACCGCAGGCTGTCAGCAACATGGACGACAGCAATACCAGCGGAATGCTTTTTTTCATTGAAAAGCCTTCTGACCATGTAGGAGGTCGATCCGTGAAAACCTGCGCATGATACCTTGCGACGCTTGTGTCATTGAGGATTGCCAGCATTTGCGAAGAACGCGCATTCGCCGCGCTTTCCACCTGCCGACTTATCTTGACCCACGTCAATTGACTGCGGCACTGCAGTTGGCCTGCGGACCGCTCCGGTTTAGCCTGAGGAATCACCCACCGCCCCAAGGAGACTCTGATGCCCGCTCTCATGAAAGCTGCAATCTTCGTCGCGCCCGGCCGGATCGAGCTGACCGACAAGCCCATCCCGGACGTCGGTCCCAACGACGCGCTGATCCGCATCACCACCACCACCATCTGCGGCACGGACGTGCACATCCTGAAAGGCGAGTACCCCGTCGCCCAGGGTCTCACCGTGGGGCATGAACCGGTTGGCGTAATCGAAAAGCTGGGCAGCGCCGTGATCGGGTACCAGGAGGGCCAGCGCGTGATCGCCGGCGCCATCTGCCCGAGCTTCACCTCGTATCCCAGCCAGGATGGCTTTCCGAGCCAGGACGGCGCCTATCTGATTCCCAGCGGGCGCTGCGGCTGCCATGGCTACAAGGCCACGGCGGGCTGGCGCTTCGGCAATCTGATCGACGGCACGCAGGCCGAGTACGTGCTGGTGCCCGACGCGCAGGCCAACCTCGCGCCCATTCCGGACGGGCTGACGGATGAACAGGTGTTGATGTGCCCGGACATCATGTCCACGGGATTCAAGGGCGCGGAGAACGCCAACATCAAGATCGGCGACACGGTGGCCGTGTTCGCGCAAGGGCCTATCGGCCTGTGCGCCACGGCGGGCGCCAAGTTGCGCGGCGCCACCACCATCATTGCCATCGATGGCAATGACCACCGCCTGGAAATCGCCAGCAAGATGGGCGCGGACGTGACGCTGAATTTCAAGAATTGCGACGTCGTGGCCGAGGTGCTCAAGCTCACGGGCGGACGCGGCGTGGATTCATCCA
Organism: Achromobacter xylosoxidans; assembly: GCF_002192695.1. GTDB lineage: Bacteria > Pseudomonadota > Gammaproteobacteria > Burkholderiales > Burkholderiaceae_B > Achromobacter > Achromobacter xylosoxidans_C. Next base: position 176,008 of record NZ_MTLG01000081.1, read on the forward strand.
TCGAGGCCTTGGGCACCCAGGGCACGTTCGAATCGGCCTTGCGCATCCTCAAGCCGGGCGGCACCTTGTCCAGCCTGGGAGTGTATTCCACCGACCTGCGCATACCCATGGACGCCTTTGCCGCCGGGCTGGGCGATCACCAGATCAACACGGCGCTGTGCCCTGGCGGCAAGGAGCGCATGCGCCGACTGATGAACGTGATCGCCTCGGGGCGCGTGGATCTGGGCTTGCTGGTCACGCACCACTACAAACTGGATGACATCGTCGCGGCCTACGAACTGTTCGCCAACCAGCGCGACGGGGTGTTGAAAGTAGCGATCAAGCCGCACTGAGCGCGGGTTTTTCTGCAAGGGCTCCGGGTGCCCGGCCATCCGGAGATTCGCCCTTTCAACACTTAAATACATTTTGAAACTTATATGTTTATTTTGTAGCTTTCATCCTTCACCATGAATCGCATCTGAGGCATCATTGGCCCGCTTCCGCCAACGGGCCGATCCCGCCCTTCCCCTCAGGTGCCTCCTTGCAATCCCTCACCGCCATCCGCCGCGACGTCCGCGCCCTGGTTCAATCCCGCGCCTACGCGCAGCTCGACGCCTATTACGCCGATCTGGAACAGCAAGACTGGGCAAATACGGAAGACCCCGGCGCACCCTATTTTGAGGCGGCCAATTCCGGCACCCTGTTCGACTATTCGACGGTGCCGTACCAGGACGCCTCGGATTTCCTGCAAGCCTGGATCGCCGCCTGCCCGAATTCGTATCACGCGCAGTTGGTGATGGGCAATTTCTGCTACGGCCGCGCGGCCGATATACGCGGTTATGGCTGGGCGGACAGCGTGACTCAGGACCGCTGGCTGGGCGCGGCGCTGGCTTGCGAGCGTTCAGCCGCTGCCTTGCTGCAGGCGATGGCGCTTTCCGCGCGACCGATTGCGGCCTGCGTGACGATGATGCAGCTGGCCGCCCATTTCAAGGAGCCGTATTGGCTGCGTGCGCTGTACGCGGGCAATCCGCCCGAGACCTTGACGCATGACGACATCGAGGAAGAAGGCCTGATGGATGCGGCGCTGGCGCATCTGGCGTCAGTGGGCGTGCCGCGTCTCGCGCAGGCGCCGCAAGCCTTGCCGGCTTGGCTGGCGCCGCGCGCCGAGCATGAAATGGAACAGGCCAAGGACTATTGGCTGCTGCGGGCCCTGGAATTGCGGCCCGGGCATCTGGGCGCCCTGACGGCTTACGCGCAATACCTGCAGCCGCGCTGGGGCGGCAGCTATGAGGATATCGACGGCATGGCCGGCGGCCCGCTGTGCACGGCGCTGTCCGAGCCGCAGCGCAATGCGATCCGCTGGATCGGGATCCATGACGCGCTGGACAGCTATCCGGAGCCGGACGACACCGAAGCCGTGGAAGAGTACCGCCGGATTTTTGAGTCGTTCCTGGCGCGCGAACTGCGGCCGACGGAGCGCGGCATGGCGCTGGGCTATTACGCGCAATTCGCCAGCTATTCGCTGCAGGACCAGGCCCGCGCCCGCGCGCTGCATGGCCAAAGCGTGACGGCATTCGGACCGAACGAGTATTTCGCGCAGGTGGACGGACCGTTCCGCAGTTTCGCCCACGTCAGCATCATCCATCACCAGCCCGACGACGATGGCGCGTTCAAGCGCGTGCTGGAACGCATGTGCGGCTGGGACCAGGTGGCCACGGCGCATGCGCTGGCAGCCGTGGCGCATCAGTTCGGCCGCTGGGGTTTCGCGCAGGATCCGGCGCGTGCGCAGCAGCTACTGGACCGCGCGGCGGTGCTTGCCGCCGACCAGATGGACGACGACTTCAATGTGCTGGCGGCGGCCGCGATGCTATGGGATGGCGGCGACCATGAGCAGGGATATTTCCTGACGCGTCAGCTGGCGGACCGGCGCGTGGCTGACTCGGCCTGCAGCATGTACGACATCCACCGGGGCTTCCGCGACAACACGCCCGACAGCTATCTGGACAACGAGGTGCGCGACCAGTGGCTGCAGCGCGCGGTGGAGGACGGCTCGCCGCTGGCCAAGTACAACATGGCCCATCGCAACATCTTCGACGGCGAGATGGATTTCTCGCGCCGCGAGAACCTGGACAAGGTCTTGTGGCTGCTGCAAGGCGCGCGCGAGGAACCGCGCGCGGAAGCGCTGGCCCGCCTGCGCATCGGCGTGCTGCTACGCGACCACGGCACCGAACAGGAACAGCAGGAAGGCGTGCGCGCCTACCTGCGTCCGTTGGTGGAGGAAGACGACGACTGGCGCGCCGGGCGCGCCAGCGCCGAAATCGCGCTGGCCTACACGCACGGCCGCGGCGCCAAGAAGAACCGCTTTGCCGCAATCGAATGGGCGCAGCACGCCTGCCGCCTGCAACCGGACGACGAGGACATCGAAGATATCCAGGCGCAGGTGATGAACTCGCACAGCCTGGTCAAGACCCTAGGCACGGTGTTCGGCGCCTATCTGGGCCGCGGCGGCGTGTCGGCCGAAGACCTGCCGCCCAAGCCGGCCGCGCAGTAGACATGGCGCGCCACGGCCCGGCGGGATGGAAGCTGTCGGCCCGGCTATTGCTGGGCGACGCCGCCTTGGCGGGCGCAGGCGTGGCGCTGTGCACCGCGCCCGCATGGCTGTATGCAGCATTGCCGGGCGTGCTGGGTGTGGCAGCCGCGGCGCTGGCGCTGCCCTTGCCGTTCGCGGGCTGGGCGATGCTCCGGCTGCCTTTCGCGGCCCGCCCGCCTGGCGCGGAAGATGGCATACGCCTGCAAGCCGAAGACGCGCCGGCGCTGTTCCACGAGATCGAGCAGATGCGCGTCCGCCTGGGCGCGCCGGCGCTGGACGCCGTCTATCTGAACAGCGAGTTCAACGCCAGCATCCGCCAGCACCGCCGCCTGCTGGGCCGCACGCGCAACGTGCTGTCGCTGGGACAGCCGCTGCTGGAGATGCTGTCGGCCGAATCCTGCCGCGCCATCCTGGCGCATGAGTGCGCGCATATCGCGGGGAGCCACGGGCGCTATGCCAGCCGCGTGTACTTTGCGCGGCTGCAATGGCAGGAAGCCGCGCGCCAGCTGGAACGGCGCAAGGGGCTGTCGACCGGGCCGCTGCGGCTGTTCATGAATTGGCACGTGCCGCGCTTTCTGGCAGCGAGCCTGGACTTTGCACGGGAGTGCGAGTACGAAGCCGATGCGCAATCGGCGCAAGCCTGTGGCGCGGCTGCGGCAGCGAGCGCATTGCTGGCCGTGTCCTTGCATGGCCGGGCCTTGCGCGAATATTGGCCGGACGTGTACGCACAAGCCTCTGACGCACAACCGCCCTCTCCACATGGGCGGCTGGCTGCCGGGGCCGAGCTGGCCTACCCTCGCGACGAAGCCGAAGCGCAGGCCTGGCTACATCAGGCGCTGTGCCTGCCGACCGCCGATCACGACACGCATCCTTCGTTGTCGGACCGCCTGGCTGCCCTGGATGCAGCGGACCCACGGAACGGCACGACGTCGCCCCGCCAGGAGCATCAAAGCACGGCGCAAACGAGCGCCAGGCGGCTGCCCTGGCGTCGCGCCTCGCCCAATGCCGCCGAAGAATGGCTCGGCAGCCAACGCCTGCCGCTGGCTCGCGCGCTGGACGAATCGCAACGCAACGCCATTGAACAGGTTGCTGGCGAGGTGCGCAACGAACGCGAACTGGCCATCGCCGACCATCATGAGCTGCTGCGCAAGCAGCGCCTGCGCGCGCTATCGGCCGACGAACGGGCGCGCATGGCCTGGTATGCCGATACGCTGACGGGCGACTCGGACGGCGCCGCCGCCCTGCTGGAGCAGAATCTGCAGGAACATGCCGGCCACCTGCCCACGCTGTGCCAGCTGGCCGCGCTGCAGCTGCGCCAAGCGGCACGCAAGACCGGCGGCGAAGCTACGCGCCTTGAGGCGAGCGCCGAGGCGCTATGGCGGCAAGCCGTCAACGAACCCGGCCCCCATCGCCTGCCCTGCCTGCGCCTGCTGACGGCCGCGGCGTTGCGCCGCGGGGACGCCAGCCAGGCGCAAGCCTGGCGGACGGAGGCGGACATGCTGGAGCGGAAGGCCCAGGCCGACGGCGACGACGCGCGCTATCAAGCGCATGGCTTGAACGAATCCGAATTGCGCAAACTCGCCGACACGCTGGATCCGCTGCTACGCATCGCCACCGGCGTCTGGGTGCTGCGCGACACCAGCAACGACAGCCTGGCGCTGCTGGTGCTGGCGCAGGACTCGGCGTGGGCCCGCGCCATCGGCAAGCTGACGGGCGAAACCAGTTATTTGCGGCGCGATTGCGAAATGCTGTTGGCGCGGCTGCTGCCGCGCCTGCGCCAGTCCGTCGAACCTGTGCTGATGGAAGCCGGCGATCCTTTGTTGAGCCTGTGCACGCCAACCTGCCTGCTGCGCCGAATCGGCGCCTGAGCGGTGCAGACACCGGACGCCGCGCCATTCACCATCGCTGCAATCCGCAACAGTATTGCTATCGGTTGTGCGAACAAGACAATGCTCTGCGCATGAACAGGCGGTTAAACGCGCCTCGCGCACGGCCATTGATCTACATCAATCGCACCCGGATTTTCCAGCACTAATCTGAACCTGACCTCCTTTGCAAAACCCTCGTTCGTGCATTTCCAGACCATGTGCTGAATCCGGAGGTCCAAGCTGCTCTGCCATGGAACAGAACTACTGAGGCTAGGCATTCTTTTTTGTCGGTTCGATCTGCCATGCGCGTTGCCTGTACGTCCCCCCTCCCCCTCGGCCTCGCCTGCCGCCGCGCCGCCTTGCGCGCGCATCCGGGCTTGCAAGCCGTCCATTGCCAGCCTTTGATCGGAATCGCTTCGGTTCCCTGATCGCCCGGCATTTTCATCGCATACCCGTGGTTCCCGTCTGAATGGACGGGAAGCCACACATCTCTGCGCGCCAAAATACGTCCCTATTTATTGTTGTAAAGACAACGATAAACAGGCTTATTCTTATCGCCTGCCCTTGCCGTCTGTTCACCACCCGGCAAACTCAATTGGCAGGTATTACGCGCAGACGATCACTTCACTGAATTTCTTTTGAATAAGTGAGTAGAGAAGATGCAGCCCTTGTCACCAATTGATGTCCGCTTGTCATTCAGGCTTTCCAGCGCATTCCTGATCGCGCTGGGCGCTTTCCCCGCTTATTCCCAGACCATCGATGGCGGATCGATAGTCACTGTTCCCGGGTCGCAGAGTTCGCCCTGGAACCTGGGAACCAATTCGCTGACGATAGGCAACACCAGCACCGGCACGCTGCAGATTGGCGCGGGCGGCGTGGTATCGAGCGGATCCGGCTTTATCGGCCGCCAAGTCGGCAGCACGGGCAACGTGACCGTGAATGGCATAGGCGCGCAGTGGACCGCCGGGCCGGGGCTCAATATCGGGAATTTCGGCACCGGCACGCTGGGCATCTCGAATGGCGGCCATGTAACGAGCACGACCAATACCTACCTGGGTGTTGCAGCCGGCAGCTCCGGCACGCTGACGATAAGCGGCGCGGGCTCGCAGCTGAACACCGCTGGATTCATGCGCGTGGGCCAGACAGGCACTGGCACAGTGCAAATCACCGACGGCGCTGTCGTGACAAATGGCCTTGGCTACATCGGCTACGACACGACCGGCGTGGGTACGGTGACCATAAGCGGCGTTGGATCGCAGTGGAACAGCAGCGCTGAACTCAGCGTCGGCACCACCGGCAAGGGCCAACTCAACATCTCGAATGGCGCCGCGGTTTCCAATACGCTTGGAACCATAGGCGCTGGCGCGAACGCGACGGGTGCGGTCACCATCGACGGCACCGGCTCCTCGTGGACAAACTCCGGGGTCCTAACTGTGGGCAACGCCGGCTCCGGCGCGCTGACCATCTCGAACAACGCCACGGTCAGCGCGGTCAGCGCGCGGGCAGGCGTGACCGCTGCTTCACAGGGCGTCATCAATATCGGCGCTGCGGCATTGGCTGCCGCAGCGGCGCCCGGCACGCTGACGCTGACAGGCCCCAGTCCCAGCCTGACGCTGGGCGCCACCGGGGCGCTGGTGTTCAATCACACCGACACCACCGGCTATGTGTTCACTCCGGGCATCACCGGCGCGGGCAAGCTCAGCACCTATAGCGGCACCACGGTGTTGACCGCCAACAACAACTACACGGGCGGCACCACGATAGCCGGCGGCACGCTGCAATTGGGCAATGGCGGCACCAGCGGCGCCATCGTGGGCAATGTGACGAACAACGGCGCCCTGACCTTCAACCGTACCGACAGCGTGACGTTCGCAGGCCTGATCTCGGGCAGCGGAGTGGTCAACCAGAATGGCACTGGCGCCACGATACTGACGGCCAACAATACCTACACCGGCGGGACCACGATCTCGGCAGGCACCCTGCAGTTAGGCAATGGCGGCACCACGGGCGCCATCGTGGGCAACGTGGCGAACAACGGGGCGCTGGTATTCGATCGCTCCAACACCCTGACGCTCGGCGGCCAGATTTCGGGCAGCGGCTCGGTCAGCCAGATCGGCGCCGGCACCACGGTGCTGACGGGCAACAATACCTACACGGGCGCAACCACGATCTCGGCAGGCACACTGCAACTGGGCAACGGCGGCACTACCGGCGCCATCCTGGGCGATGTGACCAATAACGGGGCGCTGGCCTTCAACCGTTCCGACACTTTGGCATTCCCCGGCCTGATCTCCGGCAGCGGCGTGGTGAACCAGATCGGAACCGGCACCACGGTCCTGACGGCCAACAACACCTATGCGGGCGGCACCACGATTTCCGCCGGCACCTTGCAGCTGGGTAACGGCGGCACAACCGGCGCCATCCTGGGCAACGTAGTGGACAACGGCGCGCTGGCCTTCAACCGCTCCGACATCCAGACCTTCGCCGGTCAGATCTCCGGCAGTGGCGTGGTCAACCAGATCGGTACGGGCACCACGATCCTGACGGCCAACAACAC
>NZ_MTLG01000082.1 GCF_002192695.1 Achromobacter xylosoxidans
CGAGCATCGGAATCCCGCAGTCCGGACGCCGGCGACTCAAGAACCCCGTCTCACAAAATCGAAGCGACAGGGTTTCGAGCTTGCGGATGTCAGGGTTCTTTAGCCGCCGAGGCAGCCCTGCGCCATTCCGATGCTCGCCCCAATGGGGCTGCGCTTCGGATGGCTCCGGGCCGCCTCGGCTGACAGTCGCCTAATGGATTGGTTTCAGCCCCCGGCCATGGGCAGATGCCGTGAGCCGGTGGCCGGACGGAGGGATCCGAAGCGCAGCCCCACCGGGGCGAGCATCGGAATCCCGCAGTCCGGACGCCGGCGACTCAAGAACCCCAGCCGTACACAACCAAACGCCAGCAATTCAGCCAAAAACGTCCTAAGCCTGTGCGCGTTCACGATCCACGGCCGCGACCACGCCCGCATCGATCAGCGCTTCGATTTCCTTGGCGCCATAGCCGAACTCTCCCAGAATCGCGATGCTGTCCTCGCCCAGTCGCGGCGCCGCGCGGTGGTATTGCGCGGGCGTGGCCGACAGCTTCACCGGCATGCCCACGGTGCGCACCTTGCCGGCCACCGGGTGATCCTGTTCCACCACCATGCCGCGCGCCAGCGTCTGCGGATGCGACAGCGCCTGGGCGATGGAATGCACCGGTCCCGCAGGCACGCCGGCAGCGTCGAATACGTCCAACCACTCCTCCGCGCTGCGCGTCTTCAGGATGGCGGACATGTCCTCCACCAGCTGATCACGGTTCTGCATACGGTCGCGGTTGCGCGCGTAGCGCGGATCCTCGGCCCATTCCGGCCTTTCCAGCGCCTGAGTGATACGCTGCCAGTTCTTCTCGTTGGCGCCGCCGATGATGATCCAGTCGGTCGCGGTGGGAAAGGCCTGGTAGGGCGCGCTCAGCACGTGCGCCGATCCCGTGGGGCCGGGCGACACGCCGCTGCCGAAATAGATCGCGGCATGCCAGTACAGCTGCTGCAGGCTGGCTTCCAGCAATGACGTTTCCACGATCTGGCCTTCGCCGGTGCGCTGCTTGTGCTGATAGGCCGCCAGCACGCCGAAGGCAGCCAGCAGGCCGGCGTTGATGTCCGCGACCGAATTGCCGGTGCGCAGCGGCGGCCCGCCCGGCTCGCCGGTGATCGCCATCAGGCCGGAAAAGCCCTGCGCCACCAGGTCGAAGCCGCCCTTGTCGGCATAGGGGCCCGTGGTGCCGTAGCCCGACACCGCGCAATAGATCAGGCCCGGATTCTCCTGGCGCAGCCGTTCGTAGCCCAGGCCCAGTTTTTCCATCGTGCCCTTGCGGAAGTTCTCGGTCACCACGTCGGCGTCGCGGATCATGCGCAGCAGCACCTTCTTGCCCTCGGGGTGCTTCAGGTCCAGCGCGATGGCGCGCTTGTTGCGGTTGAGCATCAGATAGGGCGCCGAAATGCCGTTGATCTGCGGGTCGCGGTACTGGCGCGAGTCGTCACCGCCGTCGATCTTCTCGACCTTGATGACGTCGGCGCCCATGTCGGCCAGCATCATGCCGCAGGTCGGGCCGGCCATGATCTGCGACAGCTCGATCACGCGCATGCCGGCGAGCGCGCCGGCGGGGCGCTGGGTGTCGCCCTGGGTATCGTTATGCATGAGTCCTCCTTGCATGGGATTCAGCGAGCGTTGAATTGCGGCTTGGCCTTGGCCAGGAAGGCCTGGTAGCCCGTGCGGAAATCCTCCGTGTCGAAGCAGTCGAAGGCTTCGTCGCGGTCGGCGTCGGTCAAGGCTTTGCCCTGCACCAGATTGCGGATGAACTTCTTGTGCCAGCGCGCCACCAGCGGCGCGCCGTCGGCGATGCGGCGGGCGGCGGCCTGGGCTTCGGCGGCGACCTGGCTGTCGGACGCCACGCGCGTGACCACGCCCAGGCGCAGCGCTTCCTGCGCATCGAAGATGGTGCCTTCCAGCAGCACCTGCAGGGCAGTGGACGGACCTACCAGGCGCACCAGCGGCGCCAGTTCCGAGTACGACATCACCAGCCCCAGGTTCTTGATGGGCACGCCGAAGCGCGAGCTCTCGCCGCAGATGCGGATATCGGCCAGGCTGGCGATCTCCAGCCCGCCGCCTACGCAGATGCCGTGTATCTGCGCCACCACCGGATGGCGGCAGTTGGCGATGGCCTCGATGGTCCGGCGCATCACGGCGCCGTATTCGATGGCCTGGCGCTTGTTGCTGCGGGCAGTCTCGAATTCGCTGATGTCGTTGCCCGGGGAGAAGGCTTTCTCGCCCGCGCCGCGCAGCAGCACGCAGCGCACGCTGTCGTCGGCGTCCAGCTCCAGGAAGGCGTCGCCCAGCAGCCGCCAGCTGTCGATGGTGAAGGCGTTGAGCTTTTCCGGGCGGTTCAGCACCACGGTCACGATGTCGCCGTCGCGCTGGCGCAGGATGGGGGAGATGTCGGAAGTGGGGGTAGCGCTCATGGTGTTCCTTTGCGTGGGCGAGGGGCGCACCCCCGCCGGGTTGCTGCGGGCTTACTGCTTGGTCAGGCCCAGGCTGGCGGTGAGCTTGCCGTACTTGCTCCATTCGTCCTGGACGTAGCTGGCGAAGGCCGCGGGGGTGGAAGGGCCGCCGCCCAGTTCCATGCCCTGGTCGGCCAGCTTGGCCTTGATCTCGGGATCGGCCAGCGTCTGGCTGAGCGCCTGGTCGAGCTTGTCCAGCACCGGCTTGGGCAGCTTGGCCGGAGCCAGCACCGCATACCACTGCACGATGTCCAGGCCCTTGATGCCGGACTCGGCCAGGGTGGGCACGTCGGGCAGGCGCTTGCTGCGTTCGGTGCTGGTCACCGCCAGCGGCCGCAGCTTGCCGGCCTGGATCTGGTTGATGGCGCCGGGCAGGGTGTCGAAGTTCATGTCCACGCTGCCGCCCAATAGGTCGGTCATGGCCTGGCCGCTGCCCTTGTAAGGCACGTGCTCCATGCTCACGCCCGCGATCTGCGAGAAGCGCGCCGCGCTCAGATGCTGCGGGCTGCCCATGCCGGAAGACGCGTAGGTCAGCTGCTTGGGCTTGGCGCGGGCGTCGTCCACCAGGTTTTGCACGCTGGCGTAGCTGTGCTTGGCCGGATTGACCACCAGCACGTTGGGCACCGAGCCGATGTAGCGCACCGGCGTGAAGTCCTTGATCGGGTCGACGCTGGACTGCACCACATAGGGCGCGGCGACGGTGGACTGCATGTTGGCCAGCAGCAGCGTGTAGCCGTCCGCGTCGGCCTTGGCCACGAAGTCGGCCGCGATCAGGCCCGAAGCGCCGGGCTTGTTCTCGACCACGACCTGCTGGCCCAGCAGCGCCGACAGGCGCGCGGACAGGATGCGCGCCGATACGTCGGTGCCGCCGCCGGGCACGAAACCGACGATCAGGCGTACCGGCCGTTCCGGCCATTTGGATGCGTCCTGCGCCAGGGCGGGACTGGCGGCGGCCAGGCCGGCGGTCAGCGCCAGGGCGCCGGCCCAGGCGCGAGCGTGCTTGTGCATGTGGGGTCTCCTTTGGTGGTTGTCAGCCTGCCCGCGTGTTGCTTGCTCTATGATGGGGTCAGGTTGGTATGCCTTTGGTGTTTGGTATACCAGATACAAAAATAGTCGAATTAGCGAGTGGCAACAACTCATGGCTAACCCTGAAGTTATGGACCAGTCTGTCCCCGATTTGGCCATCCATCACCCGACGCTGCCGGCCGTGGTGGCGGAAAAGCTGCGCCAGCTCATCATCGACGGCACCTTCAAGCCGGGCACCTGGCTGAACGAGCGCGACCTGTGCGACCAGCTGAAGATTTCACGCACACCGTTGCGCGAGGCCTACCGCATGCTGGCTTCCGACGGCCTGGTGACCTTGCAGCCCAAGCGCGGCGCGATGGTGATCGAGCTGTCGGCCGACGATGTCGAGAACATCTTCGATGTGCTGTCGGTGCTGGAGGGGCTGGCGGTGCGCAGCGCCGCCGAACGCGCCACGGACGCGGAACTGGCGCAGATCGCGCAACTGCACGCGCAGATGCTGCAAGGGTATGAGCAGCGCGACATCCGGGCGTATTTCGCGGCCAGCATGGGCACGCATATCGCCATCAACCGGGCGGCCCACAACCCGGCGCTGACGCATTCCTACGACCGCTTGAACCTGCAGGTGCAGGCGCTGCGGTACAAGTCGAATTTCGATATCGACGAATGGACGGCGGCGGTGGCCGACCACGAGGCCTTCGTGCGGGCGCTGATGCAGCGCGACGGCGAGCTTGCGGAGTCGCTCATCCGCAGGCATGTGGGCAGCAAGAAGACCTACAACCTGCGCGGGCGGGGCGCCCAAGGCTTGAAGTGACCGCCATCGGCGCGGACAGCGCGGGCCCTGGGCTTGGCTGTCCGCCCGCTGGCGCGCTCAGGCCGGCTGCGCCACCACGCGCTTCCTGCCTATCATCAGCGCGATGACGGCGGCGATCAGACCCGTCATGCCGGAGATGACGAAGGCCATCAGATAGCTGCCCTGCGCTTCGCGCACGGCGCCCGCCATCCAGGCGGCGCTGGCGGCGCCCAACTGGTGGCCGGCGACGATCCAGCCGAACACGATGGCGGCGTCGCGCTCGCCGAAGGCTTCGGTCGTCAGGCGCAGCGTGGGCGGCACCGTGGCGATCCAGTCCAGGCCGAAGAAGATGGCGAAGATCGACAGGCTGTAGAACGAGAAGTCGGAATAGGGCAGGTAGATCAGCGACAAGCCGCGCAGGCCGTAGTAGACGAACAGCAGCTTGCGGGGATCGTAGCGGTCGGTGAGCCAGCCGGACGCCGTGGTGCCGATCAGGTCGAAGATGCCCATCAGCGCCAGAAGGCCCGCGGCCTGCACCTCGGGCATGCCGTGGTCGCCGCAAAGCGCGATCAGGTGCGTGCCAACCAGGCCGTTGGTGGTGAAGCCGCAAACGAAGAAGGTGGCGAACAGGAACCAGAAGGTGCGCGTGCGCGAGGCTCGCGCCAGCGCGCCGAAGGTGGCCGCCAGCATGCCGGTGCGCGGCGCGGCGGGCGCGGGCGGCGCATGCGGATCGCTGCCGAAAGGAACCAGGCCGACGCTGGACGGGCGGTCCGGCACCAGCCACCAGGCCAGCGGCACCAGCGCCGCCGCCGCGGCCGCCACGGTCCAGACCACCCGGGTCCAGTCGCCCGACGAGGCCAGCGCCGCCAGCACCGGCAGGAACACCAGCGTGCCGGTGGCGGAACTGGCGGTCAGCAGGCCCATCATCACGCCGCGGTGCTTGGTGAACCAGCGGTTGACCACGGTGGCGCCCAGCACCACGGCGACCGCGCCGGACCCCAGGCCCGAGAACACGCCCCAGGTCAGCAGCAGGTGCCAGGACTGGGTCATGAAGGCGCTGGCCGCGCTGGACGCCGCCATCAGCATCAGCGCCCCGATCAGCACGCGCCGCAAGCCGAAGCGCTCCATCGCGGCGGCGGCGAACGGTCCGACCATGCCATACAGGAAGATGCCGACCGCGGCGGCCAGCGAGATGGTGCTGCGGCTCCAGCCAAAGGTTTCCTCCAGAGGAACCAGCAGCACGCTGGGCGAGGAGCGCAGGCCGGCCGACACCAGCAGGGACAGGAAAATCACCGCGACGACGACGAATGCGTACTTCTGGCCGGCGCGCCGGAAAGGGACGGGAGGGTGGGCTATACTCATGTTACTGACCGGTACGTATTGGGGTTTGCGAATAGTACGTACCGGTCAGTAACATCGTCAAGCGATTTCTCGTCGCGTCCGTCATCCGGAAAAGGAGCCCATCCATGGCCAGCAAGACCACCGCCGCCGACCGGCCCGCCTCCAAGCCGCCGCTGGCGGCCGAGCGCATCCGCAAGACCGCGCGCGAAATGTTCTACCGGGACGGCATCAGGGCAGTGGGCGTGGACGCCATCGTCAGCGAGGCAGGGGTGACCAAACCCAGCCTGTACCGCAACTTCTCGTCCAAGGATGAGCTGGCGGCGGCCTATCTGCGCGACTACGACGCCGAGTTCTGGGCGCGTTTCGATGCCGCCTGCGCGGCGCATCCGGGCGACCCCCGCGCCCAGGTCCTGGCCTACCTTTCCGGCTTGAGCGCGCGCGCGGTGCAAAGCGGATACCGGGGCTGCGGCTTGACCAACGCGGCGGTCGAGTATCCCGAGGCCGGCCATCCGGCGCGTGCCGTGGCGGTGGAGCACAAGGCCGAACTGCGCCGGCGCTTGGCCGCCATGGCGGCGGAAATGGGGGCGGCCGACCCCGACGCGCTGGGCGATGGCCTGTTGCTGCTGTTCGAGGGCGCCTTCGTCTCCAGCCAGCTTTTCGGCGAAGGCGGACCTGCCGGCCGGGTCGCCCAGATGGCGGACAAGCTGATTCAGGCGCATCTCGCGCCGGCCTGACACCGCGCCGCGGCGGGTTGCTTCGGGTAGGGGGGGCGGTGGCACAAGAATGGGGCAAGCAGCAGTGCACATGTGCACCATTTTTGGTGTTTGTCCCCATTGCGCAACGCACAAAAAAATGCTTGAGAAATTTATTGCGGCGCAGCAGACACAGGTCTAAGATGGACTCGTGTTGTTCCACATCGCTTTCTCAAGGAGAGAACCATGAGCGATACCGCGCTGAAGAATGCCCGCATGTCGGATGAGCTGGAACGTACCCTGATCCATGACGCGATCATCGCGGAAAGCCTGTCTGGCCATGCTTCCGGCTCGCGCTGGCTGCGCCTGAAAGTGCGCCTGGCCGCCTTCGGCGGCGCCGTGGGCGAGGTGTTGCACGATATGGACGCCGGCCGCCGCCAGCACCCCGTGGTCTCCGCCTACCACTGAGCCCGATAGCGGGTACGAAAAAAAACGCCAGCATCGCTGGCGTTTTTTCATGTCTGTCGCTCCCTGAAGCTCAGACCAGCATGTCCGCCACCAGATAGCCATCCAGCAGCAGGATGCCGACCGTGGCCGCAACCGCGGCCCAGGCCCAGGCGCCGCGCAACACGTACTTGCCCATCAGGCTCTTGCGGCAGGCCAGCAGCACCAGCGGCCCCAGCGCAAAGGGCAGGGCCAGGCTCAGGATGACCTGGCTCAGCACCAGCAGGCCGTCCGGATCCTGGCCGCCGGTGAACGCCAGCAGGCCGACCGCCGCCGCGCCCGCCACCAGCCGCGTCGCGAGGGCGCGGCGGCGGTCCGACCAGCCGCTGCCGACCTGGAAGCCTTGGGACAGGATGCGTCCGGCCAGCACGCCGGTGATGGTGGAGCTTTGCCCCGCGGCATACAGCGCCACCGCGAACACGATGGCCGCGCCGATGCCCAGCGTCTGGCCGATCACGGCATGCGCGTCGTCCAGGCTGGAAACGATGATGCCCGAGCCCGATAGCGAGGCGGCGGCGACGATCATGATGGCGGCATTGATCAGCATGGCCAGGCCCAGCGACACGACGGTGTCGTTGCGCGCCACGCGCATGGCCAGGTCGCGCGCGGTGGGCGGCAATTGCTGCGCGCGCTGCGCCAGCGAGCCGGAATGCAGGTACAGGTTGTGCGGCATCAGGGTCGCGCCCAAGATGCCCAGCGCGATCAGGAAGCCCTGCGGGTCGCGCAGCGCCCGGCCGGTCTGCGTGACGCCGTGCGCCACTTCCGTCCACGCCGGATTGGCCTTGAACAGCAGGAACACGAAGGACATGGCGACCACCGACAGCAGCAGGGCGATGAAACGCTCGTGCTTGTCGGCATTGCCGCGCGTCAGCGCCAGCACTGCGAAGGTGCCGACGCCGGTCACGGCGACGCCCGCGATCAGCGGCAGGCCAAAGAGCAGGCGCAGCGCGATGGCGCCGCCGATGAGTTCGGCCAGGGCGGTGGCCAGGATTGCCGCCTCGCCGGCCAGCCAAGCGGCCTTGGCCAGGCGCGGCGACAGGTGGCGGGCCGTCAGCGTGGCCAGGTCCTGCCCCGTTGCCAGGGCCAGGCGCGAAACCAGGATCTGGAAGCCCAGCGCCAGCAGGGCCGAGGTGATGACGACCAGCAGCAACCCGTAGCCGAAGCCGCTGCCGCCCGCGATGTCGGTGGCCCAGTTGCCCGGATCGATATAGCCCACGGCCACCAGGATGCCGGGGCCGGCAATGCGGCGCAGGCCCGCCGATATCTGGACGTCCTGCGCCAGCGCGGTCCTGCCGCCCGATATCGCGTAGATGAATTGGCCCATGCTCGCTCCTGAGAATGATTCTCATCATCCTCTTCGGAAACGGCATCGTCAAATTGATTTTGGGCAAGCAGGGGATAGGGCCGCCCAATGAAGCCCAGCGCAAGCCCAGTGGCGCCGCCCTGGGCGGACGGGCCTCGGGCTGCGGGGCGATCAGGACTTGAGCTTGGCGTCCATGGAGATCTTGGCATTCAAGACCTTGGACACCGGGCATCCTTTTTCCGCCTTGCGGGCGGCGTCTTCGAAGGCCTGGGCGCTGGCGCCGGGGATCACGGCTTCCACGGTCAGGTGGACGGCGGTGATGGAAAAGCCGTCGTCCACCTTGTCCAGCGTGACCTCGGCCTTGGTGTCCAGGCTTTGCGCGACCATGCCCGCTTCCGCCAGGATGTTGGACAGGGCCATGGTGAAGCAGCCGGCGTGCGCCGCGCCCAGCAATTCCTCGGGGTTGGTGCCGGGAGTGTCGCCGAAACGGGTGTTAAAGCCGTAGGCCTGTTCCTTGAGCGCGCCGCTCTGCGTGGAGATCGTGCCCTTGCCGGTCTTCAGATCGCCCGACCAGTGGGCGCTTGCGGTTTTCTTCATGCGTGACTCCTGTAGAAGGGCCGCGCCCGTCGCGCGCGCGGCCGGTGTGGGAGGGCGCGGGCCGCCGGCTGGGGCGGGGCGCTTTGCCTGAGATGGCATGGATGATGATACGGCCGGCGCATGCGCCCGGCGCGGAAAGCGTCTGCGCGCAACGGCAAGCCGATGTAACCGCAGGCCCGCTTGCTTGATCCGCGTCGCAAGGCGGCGCCCATCCATCAGGCAAAATACGGGTATCTGCTCAAATCTCGCCGAGAACCGCTGTCATGTCTTTCAAACTTGTCCGCTATGCCTGCGCCATCGCGCTGGCCGTCCCCGCCTTGTCCGCCCAGGCTGAAATCGTCATCGGGGTGGACGTGTCCACCACCGGTCCGGCCGCCGCCATCGGCATCCAGACCAATAACGCGATCCGCCTGTGGCCGGCCACGCTGGGCGGCGAGCCGGCGCGCTACGTGGTGCTGGACGACGGCACCGACGTCAGCCGCGCGGTGAAGAACATGCGCAAGCTGACCTCGGAAGACAAGGTCGACGCCATCGTCGGCCCCAACACCACGGCCGCCGCGCTGGCCGGCCTGGATGTGCTGGCCGAGACCGGCACGCCGATGATCGCGCTGGCCGCGTCCAGCGTCATCGTCGAGCCGCTATCGGATCCGAAGCGCGCCTGGGCCTTCAAGATGCCGCAGAACGATTCGCTGATGGCCACCGCCCTGGTCGCGGACATGAAGAAGAAGGGCTTGAAGAACGTGGCCTTCATCGGCTTCGCGGATTCCTACGGCGACAGCTGGTGGAAGGAGTTCACGGCGGCGGCCGGGACCGACCTGAAGATCGTGGCGCAGGAACGTTTCCAGCGCACCGACGCCTCGGTGGTCGGACAGGTGCTGAAGGTCATCGCGGCCAAGCCGGACGCCGTGCTGATCGCTGGCGCCGGCACGCCGTCGGCCTTGCCGCAGAAGACCCTGCTGGAACGCGGCTACACCGGCGCCATCTACCAGACGCATGGCATCGGCACGCTGGAATTCCTGCAGGTCGGCGGCGCGGACGTGGAAGGCACCTTGTTCCCCACCGGCCCCGGCGTGGTGGCGCGCGAGCTGCCCGACGACAATCCGGTCAAGAAGGTGGCGGTGGCTTTTGCCGACAAGTACGAAGCCCGCTACGGCGCCAACACGCTGACCCAGTTCGCGGGCGACGCCTATGGCGCCTGGATGCTGCTGGACTCCGCGGTGGCGCGGGCGCTGAAAACCGGCGCCAAGCCCGGCACGCCGGAGTTCCGCGCGGCGCTGCGGGATGCCCTGGAAAACACGCGCGACCTGGTCGTGCCCAATGGCGTGCTGAATATCACCAAGGACAATCACCAGGGCTTCGACGAGCGCGCCCGCGTCATGGGCATCGTCAGGAATGGCCGTTTTTCCTTTGCGGAATAAGTAGGGACATATATCTCTGCGATTCGTAACTTGTCCTGACGCCCCATAGGGCGATGGCGCAAAAAGCAGGCTGCGGCCTGCTTTTTTTCGGACACATCATTCGTGTCGAAATCATTTAATAGCGTATTATTTTTAGTGAATCCATATACCTCGAAATAAATACAGGAGAAACTGCCATGAGCCTGATCCGATCCAGACGCGTGCTGGCCGCCTTGAGCCTGGGGGTGCTGGCCGCATGTTCCGACTCGGGATCCGACAAGGCTGCGCCGGCCGCGAGCGCGCCGGCCGCCGCGTCCACCCTGGAAGCCGCCAAGGCCGCCGGCAAGATACGCATCGGCTACGCCAACGAAGCGCCGTTCGCCTACATGGACAGCAAGGAGAGCAAGGTCACCGGCGAATCCGTGGAGATCGCCCGGGAGGTGCTCAAGCGCATGGGCATCAACGAAGTGGAGGGCGTCCTGACAGAGTTCGGTTCGCTCATTCCGGGCCTGCAGGCCAAGCGCTTCGACATCATCGCGGCGGGCATGTACGTCACGCCCGAACGTTGCCAGCAGGTGGCGTTCTCGGATCCCACCTACGGCGTGGGCCAGTCCTTCCTGGTCAAGCAGGGCAATCCCAAGAACCTGCACAGCTATGAAGACGTGATGAAGAATCCCGACGCCAAGCTGGGCGTGGTGGTGGGCGCGATCGAAGCGGAATACGCCTCCAAGATCAAGGTGCCGCCCGCCCAGGTGGTGGTGTTCCCGGACGCGGTCAGCGCGCTGTCCGGCGTGCAGGCGGGGCGCGCCGACGCCTATGCGGCCACGGCGCTCACGGTCAACGATCTGATGGGCAAGACCAGCGCGGCCAGCGGCCTGGAGAAGGCCGATCCGTTCAAGGACCCGGTCATCGACGGCAAGGACGTGCGCGGCTACGGCGCCTATGCCTTCCGCGGCGACGACAAGGCCTTTGCCGACGCCTTCAACGCCGAACTGGCCAAGTTCATCGGCACCGAAGAGCACCAGAAGCTCGTGGCGCCTTTTGGCTTCACCGCGGAGGAACTGCCCAAGGGAGTCACGGCCGCCAAGCTGTGCGCCGGCCAGTAAGGGGGCGCGCATGCGGTTGATATCCGAGCATTTCGCCGAACTGGCGCCGCCGCTATTGCAGGGACTGGCGGTGACCCTGGAGATCATGGCGGGCGCGGTGGTGCTGGCCGTTCCGCTGGCGCTGGCCGCGGGCATCGGACGCCTGTCGTCCTTGCGCCCGCTGCGCTGGATCGCGGCGGTCTACGTCGAGGTGTTCCGCGGCACCTCGGCCCTGGTGCAGCTCTTCTGGTTCTACTTCGTGCTGCCGCTGTTCGGCGTGCAACTGCCGGCCATGCTGGTGGGCATCGTGGTGCTGGCGCTGAACGCCGGCGCCTATGGCGCGGAAGTGGTGCGGGGCGCGATCCGCGCGGTGCCGCCAGGCCAGCGCGAAGCCGGCATCGCGCTGAACCTGACGCGCGGCCAGATCATGCGCCGCATCGTGGTGCCGCAGGCCGTGCCCGCCATGCTGCCGCCGGCCGGCAATCTGCTGATCGAGCTGTTGAAGAACACCGCGCTGGTGTCCCTCATCACCATCACCGACCTGACCTTCCGCGGCCAGCTGCTGCGCAGCGAGACCCTGCGCACCACCGAGATCTTCACCCTGATGCTGCTGATGTACTTCGCGGTGGCCCTGCTGATCACGGCCGGCGTGCGCCTGCTGGAACGCAAGGTGCGGGTGCGATGAAGCCGGTATTCGATTGGTCCTTCGCCCTGGAGATCCTGCCCACGCTGGGCTCCGCGCTGCTCATCACGATCCAGGCCACGCTGCTGGGCATGCTGGTGGCCGTCACGCTGGGCCTGGCGCTGGCCCTGCTGCGGCGGTCGCGATTGCGCATTGTGTCGCTGCCCACGGCTTTCGTGATCGAGTTCGTGCGCAGCACGCCTTTGCTGGTGCAGATGTACTTCCTGTTCTACGTGCTGCCGCTGACCGGCGTGCGGATGTCGCCGCTGGCCACCGGCATTGCCGCGCTGGGCCTGCACTACGCGACCTATTGCGCCGAGGTCTACCGCGCCGGCATCGAAGCGGTGCCGCGCGGCCAGTGGGAGGCCGCCACCGCGCTGAACATGTCGCGCTGGCGCACGGCGGTGGGCGTGGTGCTGCCGCAGGCGATTCCGCCGGTGGTGCCGGCGCTGGGCAATTACCTGGTGGCCATGTTCAAGGACACGCCGCTGCTGTCGGCGATCACCGTGGTGGAACTGCTGCAGCAGAGCAAGATGATTGGCTCTGCCACCTTCCGCTACACCGAGCCCCTGACCCTGGTGGGCCTGCTGTTCCTGGCGTTGAGCCTGGTGGCGGCCTGGGGCGTGCGCGGCCTGGAGGCCCGCCTGCAACGATATGGAGGAAAACGATGAGCGCCAGCATAAGCATCAAGAACCTGCGCAAGCAGTACGGCGAACTGGAGGTGCTGCGCGGCATCAACCTGGAGATCCCGTCGGGCCAGACCGTGGCCGTGATCGGCCCCTCGGGTTCGGGCAAGTCGACCCTGCTGCGCGTGCTGATGACCCTGGACCGTCCCACCAGCGGCGAGATCGAGATCGACGGCGTGCCCATGTGGACCGACGCCCAGGGCCGGCCGGTCGGCCCCAACTCTGAGCACTTGCGCAAGGTGCGCGGCAAGATCGGCATGGTGTTCCAGCACTTCAACCTGTTCCCGCACATGACGGCGCTGGCCAACGCCATGGAGGCGCCGCTGCATGTGCGGGGCATGCCGCGCGCCCAGGCGCGCGAACACGCCGTGGAATACCTGGAAATGGTCGGCCTGGGCGACAAGCTGGATGTCTATCCGGCGCAGTTGTCGGGCGGGCAGAAGCAGCGCGTGGGCATCGCGCGCGCGCTGGCCATGTGCCCCCACATCATGCTGTTCGACGAGGTGACTTCGGCGCTCGATCCGGAACTGGTCGGAGGCATCCTGCAGATCCTGCGCGACCTGTCGGCCCGGCGCAGCATGACGATGATCATCGTGACCCACCAGATGAAGTTCGCCGAACGCAGCTCGGACCGCACCCTGTTCTTCGACGAAGGCAACATCGTCGAGGACGCGGAATCGTCGGTGCTGTTCAGCCAGCCCAAAGAGGCGCGCACGCGCCAGTTCCTGGACTCGGTGATCGAAGGGCAGTAGCGCAGCGCCTGCGGACGCGGTTTGACCCCGCCCGGGGCTGCGGTATTCAGGCCGCCAGCCGGGCCGGGGCGCTATGCTGTCGCATCCCACGCCCCGGAGGCTTCAGCATGTCGCTGCTTTTCAGTCCCACGTCCATCGGCCAGCTGGAGCTGGCCAACCGCATCGTCATCGCGCCCATGTGCGAATACTCGGCTGAAAATGGCCTGGCGACCGACTGGCACATGATCCATCTGGGGCATCTGGCCTTGTCCGGCGCCGCGTTGCTGTTCGTGGAAGCCACCGCCGTGGAGCCCGACGGCCGCATCACCCCGGGAGACCTGGGCCTGTGGTCCGATGAAACCGAGGCCGCCATCGGCCGCGTCGTGGCCGCCATCCGCCGCTATGCGCCCATCAAGCTGGGCATACAGCTGGGCCACGCGGGCCGCAAGGCTTCCAGCGAAGCGCCCTGGAACGGCGGCCAACTGGTGCCGCCCGAGGCCGGCGGCTGGCAAGGCTGGGCGCCCTCGGCCGTGCCGCACAACGCGTCCGAACCGTCGCCCCATGCGCTGGACGCGGCGGGTCTGGCGCGCGTGCGCGACGCCTTCGTGGCCAGCGCCAGGCGCGCGCTGCGGCTGGGCTTTGACGCGATCGAGCTGCACGCCGCGCACGGCTATCTGCTGCATCAGTTCCTGTCGCCGCTGTCCAACCGGCGCGACGATGCCTATGGCGGTTCGCTTGAAAACCGCATGCGCTTTCCGCTCGAAGTCTTCCAGGCCTTGCGCGAGGCAGTTCCGCCGTCGGTGACGCTGGGTGTGCGCGTATCGGCCACCGACTGGGTCGAAGGCGGCTGGGACCTGGAGCAGACGCTGGTCTTCGCGCAAGCCTTGAAGGACCGCGGCTGTGAATTCATCGACGTCTCCAGCGGCGGCGTCTCGTCCCAGCAGAAGATCCCCGTGGGCCCGAACTACCAGGTGCCGTTCGCAGACGACATCAAGCGCAAGGTGGGCATGCCCACCATCACGGTGGGCCTGATCACCGAGGCGCGGCAGGCGGAAGACATTCTTCAGAACGGTCAGGCCGACATGGTCGCGCTGGCGCGCGGCATGCTGTACGACCCGCGCTGGCCATGGCATGCCGCGGCGCAGCTGGGCGGCCAGGTCAGCGCGCCGCGCCAGTATTGGCGCTCGCAGCCGCGGGACCAGAAGGCGCTGTTCGGCGACACCCGCTTCGGCCAACGCTAGGCGCAACCGGCAGGCTGCCAGCCTGCCGGACCCTGTTTATTGAGGCCGCCTGCCTTCGTAGGCGTTTTGCAGCAGCGCCCGCAAGGCCTCGCGTTCCAGCGGACGCGGATTGGGGTAGGGCGTCTGCATGGCGATGTCGCAGGCGCGGTCCAGGTCTTCTTGCCGCATGCCGATGTCGCGCAAGGCGGTGGGCGCGCCCAGCGTACTGGCCAGGTCGAACACGCCCGCCGCGGCAGCCGGCGCGCCCAGCGCCGCGGCGATGCGCTCCATGGCTCGCGGCGCGGCCGCGGCGTTGTAGGCCAGGGCTTGCGGCAGCACCACGGTATGGACTTCGGCGTGCGGCAGGTTGAAGCTGCCGCCCAGCGTATGGCAGAGCTTGTGATGCAGCGCCATGCCCACGCTGCCCAGTACCGTGCCGCACAGCCAGGCGCCATAGAGCGCGTCGCTGCGCGCCTGCAGCAGGTCCGCGCCGTGGGCGCCTGCGTGGATGGCGGGCAGCGCCTGCGCCAGCGCGCGTATGCCTTCCTGCGCCATCAGGTCCATGATCGGATTGCCGTCTTGCGCGTAGAGGCCCTCTGCCGCATGGGCGATGGCGTTGATGCCGCTGGTCACGCTCATCGATGCCGGCAGCGACAGGCTCAGCTCAGGGTCGTACACCACGCTGCGCGGCAGCACCCGGTCGTCCTTGCCGGTCTTTTTCAGGCCGCTCTCGGTGAGGCCGTAGATCGGCGTCATCTCCGAACCCGCATAGGTGGTGGGGACGGCGATGACCGGCAGGCCGGAGTCCAGCGCGATGGCCTTGCCCAGCCCGATGGTGGAGCCGCCGCCCACGGCCACCGCGCAATCGGCGCCCAGCTCGCGCGCGGCCTCGCGCGCCTGGCGCGCGATTTCGATCGGCACGTGCATCACGGCCCGGTCGAAGATCCCGGCAACCCGCGTCTCGCCCAGCAGCGTCGCGACCCGCTCGGCCTGCGCGCGTTGCGGCGGCGTGCAGAGCACCAGCGCACGTTGCAGCCCCAGCGCATCGAGTTCGGCCGCCAGGCCGCCCAGGCTGCCCGGCCCGAAGACCACGCGCTGGGCGCGGCTGGCGTAGATGAAGGATTGCATGGCGTTCCCCGTCTGCATGTCGGTCATTGTGCAACGATTCCGCGGCTCTTGATGAGCTCGCCCCAGCGCCGGGACTCGGCCTGCACCAGCTGGTTCATGTCATCGCGGCCGCCGGCCACCACTTCGAAGCCGGATTCGGTGATGCGTCC
Source organism: Achromobacter xylosoxidans (assembly GCF_002192695.1). Lineage (GTDB taxonomy): Bacteria > Pseudomonadota > Gammaproteobacteria > Burkholderiales > Burkholderiaceae_B > Achromobacter > Achromobacter xylosoxidans_C. Next base: position 15,810 of record NZ_MTLG01000082.1, read on the forward strand.
GGCCACGGCCGGGTCGCGCAGCGCCGCGATGGTGGCGTCGACCAGCTTGTCCAGCGTCGCCGCCGGCGTCTGCGCCGGCGCCACCATGCCCACCCAGGAATAGATCTCGAAGCCCGGATAGCTTTCGGCGATGGCGGGCACGTCCGGCAGGGCGGCGACGCGCTTGGGCGCGGTCACCGCCAGCGCGCGCAGCTTGCCGCTCTGGATATGGGGCAGCACCAGCGGCAGGCTGGCGATGATGGATTCCACGTGTCCGCCCATCAGGTCCGACACGGCCGGGCCGCCGCCGCGGTAGGGCGTATGGATGCCGCTGGTGCCCGCGGCCTGGTGGAACATTTCGGCTGCCAGGTGGTTGGAGCTGCCCGCGCCGACCGAGGCGTAGGACACGCTGCCCTTCTTGCCGGCCGCGATGTAGTCCGCCAGCGTCTGGTACGGACCGCTGGCCGTCACCGCCAGCACCATGGGCGAGCGCACCATGTACGACACGCCGGTCAGATCGCGCGCCGTGTCGTAAGAGAGCTTGGGGTAGATGTGTTGTTCGGTGGCGTAGGAATCGAACACCATTTCGACCGTGTAGCCGTCGGGCGCGGACTTGGCCACCAGCGCCGTGCCTATGGTGCCGCCGGCGCCGCCGCGGTTGTCGATGACCACCGTCTGGCCCAGCTTGTCCTGCAGCGCCTGCTGCACCTGGCGCGCCACCCGGTCCACGGTGCCGCCCGCCGCGAAGGGCACCACCACCGTCACCGGCTTGCTGGGATAGGAGTCCGCCAGCGCGGGCAGGGCGGCGCCCCAGGCGCCTGCGGCGAGGGCGGCGCTGGCCAGCAGGGCGCGGGGCGAGCGGCGGGGGGCGGTGATCGGGGGCATGCGGGTCTCCTGGGCTTGTCGTCGTTGTGATTGGCCGTCGATCTTTGTCAAAATTGCCAAAATGCGGCCATGCACGGTATCGTAATTGCCAAATCTCCCAGGAAAGCAGGCGCAGGGCGCCAAAGCCTTTTGCGCCACACGCACAAATGAAAACCGTCAAATTCGCCGAGAGCCTCTCCATCTTCGTCGACGTCGCCCGGGCGCAGAGCTTTTCCGAGGTGGCCCGCCGCCGCGGCATGGTGGCCTCGTCCGTGGCGCGGCAGATCGGCGCGCTGGAGTCCGAGCTCAAGGTGCCGCTGTTCGTGCGCTCCACCCGCGCCCTGATGCCCACCGAGGCCGGCGAGGTTCTGTACGAGCGCGCCGTGAAGATCCTGCACGACATGACCGAGGCGCGCTCCGAAGTCATTTCGCTGGAGCAGACCGTGCAGGGTCTGTTGCGGGTCAGCTGCCTGCCGGCGTTTGCGCGGCGCTACGTGGTGCCCATGCTGCAGCAGCTGGGAGAACGCCATCCGCAATTGCAGGTGGAGCTGGAACTGACCGAGCGCGTGGTGGATCCGGTGGTCGAACGCATGGACGTGGTGGTGCGGGTGGGGCAGCAGCCCGACAGCAGCCTGATCGGGCAGCGCATCGGCAGCCATCGCTACCTGATCTGCGCCGCGCCTTCATACCTGGAACGCCACGGCGTGCCGCGCACCCTGGCGGACCTGTCGCGCCATCGCCTCATCGACCGGCGCCACAGCACCAGCGTGCGCGGCTGGCGCGAGCTGGGCGATGGCCAGTGGGCGCAGGACGCCCGGTTCGTCCTGGAATGCGACGACTGCGACGCGCGCCGGTTCGCGGCGCTGGAAGGGTTGGGCATCGCGCTCATGCCCAACTGGTCCGCGGGCGCGGACCTGGGCGCCGGCCGGCTAGTGCAGCTGAGCTTGCAGGACGCCAGTCCGCCGCCCGAAAGCGGCATCTACCTGCTGCGCGCCATGCCGCGCGCCAACGCGCGCATCCGCGCCTTCACCGAGCAGCTGCGGCGGCAGATCGGCTCGCCTTCCGTGTGGGACGCGGCCATCGAGGCTGCGCGCGCGGCCTGACGCTGTTGGCGCGGGAGGCGTGGCGCCTTAGCTGGCGTCGTGGAAGATGATGCCCAGCGTGTGCCGCACTCCCGTGCGCAGCCGGCTGACGCCATGCCGCAGATTCGCGCGGTAATAGGCGCGCGTCGACCGCACAGGCCTGTGGTTGACGGCAAGCACCACGGCATCGCCTTGCCGCAAGGGCACCACGTCGGCCCGCCCGGGCTGTTTGGGATTGCTCTCGGCCAGCAGCAGCTCGCCGCCCTCGAAATCGCGTCCCGGCTCATTGAGCAGGAAGATGGCCTGGAACGGAAAGACATGGTCGCCGTACAGGTCCTGATGCAGGCAGCAATAGTCGTCGGCTTGGTAGCGCAGCAGCAGTGGCGTGGGCCGGCGCTGTCCGGCGGCGTGGCAGATCTCCTGGAATTCGTCATGCGTCGCGGGAAAGCGCGCTTCCATGCGCATGGCGGCATGCCAGCGGTTGGCGATGGGCGCCAGACGCGGGTAGAGCGACTGCCGCAAGCCTTGGACGATATCAGGCAGCGGATAGCTGAAGTACTTGTACTCGCCTCGGCCGAACGCATAGCGTTCCATCACGATGCGGCTGCGAAAGCGCGCTTCCTCGCCGTAGCCGGCCGCAAGTTCCTCGCACTGGGCCTGCGTCAGCAGCCCCGGCAGCACGGTGTAGCCATCGCGGCCGAGGTCGTCTTCGACGGCCTGCCAGTCCGTGTCCGCAATCCCGGTTTCAGGCAGGTCGTGCTGTATGGTCGATGTGGGCATGGCTGGAGCTGGCATCAGGGCGCATCGTGGAAAAACAGTTCAAGGCCGATGCGTACGCCTTTGCGCACGCGGCTGACGGCATGCTTGAGGTTGACGCGGTAATAGCCCTTGGCACCGTGAAAGGGGCGTTCCCCCGTGGCGATGATGGCGACATCGCCGAAACCCAGCGGCGCCACCAGCGGACGCGATTGCATGCGCGGGCGCTGCTCCGTCATCACGAACTCGCCGCCTTGGAAATCGCCTCCCGGCTCGGACAGGAGCGCGACCACCTGCATGGGAAAGACCTGCAAGCCTTCATTGCGCTGGTGCAGCGCCATGTAGTCTTCGACGCTGAGCCGGCTCAGGTGCGATTGCGCCCGGGCCTGGCCGGCGTCGCGGTTGCGCTGAAGAAAATCTTCCAGCTCATCGGGATAGCGCGCGTGCACGTCCAGAAGTTCGTTCCAGCGATTGGCGTGGACGGCCAGCCGGCGGTATAGCGCCGTGCGCCATTGTTCCAGCGGCGCAGGCATGCCGGCGTCGAAGTAGTACAGGTCGCCGCGCCCCAGGCCGCCGGATGCCAGGCTCACCCGCCGGGCATGGGGCGCGTCGGCCTGCCGCGCCAGACCGCGTGCCAGTTCCGCGTCCAGCAATCCTGGCAGCACGGCATGGCCTTCGGCGTCGAGCCGAGATCCGATGTCCGTCCAGTCCAGGCGGTCCAGGTTGGTTTCGAAGGCGGTCATGCCGCTGTCATGCATAGGGTCCTCATCGATGTTCGCAAGCGCGCGCGGCATCATGCCGCGTCATGAAAAATGATGCCCACGGTATGGCGCCGGCCGCTGCGCACGCGGCTCACGCCGTGCCGCATGGCGACCTTGCGCGGCCCGCGCGCGCCTGCCGCGGGCCGTTGATTGACGGTGAACACCAGCGCGTCGCCCTGGCCCAGCGGCACGACGTCGGCGCGCTGGCTGCGGGCCGCAAGCTCGGTCATGACGAATTCGCCGCCGGTGAAATCCTTGCCCGGCTCGGCCAGCAGGATGGCGACCTGCAGCGGAAACACATGCTCGCCATAGAGATCCTGGTGCAGGCAGTTGTAGTCGTCCTCACCGTACTGAAGCAGCAGCGGCGTGGGACGCGTCTGGCCGGCCCGGTGGCAGCGTTGCAGGTAGGCATCCAGTTCGGGCGGGTACTGCGTGTCCGCGCGCAGCCGTTGGTTCCAGCGGTTGGCGATCGGCGCCAGCCGGGCATAGAGCGCATGGCGCAATTGGTCGAGCAGCGGCGGCAAGGGGTAGGCGAAGTACTTGTACTCGCCGCGTCCAAAGCCGTGGCGCGCCATCACGATGCGCGAGCGAAAGCGCGCGTCGTCCGGGTACAGGGCGGCGAGGGCGCGGCATTGCGCGGGCGTCAGCATGCCGGGCAAAACGGCGTTGCCGCGGGCATCGAGCGCACGCTCCACGTCTTCCCAGTCATAGTCCATGTCCTCGTCCCCGCTCGCCGCGGCGCGCATGCCCGGTCCTCCCTGTGATTACAGGCGAGGCCAGTGTAGAAATCCACCGCCTTTTTGAAACTCCGTTTGTTGCGCCGGCATGCGCCCAAAACAAAAAACGCCGCGGCAGCGGCGTTTTCTGGCGGGCAGGAACCGTCGCGGCTCAGAGGCGCGAATAGGCCTGCTCCAGCTCGCGGTGCAGCTGGTCGGCGAAATCCTCGCGCGCGGGATCCAGCTGCGACAGCAGGCGGGCCAGCACGACGTTGTCTTCCTCGCCGTTCCAGATCTTGATGTAGGTGCCTTCCTTGTAGCCATGCTGCTGGCGGAAGATGTTCAGCACGTTCTTGGACACGTATTGCGTGTAGGCGTCGTTCCAGCTCATCTCGCACGACGTCATGGTCTGTTCCAGCACCTTGAAGCTGGCGCGTCCGCATACGGCCAGGCCGCCGATCAGTTCCAGCAGCTCGGGCACGCTCAACTGATCCAGCGCATGGGTCTTGCCGTCCAGCGCGACCGAGGCCGGGCTGGACAGGTCGGCGACCAGCGCGCCGGCGGCGGCGCCGATGTCGCCGCGGGCCTGGACGATGGTGTGCGACAGATAGAAGTGCAGGATGTCCACCAGCTCCATCTGCACTTGCGGCAGGTCGATGGTCTGCTTTTTCCACCACTTCCAGCCGTAGTGTTCCAGCGCTTCGGCGGATTCGACGAAGGCGGCGCGCAGGAAGCGGGCTCCGCCGTTGACCCAATCCGGATTGATCATGCTGTTCAAGTGGCCCTGCAGCTTCAGCATCGTGGCCGCCTGGGCCTGGTTCAATCCGACTACGTTATTCACTTTCACTCCGTGGTTCATGGGTCTTTCGACAGCGGCGGAAATGTTAGCACCAATGCCCGCCCGAGCCGGGCCGCCCCGGTGGCGGAATCAGGCGTCGCCGTCCTTGCGGTAGGAAGAGCGCTTGAGCGGAGGCAGCGGCGCCTTGCCGCGCGGATTGCGCGCGTTGCGGGCGGCCTTGAACAGCATCATGGCGAAGAAGAACAGGAAGACGGCGGGCATGGCCTCGTCCAGGTCGAACCCGGGGCCGCGCAGGGCTTCGAAGATGATGCGCGCTCCGGCCCAGCCGGCCAGGATGCCGCCCACCGTCAGGATGACGCCGATCTTGCGCTGGGTGGCTTGGCGGGCCATCGATACCTCGGCGGCATCCGTCTGGCCCGGGGCCGCGGGCGCTTGCCGCGATTGCAGGGGCGGCGGGGCCGGCTTGCCCCAGGGCGCGCCGGATAGCGTTTCAGAGGGAGAGGCCGGGGGGGCGGGAGGGGGTGGGGGAGCTGCCGGTCGGGATTGCGCCCGCTTGTCGGGAACCTGTCCCGGCGATGCGCCGCCGGTACGCGTCAGGTTCTCGATGTAGCGCGCGAAATCGCCATTCCTGGGTTCCCCGTCTATGGCCATTGCCCCTCTCTCCGGTTCAGTTGCCGCGGCGTTGGCGCGCCGGGACCCGGCGCTTGCGCAGCATGGCTATCAACAGCCCGCATCCTAGCAGCACCGAGAGTCCCGCGCCGATCATCATGGCAATCTGTTGCGCATTGTCCGCCGTGCCCAGGCTGCGCGCGGTGATGTAGCCCGGGGCCAGCATCAGCGGCATCCAGAGGATGGCCGAGGCGACGTTGGCCATCTGGAAGCGGCTGTGTCCCATGCCCATCACGCCGGCGACGGTGGGGATGGTGGAGCGGATGGGCCCCAGGAAGCGGCCGATCAGCACGGAGGCGAAGCCGTAGCGGTAGAAGAACAGGCGGGCGCGCGCCACGCCGCTGCGCTGCTGCTTCAGCGGCCAGCGGCGCAGGATGCCGGGGCCGGCCCAGCGGCCCAGCCAGTAGGACAGGGCGTCGCCCACGATGGCGCCGGCGATGCCCCAGGCGATGATGGCCCAGGGATTCAGGGTGCCCGCGCCGATCAGGCCGCCGGTCAGCAGCATCAAGGCCGTGGCCGGGATGAACAGGCCCAGCAGCACCATGGATTCGCCCAGGGTGAGCAGAAAGGTGATCGGTCCCGCCCAGGCCTGGTTGGCCTCGATGAACATCGCGATCTGGTCGATGTATTGGTCCATATTTACGAAGTTGAAAATTAGCTGAACGCAATCGGGTATGTTAACGCCTGCGGAACTGCCGGTGCGCCGTATAGTCCGTCTGGATGAAGCTAATTGTTGGAGAGTTATGGATTCGGTTACGCAGGCGGTGCTGGGCGCGGGCATACAGGGCGCCCTGTTGGGACGGGTGCAGGGGCGCCGGGCGCTGATCTACGGCGCGGCGCTGGCCACGGTGCCGGATCTGGACGTCCTGATGCGCTATCCGGACCCGGTGTCGCTCATGACCTACCACCGCGGCTTCTCGCATTCGGTCTTCGTGCTGACCGGCCTGGCGGTTTTCCTGGCCTGGCTGATCCGCAAATACTGGCCGCAGGCGCCGTACAGCGGGCGCCGGCTGTTCCTGACCTTATGGCTGGTGCTGGTGACCCATCCGGTGCTGGACGCCTTCACGGTCTACGGGACGCAGCTGTTCTGGCCGCTGGCGCTCATCCCCGAAAGCTGGGCCGCGGTGTTCATCATCGATCCGGTCTATACCGTGCCGTTGCTGCTGGCGGTGCTGTTCGCCATTGGCTTCGGCATGACGCTGACGGCGCGCCGGCTGCTGGCCGCGGCGCTGGTGTTCAGCACGGCCTACCTGGGATTCGGGCTGGCGGGGCGCATTGCCGCCGAGGACCGCGTGCGCGAGGCGATGCAGGCGCAGGGCATTGCGCCGAGCGAACTGCGCGCCGTGCCCATGCCTTTCAACACGCTGGTGTGGCGCGTCATCGCCAAGACGCCCGACGGCCACTATTACGAATCGGTCAGCAGCCTGTTCGACCGCGATCCGCCGGAATGGCTGCGCCAGCCGCTCAACCTGGACGTGGCGCGGGCCCTGGCGGACGTGCCGCTGCACCAGCGCCTGCGCTGGTTCACCGACGACTGGCTGCGCTACGACGTCATCGGCAACGCCCTGGTGGTCACGGACCTGCGCATGGGCATGGCGGGGCATTACACCTTCCGCTTCAAGATGGCCGAACGCGCGGCGGACGGCAGCTGGCAGGCGGTGACGCCGTCCAGCTGGCCCACCGAGCGCGGCGGCTGGGCCGAACTGAAGCTGGTGCTGGGCCGCATCCTGCATGCGCAGCCGCCCTTGCCGCTGGCGCAGTGGTCGGAGCTGTCGACGCGATAGAGGCGTGATCTACGCGATGGCCGGCGGCCGCGGCAGCGGCGCGCAGGCCAGCTCGTAGGCTTCGGCCGCCTGCAGCAGCTGCAGGTCGGCGTGGCAGGGGGCAACCAGCTGCAAGCCTATCGGCAGGCCATCCTGGCCCAGGCCGCAAGGCACGCTGACGGCAGGGTGGCCGGTCAGGTTGAACAGCATGGTCCACGGATACCAATGGGCGCGGATGTCGCCGTATGAGCGGCCGTCGATGTCCATGGTGTCGAATATGTCCGTGCCCAGCGGCAAGGCGGTGCGCGACATGGTCGGCATGGCCAGCAGGTCGGCCTGGCCGAACAGCGCCTGCACCTTGCGGTAGAGCGCGGTGCGGGCAAACATGGCTTCCTGGTATTGCTGGGCGCTGAACGCCGCGGCCGTCGCGATCTGCCGCCGGAAGGTGGGGCTGTAGGCGTCCGGTTCGCGTTCTATCAGCGGCAGGAACCGGGTGCGCCAGACGGTGTGGTTGATGACGCGCCAGATCGGCTCGACATCGAAGCCCGCGCCGTCGAACGGTTCGACTTCCGCACCCAGATCGGCCAGGCGCGCCAGCGCAGCCTCGAATGCGCGGCGCACGTCGGCGGCCACGGGGCGGCCGGGCGGGGCGGCGCAATAGCGGACGCGCTTGCCGCGCAGTGTCCCGGGACTGGCCGCCGCGCTGGCGTAATCGGCCCTGGGCACGCCCAGCGACCACGGATCGCAGTCATGCGGGCCGGCCATGGCCGCCATCATTAGGCGGGTATCGGCCACGGTGCGCGTGGTCGGCGTCACGTAGGTCTGGTTGCCGATGGCGTCCTGCGCCTGGCTGTGCGGTATCGCGCCCAGGCTTTGCTTGAATCCCACCACGCCGTTGCACGCGGCGGGAATGCGGGTGGAGCCGCCGCCATCGCTGGCCACCGCCAGCGCCGTGATGCCAGCGGCCGTAGCCGCCGCTGCGCCGCCGCTGGAACCGCCGCAGGTGCGTTCCAGGTTCCAGGCGTTGCGAGTGTGGCCGAACAGCGGTGAATCCGTCATGGACTTGGATCCGAACTCCGGCGTCGTGGTCTTGCCGATCAGGATGGCGCCTTGCTGGCGCAGCCGCGCCACGGCCACGGCGTCATCGGCCGGCACGTTCGCGCTGAACGGCACGGCGCCGAAGGTGGTCCGCACGCCCGCGGTATTGACCAGGTCCTTCACCGTGTAGGGCAGGCCATGCAACAGGCCAGTCGCATCGCCGCGCATCAGCGCGGCCTCGGCAAGCCGGGCGGCGGCCATGGCCTCTTCCGCACACAGCGTGATGAAACAGTTCAGGACGGGCTGCAGGCGCTCAGCCCGTTCCAGCGAGTCGCGCACCAGTTCAACCGGGGACACGGCCTTGGTCCGGATCAGGCTTGCGGCCTCTACCGCGCTCAAGTCGCAAAGGGAATCGCTCATCGAAGCCACGTTGCGCCTATTCGTCGAAGGAAATGCCGGCGGCCTTGACGATGGGGGCCCAGTGCGCACGCTCCACGCCGATGCGGCGTTTGGCGGCCTGCGCGTCCTGGGGTTCGACCAGGAAGCCCGCAGTCTGCAGTTTTTCCACCAGCGCTGGCCGTTTGCCGGCCGCGACGAAAGCCTGTTCCAACTGGGCGATCGTGGCGTCCGGCGTGGCCCCGGGCGCGTACACGCCATACCAACTGGCGGCATGCTGGTACTGCGGGTAGCCCTGTTCCAGCAGTGTCGGCACATCGGGCAGCGTGGGCAGGCGGCGGCTGCCAGCCACGCCCAGGAATTTCACCTTGCCGGCGTTGTACAGCGGCAGCATGCTGGCGACGGCGTCCCAGCCCATCGACACCTCGCCGCCCGCCACGTCCACCAGCATCGGCGCCGCGCCGCGGTAGAGCACGGGCACGACCTCCAGGCCGTTCTGGCCGCCCATTTCTATCGTGCCCAACTGACCGGGGCTGCCTTGCGTGGCCAGGCCCAGGGTCGCCTTGGCACGCGCCTGTTTGGCCCATTGCACGTATTCGGCCATATTGCCGTAGGGTTGGGCGGCGCCCGTGACGGCGCCGGTGGGCACGTCGGCCACCAGGGCGACCGGGCGTAGGTCATGGTCCGGGTCGTATCCCAGCTTTTTGTAGGTCAGCGGAAAGATCACGAACATCGGCGACGAACCCAGGTACAGGGTGAGCCCGTCCGGCTTGGCGCGTTTCACCACGTCGAAACCCAGGCGTCCCGATGCGCCGGGACGGTTCTCGACGATGACATTGGCGTAGCCTGCCGCCTGCAATTGTTCGGCGTAGGCGCGGGCCACCGCGTCGGCGGCGCCGCCCGCGGCGTAGCCGACCACCAGTCGCACGAGCTTGTCGCCACCGGCCGGCTCCTGGGCCATCGCGCTGGGTTGCAGGCCTGCCGTGGTCGCGGCGGCAAGGATGAAGGCGAGAAGTCGGGGTCGGGCTAGCAAGGCGGTCTCCTGTTTGCGCTCTATTGCTCCTGCGGCCTGGCCGGCCGCGGATCGGCTCATGGCCATGCGCTATGCCGTTATCATCGGTCCGCTCGGGTTTACCGTATAGTGAATTATTCGATGAAGGGGTTGAGAAAATGGTCAAGCCGCAGCCCATCGAGTCGCTGGCTTCGCGCCTGAAGCTGCGGCATCTGCAGATTGCGCTGGCGCTGCGCGATGCGCCGTCCGCCAAGGAGGTGGCCGCGGCCGCGAACGTGAGCGAGTCCGCGGTCTCCAAGACCCTGGCCGAGCTGGAATCGCAGCTGGGCTTCAAGTTGTTCGAGCGTATCGGCAATGCCAAGCGCCCGACGAAAATGGGCCGCCAGATCCTGCCCATGATGGAGGCCGTGGTGGCGCAATCGCGCGGGCTGGCCCAAGCCGTGACGGATGTGCGCAGCGGCCGCCTGGGCGAACTGCGCATCGGTGTGGCGACCGACATGGGCAAACTGACGCTTGCGCCCTTGATCCATGCCTTCAATCAGGCGCAGCCCGGCGTTGCGCTGGATGTGCAGGCCGGCGGATACCGCGCCATGGCGGACCTGTTGCTGGACGACAAGCTGGACGCGCTGGTGTGCTACGACGCGCCCGAGCTGATAGCGTCTGGCCTGGGGCGCTTGCGGCTGCTGCCGCCGCAGCCGCTAGTGGTCGTCGCCAACGCCCGGCTGTCGCCGCTGGCCGCGCGCCGCCGCCTTACGCTGTCGGAGTTGCACGCAGAGCCCTGGTGCAAGCCGCGTCCGGGCACGATGATGCACGACAAGCTGACCGCGCTGTTCATGGGATGCGACCTGGGACTGCCGCCGCGCGGCATCCAGGTGAGCGATCTGCTGCTGACCGATGAGTTCGTGCGCACCACGGATTACCTGGTCATGCTGCCGCTGGCGGCGGCCGAGCGCCTGACCGTCGCGGCAGAGGCGGTCATCTTGCCGGTCGAGCTGCGTGAGCAGAATCCACCGACGGTCGTCGTATGGCAACGCGCCGCCGAACGGCAGACGCCGCTGCGTCAATTCCTGCAGTTTTGCGAGACGCCGCAGGGCGGGGAGCCGGCTGGCTGAGGCATTCCGTGGTCAACACCGGGGCGGCTGGCGGCTCCCACAACCAGGCCCCGGGCGATCCCGGGGCTTTTTCATGCTGTTTCCATATTGACCGCCATCGAGCCCCTGCATTATTCTTGTTCAACTTAAAGGAACATAAGTTCCGTTTTTTGGAACAAATATGAGTATTCTCGATGGCGTCCAGCGTGTGCTGGGGCTATACGCGGAAGGCGCGTCGGATCTGAGCTTCACGGAAGTGGCGGCGCGCCTGTCCATGCCCAAGAGCAGCGCGTCGCGCCTGCTCAACCAGATGCAGCACTACGGCTTGCTCGACCAGGACGCCGCCACGCGCCGCTACCGCGCGGGGGCGATGCTGGCGCAGGCGGTGCGCGCCGGCATGGCGGCCACGCCGCTGGACGACGCCTGCCGCGCCGTGCTGGCCCGGCTGTCGGACGACAGCGGCCTGACCGCCTATCTTTCCACCCTGAACCAGCGCGAAACCGTGGTGCTGCAACGCCTGAACGGCTCGCACCCGGTGCAGGTGCTGTCGCCGCCCGGCTCGCGCCGCGCCGCCTCGGGCACCGCCATGGGCCGGGCGCTGCTGTCGCGCCTGGGCGAAGCCGAGTTCCAGGCGCTCTACGGCGCCGATCCCGACCAGCCGCTGCCCCGCGAAGGCCGCGACTGTCCCGCCACGGTCGGCGAACTGGCCCGCCTGGTGGCGCAGACCCGCGCCGACCATTGCGGCGTGGCCATCGACCAGGCCATGCCGGGCATAGGCGCGGTGGCCGCCGCCGTGCGCGATCCCGCCACTGGCGAACTGCGCGGCCTGTGCCTGTCCTTTGTTGCGTTCCAGGCCGATGCCGACCGCGTCGCGCGCTTGCGCGAGTCGGTGTTGCAGCAGGTGGGCGCGCTGGGCCGCGAACTGAACGATCCCTATTGGCTGGCCTGAACAGGTTCAGGCCCACAGATGCGTCCGCGCCGCCGGACATCCAGAAAATCCCCTGACGGAAATCCTCTCCATGAACCTACTGCTACTCAGCAACTCCAGCAGCGACGCCGGCTATCTGGTCCACGCGCTGCCCGACATCCGCGAACTGATCGCATCGCTGCCGCCAGGCGCGCCGGCCGTTTTCGTGCCCTATGCGGGCGTCACGCGCGATTGGGACGACTACACCGCGCTGGTGGCGTCGGCGCTGGCGGATACCGGCCTGGACATCCAGGGCTTGCACCGCGCCGAGGATCCCGCGGCCGCGCTGGAAGGCGCCGCGATCATCATCGTGGGCGGCGGCAATACCTTCAACCTGCTGGGCCAACTGCGCCGCCTGGGCCTGCTCGAGGTCGTGGCGCGCCGTGTGCGCGAGGGCGCGGCCTACCTGGGCTGGAGCGCCGGCTCCAACCTGAGCTGCCCCAGCATCTGCACCACCAACGACATGCCCATCACCGACCCGCAGGGTTTCGACGCGCTGGGCCTGCTGTCGTTCCAGATCAACCCGCACTACACCAACGCGCATCCGCCCGGACACCGCGGCGAAACGCGTGCCCAGCGCCTGGCTGAATTCTGCACGCTGAATCCGCGGATGCCCGTGCTGGGCCTGCCGGAAGGCTCCGCGCTGCGCGTGCGCGGCAACCGGATCGAGCTGGTCGGCGCGCATGACGCGCCGCTGTTCCGCGGCAGCGAAGAGCCGCGCCTGTTCCGTCCAGGCCCCGTGGAGATCCCGGCATGAAGCACGTCATCGACACCATCGAACTGCTGTCCTCCGCCCACATCACGGGCGAGGCGGTGGCCGAGCAGCTGCGCGCGGCCGGCAACTGCGAAGTCGAAGTGACTCGGCTGGAGCGCGACGGCGCCGCCACCGAGTTCCTCTCCATCGTGATTCCCGGGCTCGATGAAACCGCGCCGCAACTCGGCATCGTCGGCCGCCTGGGCGGCATCGGCGCGCGCCCCGCGGTCACTGGCTTGGTGTCCGACAGCGACGGCGCGGTGGTCGCCATCGCCGCGGCCTTCAAGCTGATGGCCATGGCCCGCCAGGGCGATGTCATGCCCGGCACGGTGCGCATCCGCACCCACATCTGCCCGCGCGCCGGCACGCGGCCGCACCATCCGGTGCCGATGATGCGTTCGCCGTTCCCCATGCGCGAGATGATGTCGCATGAAGTCGACCCGCGCATGGACGCGATCCTGTCCGTCGACACCACGCGCGGCAACGGCCTGGTCAACCAGCGCGGCGTGGCGCTGACGCCGGTCGCGCGCCAGGGCTATCTGCTGCGCATCCCGGAAATCATGCTGGACGTCATGGGCTGGGTCAGCGGCGAATTGCCGTTGACGCTGCCGCTGACCACGCAGGACATCACGCCCTATGAAAACGGCTTGTGGCACGTGAATTCACTGATGCAGCCCACGATCGTCACCGGCGCGCCGGTGGTGGGCGTGGCGCTGACCGCGCAGACCACCGTGCCGGGTTGCGCCACGGGCGTGACCAATGCCGTGGATGCCGACGTCGCCATGCGCTTCTGCATCGAGATCGCCAAGCTCTATGGGCAAGGCGCGATGAGCTTCGTGGACGACGCCGAATGGGCCGCGCTGCAAAGCCGCTACGGCTCGATGGCGCATCTGCAGACCGTGGGCCGCGAAGACGGGAGCGCGGCATGAGCGCGCAACCGCGCCGCGTGGCGTTCTTCACCATTGGCCAGTCGCCGCGCAGCGACGTGGTGCCCGAGATGGCGCCGCTCTTGGGCGCGCAGGTGCGCATCGACGAATTCGGCGCGCTCGATGGCCTGGATGCCGCCGGCTTGGCCGCGCTGGCGCCCAAGCCGGGCGAATACCGCTTTGCCACGCGCATGCGCGACGGCTCGCAGATCGAGCTGGACGCGGCCGCGGCCGAGGCCCGCCTGGCCGAGGTCATGCGCCAGGCAGACGCCGCAGGCTACGACGTGCTGGTGCCGCTGTGCACCGGCACCGCGATCGCGCCGATGCGCACGCTGGTGGTGGAGCCGCAGCAGGTGGTGGACCACCTGGTCGCCGGCCTGGCCGAGCATTGCCGCAAGGTGGGCCTGGTGGTGCCGCTGGAGGCGCAGGTCGACGCCTTCCACATGGTCGTGCCGCTGTCCTGCGAGACCGTGGTCGTGCACGCCTCGCCCTACGAAGCCGACGCGGCGCAGGCCGCGCTCAACTTCGAGCGGGCGGGCCGCGAACTCGCGTCCTGCGACCTGATCGTCATGCATTGCATGGGCTACGCCGAGCGCATGCGCCAGGCCGTGGCGCAGGCCTCGGGCCGGCCGGTGCTGCTGTCCAACCGCATGGTGGCGCAGACGCTGTCGCAAGTACTGGAATAACGCCGCCGAACCCGTCCCGCAACCTTGCCGCGCACACCGATGCGCGGCGCGGCGGGGACAGGCGAGCGGCGAGAGGAGACGAAGCGGGCTTCGTCAATCAATCGTTGGGAGTGTTTTTCATGTTCAGCCGTAATCTGCATCGCGCCGCTGGCGCACTGTTCGCCGTCACCACCCTGACGGCCGCGCCGGCCTTCGCCGCCGACGCCTGGAAACCCGCCAAGCCGGTGCGCCTCTTGGTGGGCTTCGCGCCCGGCGGTTCCGCCGACACCCTGGCGCGCCTCCTGGCCGAGCCGCTGTCGCAGCGCCTGGGCCAACCCGTCGTGGTCGAAAACCTGGCTGGCGCCGGCGGCAACATCATGGCCTACCGCCTGGCCCAGTCGCCGGCCGACGGCTACACCATCGGCATCGCCGCCGCCGGTTCCATGGCCATCACCCATGTCCTGAACCCCAAGGGCACCAACTACAAGCCGGCGGATTTCACGCCCATCACGCTGGCCGCAGTGCAGCCCAACGTGGTCATCGTCAACAAGGACGTGCCGGCCAACAACCTGGCCGAACTCAAGGAATACTTCCAGAAGACGCCGACCGCCACCTACGGCACCGCCGGCGTGGGCATTTCCAACCACCTGATCGCCGAGACCATGCTCTACAAGCTGGGCGTGAAGGTGCCGCATGCCGCCTACCGCGGCGCCGCGCCGGTCATCACCGATCTGCTGGGCGGCCACATCGCCATGACGATGGACAACATCTCCACCGCCGCGCCGCTGGCCTCGCAAGGCAAGGTCAAGGCCATCGCCGTGGCGTCGATCAAGCGCGCTCCGCAACTGCCCAACGTGCCGACGCTGGACGAGCAGGGCCTGAAGGGCTTCGACATGCCGACGTGGCAAGGCGTGTTCGCGCCCGCCGGCCTGCCCGCCGACGTGCTGGCCGCCTACTACGCTGCCATGCAGGACGTGCTGAAGCAGCCGGCGCTGGTCGAGAAGATGGCCGGCCTGGGTTCCGAGCCGGTCACCGGCATGACGCCCGAGCAATTCAGCCAGTTCCTGGAGAAGGACCGCCAGCAATGGGCCGACATCGTCAAGGCGGCCAACATCAGCCTGGAGCAGTAAGCCGGGTTGCCCCAAAGACCCTCCGGTAGCACGGAGGGTTTTTTTATGCCCCAGGCTGCCAAGCTTGACTCTGAAGTTACTTCAGGCTTTTTCATGAGGCCTGGCAATACGCCGGAACGGCGATTCGGAGTCTGAAATGGGCATACTGAAGCATCTGCTGGGCGGACAGGGCAGCCGCCACGGCTACGGCGGCCGTCATGGCCACGATGGCCATCGGGGAGGCTCCCACGGCAATCCGCCGCAAAGCGCTGCCTCGCATGCAGCGGGCGTGGCCTGCAATAATTGCGGCGCGGCGCAGCCTGCGGGCAGCCGGTACTGTTCGCAGTGCGGCGCCTCGCTCGCGGCGGCTGCATGTCCCCAGTGCCGTACCGCGCTTGCCCCAGGAGCGAGTTTCTGCGGACAGTGCGGCACAGCGGTCGCGCGCACGGTTCAGCCTTGATTTCCTTCCACGACCAGGACAGCCATGAGCGACAACCATCAGCACGGTGACGTGCGCGCCTTGCCCGAATCCCGCCTCTGGATCGCCTTCGCCCTGACCGGCACGTTCATGCTGGTGGAGGTCGCCGGCGGGATGATCACGGGCAGCCTGGCATTGATCTCCGACGCCATGCACATGCTGACCGACGCCATGGCCCTGCTGCTGGCGCTGGTGGCGATACGCGCCGGCCGCAAGGCGGCGGACCTGATGCGCACCTACGGCTACGCCCGCTTCGAGATCCTGGCGGCGGCGGTCAATGCGCTGGTGCTGCTGGGCGTCGCGTTCTACATCCTGTACGAGGCCTACCAGCGCCTGTCGGCGCCGCAGGAGATCCAGTCGCTGGGGATGCTGGCTGTCGCCGTGGTCGGGCTGGTCGTCAACCTGATCTCGATGCGTCTCTTGGCAGGCGCCAAGGACGAAAGCCTGAACGTGAAGGGCGCCTACCTGGAGGTATGGGCCGACATGCTGGGCTCGATCGGCGTGATCGTCGGCGCCGCGCTCATCTGGTTCACGGGCTGGCGCTGGGTGGATTCCGCGCTGGCGGTGGGCATAGGCTTCATGGTGTTCCCGCGCACCTGGGTGCTGCTGCGCGAATGCGTGAACATCCTGCTCGAAGGCGTGCCGCCGGGCATGAGCCTGCAGGCGGTGCGCGCCGCCATCGCCGGCACGGCAGGGGTGGCCTCCATCCACGACATCCATCTGTGGGCGGTGACGCAGAGCAATCCGATGCTCACGGGCCATGTGGTGCTGGTGCCCGGGGCGGACGGCGAACAGGTGCGCTGCGCCATCGAAGCCCGCTTGCAGGAGGATTTCGACCTGCACCATACGACGCTGCAGATGGAGCGCGAGGATCGTTCGGCCGATGAGCACATCCACTGAGCGCGTGTGGGTTCGCGGCAAGCTCGCGAGCAATGAAAAACCCCTGTCCGGAAACAGGGGTTCATCAGCAGCCAGGCCAGGCCCTTGGGCCTGGCTGTTTTAATTGGGCAGCCGGGCCGCGATTTCGGCGATCAGGCGCCGCGCCGCGTCCAGCTTGTCGGCGGCGGGCAGGGGATGGGTGCCTTGCTCATCGAACAGCACCAGTTCGGTGGTGTCCGCGTCCATGACCTTGTGCGCCAGGTTGCCCACCAGCAGCGGGATGCCCTTGCGCGTGCGCTTGGCTTCGGCGTGCTCGGCCAGCTTCTCGGTTTCGGCGGCGAAGCCCACGCACCAGGGGCCGTCGGGCAGCTTGGCCACTTCGGCCAGGATGTCCGGATTGGGTTCGAATTCCATCACCGGCGCGCCGCCGCCTTCGCTGGTCTTCTTCAGCTTCTGGTTGCTGACGTTCTTCACGCGCCAGTCCGCCACAGCGGCCACGGCGATGAAGATGTCCGCGTCGGCCGCGCTGGCCATCACGGCGTCGTGCATCTGGCGCGCGGTGGTGACCGACAGCGCGGTGACGCCGCGCGGGACTTGCAGGAAGGTGGCGCCGGTGATCAGCGTGACGCGGGCGCCGGCCTCGCGCGCGGCGCGCGCCAGCGCGTAGCCTGTCTTGCCCGACGAACGGTTGCTCAGCACCCGCACCGGATCCACGGGTTCCGACGTGGGGCCGGCGGTCAGCAGCACGTGGCGGCCGGCCAGCAGCTTGGGCTGGAAGAAGGCGATCAGGTCGGTCAGCAGTTCATGCGCTTCCAGCATGCGGCCGTCGCCGGTTTCGCCGCAGGCCTGTTCGCCGGCGGCGGGGCCCAGCACGCTGATGCCGTCGGCGCGTAGCTGTTCGACGTTGCGCTGCGTGGCCGGGTTGGCCCACATCTCGCGGTTCATGGCGGGGGCGACCAGCAGGGGACAGGCGCGCGCCAGGCACAGCGTGGACAGCAGGTCGTCGGCCATGCCGTGCGCCAGCTTGGCCATGAAATCGGCGCTGGCGGGCGCGATCAGCACCGCGTCCGCGCCGCGCGTCAGGTCGATGTGCGCCATGTTGTTGGGCACGCGGGCGTCCCACGCGTCCACGAACACCGGCCGGCCGGACAGGGCCTGCATGGTGACCGGGGTGATGAAGTGCGTGGCCGCCTCGGTCATCACCACGTCGACGGTGGCGCCTTGTTCGGTCATGCGCCGCACCAGCTCGGCGATTTTGTAGCAGGCGATGCCACCGGTCAGGCCGAGGACGATGCGTTTGCGGGCGAGGTCGAGCATGAGGGAGGCGGCGGGTTCAGCGCCGTGTAAACGAGGAACGGACAGTGATTTTATTCTGCATTGCGGCATTGCGCCTTTCGCGATGCGTTCAGGGGGCATCAAGCAGGACAAAAACCGGGGAGAAAGGTGGGGGAGGCCGGGGCATCGCGCCCCGGCCAGGCCGTTTTCAGGCTTGGGTCTTGGCCTTGCGGCCGCGCAGGAGTTCGTCCAGCACCAGCAGTATGGCGCCGCAGCTGATGCCCACGTCCGCCAGGTTGAAGGCGGGGAAGTAGGAGTCGTTCCAATAGAACAGCAAGAAGTCCACCACGTGGCCATAGACCACGCGGTCGATGACGTTGCCGATGGCGCCGCCCAGGATCAGGGTCAGCGCCAGGCTGAAGCGCGGCTGGCCATGGGTGCGGCGCAGGATGATGGTGATGACCACCGCCGCCACGCAGCCCAGGCCGGTGAACAGCCAGCGCTGCCAGCCTTCCTCGGACGCCAGGAAACTGAACGCGGCGCCCCGGTTGTACATCAGCGTGAAGTCGAACACCGGCAGCACGTTGACACGCTCGCCGTACTGGAACGAGGTATTGAAGTAGATCTTGGTCAGCTGGTCCAGCACGATGATGAGCAATGCCAGGGCCAGCCAGCCGCCCACGCGCGCCGGGGCGGCGCGGGCGGGGGCGGCTGCCCCCGTCACTCCCGGTTCGGAAGCGCGAGCCATGCTCAAGCCTTGTCGCGGGCTTCGCCCGAGCCGAACAGGTTGGACACGCAGCGGCCGCAGATCTCGGGGTGGTCGGCGTCCTGGCCCACGTCCAGGCGCCAGTGCCAGCAGCGCTCGCACTTCTTGTGCGTGGACGGCGTGACCTCGATACGAGTCTCGCCTTCGCCCGCATGCACCGTGGCGCGCGAGACGATCAGCACGAAGCGCAGGTCGTCGCCCAGGCTGGCCAGCAGTTCCTGGTCGGCGCCGTTGGCGTACAGATCGACTTCGGCCTGCAGCGAGGACCCGATGTCGCCGGCCGTGCGCACTTCTTCCAGCTTGCGCTGGACTTCGGCGCGGATGGCGCGCAGGCGCCCCCACTTGGCCGACAAGGCGTCGGCATCGGCGAACGGCGGCAGGGCGTGGTAGACCTCAGTGAAGATCGTGGTGCGGGCGGCGTCGGCCTGGTTCTTCAGGGCCGAGCCGACCAGTTCCTTCCAGGCTTCCTCGGCCGTGAAGGACAGGATCGGCGCCATCAGCTTGAGCAGCGTCTGCGTGATGTCCAGCAGGGCCGTCTGGGCCGAACGGCGCGCGCGACTGTCCACGGCCGAGGTGTACAGGCGGTCCTTCAGGATGTCCAGGTAGAACGCGCCCAGGTCTTCCGAGCAGAACGTCTGCAGGCGCGAGACGGCCGGGTGGAAGTCATAGCGTTCGTAGTTGGCCTGGACTTCCGACTGCATCTGCGCCGTCATGGCCAGCGCGTAGCGGTCGATCTCGAAGAGTTCGCCGTAGGGCACGGCCTGCGTCACGGCGTCGAAGTCGGCCAGGTTGGCCAGCAGGAAGCGCAGCGTGTTGCGGATGCGGCGGTAGCCTTCGACCACGCGCTTCAGGATCTCGTCCGAGATGGACAGTTCGCCCGAGTAGTCGGTGGAGGCCACCCACAGACGCAGGATTTCCGCGCCCAGGGAATCGGACACCTTTTGCGGGGCGATCACGTTGCCCACCGACTTGCTCATCTTGCGGCCCTGGCCGTCCACCACGAAGCCGTGCGTGAGCAGGGCCTTGTAGGGCGGTTGGCCGTAAAGCATGCAGCCGGTCAAGAGCGACGAATGGAACCAGCCGCGGTGCTGGTCCGAGCCTTCGAGGTACAGGTCGGCGGGCCAGGCGAGCTCAGCGCCATGCGAACCGGCGAAGTCGCCGTCCTTGCCGCCCAGCACCGTGGCATGGGTGCTGCCCGAGTCGAACCACACGTCCAGCGTGTCGCGGTTTTTTTCGTACTGGTCGGCTTCGTCGCCCAGGAGCTCGCGCGGATCCAGGGTCTGCCAGGCTTCGATGCCGCCTTGCTCGACGCGCTGCGCCACCTGTTCCAGCAGTTCGGAGGTACGCGGATGCAGCGCGCCGGTTTCCTTGTGCACGAAGAAGGCCATCGGCGTGCCCCACTGCCGCTGGCGCGACAGGGTCCAGTCGGGGCGGTTGGCGATCATGGCGTGCAGGCGGGCGCGGCCCCAGGCCGGGTAGAAGGCGGTGGCGTCGATGCCGGCCAGGGCGGATTCGCGCAGGGTCGGGCCGCCATCCTTGGGGGCCACATCCATGCCGGCGAACCACTGGCTGGTGGCGCGGTAGATGATGGGGGTCTTGTGGCGCCAGCAGTGCATGTAGCTGTGCTTGTGCTTTTCCACGTGCATCAGGGCGCCGGCTTCCTGCAGCGCCTCGACGATCTTGGGGTTGGCGTCCCAGATGGACAGGCCGCCGAACAGCGCCAGGCTGTCCACGTACTTGCCGTCGCCCATGACCGGGCTGATGAAGTCGGTGTCCTTCATGCCGTGCTCCTTGCACGAGATGAAGTCCTCGATGCCGTAGGCCGGCGCCGAGTGCACCACGCCAGTGCCGGAGTCGGCCGTCACGTAGTCGCCCAGGTAGGCGGGCGACTTGCGGTCGTAGGCGGCGTTGAACTGCGCCAGCGGATGGCGGAACTCGATGCCAGACAGCGCCTCGCCCGGGGCGGTGGCGATGATTTCGCCTTCCAGGTTCCAGGCCTTCAGGCAGGCTTCGACGCGCTCCTTGGCGATCAGCAGGAGCGGACCGAACTTGGGAACCGGCGACACGCGCACCAGCGCGTATTCGATTTCCGGATGCAGGTTCAGCGCCTGGTTGGACGGGATGGTCCAGGGCGTGGTGGTCCAGATGACGATGGCGCCGTCGTCCACCGAGTCCAGGCCGAAGGCGCTGGCCAGCTTGGCGTGTTCGGCGAACGGGAAGGCCACGTCCACTGCAGGGTCGACGCGATCGGCGTACTCGACCTCGGCTTCGGCCAGGGCCGAGCCGCAGTCGAAACACCAGTTCACGGGCTTCAGGCCGCGGAACACATAGCCCTTGTCCAGGATGCGGCCCAGCGCGCGGATTTCGTCGGCTTCATTGCTGAAGTTCATCGTCATGTAGGGACGATCCCACTCGCCCAGCACGCCCAGGCGCTTGAAGTCCTTGCGCTGGCGGTCGATCTGCTCGAGCGCGTAGGCGCGGGCCTTGGACTGCACTTCGGCCACGGGCAGGTGCTTGCCGTACTTCTTTTCGATCTGGATTTCGATCGGCATGCCGTGACAGTCCCAGCCCGGCACGTAATGCGCGTCATAGCCGGCCATGTTGCGGCTCTTGACGATGATGTCCTTCAGGATCTTGTTGACCGCGTGGCCGATGTGGATGTCGCCGTTGGCATAGGGCGGGCCGTCGTGCAGCACGAAGCGCGGCCGGCCGCGGCTGGCGGCGCGGATCGCCTGGTAGACGTGGTTTTCCTCCCACTGCGAAATCCAGGCGGGCTCGCGCTTGGCGAGGTCGCCCCGCATGGGGAAGGAGGTATCGGGCAGGTTGAGGGTCTTTTTATAGTCCATGAACGGCAAAATAGGCGCGCGCGTTTCGCGCGTCTTCGGCGATGGCGGCAGTCAGGGAAGGGAGGTCAGGAAATTTTTCTTCGTCCCGCAGCTTTTGCAGGAATTCGACGCGTACGAGTTTACCGTAAGCGTCGACGGTCTCGTCGAGCAGGTGCGACTCCAGCAGCACGCGGCCGCGGTCTTCGACGGTGGGACGCACGCCCAGGCTGGCGACCGCCGGCAGAGGCCGGTCGGCCAGGCCGTAGACCTGCACCACGTATATGCCCGAGCGCGCGGCGCAGCGCTCCGCCACCCTCAGGTTCATGGTGGGAAAGCCCAGCGTGCGGCCCAGCTTCTGGCCGTGGATCACGTGGCCGCTGATGTGGTACGGATGGCCCAGCAGGTGGCGGGCGCGCTCCAGGTCGCCGACCGCCAGCGCGGTGCGCACCTCGGAACTGGATATCCGGTGGCCTTGCTGGTCGGTCACGTCCGCCAGCGTCTGCACCTCGAAGCCATGACGCAGGCCGGCCTCGCGCAGCAGGTCGATGTCGCCGCTGCGCTTGTGGCCGAAGCGGAAATCCTCGCCCACCAGCAGCCATTTGGCGTGCAGGCCCTGGACCAGCAGTTGTTCGATGAAGGCGTTGGCCGACATTTCGGCCAGGCGGGCGTTGAAGCGCTCCACCACGACCTGGCTGATGCCGTAGCGCGCCAGCGCCGCCAGCTTGTCGCGCAAACCCGAAATGCGGGTGGGCGCCAATTCCGGGCGTTGGTTGAGGGTGGCGAAATACTCCCGCGGATGCGGCTCGAAGGTCATCACGGCGGGCGTCAGGTTGCGGTCGCGCGCGACCTGGCAGACGCGCGCCAGCATGGCCTGGTGTCCGCGGTGGACGCCGTCGAAATTGCCGATCGTCAGCGCGCAAGGGGCGCGCCGGTCGGGCGGGGGCAGGGATCGGTAGATGCGCAGCGATGGTTTCACGAGCGAGAGTTTACAATTTTGGATTCCGGGTTTGTTCCTGTCCTTACCTGCCGCGCGTCCAGGCTGTCGCCGCGCGCGGAAATCCGGAGGACGGATGGGCCCGATTTCCCTTGGAATTCCTTATCTTGCCGGAAATATCTACCACCAAGCGCCGCATCGTCATCCTGATCTCGGGACGCGGCAGCAATATGCAGGCATTGGCCGAGGCCTGCCGCAATGAGGGCTGGCCGGCCGAAGTCGCCGCCGTCATCGCCAGCAAGCCCGACGCCGCAGGCCTGGAGTGGGCGGCCCAGCAGGGCATCCCCACCGGCGCGCTGTACCACAAGGACTACGCCAGCCGCGAAGCCTTCGACGCCGCGCTGGCCGCCGAAATCGACCGCTACGAGCCCGATTACGTCATCCTGGCGGGCTTCATGCGCGTGCTGACGCCGGGCTTCGTCAATCACTATGCCGGCCGGCTGGTGAACATCCATCCCTCGCTGCTGCCCGCTTTTCCGGGGCTGCACACGCACGCCCAGGCCCTGGCGACGGGGGTGCGCGTGCATGGCTGCACCGTGCACTTCGTTACGCCGGTGCTGGACCACGGCCCCATCATCGCCCAGGGCTGCGTGCCGGTCCTGGCGGGCGACACGCCTGAATCGCTGGCCGAGCGCGTGCTGGCGGTGGAACACCGCGCCTTTCCGGCCGCGGTGCGCTGGCTGGCCGAAGGCCGGGTTACCCTGACCAGCGACCACCGGGTGAACGTGCAGGACGATCCCGAACGCCTTTTCGCCTGGTCGCCGGCCGCTTGAGCGGCCCCGAATCGCATTTTTCGGGTGGAAATCCTCCGCCCCACTGGAATACACCATGACTAAACCCCAATCTCCGCGTTCCCGTCCGGCAGGCGCCGCCAGGGCCGCCTCCGAAGGCCGCGACGGTCGGTCCTTTTTTTCGCGTCCCAAGGGTGATGCGCGCGCGCCAGCCGCACGCGACAGCGTCCGTGACGAACGCTCCGGCGGCAGCCGCGACGAGCGTCCCAGCGGCCGTCCGACGCCGCGCCCGTCCTATGACGCTCCGCGCGGCGAAGGCCGCGGCGGCGAGCGCGCTTCCTACGGTTCGGAGCGCCGCGAAGGCCGTCCGGGCCCGCGCCCATCCTATGACGCTCCGCGTGGCGAAGGCCGTGGCGGCGAGCGCGCGTCCTACGGATCGGAACGCCGCGAAGGCCGTCCTGGCCCGCGTCCGTCCTACGATGCTCCGCGCGGCGAAGGTCGTGGCGGCGAGCGCGCTTCCTATGGTTCGGAGCGCCGCGAAGGCCGCCCGGGCCAGCGTCCGTCGTACGACGCCCCGCGCGGCGAAGGCCGTGGCGGCGAACGCGCTTCTTATGGTTCCGAGCGCCGTGAAGGCCGCCCGGGTCCGCGTCCGTCGTACGACGCCCCGCGCGGCGAAGGCCGTGGCGGCGAGCGCGCTTCCTATGGTTCGGAGCGCCGGGAAGGCCGCCCGGGTCCGCGTCCGTCCTACGACGCCCCGCGCGGCGAAGGCCGTGGCGGCGAGCGCGCTTCCTATGGTTCGGAGCGCCGTGAAGGCCGCCCGGGTCCGCGTCCGTCCTACGACGCCCCGCGTGGCGAAGGCCGTGGCGGCGAGCGTGCCTCCTATGGGTCGGAACGCCGCGAAGGCCGCCCGGACTCGCGTCCGTCCTATGACGCTCCGCACGGCGAGGGCCGTGGCGGCGAACGCGCCTCCTATGGTTCGGAGCGTCGCGAAGGCCGCTCGGACTCGCGTCCGTCCTACGGCGCGCCGCGAGGCGATGAGCGCGGCGGCGAGCGCGGCGGCGAGCGCGGCGGCGAGCGCGGCGGCGAGCGTGGCCAGTATGGTGGCCCGCGCGGCGGCGGCAGCGACGGCGGCCAGGACCGCCCGTCCAAGCCCCAATTCAACCGCCCGCGCCAGTCGCATGCGGCCATCCGCATCGACCAGGTCCAGCGCGTCCTGGGCGAAATCCTGCAGTGGACGTACCCGGCCGACGCGGCCTTGTCGCACTGGCTGCGCAACCACCCCAATCTCGGTGCGCGCGACCGCTCCGAGGTCGCCGAAGCCGTCTACGACGTGCTGCGCCATCTACGCCGCTACCGCCAGTTCGGCGAAAGCGGCGTCGGTCCCGCTTCGCGCCGCCTGGCCATCCTGGGCCTGGCCGCGACGCTGGGCGCCGAGGCGCTGACCGAAGGCATGGACGCCGCCGAAGCCGAATGGCTGCAGCGCGTGTCGCAGATCGACCTGGCGACCCTGCCGCGCGCGGTGCGCGGCAGCATCCCGGACTGGCTGGACGAGCGCCTGGGCGCCATGGACAGCCCCGAAACCCTGATCGAGGCGCTCAACCGCCAGGCCAGCCTGGACCTGCGCGTCAATCCGCTGAAGGTCGAGCGTGACGCCATGCTGGCTGAATTGCAGCAGGGCGCCGGCCGCTACGAGCCCGTCGCCATGCCATATTCGCCCTGGGGCATCCGCATGGAAGGCCGCCCGGCCATCAACCGCTGGCCGCAGTTCGAGAACGGCAGCATCGAAGTCCAGGACGAAGGCAGCCAGCTGCTGGCCCTGCTGGTGGCGCCGCGCCGCGGCGAAATGATCATCGATTTCTGCGCCGGCGCGGGCGGCAAGACGCTGCTGCTGGGCGCGCTGATGCGCTCCACCGGCCGCCTGTACGCATTCGACGTGTCCGCGGCCCGCCTGCAGCGCGCCAAGCCGCGCTTTGCGCGCAGCGGCCTGTCCAACGTGGTGCCGGTGGTCATCGACAGCGAAAACGACGCCCGCGTGAAGCGCCTGGCAGGCAAGGCCCAGCGCGTGCTGGTCGACGCGCCTTGCAGCGGCATCGGCACTCTGCGCCGCAATCCGGACCTGAAATGGCGCCAGCACCCCGAGGCGCTGGCCGAACTGGGGCAGTTGCAGGAACGCATCCTGAACAGCGCGGCGCGTTGCGTCGCGCCGGGCGGGCGTCTGGTCTACGCCACCTGCAGCCTGCTGGCCGAGGAAAACGAGGTGCAGGCCGAACGCTTCCTCGCCAGCCACCCCGATTTCGAGCGCCTGGACGCGGCCGAAATCCTGGCGGCGCGTCTGGAAAACCTGAAACTGGACGGCCCCTACGTGCAGTTGCGTCCCGACGTGCACGGCACCGACGGCTTTTTCGCGGCCGTGTTCGAACGCAGGAAGAAGGGCGCGGCAGCCGCGGCCGGCGAGGCCGAGACCGCGGATGCCGACGATGCTGCGGTAGACGACGTTGCGGCAGACGAACCCGCCCAGGACGTCGCGGCCGGTCCGCAGGACCAGCCGGCCTGATCGGAAACGCCGGGTCAGGGACCCGGCGTCACCACCACCGTGGCGCTGTAGCGCCGCGTGCCCAGCGTCTTGTTCTGGTACTTCACTTCCCAGGCCAGGCTGTCATTGCCTGGCTGGTCCGCCTGGTAGACCACCTGGGATACCGGCACGGCCTGGTAGGCGCAGCGTCCGGAATCGCTGGACTGGCCCCGCGTCTGCATGATGTTGGCCTTGCCCAACTGCGGCGGCATGGTGAGCGAGACCCGTGGCGCGCGCAGCGCCAGGCAGTCCGCGCCGCGGATCTCGTAGTACGAGGCCAGCACGGCGACGTCGCCGGATTTCAGCGTCTGCGCGGAAACGGCGGCGGGCAGGGCGGTTCCCAGCGCGGCCAGGGCGTAAAACAAATGGGGACGGATTTTTTTCAGCAACATCAGTGGGACAAAAGAGACAGTTTGGTCGGTAAGGCACCCGCAGTGTGCGCCAGCCGCAAGTCCGCTTCAAGACCGGACGCCAAGCTGACAGGAACTTTAACGGCGAAATCCGGCCCAAACCTTGCGCCTTCGCGTATGCCCCCCACCTACCCTGGGGAGGACGGCCCTAGCGCCGCGTGCCGCAAGGCTCGGCCTCGCAACCTTCGTTTTCGGTGGCGAGAGTGGGTTTTTGTCCTGAAAAACCGGGGCTTAGTCCTTGATTTCGCTCAAAAACTATTTTGAAACTACCTTGTCATAAGTCAGCCAAGGTAAGCTAAACTCCAGGCACTTCTCTAGCGAGGCTCCTAACAGCTTTATGGATTACATCCTTTCCTTCATTGCCGGCGGTCTGACCCAAGCCACTTGGTGGCAGGTCGTCGTGTTCACCCTGGTTGTGACGCACATCACGATTGTGTCGGTCACGGTCTTTCTCCATCGCAGCCAAGCGCACCGTGGTCTGGATCTGCATCCGGCCGTCATGCACTTTTTCCGTTTCTGGCTCTGGATGACGACCGGCATGGTCACCAAGGAATGGGTGGCCATACACCGCAAGCACCACGCCAAGTGCGAAAAGGAAGGTGATCCCCATTCGCCCATCCTGTTCGGCATCTGGAAGGTGCTGTTCCGCGGCGCGGAACTGTACCGCGAAGAATCGAACAACAAGGAAACCATGGCCAAGTTCGGCCACGGCACGCCTGACGACTGGCTCGAGCGCAACGTCTACAGCAAGCACAGCCTGTGGGGCGTGCTGACCATGCTGGCCATCGACGTCGCCCTGTTCGGCGCCATGGGCGTCACGGTGTGGGCGGTGCAGATGGCCTGGATTCCCTTCTGGGCCGCCGGCGTCGTCAACGGCATCGGCCACTACTGGGGCTACCGCAACTACAACAGCCCGGACACCAGCACCAACGTGTTCCCCTGGGGTATCGTGATCGGCGGCGAAGAGCTGCACAACAATCACCACGCCCACGGCACGTCGGCCAAGTTCTCGGCCAAGTGGTACGAATTCGACATCGGCTGGTGCTACATCAACATCCTGAAGTTCTTCGGCCTGGCCAAGATCAAGAAGGTTGCGCCCAAGCTCAAGCTGGACGACAGCAAGACCGGCATCGACCTGCGCACGCTGCAAGGCGTGATCACGCACCGCTACGAAGTCATGGCCCGCTATGCGGACGTGATCAAGAGCGCTGCCCGCGAAGAAATGGCCAAGCTGAAAGAGTCGCGCAACAAGGGCAACGCCGAATGCGACTGGACCAAGCTGCACAGCGTGCGCCGCGCGATCCACCGCAACGAGGACATCCTCCAACCGGAACAGCTCGCCGCCGTGGATCAGGCCATCGCCCAGAACAAGTCGCTGGCCACGCTGGTGCAGATGCGCCGCGAACTCGGCCGCATCTGGGAAAGCTCCAGCGCCAGCAGCGAACAGCTTCTTCATGACCTGCAGGCCTGGTGCCAGCGCGCCCAGCAAAGCGGCATCGCCGGGCTCGAGCAATTCGCTCAACGTCTGCGCCGCTACGCGGCATGATGCTAGAGAAGCTCAATCCTGAACAACGCGCCGCAGTAACGTTAGAACCGCAGCACGCCCTGGTCCTGGCCGGGGCGGGCAGCGGCAAGACCCGGGTGCTCACCACCCGCATGGCCTGGCTGATTCAAACCGGCCAGGCCTCGCCTTTTGGGCTGCTGGCGGTCACGTTCACCAACAAGGCGGCGCGTGAAATGCTTGCGCGCATGTCGGCCATCCTGCCGATCGACACGCGCGGCCTGTGGATCGGCACCTTCCACGGCCTGTGCAACCGCATGCTGCGCGCGCATCACCGCGATGCCGGCCTGCCGCAAAGCTTCCAGATCCTGGACGTCACCGACCAGCTCGCGGCGATCAAGCGCCTGATGAAGGCCAATGGCGTCGACGACGAAAAGTATCCTCCGCGCGATGTGCAGCGCTTCATCAACGGCGCCAAGGAAGAGGGCCTGCGTCCCGCCGACG
Source organism: Achromobacter xylosoxidans (assembly GCF_002192695.1). Taxonomy (GTDB): domain Bacteria; phylum Pseudomonadota; class Gammaproteobacteria; order Burkholderiales; family Burkholderiaceae_B; genus Achromobacter; species Achromobacter xylosoxidans_C. The sequence continues at coordinate 44,092 of NZ_MTLG01000082.1, forward strand.
TGGAAGCCTACGACGCCCACCGCCGCCGCCTGATCGAGATCTACCAGCTCTACGAGGCCCAGTGCCTGCGCGAGGGCGTGGTGGACTTTGCCGAGCTGCTGCTGCGCGCCTACGAACTGCTGTCGCGCAACGCGCCCGTGCGCGAGCACTATCAGCGCCGTTTCCGCCACATCCTCGTCGACGAGTTCCAAGACACCAACACGCTGCAGTACAAGTGGCTGCGCCTTCTGGCCGGCGGCGGCGCCGCCATCTTCGCGGTGGGCGACGACGACCAGTCGATCTATGCGTTCCGTGGCGCCAACGTCGGCAACATGGCCGACTTCGAGCGCGACTACGCGCGCGGCACCGTGATCCGCCTGGAGCAGAACTACCGTTCCTTTGGCCACATCCTGGATTCGGCCAACGCGCTGATCGGCCACAATACGGGCCGGCTGGGCAAGAATCTCTGGACCGAGCAGGGCGACGGCGAACCGGTGCGCGTCATTGAGCAGCCTTCCGACGGCATGGAAGCGCAGTGGATCGTGGACGAGATCCGCTCCCTGATCCGCGAAGGCAGCCTGCGCCGCGAGATCGCCGTGCTCTACCGCAGCAACGCGCAATCGCGCGTGCTGGAACACGCTATCTTTTCCGCCGGCATTCCCTACAAGGTGTATGGCGGCCTGCGCTTTTTCGAGCGCCAGGAAATCAAGCACGCGCTGGCCTACCTGCGCCTGATGGCCAACCCGCACGACGATACCTCGTGGATGCGGGTGGTCAACTTCCCCACGCGCGGCATCGGCGCGCGCACGCTGGAGCAATTGGGCGACGCCGCGCGCGCGCACGACACCAGCCTGTATGCGGCCGTGGCCCTGGTGCCCGGCAAGGGCGGTTCCAACCTGGCGCAGTTCGCCCAGCTGATCCACCGCTTGATCGAAGAGACGCGCGACCTGTCGCTGCCGGAAATGGTCGAGCACATGCTCGAAGCCAGCGGCCTGAACGCGCACTACAAGGCCGAACGCGAAGGTGCAGAACGCCTGGAAAACCTGAGCGAACTGGTCACCGCCGCGGCGGTGTTCGCGTCCGAGGAAAACTACGACGGCATGCCGGCCGGCGTGGTGCCCGAGCAGGACACGGCCTCCACGCTCAACGCGGGCGTGGTGGACGCGCCGGTGGTGGCGTCCGACGGCCTGACCCCGCTGGCGGCGTTCCTGTCGCATGCGGCGCTGGAAGCCGGCGACAACCAGGCCCAGCAGGGCCAGGACGCCGTCCAGCTCATGACCGTGCATGCGGCCAAGGGCCTGGAGTTCGACGCGGTGTTCATCACCGGCCTGGAAGAGGGGCTGTTCCCGCATGAGAACAGCGTCCTGGAAGCGTCCGGGCTGGAAGAGGAACGCCGCCTTATGTACGTGGCCATCACGCGCGCGCGCCAGCGCCTGTACATCAGCCTGGCGCAAAGCCGGATGCTGCACGGCCAGACGCGCTACGCGATGCGTTCGCGCTTCCTGGACGAAATCCCCGAGCAGCACCTGAAGTGGCTGTCGCCCAAGGCCGGCCTGGCGCCGGTCGGCAGTACCGGGGCGGGCTGGGGCGGCGGCAATCGCGGCGATGCGTTCGGACGCAAGGCAACCAATACCATTGCGCCGCGTCAACCTCGGGGCGTCGCCACGGGTGTCACGGTGGGCGACAAGCAGTATCGTGTGGGTCAGGGCGTGCATCACGCGCGGTTCGGCGATGGCACGATCGTAAGCCTGAGCGGAGCAGGGCAGGATGCCCAGGCTGAAATCCAGTTCCGCGACGTGGGTGCCAAGACCTTGGCGCTGGGCATCGCCAAACTCGACATTGTTCAGGGTTGACACACATGGCCGACAACGATTCTCCCAAAGCCGAGTTGGCGTCGCTGCGCGCCGAGGTCGATGAAATCGACCAGCAGATCATGCTGCTGCTGGGCGTGCGGTTCCGTTGCACGGACATGATCGGCGAGCTCAAGCGCGACCTGGGCATGGACCTGGTCGATCCCCGGCGCGAGGAACAGCAAGTCGAGCGTATCCGTCGCCTGGCGCAAGAGGCGGGCGTGCCGCCCGCGCTTGCCGAAACGATCCTGCGTGAAGTGATCGACACCGTGGTCGACCACCACACCCGCCTGCGCGAGCGTCCGTATTCGTAATTGCGGGCCGGCGGCGCCTCGATGCCTGTGTCTGCAGGCACCCGGGCGCCGGCCATCCTCTTCCTCTACAAAACCCGCATGAACGCCAGCAAGGCGTCGATTTCATCCGCGTTCAGTTCCAGCGGCCGGATGTGCTCGGACTTGCGCGGCGCGTATGGGTCGGGCGGATCGACGGGCGCCGGGTCGCGGCCCATGCCGGCGTTGTACATCCGCAGCAGGCCTTTCAGGTCGGCGAACAGGCCGTTGTGCATCCATGGGCCGGCCCGCGACACATTGCGCAGGCTGGGCGTGCGGAACTTGCCCAGGTCGGCGGGATCGCGGGTCGTTTCGTAGCGCCCCAGGTCCTGGTTGCGGCGGCCATAGAAGGACAGGCCGATGTTGTGGAACTGGTGGTCGGTCAGCATTGCGCCGCTGTGGCAGTTCATGCAGCGCGCCTGGGTACGGAACAGATGCATGCCGATCAGCTCGTTGTCGTCCAGCGCATCCGATTGTCCATCCAGGAACCTGTCGAAGCGCGTGGGTTCGGGCCGCAGCGTGGCAACATAGGCGGCCAGCGCGCGCGCCAGGCGGTCGGCGTCCACCGGCGGCTGCGCTGCCGGGGTTGCGCCGAACGCCTGCAGGAACTGCGCCGGGTAGGGATCAGCCGCCAGCAGGCGCGCCACGGCGCCGTCGGCGTCATGGTTCATTTCGCGGGGATCGTGGATCGGTCCCAGCACCTGTTCCTTGAGGCTGGCGGCGCGTCCATCCCAGAACAGCCGGGGCGCGAATGGCGCCGCATACAGCGGCGTGGAACGCCGCCTGCCCATCAGCTTGTCCTCGCCCACGGCCAGCGCGAGGCCGTCGGTGAAGGCGCGCTGCGGCAGATGACAGGAGGCACAGGACACCTGCCCCTTGCGCGATAGCCGGGTATCGAAGAACAGCGTCTGCCCCAGCGTCACCACCGCCGGGCGCGCGATGTCCGCGGCCAGTTCCTTTTGGCCGGCATTGGCGGCGGTCCAGGACAGGGGCGGGCTGGAAGCGGGCGGCACCGGGCCCCATTCGCGCCAGGCCACGCCGGGGTCGATCGTGGGGGCCGGCCAGGTCGAGGGCGGCCCCGAGTAGTGCGGCCGCAGGCAAGCGGCGTTCCAGCCCGTCGCGGTGCGGCAGGCGGTCTGGCCGGCGGAGGCGTCTGCGCGCGACGCGGACGCCGCCAGCGCCAGCGCCGCGCCCAGGATCAGAAGCGGTAGCCGACTTGCAGCCATAGCTCCCGTCCCGTCTGATAAGTACTGCGATTGGTCTTGACGTTCGGATTGCTGGCCGTCACGGCAGGCCTGCGGTCCAGCACGTTCAGGACTTCGACCGTGAATTCCAGGCTGCGCGCAAACGTGGGATTCCAGGAAAGCTTGGTGTCCCAGGTCCAGTAGGATGGGATCTCGCCGGATTCGAAGCGCTCCAGATACTCGGGCCGCGGGCCCACTCCCACATAGACGGTGGCGTCGCGCTTGCTGCGCCAGTTCACCATGTTGCTCCAGGTCAGGCCCGCGCGCGGCCACGCGCCCGTCAGGCTGAGCGTGGCGATCTGCGGCTGGTAGAAGGAGCTTGGGGGCAGATCGATGGCGCGCAGGCGCGAGCCGTTGTAAATCACGTAGTCGCCGCGGTCGCGCGCGTCGCCGCTGTAGCCTTCGACCAGATCCGCGTTGGTCTTGCGCTTCTGCCAGCTCCAGCTTGCCTGCATGTTCCAGCGCGTTTCGCCCAGGCGCCAGGGCTCCAGCGTGCGCAGCGACAGGCTGACGCCGTCGGTGGTGGACAGGCCTTCGTTGCTGTAGCGGTAGCCGTCCTTGTCGTTGCCGGTCATGCTCCACTGGTCGCGGCCGTTGCGGCGTACATAGCTCAGCACGCCTTCCATGCCCGCCATGCGCTGGCGCAGCGAGACCGCCCATTCATCGTCATAGGGCATGCGCAGGCCCTTGTACTGGACGTAATACTCCTTGCTGCCGTCCGCCACGGGGAGGCCGTCCTTGTCCAGCACCTGGCGGCGAAGGCGGCTACGTTCTTCCTTGAGCGCCGTCTCCAGCACGCCGGCCCCGTAGTACCGCGACCAGCCGGCGCTGAGCAGGGTATCGCCCGAACCGAACATGTCCCAATCCAGCCGCGTGCGCGGCGACAGGTTGCTGTTGCCGAGGAAAGTCTCGCGGTCGTAGCGCAGGCCGGCGTCCACCGCCAGCCGTTGCCATTCGATGCGGTCCGACAGATAAAGGCTGGCCATGTTGTAGTTCACGTCCACGGTGCCGGGCAGGTAGCGGACCTTGCTGAAATCCCGATAGCTGCCGTCGCGGTTGTAGGCGCGCTGGTAGGAGTGGCTTTCCTGGAAACGCTCGAAGTTGGCCTGCACCTGGTTCAGTTCCGCGCCTGCATATGGACTGTGCGTGAACACGCCCGTGCGCACCGGATCCAGGTCGACCCGGCCCTTCAGCGTCCAGGTGTCCTGGCGCGTCTGCTCCTTGCCGAAGCCGCCCGCGGTGTACAGCGGCAGCCGGTAGGGGCGGAATGTCACCAGCTCGTCGCCGACGGATTCGCGGTTGCTCAGCGACCGGTCCCAGCCGGCCTGCAGCGCCAGCCGGCCGCCCTGGAAGTAGTGGTCTACGTTGACGCCTATGCCGCGCGCCTCATGGTTGTTGTCCCAGCGCGTGTGCCGGAACAGGTCGCTGGCCAGGGTTTCGCTGCGGTCGCTGTATTTCAGCGTCAGGTCGGCCGTGGTATCGGCGCTGGCGCGCACGCTGAACTTGCCCAGGAAGTTGTCGATCCGGTCGCTGTAGGCGGCTTGGCCCGGCGCCGGCTGCCCCTTGTCATCCACGCCCATGTTCCAGCGGGTGATGTCCGATTCGCGGCGCGACATGGCCAGCACGGCGCCTGATTTTTCATTGAAGGCGAGGTCGCCCACGGCGGAGTAGAAGCGCTTTTTCCATTCCGGCGAATAGCCTGGCTTGCCCTGCGCCCAACTGTTTTGTTCGCCCTCGGCCACCTCCTGCCGCGTCATTTTGGAAGTGTTCCAGCGGTAGTCCAGATTCAAGCGGTTTTCGCCGGAAAAGCGGCGCAACCTGGCGTCCACCACCCCGCCCGTGAAGCGGCCATACTCCACCGGCACGAAGCTGTCGTGCACGCGCACTTCCTCCAGCAGGCTCGTGTCCACGAAGTACGACTGCGGGTTGCTGGGCACGTTGCCGACCTGCAGGTTCAGGTTCTTGCTGGCCGGGTCCACGCGGTTGGTCGCGTCCATGCCGTCGAGCTGGAACAAGTTCTGGTAGGGGCTGGAGCCGTGGAAGGAAATGTCCTCCACATTGAGCGAGCCGCGGTTCTGCGAGCCGGCCGCGCCCGGGTTGGTGCGCACCGCCGGATGCGTCGCCACCAGCGTGCTCAGGTCGCGGTTGGAGCTGGGTGTTTCGGCGATGTCCTCGCGGGTATAGATGCGCTCGCCCACCTGTTCGCCGTAGACCCGCACGGCATCCAGGCGCAGGGCGGAAAACTGGTTGGCCTTGTCCACGTAGACGATGTAGCGCCCGGGGCCGTCCGCGCGCAGCGCCAGGCCGGACCCCGCCAACAGGTGGTTCAGCGCGAGCAGCGGCGAATACTCGCCTTGCAGCGGGGGCGAGGTCTTGCCCGCCACGGCCGCCGGCGGAAACGAGATCTCCAGGCCGGCTTGCCGGCCGAGCGCGAGCAAGGCTTCGCCCAGGGGTTGCGCCGGCAGGTTGTAGGCAGCGCGTGCGGCGGGTTGGGAGGCGGCCGGAGCCGCCGCGATCAACGCGGCGATGACGAGCGCCGCCGAAGTGCCAGACCGGCGGGCGCGCCGGTTGAAGTGGGGAAACAGCATGAAAGCGTCCAAGCGGGTGTTGATGTCAGCCGTAGGACGTGTGCAGGCACGGATTACCTCAGCGGATTGCCGATGAATAATTTATATCGATTCTCATTTACCGATTGGCAATCGACTTCAACGCAAGATCAGCAGGCCGGGCAGTTCGGTAATGCCGACCTTGGCCTGCGCCAGCAGCAATTCCAGCGCGCGCTTGGGATCGCCGATGCTGGCGGTGCCCGAGACGCGCAAGCGCCTCGCGGTTTCACCCAGCACCAGGACATGCTTGCCGCCATAGCGGGAGAGCCGCGCCGCGGCCTCGGGCAAGGCGACATCGTTGAAAGCCAGCAGGCCCTGGCTCCAGTCCGGCGCAGGTTCCCGGGCGGCGGCGAGACGGGCGATGCCCGTTGCCGAGACTGCAGCTCCCTGGCCCGCGCCCAGCACCAAGGCCGCGTCATCCTCGCAGCTCAGGCAATGGACGGCGACGCGGTGTTCGTACACCGCCACATGCGTGCCGTCGGCCTCGCGCGCCACGACGTAGCGAGTGCCGAGCGCCGTGGCGGAGGCGTCCGGCGTCACCACCGTGAAATCCGGAGCGCCGGGCGCGCGCGGCGCGGCCGTGAACAGCGCCCGTCCGGCCAGCAGCCGCACTTCGCGCTTGCCCGGCGCAAAGTCGATGGCGATGGCCGAGTCCGCGTCCAGCGTGGCGCTGGAGCCGTCGGGCAGCGCCACGCGGCGCACTTCGGCGCCGGTCGTGTAGTCGGCGCCGGGATGCGCCGTGCGCAGCAATTGCCAGGCTGGCCAGGCCGCCAGCAAGGCCAGCGCAGCCGCCGCGCCGCGCTTGCGCGCGCGCCGCGGCGCCAGCAGCTTGCCGCGCTCGATCTCGCCCATCCGCCGCCACAGGCGGGCCAGGCGTTCGTAGGCGGCGGCGTGGCTGGCGTCGGCCCGGTACCAGGCTTCGAACTCGGCCTGGGCCTGCGCATCCATGCCCTGGCCGCTGTGGCGCACGACCCAGTGCGATGCTTCCTCCTGGGTGCTGCGGGGTCCGGGAATAGCCACGTCAGGACGCCAGGGCCAAGTCGCAGGCCAGCAGGATGCGCATCATGTGCTTTTCCACGGCGCTCACCGAAATCGCGAAACGTTCGGCGATGGCGCGGTAGCTCAGGCCCTCGTGCCGGTGCAGCACGAATACGTCCAGGCTGCGGCGCGGCTGGGCCAGCAGGGCGGTTTCCAGCCGGCGCAGCATCTGGCGCGCGGCGGCGACATCCAGGGTGTCGGGTTCATGCAGGGAAGGGCGCGAGGCCGCGTAGTCGGCAGTGGCCGCCAGTTCGCGGCTGCGGCGCCGGTGCCAGTCGGTCGCGATGTTGGCGGCCACGCGGAAGACGTAGGCGCGGTCGTTGTCGGGACGCGTCTTGTCCTTGAATTCCGCCAGCTTGATCCAGGTGTCCTGGGCGCAGTCCTGCGCGACGTCGCGCGAGCCGGTGCGCAGGGAGAGGAAACCCAGCACCTCTCGGTAGTGGCGGAGAAATACATCCGTGAGCGTAGACATGTCGCCGGCGCCGGGCGCCAGATAGAGTCAAATTCGCGGCAGAGTATAAATGATAACGATTTCTATTTCTAGATAGACGGAAGCGGATGGAAGCGACGGCGGGCAGGGCGCCCGCCGTCCGATCTCAAGCTTCGGATTGTTCGATCTCTTCCAGCGAGCCCTGGATTTCCAGCCACTGTTCTTCGAGTTCGTCCATGCGCTTGCCGTGTTCGCCGTGCTCGGCCATGACCTTCTGGCGTTCGGCGCGGCGTGCGTCCGAGTACAGGTCCGGGTCGGCGATGACGGCGTCCAGCGCATGCAGCTTGGCGCGCAGCTTCTCCATTTCGGTCTCGATCTTGGCAAGCTTGGATTCCAGCGGCTTGCGCAGGGCGGACAGGCGTTGGCGCTGTTCGGCTTCGGCGCGGCGCTGGGCCTTGCGGTCCACCACCGGTTCGCCGCCTTCGGCGTTCTCGCGCGCCGCTTCGGCGCGTTCGCCGGCGTTGCGCGCGGCGAGCCAGTCCCGGTAGTCCTCCAGGTCGCCATCGAACTCCTGTACCGCCCCGTCGGCCACGATCCAGAAGCTGTCCACCGTGGTGCGCAGCAGATGGCGGTCGTGGGAAACCAGCAGCATGCTGCCGCCGAAGTCCGCCAGCGCGGCGGCCAGAGCCTCGCGCGTTTCCACGTCCAGGTGGTTGCTGGGTTCGTCCAGCAGCAGCAGGTTGGGCTTTTGCCAGACGATCAGGGACAGCGCCAGGCGCGCCTTTTCGCCGCCGGACATGGGGCCGACCTTGCTGGTCACCGTGTCGCCGGAAAAGCCGAAGCCGCCCAGGTAGTTGCGCAGCTCCTGTTCGCGGGTCTCGGGGGCCAGGCGCGCCAGATGGGCGATGGGCGTGCTGTCCACGTCCAGCATGTCCAGCTGGTGCTGATGGAAATAGCCGATGGCCAGCCCGCGCGAGGCGCGGCGTTCGCCTGCCTGCACTGGCAGCTCTTCGGCCAGGGTCTTGATCAGCGTGCTCTTGCCGGCGCCGTTGGCGCCCAGCACGCCGACGCGGCTGCCCGCGCGCACCATCAGCGTCACGTCGCGCAGGATGGGCACGGCGTTGCCTTCGGCATCGGTGTAGCCGGCCGACAGGTGCTCCAGGGTCAAGAGCGGATCCGGCACCTGGTCGGGCGAGGGGATGCGGATGTCGATGCCGGCTTCGGCGTGCAAGGGCGCCAGCACCTGCATGCGCGCCAGCGCCTTGACGCGGCTTTGCGCCTGCTTGGCCTTGGAGGCCTTGGCCTTGAAGCGGTCGATGAAGCCTTGCAGCCGGGCCGCTTCGCGGGTCTGGCGTTCGTAGGCGATATTGGTCTGGCGCAGGCGCTCGGCGCGTTGCGTCAGGAAGTCACCATAGCCGCCGCGGTAGCGCACCAGCTTGGCGTGGTCGAAATGCAGGATGGACTTGGCGACCGCGTCCAGGAACTCGGTGTCGTGGGAGATCAGCATGACGGTGCCAGGGTAGGCCGCCAGCCATTTCTCCAGCCACAGCATGGCGTCGAGATCCAGGTGGTTGGTGGGCTCGTCCAGCAGCAGCAATTCGGACGGCGCCATCAGCGCGCGGGCCAGGGCCAGGCGCATGCGCCAGCCGCCGGAAAAGCTCGCCACCGGCTGCATCCATTCGGCGGGCTTGAAGCCCAGGCCGGCCAGCAGCTGCTCGGCGCGCGAGGCCGCGCTCCAGGCGCCGGCTTCCACCAGCGCCGCTTCCACTTCGGCGATCTGCGTGCCTTGCTCGTCCGTCAGTTCGGCGCGGCGCGCCTGCAGTTCGCGCAGGTGGGTGTCGCCGTCGATGACGAACTCGCGCGCCGGACGCTCATCCGCTTCGAGTTCCTGCTTGACGCTGGCAATGCGCCAGCCGGCGGGCATGGCCAGGTTGCCCGCGTCCAGGTCCAGCGTGCCGGTCAAGAGGGCGAACAGCGAGGACTTGCCCGCGCCGTTCTTGCCCACGATGCCTACACGTTCGCCCGGATGCGCGACGAATTCGGCGCCGTCCAGCAGCACCTTGGTGCCGCGGCGCAGGGTCAATCCAGTAGCGCGTATCACAGGCTGAGTTGCTCGCGGGTAAGCAGCAGAAGCTGGTCGGAGGCTTCTTCGGTGTCCAGCCACACGGGCGAGAGCTGCGGGAACGCGGCTTCAAAGAAATCGCGCTCGTGGCCGATCTCCAGCACCAGCACGCCTTCCGGCGTCAGGAACCGCGGCGCCGCGTCGAGGATGCGGCGCACCAGGTCCATGCCGTCGTCGCCGCCGGCCAGGGCCAGCTGCGGTTCATGGCGGTATTCCTGGGGCAGGGCATCCATGGAGCCGCTGTTCACGTAAGGCGGATTGCAGATGATCACGTCGTACAGGCGCGGCGGCAAGCTGTCGAACAGATTGCTGGCGTGCAGGTCCAGGCGGTCCGCAAGACCGTAGTCGTCGACGTTGCGGCGCGCCACTTCCAGCGCGTCCGGCGACACGTCGACCGCGTCCACGTGGGCGTAGGGGAAGGCCAGCGCCGACAGGATGGCCAGGCAGCCGGACCCCGTGCACATGTCCAGCACGTTCTCGACCGCCAGCGCATCCTGCACCCAGGGCGCCAGGCCCTGATCCAACAGTTCGGCGATGGGCGAGCGCGGCACGATGACGCGCTGGTCCACGTAGAAGCGGTGGCCGCGCAGCCACGCCTCGTTGGTGAGGTACGCGGCGGGCAGGCGCTCGGTCACGCGGCGGTCGATCAGTTCGAGCACGCGGTTGCGTTCTTCGCTGAGCACGCGGGCGTCCAGAAAGGGCTCCAGCGTGTCCAACGGCAGATGCAGGGCGTGCAGCGTCAGGTAGACCGCCTCGTCCCAGGCGTTGTCGCTGCCGTGCCCCAGCGCCACCTGGGCGGCGTTCAGGCGCGATACGCCGTAGCGGATCAGGTCGCGCAGGGTCAGCAGTTCTTGGCGGGCGGATTGGTACATAGGGGACTTCTTTCTAGACGAGCAGGAGGTTTTCCAGCGTGCGCCGATAAATGTTTTTCAACGGATCCAGCGAGGCCACTTCGACGCGCTCGTTGACCTTGTGGATCGTGGCGTTGCAGGGACCGAACTCGATGACCTGCGGGCAGATCTTGGCGATGAAGCGGCCGTCGGACGTGCCGCCAGTCGTGGACAGCTCGGCCGTCACGCCGGTTTCGTCGCGGATGGCCGAGACCAGCGCGTCCGTCAGCGAACCGCGCGGCGTGAGGAAAGGCTCGCCGCCCAGCTCCCAGTCCAGCGCGTACTCCAGGCCATGGCGGTCCAGCACTTCATGCACCCGCGCCTGCAGGCTTTCCGGCGTGCTGGCGGTCGAGAAGCGGAAGTTGAACAGCGCCACCGCCTCGCCCGGCACCACGTTGGTGGCGCCCGTGCCCGAGTTCAGGTTCGACACCTGGAACGTGGTGGGCGGGAAGTACTCGTTGCCCTGGTCCCATTCGATGGCGACGATGTCGGCCAGCGCCGGCGCCAGCTGGTGCACGGGGTTGCGCGCCAGGTGCGGGTAGGCCACGTGGCCCTGGATACCCTTGACCGTGAGCTTGCCCGACAGCGAACCGCGGCGACCGTTCTTGCAGGTGTCGCCCAGCACGTCGCCCGAGGTGGGCTCGCCGACGATGCAGTAGTCCATCTGTTCGCCGCGCGCCTTCAGCGCGTCGCAGACGATGGCGGTGCCGTCGATGGACGGGCCTTCCTCGTCGGAAGTGATCAGCAGGGCGATCGAGCCGCCATGCTGCGGGTGGGCCGCCACGAATTCCTCAGCCGCCACCACGAAGGCGGCGATCGAGCTTTTCATGTCGGCCGCCCCGCGGCCGTACAGGTAGCCATCGCGCTCGGTGGGAACGAAGGGATCGCTTTCCCACTTTTCGCGCGGACCCGGAGGCACCACGTCCGTGTGACCGGCGAAGACGGCCAGCGGCGCCGCGCTGCCGCGGCGCGCCCACAGGTTGGTGACCCCGCCCTGGGCGATGGTCTCGCAGGTGAAGCCGATGCGCTCCAGGCGCGCGGCCAGCGTCGCCTGGCAGTCTTCATCGGCCGGCGTGACCGAAGGGCGGGCGATCAGGTCCTTGACCAGATCCAGTACAGCTGAATTGCTCATCAGGCCCTCAGCAGATCGTTGATGCTGGTCTTGGCGCGGGTCTGCGCGTCGACGCGCTTGACGATGACCGCGCAGGCCAGGCTGTGCGAGCCGTCGGCCGACGGCAGCGAACCCGGGACCACGACCGAACCCGAGGGCACGCGGCCGTAGGTGATCTTGCCGGTGGCGCGGTCATAGATCTTGGTGCTTTGCGACAGGAACACGCCCATGGCCAGCACCGAGTTTTCTTCGACGATCACGCCTTCCACGACTTCCGAGCGGGCGCCGATGAAGCAGTTGTCTTCGATGATGGTCGGGTTGGCTTGCAGCGGTTCCAGCACGCCGCCGATGCCCACGCCGCCCGACAGGTGCACGTTCTTGCCGATCTGGGCGCAGGAGCCGACGGTGGCCCAGGTGTCGACCATGGTGCCTTCGTCGACGTAGGCGCCGATGTTCACGTAGGAGGGCATCAGCACCACGTTGCGGGCCAGGTAGGCGCCGCGGCGGGCCACGGCCGGCGGCACCACGCGGTAGCCGCCTTGCTTGAAGGCGTTGTCGCCGTATTCCGAGAACTTGAGCGGCACCTTGTCGTAGAACTGCAGCGGAGCCTGGCCCATGATGGCGTTGTCGTTCAGGCGGAACGACAGCAGCACGGCCTTCTTGATCCACTGGTGCACGACCCAGTCGTCGTCGATTTTCTCGGCCACGCGCAAGCGGCCCAGATCCAGGCCGTCGATGGTGCGCTCGACCGCTTCGCGCACTTCGGCGCTGGCGTCGGTGGGCGACAGGTTGGCCCGGTCGTCCCAGGCTTTTTCGATGGTGGTCTGCAGGTCGAGAGTCATAGCGGCTCAGCTTTTAAAGGTTGATCAAACGGAAGTATGCACAAAATGGGCGATGCGCTCGGCTGCCTGCACGCAGTCAGCCAAGGGCGCCACCAGAGCAATGCGGATGCGGCCCTGGCCGGGATTCACGCCATGCGCCTCGCGCGCCAGGAAACTGCCCGGCAGCACGGTAACACCAGTACGGCCAAAAAGGTCGCGCACGAACGCCGTGTCCGACCCGGGCGTGGCCGCCCACAGATAAAACGAGGCTTGTGGACGGGACACGTCCAGCACCTTCTGCAGGATGGGCACGACGGCGTCGAATTTCTCGCGGTACAGGCGCCGGTTGTCCTTCACGTGGGCCTCGTCCGTCCAGGCCGCAATGCTGGCCGCGGACACGATGGGGCTCATGGCGCTGCCATGATACGTGCGATACAGCAGAAAGCGGCCGATCAGCGCGGCGTCGCCCGCCACGAAGCCCGAACGCAGGCCGGGCACGTTGGAGCGCTTGGACAGGCTGGAGAACGCCACCAGGTTGCGGTAGGTGTCGCGGCCCAGGCGGCGTGCGGCCTGCAGGCCGCCCAGCGGCGGGTTGCCTTCGTCCAGGTAGATTTCCGAATAGCACTCGTCCGAGACGATCACGAAGCCATGGCGGTCGGACAGTTCGAACAGCGTTTTCCATTCGTCCAGCGACATGACGTTGCCGGCCGGGTTGCCCGGCGAGCAGACGAACACCATGCGCGTCTTCTTCCAGACCTCGTCCGGCACCTGGTTCCAGTCGCTGGCGAAATTGCACACCGGGTCGGCGTTGACGAAGTAGGGCGTGGCGCCGGCCAGGAGCGCCGCGCCTTCGTAGATCTGGTAGAACGGATTGGGGCAGATCACCACCGAACCGGCGGACGGGTCGATGACGGTCTGCGTGAATGCGAACAGCGCCTCGCGCGAGCCCAGCGCCGGCAGCACCTGCGTTTCCGGATCCGGGGCAGGGATGCTGTAGCGCCGCGCCAGCCACTCCGAGATCGCTCGGCGCAGCGCCGGATCGCCCTTGGTGGACGGGTACACGGACAGGCCGGCAAGACTGTCGCGGATGGCCTGTTCGACGCGCGCGGGCGCGGCGTGTTTGGGCTCGCCGATCGACAGATTGATGGGCGTCAGACCGTCCGGCTGCTGGCTGGCCGAAGCCAGCAAAGCACGCAGTTTTTCGAACGGATAGGGGTGTAGGGCATCGAGGCGCGGATTCATGACGCAAGATTTTAACAAGCAAGCTACAATAGCGGGCTTGGCCTATAGCGAAGGTGGCGAAATTGGTAGACGCACCAGGTTTAGGTCCTGACGCCGTAACAGGTGTAGGGGTTCGAGTCCCCTCCTTCGCACCAACCCTATTTAGGCACTGATCGGGCTTCATGCCAACAGTGTCCTGCAAGCCCCAAGGCATTCAATGCCTTGGGGCTTTTCTTTTATCTACGGCTTGACGCTCTCCATTGAATCGCGCTCGTTGCGTCATCTACGCCAGGATTGACGCCTTGGGGCAGGGGAGGCTTAGGAACGGCCTGCGGAATTGGTGGATCCTATCGCGGGGCTGGCCTGCGGGCTATGAAGAGGTTCGGGTGCTCGGGTAGTTGCTCAAATCACCTACCGATGGCATCAACGGCGGTCCGGCAGTGATCTTCACGCCCAGGCTCTTTCCAAGCCTGTGAGAGGGGGCTTCCACTGCGACGTGTATCAGCCAGGCGGCCAATATCGCGATCGTCGTCATGATGAACAAGGCATTCCAATCCGAGAATCCGATCGACAGCAGGAAAGCCATGCCTGTATATCCAAGAACCGGATGCACAGCGTACAAGGGGAAACTGATCTTCGCGAAAAAATCCAGTACGGAGCCACCGGACCATCCACGCGCAAAAAAGTAGAACAGGGTAAATACCAACAGCGCGATTCCATAGGACCACACGGTCGAACTATCCCATTGATGCACCATTGCAACCCAACCGAAAATCGCGAACATGCCCGCTGCGGTTGCAAGCAATGAGCTCGATTTGAGCATTGTTCGGCCATGGTAGTTGAACGCGATGCCAATACTCATGAATGTGAGGTATGGCAGCGGGTACAGCAGGTTCGCGGCGCCGTTCCAGGCGAGCGACATCTCAATATTTGCGCCATAGCGGGATGCCGCGACCGTAATAATGGCGATCAAGGCAAGCGGGGTCAGCCTTCCTGCGGCGATGCAACGCCAGACAAGCAAGATGTACAAATAGAACAACACTTCAATTTCGAGGGTCCAAACGATTCCGTCAAATTGGGGGCCGCCGATCAACCCGCGAAAAAGGGACATATTGGCGACTACATCTAATCGGGTGAACGGAAGGCGATAGTCGTTCAGGTGGGGCATCACCGACAAGACAACGAGGCTAACCGTCAGACAGATGCAGTAGGTGGGCCAGATGCGGAACAGGCGGCCCACGGCAAAAGCGGCGCGGCCATTGGTCTTGCTGGCCAGTGCTGCGACCGACTGCGGGATGACGAGGCCACTGATCAGAAAAAACAGGGATACAGCAAAAGGTCCCGGATTCAGATATCTCATTGTTTCAATCGCCCAGGGTGCGTAGGCATTGAAATAGAGCGGTTCCTCCCTGGGAACGAACCAGGGTGTGCTGCTCCCCTTTATATTGTGAAAAACCAGGACGTAATGGCCGAGTAGCACGATCAGCGCGGCCAGGCCTCGAAGCGTGTTCGCGAACTCCAGCCGACCGTGATGCGGCGAAGCCATTTCATGATTCATTTTGTAATATTTGTTTCGTTATTTTTAGGGCGGGATGAGTGTAGCCTGTCTGACGACGGACTCGTTTCGTGACGACTCATCGGATGCTGGCGGCTATCGAGCGGCCAGCCCTCCACCCGGTTTTTTCCCCGCGCGAATGTGCGGTTTTGATATGCGTATCGCTCTTCGGTGGAAGTTTGCCGGTATGCGACAGTTCGGGGGAGAGCCTCCCATGGCGCTCAAGCACGCTGCATTTCTGGATGTCATCGATATACGCACCCCGCATCGCGAACACGGGGAACCCGTCAGCGTCAGCCTGATGAAGACCGCGCACATGCAACTGCTGCAATTGGCGCTGCCCGCCGGCAAGGGCCTGCCGCAACACGCGGTGGCGGGCGAAATCACGATTCATTGCATCGCCGGAGAGGTGAGCGTGGCATTGCGCGATGGCGTGCGCCAGTTGCGCGAAAACCAGCTCGTCGCGCTGGCCGCGCACGAACCGCACGCGCTGCAGGCCGTGCGCGACGCGACCGTGTTGGTGACGGTGCTGCACGCCCCCGCCTAGTACTCCTATTCCTGACGCAGACGTGTTCCCTGAGAGGTGAGCCGTGCATGAGCTGTTGGCCGACTGGTGCGAAATCCTGAACCGCTTGCTGCGGGACGTGGCCAATGCCCACGCCACGGCGCAGGCGCGCGACAGCGCGCTGCGGCATGCCCACCGGCATTCCTGCCAGGCGCCGATCTGCTTCCGGATGTCCGGCACCACGGTCAGCCATCTGGCCGAAACGCTGGACTGCGCCATCCGCGCGTCCTGCGCCCGCCACGACAACTCTGCCTGGGTGCAGGCGCTGGACGTGGCGTATACCAAGTTCCTGCTGTATCTGATCCGAGACGTGGACCGGTGGTCCAGCGGCGGGCTGCACCAAGAGGCGGCGTAGGAATGGGTCCGACTGTCGGCCCGCAAAGCCACGATTTACTGGATAAATAAACAGCATTCTGGTTCAATCCCATCATGCGCCCGCGACGCACACAGCGGCCAGAGCGCCATTCCCCATGATCAGGACGAACCATGAAATTCGGATACACCATCATCTACGTGCCGGACGTCGCCGCATCGCTGTCCTTTTTTGAACAGGCATTCGGCTTCGCCAGGCGTTTTCTGCACGAGTCCCAGACCTACGGCGAACTGGACACAGGCGAAACCACGCTGTCGTTCGCGGCGCATGAACTGGCCGGCTCCAATTTCGGCGGCGGCCATGTGGCGGCTTCGGCGTCGGCCGAGCCACTGGGCATGGAAGTGGCTTTCGTGACGGTCGATGTGGCCGCGGTGCATGCCCGCGCGCTTGCGGCGGGCGCCACGGAAATGAGCGCGCCTGTCTCCAAGCCTTGGGGGCAGGTCGTGTCCTATGTGCGCTGTCCGGACGGCACCTTGGTGGAGCTCTGCACTCCCATGCACGGCTAGGCACGTCGCTCGTCGCCGTGGCCCGGACCAGGCGCCCCGATACGCTGCCGGTGCGGCCGGCATCATCGGTGCCCGTGCGGCTTGCGCCTTTCCGTCTAGCCGGTCCGAACGATCCCCGCGCTCGCCCGACGCCGTTACCGTGGTTGCGGCAGGGGTGCCCGCGTTCGGCTGCGCTCAAGAATTGTCAAGATTTGCATTGCTTTAAAGTCGTCGTTGCCGCCCCGCGATACCGTGGCATTTTCGTTTTTCGGGGAGTCGACATGTATCCGCTTTCTAAGCGTTGCGGCGCGGAGTTCTTTGGCACGTTCTGGCTGGTGTTGGGGGGCTGCGGCGCCGCGGTCCTGGCCGCTGGTTTTCCGGAGCTGGGGATTGGTTTTGCGGGCGTGGCGCTGGCCTTCGGCTTGACCGTGCTGACCATGGCGTTCGCCGTCGGCCATATTTCCGGCGGGCATTTCAACCCGGCCGTCACTGTAGGCCTGGTGGCGGGCGGCCGCTTTCCCGCCAAGGAAATTCTGCCTTACGTCATTGCCCAGGTCCTGGGCGCGATCGTGGCGGCGGCGGTGCTGGCCTGCATCGCCAGCGGCAAGCTGGGTTTCGACCTCAAGGGCAGCCATTTCGCGGCCAACGGCTACGGCGCCTATTCGCCGGGCAAGTACTCGATGGTGTCGGCCCTGGTGACGGAAGTCGTGCTGACCGCGGGCTTCATCTTCGTGATCCTGGGGGCGACCAGCAAGCGCGCGCCGGCCGGCTTCGCGGCGATTCCCATCGGGCTGGCGCTGACGCTTATCCACCTGATCAGCATTCCGGTGACGAACACCTCGGTCAATCCGGCCCGTTCCACCGGCCCCGCGCTGTTCGTGGGCGGCTGGGCGCTGGAGCAGCTGTGGTTGTTCTGGGTCGCGCCCATCGTCGGGGCGATCGTCGGCGCCATCGCCTACCGGCTGGTCAGCGATCCGGCGCAGGAGCGCGGCTAAGCCAGTCGCCGCGCCGGGCGATAATGGGGCCAAGTCTTTGATCCTGGTCCCATGAACGAATTTGCGATAGCCATCAATCTTGTACTGGCCATGCTGCTCGGCGCCGCTGTCGGCGTCGAGCGCCAATGGCGCCAGAACTACGCTGGCGTGGTCACGCATGCGCTGGTCTCGCTGGGCGCGGCCGCCTATACCGCCTTGCCCGCGCTGCTTGACGCGAGCAACGACATGCGCCTGGGCAGCCAGGTCGTGACGGGCATCGGCTTCCTGGGCGCGGGCCTGATCATGCGCGACGGCCTGACCATACGTGGCTTGAGCGCGGCGGCCACCATCTGGGCCACTGGCGCGGTGGGCGTGCTGGCGGGCTATGGCTTCCTGGCCGAAGCCTGCGTCGTGACGGCGCTGATCCTGGTGACCAACGTGCTGTTGCGGCGCGGCGCCAGGTTGGTGGACCGCTACGTGCCCGAGGCGGAAACCGAAGAGCGCTACTACAACATCGCGCTGACCTGCGCGTCCACGGACGAGGCCCTGGTGCGGGCCGAATTGCTGAACGCCCTGGGCAAGCACAGCCTGCGCCTGCGCGGCGTGGAAAGCCAGCAGCGCGACAGCGGACGCTCCGAGGTGACCGCGGTGGTCTATTCCACGCGCCAGGAAGACGAGCGGGTGGAACAGCTGGTGGGCAGTCTCAGCCTGCTGCCGCAGACCTACTCGGCCAGATGGACCTCCGACACCGGCAATGCATGATGCGCGCCGGAATCAGGACACAGTAAGTCCGATTTCAATACGCTTGCGCACCTTCTCCCAGATGACGAGCGTATTCCGTGACGACACTGATTCCCCCCGCCGCGTCCACAGGCCTTGCGCACTATGACCGGGCCACCATCGCCTTTCATTGGCTGACGGCGGTGCTGGTGGTGGGCCTGTTCGCGCTGGCCGAAATCTGGGGCTTCCTGCCGCGTGGCACGCCTACGCGGCGCTTGCTGCAACATCTGCATATTTCGTTCGGCCTGCTGTTTGCCGCCGTGTTCCTGCTGCGCGCCGTCTGGCGCCTGACCGCGGGCAGGCGCCTGCCGCCGGCGTCCACGGGCTGGCTGCGCACGGCTAGTACGGGCGTACACGGATTGCTGTACCTGTTGATGGCGGCACAGATCGTGCTGGGCTTTCTGTTCCGCTGGGCGCAGGGCGAACCGTTCGCGTTCTTCGGCCTGTTCGACGTGCCCACGCTGATCGCCATCGACCACGAGCAGCGCCGCTTCATCGGCGGGCTGCACAACACCGTGGCGTGGTGCATCATCGTGCTGGCGCTGCTGCATGCGCTGGCCGGGCTTTTCCACCACTACGTCCTGCGCGACGGCGTGCTGCGCCGTATGCTGTCCAGCCGCTGAGGCGGGCGCGGCGGGGGCGGGAATGAAAGCAGGGGCGGGCAGGTTGTACATTACGCACTATCACTGCCTTACTTCCACAGGATGTACCCATCATGACCGCCCTTGAAGTGTCTATCTCCTCCTCGATCGGCTGCGCGAACGATCGCCCCTTCGTGCTGTTCGGCGGCATCAACGTGCTGGAATCCAAGGAACTGGCGCTGCGCGCCTGCGAGGAATACCAGCGCGTCACCCGCAAGCTGGGCATCCCGTACGTATTCAAGGCCTCCTTCGACAAGGCCAACCGCTCGTCCATCCATTCCTATCGCGGTCCGGGACTGGAAGAGGGCATGAAGATCTTCGAGGCGGTCAAGAAGGAATTCGGCGTGCCCGTCATCACCGACGTGCACGAGCCGTGGCAGGCCGCCACCGTGGCCGAGGTCGTCGACATCCTGCAACTGCCGGCCTTCCTGGCGCGGCAGACGGACCTGGTGGTGGCGCTGGCCAAGACCCAGCGCATCATCAACATCAAGAAGCCGCAGTTCCTCAGCCCGACCCAGATGCTGAACATCGTCGAGAAGTTCACCGAGGCCGGCAACGAAAAGCTCATCCTGTGCGACCGCGGCACCAGCTTCGGCTATGACAATCTGGTTGTAGACATGCTAGGGTTTGGCGTGATGAAAAAAGTGTCCGGCAACCGGCCGCTCATTTTCGACGTCACGCATGCCTTGCAGCAGCGCTCGGCGCTGGATGCGGCATCGGGCGGCCGCCGCGAGCAGGTGGCCGAACTGGCGCGCGCGGGCATGGCGGTGGGTCTGGCCGGGCTGTTCCTGGAAGCCCATCCCGATCCCAAGAACGCGAAGTGCGACGGCCCCAGCGCCTTGCCGCTGGACAAGCTGGAGCCCTTCCTGACCCAGCTGAAGATGCTGGACGACCTGGTGAAGTCCTTTGCCCCTATCGACATCGAACCCTGAATCCCGCAGTCATATCGGCTGCGCAAAGTTGTTATACGATCCGGGCCAAACATTGGGGAGGCCTGGATGTCTTTGTATGTGATCGTCGCCGTTCGGAAAGAGCCCGTCAGCGGGCATGTGGCCTATGTGCGCTGGGGCCAGGCCGAACGCGGCGTCCCCGGCTGGGTGACCGAGCCCGTGACGGCGGCGGCATCCGAGGTCATCGAAGCGATCAAGGACGGAACGGAAGTCGAAACCGCCATCAGCCAGGACGGCATGAGCGTGGCGTTGCGGCCGGTGCGCGTGCTGGTGGATGACGACGGACGCGAACACCTCGCGTCCGCGCCGGTTCCCAGCTCCACCTTGCACACGCTTTTCGACCTGCCCGAATTCTGATCCGGGCAGGCCGCTAGGCGCCTAGCGCCGGCCCTGCGCGAAATTGAGCAGGGCGTCTCCGGCCATCCGGTAACGCACCCATTCATCCTGCGGCAGCGCGCCGATCGATTTGTAGAAATCGATGGCGGGCGTGTTCCAGTCCAGCACGCTCCATTCCAGCCGGCCGCAGCCGTTGGCCACCGCTTCTTGCGCCAGATGGCGCAACAGGTCGCGGCCCGCGCCGATGCCGCGCTGCTCCGGCGTGATGTACAGGTCTTCCAGGTAGATGCCGTTCTTGCCCAGCCAGGTCGAATAACTGTAGAAGTAGACGGCGTAGCCGATGGCCTTGCCGTCCAGCAGGCACATCAGGGCCTTGGCCGGCGCGTCCTGGGCGAACAGGGTGCGTTCGACATCCTCGGGGCTGGCGATCACTTCATGGGCGGCGCGCTCGTATACGGCCAGCTCGGTGATGAACGCATGGATCTGGGCCGCATCCGTAGCGACGGCCGGACGAATTTCGATAGTCACGGGTACTTCCTACTACTGCTTTTGGGGGTCTTATCCTACCCGTGAATCGGGTGGCGCGCATTTTTGTCCGGCGAGTCGATTTCGGGAATACCCTTACTTGCGCACGGCGCGCCCGGGGGCGATTCTTGAAAGCGTTCTGCCCTCGAGTCCAATGCGTACAACAGGGGACATCTCCCATGCCTGAACCTGGCTCCACCGCCAGCACGCCTGCCGCAAGCCGTAAAAGGCGTCGCCTGTCCTGGATCTGGCTGGTGCCCATCATTGCCGCCTTGGGCGGGCTGATTTTGGTGGTGCGCGTCTGGATGGAGGCGGGCCCAACCGCCACCATCGGCTTCCAGACCGCCGAAGGGCTGGAGGCCGGCAAGACCCAGGTACGCTACAAGGAAGTCGTGGTCGGCGTGGTCGAACGCGTGGCCTTGAATTCGGATCGCTCGGGCATCGTCGCGACCGTGCGCATCAACAAGGACGCGGCCAGCCTGCTGCAGGAAGAGACCGTGTTCTGGGTGGTCCGGCCCAGGCTGACCCTGAGCGGCGTGTCGGGATTGAGCACCTTGTTCTCCGGGGCCTATATCGGCGTGGACCCGTCCGACCGGTTCCGGCAGGAAGGCGAGAGCCGCGCCTCCAAATACAGCTTCGTCGGACTGGAAACCCCGCCCGAAGTGGCGCAGGACCGCGCCGGCAAGCGCTACACCCTCAAGGCCCGCGACCTGGGCTCGCTGGACATAGGTTCGCCTGTCTACTTCCGACGCATCGCGGTGGGCGAGGTGGTGGGCTACCACCTGGACAGCAGCGGCGAAGGCGTCAACGTGCAGGTGTTCGTCGACGCGCCCAATGATGCTTTCGTCAACAGCGCCACGCGCTTCTGGAACGCCAGCGGCGTGGATTTCAGCGTCGATGCGCGCGGCCTGCAGGTGCGCTCGCAGTCCCTGCTGTCCGTGATCGTGGGCGGCGTTGCGTTCGACACCATCGAGCAGCACGCGCACGTGGCGGCCAAGGCCGATGCCGAGTTCACCATCTTCCCGTCGGAAGGCGAGGCCCGCGCGCAACCTGATGGCATGCCGCTGCATATCCGCATGCGCTTTGACCAGTCGGTCCGGGGGCTGGTGGTCGGCGCGCCCGTCGACGCCTATGGCGCGGCCATCGGCCAAGTCGACTCCATACGCCTGGAGTTCGATCCGGCGATCAAGCAGTTCTACGCGCTGGTCGGAGCCACCGTCTATCCCGAGCGCCTGGGCGCGCAGACGGTCGAGGAAATCAAGGAATACTCGGGTTCGACGCTGGAACATCCCAACGGCAAGCTGCTGGCCGCCCTGATCCAGCATGGCCTGCGCGCGCAGTTGCGCATCGGCAACCTGCTGACCGGCCAGCTGTACGTCGCCATGGCGGTGTTCCCGGACGCCAAGCCGGTGACGTTCAAGATGGAAGAGGATCCGTTCATTCCCACCGTGCCGAACAACCTGGATCAGCTGCAGCAGCAGATCAACAGCATCCTGACCAAGCTGGACCGGGTGCCGTTCGAAGGCTTGGGCGCCGATCTGGGGCAGTTGCTGCGCGCCACCTCCAGCTTGATGAAGCGGCTGGATACTCGCCTGGCGCCCGAGGCGCAAGCCATGCTGCGCCAGGCCAGCAAGTCCCTGGCCGTCGTGGGCGGGGTGCTGAGCCCCGACGCCGGCCTGCCGGTCAATGCCAATGCGGTCTTGCAGGAACTGTCGCGGGCGGCCCGGTCGCTGCGGGAACTGTCGGACTACCTGCAGGCGCATCCGGAGTCGCTGCTGCGCGGCCGCGCGCCGGATGCCCAATACCAGCGCCAGCCGGCGCGCTAGGCTAGGATGCGAGCCACTGCGCGATCTGGCGGGCGCTGGCTTGCGCGTCCGTGCCCGAGGTGTCCAGCACCAGGTCGCTGAACGGACGATCCGCATAGCCTTCGAGGTACATCTGCGCGATGCGCTGCCGTTCCCATTCGGTCAGGACGCGGCCGCCCCTGTCCGATTGGGCGGCCGCGAGCGCGGGGGCCAGGGTCACCACGCGCAAGCGGGCGCCGCGTTGCCGGCATGCAGCCAGGATTTGCTCGTAGCTATCCTGCTCCAAGGGGTAGGCGATGACCAGATAGCGGTCCCGCGCCTCGGCAATCAGCCTGGCGAGGCGCGCCAGCGCCAGCGCCCATTGCTCGGTGTACGGCAGATGGCTGGGGGCGTCGTGATTATCGCCGTCGATGAAGCGCGCGGCGGGCAACAGGGCGGCCAGGGCTGCTCCGACCGTGGACTTGCCGCTGTTGATCGGGCCATTGAGATGGATGACGGTGGTGTCGGGCGTTGAGATGGCTGTTCCTTTCAGTGCGGGCGGGCGCGCAGGCGTCCGCGCCGGCCGAATCAGAACAGGCATTGTCGCAAAGCGAACTTGCGGCCGAAAGCGCGGACTTCGTCGCCGTCCACGGACGCCGCCAGGTCCCAACGGTCGCCGCGCGTCACCAGAAAAGAGCGGCCGGTGAAGGCGTGGCGCAAGGCGAATTGCCAGAAGGCGGCTTCGGAACCCACGGGTTCGAGGTCGTGCGGTCCGATCAGCAGCCGGATGGGGCGGGGCGTTGCCCCCAGTGTCCAGCGCAGGGCGATACCCAGGAACGCAAACCGCGCCATAAGCGATGAAGGCTGGACGGTCAGCACGCGGATTCTGTTGATCATGGCCAGGACCCCTTGCAGATTGATCCCAGCGTAGCAAAAGCGGTCCGGGCCTTCCATACCGCCTTTGGCGGAAATGGGCGGGCCCGGCTGAATGCTATTTCTGGATGGCGGCGGCCACCTGGCCGCGCGTGATCCGGCCAAGCAACAGCAAGGCGCCGGCCGGCGCCAGCGCGAACGCGGCGAACAGCCATTGCGCGGCATGCTGCGCGCCCGCGACGCCGCCCGGATCCGCCAGGCCCGCGCTGTTGGTGATGACGCCGGCCAGCGCCGCGGTCAACGCCGTCGCGTACAGCTGCACCGTGGTGATGGACGAGGAGGTCAAGGTTTCCTCCCCGGCAGGCGCCGCGGTGAAAATGCGCGTCAGCAGGTGCGGCCAGCTCAGTCCGATGCCGAAACCCACGCCGGCCAGCGCCAGCACATAGGCCGCCAGGCCGGGGTAGGACTGCAGCTGCGTGGCCCGCGGAGTCATGTAGGTCAGGGCGGCCAGCGCAGCCAGGATCACCACCGGGCTGAGGCGCACCAGGACATTGGCGGCCGGGCCGCTGCGGGTGGCGCTGGGCATGGCCGCCAGGGTCCAGCCCGCCGCCATCGCCGCGGTCATATAGCCGGCCGCCAGGGGCGTCATGCCATGGATGACCTGCAGGAAATACGGCACGAAGATTTCGGTGGTGATGGCGGCCACCACCAGGCACATCACCGCGTACAGCGCGCCCAGCGGCGTGGCGATCGAGTAGGCGCCGGTGGGCAGCAGCCGCTTCGCGGCGCGCTGGTCCACCGCCGCGATCAGCGCGGCGATGGCCAGGCCGGCGGCAATGCCCGCCAGGTTCCAGCGCAGGTCCGTCGACAGGCTGGCCAGCGTGATGGCGAGCACGCTGGCCACCAGCAGGCCCAGCGTGGTCACGGGCAGCGGGCTCGGCCGCGAGGGCGGAACCGATTCCTTGCCGCCGACCTTGAGGGCCACGATCGCCGCCAGGGCGGCAGCCACGGGCAGCAAGGCCCAGAAAGCCAGCCGCCAGTGCCCGGTCTGGGCGAAGACGCCGCCGATGGCCGGGCCGCACAGGGTGGCGACGCCCCACATGCCCGACACCAGGGCCATCGCGCGCGACCAGAGCGGGGCCTCGAACACCAGGCGGATCAGGGCATAGCTGAGCGCAAACAGGATGCCGCCGCCCAGGCCCTGGACACTGCGTCCGGCCAGCAGCACCGGCATGCTGGGCGCCAGCGCGCACACCACCGATCCGACGGTGAACACCGCGACTGCCAGCAGGTAGGCCGCGCGCGGCCCCAGCGTTTCGATCAGCCTGGCCGACAGCGCCGACCCGATGATGGAGGTCACGACGAACAGCGTGGTGTTCCAGGCGTAGTACTCCAGCCCGCCGATGTCCTTGATGACGCTGGGCAGGATGGTGGTGACGATGTAGACGTTGATGGCGTGCAACGCCACGCCGCCCGCCAGCGCGATGGAGCGCAGGGCATTGGTCCCATGCAGCAGATCTGCCCAGGACGCGCTTGAAACATGGGTTGTGCCGGTGCTCACGCGGTCTTCCGCCTTCGGGAGAAATTATTTAAACAAGATTTATATTGGATAATACGCATGCCGCCGCGCAACCGCAAACGCCGCGTGCGAGCGCCGCAGGGCAGTCAGCGTCTGCGTAATCCGCGCAGCAACAGGTCCAGCGCCTGCAAAGCCTGCGCCAGGCGCGGTTCGCTCTCGGGATCCTGAGCGATCCAGAAGGCGCTTTCGACCAGGCTGCCATTGATCAGCCGCGCCAGCGCCTGCGGCGCCGCAGGCTCGATGACCTCCCGCTCCATCATGGTCTGCAACAGCGCCGCGAGCGAAGCAATGCAGTGTTGCTGCGAGCCGTCCGCCGCCGCGCCGAGCACGGCTCGCGCGTCCTGCAGCACGATGCGCCGGATCTCGGGTTCGGCCGCCATCTCCAGATAGGCGCGACAGCGCCCGCGCAGGGCGGCCCAGGCATCGGGCGCCTGCGCGGCGATGGCGGCCAGGCGCTGGTCCATTTCGCCGTCGATCTGTTCGACCACTGCGGCGAGCAGGCCTTTCTTGTCGCCGAAGTGGTGGTACAAAGCGCCCCGGGTCAACCCCGCCGCCGCCGTGAAATCGTCCATGGACGTGGCTGCATAGCCCGCTTCGCGGAAGGCTTGCCGGGCCGTGGCCAGCAGTTTCGCGCGGGTGGCTTCTATCATCTCGGCGCGGGAACGCGTCATGCTCCTCTCCAAAAACATACGGTGCGTATGTAAATTGACATACGCATCGTATGTGAATACGATGCCGCTGTCCACAGCAATCAAAGGCTTCCGGTGTCGAATCCGTATCGCGAGTTGTTCCAGGCGCCCGGCGCGCTGGGTTTTGTCCTGGCCGGCGCCATCGCCCGCCTGCCTTTGCCCATGATCGGCATAGGCATCATCACCATGCTGTCCGAGGTGCGTGGTTCGTACGCGCTGGCGGGCGCCGTCGCGGCCACGTTTGCGCTGGCCACGGCCTTGCTGGCGCCGCGGATTTCCCGCCTGGTGGACCGCCATGGCCAGGGCAGGGTGCTGCCCGTGGCCGCGGGCCTGTGCGTCGCGGGACTGGTTGGCCTGGCGGCCTGCGTCCAATGGAATGCGCCCGAGTGGACCTTGTTCCTCTTCGCCGCGCTGGCGGGCGCCTTGCCCAGCATGCCCGCGATGATACGCGCGCGCTGGACCGAGATATTCAGGGACCAGCCGCAGTTGCGCACCGCCTACGCGCTGGAGTCCGTCGCCGACGAGCTGAGCTTCATCGTTGGCCCGCCGCTGGCCGTCGGGCTGAGCGCGCTGTTCTTTCCCCAGGCCGGTCCGTTGTTCGCAGCGCTGCTGCTCGCGGTGGGCGTTACCGCCTTCGTGCTGCAGCGGGCCACGGCGCCCGCCGTGCGGTTCACGCAGGAAGGGCGCCAGGCATCGGTGTTGCGCATGCCGCCGATGCGCTCCCTGCTGGCGATGATGGCCGCCATGGGTGTCATCGTCGGCACCATAGACGTCCTGAGCGTGGCCTTCGCCCGTCAGCAGGGCATGCCGGCCGGAGCCAGCCTGGTGCTGTCCGCTTATGCCCTGGGCTCGTGCGTGGCCGGCCTGGTGTTCGGCGTGCTGAAGTTCCAGATGCCGTTGGCCCGCCTTTTGGTGGTTGCGGCGGCGGTTACCGCGTTCACCACGGTCCCGCTGCTGCTGGTGAACGATCTGCTCACCCTGGTGCTGGGCGTGCTGCTGGCCGGCCTGTCGTTCGCCCCGACCATGATCATTGCGATGGCGCTGGTGGAAAGCAGCGTGCCGGGGCATCGACTGACGGAAGGCCTGACCTGGCTGGTGACCGGCCTGGGCGCGGGCGTGGCCGCGGGCGCGGCGCTGGCAGGCTGGGTGGTGGACCACTATGGCGTGGGCGCGGGATTCTGGACGGCGGTGGGCGCGGGCGCGATCGTGTTGCTGGCCGCCGTGCCGGTGGGACGCAGTCCCGCGGCCAGGCAGGCCGGGGCCTGACGCGGCAGGTCTATAGAATGGCGGCTTCGGCGCCCGCTCGGGCGCGCCGCCAGGAGAAGCGCATGTCCAGAACCGTCGTCAATCCCGATAGCGTGCCCAACACCGTGCAATACGGATTCAGCCAGGCCGTCATCGTCACCGGGCAGCGCCGCATGCTGCTGTCCGGCCAGGTCGGCGTCGACGCCAACGAGCGTACGGTGGGACCGGGCCTGCAGGAGCAGACCGAGGCCACGCTGGACAATATCGAGCGCGTGCTCGCCGCGGCCGGCGCGACCTTGGCGCAGGTCATCATGCTGCGCATCTACATCTGCGAGACGGCCAGGGAAGACCAGGAAGTGATCGCGCAGGCGCTGCGCGACCGCTTCAAGAAGGATCCTCCGCCCTCATCCTGGATCATCGTCAGCGGCCTCTCGTTGCCGGAATGGCTGATCGAGATCGAGGCGGAGGCGATGCTGGACTAGCCGCGCCAGGGCGTCGCGGCAAAGGCGGCGCGCAGATGGGCCAGGAAGCCCGCCGTGCGCGCGGGCAGCTCCTGGCGCGATTTGACCAGGGCCACCACGTCGGCCGACGGCAGGCTCCAGCCGGGCAGCAGCGGCACCAGCGCGCGCGCCTGCAGATGCGCCGCCACGTCCCACTCCGAGCGCACCATGATGCCGTGTCCGGCCAGCGCCCATTCCACGGCGGTTTCCCCAGCATTGCTCGATAGCACCGGCGCCACGCGTACCCCCACGGCCGGCCCGCGCCCATGCTTGAAGCGCCACAAGGTCACGTCTTCATCGTTCTCGCGCAGCGCAATGCAGTCGTGCGCGCGCAGGTCCTCGGGCTTGGCGGGGGCGCCGTGGCGCGCCAGGTAGGCGGGCGACGCGCACAGGATCCGGCGGTTCGGCGCCAGGGGGTAGGCGACCAGCGTCGAATCGCGCAGCTCGCCGATATGCACCATCACATCCCAGTCGTCGGAAGCCAGCCGCGGCGGCCCGTCGGACAGCGTCAGGCTGGCGGTGACGTCCGCGCTCTGGCGGCGGAACTCCGCGACCAGGCCCGCGATGTAGCGCTGCCCGAATCCCAGCGGGGCGACCACGCGCAGATGGCCTGCCACCACGCCCCGGCGTCCCGCCAGTTCGTCGGCCAGCTCGCCCAGTTCACCGCAGATCTGTTCCGCCCGCAACGCCAGCAACCTGCCTTCGTCGGTCAGCGCGGTGCCGCGCCCCGAACGGTTGACCAGCCTGACCCCCAGCCGCTTTTCCAGCGTATTCAGCCTCTGGGTGACGGCGGGCGGGGTTACGTCCAGCGCGCGCGCCGCTTCGGCCAACGAGCGGGTGGCAGCCAGGCTAAGGAAAAAACGCAGGTCTTCGGTCGTAATCATGCAGGCATGGATTAATGGATGATTAAGTCCAGATTAAACACGCGGAACCGCCGCCGCGCCATACTTCAGCCATTCCGATACGCCATGCCGAGAGCGCCATGAACCAGAACGCCACGCCTTCCTCCCTCGATACCCTCGATACGCCATGCCTGCTGCTGGACGAGACGCGCATGATGCGCAACATCGGGCGCCTGAGCGCGCTGATGGCCGGGCATGGGGTGCAACTGCGCCCGCACCTGAAGACGCCCAAATCCATCGACGTCGCGCGCCGGCTCATGTCCTCGCCGCAGGGGCCGGCCGCCGTGTCCACGCTGCAGGAGGCCGAGCAGTTCGCGGCCGCCGGCGTCACCGACCTGCTGTACGCCGTGGGCGTGTCGCCGGCCAAGCTGGACCGCGTGCTGGCGCTGCGCCGGCGCGGCGTGGATCTCACCGTGGTGGTGGACAGCCTGGAGGCGGCGCGCGCCGTCGCCCAGCGGGGGCGGGAGGCGGGCGACGCCATCCCTGCGCTGATCGAGATCGACTGCGACGGCCACCGCGCCGGGGTGCAGCCGGGCAACACGGCGCAACTGCTGGCGATCGCGCGGGCACTGCACGAGGACGGCGCGTGCCTGCGCGGCGTCATGACGCACGCCGGCGAGTCCTACGGCTGCGATAGCGTCGACGCCATTGCCGACATGGCCGAGCAGGAGCGCCTGGCGGCCGTCACCTGCGCCGAGGCGATCCGCCAGGCGGGCCTGCCATGTCCGGTGGTCAGCGTGGGCTCCACGCCCACCGCGCATTTCGCCCGCAATCTCGACGGCGTGACCGAAGTCCGCGCTGGGGTGTACGTCTTCTTCGATCTGGTGATGGCCGGGCTGGGCGTGTGCGCGGTGGACGATATCGCCGCCAGCGTGCTGACGACCGTGATTGGCCATCAGCCCGACAAGGGCTGGATCCTGGTCGACGCCGGTTGGATGGCCATGTCGCGCGACCGGGGTACCGCCAAACAGCGGGTGGACCAGCTCTACGGCCTGGTGTGCGACGCCAGCGGCACGGTCTATCCCGATCTGCTGCTCGCCGAGACCAATCAGGAGCAGGGCATCATCAAGGTCCGCCCCGGCAGCGGCGCGGTCTTGCCTGATCTGCCCCTGGGCGCCAAGCTGCGCATCGTGCCCAACCACGCCTGCGCCACCTGCGCCCAGCACGACGCCTATGAGGTCGTGCGCCCGGACTCGTCCGAAGTGGTGGCGCATTGGGAACGCTTTCGCGGCTGGTAGCCGCCGTTTACAAGGAGGCATGCATGGAACTCATCCATACGCATCAGGCCACGCCGCCCGCCGGCCACTATTCGCAGGCGGTGCGCGCCAACGGTTTCATATTCATCTCTGGGCAACTGGGGTTCCTGCCGCCCGCGGCGCCGGGCGAGCGGCCGGCGCTGGCCGAGGGCGCCGCTGCGCAGACCCGGGAGGCGCTGCGCAGCGTCCGCGCCATCCTCGAAGCGGCCGGCGCCTCGCTGGCCGCGGTCGCCAGCGTGACCGTGTACATCCCGGACGTGGCGCTCTGGGACGAGGTCAACCGGGTCTATGAGCAGTGCTTCGGCGACCATCGGCCGGCGCGTGCCATCGTGCCCACCCGAGAGCTGCACTACGGCGCCCTGGTCGAGATCAGCGTGGTTGCCGTCGCCTAGCCTGAGAGCGGACGCGTCCAGGCGGACGCCTATAATGCGTGCGCCTCAATACCTTCGGGGGAGACCGTCCGCATGCAGTACGAATACCTGTTCTGGTCCATGGCCGCAATGGTGGCGGCGGCGCTGGTTGGCGGCTCGCTATGCGGCCGCCTGGGCTCTGTCAAGCACGTGCTGCTGGGGGTTGCCGCGCTGGCCGCGGCGGTGGGCGTGGCGGTGTTCCTGCTGTCCCGCCATGGCGGCTTCAGCGAGTTGTCGGCGATGCTGTCGATCGCCGCCTTCATGTTCAGCCTGGTGATCGGCGCCGCCGCATCGCTGCTGACGCGGCGCATCCTGCTGCGCCGCTGAGCGCCGGGCGCCTCGCGCCTTACTCTTCCGCGTCGAAATCCTCGTCGTCTTCGTCGTCTTCATCCTGTTCCAGGGCGTCATAGCCCTTCCAGGTGATGCGCCAGCGCGTCGCGCCCGCCGTCGCCGCGGTTTCGCTGATCTGCTTGACCAGGCCCGCGTCTTCCAGCAGGTCCAGGTGATGCGCGATCAGTTGCAGGCCTTGCTCTTCGGGATGCGGCGCCAGGGCCACGTTCTTGATGTCGTGCGTGCTCAGGTTGGGGCCCGGCGCGTCGCGCAGGGCGCCCAGGATAGTGACGACCAGATCGAAATCGCGTTGCATGATGTCCACCATTCATTGGGGGTAAAAGACAGGCCGACGATAGCAGAGATCGATGGCGGCGATGCGACAGAGGCCGCAGCCGGGTTACAGTCCAGGGTTCTCGACTACCGATACATGCAGATCCCATGAAGAAACCCGCAGAGCGCGATTGCCTCGCGCTGATCCCCGGCTACACGGGCCAGGCCGCCAAGCTCTTTCTGACGCGCAGCGAAGACGGCCGCATCGAAGGCGTGACCGTCTTCGACCTGCTCGGCCACGTCAAGCTGCAGGGCGACGCCGACGCGGCGGCGGCGTGGGTCGGCGACTGGCTTGCCCAGGAGTCCGACAACCGCAAGGCCCGCCGCACGCAGTTGCTGGCGCAGATGTTCGTCTGCAAGCTGGCTGGCGACGAGAAGGTCGCCTTCCTGGCCGCCCAGAAACCCTTGGCCCGTGCACTGGCCGATGCCGGGGTGCGCAGCCGCCTGGTGGCGGCCACTTCTGGCGCCGCGCGGCAGTCACTTGGTCCTACAGTCAAGAAGCATTAGCCCAAGGCTGTTATAGTCGCGCCTGGGCGTGCGAGTGCACCTGCGAGGTGCGTGCCCAGGCGGGCAATGCCCGCGAATCAAGGAAGAGTGATCATGGAAATAGTAAGTCGGCAGGTTGCCGACGTAGCGGGCGGCGTCGAGCTGCACACCACGCTGGATGGCGAGAGCATCAGCGTCTACGTCCTGGAAGGCGTGACGGATCTCAATGCGATCGCAGACATCGTGCCGCGTGAAAAAGTCGAAGCAGGGGCCGACATACACGCCTCTAGTGTCGACAATGTTGATAATGCGCAAGAACAGATCGACCAAGTCCTGGAGAATATGAATCCCGGCGACGTGGCGGTTTTCCTTTGCTCGGGTCCCGATGCTTTCGGCGCGGCGCTCGACCTGCTGGGTTTACCTATCGACGAGTAAGCCTGGCGGCAAACCAAAGTGCTAGCCCGAACGGCGTATGAAGAAATCCTCGTACGCGGGCAGGCGGCATTTATATAAGCCTAGATTGTTTTTTTATGATGCGTGGGTGTAAACACCTATGCAGGACTTCTTATTGCCTATGAAAATGTGTGGAATCCGCGTGCAGTTTCTCTTTGTTGCATTATTGGCACGCATTTTTTAGGATTATGTTGACTTGTGAGGGGAACCTAACGATAGTGTCGGCACACGATCACAAGCGTTGCGATTTTCGTTCAGTGCCGTGCCTTTTCCGGCTCAGCGTTATTGTTCTACTGTCCCCTCCTTGATTGATTCGTGACCTCCGGGCATTTGCCCATTATCTCTAGGAAATACAGTATGGAAACCGGCGTCGTTAAGTGGTTCAACTCGGAAAAGGGCTATGGCTTCATCACTCCGGAAGCGGGTGGTAAGGATCTGTTCGCTCACTTCTCCGAAATCCAGGGCTCGGGCTTCAAGTCTCTGGAAGAGAACCAGCGCGTCAGCTTTGTGACGGCCAATGGCCCCAAGGGCCCGCAAGCCACGAAGATCCAGGTCCTGTAAGGGTCTGAGTTTTCGGTAGAAGCCCCCTTGCGGGGCTTTTTTGTTTTCTGTGGCAGCCGTTCCTAAACATGGAAAGTATCGCGCCGCCAGTAATGTCAGGGTAATCCCTAGAATACAAATTTCCTGGTATCGCAGTCGTACCCGATTCATTCTTCTGGTGTATGACGCTAATCCAGGTGCGCGTCTCTGTTATTGTCGGCCTTGCTCCAGACTTCAGGATATGCGCGCTCATGACGACTTCTTCCGCCATGCGGATTGTTCCGCAGCCCCACGAGGTGGTGGCGTTCTGGCTCGATGCCGGCCCCCAGCAATGGTTCAGCAAGAACGACGAATTCGACGCGGCCTTCCGTGCCCGTTTCGAGGCCGCGCATATGGCCGCCGCCGGCCGCCAGCTCGATGCGTGGCTGGACGACGCCAATGGCGCCTTGGCGCTGATGGTCCTGCTGGACCAGTTCCCGCGCAATGCCTATCGGGGCACCGCGCACATGTTTGCCACCGATCCCCTGGCCCAGTACTGCGCCGATCGCGCCATTGCGGCCGGCCACGATCTGGCGGTGGATCCGCAACTGCGCCAGTTCTTCTACCTGCCTTTCGAACACGCGGAAAACCTCGCGGCCCAGAACCGCGCCGTTGCCCTGATGGAGCCGGTGGACGC
Organism: Achromobacter xylosoxidans; assembly: GCF_002192695.1. Lineage (GTDB taxonomy): Bacteria > Pseudomonadota > Gammaproteobacteria > Burkholderiales > Burkholderiaceae_B > Achromobacter > Achromobacter xylosoxidans_C. The sequence goes on from NZ_MTLG01000082.1 coordinate 76,973, forward strand.
CGATTCGCTGCGCTGGGCGGTTCTGCATCGCGACATCATCAAGCGCTTTGGACGCTTTCCCCATCGCAACGCCGCGTTGGGCCGGCAGACGACGCAGGCCGAGCAGGAGTTTCTCGATGCCGGCGGCTTCGCCGGATAACGCTTGCGCGGGGCGCGTTCGGAGGCGCCGCAGCGGCAGGTATCCGCATGTGTCCACGCGTGCCAAGTTGAAAATATCGGACCCTTTGCGCGGCTTCAAGCCTTGCCTGGCCTGGCTTTCCCGCGGTTTCCGGATGCTGTGGGATTTGCGGATGTTTGACGTTTTTCGGGGTTCGCCAATACACTGGGTTCAGCGAGATTTTCAAGCGACGCGGTCTGCGTTTCACTTGTCGCCGTCAGTGGTACTGCGGTTGCTTCCTCTCCCATCCTTGATGATCTGGCGCCCCGCGAGCAATCGCTTTTTCTAGGTTCAAGGACACTCCATGGCAACCGGCATCGTTAAGTGGTTCAACGCCGAAAAGGGTTATGGCTTCATCATGCCCGATGATGGCAGCAAGGATCTTTTCGCTCACTACTCGGAAATCCGCAGCGAAGGCTACAAGTCGCTGCAGGAGAACCAGCGCGTCACCTTCGAGGTCGGCACCGGCCCCAAGGGTCCCAGCGCCAAGAACATCAAGGTAGCGGCCTGACCTTCGCAGGGCAGCGCCCCGGGCCGGCCCGGCGTTCCGCCCAGAAAAAAGCCCTCGCACGCAATGTGCGGGGGCTTTTTTTGTTCCTGCCGGGGGCAGGGCGGCCCGCAAGGCGGGCGCGCCTGGATGAGGCAGGCCGCGTCAGTGCTTCGCGTGGTTGGCGGGCGGCGTGGCCAGCTTGTCGACCAGCGCGATACCCAGCGCGGACAGGATGAACAGCGCATGGATGATGGTCTGCCACATCACGCCGGCCTCGGAGAAGCGCGCGTTGGGCGTGCCCAGCGTGCCGGCTTCAATGAAGGTACGCAGCAGGTGGATCGACGAGATGCCGATGATGGCCATTGCCAGCTTGACCTTGAGCACGCTGGCGTTCACGTGGCTGAGCCATTCCGGCTGGTCCGGGTGGCCTTGCAGCCGCAGGCGCGACACAAAGGTTTCGTAGCCGCCCACGATCACCATGACCAGCAGGTTCGAGATCATCACCACGTCGATCAAGCCCAGCACCAGCAGCATGATCTCCATTTCGCCGAAGCTGTTGGCGTGCGTCAGCAGATGCCACAGCTCCTTCAGGAACAACATGACGTAGACGCCTTGCGCGACGATGAGACCCAGGTACAGGGGCAGTTGCAGCCAGCGCGAGCTGAAGATCAGGCTGGGCAGCAGGCCCAGGCGGGGAGGGGTGTTGGAGATCATCTGGGTGCGAGCCCTATTTGTGTGTGCGAAAAATGGCGGGCGCAATTCTATCAACGCCGCGTTGCCGCAGATATCAGTTTTTTGTGCGCTTCCCGGCTTGGGGGAATTCCCCGCTAGCACGATTGCGCCAGGCTTGTTGGGGTTTTATGTAAGGAAAACTGGCATTTGCGAAACTGTGTGGCGAAACGCTTGGTGCGCATTGGTCGTATATAGAATTGCGGCCTCGTTCGCATAGAGCCAGTAAAGAGGAGTTTGTTCCCATGAAGATCCGCTACACCGTCGCTGCCCTGGGCGTTGCGCTCGCCCCTTTTTCCGCCTCCCAGGCTTTGGACATCGGCGGCCTGGTCGGCGCCGGCAGCAAGGTGGTTCAGGCTGCCACGCTGAGCGATGCCGAAATCAAGACCCTGTCGGACAAGGCCTGCGCGCAGAGCGACTCCCAGGAGAAGATCGCCGCTCCCGGCAGCAAGTACGACGCCCGCCTGCAGAAGATCGCCAAGCAGCTGGGCGGCACGGTCAATGGCCAGAAGGCCAGCTACAAGGTCTACGTCACCAAGGACGTCAACGCCTGGGCCATGGCCAACGGCTGCATCCGCGTCTACAGCGGCCTGATGGACATGATGACCGACGATGAAGTGCTGGGCGTGGTGGGCCACGAAATCGGCCACGTTGCGCTGGGCCACAGCAAGAAGGCGATGCAGACCGCCTACACGGTTTCCGCCGCGCGCGATGCCGCCAATGCCGCAGGCGGCGCCACCGTGGCCGCGCTCAGCTCGTCGCAGCTGGGCGACCTGACCGAGAAGTTCATCAACGCGCAGTTCTCGCAGTCGCAGGAAAGCGCCGCCGACGATTATTCGTTCGACCAGTTGCAGGCCAAGGGCCTGAACACCCGCGGCCTGGTGACCGCGTTCCAGAAACTGGCCGAGCTGGACGGCGGCAAGAGCGACATGATGAGCTCGCACCCGTCCTCGGCCAAGCGCGCGCAGCACATCGAAGAGCGCATCGCCAAGGCCAAGTAAGGCGTCCGCAAAGGCGTATATTTCTCCCGTCCCGGGTGGAAAACGGGGCGCGAGTATCCGGACTTATCCGGGTGCTCGCGCCCCTTTGCGTCAGGGGACCGGAAGTTTCCGGTAAAATGCCCCGTTTATCCGCCCGTCATCTCTTTATCTCTCGGAAAATAGGTCTTTTAATGCAGCCTGTGGTTGAAACCCTCTCCGGCCTGGAGCGCCGTGTTGATCTGGCCGTCTCGGTGGCCGACGTCGAAAAGGAAGTCCAGGCGCAATTGAAGCGCGTGGCCCGGACCGCCAAGGTCCCCGGCTTCCGTCCGGGCAAGGCGCCGCTCGCCATGCTCGAGCGCAGCCATGGTCCCAGCATTCGCTACGACGTGATCAATAGCCAAGTTGGCCGTGCCTTTGAACAAGCTGTCGATGGCGCCAAGCTGCGCGTCGCCGGCGCCCCGAACCTCGAGCCCAAGACTGAAGGCGTTACCGACGACACGCTGGCGTTCACCGCCACGTTCGAGGTCTACCCCGAAGTCGCCGTGCCGGACCTGTCGGCCCTGGCGGTTACCCGCTACGAAACGGCCGTCACCGACGCCGAAGTGCAGCAGACCCTGGACGTCCTGCGCAAGCAGCGCGCCACGTTCGAAGCCCGTGAAGGCCGCGCCTCGCAAGACGGCGACCGCGTCACGCTGGACTTCGCCGGCACCATCGACGGCGTGCCGTTCGAAGGCGGCAAGGCCGAAGACTTCCCGTTCGTGCTCGGCCAAGGCCGCATGCTGCCGGAATTCGAAGAAGCCGCCCGCGGCCTGAAGGCCGGCGAAAGCAAGGTCTTCCCGCTCAAGTTCCCCGATGACTACCAAGGCAAGGAAGTCGCCGGCAAGACCGCCGAGTTCACCATCACCGTCAAGGAAGTGGCTGAAGGCGTGCTGCCCGAGCTGAACGGCGAATTCGCCAAGTCCCTCGGCCAGGCCGAAGGCGACGTCGAAAAGCTCAAGGCCGACATCCGCAGCAACATCGAGCGCGAAGTCAAGGTCCGCTCGGCTGGCCGCACCAAGTCCAGCGTCATGGACGCCCTGGTCGAAGCCGGCAAGTTCGACGTGCCGAAGGCCCTGGTCGACAACGACGTGCAAGGCCGTGTCGCCGCTGCCCGCGAAGAATTGAAGCAGCGCGGCATCCCCAACGCTGAATCCGTGCCGATCCCGGCCGAAGCCTTCGCCACCGAGTCCGAGCGCCGCGTGCGCCTGGGCCTGCTGGTGTCGGAACTGGTCAAGCAAGCCCAGCTGCAAGCCAAGCCCGAGCAAGTCCGTGCGCGTATCGAAGAGTTCGCCGAGAACTACGAACAACCCGCACAGGTTGTCAGCTATTACCTGGCTGACCGCCAGCGTCGTGCTGAAATCGAGGCTATCGTGCTGGAAGACAATGTCGTCGCGCACGTGCTGGAAAAAGCCAAGGTCACCGAAGAAAAGGTGGCTTTCGATCAGTTGATGGGGATGGCGTAACACTATGCAGAGATTCACCGATTTCTATGCGGCAATGAATGGCGGGTCTTCGGTGACCCCCACCGGCCTGGGCTACATTCCCATGGTGATCGAGCAGTCGGGGCGCGGCGAACGCGCCTACGACATCTATTCGCGTCTGCTCCGCGAGCGGCTCATTTTCCTGGTGGGCCCAGTCAATGACGCAACGGCCAACCTGGTCGTGGCGCAGTTGCTGTTCCTGGAATCGGAGAATCCTGACAAGGACATTTCCCTGTACATCAACTCGCCTGGCGGGTCGGTGTATGCGGGAATGGCCATTTTTGACACCATGCAATTCGTCAAGCCGGACGTGTCCACCCTATGCACCGGCCTGGCGGCCAGCATGGGCGCGTTCCTGCTGGCGGCAGGCAAGAAGGGCAAGCGCTTCACGCTGCCCAACTCGCGCATCATGATCCACCAGCCCTCGGGCGGCGCCCAAGGGCAGGCCTCGGACATCCAGATCCAGGCTCGCGAGATCCTGGACCTGCGTGAACGCCTGAACCGCATCCTGGCCACCAACACCGGCCAGACCATGGAACGCATCGAACTGGACACGGAACGTGACAACTTCATGTCCGCCGAAGATGCGGTATCGTATGGACTGGTGGACAAGGTGATGAGCTCCCGCTCGGAAGGCTGACTTCCAGGTTGATCTGAACCCGCTGCCATCATGTTTGAGTAAGCGCATGCGCTAGGCTTTGTTCCAGCCTGGCGCATCTTTACCTGAGATACGAAAGAAATATGCCTGAAAAAAAGGGATCGGCAGACGCAAAAGTGCTGCATTGCTCGTTTTGCAATAAAAGCCAGCATGAAGTCCGCAAGCTGATCGCGGGTCCGTCGGTATTCATCTGCGATGAATGCATAGATCTGTGCAACGACATCATCCGCGAGGAGGCGCAAGCCACCGCGCGCGCGGCGATTCGTTCCGAACTGCCCACTCCGGCTGAAATCAAGACTTTCCTCGACCAGTATGTCATTGGGCAGAACTCGCCCAAGCGCATGCTGGCCGTGGCCGTCTACAACCATTACAAGCGCATCCGCCACGGCGAGATCAAGGGCGACGAAGTCGAGCTCTCCAAGAGCAACATCATGCTGATCGGCCCCACCGGGTCGGGCAAGACGCTGCTGGCCCAGACGCTGGCGCGCATGCTGAACGTGCCCTTCGTCATGGCCGATGCCACCACGCTGACCGAAGCCGGTTACGTGGGCGAAGACGTCGAGAACATCATTCAGAAGTTGCTGCAGAACTGCAACTACGAGGTGGAAAAGGCGCAGCGCGCCATCATCTACATCGATGAAATCGACAAGATTTCCCGCAAGTCCGACAACCCGTCCATCACCCGCGACGTGTCGGGCGAGGGCGTGCAGCAGGCCTTGCTGAAACTGATCGAAGGCACGGTCGCTTCGGTGCCCCCGCAGGGCGGCCGCAAGCACCCGAACCAGGACTTCGTCCAAGTCGACACGACCAACATCCTGTTCATCGTGGGCGGCGCCTTCGACGGGCTGGAAAAGGTCATCCGCGACCGCACCGAGAAATCGGGCATCGGCTTTTCGGCCTCGGTGCGCGCCAAATCGGAACGCGGCGTGGGCGAGCTGTTCTCGGAAGTCGAGCCCGAAGACCTGATCAAGTTCGGCCTGATCCCCGAACTGGTCGGCCGTCTGCCGGTGGTCGCCACCCTGGACGAGCTGGACGAAGCGGCCCTGGTGCAGATCCTCACCGAGCCCAAGAACGCCTTGCTCAAGCAGTTCCAGAAGCTGTTCGCCATGGAAGGCGCCGAGCTCGACGTGCGTCCCGCCGCCCTGAAGGCGATCGCCCGCAAGGCGCTGCGCCGCAAGACGGGCGCGCGCGGTCTGCGTTCCATCATCGAGCAGGCCCTGCTCGACACCATGTATGACCTGCCTTCCCAAGGCAACGTCAAGCGCGTGGTGCTGGACGAGGGCGCGATCGAAGGCGAGGGCAAGCCATTGCTCATCTACGCCGACGAAGACGCGGCTTCAGACAAGCCAGAGCGCGGGGAAGTCCGCGACGCCGCAGCCTGATATTTCAAAAAAGCCCGTTCCTGTAACGGGTTTTTTTGCCTAAGGCGCATTCCCGGGTACAAACACGCTTTTCCTGCTGGCGCGACGCTTGCATACTGAGAGTGCCGCCCGCGGTTTTTTTCAGCCGTTGGGGGATCCAGGCGCCGAGATCTTGAATTTTCGGCTATTGTTCCCATAACAGACGTAACCGACGTGGATTGTCCGGGTATACCCAGGCCTCCCGTCCCCGATACGCCGAGTCATACCGAGGAACCTCCTATGTCTGCCAGCCAGACCCTGCCTTCCGACCCGATCGACCTGCCCCTGCTCCCACTGCGCGACGTCGTGGTGTTTCCGCACATGGTCATCCCGCTGTTCGTCGGCCGTCCGCGCTCTATCCGCGCGCTCGAGGTTGCGATGGAAGCGGGCAAGAGCATCATGCTGGTGGCCCAGAAATCCGCCGGCAAGGATGATCCCACCCCTGAAGACGTCTACGAGATCGGCTGCGTAGCCGGGATCCTGCAGATGCTCAAGCTGCCCGACGGCACCGTCAAGGTGCTGGTCGAAGGCACCCAGCGTGCCCGCATCAACAGCATCGAGGACGCCGATTCGCACTTCACCTGCCAGGTGACCCCGATCGAACCGGACGCCATGCAAGGCTCCGAGACCGAAGCCCTGCGCCGCGCCATCGTGGCCCAGTTCGAGCAGTACGTAAAACTGAACAAGAAGATCCCCCCGGAGATCCTGACCTCGCTGGCTGGCATCGATGATGCCGGACGCCTGGCCGATACGATCGCCGCGCATCTTCCCCTGAAGCTCGAGCAGAAGCAGAAGATGCTCGAGATCGTCGGCACCTCCGAACGCCTCGAAGGCCTGCTCACGCAACTCGAAACCGAAATCGACATCCTCCAGGTCGAGAAGCGGATTCGTGGCCGCGTGAAGAAGCAGATGGAAAAGAGCCAGCGCGACTACTACCTGAATGAGCAGGTCAAGGCCATTCAGAAAGAGTTGGGCGAGGGCGAAGAGGGCGCGGACATCGAAGAGCTCGAAAAGAAGATCATCGCTGCCCACATGCCCAAAGAGGCGCGCAAGAAGGCCGATGCCGAGCTCAAGAAGCTCAAGCTCATGTCGCCCATGTCGGCCGAAGCCACCGTGGTGCGCAACTACATCGATACGCTCATCAACCTCCCCTGGAGAAAGAAGAGCAAGATCAACAATTCCATCAGCAACGCGGAAACGGTGCTGGACAACGACCACTACGGTCTGGAAAAGGTCAAGGAACGGATCCTGGAATATCTTGCCGTGCAACAGCGCGTGGACAAGGTGAAGGCGCCGATCCTGTGCCTGGTCGGCCCTCCTGGCGTGGGCAAGACCTCGCTCGGCCAATCCATCGCCAAGGCGACGAACCGCAAGTTCGTGCGCATGGCGCTGGGCGGCGTGCGCGACGAAGCCGAGATCCGCGGCCATCGCCGCACGTACATCGGCTCCATGCCCGGCAAGATCGTCCAGAACATGTCGAAGGTCGGCGTGCGCAATCCCTTGTTCCTGCTCGATGAAATCGACAAGCTGGGCATGGATTTCCGCGGCGATCCCTCGTCGGCGCTGCTCGAAGTGCTGGATCCGGAACAGAACCACACATTCCAGGACCACTACATCGAAGTCGACTTCGACCTGTCCGACGTCATGTTCGTGGCTACCAGCAACACGCTGAACATTCCGCCGGCGCTGCTGGACCGCATGGAAGTGATCCGCCTGTCGGGTTACACCGAGGAAGAGAAGATCCATATCGCCCGCGACCATCTGCTGCCCAAGCTGATGAAGAACAACGGCGTGAAGGATAGCGAACTCACGGTCGACGACAGCGCGCTGCGCGACATCGTGCGCTACTACACCCGCGAAGCCGGTGTGCGTGCGCTCGAACGCGAAGTGGGCAAGATCTGCCGCAAGGTCATCAAGCAATTGCTGACCCAGAGCGACCGCGCCAAGGCTGAAGGCAAGGCTGCCGAGGTCAAGCCGGTGAACGTCACGGGCGACAACCTGAGCGATTTCCTGGGCGTGCGCCGTTACGCCTTCGGCATGGCCGAAAAGGAAAACCAGATCGGTCAGGTGACGGGTCTGGCCTGGACGGAAGTTGGCGGCGACCTGCTGACGATCGAAGTCGCGGACATGCCCGGCAAGGGCGTCATCCAACGCACCGGTTCGCTGGGCGACGTGATGAAGGAATCGGTCGAGGCGGCCCGCACGGTGGTGCGTTCGCGCGCCCGCCGTCTGGGCTTTGCCGACAGCGTCTTCGAAAAGCACGACATGCACGTGCACGTGCCGGAAGGCGCGACGCCCAAGGACGGTCCGTCCGCGGGTATCGCGATCACCACGGCCATGGTGTCGGCCTTGTCGCGCATTCCGGTGCGCGCCGACGTCGCCATGACCGGCGAGATCACGCTGCGCGGCGAAGTCCTGCCCATCGGCGGCCTGAAGGAAAAGCTGCTTGCCGCTCACCGTGGCGGCATCAAGACCGTCTTGATCCCGGAAGAAAACGTCAAGGATTTGGCGGAGATTCCGGATAACGTCAAGAACCACCTTGAGATCGTGCCGGTGCGCTGGATCGACAAGGTCTTGGAACTGGCCCTGGAACGTCTGCCTGAGCCCCTGGCCGAGGAAGAAGCGGTCAAGGAACCCCTGGTGGCCAAGCCTGCCGAACCTGGTTCGACCGATCCGGTGCTCAAGCACTGACGGAACCGGGAGCGACGCCGCCGCTAGGAGGCGTTTCTCCAGGATCGGGCTTCCAGTAAAAAACCCCGCCAATTTCTTGGCGGGGTTTTTTTATGCTGCGGGCGGCAGGCCGGCGCCGCAGGCTTTCTAGTGCAATGCGTGCGTGCGGATCAGGCCCACCGCGATGCCTTCCAACGCGAAGTCCTGGCCAGCTTCGACCACGATGGGTTCGAAGTCGGGGTTTTCGGGCAGGAGTTCGATGTGGCCGTTCTGGCGCTGCAGCCGCTTGACCGTGACGTCGTCGCCCAGGCGCGCCACCACGATCTGGCCATTGCGGGCTTCCGAGGCTTTCTTGACGGCGAGCAGGTCGCCTTCCAGGATGCCGGCGTCGCGCATGCTCATGCCGCGTACCTTGAGCAGGTAGTCGGGCGTCTGGGCGAACAGGTTGGGATCGACGCCGACTTCGCGTTCCACGTGCTCGGCAGCCAGGATTGGGCTGCCAGCAGCCACGCGGCCGACCAGCGGCAGCAGCAACTGCGCCAGGCCCGGCATGGGCAGCGAGCTTTGCGTGGGGGCAGGAGAGTTGTCTTTCAGGCGGATGCCGCGGGAGGCTCCAGCCGTCAGTTCGATGGCGCCCTTGCGGGCAAGTGCCTTGAGGTGATCTTCCGCCGCATTGGGGGAACGGAAGCCCAGGGCCAGGGCAATCTCGGCGCGGGTCGGCGGAAAGCCGGTGCGCGCGACGGTTTGCCTGATGAGGTCCAGGATTTGTTGTTGGCGATCAGTGAGTTTGCTGGCCATGGCGATGATCCGGTGCTAGCGGACTGTACATATATACAGCGCCATTCTGGGGGACGCAGCGCAAAAAAGCAAGCCGGCGCGCACCAAAAGAAACAGCCGGCGCGCACCAAAAGAAACAACCGGCGCGCACCAAAAGAAACAGCCGGTGCGCACCAAAAGAAAAACGGGACCCGAAGGTCCCGTTCCTGGCGGCAGGCCCGGGTGGGCCTGTGCGCGGCAAGTGGTTTTACAGCACTGCCGCGATGCCCTTGGCGACCTTGTCGATGTTGCCGCTGTTCAGTGCGGCGACGCAGATGCGGCCGCTGGACACGGCGTAGACGCCATGCTCTTCGCGCAGGCGATCCACCTGCGCGGCGGTCAGGCCCGAGTACGAGAACATGCCGCGCTGCTGCAGCACGAAGCTGAAGTCCTGCTTGCCGCCGTGCTCCTTGATCTTGTCGACCAGTTGCTTGCGCATCAGGCGGATGCGGTCGCGCATGCCGGCGAGTTCTTCTTCCCACATGGCGAAGAGTTCGGGCGAGTTCAGGACCGTCGACACCACCGTGCCGCCGTGGGTGGGCGGGTTGGAGTAGTTGGTGCGGATCACGCGCTTCAGCTGGCTAAGCACGCGGGTGGCTTCGTCCTTGCTGCCGGCCACGACCGTCAGCGCGCCGACGCGTTCGCCGTACAGCGAGAACGACTTCGAGAACGAGGAGCTGATGAACATGGTCAGGTCCAGGTCGGCGAACATGCGCACGACCGAAGCGTCTTCGGTCAGGCCGTCGCCGAAGCCTTGGTAGGCGATGTCCAGGAACGGGACCAGGTTGTTTTCCTTGACCACGGCGGCGATCTGCTTCCACTGGTCGACGGTGGGGTCCACGCCGGTCGGGTTGTGGCAGCAGGCATGCAGCACGACGACGGTCTTGGCCGGCGCGGCCTTCAGGTCGGCCAGCATGGCGTCGAAGTTCAGGCCGCGGGTGGCGGCGTCGTAGTACGAGTAGGTGCCGACTTCAAAACCGGCGCGCTCGAACAGGGCGCGGTGGTTTTCCCAGCTGGGATCGCTGATCAGGACCTTGGAGGCCGGCAGCAGCTGGCGCAGGAAATCGGCGCCGATCTTCAGCGCGCCGGTGCCGCCCAGGGCCTGGGTGGTCAGTACGCGGCCGGCGGCGGCCAACGCGGAATCCTTGCCCAGCAGCAGGGCTTGCGCGCCGGAGTTGTAACCGGCGATGCCTTCGATCGGCAGGTAGCCGCGGGCGGCGGCGGCCTCGATGCGGGCGGCTTCAGCCTTGCGAACCGCGCCCAGCAGGGGAATGCGACCCTGATCGTCGTAGTACACGCCCACGCCCAGATTCACCTTACCGGGACGCGTATCAGCGTTGTATTGTTCGTTCAGGCCAAGAATGGGGTCGCGCGGGGCGAGTTCGACGGAATCGAAAAGGGTGCTCATGGGAGTCTGGTGAGGTGGGTGGACGCAGTACGGGCTGCTGTGGATAATGAGGGGTTTACCCTGGAAGAGTCTAGCATGCCTAAGAGCGCAATAGACCCGATTACGGCGGGGGCCGCAGCGAACCTGACGGCCGATCCCGCGGCGGCATCGGCCGTGGCGGATCCGTCCGCGCCAGGCCCCGGATTCATCGATTTCCCGGGCAGCCCGTTTCACCTGTACCAGCCCTATCCGCCGGCCGGCGATCAGCCTACCGCCATCGAGGGGCTGACGCAGGGGGTCGAGGACGGCCTGATGTTCCAGACTCTGCTGGGCGTGACGGGCTCCGGCAAGACCTACACCATGGCCAACGTCATCGCCCGCATGGGGCGGCCGGCGCTGGTGCTGGCCCCCAACAAGACGCTGGCTGCCCAGTTGTATGCCGAGATGCGGGAGTTCTTCCCGAAGAACGCCGTCGAGTACTTCGTTTCGTACTACGACTATTACCAGCCCGAGGCCTACGTCCCGACGCGCGACCTGTTCATCGAAAAGGATTCGTCCATCAATGAACACATCGAGCAGATGCGGCTGTCGGCGACCAAGAGCCTGCTGGAGCGCCGCGATACCATCATCGTGGGCACCGTGTCCTGCATCTACGGTATCGGCAATCCGGGCGACTACCACGCCATGGTGCTGATCCTGCGCGCCGGCGACCAGATCTCGCGCCGCGAGATCCTGGCCCGCCTGGTCGCCATGCAGTACACCCGCAACGACGCCGAATTTACCCGCGGCGTTTTCCGGGTGCGTGGCGAAACCATCGACATCTTCCCGGCGGAAAGCCCGGAACTGGCGCTGCGCCTGACGCTGTTCGACGACGAAATCGAAAGCCTGGAGCTGTTCGATCCGCTGACGGGCCGCATCCGTCAGAAGCTGCCGCGCTTCACCGTCTATCCCGGTTCGCACTACGTCACGCCGCGCGATACCGTGCTGCGCGCCATCGAGACCATCAAGGAAGAGCTGCGCGAGCGCGTCAAGCGCTTCGTCGATGATGGCCATCTGGTCGAGGCCCAGCGCTTGGAGCAGCGCACCCGCTTCGACCTGGAAATGCTGCAGGAGCTGGGCTTCTGCAAGGGCATCGAAAACTACTCCCGCCACCTGTCGGGCGCGGCGGCGGGCGAACCGCCGCCCACCCTCATTGATTACCTGCCGTCCGATGCGCTCATGTTCATCGACGAAAGCCATGTCACCATTGGTCAGCTGGGCGGCATGTACCGGGGTGACCGCGCGCGCAAGGAAACGCTGGTGCAGTACGGTTTTCGCCTGCCGTCGGCGCTGGACAACCGGCCGCTGAAACTCGAGGAATTCGAGGCCCGGATGCGCCAGTGCGTGTTCGTGTCGGCCACGCCGGCCGCCTACGAGAAAGAGCACACCGACAACGTCGTGGAGCAAGTGGTACGGCCTACCGGGCTGGTCGATCCGCTGGTCGAGGTTCTGCCGGCCCGGACCCAGGTCGATGACCTCCTCGGGCAGATCAAGGCGCGCGTGGCGCAAGCGGAGCGTGTGCTGGTCACCACGCTGACAAAGCGCATGGCGGAGGACTTGACGGACTTCCTGAGCGAGCACGGCGTCCGAGTGCGCTATCTGCATTCGGATATCGACACCGTCGAACGCGTGGAAATCATCCGCGACCTGCGCCTGGGTACTTTCGACGTGCTGGTGGGGATCAACCTGCTGCGCGAGGGCCTGGATATCCCTGAAGTTTCGCTGGTCGCGATTCTGGATGCCGACAAGGAAGGTTTCCTGCGCTCGGAACGCAGCCTGATTCAGACCATCGGACGCGCGGCGCGCAACCTAAACGGCCATGCCATCCTCTATGCGGACCGCATCACCGACTCAATGCAGCGCGCCATGGAGGAAACCGAGAGACGCCGCGCCAAGCAGCTGAAATTCAACGCCGACCACGGCATTACCGCCCGCGGTGTGCAGAAGGCTGTGCGCGAACTGATCGATGGTGTCGTGGCCCCCACCCAGCACGACGCGCTCGAAGCGGCGGTTCCGGCCGAGTTCCTGAAGGACGAAAAGGCCCTGGCCCGCGAGATCAAGCGTCTCGAGAAGCTGATGATGGACCACGCCCGGAACCTGGAGTTCGAGCAGGCCGCCGCGGCGCGCGACGCCCTGACCGCGCTGAAGCAGCGCGTGCTGCTGGACGGGGCGGTATAGGGCCGAATCACGTATCAAAACGTTTCATTTTGCTGACGGTACGCTGAATTCATCCAAAATCTGCTGCGTTGCAATCAAGCTGCCAAGATCCGCTCCAATATCCGGGTTCAGTGTTCACAAGCTGGATCCGGATTTATTTATAAGCCATTGATTTATTTGGATAAATATTGGGGTCGCATTTGCTGGATCATAATCGCGCAGACGCAAAAAAAGCTTGCCTTATCTCGGGTTTTCCCGCACACTTACTTCCATGATGACCAAGGTACTTTTCGTTTGCATGGGCAATATCTGTCGCTCGCCGAGCGCAGAGGGCGTGTTTCGCCATTTGGTGAACGACGCGGGTTTGGGCGATGTGGTTCGCATCGACTCCGCGGGCACGCACGCGTTTCACATCGGCGAGGCGCCTGATGCCCGGGCGCAGGCCGCAGCGCGCAAGCGCGGCTACGAGATCACGCACTGCGAAGCGCGTCAGGTTACCGCGGAAGATTTCCGCGATTTCGACCTGATCCTCGCCATGGACTGGGACAATCTGTCCGCCATGCAGCAGCAGTGCCCCAAGGCCTACCAGCACAAGCTGATGCTGCTGATGCGCTTTGCCAACGAGTTCGAAGAGGCCACCGTGCCCGATCCGTACTATGGCGGCGCCGACGGTTTCGGCAAGGTCCTGGACTACCTGGAAGACGCCTGTCAGGGTGTGCTTGAGCTGGTGCGCAAGCGCGCGACCCAGTACCAGGCGGCGTGATCCGCTTTTTCCGCAGGGCTGCCCGCCGGGCGGTTCTCGGAGGTGCTTGGCAGTGAAAAACCGCGCGAATGCGCGGTTTTTTCTAGCCAGGAGCCATACCAAATTAGTCGGGAATAGGCTATACTTGAGCCAATTACTCGGGTATTGACCGCTGGATTCGCCTGCGGCCATTGCCGAATCACAGGGAACCTACCATGCGGCTAACTACCAAGGGGCGTTTCGCCGTGACTGCCATGATCGATCTGGCTATGCGGCAGCATAGCGGTCCGGTCACTCTTGCGGCCATCAGCCAGCGTCAGAATATCTCGCTGTCCTACCTGGAACAGCTGTTCGGGAAATTGCGTCGCCACGAACTCGTGGACAGCGTGCGCGGTCCCGGCGGCGGCTATTCGCTCGCGCGTCTGGCCCGTAACGTTACCGTTGCCGATATCATCTTCGCCGTCGACGAACCCCTGGACGCCACCAGCTGCGGCGGCAAGCGGGACTGTACGAGCGGCAACGACGGCAAGCCGGGCAAGTGCATGACGCATGAGCTCTGGGCTACGTTGAATCGCAAGATGGTGGATTACCTGGATTCGGTGTCCCTGCAAGATCTGGTCGATCAGCAGCGCGTGCGCCAATTGCAGGAAGCCAACAATCAAGCGCAGGCTTGCGCGGTACGCGTGGATCGGGTGGGGGGCGCCGCAAACGCCGCCAACGCCCCGGCCGCGACCGTCGCTGCCAACGCCACCGTATAAGCAGTATCAGGAGTTGTAGAAATGACCACCCGTCCGATCTATCTGGATTATTCCGCCACGACGCCCGTCGATCCCCGCGTCGTGGACAAGATGGTGCCCTGGCTGTACGAAAACTTCGGCAATCCGGCGTCCCGCAGCCACGCGTTTGGCTGGGAGTCCGAAGAAGCCGTCGAGCGCGCCCGCGAAGAAGTCGCCAAGCTGGTGAACGCCGATCCGCGCGAAATCGTCTGGACCTCCGGCGCCACCGAATCCAACAACCTGGCGATCAAGGGCGCCGCCAACTTCTACCAGGAACGCGGCAAGCACATCGTCACCGTCAAGACCGAACACAAGGCCGTGCTGGACACCTGTCGCGAACTCGAGCGCCAGGGCTTCGAAGTGACCTACCTCGACGTCAAGGACAACGGCCTGATCGACCTGGACACCTTCAAGGCCGCGCTGCGCCCCGATACCGTGCTGGCGTCGGTGATGATGGTGAACAACGAAATCGGCGTGATCCAGGACGTGGCCACGCTGGGCGAGATCTGCCGCGAAAAGGGCATCATCTTCCACGTGGACGCCGCCCAGGCGACCGGCAAGGTGGAAATCGACCTGCAAAAGCTGAAGGTCGACCTGATGTCGTTCTCCGCCCACAAGACCTACGGCCCCAAGGGCATCGGCGCGCTGTACGTGCGCCGCAAGCCGCGCATCCGCATCGAAGCGCAGATGCACGGCGGCGGCCATGAGCGCGGTTTCCGCTCGGGCACGCTGGCCACGCACCAGATCGTCGGCATGGGCGAAGCCTTCCGCCTGGCCCGCGAGGAAATGGGCACCGAGAACGAGCGCATCCGGATGCTGCGCGACCGCCTGTGGGCCGGCCTGTCGCAGATCGAAGAGGTCTACCTCAACGGCGACATGGACCAGCGCGTCCCGCACAACCTGAATGTCAGCTTCAACTATGTCGAAGGCGAGTCCCTGATCATGGCGATCAAGGAACTTGCCGTCTCCAGCGGCTCGGCCTGCACCTCGGCCAGCCTGGAACCGTCCTACGTGTTGCGCGCCCTGGGCCGCAACGACGAACTGGCGCACAGCTCGATCCGCTTCACGCTGGGCCGTTTCACGACCGAAAAGGAAGTGGACTACGCCATCGAGTTGCTCAAGAGCCGCGTCGGCAAGCTGCGCGATATGTCGCCGCTGTGGGAAATGGCCAAGGAAGGCATCGACTTGAACACCGTGCAGTGGGCTGCGCACTAAGCGCCCGCGCCTAGAAATTCGTGGAGAATTAACATGTCTTACAGCACCAAAGTCCTGGATCACTACGAAAACCCGCGCAACGTCGGTTCGTTCGACAAGTCGGACGAGTCGGTCGGCACCGGCATGGTCGGCGCGCCCGCCTGTGGCGACGTGATGAAGCTGCAGATCAAGGTGAACGAAGCCGGCGTGATCGAAGACGCGCGCTTCAAGACCTACGGCTGCGGTTCGGCCATCGCTTCCAGCTCGCTCGTGACCGAATGGGTCAAGGGCAAGACGCTGGACGAAGCGATGAACATCCGCAACACGCAGATCGCCGAAGAACTGGCCCTGCCGCCCGTGAAGGTGCACTGTTCCATCCTGGCCGAAGACGCGATCAAGGCCGCGGTGCAGAACTACAAAGAAAAGCATTCGGCCCCGGCCGAAGCTGCCGTGGCGGGCTGAACATGTCCGTTACCCTGACCCAACAGGCTGCCACCCATATCGGCCGCTACTTGCAGAAGCGCGGAAAGGGTATCGGCTTGCGGCTCGGCGTTAGGACCACGGGCTGCTCCGGCATGGCCTACAAGCTCGAGTACGTGGACGACGTGGCGCCGGAAGACGTGGTGTTCGAAAGCTTCGGCGTGAAGGTCTTCATCGACCCGAAAAGCCTGTCGTACCTGGACGGCACCGAACTCGACTACGCCCGCGAAGGCCTGAATGAAGGCTTCAAGTTCCGCAACCCCAACGAAAAGGCGACCTGCGGCTGCGGCGAGTCGTTCACGGTGTAAGTCTTGGCTGGAGACGATCACTTCAGCCTGTTTGGCTTGCCGGCGCGCTTCGATCTGGACGCCCAGGCGCTTGAGTCCGCGTGGCGCGCCGTCGCCGCGCAGGTCCATCCCGACCGCTACGCCACGGCCAGCCCCGCGGAACGCCGCGTGGCCATGCAGTGGGCGGCTCGCGCCAACGAGGCCTACCGCCTGTTGCGCGATCCCTTGTTGCGGGCGCGTTACCTGTGCGAGCAGGCTGGCGTGGATCTGCAGACCGAGAGCAACACGGCCATGGACCCCGAGTTCCTGATGCAGCAGATGACCTGGCGCGAGATGCTGGACGACGCGCGCGACGATGCCCGCGCCCTGGCGGCCTTGCAGGCCGAGTTGGAGCAGGCGCGCGCCGCCATGCGCGCCACGCTGGCCCGCCTGCTGGACCAGGACCGCGATTACGCGGCGGCCGGGCTCAAGGTGCGGGAATGGATGTTCGTGGAGAAGCTGGCGGAAGAACTGGCGCAGGCCCAGCCCGCCGCATAGCCCAGGCCGCGCCGCGGCGTCCGCCAGACGGGCGCCGGCACAGCGCCGCCTACTGACCATAAAAGCAGAATCATGGCCTTATTGCAGATATCAGAGCCTGGCGAATCGCCCGCGCCGCACCAGCGCAAGCTGGCGGTCGGGATCGACCTGGGCACCACCAATTCCCTGGTCGCGGCGGTGCGCAGCAGCGTCGCCGAAGTGCTGACCGATGCGCAGGGCCACGCCTTGCTGCCTTCCGCCGTGCGCTATTTCGCGGGCGGCAAGGTCACCACTGGCCGCGAGCCGCTCGCGCAGCAGGCCGAGGATCCGCTGAACACCGTTGTTTCGGTCAAGCGTTTCATGGGCCGTTCGCTCGAAGAGGCGCGCGCCAGCCGCGCGCCATATGAATTCGTGGACGCGCCCGGCATGGTGCGCATCCGCACCGTCCAGGGCGACCTGAGCCCGGTCGAAGTATCGGCGCAGATCCTTGCGGTCCTGCGCCAGCGCGCCGAAGACGTGCTGGGCGACGATCTGGTCGGCGCCGTCATCACGGTGCCCGCTTATTTTGATGACGCGCAACGCCAGGCCACGCGCGACGCCGCCCGCCTGGCCGGCCTGAACGTGTTGCGTCTGCTGAATGAACCCACGGCCGCGGCCATCGCCTACGGCCTGGATAATGCCGCCGAAGGCGTGTACGCCGTGTATGACCTAGGCGGCGGCACTTTCGATATTTCCATCTTGCGCCTGACGCAGGGCGTGTTCGAAGTCATTGCCACCGGTGGCGATACCGCGCTGGGCGGCGACGACTTCGATGCCTTGATCGTCGATCATGTGGTGGCCGGGCTTGCCGCCGGCGAGTTCGCGCCGGCGGATCGCCGCCGCCTGCTGATGGCCGCACGCGCTGCGCGCGAAGCCTTGTCGGACGCCGACGCAGCCAGCCTGACGCTGGAATTGTCCGATGGCAGGACCGTGGACACGAGCCTGACGCGGGCGGCATTCGAAGCGCTGGCGCAGCCCCTGATCGTGCGCACGCTGGACTGCGCGCGGCGCGCCTTGCGCGACGCCTCGCTGACGGCGGCCGACGTGCGCGGCGTGGTGATGGTCGGCGGCGCCACGCGCATGCCGGTCGTGCGCGCGGCCGTGGGCAAGCTGTTCGGCACGCAGCCGCTGACGGACCTGGATCCCGACCAGGTGGTGGCGCTGGGCGCCGCCTTGCAGGCCAATCTGCTGGCGGGCAACCGCGCTCCCGGCGAGGACTGGCTGCTGCTGGATGTGATCCCGTTGTCGCTGGGCTTGGAAACCATGGGCGGCCTGGTGGAGCGCATCATCCCGCGCAATAGCACCATCCCCGTGGCGCGCGCGCAGGAATTCACGACCTTCAAGGATGGCCAGACGGCCATGAGCATCCACGTGGTGCAGGGTGAACGCGACCTGGTTGCCGATTCGCGCTCGCTGGCCCGCTTCGAGCTGCGTGGCATTCCGCCCATGGTGGCGGGCGCCGCGCGCATCCGCGTGACCTTCCAGGTGGACGCCGACGGGCTGCTGAGCGTGACCGCGCGCGAGCAGAGCAAGGGCGTCGAGGCCATGGTGTCGGTCAAGCCGTCCTATGGCCTCTCCGACGATGAAATCGCGCAGATGCTGGCCGACAGCGTGGCGCAAGCCGATACCGATGCCCGCGCCCGCATGCTGCGCGAGCAACAGGTGGACGCGCGCCAACTGGTCGAGTCGGTGCAGGCCGCGCTGGCCGTCGATGGCGACCTGCTGGACGCCGAGGAACGCAAGCGCGTGGACGAATGCCTGCAGGCTGCCATCGCCGCCCAGGATGCCCAGGACGTGGACACGGTGAAGGATGCGGTCCAGGCCCTGTCGGCCGCGACCGATGACTTCGCCGCGCGCCGCATGGACCGCAGCATCCGCGCCGCGCTGGCGGGCCGCAAACTTGATGAGATTGCCTGATAACACGCTATGCCGAAACTGACTGTACTGCCTCATCCCGACTACTGCCCGGAAGGCGCCGTGATCGAAGACGCGCCCAAGGGCGTGTCGATCTGCCGCGTGCTGCTGGACAACCACATCGACATCGAACACGCCTGCGAACTGTCGTGCGCGTGCACGACCTGTCACGTGGTGGTCAAGCAGGGCTATTCTTCGCTGGAAGACGCCACCGACGACGAAGAGGATCTGCTGGACAAGGCCTGGGGCCTGACCCCGACCTCGCGCCTGTCCTGCCAGGCGCTGGTGACCGACGCCGACCTGACGGTCGAGATTCCCAAGTACACCATCAACCACGCCAAAGAGGGCCATTGATGAAGTGGACCGACACCTACCAGATCGCCGAGGCGCTGCTCGACGCGCACCCTGACGAGGATCCCAAGACGCTGCGCTTCGTGCAGCTGCGCGAGTGGGTCCTGGCCTTGCCCGGTTTCAACGACGACCCCGCCCATTGCGGCGAGAAGATCCTGGAAGCTATCCAGATGGCCTGGATTGATGAAGCGGATTGATCTCTGAGTCGAAAACGCTCCCTGCGGGGAGCGTTTTTTATTCTGGTTCCGCCATTCCGTTGGCGCGACGCCGCTTTGATATGGGACATAAAGCTCACAATGCGGTGGGCGGGACGATATTCAGGCGCTATCTTCCTGTCAAAGATGACACTGTCCGCAACGGCAGCCGACGCGATCACAAGACGACGCAAGGCGATTGCAGCTGTGCATCACTGTTCGCAGTGGAGGCAGCGTGGCCAGAAAGAAGCAAGCGGCAGGGCGGCAGACGCCAGTTTTGCACGGCGCTTATACAGGCGTTCATGAGGGCATTGTCGAGTTGCTGTATTCTGCGCGCCTGAATGCAGCGCGCAGCGTCAACGCGTTGATGACTGCCAGCTATTGGGAGATCGGACGCCGGATCGTCAACGTCGAGCAACGCGGCAAACGGCGGGCGGGCTATGGCGAGCAGTTGATCGAGCGACTGGCCAGCGATCTCACGCAACAATTCGGTCGTGGGTTCAGTCGCCAGAATTTGCAGCAGATGCGCTCGTTCTTT
The DNA here is from genome assembly GCF_002192695.1 of Achromobacter xylosoxidans. Taxonomy (GTDB): domain Bacteria; phylum Pseudomonadota; class Gammaproteobacteria; order Burkholderiales; family Burkholderiaceae_B; genus Achromobacter; species Achromobacter xylosoxidans_C. Next base: position 97,007 of record NZ_MTLG01000082.1, read on the forward strand.
TTGGCCTGGCCAATTCGCCAGACGCTGTCTGGCGAATTGGCCACGGAGGCGCAGCAGACGCGATCACCGAGTTTGGAGCAACTGGCCCAAGTCTTCATATTGCCCTGGTCTGGTTATGTCCGGCTGCTTTCGGTCAAGGACGTCCTCGCCCGTCAGTTCTACGAGACAGAGGCGCTGCGAGGTGGATGGAGCGTGCGCCAGCTTGATCGGCAGATCGGTAGTCAGTTCTACGAACGCACGGCGCTTTCGAGGAACCGGGCGGCCATGCTGGAGAATGGAGCCAAGACCAAGCCAGAGACCGCTGCCTTGCTCGACGACGCGATCAAAGACCCCTATGTGCTGGAGTTTCTGGACCTCAAGGACGAGTATTCGGAGTCAGATCTGGAACAGGGCTTGATCCGTCGGCTGGAGGATTTTCTGCTCGAACTTGGTGACGGTTTTGCTTTCATCGGGCGGCAGCGCCGCTTGCGCATCGACCAGACTTGGTACCGGGTCGACCTGCTGTTGTTTCATCGGCGGTTGCGTTGCCTGGTTATCGTCGATCTGAAGCTCGGCTCTCTGACCCATGCCGATGTGGGGCAGATGCATATGTACTGCAACTACGCCAAGGAGCATTGGACGCTGCCCGACGAAAACCCGCCAGTGGGTTTGATCCTTTGCGCTGACAAGGGCCACGCCCTCGCGAGGTATGCGCTTGAGGGTTTGCCCAGCAAGGTCATGGCTGCGAATTATCGGATGTTGTTGCCGGACGCCGAGCTGCTGCAAAGGGAGTTGGCGAACACGCAGCGCATGCTCGAATTTCGCAAAACCATGCGCTCGGGGCTCCGCGAATAGTCGGGGCTGTTCCAGCCTGCCGCGCACGCAGGACTGCTAGCGCTTGCGCGCCATGTCCGCCACGGTATCATCAAGGATTCCACAGTCGTCCCTACCTCCCTGAGTCCACCGATGCCCGCTGCCCAATTGCGCTTTGGCCTGGCCGCCAACCGGCTGCACCACGAAACTCCCGATGCCGCGCTGTTTACCTGGCTGCGCGCGTGTTCCGGCACGATACGCGAGCTGGGCGTGCAGCTGCATACCGTCGGCCGCACCCACGACGCGATCGTGCGCGAGGGCATGCTGCAGGGCTACGGCGGACTGATCCGCTATCCCTACGGCCGCGAAGGCGGCCTGATGAAGCTGGTGGCCCGGGTGACGGAAGGGCGCGACGGGCAGGCGCCGTTCGACGGCGCGATCTACCTGATCGATCCTGTCGACCCATCGTCGATTTTTCCGGAAGCGCTGGCGCTCAAGCGCCAGTGCATCACGCACGGCCGTCCGTTCATTTCGACGCTCGCGGGCGCCATCGAATGGATGGAAGTCGAACGCGTCCATGCGGGCTTGCCGCCGGATGTCTCGGCTTCGCGCCATTTCAACTTCACCGGCCAGACCGTGGCGCTGATCGCCCACGATGCGCTCAAGGACGAGATGGTGGCATTCGCCAGCGAGCATTTCGACGTGTTGTCGCGGTTTGCGCGGCGCGTGGCGACGGGCACCACCGGCGGCCGCTTGAACGACCTGGCCTGGTCGCGCGGCTGGCCCAAGGACACGCCCTGGGTGCACCGCTACCTGAGCGGGCCGCTGGGCGGCGACGCGCAGATCGCGGAGCTGGTGCTGGAACACCAATGCCAGCGCGTGATCTTCTTCGAAGATCCGCATGTGGCCCGCCAGCACGAGGCCGACATCCAGCTGCTGGAACGCGCGGTGCGCGTGGTGACCGAGTCCGCGACCTGCGCCACCTCGCCGGCGGTGGCGCGGCGTTGGGCGCAGGCGGTGGAAAAGCGCGTCGTTTGAGCTCTATTCGCCCTTGAACCGAGGCGTCCGCTTCTCGCGGAACGCTCGCACGCCTTCCGCGAAGTCCGCGCGCGAGGCGCTGTCAAGGAAGCGCGCGGTCTCTTCGGCCAACTGGGTTTCCAGCGTGGCGTGTTCGGCCGAGCGCAACAGGTCCTTGGCGCCCGCGATGCCGTGCGGCGCGTGGCGGGCGACCTCAAGCGCGTAGCCTTGCGCGGCTTGCGCGAGTTCTCCGGCAGGGGCGGTGCGCGTGACGATGTCCCAGGCCAACGCGTCGCTGGCGGAGAAGGCGTCGTGCCGCAGTAGCAGGTCCAGCGCGCGGCGGGCGCCCAGCACCCGCGTGAGGCCATGGGTCATGCCGGCGTCGGGCGTCGCTCCAAGCTTGAGATAGGCCGTCATGAAGCGGGCGTCGGCGTCGGCGATGGCCAGGTCGCAAGCCAAGACCAGCGACAGGCCCGCACCCGCGGCGATGCCGTGGACCTGCGCAATCCAGACCTTGTCCATGCGGGCAATGCGCGCAATGAAGTCGTTCAACGGCGTGAACAGGTCCAGCAGGGTGGCGCGCACCACGGCGGGCTCGCCCGTGAACATGCTGATGTCGCCGCCCGCGCAGAAGGTCTTGCCGGTGGCGCGCAGCAACACGGCGCGGATGTCATCCCGCGCTTCCAGCCATTGCGCGGCCCGTTGCAGGTCCTGCGCCATCGCCACGTCGATGGCGTTGAGGGCATCGGGGCGGTTCAGCGTCACGGTCGCGATCGCGTCGTCGGTTTCCAAAAACAGCGTGTGGAAGGCGGGGTGTCCTTGGGGCATGGCGAGTCTCCGTTATCGGGTAAGTACCAGCTGTCGATCCAAAAACCGCGATGCTATGGTCTGAACCGAGCGCTTGCTTGGTTTTCTTTTAAGCACGCTTAGCGTAACGCATAGAACGATTTTCCGGCGCTGTACTGGCGTAGGTAAAGACAGGTTCGTTGCATCTCCTGCCTCGCGGGTTCGCCAGACCGACGTCGACAAAAACTTCGCACATATAAAGGCGAGGAGACAAATGGTGGATCAGTCCGACAGCACTCCCTTGCTGGAGGTGGATGGGGTCACACTGGCGTTCGGCGGAGTCAAGGCGCTTACGGGCGTGGGCTTTCGCGTGGCGCCCGGGTCCATCACCACGGTCATCGGCCCCAATGGCGCGGGCAAGACCTCGCTGTTCAACACCATTTCCGGCTTCTATCGCCCCGCATCCGGGCAGATCCGCTTCCAGGGCCGCGACATCACGCGCGTGGCGGCGCCCGAACGCGCCCGGCTGGGCCTGGCGCGCAGCTTCCAGAACATCGCGCTGTTCCGCGGCATGACCGTGCTGGACAACATCAAACTGGGCCGCCATGCGCATCTGCGCACCAACGTGCTGGACGCCTTGTTCTATCTGGGCCGCGCGCGCCGCGAAGAAATGGCGCTGCGCGCCGACATCGAAGAACGCATCATCGACTTCCTGGAAATCGACCACATCCGCCACGCGCCTGTGGCCGCGCTGTCCTATGGCCTGCAGAAGCGCGTGGAGCTGGCGCGGGCGCTGGCGATGAACCCCAAGGTGCTGATGCTGGACGAGCCGGTGGCCGGCATGAACCGCGAAGAGACCGACGACATGGCGCGCTTCATCCTGGATGCGCGCTCCGAATGGGGCGTGACGGTGCTGATGGTGGAGCACGACATGGGCATGGTCATGGACCTGTCGGACCACGTGGTGGTGCTGAACTTCGGCCAGGTGATCGCCGACGGCACGCCGGCGCAGGTGCAGGCGGACCCGCAGGTCATCCAGGCCTATCTGGGCGCGGGCGACGTCGGCGATCTGCGTCGCCGCCTGCGGGAGGCGGCCTGATGGACATGCTGTTCTTCCTGGAAGTCACGCTGGCCGGGCTGGGCAGCGGTGGACTTTATGCGCTGGCGGCGCTGGCCTTCGTCATCGTCTACAAGGCGACCCGGGTGGTGAACATCGCCATCGGCGAATTCCTGATGCTGGGCGCCTATGTGTTCTACGCCTTCGCCACCGGCATGGAATGGCCGATCTGGCTGGCCATCGTGGGCGCGGTGGTGGTGTCGGGCGCGCTGGGCGCGGTGGTCGAACGGCTGACCATCCGCCCCATGCTGGGGGAGGCGCCGATCTCCGTGTTCATGATCACCGTGGGCCTGGCGTCGATCCTGGTGGGCGCGGTGGAGCTGATCTGGACGGCCGACCAGCGCCGCCTGCCCGAGTTCATGCCGCGTTCGCCAGTGATGATAGGCGAGGCCTTCGTCGCGCCCAAGGTGTTCTACGGCTTCTGGGTGGCGGTGGTGCTGGCGCTGCTGGTGCTGGTGGTGTTCCGCTACTGGCGCGGCGGGGTGGCGCTGCGCGCCACGGCTTCGGATCAGGGCGCAGCGTACGCCATGGGCATCAATGTGCCGCGCGTGTTTTCGCTGGCCTGGGTGGCGGCGGGCGCGCTGGCCGCGGTGTCGGGCGTGATCGTGGGCGCGATCGGCGGCATATCCTCGTCGATGGGCGTGTTCGGCCTGTCGGTGCTGGTGGTGGTGATCGTGGGCGGGTTGGACAGCGTGGCCGGCGCCCTGGTGGGCGGCGTATTCATCGGCCTGCTGGAAGCCTGGGCCGGCGCCTACATGGGCGGCGAATACAAATTGCTGGCTACCTTCATCGTGCTGGTGGTGGTGCTGATGGTGAGGCCCTACGGCCTGTTCGGCACCCGTGAAATCGAGAGGCTCTGACCCATGCGCATCGCGACTGCCAAGCAGACTTATCTTGCGGACGAAGCGCTGTTCGACACCCGCACGCAGAAGGCGTGGCTGGTCTTGCTGGCCGCATCGCTGATCATGTTTCCCTTCGTGGCCGACGCCTATTGGCTGTATCTGGCCTGCCTGGTGGCCATCAACGTCGCCAGCGCCACGGGGCTGAACATCCTCACGGGCTATACCGGCCTGGTCAGCCTGGGGCAGGCGGCCTTCATGGGATTGGGCGCGTACACGGTCGCGGTGCTGGAGCAGCGGCTGGGCACGCCGGTGCTGCTCAATCTGGTGGCGGGCGGGCTGGTGGCGATGGCGGGCGGCCTGCTGGTCGGCATACCGTCATTGCGGGTGAAGGGCCTATACCTGGCCATCGCCACGATCGCCGCGTCGTTCATCGCGCATTTCATCTTCGCCAACTGGCAGTTCACGGGCGGCACGACCGGCCTGCAGGTGCCGCCGGCGCGGATGCTGGGCGTGGACCTGGATACCTCGTTCAAGATCTACTGGCTGATCGTGCCGGTGACGGCGCTGATGGTGCTGGGCGCGGCCAACCTGTTCCGCACGCGCATCGGCCGCGCCTTCATCGCCATCCGCGACCGCGACATCTCGGCCGAGGTGCTGGGCATACGCCTGCTGCGCTACAAGCTGCTGTCGTTCGGCCTGTCCTCGTTCTACGCCGGCGTGGCGGGCGGCATGTGGGCCTACTTCTTCCGGGTCGTCACGCCCGAGAGTTTCCCGCTGATCATGTCGATCTTCTTCCTGGCCGCCATCATCGTGGGCGGCATGGGCACGATCCTGGGATCCATCCTGGGCGCCATCTTCATGACCATGGTGCCGGAACTGCTCAAGCTGATCGTGGGCTGGCTGCCGGTGGGCGGCGACGCGCTGCGCCTGATTTCGCCGGTGCGCACCATTGTTTTCGGCCTGCTGATCGTGGGCTTTCTGATCTTCGAGCCGCACGGGCTCGCGGAAATCTGGCGGCGCGTGCGCCGCTACTTCCACCTCTGGCCTTTCCGTACCTAGCCATGGCGGCGGCCACCCATAAGACCCTCAGGAGACTAACCATGAAGCGCATCCGGATCGGCAGCGGTTTATCGAGGTTGTTGGCCCCCCTGGGCCTGGCGGCGGCCCTGTCGGCGGCGCCCGCCGCGCAGGCGGCCGAGGACCTGGTGCTGGGCGGCTCCATCCCGCTGAGCGGGGTGTTCGCCTTCGCCGGCCAGGGCATCCATGCTGGCATCACCGACTATGTGAAGATCGTCAACGACCAGGGCGGCGTGAAGGGGCGCAAGCTGCGCTATGTGCCGGAAGACACGGCCTACAAGGTGGACGCGTCGGTGGCGGCGTTCAAGAAGATCACCAGCCAGAACAAGGTGAATTTCTACTACGGCGATTCCACCGGCTTTTCCAAGACCATCAATGCCGAGCTGAACCGCACGGGCGATATCCTGATGACCGGCGCGTCCTTCGCCACGGAGCTGAACGATCCCGCCAAATATCCCGCCCAGTTCATGCTGGGGCCCGATTACACGGAAATGTTCGGCATCCTGCTGCGCTACATCGCCAAGGAACAGCCCGGCGCCAAGGTGGCTTTCGTGTATTCGGACACGGAGTTCGGCCGCGATCCCATCGCCAGCTCGCGCGCGGTGGCGGAAAAGCTGGGCCTGAAGGTCGCGACCGAGATCATGACGCCGCCGGGCAGCGTGGACGTGTCGACCGAGGTCATCAAGCTGCGCCGCGCCGATCCGGACTACACCATCTTCCATGGCTATGTGCTGGCGCCGATTCCCGAGTTCGTGGGGCAGGGCAAGCGCATGGGCCTGAAGACGCGCTACATGGGCACGTTCTGGACCATGGACAACTCCACCGTGATGCAGATGGGCGAGGACGCCGAAGGCTTCATGGGCGTGATGCCGTACCGCTACTACTACGACACGGCGGCTGACGCGCCGATGCTGAAGAAGATCCGCGAGATGCGTCCGCAGTACCAGAGCACGGGCTACATGCAGGGCTTCCTGGCCGCCATGCTGTTCACCGAGGTCGCCAAGCGCACGCTGGACGCAGGCAAGGAGTTGACCAGCGCCAATATGAAGGCGGCACTGGACGGCATCAAGGATTTCGACACGGGCGGCCTGATCGGCGTGCCGATTTCCATCAAGGGCAATTCGATCCCGGTGGGCCGGATCTACCGCGCCGACGTGAAGCAGAAGCAGATGGTGCCGGCATCCGACTGGATCGTGCTGAAGTGAGGCGGCCGTGAACCCTGGACATGACGCGCATGCCGCGCCGCCCGCAGCGGCGGTGCTCGATATCAACAACATCGAAGTCGTCTACAACAAGGCGGTGCAGGTGCTGCGCGGCTTGTCCCTGTCGGTGCCCGCCGGCAGCATCGTGGCGCTCTTGGGCAGCAACGGCGCCGGCAAGTCCACCACGCTGAAGGCCGTGTCCGGCCTGCTGGACCTGGAGGACGGCGCGCTGGTGCGCGGGCAGATCGTCTTCAACGGCGGCGACACCGCGGGCGCCCGGCCGCAGAACCTGGTGCGCGCGGGCTTGGCGCACGTGATGGAAGGGCGCCGGGTGTTCGAGGACCTGACGATCGAGGAAAACCTGGTGGCCGCCACCTACGCCCTGACGGGCAGGCCGGGGGCGAAGGCCGACTTCGATCTGGTCTATGGCTACTTCCCGCGCCTGTTCGAGCGGCGCCGCGGCCTGGCGGGCTATCTGTCGGGCGGCGAACAGCAGATGCTGGCCATCGGCCGCGCGCTGATCGCGCAGCCCAGGCTGATGCTGCTGGACGAGCCCTCGCTGGGCCTGTCGCCGATGCTGGTGGAGAACATCTTTTCCATCATCGCCCGCATCAACCGCGAACAGGGGGTGTCGATGCTGCTGGTGGAGCAGAACGCCTCTGTGGCGCTGGCGGTGGCGCATTACGGCTACATCATGGAGACCGGCAAGGTGGTGATCGACGGCAGCGCCGAAAAGCTGGCGGCGGATCCCGACGTGCGCGAGTTCTATCTGGGCGTGGGCGGCACGGGCGAGGCCCGCGGCTTTCGCGACATCAAGCACTACAAGCGCCGCAAGCGCTGGCTGTCATGACGGACAAGCACATGGATATCTCCGGCGCATCCACGCAGGCGTGGCCGGCCCTGACGCTGCCGCAGATGCTGCGCGAGCAGGCCCGCCGCCAGCCTGCGGCCATCGCCATCCGCCAGAAGGACTTCGGCATCTGGAAACCCATGGGCTGGGCGGAATACTGGAGCCGCGCCTGCCGCGTGGGACTGGGCCTGCGCGCCCTGGGCCTGAGCGCGGGCGGCCGGGTCGCCATCGTCTCCGAGAACCGCGTGGAATGGCTGCTGACCCAGATGGGCGCGGGCGCGGTCGGCGCGGTGGCGGTGGGCGTGTACTCCACCAGTCCGGCCGAGGAAATGGGCTACGTGCTGGAACACGCGGACGTGGAACTGGTGGTGTGCGAGGACCAGGAGCAGACCGACAAGGTGCTGCAGGTGGCGGACCGGCTGCCGCTACTGCGCCGCATCGTCATGATGGAGACCAAGGGCCTGCGCTCCTATGCGCCCGCCGAGCGCGAGCGCATCGTGACCTATGCCGAGGTCGAGGCCGAGGGCGCGCGGCGCGAGGCGGCCGAACTCGCCGCGTTGAACACGGCGCTGGACGGCCAGCGGCTGGATGACACCGGCCTCATGATCTATACCTCCGGCTCCACCGGCAAGCCCAAGGGCGCGATGCTGAGCTACGGCAATATGCGCGGCGTGGCGCCGGGCATCGCCGACCGCCTGGCCATGGACGGCAACAGCGTGCACCTGTCCTACCTGCCGCTGTGCCACGTGGCCGAACAGATGCTGTCCACCTTCGTGCCCATCTACCTGGGCGCGCAGGTGAATTTCGGCGAATCGATACGCACGGTGCAGGAAGACCTGCGCGAAGTCGCGCCGACGATCTTCCTGGGCGTGCCGCGCATCTGGGAAAAGCTGCACGCCGCCATTTCGATCAAGATGCAGGAAGCCGGGCGTTTGCAGCAATGGCTATACGGACGCGCGCTGGCCGCCTGCACGCCGTTCCTGGAGAAGTCCCCCGCGCAGTACACGCTGCGCGAGCGCTGGACCCGCTGGCTGTGGTACTGGCTGGTGCTGCGCGCCTTGCAGAACTTCATCGGGCTGCGGCGGGTGCGCGTGGCCATGACGGGCGCGGCGCCGATCTCGCCGGACGTGGTGCGCTACTTCCGCACGCTGGGCGTGCCGCTGATCGAGGTCTATGGGCTGACGGAGTCCGCCGGCATGATCTTCGGGCAGCATCCGGACCGCGTGAAGGTGGGCACGGTAGGTGAACCCATCCTGGGCGTGGAATGGCGCATGGGCGAGGCCGGCGAACTGCTGGTGCGCGGCGACATGGTGTTCCAGGGCTATTACAAGAACCCGGAAGCCACCGCCAGCACCGTGCGCGACGGCTGGCTGTACACGGGCGACGTGGTGGCGGAAGAGGCGGGGCGCGTGCGCATCGTGGACCGCCTGAAGGATATCATGATCACGGCGGGCGGCAAGAACCTGACGCCTTCCGAGATCGAGAACGCGGTCAAGGGCAGTCCCTACGTCAAGGAATGCATCGTGATCGCGGACGGCAGGAAGTACGTGTCGGCGCTGATCCAGCTGGAGTTCGACACGGTGGGCAAGTGGGCCGAGTCGCGCCGCATCGCCTTCACGCATTTCCGCTCCCTGGCCGAATGCGCGCAGGTGCGCGAACTGGTGCAGCAAGAGGTCGCGCGCGCCAACGCGGGCCTGGCGCCGGTGGCGCAGATCAAGCGCTTCCATCTGCTGACAAAGGAGCTGGACCATGACGACGGTGAAGTGACCGCGACCATGAAGGTCAGGCGCGCCAGCATCTACCGCAGCTACGCGGACGAGATCGAAGCGCTCTACGTAGAGGAGACGACGGCATGAACGAAGCCGTGATCGTGGAGGCCGTGCGCACCCCTTTCGGGCGGCGCGGCGGATGGTGGGCGGATACGCGGCCGGACGCGCTGCTGGCCGAGACGGTGCGCGGCCTGCTGGCGCGGGCCGGGCTGCCCGGCGGCCAGGTCGAGGATCTGGTCGCGGGCTGCGTCAGCCAGGCGGGCGAGCAGGGCGCCAACATCGGCAGGCTGGCCGCCATGCTGGCGGGCCTGCCCGAGAGCGTGCCGGGCGTGGCCCTGAACCGCATGTGCGGATCCAGCCAGCAGGCGGTGCATTTCGGCGCGCAAGCCATTGCCGCGGGCGACATGCGCTACGTGGTCGCGGGCGGCGTGGAAAGCATGAGCCGGGTGCCGATGTTCCTGGACGTGACGCTGGGCCAGGGCGAGTTCCGCGGCTTCGAAGGCTTGAACCCCGCTCTCTTGGAACGCTATCCCTTGATCCATCAGATCGAGAGCGCGGAAAGGATTGCGGAGCGCTGGCAGCTGTCCCAGGCCGAGATGGACGAATGGGCCCGCGAAAGCCATGCGCGCGCCTGGAACGCCGCGCAGGCCGGCCGCCACGCCGAGCTGCTTCCAGGGCCGCGGGCGGATGCCGGGCGCGACGAAGGCATACGCGAGAAGACGGACCCCGCCCGCATGGCGGCCATGGCGCCCGCGCTGCGGCCGCCTGGCCAGGGCGGCGTCACGGCCGCCAATGCCAGCCAGCTGGCGGACGGCGCGTCCGCGGTGCTGTTGGCCGACCGAGATACGGCGCTGGCCGATGGCTTGCGGCCCCGCGCGCGTTTCCTGGCCCGGGTGGCGGTGGGATCGGACCCGGTGCTGCAATTGACGGGCGTGATCCCGGCGGCGCGGCAGGCGCTGGCGCGCGCGGGCCTGAGCCTTGACGACATAGACTGGATCGAGATCAACGAGGCCTTCGCCAGCGTGGTGCTGGCCTGGCAGCGCGAACTGGGCGCCAACCTGTCGCGCGTCAATCCCTGGGGCGGAGCGATTGCGCATGGGCACCCCTTGGGGGCCACGGGAGCCGGGCTGATGGCCAAGATGTTGACGGGGCTGGAAGCGACCGAAGGCGAGCTGGGCATGCAGCTGATGTGCATCGGCCACGGCATGGCCACGGCGACCATCATCCAGAGACTGTGACCGGACATGCAGAAAATCCGGGAAGCCCCCCAGGCGCGTGACGAAGGTTCGGAATCCGAACGCCGGCGCGAGGTGATCCTGACGGCCGGGCAGCTGTTCTGCAAGCACGGCTATGAACGCACCACCGTGCGCGAGCTGGCGCGCGCGGTGGGCTTGCAGTCCGGCAGCCTGTTCCATCATTTCCGCAGCAAGGAAGAGATCCTGGTGGCGGTCATGAACAACGGCATCCAGGAAGTGATAGACGACGGCGAACGCGCGCTGGCGCGCTACCGGGCGCCGGCGGACCGGCTGGCCGCGCTGTTCCGCGTGCATATGTGGAGCATGCTGCATGGCGCGGGCGGCGACGCCATGAACGCGCTGGTCTACGAATGGCGCAGCCTGTCCGTGCCCAGCCGCGCGGCCGTGAAATCGCTGAGCGACCGCTACGAGGAGATGTGGCAGGACGCGGTGGCGGCTGCCGTGGCGGCGGGATTGCTGCAGGGCGACGCCCGCGTCATCAAGCGCTGCGTGCTGGGCGCCATGAACCTGACCGTGCAGTGGTACAAGCCGGACGGCCGCTTGCGGCCCGCTGAGTTCATCGATGCGATGTTGCAGGCGTCGCTGCCTTCACTGCCGACGGGCGCGGGCAGGTGGCCGGAGTAGGTGGGCCGCAAGGCCGGGCGCTCAGCCCCGGCGCTTGATGAACGCGCCCACGGCGCAGGCGACGGCCAACGCCAGCAGAGTGCCCGCCACGGGCAGCAGAAAATCCACTTGGCCATGATAGCCGCCGCCGGTGACACCGCCCGCGACACCGCCGGCCCACAGCAGGAAGGTCATCAGGGAGGCTGCCACCGAGATCGCCGCAGCGATGCACAGCGCGATGAACACCGGCCGGCGCGGCCGCGCCGCCGGATACGGGGAGGAGGGCTGGACGCCGCGGGGCTGTTTGATCCAGTAGATCAGCCCCGCCACGACCAGCAGCAGCATCAGGATCTTGAAGATCATGATGCCAGCCGCCGTTTAGTCTTCACGGCGCAGGTGCGGGAAGAGGATGACGTCGCGGATGCTGGGGCTGTCGGTCAGCAGCATGACCAGGCGGTCGATGCCGATGCCGCAGCCGCCCGTCGGAGGCATGCCGTATTCCAGGGCGCGGATGTAGTCCGCGTCGTAGAACATGGCTTCCTCGTCGCCCGCGTCCTTGGCTTCGACCTGCGAGCGGAAGCGCTCGGCCTGGTCTTCGGGGTCGTTCAGCTCCGAGAAGCCGTTGGCGATCTCGCGGCCCGTCATGAAGAGCTCGAAGCGCTCGGTAATGCCCTCGCGGGTATCGGAGGCGCGCGCCAGCGGCGAGACTTCCACCGGGTAGTCGATGATGTAGGTGGGGTTCCAGAGCTTGGCTTCGGCGGTTTCTTCGAACAGCGCGAGCTGCAACGCGCCCAGGCCGGCGCGCGACAGCACCGGGCCGTCGGCGTCGGCGCCCAGCTTCTTGAGTTCCGCGCGCACGAAGGCCGCGTCGTCCAGCTGCGCCTGGGTGTAGCCGGGGGCGTACTTGAGGATGGCTTCGCAGATGGTCAGGCGGTCGAACGGCTTGGACAGGTCCAGCTCGCGTTCGCCGTAGGTCAGCACCGCGCTGCCGGTGGCCGAGATGGCGGCCTGGCGGATCAGTTCTTCCGTGAAGTCCATGAGCCAGCGGTATTCCGCAAAGGCCGCATAGAACTCCATCATGGTGAATTCAGGGTTGTGGCGCGGGCTCACGCCCTCGTTGCGGAAGTTGCGGTTGACTTCGAAGACGCGTTCGAAGCCGCCGACGATCAGGCGCTTGAGGTAGAGCTCGGGCGCGATGCGTAGGTACATTTCCATGTCCAGCGCATTGTGGTGCGTGACGAAGGGCTTGGCCGCCGCGCCGCCCGGGATCGGGTGCAGCATGGGGGTTTCCACTTCGAGAAAGCCCGCGTTGAGCATGAACTGGCGGATGCTGCCCACGGCCTTGCTGCGCGCCTCGAACGTGCGGCGCGTGGCGTCCGTCATGATGAGGTCGACGTAGCGCTGGCGGTAGCGCAGTTCCTGGTCGGCCACGCCGTGGAACTTGTCCGGCAGCGGGCGCAGCGACTTGGACAGCAGGCGCGCGCTGGCGGCGTGCACCGACAGCTCGCCCTTGTTGGTCTTGAAGACCGACCCTTCGATCGCGATGATGTCGCCGATGTCCCATTGCTTGAACGCGGCGTAGCTGTCTTCGCCCAGCGTGCCGCGGTCCAGGTAGATCTGGATGCGGCCGGTGCTGTCCTGCAGCGTGGCGAAGCTGGCCTTGCCCATGACGCGCTTGAGCATCATGCGGCCGGCGACCTTGACGGTGACGGGGTTGGCGGCCAGGGCTTCCTGCTCCTGGCCGTCGTACTTGTCATGCAGGGCGGCGGCGCGGGCGTCGGGAACGAAATCGTTGGGGTACGCGACCCCGGTTTCGCGCAGTTTGGCCAGCTTGGCGCGCCGTTCGGCGATCAAGCGGTTTTCATCCTGGGCGGGAGCCGGAGCGGTCGTGTGGTCGGTCATGGTCGGGGGATCAGTCGTAATTGCGGATGTCGTCGATTTCGGTCGTGCCGAAATCTTCGCGATCCAGGTAGGCGAGGATGCGGGAGGCCACGTTGGCGGGCGAGGACAGCTTGCCGGTCGCGTGGAACTCCTGGAACTTGGCCAGCGCCGGGAAGCTTTCCGGATCGCTGGAACGGATGGCGACCTGCATGTCGGTGTCGACGATGCCGGGGGCCAGCGCGACGATGCGCGCGCCGTCGGCGCCTTGCTCGGCCTTGACCACGCGCGAGTACATGTCGAGCGCGGCCTTGGTGGCGCAGTAGACGCCCCAGCCGGCGTTCGGGTTGCGGCCCGCGCCGGAGGAGATGTTGAGAACGCGGCGGTCGGCCTTGAGGTCTTCGACGGCGGCCAGGAAGCGCGCCGTGAGCAGCATGACGGCGCTGACGTTCAGGTTGAAGGCGGCGGCGATGGCCGCGCCGTCGACCAGCGCGTCGGTGCCCGCGATGGGATGCACCGTGCCGGCGTTGTTGATCAGCAGATAGCGGCTGGCGTCGCGCGGCAGCGACGCGCAGATGCGCTGCGCCGCCGCTTCAACGGCGTTCAGGTCCGAGAGGTCCACGGACAGCTGTTCCAGCTGCGCGTCCTGCGAGCGCGCGTAGGCGGCCAGCTCGGGGTCTTCGCGGCGCGCCAGCGTGATCAGGCGGGTGCCCGGTTTGGCCAGGCCGCGCGCCATGGCGGCGCCGATGCCGCGCGAAGCGCCGGTGAGGATTGCAATGGTGTCGGACATTCGTGAACCTCTGGATGCGTTGAGGGGACTATCGCGAAACTCAGATGCCTTGCTTCAGGCTGGCCTGGATGAACGGGTCCAGGTCGCCGTCCAGCACCTTCTGGGTGTTGGAAATTTCGACGTTGGTGCGCAGATCCTTGATGCGGCTCTGGTCCAGCACGTAGGAGCGGATCTGGTGGCCCCAGCCCACATCGGTCTTGGAGTCTTCCAGCTTCTGCTGCTCGGCCATGCGGTTGCGCATTTCGAGTTCGTAGAGCTTGGACTTGAGCATCTGCATGGCTTCGGCGCGGTTGCGGTGCTGCGAACGGTCGTTCTGGCACTGCACCACGATGCCGGTGGGCATGTGGGTCAGGCGCACGGCCGAGTCGGTCTTGTTGATGTGCTGGCCGCCCGCGCCGGACGCGCGGTAGGTGTCCACGCGCAGGTCGGCGGGGTTCACTTCGACTTCGAAGGACTCGTCGACTTCGGGGTAGACGAAGACGCTGGCGAACGAGGTGTGGCGTCCGCCCGAGGAATCGAACGGGCTCTTGCGCACCAGGCGGTGCACGCCGGTCTCGGTGCGCAGGTAGCCGAACGCATATTCGCCTTCGATCTTGATGGTGGCGGACTTCAGGCCCGCGACGTCGCCATCGGACTCTTCCAGCACTTCGGCCTTGAAACCCTTGCGCTCGGCGTACTTCAGGTACTGGCGCAGCAGCATGGAGGCCCAGTCCTGCGCTTCCGTGCCGCCGGCGCCGGCCTGGATGTCCAGGAAGCAGTTCAGCGGATCGGCCGGATTGGAGAACATGCGGCGGAATTCCAGCGCTTCCAGCTTTTCCTGGAAGGCGTCGGCGTCCTGCTCGATGGATTCGAGGGTGGCGTCGTCGTCGTCGGAGGCGGCCAGTTCGAACAATTCGTTCGAGTCGGCCAGGCCCGAGCCCAGGGCGGTGAGCGTTTCCACCACGTCTTCCAGGGCTTTCTTTTCACGGCCCAGGTCCTGGGCGTGCTTGGGGTCGTTCCAGACCGCCGGATCTTCGAGTTCGGCGTTTACGACTTGCAGGCGTTCAGCTTTGGCATCGTAGTCAAAGATACCTCCGTAGAGCCTGTTCGCGCTCCGCGTAATCGGCGAGGCGGGCTGCGAGCTGGTTCTGACGTTCGGCTTCCATGATGATCCTGTCCTGATGACTTTTGTGCGAAACCAAACATTTTACCGTGCTTGGGGCAAGTGCGCGGCCGTGTCTGGCTCGAAGGGGGACGGATCGTGTCGCGGCGGATGTTGCAGCCAAATCGAAGTTGTTCAGTTTTTTGTCAACTGTAGGGTTCTAGGCTGCGGGTGACGGTCTGACCGTCCCTGATCGGGACGTGCGGGCCGCGACGGCGCCGGCGAGCGGCCGGCCTATCCCGACAGAGGAATGGAGACATAGATGGAAAACGCGATGGCCCCCGGAGTGTCGCCGGCGATCCCGGCGACCGAGGAAGACCGGATCTACCGCAAGGTAGGCTGGCGGCTGGTGCCGCTATTGGTGGTGTGTTACGTCGTGGCCTACCTGGACCGCGTGAACGTGGGTTTTGCCAAGCTGCAGATGCTGCAGGAGCTGCAGTTCAGCGAAACGGTCTACGGGCTGGGCGCGGGCATCTTCTTCATCGGCTACTTCATCTTCGAGATTCCCAGCAACATCATCCTGCACAAGGTGGGCGCGCGGGTCTGGATCGCGCGCATCATGATCACCTGGGGGATCATCTCCGCCTGCATGATGTTCGTGACCAGCGTGCACATGTTCTACGTCCTGCGCTTCCTGCTGGGCGCGGCGGAGGCCGGGTTTTTCCCGGGCATCATCCTGTACCTGACCTATTGGTACCCGGCGGCCCGGCGCGGCCGCATCACGACCTTCTTCATGACCGCGGTGCCCATGTCCGGGCTGATCGGCGGCCCGATCTCCGGCTGGATCATGAGCACCTTCCATGGCGATCATGGCCTGTCGGGATGGCAATGGCTGTTCCTGCTGGAAGGCATTCCGTCGGTGGTGATCGGCGTGCTGGTGCTGATCTACCTGGACGACCGCATCAACAAGGCCAAGTGGCTGAGCGCCAGTGAAAAGGCCGTGCTGATCCGCAATATCGCGGCCGAGGAGCAGCAGAAGGAAGACCCGCCGATCAGCGCCGCGCTGACCAAGCCGCGCGTGTGGGCGATGGCGCTGATCTACTTTTCGTTCGTGATGGGGCTGTACGGCGTGGGCTTCTGGATGCCGACCCTGATCAAGAGCACGGGCGTGCAGAGCCCGCTGGCCATCGGCCTGCTGACGGCGATTCCGAACCTGTTCGCCGTGATCGGCATGATCCTGATTTCGCGCAACTCGGACCGCCATCGCGAGCGCCGCTGGCACGTGGCGCTGCCCGCGCTGTTCGGCGCCGTGGGCCTGCTGTTCTCGGCGATCTGGAGCGGCAACACGGTGCTGGCGATCCTGGCGCTGACTGTGGCGAACATCGGCATCTGCACGGTGCTGCCGCTGTTCTGGAGCCTGCCCACCGCCTTGCTCGGCGGCACGGCGGCCGCAGCCGGCATCGCGCTCATCAACTCGGTGGGCAACCTGGCTGGCTTCGTCAGCCCGTATCTGGTCGGCTGGTTGAAGGACATGACCGGCACCACCAACACCGGGCTCTACATGTTGTCCGGCTGCCTGGTGGTCGGCGCCTTGGTGGCCCTGGCCCAACCCGCGAAGCTGGTCAACAAGTAGTTGGGCCGCGCGAGCGGGCCTGGGCAATAGCCCAGGTCCGCGCCGCGCGGAACCTCTCAGCGGTTCTTCACCCCGCGTGTTCGATCACCAGTTGCACCGACACCATTCCGTTCCACACGTTCTGCTCCAGCCGGTAAGCCGCCTGGATATGCTCGGGCAGCGACTGGTCGTGGCCGAACCAGATGGCGTCAAAGCGCTGGTGGCCGCGCTCCAGCGACAGCTTGAGGTGCTTTTCCCCGACCAGGCGCTGGTTGCGCACCACGAACTCGTCGAGGAACAGCGGCGCGGCGAAGCCGGCGCCCCACACTTGCTGCTGCAGCATGCCGGCCACGTCGGCGTTGGCGTAGCCGGTTTCCAGCGAGCCGTCGGTCTCGATCACCGGCTCGAAGGTGTCGCGGCCCGTCAGCTCGCGCACGGCGGCGTCGAAGGCCGGGGCGAAGGCGGCGAAGTCGTTGCGGCCCAGGGTCAGGCCGGCCGCCATGGCGTGGCCGCCGAACTTGCGGATCAGGTTGGGATGGCGCTTGGATACCAGGTCCAGCGCGTCGCGCAGATGCACGTCGGGGATCGAGCGGCCGGAGCCGCGGATTTCGTCGTCGCCGGCGGGCGCGAAGGCCAGCGTGGGGCGCCAGAATTTTTCCTTCAGGCGCGAAGCCACCAGGCCCACCACGCCTTGGTGCCAGCCTGGATCGAACACGCAGACCGTGGCGCCGGCGGCCGCGTTCGGCTCTTCCATGGCAGCCAGCGCCTGTTCGCGCATTTCAGCTTCGATGGTACGGCGTTCGCGGTTGATGTTGTCGAGCTCGCGCGCCATTTCGAGCGCCTGCGCCTCGTCGTCGGTGGTCAGGCAGGCGATGCCCAGGCTCATGTCGGCCAGGCGGCCGGCGGCATTGATGCGAGGGCCGAGCGCAAAGCCCAGGTCGAAGCCGTTGGCGGCGCGCGGTTCGCGCCCGGCCACGGCGAACAGCGCGCGCAGCCCGGGTTGCAGGCGGCCTGCGCGCATGCGTTGCAGCCCTTGGGTGACCAGCAGGCGGTTGTTCGCGTCCAGCTTGACCACGTCGGCCACGGTGCCCAGGGCCACCAGGTCGGACAGCGCGTCCAGGCGCGGGCCGCCGTCGGCCGCGTAGACGCCGCGGCGGCGCAACTCGGCGCGCAGCGCCAACATCATGTAGAAAATGACGCCCACGCCGGCCAGGTTCTTGGACGGAAAGCCGCAGCCCGGCTGGTTGGGATTGACGATGGCCAGGGCTGCCGGCAGCGTGTCGCCCGGCAAGTGGTGGTCGGTGATGACCACGCCGATGCCGGCCTCATTGGCCGCGTCCACGCCGTCCACGCTGGCGATGCCGTTGTCCACGGTGATGATGATGTCGGGCTTGCCGGCGCGGTGCCGGACCGCCAGCTCGACCACGGCCGGCGACAGGCCGTAACCGGTTTCGAATCGATTGGGCACCAGGAAGTCCACGTCGGCGCCCATGGCGGACAGGGCGCGCAGCCCGACCGCGCAGGCGGTGGCGCCGTCGCAATCGTAGTCGGCCACGATCAGCAGCTTCTTGCCCGCCTGGATGGCGTCGGCCAGCACGCCGGCGGCATGGGCCGAATGCGTCAGGCCGGCTGGCGGCAGCAGGGACGGCCAGGCGAGCCGGGTCTGGTCGGGATGGGTGACGCCGCGCGCGGCCCACAAGCGGGCCAGCAGCGGATGGATGCCCGAGGCTTCCAGGATATGGCAGGCTTGCAGGTCGGGGGTGCGGACGGTTAAGCGGGGTGAGACCACCAGGCGCTCCAGTTTTTCTTGGGCGCGGGCAGCAAGCCGAGCAGGCCCCCGCGCGGTTTCAGGGTAAGGGCGACCTTGCGGTCGTCGCCCAGCAGCAGCAGTTCGGCGGGCGCGGCCGGCAGGCCGTGCTTGGCGGCCAGCGGGCGCAGATGCTGCGCGTCCAGCGCGGCCAGGGCGTCCAGCCAGGCGGCCCAGTCGCCGGCCCGCTGGGGGGCGTCCAGGTTGCCGTAGACCTGTGCCGGGGCCGGCTGGGACTGCGTCCAGGGCGCGCCGCCGCCATACAGCCACAACGCGTTGACCGGCGGTAGGCCGCGCGCCGCGCGGGCGTCGTTGACCGGGTGTTCGTGCCAGGCCATCTGTATTTCATTGAGCAGCCGGCGCCACGGCCGCGCTTCCGCGTCCTGGCGCCACCAGTCGTTCAGGCGCTGTCCGGCCACGGCCAGCGGGCTGGCGGTCTGCGGACGCAGGCCTTGCGGCAGGCGCAGGCGCCAGCGTTCGGGCGAGAGTGCCTCGACCTCGAAGCCCGTGCCTTCGAACAAGGGGCGGGCGGTATCCAGCAGGGCGGCCGTTTCCTCGGCGCGTAGTTCCATCAGGCCGGGGTCGAGCAAGGCGGCCTGGTCCGTGCCCAGCGCCAGGTGGACCAGCTCGGCCAGCCAGACGGGATCATGGCCGCTGGCTTGCGCGCCGGCCAGCAGTGGTCCAAGTCCGGCCCCGGGCGGCAGGCCGGGTTCGGGGACGTAGCCCGCGCGGGCCAACTGCCAGGCTTCGTAGGGCGTACAGCCCTGGGCCCGCAGGTCGTGGGCCTGGGGCCGGGCGGCGCCGGCCTGCAGCCAGCCGTGCAGCGTGGGCGCGCGTTCGGGCAGGAGCTTGGCCAGTTCGGCGGCGACGGGAAGGGCGGGCAGGGCGCCCGGAATGACGATCAGCATGGGCGCGATTGTAGTCCGCGCACGCTGCGGGAACTAAGCGGCGTCCGCCACTGCCATAGCTTGAAACGCCTGGTCTCGGAACCGCACATCCGCGGGGCGGAATCCAGGCGGTTAATGCCATAATGCGCTCGTGCTGAAAATACCCTACGAACTATGGATAGGCGCCCGCTATGCCGGGTTGGCCCGAATCCGCCAGCGACGCGGCCGCCGCGATCGCTTCATCTCCTTTATCGCCGCCAGTTCCATGGCGGGCATTGCGCTGGGCGTCGCCGCCCTGATCGTGGTGCTGTCCGTGATGAACGGCTTCCAGAAGGAAGTTCGCGACCGCATGCTGTCGGTGCTGCCGCACATCGAACTCTATATTCCGGGCGCAGCGCCCGAGCGGGTGCTGGAGAGATGGCAGGAGTTCGCTGCCGCCGCCGAGAAGAATCCCGAGGTCAAGGCCGGCGCCCCGTTCGTGGCGGCGCAGGGCATGCTGGTGCGCGGGCAGGCCCTGCGCGGCGTGCAGGTGCGCGGCATCGATCCGCAGACCGAAGGCAATGTGTCGGACCTGCCGCGCCAGATGGTGTCGGGCAAGCTCACCGACCTGAAGCCCGGCAGCTTCGGCGTGGTGCTGGGCAATGAGCTGGCCGACGGCATGGGCGTGAAGCTCGGCGACACGCTGCTGATGATGGCGCCGCAAGGTTCAATCAGCCCGGCGGGCTTCACGCCGCGCATGCGCCAGTTCACCGTGGTGGGCGTGTTCTCGTCTGGCCACTACGAATACGATTCGTCGCTGGCCTTCGTCGACGACGAGGATGCCGCCCGCGTGTTCCGCGACAGCGGCACCGCCGGCGTGCGCCTGCGCATCGCCGACATGCAGCGCGCGCCGGAAGTGGCGGCCGAATTGCAGAAGGTGCTGCCGCCCTACATGATGGCAAGCGACTGGTCGCGCAACAACCGTACCTGGTTCGCGGCCGTGAAGACCGAAAAGCGCATGATGTTCCTGATCCTGGCGCTGATCGTGGCCGTGGCGGCGTTCAACCTGTTGTCGTCGCTGGTCATGGCCGTGAAGGACAAGCAGTCCGACATCGCCATCCTGCGCACGCTGGGCGCGGGACCGCGCGAGATCGCCCGCATCTTCCTGGTGCAGGGAGCGCTGATCGGCGTGATCGGCACGCTGCTGGGCGTGGCGGGCGGCATCCTCATCGCCTACAACGTGGACGTGATCGTGCCGTTCATCGAAGGCCTGCTGGGCGTGCATTTCCTGCCGCGCGAAATCTATTTCATCAGCGCCTTGCCGTCGGATCCGCAGATGGGCGACATCGTCACCATCGGCGTGACCTCCCTGGTGCTGTCGCTGCTGGCGACCCTGTACCCCAGCTGGCGCGCCTCGCGCCTGCAACCCGCTCAGGTGCTGCGCCATGACTGACATGCTGACTCCCGCACTGCAGGCCGACAACATCGTCAAGGTCTACGACGAAGGCCCCGCGCGCATCGAAGTGCTGAGCAACGTCAGCCTGTCCGTGGCGCGCGGCGAAATGGTCGCCATCGTCGGCGCCTCCGGTTCCGGCAAGAGCACGCTGCTGCACATCCTGGGCCTGCTGGACGTGCCTACCAGCGGTTCCGTGTCGGTGGACGGGCAGCTTGGCATCGGGCTGTCCGAGGGCCGCAAGAGCGCCGTGCGCAACCGCAGCCTGGGCTTCGTCTACCAGTTCCACCACCTGCTGCCGGAATTCTCCGCGCTGGACAACGTGGCGATGCCGCTGATCGTGCGCCGCGAGAACCGCGACAAGGCGCGGCAAGCCGCGCACGAGGTCCTGGGCATGGTGGGCCTGGCCGCGCGCGAAGGTCACTTCCCCGGCCAGCTGTCCGGCGGCGAGCGGCAGCGCGTGGCGCTGGCGCGCGCGTTGGTCACGCGGCCTGTCTGCGTGCTGGCCGACGAGCCCACCGGCAACCTGGACCGCCACACCGCGCACAATATGTTCGAACTGCTGACGCGGGTGAACCAGGAGTCCGGCACGGCGTTCGCCATCGTCACGCACGATCCGGAACTGGCAGCCCGCGCCGACCGCCAGCTGCTCATGGAAAACGGCCGCCTGGTTTCGGGATAGGCCGGCACGGGTGGATAATCCGGGCAAGGAGGTCGCGCCCATGCTGATCGATACCCATTGCCACCTGGATGCCGCCGAGTTCGACGCCGACCGCGAGCAAGTCGCCGACCGCGCCTGCGAGGCAGGCGTCCAATCCATCGTGATTCCGGCCGTCGAGCGCGCAAATTTTTCGGTGGTGCGCGAACTGGCCGGCAAGACGGCCGGCGGCGCCTACGCGCTGGGCATACACCCGCTATACGTGCAGCGTGCCAGCGACGGCGACCTGGAGGCGCTGCGCGCCGCCGTCAAGGAATCGCTGGGCGACCCCCGCTTCGTCGCCATCGGCGAGATCGGCCTGGATTTCTTCGTTCCTGAAATTGCCTCCGGCGAACCGCGCGAGCGCCAGGAGCGCTTCTATGCCGCACAACTGGCGCTGGCCGCGGAGTTCGGCCTGCCGGTGCTGCTGCATGTGCGCAAATCGCAGGACATCCTCTTGAAATACCTGCGCCGCCATCCGCGCATCGGCGGCATTGCGCATGCCTTCAACGGCAGCGCGCAGCAGGCGCAGGCCTTCATCGATCAGGGTTTCGCGCTGGGCCTGGGCGGCGCCATGACCTATGAGCGCGCCTTGCAGATCCGCCGCCATGCGGTGGACGTGGACTTGGCGCACCTGGTGCTGGAAACCGATGCGCCGGACATTCCGCCGGCCTGGCTGCATCCGCCGCAGCGGCGCAACGCGCCCGCCGAACTGGTCCGCATCGCGGCCACGTTGGCGGAACTGCGCGGCATCACGCCGGCGCAGGTGGCGCATGCCACCACCGCCAACGCCATGCGCGTGTTGCCGCGGCTGCCCGCTGCAATCCTGGCCGACGCCGACTGATCGGGCCGGGCCTCAGCCGTTCAGGCGCGGCAGTTCAAGCCGCACGCTCAACCCTTGCGGCGACAGGTTGCGGGCCGACATCCTGCCCTTGTGCGCGGCCACGGCGGCCTGGGCAATGGACAGGCCCAATCCGGCGCCGCTGCCCGGTTTGCGCGCGCCGGAGGCGGTGCGATAGAAGGGTTCGAACAGCGATTCCAGCTCTTCGGCGGCCACGCCCGGTCCGCGGTCCTCGATCTCCAGGCAGGCTTCCTGCGCGTTCGACAGCAGGCGCACGCGGATCGCGCTGTGCGCGGGGGCGAAACGCAAGGCGTTGCGCAACACGTTTTCGATGGCGCTGGCCAGGCTGCAGCGGTCGCCGACGAGGGGCACGGGGGCGTGCTGGCCCCACTCTATGCGGATCTGCCGGCCGCCGGCCTCAAAGCGCGCGTCCTCGACGACATCGGACACGATTTCGGCGAGATCCAGGCTGTCGGTAGGCACGGGCAGGGCGCCCAGGCGCGCCAGCCGCAAGGTGTTGCCCACCAGCGCGTCCAGGCGTTCGCACTCGAGTTCGATGCGGTCCAGCTGCAGGTCCTGGCGCTCGTCCTTGCGCCGCGCCAGTTCGGCTGCCAGCCGCAGCCGCGCAAGCGGCGAGCGCAGCTCGTGCGCAATGTTGTGCAGCAGTTGCTCGCGCGTATCGACCAGCGCCTTCAGGCGGTCGGCCATGGCGTCGAAGTCGCGCGCCAAGAGGCCCAGTTCGTCCTTGCGGCGCGCCAGCTTGGCAGGCGTGTGCGCATCCAGGCGCCCGGCGGACAAGGCATGCGTGGTCTGGCGCAACTGCGCCAAGGGCGCGGTCACGTGGCGGCTCAAGGCCCAGCAGAACGGCGCGGTCACGGCCAGCGCGAACAGCACCAGCGCCAGCGCGACGGGCGACAGGGCCAGCACTTCCCAATGCGAAGAATCGAACGGCAGGAACAGCAAGAGCAGCACGGAGCCATCGGGCAGGACCAGTTTTTGCGGCTCCCACCAGGACACGCGCTCGCCGGTGGGGTCGGCGGGCAGGTAGTCGGCTTTTGGCGAGCGGTCCGGCCCGGCGCGGAAGTCGCTCAGCCAGTCTTCCATGCGGGCGGGCAGGCGCCGGCCCAGGATGTCCTTATCCTGGGTGTCCATGACGTAGATCTTCAGGGCCGAGTAGCGCTGGTCCATGGCCTCGACCCAGCGCTTCAGGCCGTCCGCGCCCTCGCTGCGGGCGATCTGCGCGGCGTCGCGCGTGAGATTGCCGGGATTCAGGCCGTCCAGCGAGTTGAAGCGGTACCAGGCGACCGCGGCCGTCAGCACCATGCCGCAAACCAGGATGACGGCCATCGCGCCCCAGAAGGTCAGGAAAGCGCGCCCGAACAGCGAACGGGTGGGCAGCCAGGCCATCAGTCGGCGCCCGCCAGCACGTAGCCCAGGCCGCGCAGGTTGCGGATCGCCAGCGTCTCGGGGCCGCTGTCGCTGCGCAGCTTCTTGCGCAGCGAGCTGATGTGGGTGTCGATGCTGCGGTCGTAGCGGTCGGGCTTGCGGCCCAGCGCGTAGATCCCGATCTGGTCGCGCGCGACCACCTGGCCGGGCGTGCGCATCAGGATTTCCAGGATGCGCTGTTCGGCGCCGGTCAGCGCGATTTCGCTGTCGCCCACCCGCAAGAGGCCGGTGGCGGGGTCGAGCGACACCGCGCCCAGCGCCAGGGCGGGGCGGGCGGTGTCGGGCACTTCTTCGAAGCGGCGCAGCACTGCGGTGATGCGGGCCTTGAGCTCGCGCGGACTGAAGGGTTTGGCGAGGTAGTCGTCGGCGCCGAACTCCAGGCCCAGCACGCGATCCGTCTCGCCGCCGTGGGCGGTGAACATGATGACGGGCCGGCGCGAGCGCTGGCGGTACTGCTTCAGCAGGTCCAGCCCGTTGCCGTCGGGCAGCATCAGGTCCAGCAGCACCAGGTCGTAGTCGTCCTGCGCCAACAGGGCGAGGCCCTGCGCGCCGCTATGCGCCAGGGTGAGCTGGCAATGACCGGGTTCCAGGTATTCGCGCAGCATCTGCGCCAGTTCGACATCATCGTCGATCAGCAGGATGCGGCGATTCGCCGGAGCGTGGGAAAAAGGCATGCGTGTCGTCGGTTCTGCATCCGGCAGTGTGGCTGATGGCCGCGGGCCGGAGTGTCAAGAAGTTCAAAGAAGATAAAAGTTGCGGAAAGCGTGTTGCTGGCTCCCGGCAGGTCCAATTCTAATATGAGAATGGTTTTCATTAATAAATACGGGGCAGGACGGACGCCGCACGCGGGGTGCGGAGCGGGCCTGGGACGGGAGAAACTGGAATCATGAGCAGCAAAGAATTGGTCGCCGGCCGGCGCGGTCCGGGTTCGCGCACGCAGTTGGCGGCGGCCCTGTGCGCAGCAGGGTTAGGCGTGGCGCAGCCCGCCTGGGCGCAAAGCGCGGACAGCGCCAAGACGCTGGACACGGTGGTGGTGACGGCTTCGGGCTATGAACAGCAGATCCAGGACGCGCCGGCGTCGATCAGCGTGATCACCCGCGAGGACCTGGACAAGAAGTTCTACCGCGACATCAATGATGCGCTGGTGGACGTGCCGGGCGTCATCGTCACAGGCGGCGGCGACCGCCAGGACATCAGCCTGCGCGGCATGGGACCCAAGTACACGCTGATCCTGATCGACGGCAAGCGCCAGAATTCGCGCGAAACCCGCACCAACTCGGATTCCACGGGCGTCGAAGGCGGCTGGACCCCGCCGCTTTCCGCCATCGAGCGCATCGAGGTGGTGCGCGGTCCCATGTCCTCGCTGTACGGCTCGGACGCCATGGGCGGGGTGATCAACATCATCACGCGCAAGGTGCCCTCGGAGTGGGGCGGCGAGATCCGCCTGGACACCACGATCCAGGAGAGCAACAAGTCGGGCGACATCTACCAGGGCAACTTCTACCTGTCCGGCCCGATCAAAACGGACCTGCTGGGCCTGCAGATCTACGGCCAGGCCACGCAGCGCGACGAAGACGACATCGTCGACGGCTTCCGCAAGCGCAACTCGGAAAGCGTCACGGCCAAGCTGGCGTTGACCCCCAACCGCGACCACGACATCGTGCTGGAAGCGACCACCATGCGCCAGAAGCTGCACGAAACGCTGGGCAAGACGGTCGAGCCGCTGCCGCCCGGCCAGGCTTGCGGGCGCAATGGCTGCCCCGCTTCGTCCGATACCGACTACCGCAGCAACAAGTGGGCGCTGTCGCATACCGGACGCTGGGGCTGGGGCGTGTCGGACAGCTACGTGCAGCAGGAAGAGTTCGACAACCGCTCGCGCCAGATGAAGATCAAGAACCTGGACATCCAGACGAGCTGGACCTTGCCCTTGGGCTCGCACATGCTGACCCTGGGCGGCAGCTACCTGAGCCAGCGCCTGAACGACCAGACCGGCAACCAGCTGGCCAACGGCCCCAGCAAGGTGGATCGCTACCAATGGGCCTTGTTCGCCGAGGACGAATGGCGCCTGACCGAGACCTTCGCCGTCACCACCGGCCTGCGCATGGACGAAGACGAGAACTTCGGCACGCATTTCAGCCCGCGCCTGTACGGCGTCTGGCACATGGCCGACCGCTGGACCCTGAAGGGCGGCGTGTCCACCGGGTTCCGAGCGCCCGACCTGCGCCAGACGGTGGCGGGCTGGGGGCAAGTCAGCCGCGGCGGCAATATGTACGGCAACCCGGACCTGACGCCCGAGAAGTCGGTGACCGAGGAAATCGGCATCCTGTATGACGACGGCGAAGGCTTCAACGCCGGCCTGACGATCTTCAACAACGACTTCAAGGACAAGATCACCCGCGTGGCTTGCCCGGCGACGCAGTGCACGGACGGCCCGAACCAGTTCGGCTCGGACCCGACCACCTACATGAACGTGGACAAGGCCAATTCGCGCGGCGTGGAAGCCAACCTGAAGCTGCCGCTGTCGCGCGACTGGTCCCTGACCAGCAGCTACACCTTCACCAAGTCGGAGCAGAAATCCGGCCAGTACAAGGGCCAGCCGCTCAACCAGCTGCCCAAGCATCTGTTCACCACCACGGTGAACTGGCAGGCCTCGGACGCGCTGCAGGCCTGGGCGCGCCTGAACTACCGCGGCAAGGAAAGCCAGCCCATCACCGGCCCGTCGTCCTCGTCGGTGGTCGCGCCTTCCTACACCTTCGTGGACCTGGGCGGTTCGTACCAGGTGAACAAGACGGTGGCGGTGTACGCCGGCATCTACAACCTGTTCGACAAGCAGGTCACGTACGACGACTACGGATACGTCGAGGACGGCCGCCGCTACTGGCTGGGCGTGGGCGTCAAGTTCTGAGTTTGAAAGGGCGCCTGGCGCCCGCAACATGAAGAGGTACGCATGAAGAAGCAAATGCAGGCAGGCCGCGTCCGGCGTTGGGCGATGCAGGCCGGGGCCGCGCTGGTCCTGGGCGCCGCCACGGCGGTATGCGCCGCGCAGGCGACGGTGCCGGTGAAGCACGCGCGCGGCGAAACCGCCGTGCCGGCCAATCCGGCGAAGACGGTGGTGATGGACCTGGCCGTGCTGGACACCCTGCATGCGCTGGACGTGAACGTGGCGGGCGTGCCGACGGTCGCCAAGTGGCCGCCGCAGCTGAGCCAGTATGCCGATCAGCGCTACCTGAAGGTGGGTTCGATGTTCGAGCCCAACTACGAAGTGATCCACGCCGCAGCGCCGCAGCTCATCTTCGTCGCGGGCCGCTCCGCGCCCAAGTACGACGAACTCGCCAAGCTGGCGCCCACCGTCGACCTGACGGTCAATGCCAAGGACATGGTCGGCAGCGTCACACGCAACACCGAAACGCTGGCCGCCATCTACGGCAAGCAGGATCTTGCCAAGACCAAGCTCGACGCCCTGCGCGCCTCGATCTCGGACCTGAACGGCAAGGCGGCCAGCGCCGGTACCGCGCTGATCGTGCTGACCACCGGCGGCAAGATGAGCGCCTATGGTCCGGGCTCGCGCTTCGGCGTGATCCACGACGCCTTCGGCATCAAGCCGGCGACGACGGGGCTGAGCGTGTCGAACCACGGCCAGGCGATCTCGTTCGAGTTCATCGCCCAGACCGACCCCGACTGGCTGTTCGTGATCGACCGCGACGCCGCCATCGGCCGCGAGGGCGTGTCGGCCCAGCGCATGCTGGACAACGAGCTGGTGCGTCCGACCAAGGCCTGGAAGAACAAGCGCGTGGTCTACCTGAACGGCTACAACTGGTATCTGCTGGGCAGCGCGGGCCTGACGGCCATGCAGCAGAACGTGGACGAGATCGCGGCCGCGCTGGCGGCGGGCAAGTAAAGCCTGATGCGTGAACGGCGGGAGTATCGCGGGTGAGTTGGCGGCAGTCCATAGGCGGTTGGGGCGGGCTGGCGGTGGCGGTGGGCTTGCTGCTGGCCCTGTGCGCGGCCAGCGTCAGCCTGGGCGCGGGCCAGCTCAGCCTGTCCGCGCTGTGGGGCAGCGGTGACGAGGCCGAGCGCGCCTGGCGCCTGCTGATGGTCAGCCGGATCCCCCGCACGCTGGCCTTGCTGCTGGCCGGCATGTCGCTGGCGGTGGCGGGGCTCATCATGCAGATGCTGGTGCGCAACCGCTACGTCGAGCCCACCACGGCCGGTACCGTGGAATCCGCCACCCTGGGCATACTCGTCGTCACGCTGCTGGCGCCGGACACGCCCGTGATCGGCAAGATGCTGACGGCCACGGGCTTTGCGCTGGCGGGCACCTTGCTGTTCCTGGCGCTGCTCAAGCGCGTGCCGCTGCGCACGCCCTTCATCGTGCCGTTGATCGGCCTGATCCTGGGCGGCGTGATCCACGCCGCCACCACCTTCGTCGCCTATCGCTACGACCTCTTGCAGTCGCTGCACGCCTGGACCACGGGCGACTTTTCGGGCGTGCTGCGCGGGCGCTATGAGCTGCTGTGGATAGGTTTCGGCCTGGCCTGCGCTGCCTACGCGGCGGCCGATCGCTACACCGTGGCCGGCATGGGCCGCGAGTTCGCCGCCAACCTGGGCCTGAACCATGCGCGGCTGACGCTGGCGGGGCTGCTGATCGTGTCGGCGATTTCGGCGGTGGTGGTGGTGACGGCCGGCAGCATTCCTTTCCTGGGCCTGATCGTGCCCAATGCCGTCAGCCTGGTGCTGGGCGACAACATGCGCCGCTCCATCCCCTGGGTGGCGGTGCTGGGCGGCGTGTTCGTGCTGGCCTGCGACGTCATCGGCCGGCTGGTGATCCATCCCTACGAGATTCCCATCGGCACGGTGGTCGGCGTGCTGGGCAGCATACTGTTCCTGTGGCTGTTGCGCACGCGGAGGAACCGGCTTGGCTGAACTCGCCATCTCCGTCCCGGCGCCGGTCCGTGCGCCGCAAGCCTGGCGCCTGTGGCTGCTGGGTATCATTGCGCTGGCCTGCGCCGTCGCCTTCATGACGCTGGGCGCCAACGGCCAGTGGTCTTTCGTGATTCCGTTCCGCGGCGCCAAGCTGGCGGCGATGCTGCTGGTGGCCTATGCCGTGGCGGTGTCGTCGGTGCTGTTCCAGACGATCACCCACAACCGCATCCTGACGCCGGCCATCATGGGCTTTGACGCCCTGTACCTGCTGATCCAGGCCGTGGTGGTGTTCGGCTTCGGCCAGGCGGCCACGGCGGCCAGCCATCCGGTGGCCGCTTTCCTGCTGGAGGTGGGCGCCATGACGGCGTTCGCCTGCCTGCTGTTCCGCTGGCTGTTCTCGGATGCGGTGCGCAGCCTGCACCTGATGATGCTGGTGGGCATCATCTTCGGCCTGCTGTTTCGCAGCCTGTCCAACTTCGTGGTGCGGCTGATAGACCCCAATGAATTCCTGGTGCTGCAGGACCGCATGTTCGCCAGCTTCAATACCGTGCGCGTGGGCCTGCTGCCGATCGCGCTGGCCGCGGTGTGCGCCGCGTCGCTGCTGGTGTGGCGCATGCGCCGCCGCTACGACGTGTTGGCGCTGGGCCGCGACATCGCGGTGAACCTGGGCGTGGACTATCGCCGCACGCTGATGCTGACGCTGGCCGCCATTGCGGTGCTGGTGTCGGTGTCGACGGCGCTGGTCGGCCCGGTGACGTTCTTCGGCCTGCTGGTCAGCAACCTGGCCTATCAGGCCATGGGGTCCGACCGGCACCGCCACACCGTTCCGGCGGCCGTGCTGCTGAGCGTGATCTTCCTGGTGGGCGGCCAGACGCTGCTGGAACGCGTGCTGGGCCTGAATACCACCGTCAGCGTGGTGATCGAATTCCTGGGCGGGCTGATGTTCCTCGTCCTGATCCTGCGCAGGGGGCGCCGATGATAGAGATCCAGCAAGTCAGCAAGCAGTACGGCGACAGCGTGGTGGTCGACGACGTCAGCCTGTCGCTGCCCGCGAGCGGCGTCACGGCCATCATCGGCCCCAACGGCGCGGGCAAGTCCACGCTGCTGTCCATGATCAGCCGGCTGCTGCCGATGTCGGCGGGCCGGGTGCTGGTGGAGGGCCTGG
Organism: Achromobacter xylosoxidans; assembly: GCF_002192695.1. Taxonomy (GTDB): domain Bacteria; phylum Pseudomonadota; class Gammaproteobacteria; order Burkholderiales; family Burkholderiaceae_B; genus Achromobacter; species Achromobacter xylosoxidans_C. Next base: position 126,877 of record NZ_MTLG01000082.1, read on the forward strand.
ACGTGACCCGGGCGGACAGCCGCGAACTGGCGCGCCGCCTGGCCATCTTGCGGCAGGACAATCATCTGCCGCTACGGCTGACGGCGAGGGATCTGGTCGCCTTCGGCCGGTATCCGCACACGGGCGGCCGCCTGACGCTGGACGACAAGGACCATATCGACCGCGCCATCGCCTACCTGAATCTGGAAGCGCTGGCCGACCGCTACCTGGACGAGATGTCGGGCGGACAGCGCCAGCGCGCCTTCGTGGCCATGGTGTTGTGCCAGGACACGCGCTACGTGCTGCTGGACGAACCCCTGAACAGCCTGGACATGAAGCATGCCGTCGCCATGATGGCCACGCTGCGCCGCGCGGCCGACGAACTGGGCAAGACGGTGGTGCTGGTGCTGCACGACATCAATTTCGCGTCCACCTACGCGGACCGCATCGTGGCGATGCGGGCAGGGCGCATCGCTCATCAGGGGACTCCGGCCGAACTGGTCCGGCCGGAGGTCCTGAGCGAACTTTACGAGCTGCCGATCGAGGTGCACGAGATCGGCGGCCGGCGCATCTGCGTGTACTACCGCCAGCCCTAGCGGCTGAGATCCACCGCGTAGCGCGACAGCTGGGTCACCGGGTCAGGCGTGGCGTCGTGCACCGTGACGTTGTCCACGCCATGCGCCGCGGCCATGGCCAGCGTGCCCGGCACCGACGCGAACACCACCGGACCGGCCAGGGCGCCCACTGGCGCGAAGCGCCAGCTGCGGTCCAGGCCATAGGTCGCCAGGTCCAGGTCCGGGTGCTTGCGGATGTAGCTGATCAGCACGTCGCGGCTGGCGTCCGGGGCTTGCAGCACGATGTCGCCCTTGCCGCCGGCCAGGCCGGGGAAGTCGCCGCCGCCGCTGGCGCGGTAATTGTTCGTGACCACCAGGAATTGCGCCGCCGGATCGAGCGGCGCGCCCTGATACGTCAGCTTGGTGATGCGCGAGCCCTTGGGGCGGGTAACGTCGATCTCGTACCGCAGGGCGTTGCCCGCGGCATAGAGCACGTCGAAGTTGAAGGTCGGAAAGCCCGTGTCGATCAGATCCTGCGGCGCGACCTGGCCTGGAACGATCTGCCGGAACTGCTCGGCGGTTTTCTCCAGCCATTGCCGCACGATGTCGCCGCTGACCCGCACCACTTGCAGGGTGTTGGGGTACAGGTAGAGATCGGCGGCGTTGTTGATGGCGATGTTGCCCTGCTTCACATAGGTGAAATCGCCCGGACCATTGCGTCCGCCCTTGAAGGGCGCGGCCGCCGACAGGATGGGCAGGGCGGCATACGACGGCTTGTTCTTGGCGATGTAGTCCGCCAGATAATCGATCTGCGCCATGTTCACGATCTGCAGCGCCGACACGTCGCCCGCCAGCGCGTAATAGGTCGCCATGTCGAAGCGGCTCTGGCCGATGGGGGTCTTGACATAGGCAATGGTGGCGGCGTGTTCGGCCTGCACCAGCTGCTGCGCGGCGGCGTCGGATTCGACATAGGTCGCGGGCGTGGCGCCGTTCTGCGCGGTCAGGCGCGTGGAGATGCGCTGCACGCGCGTGGCGTCCTTCCGTACCTGCCAGCCTTTGTCATAGGCAAGCTTGAGCGTGATCTGGCCGAGGTTGTTGCCCCATTGGCCGGCCTGCACCGCCGGCACGCCGTTGATCAGGCCCTTCTCCAGCTCTATGCCGGGCTGGCCCGCGAATTGCGACTTGGCGTTGGTGTCGGGAAACAGCAGGTGCTGGTGGCCGGTGATCAGCGCGTCGATGCCAGGCACCTGGCTCAGGTAGCCGGCGCCATTCTCCATGGCCGGGCTGTAGGCGGTGAGCATGTCGATGCCGCCATGCGCCAATGCCACCACCAGGTCCGCGCCGGCCGCGCGCATTTCCGGCACGTAGCGCTGCGCCGATTCCTTCCAGCCCGCGACTTCCACGTGGCCTTCCAGATTGGCCTTGTCCCATTGCAGGATGGGCGGGGGCGCAAAACCGATCACGCCGACTTTCAGCGCGACGTCGATCTGCTTGCCGTTCGGATCCGTGGCCTTGAAGGTCTTGTTCAGCAGGACCCAGGGCTTGAAGATGGGTTGCTTGCTGGCGGCCGACACCACGTTGGCGGATACGAAGGGGAATCCGGGCGCCGCGCAGTCCTTGGCCCCGGCGGGGTTGGTCTGCGCCGTGCCCTTGCCGATGCCGGCCAGCCCGAAGTTCGTGTCGGTGATCTGCGACAGGAAGGGCAGGCCATAGTTGAACTCGTGGTTGCCCAGCGTGGCCGCGTCATAGGCCAGCAGTTTCATCTGCTTGTAGATCGCCAGCATGTCGCTGCATTGCACCGGCTTGACCAGCGCCTGGTAATCGGACAGGGCCGTGCCCTGGATGGTGTCGCCGTTGTCGAACAGCAGCGTGTTGGCGTTCTGCTTGCGCGCATTGGCGATCAGCGTGGCCGTGCGGTCCACGCCGTAGCTCTTGTCCTCGGCCAGCTTGTAGTAGTCGTAGCCCAGCACGTTGGCGTGCAGGTCGGTGGTGCCCAGGATGGCCACGTCCAGGGTGGAACCCTGGGGCACGCTCGTCTGCGGCGGCGTCTGCGGCGCGTCATCGTCGTCGTCATCGCCGCCACAGGCGGCCAGGCCCGCCAGCAGGGCTGCGCTGGCGGAAATTGCAAGGATCTTTCCTAGATTCGGCTTCACCGTCTTTCCTCCGGGTTTGAAGGAAAGAAATTCTGGGGACAGTGTGTGACCCGGCCGTGACATGGCGCGGAGCTGGCCCGGGCAGGGTTCGCGCACGGGTGGCATGTAAACGCTGACGAAAAACTGAATTGGACGGCTGTCTCATTTATCGTCGCCCGCTGGCAACGGAATGATAAAACGATTGCGACCTATTCTTATTAACAGGAAAATCGCCGATCGTTCCATTTCAAACTACTTTAGAAAGACGCAGCACGGCCATGCACGCCCCTCGTTCGATTTCCGCAGCACTGCTCGCCCTGGCGCCCCTTGCCAGCCCGGCGCCGGCGCAAGCCCAGACCAGCACTCCCACCTTGCCCGCCGTGAGCGTATACGGCAACGACGCGGCGTCGCAGAGCTACAACCCGCCTGATTCGTCCAGCGCCACCAAGATCGACGTTCCCTTGCGCGATATTCCGCAGACCGTCAACGTCGTGCCCGCGGAAGTCATGCGCGACCAGCATGCCAATTCGATGCAGGACGCGTTGAAGAACGTGCCGGGCGTGAGCTTCTCCACGGGCGACGGGCAGCGCGACCAGGTGTCGATCCGGGGCTTTACCGCCATTGCCGACCAGTTCGTCGACGGTTTCCGCGACGACGCGCTGTATTTCCGCGACCTGTCCAACGTCGAACGCATCGATGTCATCAAGGGGCCGGCCGCGGTGCTGTACGGCCGCGGATCGTCGGGCGGACTGATCAACCGCATCACCAAGAAGCCGGGCGAGGACATCACGGCATTGGGCTTGAGCTACGGTTCCTGGAACGACCGGCGCCTGGATCTGGACCTGGGCCGTTCGACCGAAAGCGGCAGCATGGCGTGGCGCCTGACCGGCGCGGTGGAGAAGGGCGACAGCTACCGCGACAAGCAGTTCCTGGACCGCAAGGCGATTGCGCCGTCCGCCCAGTTCCGCCTGGGCGAAGGCACGACTCTGCTGTTGCAGACCGAATTCCTTGAAGACCGCCGCGTCACGGATTTCGGCATTCCCGCCTATCACGGCCGGCCGGTGGACGTGGATCCTTCCACCTACTACGGCGCCGAGAACGCGCGCGACGCGGACTATTCGCAGGCGCGGGTGCAGTCCTATGCGGCCACGCTGAACCATCGATTCAATGAGAACTGGTCGCTGCGCAACGCCACGCGCTACTACCACTACACCCTGGATCGCAACAACACCTTGCCGGGCATCGTGAACGAGGCCGCGCGGACCGTGACCTTGAACCGCTCGAACGTCTTGCGCGAAGAGCACGGCTGGACCAACCAGACCGAACTGACGCAGCGCGCGCAGTGGGGCGCGGTGCGTCACGAGATCCTGTATGGCGTGGAGGTCGGGCAGCAGAACAAGGACCTGGTGAACTACTCGGCCAACAATGTCGCCACCGTCGATCTGTTCGATCCGGTGTTGCCGACCTTGCCCTTGCAGGTCGCTGGCCGGCCAGGCACGGACAACCTGGGCCGTTTCAACACCCTGGGCCTGTACGTGCAGGACATGGTGTCGCTGGGCGAACACTGGAAGGTGCTGGGCGGCGTGCGTCACGACCGCTTCGAGCAGAAGACCGAAGACCGCCGCAATGGCACGAACCTGGCCCGCACCGATTCCAACTGGAGTCCGCGCCTGGGCCTGGTGTTCCAGCCGGACGCGATTCAGTCGTACTACATTTCTTGGAGCCAGTCGTACCAGCCTTCCGGCGAAGCGTTCTCTCTGGCGGCCAACAATGCCGACCTGGCGCCCGAGAAAACCACCAACTACGAAATCGGCGCCAAGTACGATTTCCTGGATGGCAAGCTGTCGACCACCGTGTCCGTCTTCCGCCTGGAGCGCACGGACATCAAGGTCAACAATCCGGTCACCAACACGCTGGTGCCCGTCGGCACGCAACGCACCGACGGCGCGGAATGGACTTTGCAGGGGGACCTGAGCAACGGCTGGCGCGCGATGCTGGGCTACGCCTACCTGGACGCTCGCATCACCGAGTCCATCGCGCGGGATGGCGGCAAGAACGTGGAAGGCAAGCGCGCCACGCTGACGCCGCGGCATGCCGGCAATGTCTGGATCACCAAGGATCTGGGAGAAGGCTTTGGCGTGGGCGCCGGCCTGAACCTGGTGGGAGCGCGCTTTGCCAACCCGGGCAATACGGTCAGACTGCCGGGCTACGTGACGGCCGACGCCGCCGCGTGGTGGCGCAAGGGGCCGTACTCGGTGCAGCTGAACGTGTACAACCTGTTCGATGCCGGCTACATCGTGTCGGCCCACGGCAGCAGCCCCAACCTGAACATGCCGGGCGCGCCGCGCAATGCGATGCTGAGCCTGCAGTACCGCATGTAGGACTTAACGCAACGGCGATTCGCGGCTAAGGTCGTCCGCGTTCAAAGCCGCCAGTGCATCCAGGAAGCGCCAGGCGAAAGATCCGGGCCCTTCCGCCGGTATCCCGGCGCGCCGGCCCGCGATGGCGAAACACGACAGGGCGGCGACCGCTGCGGAAAACGGGTCATTCCTGGCCACCGCCGCGCAGGCGCCGACCAGCGCCGTCAGCGCGCAGCCGGTGGCCGTGACGCGCGGCATCAAGGGTGAGCCGCCCACGATGCGGACGGCGCGCGTGCCGTCCGTGACGTAGTCGGTTTCGCCGGTCACCGCCACCACCGTCGCGCGGCTGGCGGCGATGGCATGCGCGGACTGCTCCGCCTGCGAGACCGCGTCGCGCGCGTCCACGCCCTTGCTCGCGCTTTGGCCGCCGGCCAGCGCGATGATCTCCGAGGCATTGCCGCGGATGATGGCGGGCCGCAGTTCCACCAGGCGGCGCACCGCGTCGCGGCGGAAAGCGGTGGCGTGGTGCGCCACCGGGTCGAGCACCCAGGGTATGCCGGCCTCGTTGGCCGACGCGGCGGTCAGCAGCATGCTGTCCAGCCAGGGCGAGGACAGGGTGCCGATGTTGATCACGACCGCGCCGCAGACGCGCGCGAATTCGGGCGCTTCTTCCTGCGCATGCACCATGGCGGGTGAAGCGCCCATGGCCAGCAGCACGTTGGCCGCGGTATTCATGGAAACGAAATTGGTCAGGCACTGCACCAGCGGCGCATCGCGGCGCAGGGCGGCGACCAGGTCGCGCGAGATCAGCGCCTGGGCGGAAAAGTCGGGAATGGATTGCATGCCGTAGGGTCCTGTTTATGCGCTGACGTCCGACAGCCCGGGCTGCGCGGGCAGGGCGCCGCGCAGCGACTCCAGCAGCACGCGCTTGTTTTCGCGGCTGCGGTAGGCATGTTCTCGCATCAGGTTCTCGGCGCGCACGGCCTCGCGCCGCGTGATGGCGCGCAGCAGGTCTTCGTGGTCCGCCTGCGCGCGCAGCACGAACGGCGTTTCCAGCAGTGACGGCGTGGACGGCAGGGTCAGCGCGGCCGGGCCGGCCAGGGGTGTCTTGTTGTTGTGTTCCAGCGCCGACAACAGCGCGCGGTTGCCCGCGGCTTCGCACAGGATCTCGTGAAAGCGCCGGTTGATCTGCCCCCATGCGCGCGCGTCCACCGTGGTGTTGGGATCGCGGCGGGCCGGCGCCAACAGGGCGCGTCCTTCTTCCACCGCCTGCGACAGGCGGTCCAGCACATCCTGCGAGGCGCCGCGCTCGGCCAGCAGGCGCGCCGCCATGCCTTCGAGCACGCCGCGCACATCCACTGCGTCGCCGATCTCGTCCACCGTGAAAGCCCGCACCCGGAAGCCGCGCGAAGGCAGCCGTTCCAGCAGGCCCTCTTTCTCCAGCTCGGTCAGCGCAATGCGCAACGGGGTGCGCGAGACGCCCAGGCGCGCTGAAAACTGCAATTCGACCACGCGTTCCCCGGGCTGCAGGACGCCCGAAAGCACCATGTCCCGAAGTTCGGAAATGACTTTATCGATTTGTGCGGCCATAGAGAGGTGGGGGCTGGTTCCGGTCTGTGAGGGCTTTCAGTGTACCGTCAAAATTGCATGCAATAGTCAATAAAAAAACTGCTCTCGCCTTGCGATTTATCAAAATTGCATGCAATAATTCGGAAAAACAGCGATTCAAGTGCGGTTGAAGCGATAAATGCATGCAAAGAATTCCGTCGATGCATGCCGTAAGCCGCCGCAAGCACAGGAGACAACATGAAGCTCGTCAGCTTCGTTCAAGCAGGCCGCAGCGCCTGGGGCGTGGTGCGCGGCGCCGAAGTCGTGGCGCTGACCCAGGTCTGGCCCGACATGGTCGCGGCGCTGGAGGCAGGGGTGGAACAGATCGCGCGCGCCGCGGAAACGGCTGGCCAGCCCTGTATGCCCCTGGCCGGGCTGCGCCTGCTGCCGCCGGTGGTGGCGCCGCGCAAGATTCTCTGCGTGGGCCTGAACTACGGCCGCCATGTGGCCGAGGCCGGACGTGAGCTACCCGCCCATCCCTCGCTGTTCGCGCGCTTTGCGGACAGCTTCGTCGGCCACGGTGAGACGGTATGGAAGCCGCGCGCCTCCGACCGTTTCGATTACGAGGCCGAACTGGCCGTGGTGATCGGCAAAGGCGGCCGCCACATCGCCGCCCAGGACGCCCTGGCGCATGTGGCCGGCTACACCTGCATGGCCGAGAACTCCGTGCGGGATTTCCAGAAGCACAACGCGCAGGTGACGCCGGGCAAGAATTTCGAGCGCAGCGGCGCGCTCGGTCCCTGGCTGGTCACCGCCGACGAGATCGGCGACCCGGCCGGCCTGGAAGTCATTTCCCGCCTCAATGGCGAGCTCATGCAGCACGGCCAGGTGTCCGACCTGATCTTCCCCATTCCCGAGCTGATCGCCTACATCAGCAGCTTCACCCGCCTGTCGCCGGGCGACGTGATCGCCACCGGCACGCCCGAGGGCGTGGGCTCCAGCCGCAAGCCGCCGCGCTTCATGAGCGCCGGCGACACGCTGAAAGTCGAGATCCCCGGCATCGGGACGCTGGTCAACACGGTGGCGGACGAGCCCGCCGCCGACGAACAAGGAGACGCGCATGTCTGATGCGCTGCGGTACCTGACGGAACGGGACGTGGTCTCGGTCCTGGACATCCCCAAGGCGATCGAAGCCCTGCACGCCATGCTGGTCGCGCAAGGGCGCGAACAGGCGCGCAACCTGCCCAAGGCGCTGGCGACCTGGGGCGACGGCAGCTCAATGCATGCATTGGGCTCGGTGCAGACCGGCACGGGCGGGTATGCGGGCTTCAAGACCTGGGTCCATACCAAGAGCGGCGGCGGTTCGCTATTCAGCCTGTTCGACGCCGAATCGGGCTTTCTGCGCGCGGTGATCGAGGCGCGCGCGCTGGGCATGCTGCGCACGGCCGCAATCAGCGGCGTCGCCACGCGCGCCCTGGCGCCGGCCGATGCCGCCTGTGCCGCGCTGATCGGCACCGGGCCGCAGGCCGTCACGCAGTTGGCTGCATTGGCCGCCGTGCGCGACCTGCGCCGCGTGCGCGTCTATAGCCCCACGCCGGAAAAACGCCGCGCCTTCGTCGCCAGCGTGCAAGGCAAGTATCGATTCGAGGTCGAGGAAGCGGCCAGCCTGGAACAGGCGCTGGCCGGCGCGGAGATCGTCACCTTGATCACGCGCGCCGTCGAGCCCTTCGTGGATGCGGCCATGCTCGCCGACTGCAAGCACCTGAACGCGGTGGGCGCAATCCTGCCGGCCAAGGCCGAATTCGCGCAGGACGTATTCGAACGCGCCGACCGCGTGGTGGTGGACGACCTGGAGAACGCCCGCCGCGGTTCGCGTGAACTGCGCGAGCGCTTTGGCGCCGATGGCGCGCCGTGGCAGGGCGTGGCGGTGCTGAGCGACCTGCTCGCCGCCGGCGAGGGCCGCCCGCAAGGGGCGCGGCTGACGATCTTCAAGGGCATGGGCATGGGTCTGTCCGACCTGGCGATGGCGCGCGTGGTGTACGAGCACGCCCGCGACCACGGCCTGGGCGTGGCGCTGCCGCCCCAGACCCGCGAGAACCTGCTGCTGGCGCAGCCCTGATACCGAATTCGCATAACCATACAGCCGGCGCTAGGCGCCGGCCGCAAGAGGAGACACACATGTTCGTCGACGTCAGCGGCGCCAGTCCGCGGGAACAAAACAAATGGCCGTCCATCGTCATCCCCAAAGAGGACATCGATCTTGAGATCGCGCGCCTGACCGACGCGCCCCGGCCGGACAACGGCCGCCGCGCTTCCCTCATCGTGCATCCGGAAGCCACGGCGCCGGGCCTGGGCCTGGCCCCGGGAACGGATGTCACCATCAACGTGCTCAATCCGGGCGAAAGCACCTTCAACCTGCGCAAGAACTCCAATATGCTGGAGATCTGTATCAGCGGCGAGGGCGTGGCCACGGTGGCCGGGCGCGACATCCGCGTGGGGCACTGGGACGTATGGAACACCCCCGCCATGCAGGTGCATTCCTACCGCAATGAAGGCAAGACGCCGTGGGTGCGCCTGTCGTATTCCAACGCGCCGCTGCTGGAAAAGCTGGAGATCCATTACGTCGAGGAGTTCGAGGGCAGCGTGCCGCCGGCCGACGCCAACACCAAGCCGGTGCCGCCGCGCGCACCCGACGCGGCGCGTTCGCGCGACCTGGCGCTGCGCGAGCAGATCACGCCCGAAGGCGCCTGGCTGCTGGGCTATGAATGGCTGATCGACATCGACGTGCTGGAATCCAAGGCGCTGCACTGGCCCTGGGCCGCGGTTTCGCGCCAGCTGCCCAGCGTCGAGGACATGGCGCGCGGCTATAACGGCCGCCGCCTGTTCGTGCTGTACAACCCGGCGACCGAGCGCCGCATCGGCACCACGCACAGCTTCTTCGCGACGATTTCCTCGTCGCCGCCGGACAACCACCACGTGCCGCACCGCCACAGCTCGTCGGCCATCAATTACTACCTGCGCGGCAACGGCTACAGCAAGGTCAACGGCACGCGGCTGGACTGGAAGGCGGGCGACCTGATCCTGTCGGCGCCGGGCTGGGCCATGCACTCGCATCACTCGGGCACGGAAACCACTTCCGCGCTGACGGTGCAGGACCATCCGCTACAGATCGCCATGGAGTCGCTGATCTGGCAGGAGCGCATGCAGGAACCCATCCTGGCGCTGGGCAGCCAGAGCGGCTTCGAGAGCAACCGCGCGCAACTGGCCGCCACGGCCCGATAGGACGCGATTCCCTAGAACCGAACCCTGGATCCGCAATGACCATGACCGAGCTTTCCGATACCCCGTCGCTGCGCGCGCGCCTGCGGGACTTCTATGACGACTACGCCTACTGCCTGGACGAAGACCGGCTGGAGGACTGGCCCGCCTTCTTCACCGAAGACTGCCACTACCGGGTGCTGTCCCGCGAGAACCACGACGCGGGCCTGCCCCTGGGCCTGATCTATTGCATGAACAAGAACATGGTGCGCGACCGCGTCACCGCCTTGCGCGAAACCACCATGTTCGAGCCGCGTTCGCTGCGCCATTTCATCAGCGGCGTGCGCGTGCTGGAAGTGCAGGGCGACCATATCGTGGCGCAGGCCAACTTCGCCGTGATGGAGTCGCTGTCCGACCGGGAGCCCACCTTGAACATGGTGGGCCGCTATCTGGACGTGGTGCGCGTGACGCCCGAGGGCCTGGCTTTCAGCCGCCGCGATTGCGTGTACGACAACTACCGCGTGCGCACCTCGCTCATCGTTCCCATCTGAATCCGCCCCGAGGATACTCATCATGACCTGTACTCACACCACCGCACCGGAGGCTCCGGCGGCGGCCCCCATCCATATCGAGCGCCGCTGGCCCACGGAAGGCTATACGCGCATCCCCAACTGGGTCTATACCGATCCCGCCATCTTCAAGAAGGAGATGGACGTGTTCTTCGGCGGCAAGACCTGGAACTACGTGGGCCTGGAATGCGAAGTGCCTGAAGTTGGCTGCTACAAACGCAACTGGATCGGCGACCGCCCCGTGGTCATGGTCCGCAACGCGGAAGGCGAGATCAACGTGCTGGAGAACCGCTGCGCGCACCGCGGCGCGCAGATCTGCTGGCAGAATACCGGCAAGGTCGAGGACTTCACCTGCCCCTACCACCAGTGGAACTATGACTTGAACGGCAATCTGCAGGGCGTGCCGTTCCGCCGCGGCGCCATGGGCAAAGGCGGCATGCCGCGCGATTTCGATCCCAAGCAGAACGGCATCCGCAAGCTGCGCAGCGTGAACCGGGGCGGCTCGATCTGGGCCACCTTCGCCGAGGACGCGCCCAGCTTCGAGGACTACTGCGGCCCGGAAGTGCTGGCCGAGATCGACCACATGCTGCCGGGCAAGCCGCTCAAGCTGCTGGGCTACAGCCGCCAGCTGATCCCCAGCAACTGGAAGATGTACCTGGAGAACCTCAAGGATCCGTACCACGCCACGCTGCTGCACACTTTCTACATCACCTTCGGCCTGTGGCGCGCGGATTCCAAGTCGGAATGCATCCCCACCGGCGGCGGCGCGCACAGCGTGATGGTGTCGCACAACGAGGGCAAGAAGAAGACCGAGGCCACCACGGAAATGAGCCGTTTCCGCGACGACCTCGAACTGCTGGACCTGGAAACGGTGACCCCGCGCGCCGAGTTCAACCGCGGCCGCGTCGGCGGCGCTTGGGTCTTCCCGGCCGCGCAGTTCGGCATCCAGGCCAACTCGCTCAAGACCCGCCACGTCATTCCGCGCAGTCCCACCGAGCACGAACTGGTGTTCACCTATTACGGCTACGAGGACGACGACGAGGAGATGACTCGCCTGCGCCTGAAGCACGCCAACCTGCTGGGTCCGGCCGGCTTTGTGTCGATGGACGACAGCGAAATGCTGAACCAGGTGCAGATCGGCGTCACCGGCTATCCGGAAGCGCGCGGCATCATTGAGATGGGCGGCCGGGATACCGAGCCCGCCGACTACATGGTGACCGAGGTGCTGATCCGCTCCTTCTACGACTACTACCGCCAGGCGATGGGGCTGTGAGCATGGATATCTGGAAACCTGTTGCGATGGTGTCGGACATTTCCTCCGACACCGGCACCCTGCGCGTGGTGCACGAAGGCGAGGGCGTCTGCCTCTATGACTTGCAGGGCGACATCTGCGCTACGCAGGACCGCTGTCCGCACGGCAACGCCAGCCTGGCTGACGGCTACCTGGAAGACGGCACCATCGAGTGCCCGCTGCATCAGGGCGTGTTCGACATCCGTACCGGCAAGCCGCAATGCCCGCCCGTCACGACGGACCTGCGCCGCTACGAGGTGCGGGTGGAGGCGGGCACGGTCTACCTGAAGGCGGAAGCCGCATGAGTGCGGGCGCCATTGTGGTGGTCGGCGCGGGCCAGGCCGGCGGCTGGGCCACGACGACCTTGCGCGAACGCGGCTACGAAGGCCGCATCGTGCTGCTGGGCGATGAACCCCATGCGCCTTATGAACGCCCGCCCCTGAGCAAGGCGGTGCTGGGAGGCCAGGCCGCGCCGGAAAGCACCGAGCTGTTTTCGGCCGAGCGGCTGGCGGCGTTGCGCATCGAGTTCCAGCCGGGCGTGGCGGCGACGCGGCTGCGCGTGGCCGACAGGCAGGTGGATACCTCGGACGGTGGCAGTATTGCCTACGACAAGCTGATCCTGTGCATGGGCGGCAGGCCGGTAGTGCCCGCGCTGCCCGGCGTGGACGGCCCCGGCGTGCATGTGCTGCGCACCCGCGGCGACGCGCTGCGCCTGCGCGCCAGCCTCGGCCCGGGCCGCCGCCTGGTCGTGGTCGGGGGCGGCTGGATCGGGCTGGAAGTGGCGGCGACGGCGCGCCAGTCCGGCAGCGCCGTCACCGTGCTGGAGCAGGGACCGCGGCTGTGCGCCCGCAGCGTGCAGCCGGCGGTGTCGGCGCACCTGGCCGCGCTGCATGCCGCCCATGGCGTGGACCTGCGCTTGAACACCGGTCTGCGCGCGGTGCTGGCGCAGGCGGATGGCCGCCCGGTGGCGGAACTGGCCGACGGCACGCGTCTGGACGCGGACGCCATCGTGCTGGGCGTGGGCCTGCGGGCCAATGACGAACTGGCGCGTGAAGCCGGCCTGGCCTGCGAACGCGGCGTGCTTGTCGACGCGTATTGCAGGACCTCGGCCCCGGACGTCTATGCGGCTGGCGACGTCGCGGTGCTGGCGGCCGGTGACGGCCATGCGCGCATGGAGTCCTGGCAGAACGCGCAGGACCAGGGCACGGCGGCCGCGCTGTCGGTGCTGGGTCTGGGCGAGCCTTACGCGCCGACCGGCGCCGTGTGGTCGGAACAGTACGACGCCATGGTGCAGATCGTCGGGTTTCCGGGTCTGGCCTGCAGCGAAGTGCTGCGGCCGCAGGCCGGTGGTCGTGCCTTGCTGTCGGTGGCGCTGGATGCCGGCGGCCGCGCCGTGGCCGGCGTATCGGTGGATGCGGCGCGCGATTTTCGCCAGCTGCGCAAATGGATCGCGCAACGCGCGACCCTGGACCCGGCGTTGCTGCAACGGCCCGACGTGCCGCTGGCCAGCGCCCAGATCGGATGAGGATCGCAATGGAAAACCCGAATTTGCCCTTGTTGGCCAAGACGGCCTGCGAGTCCGTGGTGCTGGAATTCTTCCACGCCCTGGACACGCGGCGCCACGAGGCCGCCGCCGCCCTCATGGCGGAGGACGGCGTCTGGCATCGGCAGGGACGCCGGCTCGCCGGCCGCGCGGAAATCCTGCAGGCACTGAATGCCCGGGCAGCCGAGCGCAGCACCTGCCATGTCATCACCAACCTGCGGTTGGTCGAGCTGGCAGGCACACGCGCCACCGTCGGCTACTTCCTGACCGCTTACGAAAGCGTGCCGCATGAACAGGACGGCGCGCCACGCCTGGTGGCCATCCGCGAATGCCAGGATGTGCTGGTGGAGACGGATGGCGGCTGGCGGCTGGCCGACAAGAGCAGCCGCCGCCATCTGCCGCCGGAATGACGCGCCTCGAATCGATACCAACCCACGCGTCCGGACCATTCAAAAAGCAGTGGACGCGTACCGTAAATACCTCAGGAGACAAACCGTGAAACCCTCAAGAATCTTGCATTGCATGCTGGCGGCCGCCTGTGCGGCCGTCGTGTCCGGCGCCCAGGCGCAACAGGCGGACTGGCCGACCCATCCGATCACGCTGGTGGTGCCGTTCGCGGCCGGCGGCGGCGGCGATACGCTGGCGCGCCTGGTCGCGGAGCCGCTGTCGCGCGAACTCGGGCAGTCCATCATCGTCGAGAACCGCCCCGGCGCGGGCGGCAATATCGGCACCTCGATCGCGGCGCGCGCCAAGCCCGACGGCTATACGCTGTCCTATGGCACCAATGGCACCCAGGCCACCAACCACTGGCTGTACAAGTCGCCGGGCTATGCGCCGTCCGACTTCGAGCCGATCTCGCGCTTCACCGTCATCGCCGCGGCCCTGGTGGTCAATGCCAGCGACGAACGCTTCAAGACCCTGGCGCAGCTGCTCGCCTATGCAAAATCGAATCCGGGCGAACTGACCTGCGGCTCGGCCGGCAATGGCACGTCCTCGCACCTGGCCTGTGAATTGCTGAACCAGATGGCCGGCACCAAGGTCATGCACATCCCCTACAAGGGCGGTGGCGCGGCCATGACGGACCTGCTGGGCGGGCGCATTTCGTTCATGATCGACGTGATGCCCAACGTATCGGGGCAGATCGCCGCAGGCAAGCTGCGGGCGCTGGGCGTGACCACGCCAGAGCGCGTGGCGTCCAATCCGGACATTCCCACGATCAGCGAAGCGGGCCTGAAGGGCTACGAGTTCTTTGCGTGGGACGGCCTGTACGCGCCCAAGGGCACGCCGGTTGCGGTGCTGGACAAGCTCAACGCGGCCGTCAACCGGGCGCTGCAGCAGCCGGAAGTGCGCAAGATGCTGGAGTCGCGCGGCGCGATTCCCTCGCCCACCTCGCGCCAGGCCCTGGCGGAATTCGGCGCCGAGGAGTATGCGCGGCTGGGCAAGGTCGTGAAGGTGGCGGGCGCGTCGATCGACTGAGCGGCTGAGGCCTGAACGAACCAAGCCGGCGGCGCGTGCCGCCGGCTTGCTTTTGTGGGCAGGGAGACTACCAAGCCATGCGCAAGCGCCCCAGCGCGGGCAATGCGCCCACCGTGGCCGCCAGGCCACCGGGCGGCGGCAATTCTTCATGGCGGGCCACGCGCCCGTCCGGATCGAGAAAGTCGCTCAGCACGTCGTCGCGCAGCCGGATGAAGCGCGGATCGCTGCGGTTGCGCGGATGCGGCAGATCGACGTCGACGATGCGGCGGATGCGTCCCGGGCGCGGCTGCATCACCACCACGCGGTCGCCCAGGAACACGGCTTCCTCCACGTCGTGGGTGACCAGCACCATGGTGATCTGCTCCTGCTGCCAGATGCGCTGCAACTCGTTCTGCAGCCGCGACCGCGTCAGCGCGTCCAGGGCGCCCAGCGGTTCGTCGAGCAGCAGCACGCGCGGGCGGTTGACCAGGCCGCGCGCGATCGCCACGCGCTGCGCCATGCCGCCCGATATCTGGTGCGGGTAGGATTTCTCGAAACCCTGCAAGCCGACCAGCGCGATGTGCTCGGCCACCAGCTCGCGCTTTTCCGCTTTCGACAGGGGCGCGTTGCGCAGCGCCGTCGCGATATTGCGTTCCACGTTCAGCCATGGAAACAGGCGATGGTCCTGGAATACGATGCCGCGGTCCAGGCCCGCGCCGCGCACCGGTTTGCCGTCCAGCAAGATCTGGCCGGCGTAGTCGCCGTCCAGTCCCAGGATCAGGCGCAGCAGCGTGGACTTGCCGCAGCCGCTGGCGCCCACGATGCTGACGAAACGCCCGGCGGGCACGTCCAGGTTGATGTCCTGCAGGACCTGCAGCGGCCCTGCGCCGCCGCCAGGGCCGGCATAGCGCTTGCCCACGCCGCGGATGTTCAATTCCTTGCCGAAGATGCTCGTCATTCCTTTCCTACTCCATCAGGCGGCGCCGTAGCGGTGCCGCGCCAGCCTGCGCTCCAGCGCGCGGGCCAAGGCATTCATGGACCAGCCCACCAGGCCGATCACGAACATGCCGAAGATCACCAGGTCCATCTGGAAGTGTTCGCTGCCTTCGATCAAGGTGTTGCCGATGCCATGGCCGGCCACCAGTAGGTACTCCGCGCCTATCGTCGCCAGCCAGGAGTAGATCAGCGCCAGGTACACGCCGGTGAAGATCGAAGGCGCCGCCGACGGCAGCACCACGTGCAGCAGCGTCTGCCAGCGGGAATAGCCGAACACGCGGGCCACCTCCAGCAGCGCGGCCGGCGTGCTGCGTATGCCGTCGCAGGTATTGACGACCACGGGCACCAGGGCGGCCAGCGACAGGAACGTCACCTTGGCCACGTCGCCCAGGCCGAACCAGACCGAGATCAGCGGGATCCAGGCAAACAGCGAGATCTGCTTGAAGGTGTTGAAGCTGGGGCCCACGATACGGTTGAACAAGGGCAGCAGCCCCAGCAGCGCGCCCAGTATCAGGCCGAGCGTGGTGCCGATCGCGAAGCCGGTGAATTCGCGCGCCAGGCTCGCGCTCAGCGCGCGCCACAGCCGTCCCGAGGAGATCTGGCTGGCGGCTGTCTCCAGCACTTTCTCCGGAGATACCAGCAAGGGCGTGGACACCCAGTCCAGCCGCGCCAGCGCCCACCAGGCCAGGATCGCGGCGGCGGGCAGCACCAGGCCGCGCCAGCGGGCGCGTACCCAAAGACTGGTGCGGCGGGCGAGGGACAGCGGGTTGATCGATGGCGCCGTCATGCCTGGACTCCAGTGGACGCCGCGCCCAGGCGGGTAGCGGCCTGGCCGCCGCCCGCGCGGGCTTCGGCCAGGTCCAGCAGCTTGTCGATGGCATAGCCGATGGCGCCCACCACGATCACCGCCGCCATCACCAGGTCCAGCTGGAACAGCTGCCGGCCGTAGACGATCAGGTAGCCCAGTCCTTCGCTGGAGGCGACCAGCTCCACCACCACCAGTGACAGCCAGGCCTTGGTGAAACCCAGCCGCAGGCCGGTGAAGAGCGTGGGCAAGGCGTGCGGCAACACGACTTCCAGCACCTGCTGGCGGCGCGTGTAGCCATAGACGCGGGCCACTTCCAGCAGGCTGGCAGGCGTCTGCCTGAATCCCTGCAGGGTGTTCAGCGTCACCGGCACCAGCGCGGCCTTGGCGATCAGGATGTACTTCAATGGCTCGCCTATGCCCACCAGCAGCAGCACGAAGGGCAGCCAGGCCAGGACCGGGATCTGCACCAGCGCGTTGAACGTTGGCAGGATGTAGGCTTCCAGCGGACGCCACAAACCCATCGCCGCGCCCAGCGCCAGGCCCAGCGCGCTGCCGGCCGCGAAGCCCACCAGCACGCGCTGCATGCTGGCCTGCACGTTCAGCCAGAGGTCGCCGCTGCTGTAGAGATCCTGCAAGGTCAGCCAGACGAAGTGGGGCGAAGGCAGCACCTGCGGGGAGATCCATCCCTGCGAGGCGCCCAGCTGCCAGAGCGCGAGCAGCGCCAGCGGCAGCAGCCAGGGCAGCAGGCGGCCGCCGGCGTTGCGCAGCAGTTCGGCAGGAGCCTGGCGCGCGCCGCGCCGCGCGGACGCAAGCGGGGCGCTCAGCGTATTTCCGGACATGGCGGCTCCTTATCGCGCGGCCGCGGCGCTGGCCTGGCGCTCGCCGGATGCCGGCTGGCCTTGCGCGTTGAACGCGGTCCAGCGGGCGGCAAGATTGGCCTTCTGCAACGCGGCGTCGAGGTAGCGCGGCTCGAACCAGCCGTCCACGCTCACGGGACGGCGGATCAGCTTCAGTTTGAGCGCATCGTCCGCCACGGCCTGGTAGCGCGCGGCGAGGAACTCGTCCAGCAGCGGCGAATTGCGCACGGCCAGCACCTCGCCGTCGAACTCCGCCTGCCAGGACGCGTAAGGCGTGCCGCTGCGCGCCCAGATCTTGAAGAGCGCGTCGCGGTTCTGCTCGTCCGAAGACCATTGCGCGGCGCGCACGAATACGTCGACCACGCGCTGCACGGCTGCGGGGTTCTCCTTCTCGAAATCCTCGCGCACCAGCAGGGACGCCTGGCGCGTGAACGAGGGATCCTGGCCCTTGGTCGAATAGATGATGCGCGCCAGGCCCTGGTCGCGCAGCTTGAAGTATTCGTAGCCGCCGAAAGCCGCATCCACGCCGTTGGAGACCAGCGCCGCCTGCGCGCTGCCGGTGTCGAGGTTCACTCCCTTGATGTCGCGTTCGGTCAGCTGGCGCGAGGCCAGCACGTTGATGGCGACCAGATGGCCGTTGGTGCCGCGGAAGATCGACACCTTGCGGTCCTTCAGGTCGTCCAGCGATTGCAGGGCGGAGTCCTTGGGCGTGGAGACATAGAGATTGTTGCGCACGCCGCTGCCCAGCAGGATGCGGGTCTTCAGCCCGTTGGAGCGGCCCACCACCGACGGCAGGTCGCCCTGGTAGGCGAAATCGATCTGCTTGTTCGACAGCGCTTCGTTGACCGCGGGGCCCGCGCCCTTGAAGAACAGCCATTGCACTTCGGTACCGGTGCCCTTGAAGGCCTCTTCCAGCCAGTTGTTGGCGCGCGCCACGCCGCCCGGCGAGCCGCCCCAGGTGATGGGGTCGCCGCCGCCGGCGGTCGCCACGCCGATGCGGACCACGTTAGGCGCGGCCAAGGAGGCAAGGCTGACGGCGCACAAGGCAGCGCCCAGCATCAGGCGTGAAATCAGGCTGCGGGGAGAGAGCAGGGTGCGCATGGTCGTTCCGTGTATCGATGATGAAAGACAGGGCCGGGCAGGCAAGCGCCGGCCGCGGACAGGACTAGGCGCCCGCCGGCATGTGCCGGCGGGCGGGACTGCAGGTACGCGATCAGGTCAGGCCGCGCGCTTCTCGGCGCGCGCCTGCAGCTTCTGCTCGATGCGCGTGCCCTTGAAGAACTCGGGATGCGCCTGGGTGTAGAAGCGGTAGGGGTTGTCGAACACCAGCGCCTTGAAATCCGCCGCGGAGATCACGCCGTCTTCCACCAGGTCCCAGCTTTCGGCCAGGGGCTCGGTCAGGTCGGGCACGTCCCAGTGGCCGACGTCCGAGGACCAGATCGCGTTGAGCTTGGTGTTCAGCGGATTGGCGCGGTCGTTGAACGCGGCGCCTATGGTGCGGTCGTCGGCTTCCGAACCGAAGTAGAAGCTGTCGACCCAGCGCTTGCGGATGTCCTCCACGCTGCCGATGCCAGCCGCGGCAAAGTCGTCGAGTTCATCGCCCTGGGGCTCGCGGCTGTGGTGCAGCGCCGACAGGCCCAGGCTGTCGCGCAGCAAGGTGTCCTTGTTGAGCTCGCGCCCATTGAGCAGCTCGGCGCCGTAGCGTTCGAACAGGTCGGCCAGCAGCTCCACGTCCGCGTTGGCCGGG
This sequence comes from Achromobacter xylosoxidans, assembly GCF_002192695.1. Taxonomy (GTDB): domain Bacteria; phylum Pseudomonadota; class Gammaproteobacteria; order Burkholderiales; family Burkholderiaceae_B; genus Achromobacter; species Achromobacter xylosoxidans_C. Next base: position 145,974 of record NZ_MTLG01000082.1, read on the forward strand.
TTGTACTGCTGCACGGCGTTGCGGTTGCGCTTTTCCCAGCGGTCCACCAGGTGCGCGTACACGTGCGCGCCCCAGTCCGCGCCGCCTTCCAGCAAGGCCACGCGCAGGTTCGGAAAGCGTCGCGTCACGCCGCCGAAGAACAACGCCTTGGCAAAGGCCTGGGAACCATCGGCGAAGTGGCCGATGTGGTTGAACATGTAATTGCTGATGGAGTGGCGCCCGGTCCAGCCCTGGCTGCCGTAATGGGTGGCCAGCGGCACGCCCAGTTCCACCGCCTTGGCCCAGAACGGATCGTAGTCATGCTCGCTGTCCAGGCCGAAGAAATCCACGTAGGACGCATGCCGCGCGATTTCCGGGAATTCAGCGGGCGGGTACTTTTCGGCGATGGCCTTGATCGGCCGGCGCACGCCGCCCGGAATGTTGGCCACCTTCAATCCCAGCGTCTTGACCGCGAATTCGAGTTCCTCGATGGCTTCCTGCGGCGTGTTCAGCGGAATACCGGCCACGGGCGTCAGGCGGTCGCTGTATTTGCGGTACTGGTCCGCATGGAAGTGGTTGATGGCGCGGTGCAGCGGCTGGCGGTACTCGTCGCCCGCGCCCAGCGGCGCCAGCACGTCGTTGGGAAACAGGATGGAGTAGTCCGAACCCTGTTCCTCCAGGCGCTCGTACAACAGCTCCGGCAGCGTGACCGTGGCCAGATCCAGGGTATTGCGCGTGACGCGCGCCCACCAGGGCGAGCGCAGCGTGCGGTTGCGCTGCCGTTCCTCCGGGGTCTGCTGATACCAGTCCTTGCCCTGGGACTTGGTGGCGAAGCGCGAGCCTTGCGTCTTGCGCAGCACGTCCACCAGCTTGGAGCCGCCATAGTGCTGGATGTAGTCCTCCAGCACGGGCGCGTAGTCGTTGACGTGTACGTCGGTGTCGATCACTGGATAGTCCAGCTTCGCCTTGATCGCGGCGGAGCGGGAAGCCTGGGTACGGTGCAGCCGGTCGTTCATGCGGGTCTCCGAGAGTGAAACGGACGCGGCGCCTTGCGGGGTCGGCAAGGCCGGCGCGGACAGGTCACAGTACGGGAGATGGCCGCCTGGCCAAACGACCGATTCGCAATTTCTAACTGAGTGATGTGCTTATGAGCGGCCAGCGGGAGGAATGCGGCGTCAAGTCTGGGGGCGTTTCGAAAAGTCCCCGCGCTCCAGGATGAAGCTGGTCGCCACGCCGAACACCACGCCCCAGAACGGCGCGCCGATGCCCAGCAGCGGCAGGCCGCCCAGCGTCACCAGGAAGGCGACCAGGGCGCCCAGCGTGAAGTGCTGGCGGAACGCGGTATGGAAGGCGCCTTGCAGGATGCGCAAGAGCGCCAGACCCGCCAGCGTGGCGACGAAGGCCGCGGGCGTGGCCAGCAGCGCCTGCGTGACCAGGGGCGAGAACAGTCCGAACACGATCACCATCACGCCCAGGAAGATCGCGGCGATCCAGTGGCGCGAGGCGTTGGCGCCGGAAGCGATGATGGCGTTCGACGGGCCGGCCAGGCAGGTGGAGACGCAGCCCAGGCACGCGGTCAGCGCCGAGAACACGCCGCAGGCGTTGGTGATGGCATTGACCGGCGGCCGGTGCAGCGAATTGCGCAACACGGCTATCCCTTGCGCGTTCTGCACCGCGATCACGGTAACGGCAAGCGGCAGCACCAGCTCGAACGCGGCGGCCCAGGAGAACACCGGCGCGTAGAACTGCGGGCTGGCTACCGAGGTCGCAAGCGTGACGTGTTCCAGGGCTGGCGTCCTGCCCATGAACACCAGTGTGCCTACTCCGGCGAGCAGCGCGCCGATGATGGGCGAGAAGCGTTTTTGCACCGCGGGGAAGAACGACACCAGGAAGAAGGTGGCTGTCATGACGCCCGCGAGCCAGGGATCGGAGGCGAACGACTTGATCCAGTCCAGCGCGAAGCTGAGAAAGACGCCGGCCACCATGCCCATGACGATGGGCATGGGGATGCGGTCCATGATGGCGCCGACCCATCCCGTCAGTCCCAGCACCAGCATTAACGCGGCGGTCAGCAGATAGGCGCCGATGACTTCGGCAAAGGGCAGGTGTTGCAGGGCGCTGGCGACCAGCACCGCGCCGGGTATGGTCCACAGAAAGGCGAGCGGCTGCCGGTAGATGGCGGACATCACGATGGTGAGGATGCCATTGAGCACGAATGCGGCAAAGATCCACGAGGCTAGGGTGGCCTGGCTGAGCCCTCCCTTCACGCCCGCGCTCAGGATGATGGCCACCGGCGCGGAGGCGGAAAACAGGAACGCCACGAATGCGTTGGTCAGCTCGTCCGCCGGGAACGAGGGCGAGGCGGCTGGAATCGTGTTCTGCTCAGCCATGGGCCCGCCCCTGGGTGAGCAGGTCACGACAGCTGATGAAGAGGAAGAATGATTCGAGCGTCATTGCGGATCCACTTTACGTAGCGTGCAGTTGGGCCATGTCGTTCTCAGCGCCTCGCCGAGCACCGAAACAATACAGGAAATATCCTGTTCTGCGGTTTCGTGTAGGGCTTCCGCGACGATCAGCGCACGCGACGTGGCTGGGCGGATCGCGGACCAGCCGCTCTGGCGATTGGTCCAGCGGCGCGCATGGGCGCGGCCGGAATCGTCTGCGAATATGACTTCGCCGGGTTCCGGGTGCTCGGTTTGGCCCGCGAACGTTTCGTAGATTTCATCGCCGCGCGCAAACCGCACGGCCAGGGAATGGGCGATCCGGTCGGCGTCGAAGACGGCAATGGGTGTGGCGTGGGCCAGCGACACGGCATTGCACAGGTCGATCAGCGGGTGCAGCGCAGGCAGCGCTCCTTCCTTGCGGTAGCGCCGCAGCAGCGCTTCCGAGGCGCAGCGGTATTGGGTCGGCTTGAGGCCCATGGCGGCAAAGGCGCGCCGCCAGGCTTGTATCTCGGGAAATTCCGCTTCGCTCGTGGTCGCCAGGCGCTGGTCGGCAATGGCCACGAGGCCGGAGATTGCAGGATTGGCGTCCGCAGTGGCATCGACGTTCTCGATCAGAAAGGCAGCGGATCGAAGCTGCGGAAAGCGGATGCGCAGATCGTGGGCGTAGCGGAAGGGAATAGGCATGGCTGTGGCTCGGTGGGTTCGCGAAACACTATGCACGGTTCGATCAGGGCGCGTCTTGAATGAAATTGCGCGCTGGCCCGTCATCCGGCGCCAGGTTGGTGTCATTGAACCGTGTAATTCGCGCTTGAATATATACGGTCGTATGTATATTATTCTGCGAACGCGCAATGACCTGAGAGAGGCGAATTGGCATGACCAGCACCATCCTGAAAACATCAATCCCGGCGGATCGGCATCAGGCCAAGAACCCCTGGTTTCCCGTTGCGCTGCTTGCCTTCGGCGTGTTTGTCGTCGGAACCGGGGAGTTCGTGCTGGCTGGCTTGCTGCCGCTGCTGAGCGTTTCCCTGAACGTTACGCCCGCCGTCGCGGGACAGGTAATCACGATCTTCGCGCTGACCTGCGCCATCGCCGGTCCGGTCCTGACGACGTCCACCTCGGGGTGGGACCGCAGAACGGTGCTGGTTCTTGCGGCGACGATCTATCTTGCGGGCAGTGTCTGGACCGCGCTCGCGCCATCCTATGCCCAGGTTCTGGGGGGGCAGATCGTGGCGGCGCTTGGCGTGGGATGGTTCGTGCCGAATGCCACGGTCACGGCCGCCGCCATGGTTTCGCCGGCGCACCGGGGACGGGCGATCGCCTTGGTGGTCAGCGGTTTCACGGCGGCGACCGCGCTCGGTGCGCCCCTGGGCACGGCGCTGGGCGGGATGTTCGGCTGGCGTTCGACCATGTGGCTGGCAACCGCTCTGGCGGCGCTGGGCGCGGCCGGCGTGTTCGTCTTTATCCCGAAGCGGACCACGATCTCCGCAGTGGCGGGATTGCGGGAGCAATTGCGTCTTCTGCTTGAACCTCGAATTGTCGCGGTCCTGGGCGTGACCCTGCTGGCGTTCACTGCCGTATACATGCCGTACACCTACATGGGCATCATCTTCGAGCGGGCCACGCAAGGCAGCAGCATCTACCTCGCGGGGCTGATGACGACGCTGGGCGTGGTGGGCACGTTAGGCAATCTGGGCGCAGGCATGCTTGCCGACCGGATCGGCGGGCCCAGGGTCGTGGCGGTGGCTTTGCTTTGGCTGATCGCCAGCTTGCTGGCGCTGCGGCTGACGACCGGGAATCTGCCCTATGCCTTTGCGATGATCTCGATATACGGCATCGCCGCCTTCGCGATCACGACGCCGCAGCAACACCGGCTGATCGCGCTCAAGCCCGAAGCGGCCGGGGTGCTGGTGTCGCTCAATCAGGCCATCCTGTACCTGGCCATCGCGCTGTCCGGTTCGATCGGCGGCCTTGGGGTCGAATGGGCGGGCGCGGAGAATCTGGGTTTCGTGGCGGCGGCGCTGGCCGGAGCGGCATTGATATTGTCGCTAACGACGAAAGCGAACAGCCAGGCTGGCAGTTGAACGAGGGTAGTCTCGGCCGTTGCCAAAGGCCGTGGAAGGATCGGACGGCTGCCTGGAACCGTGCGGCCGTGCACGGTCTGGCAGCACCCGTTGCATTCATGAGGAGCTTCGCGGCAATCCGAGGTGGCTGAACAGATCCCTCCCACGGTCTGCGTTCAGACGTACGCGCCTACGCTGTCCCATTTCGGGAGGCGCATATCACAGGCCGGATATTCTGCGTGGCGTTCGTGGCGGGTGCGGGGTTGGTTCAGCTATGGCCCCGGCTTCCAGGAGTCGGGGCCTCATGGCTGCTGGCCGGGGCGTGCCTGCTTGCGTCCGTAGGCGGCCTGCGCTGGCGCCGCCGCGTGGCGCGTACGCTAGCGGTCTTGGCGCTGGGCCTGTGCGCGGGCCTGCTCAATGCCGGCCTGCAGGCGCAATACCGGCTGGATGATGCGCTGTCGGACCCGCAGCAGGACGCGGTGTCGCGCCTGGTGCTGCGCGTGGCCAGCCTGCCCGAAGGCGATGAGCGCAGCCAGCGCTTCCTGGCCGAACTGGACGAGCCCCCGCCACCCGGCATTCCCTCGCGCATCCAGATCTCGTGGCAGGCGCCGCCCGGCCCGCAGGCGCAGCTTCCCGAAATCAAGCCCGGCCAGGTCTGGCGCATGGCGCTGGTGTTGCGGCGTCCGCACGGCTTGTTGAATCCAGCCGGGCCGGATGTGGAAGGGCGCCTGTTCGCGCAAGGGATACGGGCGGTGGCTACGGTGCGCGGGCAGCCCAGGCTGCTGGCGGACCGGCCCTGGGCGACGCCGGGGATTGCCATCGAACGGGCGCGCCACAACGTGAGGGAGGGCCTGCGCGCGGCCTTGGGGGAGCACCGCTACGCGCCCGTGATGATCGCCTTGGCCATTGGCGACCAGGCCGGCGTGGCGCGCGAGGACTGGCTGCTGTTCAACCGCAGCGGCATCACGCATCTGGTGTCGATCAGCGGCATGCATGTGACCTCGATAGCTGGCATCGCCGGGTTGCTGGTGGCGGCGCTGTGGCGGCGGGGGCGCTGGCGCGGCGCGGGGCTGGCCGAGCATGTGCCCGCGCGCGTGGCGGGCGGGGCCGCGGCCGCGCTGGTCGCGCTGCTGTATTGCCTGCTGGCGGGCTGGGGCGTGCCGGCGCGCCGCACGTTTTTCATGCTGTCGGTGGTGCTGGCGGCCGCGGTGTCGCGCTTGCCGCTGTCGGGCGGTCGGGTGCTGGCGTGCGCGGCTGCGGCGGTGGTGGCGCTGGATCCGTGGGCGCCGGTGTCGGCGGGATTCTGGTTGTCGTTCGGCGCGGTGGCCGTGCTGTTGCGCATCGCGGACGCGCCGGTGGACCGCGAAGCCGGCTGGCGCCGGCGCTGGGCGGCCAGGCTGGCGCAGGCGGTGCGCTTGCAGCTGATGGTCACCGTGGGCCTGACGCCCTTGCTGGCCTACCTGGTGCATCAGGTGTCGTTGGGATCGCCGTTGGCCAATGCGGTGGCGATTCCAGTCGTGACCTTCGTCGTGACGCCGCTGGCTTTGGTGTGTTCCGCCTTGTCGGTTTTGCCGGGCGCGCAGGGGCTGGCCGAGTTGGCCGGGCGATGGGGCTTGCAGGCGTTCGACCTGACCATGGCGCCGGTGTCCTGGGTGGGCAACGCGTCCTGGGCCAGCGTGCTGGTTGCGGCGGCATCGTGGCCATGGCTGCTGCTGGCCGTGGCGGGCATGGTCTGGGCGCTGCAGGTGCGCGGATGGCCGGGCAGGCAACTGGGATGGCTCTGCATGCTGCCGCTGCTGTTCTGGCGGCCCGACCGGCCCGAGCCGGGATACTGGCGCATGAGTGCGATGGATGTGGGGCAGGGCAGCGCCATCCTGGTGGAGACGGCCAGCCAGGCCCTGCTGTTCGACGCGGGACCGCGCCATTACGGCGGCAGCGACGCGGGCGAGCGCGTCGTCGCGCCGTTCCTGCTGGCGCGGGGCATCCAGCAGTTGGACGTGTTGGTCCTGTCGCATGCCGACCTCGACCACGTGGGCGGATTGCGCGCGGTGCTGGCGGCAGTTCCGGCAGACCGCAGCTACGCGTCCTTCGATCTGGCTGGATTCCTGCGCCGCGATATTCGGATGTGGCCGCAAGCCGGCAGCGCCGCACCGCCATTGCCCGCCGACATGGGGCGTTGCCGGCGCGGCATGCGCTGGGAGGCGGACGGCGTGGCGTTCACCTTCCTCAATCCCGCGGATAGCGGCGACAAGAAAGGAGAGGGGCGCAATGCCGATAGCTGCGTGCTGCTGGTGCAGGGCAAATCGCATGCGCTGCTGCTGACGGGTGATGTGGGCGTGGCTCAGGAAAATGCGCTGGCCCAGGCGTTGTCCCAGGTCGATGTGGTGATGGCACCGCATCACGGTTCGGCGTCGTCCTCGGGGCAGGGCCTAGTGGACGCGTCCGCCGCAGGTCATGCGATCGCGCAGGCGGGGCATCTGAACCGCTTCCGCCATCCGGCGCGCGCGGTGGAACGGCGGTGGACGCGCGCCGGCGCGGCGTTTTGGCGCAGCGACCGCGACGGCGCGGTGATGGCGACCTCAGGCGCCGGGGGACTGGAGGTATGGGCAGAGCGTGAGCGCGGGCGGCGGTACTGGCATGGGCGCTGAGGCCGCCCGCGGCGTTCAATTGGCGCCGAGCAGGTTCGCGCTCTTGACCAGCGACGATACGCGTTGCGAGTCGCGCTTGAGCAGATCGGAGAACGCGATGGGGCCGCGTTCCTGAGCGGTAGGCGCTTGCGCCGCCAATTGTTCCAGACGCGTCTTGAACTCGGGGGTGTCTATCGCTTGCGACAGGGCGGCGGCCAGTTTTTCGACCACAGGCTGCGGCGTGCCAGCCGGCGCCACCAGGCCATTCCAGATGGCCAGATCGAATTCGGGCAATCCACCCTCGGCAAAGGTGGGGATGTCCGGACTTTGCGCCAGGCGCGCGGTTCCGGTCACGGCAATGGCCTTGACGCGCTTGTCCTGATGCAGGGGGAGCATGGTCACGGTCTGGTCTATCACCCCGTCAATCATGCCGCTCATCAGGTCGGTCAGCGCCGGACCCGTGCCGCGGTAGGGGATGAGCTCGCCGCGCGCGTTGGCGAAGTGCAGGAACATGGCCTCGGCCAGATGCGCCGTGCTGCCCGGGCCGCTGGAGCCCAGGTTGAGTTTGACCGCGTTCACGTCGCGGATGCGCTTGAGCATGGCGGGCAGGTCCTGGATGCCGCTCTTGTTGCTGACCGACAGCACCATCGGCACGGTCGCGACGATGCCGATGGGCGCCAATTCCTTTTGCGGATCGTAGTTGGCCTTGGGATGCAGATGAGGCAGGATCGCCAGGGACATGTTGTTGAAGGCCAGGGTGTAGCCGTCCGGTGCGCTTTTCTGCAGCTTCTGCATGCCGATGAGGCCGCCGGCCCCGCCGGAGTTTTCGACGACCACCGTCTGGCCCAATTGCTTGGACAGCGACGTGGCCACCAGGCGGCCCAGCGTGTCGCTGGTGCCGCCGGGCGCGAAGGGCACGATGACCGTGATGGCGCGGCTGGGATAGTCCTGGGCGGCGGCGGGAGCGGCAAAGGCCGTTGCGGCCAGGGCGGCGCACAGGATGGGGGCGATGCGTAGCATGGAGTGTCTCCTCGTATCTTGTTTTCTATGTGGGGAATTGGCCTTGCCGTCAGCGCGACAACGCGCGGCAGACGGCCTGGGTCATGTCGGTGCAGCTTGCCGTGCCGCCCAGGTCGCGCGGCACGTGATCGCCTTTGGCAAGCACCTGTTCGACAGCGCCCTCGATGCGCCGCGCGGATTCCGAGAGCGCGGCATCGGCATGCTTGTCGCCCAGCCAGCGCAGCATGAGCGCGCCCGACAGAATGGTGGCCAGCGGACTGGCGGCGTTCTGGCCGGCGATGTCGGGCGCGGACCCGTGCGCGCCCTGGAAGAGCCCGTGGGTGTCGCCGAGTTCCGCGGATGCCGACAGGCCCATGCCGCCTATCGTGGCGGCGCCCAGGTCGGAAATGATGTCGCCGAACATGTTTTCCGCCACGATCACGTCATAGAAGTCCGGCCGCTTGAGCATGTGCACCGTGATGGCGTCGGCATAGGCGTAGTCGATTTCGACGTCGGGGTAGCTGGCGGCCACGTCGTCGCAGACCGCGCGGAAGAAGGCGTAGGTGCGCAGGATGTTGGCCTTGTCGCATACCGTGACGCGGCGCTTGCCGTCGCGCGGCGCGCCCGTGCGCTGGCGGGCCAGTTCAAAGGAAAAGCGGGCGACGCGTTCGATGCCCTTGCGGGTGACGACGATGGTGTCGGTCGCCACTTCATCGCGCAGCACGATCCCGCCGCCGCGGCTGGCATAAAGGCCTTCGGTGTTCTCGCGGACGATGACGTAGTCGATCTGTCCCGGCTTGAAATGCTTGAGCGGCGAATCGACGCCCTGGTATAGGCGGATGGGGCGCACGTTGGCGTACAGGTCCAGCCGGAAGCGCAGGCGCAGATGCAGGTCGTTTCCGACCTCGGTGCCGTCGGGGTAGGTCACGCCCGGCATGCCCGCCGCGCCGTGCAGGATGGCGTCGGCCGCCTTGCAGGCCGCGTAGGTGTCGTCGGGCAGAACCTGGCCCGACCTGACGTAGTGGTCGGCGCCGCCGTCGTAGCTGCTGAATGAGAGCAGGCCGGCGCCGCAGGCTTCCTTCAGCACGGTGATCGCCGATTGGCAGACCTCCGGACCGATGCCATCGCCGTCGATGGTCGCAATTTCATACTTAGCCATGTCTGGCTGTCTCCTCGTGTAGGTTTCGAAATCGAAGGGACGGCCGCGCCCGGGACGCGGCCGCCGGGGCTTACCAAGTGGTCGATATGTACTTGGCTTCCATGAACTCCAGCAGGCCGTGGTGCGCGCCTTCGCGGCCCAGGCCGCTTTGCTTGACGCCGCCGAAGGGCGCCGCGGGATCCGATACCAGGCCGCGGTTCAGGGCGATCATGCCGCTTTCTATGCGTTCGGATACGCGCAGGCCGCGCGCCAGGTCGCGCGTATAGACGTATGCGACCAATCCGTACTCGGTGGCGTTGGCCAAGGCCACGGCCTCGTCCTCGGTATCGAAGGCCACGATGGGCGCCACGGGGCCGAAGATTTCTTCAGCGAGCAGGTCGGCGTCGGCGGGCACGTCCACCAGCACGGTGGGCTCGTAGAAGTGGCCAGCACGGTCCAGCCGCTTGCCGCCGGCCTTGATCCGCGCACCCTTGGCGACGGCGTCGGCCACCAGCGATGCCACCTTGTCCACCGCGCCCGCATTGACCAAGGGGCCGCATTGCGTGCCGGGATCGACGCCGTCGCCGGTCTTCAGCGCAGCCATGCGCGCGGCGAAGCGGGCGCTGAATGCCTCGACCGCGCCGCGCTGCACGTAGAAGCGATTGGCCGCCGTGCAGGCTTCGCCGCCGTTGCGCATCTTGGCGATCATGGCGCCTTCGACGGCCGCATCGATGTCCGCGTCGTCGAAGACCAGGAAGGGCGCGTTGCCGCCCAGCTCCATCGAGCAGCTGATGATGGAATCGGCCGCCTTGCGCAGCAGCACGCGGCCCACTTCCGTCGAGCCGGTGAAGGAGAGCTTGCGCACGCGCGGGTCGTCCAGCACCGCGTTGGCGAACTTGCCCGCCGACGAGGTCGTCAGTACGTTGACCACGCCCGCGGGCACGCCGGCTTCCTCCAGCAGGCGCATGACGGCGTAGGCGGTCAAGGGCGTCTCGGTGGCGGGCTTGAGGATGCAGGTGCAGCCGGCGGCCAGGGCGGGCGCGATCTTGCGGGTGGCCATGGCCGCCGGGAAGTTCCACGGCGTGACCAGCAGCGCGATGCCTATGGGCTGGTATTGCACGATGATGCGGCTGGCGCCGCCGGGCGACACGCTGATGTCGCCGTTGATGCGCACCGCTTCCTCCGAGAACCAGCGGAAGAACTCCGCGGCGTAGGCGACCTCGCCGCGCGCGTCCGTCAGCGCCTTGCCGTTTTCCTGGGAAATCAGGCGCGCAAGATGGTCGGCGTCCCGCATCATCAGTTCATAGCACTTGCGCAGGATTTCGCCGCGCTGGCGGGCCGGCGTGGCAGCCCAGCCGGCGGCGGCCCGCGCGGCCGCATCCACGGCCGCGGCGGCGTCTTCGAGCGTCGCGTCCGCCACGCTGGCGATCACCTGTTCGGTGGACGGGTCGTACACGTCGATGCGACGGCCCGAGGTGGAGGCGCGCCAGGCGCCGTCGATATAAAGGTCAGTGGACAGCTTGTTGGCCTCGATGGTCATGCGTCAGCTCCGGATATGGGTGAAGGGGGGAATCAAGATGCGCGAAACGAGCCGCGTCCCGCATGGGCGGCGGCCACGATGGCGGCGATGCCGTCCTGGCCCAGCGGGCGCGGATTGTTCGTGACCAGGCGCGCGGCGAGCATGGATTGCGCCGCGATCCATTCGAGTTGGTCGGCGCGCACGCCCAGTCCGGCCAGCGTCGCGGGGATGCCGATGCGCGAGAACAGTTCGTACACATGGCGCGGCGCGCGGGCGGCGAGGCGCGCGGGATCGGTCTCCGTGTCTCCCATCGCCGCCGAGATGGCCGCATAGTCGGCGCCGCAGGCGGTTGCGTTGAAATCCATGACATAGGGCATCAGGGTGGCCACGCCCGCGCCGTGCGCCGTGTGGGTCAGCGCGCCGATCGGGTATTGGATGGCGTGCGCCGCCGCGGTGCCCGCGACGCCGAAGGCCAGGCCGGCGGCAAGCGCCGCGGCCATGACCTGGCCCCTGGCATGAAGGTCGCTGCCGTCGTCGACGGCGCGAGGCAGATAGGCTGCGAGCGCGCGGATGGCAATCAGCGCCTGCTGGTCGCTGAAGGCGTTCTTGCCGACGAATACGCGGGTCTGCGCGATGTCGGCATCCGGACTGCGACGGACCGCGGTCAGCGCTTCGATGGCATGGGTCAAGGCGTCGGCGCCGGCGATGGCGGTAAGTCCCTTGGGGCAGGTCAGCGTCAGTTCGGGATCGCAGATGGCGGTGTGGGGAATCAGGTGCGGGCTGGAGACGCCCACCTTCAGATCGCGGGCGCTGTCGGCCAGCACGGCGACGGGCGTGACCTCGGAGCCCGTGCCCGATGTGGTGGGCAGCGCGATCACGGGTATCACCGGGCCGGGCACCTTGTATTCGCCGTAGTAATCGGAGGCCTTCCCGCCATGCGTCAGCAGCAGGCTGACGAGCTTGGCCATGTCCAGGCAACTGCCGCCGCCCAGTCCGACGACCACCTCTGGCTGGAATGCGCCGTGCGCCGCCACGCATTCGTAGACGCCCTCGACGGGCAGGTCCGGTTGGGTGCGGTCGTATACCTGGACGCGCACGCCGGCGCTTTCCAGCGTGGCCAGCAGTTCGGACATTTCCGCCGTGGCGGCGAAGCGCTCGTCGGTGCAGATCAGCGCGCGCTGGCCCAGGGCGGCCGCGACGCGGCCCAGCGCAAGACGCTGCCCGTTTCCGAACAGCACGGCGCGCGGCGCGCGCATGATTCCAAACAATTCATTCATTGTGGATCCTTGAAGGAGAGTCTTGGGGAATTCAGGCGGCGCATTGCGCCAGGTCGAGGATGCGGCACCAGACCTCGTCGGCCAGTTCGATGCCCGCATCCAGCCGCAGGCCGCGTTCGGCGCGCGCCCGATCGCCAGGCACCGCGACCGGCCGCCCGGGCAGCAGGGCGGGGCAGGCGCGGATGTCATCCAGGTATCTGGCGATGCGGCTGGCAATCTCCCCGGACCCCGCCTCGATCGCGATGAAGACGTCGCCCTTGTTGCATATTTCGCTGGAATCCAGGGTGCCCTTGACGGCATTGCCCAGCGCGGATGCCGTCAGGCTGGCGACCAGTACCTCGAATGCCAGGCCCAGCGCGTAACCCTTGGCTTCACCGAAGGGGGCCAGTGCGCCCGCCTTGGCAGCTTCGGCGTCCGTGGTGGGGTTGCCGGCGCCGTCGAGCGCCCAACCGGGCTCGAGCGGCCGGCCATGGTTGGCGTAGTCGTGGATCTTGCCCATGGCGACCTGGCTGGTGGCCATGTCCAGCACGAAGGGTTCGTCTGCGGTGGGTACGCCGATGGCGATCGGGTTGGTGCCGATCAGGGCGTGGCGGCCGCCCCAGGGATGGACCAGGGCCTCGCTGGTCGACAGGGCCAGCAGGATCTGGCCTTGGCGCGCCGCTTGTTCCGCGTAGAGCGCCAGCATGCCGATATGGTTGTTGTTGCTTACCGCCGCGATGGCGATTCCGGTGTCGCGGGCGCGTTCGCGGATCTGCTCCAGGGCTGCCAGGGCGATCACCGGACCCAGGCCGCGTTCCCCATCCATGTCCAGGAAAGCAGGGGAGCGCCAGACGGCCGTGCCGCGGGTTTTCGGGTCGGCCACGCCGTTGCGGATGCGCTCGATGATGCGCGGCAGGCGCAGCAGGCCGTGGGACGCGCGGCCGCGCAATTCGGCTTCAAGCAGCAGGTCGGTCTGCGTCGCGGCGTGGTCGGCGGGGCTTCCGGCCAGTTCCAGCGCGCGGATGCAGACCTTCCTTGCCTCCCCCATTTTTATCGTTGTCGTCATAGTGTCGTTGAGTGGTTAAATCCGATCGGATCTGAAATACGATCTGATTTATGCTAACCTCGTAACAAATTGGACGTCAACACATTGTTGGCAAATCGGGGTGAAACAACCATGACGACTCTCTCTCGCGGTTCCGCAGCCGCACCCTTGACCACGCCGGCGGCCAGCCAGCGCCTGGGCGAGCGCGTGCGGTCCTTGGGCGATGAGGTCTATGAAACGCTGCTGTCGCAGCTCATCTCCTTGAAGATCGCGCCCGGCATGCGCATCGCGGTCGATGCGCTGGTGCGTGAACTGGGCGTGTCGCAAACGCCGATACGCGCCGCGCTGATCCGGCTTGAAACCGAAGGCCTCGTCGTCAAGACGCATCACGTGGGCTACAGCGCGGCGCCCATGCCTACGCGCAGGCGCTTTGAGCAGATGTATGAACTGCGCCTGCAGTTGGAGCCATTCGGGGCGGGGCTGGCGGCGCAACGCATGACGGACGCATCGCTGCAGGAGCTGGCCGCGCTGTCCGCGGCGATGAGCGCTCCGAGCGCCGATGACGCGCGCGTGGCCTATGGCAAATTCGCCGTGCTGGATGCGCAGTTCCACTCCTGGATCGCGGAACAGAGCGGCAATGAGCTGCTTGCCGAAGCGCTGGCCCGGCTATACGCGCATACCCATCTGTTCCGGCTGCGCTTTCACTCGCGGGTCACGGAAGAAGCCGTGACCGAGCATGCGCGCATCGTGCGGGCGCTGAACGAGCGCGACGCCGAAGGCGCGCAGGATGCCATGCGCGACCACATCCTCAGGTCGCGCGAGCGCATGGCGCCGTACTTCGAAATGTTGGATTAGCGCGCGGCGGGTGCGGGCGCTTGACCACCCAGATTGATGCCGTCCCGTATATTGCGGAACGCGGGCAGGGCTGCCGGCATGTCCTCGCTAGTCACGGTGCAGCGCATGGCTACGCGCAGCGCCGGCGTATCCACCAGCGCGTTGTATTCCCGCAGGCGGGTGCCATCCGGCCGGGCACCCGCGGGCGCGACATAGTCAACGCCGCGTGCGCCTTGCAGCTCGAAGCCGCTGCGCTGCTCAGGCGATTCGCCCTGCGCGGCCAGGATCGCCTCGGCCGCAGCCATGCGCTCGGCGGCGGAGAGCGGCGCTTCGGCGCCGGGATGCGTCTTCAGCGATTTGCGCGGCGTGCTGAAGCCGACGCCGCAAAGGTAGTCGGCCGCGTCTGCGGCTTGCAGCGCGTCGTTGGCGCGGACGATCTCGACCAGCACGTCGAATTCGTCGGACTTTCCATGCTTCACGATCCGATATGCCGCGGGCACGGCTACGCCGAATCCGCGCGTCCGGTCGGCATAGCGGCGCTCGGCGTCGTTGGCGGGTTCCTCGATCATCTGGAACCGCACCGGCAGCATCAGGATTTCCCTGTCGGCCTGCATGTCGGTGGTGAACGCGGGCAGCGGACTGGCGCGCCGGACCATGCGGACCGCGGCCTTGTCGATGGCGACATAGCCGGAGGAACTGGCCAGGTCCACCGCGTCGATCTTGCCGTCCCGCAGCACGGTGAGGCGCAGGCGCAGGCTGAGCGGACCGTCCAGTTCGTATGCCTCTTTGGGCATTTCCAGATGACTTTGCAGCTTGCGCATCGCGCCCGTGGTCCATTCGGCCTGATTGGCAGGGGCAGGGGCCGAAACCGCCGTGGAAGCGCACAGGATGATCGCGGCCATGGTGCAAGCGCGTAGCGGCCAATTCATGTGGGCAAGTCTCCTGATAGTAGGAACCCGCAGGAGGCGGGCGCCCCGGCAGCATAACCCGCAAGCTAGGTCGAGCAAGCCGATCCCAGGTCCAGATTGCTGGCCAACAGGTTGACGAACTCGCGCACCTTGGGCGACGAGCGCCGCGGCTGCGGGTACACGGCATACAGGTTTCGTTCGGCGGGCTGCCAATCCGGCAACAGGGGCGTGAGGCGGCCGCTAGCCAGGTCCTGGGCAACGAGAAATGCCGGCAGCAGTCCGATGCCGGCGCCGCTCAGCGCCGCGTCGTGCAGGGTCTGGCTGTTGTTGCAGCGCAGGGAGCCGCTGACATGCACGGTCTGTTCCACGCCGTTGCGCGCAAAGCGCCATTCGCTGGGGCTGGCGCCGCGCGTATAGACCAGGCATTGGTGGCCGGCGAGATCCTGGATTTCGCGGGGGGCGCCTTGCCGTTCAAGATAGTGCGGCGCGGCGACCAGCATCCTGGGCAGGGTGGCGATGGCCTGGGCGCCTGCCGCGAAATGCTTGGGCGTAGCGCCGATGTACAAGGCGACGTCAACGCCTTCTTCCGCGGGATCGAGATACCTGTCGTTCAGTGTCATCTCGACGGTGACCTCGGGAAAGCTGGTGGTGAATTCCGTGATCAGGCGGCCCAGATTCGCGCTGCCGAAGGAGATCGGCGCGCGCACCTTCAGAAGGCCGCGCGGCGTGGTCTGCACCTGGCCCGCAGTGCGTTCGGCCTCTTCGACATCCTCGAGGATGCGGGAGCATTTGTCGTAGTAGGTCTTGCCCGCATCGGTCAGAACGATGCGGCGCGTGGTACGCGCAAGCAGCGGCGTTCCTATGTGGTCTTCCAGCGCGGACACGTTCTTGCTCACCGAGGCGGTGGACATGTTCAAGCGCGTTGCGGCGACCGTGAAGCTTCCGTGTTCGACGACCTTGCAGAAGACGCTCATTGCCACCAGGCGATTCATATTCTTTCCCGCAACGAAACCGTTTATTTCTGGCGCGACCCTTTAATCACGGGACCTGGCGATGTCAATATTGCGGCTGATTATAACGAGGGAGAGGGGCGTGGCACAGAAAAGAACAGGCGCGTTGCTGGAGTCGCTGGAGGCAGTCAAGATGAGCAGGAAGTCCTTCCTGCGCCTGTCCCTGGGAGGGGTGGCGGCCGCCTCGGCGGGAGGCAGCGCATTCGCGCGGGAGCCCGCCCGGGATACGTCCTCTGGCGTTTCAGCCGCATCGGGCGCATCCCGGATCCTGATCCGCAATGCGGACCTGTTGACCATGGACCCTCAGCATAAGGAGATGGCAGGCGGGGACGTGTTGATCGACAAGGGCCGCATTGCCGCGATAGGCAGGAATCTTTCCGCGGGCGACGCGGAAGTGATAGATGCCAGCGGGAAAATCCTGATGCCGGGCATGATCGACGGACATCGCCACCTTTGGCAATGCGTCGACGCCGGACGTCTGGTCAAGATGGACCCCACAGGGTACTCGCGCGCCTACCTGGGATGGCAGCGCAGGACCATGGCCTGCATGACCGCGGAAGACAACTATCTGGTTGAGCTGATCGGCGGCCTGCAGGCTATCGACTCGGGCGTGACGACGGTGCTGGACTACGCGCATGGCCAGCCTTCCGAGGAAACGGCGCTGGCTGCTGCGCGCGGCATCCGCGATTCGGGCGTGAACGGCTGGTTCGCGTTCCAGCTCGGCCGTACGCTGGCGTTCGGCCCCGGGTCGACGATCTCCATGGCGCGGGTGCAGGCGGACCTCACCACGACCACCGAACAGAATTGGCGCACCGTGGAACGACTGCGTTCGGAAGTGTTCTCCGACAGCTCGGCGCCGCTGCAATTGGGCCTGGCGCCCTCGGATGCCATCGGTCGGCCGGTCGCGGAGGTGAAGAAGGAATGGGCGCGGGTCCGCGACAGCGGCGTCGGCTTGCTTGCGGCGCACGTGCACAAGCCCGCGTCGCCCAAGGCGCCGGGCGTCATCGGTCATCGCGGGTCGGGCATCCAGGACCTGTACGACGCCGGATTGTTGGGGCCGGACTATCACATCGCCCATGGCAACCGCTTGACGGCCGAGGAACTGGGCCTGTTGCGAGACACGGGCGGCATGCTGTGCGCCACGGTGGTCGGCGAGTTTCCCTACATGCTGTCGCCCCACATGATGGCCTCTTCCCATGGGCGGGCGCGCCAGGCCGGCGTGGCGACCGGCATCGGGATCGACGGCGCGCTGGTGGTGCAGCAGGACTTTTTCGAACATGTGCGCGGCGCATTCCTCAGTCTTTTCCTGGAGCCGGAAGGACGCGAGATCGTGCGGCAGTACAGGTCGCAGGACGCATTGGAGTTCGCAACCTCGCTGGGCGCGCGCGCGGTTCGGGCGGGCGACGTGACGGGCAGCATCAGCGTCGGCAAGCGCGCGGACCTGGTGCTGCTGGCCACGGACCGTATCGGGTTTGCCATGCAGGGCAGCCTGGCCGACCGCGTCGCGAATTTTGCTTCCTTGGCGGACATCGACAGCGTCTGGGTCGCCGGCCGGGCGCGCAAGCGCAACGGGAAGATGCTTGGCGTCGATTGGGTCAAGATGAAGACCCAGCTCGCCGCCGTGCAGAGGCGCATACACGCCCAAGCGCAAACCATCACGTTCACCGCGTGATGCAGGCGCGGGCTTGCCTACGCGCGGGCCCGTTTTCTGCATGAGGCCGGCATCCGCCGGCAACCATCAATCCTGCCTGTAGTCCAGCGCTGCCCGAACCCCGGTTCGCGCGGCGCGGGGAATTGCTGCGTTTTGCGGCAGGCCTGTTGCCGACCACGGCAAACATAACGACGTACAAAAGGGGGAGTTCATGAAGTGCAGCAAGCAATTCAGGGTTCTGGCGAGGTGGGCGGCGCTGGCTGCCTGTGCCGGCAACGGACCGGCGGCACTGGCTCAGTCCAGCCTTACGCTATACGGATTGGCCGACAGCTACATCGAATACAGGAGCAATGCCCGGCCGGCGGCAGGATCGTCCTCGTCCGGCGGATCCTCGCTGCGGATGAACTCCGGCGGGCTGTCGGGTTCCCGTTGGGGCATGCGGGGGGTGGAGGACCTGGGCGGCGGTATGCAGGCCGTGTTCGCACTTGAAAGCGGCTTCTACATGCATACGGGGGCGATGGGCGAGGCGGGGCGGCCGTTCAACCGGCAAGCCTTCCTGGGCCTGAACGGGCCCTACGGCATGCTGAGTTTCGGGCGGCAATATGTCAGCATGTTCGATCTGCTGCCTGCCTTCATGCCCCTGACCTACGCGGGCGCCTACGAGCCCATGCCGTTCCTCATGGGCAACCTGCGGTTGGACAACTCGGTCAAGTATCGCGTCGGGACGGGGCCGTTGGCGGCGCAGGCGCACTATCAGCTCGATGACGCGGCGGGCGCGCCCTATCAACGCGCGGCCTGGGGCGGCGGGGCGAGCTACCTTTCCGGTCCGTTCGGTCTGGCGGCGGTCTACGACGAGGCGGGCGGCGCAACGGCAGCCACCGCGTCGAATCGGCTGCGCAAGCTGGCGCTGGCCGCGACCTATGCGCCGGATCCGTGGCGCCTGACCGTCGGCTACCGCTGGGCGCAGGACAAGACCGCGCAAGGCAACCTGAACCAGCGCGACGACATGTGGTGGATCGGACTCGGGTACCGCATTTCGCCGGTCCTGCGGATCACGGCCGCCTTCTATTACGACGATGTGAAGGCCAGGGCAGGGGCGGGCAATCCGCCGAATGCCAGGCAGTACGCCTTGCAGCTGGTATACGGCGGCCTGTCCAAGCGCACC
This sequence comes from Achromobacter xylosoxidans, assembly GCF_002192695.1. GTDB lineage: Bacteria > Pseudomonadota > Gammaproteobacteria > Burkholderiales > Burkholderiaceae_B > Achromobacter > Achromobacter xylosoxidans_C. The sequence continues at coordinate 164,612 of NZ_MTLG01000082.1, forward strand.
GACCTGTATGCGGCAGCCGCCTATGCGCGAAACTCGGCGCTGAACTTCGCGCCGCTCGCTACTCTGCCCGCCGGCGAGGACAGCCAGGGCGCCGTGGCCCTGGGCATCCGGCACAAGTTCTGAGGAAATGGCGCGCCGCGGCGCGCCATTCCGGTTCAGTTCATGTTCGACAAGTCTTCCTCGCGCACGACTTTCTGCCACCGGGCGACTTCGCTTGCCAGCAGCGCCTGCGCTTCGTCCGGGCTGGACGTCGAAGGTTCCGCAGCCTGCAAACGCAGGCTTTCGATGATGTCCTTGCGCTGCAGCGTTTCGCGCACCATGTCATTGAGCTTGGCGACGATGGCGGGCGGCAGGTCCTTGGGGCCGGCCAGCGCATACCAGGCCGTGACGTCGAAGCCGGGCGCCACTGTTTCCGCCAGGGTGGGAACATCGGGATACTGCGCGAAGCGTTCCCGGGTCGTCACGGCCAGCGGCTTGACCTTGCCTTCGGCGATGTAGGTGCTCATGCCGGCCAATGCCGTCATGATGACGGGAACCTCGCCGCCGATCACCGCCAACGCCGGAGCGCCGCCGCCCTTGTAGGCCACGTGGTTCAGGCGCACGCCGGTGCGCGCCTGCAGCAACGTGGCGGCCAGGTGCATGCCGCTGCCTATGCCGCCGGAACCGTAGTCGATTTTCTCCGGCTGTAGGCGGGCCGCGTCGATGAGTTCGCGCATCGAGCCGTAGCCGGCGGCGGGATTGGCGATCACGGCGTAAGGACTCTGGGCCACGATGGAGATCATGGTGAAGTCCTTGACGGGATCGTAGCCCAGGGACTTGTAGAGACCGGGCGCGGACGCGTGGCCGGAGGCCATCAGGTAAAGGATGTATCCGTCCGACGGGCTGCGCGCGACGAAACGCGCGGCAATGGTGCCGCCGGCGCCGGGCTTGCCTTCGACGATGGCCGGCTCGCCGAAGCGGTCATTGAACTGCGCGGCGAGCAGACGGGCGAAATTGTCGATGGGACCGGCGGGCGCGAAGCCATGGATGATCCGCACCGGGCGGTTCGGCCATGAGTCCGCGCTTTGCGCGGCGGCCGGCGTGAAACAGGCTTGCAGGGCGGCAAGCGTGGCAATGCCCAGTATCTTTTTCATGTTCGAAGAGTCCTGTACGCGTGAAACGACTGCGGCGGCTGAGACATGGGGCAGGATGCGATTCCTGCCGAGGTCTACAGCCGCCATGCGAGGCGCTCGTATGGAAAGGATCGGTCAGACGAGGCGGATGGTGGCTGCCTGCCGGCCCACGCGCTCCTGCGCTTGAACCAGGCGCTTTTTCAGCGCGGGCCAGTCTACTCCCAGCATCTTGCCGTGGCGCTTGCGCGCCTGGCCGGCGATCCACACGCTGTCGATGTCGGCCGTGCAGGCAAAGGTGACTACGCGGTCGGCGAGGCTGCCCGCCATCCCGAAGCCGATGCGGTCCGTGCTCAGCAACAGCAGGTCCGCGCGTTTGCCTACGCTGATCGTGCCGACGGTGTCGCCCAGCCGCACGGACTTGGCGCCCAGGCCGGTGGCGAAATCCAGGATGTAGTCGGAGGAACAGGCCTTCATGACATCGCGGACTTCGGGATCCAGGTACAGGTTCCAGTAGGTGGCGCGGATATGCTCGAAGTAGTCGCTGGGCAAGGCCAGGGAGATATCGATACCCATGCCGGTGGCCACGCCCGCCCGGCGCGAACGGCCATGCACGGAAGGTCCCTTGTCGGCGGACATGACGTACGGAAACTCGCCCATGGCCGTGGCGCAAATCATGCCGCCCGTGTCCCGCAGCATGGCCAGTTCTTCGTCGGTCAGGCGGTTGGCGTGGGTGGCCTGATAGTCCGGTCCGAGCAGGCCGGCATCGTGCAGGTCGCCGATGCCGGAGTCCCGGTGTCCCATGAAGCCGGCCGCGTGCGGCGCTTCCGGTTTGTGGATGTGGGCGGCCAGCATGCCGACGCCCATGCCGCGGGCCCGTGTCCATTCAGCGCGGATGTCGTCCAGCGAACTGCCGTTGTTGCCGCTGGGCGCCAGCGCCAGCTGCAAGGGCGCGGAGCTGTCGGAGAAAAGCTCCTGTTGCAGGCGCTCGGCGGTCCGCCAATGCGTCTCGCTGGTCTTGGCGATGCGTTGGCCGTCGGCCTGGGCCAGCGGCACCGTGTCGCCGGGACCGTAGGACGAGGACACGCCCAGCTGAAAGCCGAACCAGCCGGCGATGCCGGAATCCTTGAGGCCCTGGGCGGCGGCGAGGGCGCGGTCCTCGGTGGGCTGGCCGTGGGCGAAGTCGAAAATCGTGGTGACGCCGGAGTTGATCGCTTCCAGTCCGCCGACGAGTTCAGCCAGGTAATTGTCCTCGGGCGTCATGCAGACGATGGTCCGCATCTTCCACTTCTGGTAGTTGCTGGCGTACTCGGCTGGCCGGGATTTCACCAGCCGGCCCATGTCGATGATCTCCCATACGTGGCGATGCGCATCGATCAGCCCAGGCATCAGGATCATGCCGCTGGCGTCGATGATTTCGGCGTCCTGCGCCTGCAGGTCCGGGCCTATCGCGGCGATGCGGTCATCTTCGATCAGGACGTCGCCCTGCAGCTCTCCGAGCTTCGCATCCATGCTCAGGATGCCGGCATTCTTTATCAGTGTTCTTGCCATGTCTTCCATGTCTCCTTTTGGGAGCACAGATTCTGTCAGCTTCCCTCACGCGGATAAATCCAGGCCTGGGAAACAATGGCTTTCCAATAGCAAAAGAATGCGCCGTGTCAGGCTGTTCCCGCCACCAACTCATCGAACAGCAGATCGCCGCCCATCTGCCCGCCCTTGAGCATCAGCTCGATGCCGTCGGTCGCGGGGTCGTCGCTGCGCGTCAGGCTGACCGTCACGCCGGGCGCCAGCACGCAGCGGAACGCCAGGCCCCAGACGCCCAGGGCCAACGTCGCCTGGCTGGACGTGTCGCCGCCGGCGATGCCGATGCGCGACAGGGGCGCGCCGGCCTGCGCGCTGGCGCGCACGATGTCCGCCACCAGTTGGCCGGTGGCGCGGGCGGTCGCGGCGGTCTGATGGGGGGCAAGGGGCTGGGCGGGCCGGTCGGTGTGCGCCAGCACGTTGCGCCCCTGGGCCAGCGTGGCGGCGGCCAACTGGGCTTGTTGCGCGGCATAGGCCGGGTCTTGCAAGAGCCGTTCCGCCTGCAGCGGCTGGCGCTGGTACTGGCGGCACGCGGCGATCTGCCTGGCCGTGACCGGAGACAGGCTGCCGGCGACCACCAGCACCGGGCCCGAGGCCGCTTGCAGCGGCGCGGCCGTGGCGTTTGCGTCGCCGGCCGGCATGGCGCGGGCCAGCGCCTGCTGCACGCTGCTGGGGCCGACCGTCAGCAGGGGCAGGCAGGCCGCCGCGCGCCAGATGAGGCGGCCGATGATGGCCAGGTGTTCTTCGTCGATCAGGTCCAGCAGCAGCGGTCCGTCGGTGCTGTCGATGACCTGGTTCATCCAGTCGTCCAGCAGCGGCGCATCCGCCGCCCGCCGCAGTCGCGGGTAGGCCGTGTGCGGCAAGGAGCGGATGTCCAGCAAACCTTGCGCCGCCAGGTGCAGGCGCAGGTCGGCTTCGTGCATGGGGGTGACGGGATGCGCGCTCATGACCGGATGGCGGTCGATGCGGTGGATCTCGGGCGCGGAGCCCGCGCGCGCGAACAGCTGGGCGAAGCTGCAATAGCGGCCGATGCTGGGCTGCCCGCCGACGATGGGCACCAGCGGATTGGGCATGTGGCGGCGCAGCTCGCGCACGGCGGCGCCGATGCTGCCCACGTGCGGTGCGCTGTCGAAGGTGGAGCAGCACTTGTAGTGCAGCACGCGCACGCCCGCGCCGGCCATGTAGCGGCCCACGGCATGCAGTTCGGCCTGCATGTCGGCCGGCGCCATGCCGCGCGCCGCGCCGGCGATGCCGATGGCGTCCAGCGGTCCGGCGCGCCGCAACTGCTCCCGCGTTGGCACGCCCAGGAACAGCAAGCTGCGCAGGCCGGCGCGCGCGGTTTCGGCCAGCGTGTCGGTGGCGCCTGTGAAGTCGTCGCCATACCAGCCCAGCCGCGGCCGTGTTTCTTGCTGCGCCGCTGCGCTCATGCGCGTCCGCCGAAGAATTCGATGGCGCGCCGCAGTTCCGGCGCGTTGCGCGCGTAGTCTTCCAGCCGCTCGCCGTCGCGCATGGCCTGCCAGGCCTGGCGGATGCTGAGCACGCCCGCGGCGGGCCCGTCCGGGTGGGCGAGGATGCCGCCGCCGGACATGAATAGCAGGTCGTCGCTGCGCACGGCGGCCCAGGTGGCGGGCACGGTGCCGGCCCATTGGCCGGACGAAAACGCGGGCATGACGGGATCGTCGATCCCGGGGGTCAGCGAGGCCAGGCAGTCGCGCGCGGACTCCACGACTTCGGCGTCTTCCTGGGCGAACTTGCCTTGCAGGCCGTGCACGTGCATATGGTCCACGCCGGCCAGCCGCCACAACGTCTGGTAGGCCTGGAAGCCCACGCCCAGCATGGGGTGGCGCGACAGCGCGCCATGGCCGTTGCGGTGGCCGTGCAGCGCCAGCGGGGTGCTGCGGCGCAAGGTCTGGATGGCCGAGTAGCCGCAATGGTTCAGGCTGGCCATGACGCAGGTGCCGCCTTCGCGTTCGATCAGGTCGGCGTGGCGGCGCATGGCGTCGGTCTCGTCGCTGATGTTGAACGCCACCATGACCTGCCGCCCGGTGCGTTCGCGGTGCGCGCGCACCACCGCCATGACGGCGGCGACGCGCTGGGCCAGCGGCGCGTGGGCGGGGTTGGCGCAGACCTCGTCGTCCTTGATGAAGTCCACGCCCGCGGCGCACAACTGCGCCGCCAGATGCGCGGTCTGCTCGGGCGACAGGCCGACGTTGGGCTTGATGATGGTGCCTACCAGCGGACCGTGCGCCACGCCGGTCAGTTGCCGCGTGCCGGCGATGCCCACGCGCGGCATGTCGAACTGGGCGCGGTAGTTGGCCGGCAGGTCCATGCTTTCCAGGCGCAGCCCGGTGACTTCGCCCAGGTCGTAAAGGTTGCCGCCTACCGTGGCCGCCAGCGTCGGCAGGTTGGCGCCGACGTTGGCGACGGGGAAGGCGATGCGCACGCGGGCGCGCTGGTAGCGGCCGGGCATGCCGCCGGGCTGTCGCGCCAGCCAGGCGTTGGGCAGGCTGGGCGCGGACGCGGATTCCAGGGGCTCGATGGACTCGATGCGCGCGCGGGCGCGGGCCCGCAGTTCATCGGTCTCGCCCTGCACCCGCGTGAAGGTGCCGCAGGATTGCTCGCCAGCCATGACCTCCGCGACCTTTGCGGGGTCCAGCGGGGTTTCGATCAGGTAGGTGGCGGTAAACGATTGGGAATTCATGGCGGCGGTGGCGGGTAAGGGTCAGATCCGGTTCAGGTCGGGAAAGGGGCGCACGGGATCCTTGCCGTCCCAATCCCGGGCGCTGTCGCGGATCAGGTCGAACAGGCGGCCCTTGGGGCCGGCGACTTCGGACAGCTCGATCACGGTGCCGGGGTGGTATTCGGTGTCGAAGTAGATGAAGCGGCCTTTCTCGCCCACTTCGCCGCTCATCTTGGGCTTGAAGCCCTGCGCCAGCAGGCGCTCCAGGTCGGCGTCGTAGCTTTCGGTCCAGTACGCCACGTGCTGCAGCCCGGTGCGGCCGGCCTGCAGGAAGTCGCGGTACATGGAGGGCACGTCGTTGCGGGTCTGGATCAGTTCGACCTGCACGAAGCCCGAGTTGGCCAGCGCCACCGAGTTGTGCGGCTCGTGGCTTTCGCCGTCGTACTGGTAGTTGACGATGGGCACGCGCGGGTTGTAGTACCAGGGGCCCACGCCCAGCGTGGCGCTCCAGTAGTCCATGGCGGCTTCGATGTCGTGCACCACATAACCGAGTTGGCGGATTTCGCCCAGAAAACGACTCATGATGGATTCTTTGCGGGAAGAGGTTTGAGGATGTCGGGAGGAAGCGGCCCCGTTGGGGCCGCGGATCTCACAGGAAACCGATGGAGAACCAGGGGAAGGCGGCGACGATCACCAGGCCCACCAGCAGCGCGGCGACGTAGCCCCAGATAGGGCCTATGCCTTCGTTGGGATCGACCCGGCTGATGGCGCAGGCGCCGTAGTAGCCCACGCCGAAGGGCGGCGCGAACAGGCCTATGCCCATGGCGAAGATCACCACCATGGCGTAGTGCACCTCGTGCACGCCGGCCTGCGCCGCGATCGGGAACAGCAGCGGGCCGAACAGCACGATGGCGGGGATGCCTTCCAGCACGCTGCCCAGGATGATGAAGGCCACGATGGACACGGCCAGGAAACCGTAGCTGCCGCCGGGCATGCCGGCCATCAGCTTCGCCAGGTCGCCGGAGAAGCCGGACTGCGTCAGCGCCCAGGCCATGGCCGTGGCGCAGCCCACGATCAGCATGATGGCGCCGGACAGCGAGGCGGTCTCGATCAGCATGGGCTTCAACCTGGCCCAGTCGAAGCGCCGGTAGATCAGCAGGCCGACCAGGGCCGAGTACACGATGCCTATGGTCGAGACCTCGGTGGCGGTGGCCACGCCTTCGACCACCGCGGCGCGGATCACGAAGGGCAGGGCCACGGCGGGCAGGGCGATGACGAAGAAGCGTCCGATCTCGCGGGGGCTGAAGCGCTGCGCCAGGCTCAGGTCTTCCTTGCGGTAGCGCCACCACACCACCGAGCACAGGGCCAGGCCCAGCACCACGGCCGGCAGCAGCCCGCCCGTGAAGAGCGCGGCGATGGACACGCCGGTCACCGAGCCGATGGTGATGAGCACGATGGACGGTGGAATGGTCTCGGTCTGCGCGCCGGTGGCCGACAGCAGCGCCACCAGGTCGCCGGGCTTGGCGCCGCGTTTCTGCATTTCCGGGAACAGCACGGGCGCGATGGCCGCCATGTCGGCGATCTTGGAGCCCGAAATGCCGGACACCAGGTACATGGCGCCGATCAGCACATAGGACAGCCCGCCGCGCACGTGGCCCAGCAGGCTGGCCAGGAACTGGATCATTGCGCGCGCCATGCCGGTCATCTCGATCAGCGAGCCCAGGAAGATGAAGAGCGGCACCGCCAGCAGCATCAGGTGCGACATGCCTTCGTCCAGCCGTCCCACCATCACCACCATGGGGGTGTTGGTGGTCAGGGCCAGGTAGGAGAACGTGGCCAGCGCGAACGAGAACGCGATGGGCACGCCCGAGAACACGGTCGCGGCGACGATGCCCACGAAGAAGATCAGCAGGTTCAGCTTGCCCAGCGTGGCAAAGAGGGGCTGCGCCACCCAGAACAGCGCGACGACCGCCGCGGCTCCCGCCAGCGCCGCCAGCATCTGCGGCGCGGTCTGCGTGCGCAGGAGGCGCAGCAGCGCCACCACCGTCATCAGCCCCATGCCCACCGGAATCGCGGCGGCGCGCCAGGCGTTGCTGAGTTCCAGCGCGGGCGTGATGATGAAGTGCTCTTCATGCGCGTATTCCACGGCGGGCGCCAGGATCAGCGCCAGGAAGGCCAGCGAGGCGGCCAGCGCCAGCGTTTCCAGCTGGGCGCGGCGCGCGGGGCTGACGTTGTTGACCAGCGCCGTCATCCGCATGTGTTCGCCCCGCCGCAGGGCGACCACCGCGCCCAGCATGGACAGCCACAGGAACAGGATGGACGCCAGCTCGTCGGACCAGACCAGCGGGCTGTGGAAGGCGTAGCGCGCGACGACGCCCGCGAACAGCACGGCGATCTCGACCAGCACGATGGCCGCGGCCACGTGCTCGACCACGCTGCCCAGCAGCGCGTCGAGCGCGCCGGCGGCGCGGCGCAGAGGGTGGGCCGGCAGCGCCTGCGGCGCGGCGTGGGGAGCGGACAGGGAGGACATGGCGCGTCCTCAGGCCAGCTTGCCTACGGCCTGCTCCAGCAGGGTCCAGGCCTCGTTGCCGAAGCGGCCCTGCCATTCCTTGTAGAAGCCGGCCGCGCGCAATTGCTCGCGGAAGCTGTCGGCCGACGGCTGGTTGAACAGCAACCCCTTGCCCTCCAGGTCCGACTGCACCGAGGCGTTGAGCTTCTTGATGTCTTCGCGCTGGGCCAGGCCGGCCTCGTTGATGCCGCGCGCCACGACGGTCTTCAGGTCCTGCGGCAGGCCTTCCCACATGCGGCCGTTGGCGATGAACCAGTAGCCGTCCCAGATGTGGTTGGTGAGCGAGCAGTATTTCTGCACTTCGTACAGCTTGGCCACCTGGATGATGGGCAGCGGGTTTTCCTGCGCGTCCACCACCTTGGTCTGCAGCGAGGAATAGACCTCGCTGAACTGCAGGCTGGCGGGGGCGGCGCCCAGGCCCTTGAACATCGAGATCGGCAGCGAGCTGACCGGCACGCGGATCTTCAGCCCTTCCATGTCGGCGGCGGACTTGACCGGCGCCTTGCTGCTGGTGGTCTGGCGGAAACCGTTGTCCCACATCTTTTCGAAGGCGTAGAGGCGGCGCTGCGCGATGGCGGCGCGCACATGCGCGCCAAGCGCGCCGTCCATGGCGCTCCAGACCTGGCCATAGTCCTTGAAGGCGAAGCCCACGGCATTGATCGCCGCGACCGGCACCAGGGTCGCGATGACCAGTGCGGACGGGGTGAAGAAGTCGATGCCGCCCGAGCGCACCTGGGCCAGCATGTCGGTGTCCCCGCCCAGCTGGTTGTTCGGGAAGATCTTGATGTCCACGCGGCCGTTGCTTTCCTTGAGGATGCGTTCGGCGGCTTCCTGGGCGCGAATGTTCAGCGGGTGCGTGACCGGCAGGTTGTTGCCGTACTTGAGCGTGTAGTCGGCGGCGCGGGCGATCAGCGGGAAGCCCGAGGTCAGGGCGACGGCGGGAACCGCGCAAAGGCGGCGCAGGGCGCTACGGCGTGTCAGCAGCTTCATGGTTGTCTCCATAATCTTGGTTATGATGTTTTTTGATGTGCCACAACAGCGCCAGTACCATGCGGCAGACTGGACAATAGTGAATCGTTGCCAATATCGTCAAACCTGATTAATGATGGATTTTGATGTGAATCGAATGCCTCCCGAACGCAGGCTGGCGCGCCTGGCCGATGTGGCGGAACGCGCCGGAGTGTCCACCGCCACGGCCGACCGGGTCCTGAACCGCAGGCCGGGCGTGCGCGCCAGCACCGCCCAGAAAGTCTTCAAGGCGGCCATCGAACTGGACTATCTGCCGGAGCAGGAGGTCCGCGCGGCCGCGGCGCCCGAACCCTTGCGGCTGGTGTTCCTGCTGCCGCGCGGCAGCAACCGCTACCTGCGCATGCTGGGCGATACCGTCAGCTATGCGCAGGAGCACTTCGGGCCGCTCAACGCCAGGTGCCAGGTCGAGTACGTGGAGAGCTTCAATCCGGACGCGCTCGCCCAGGCCCTGGCCAAGCACGGCAAGCGCGCCGACGGCATCGCCTTCATGGCGCTGGAGCACCCGGCGGTGCGCGAGGCCGTCAACCTGCTGGCGCAGCAGGGCGTGCCTACGGTGACGCTGATCTCTGACTTGGCCAACAGCGCCCGCGCGGCCTATGTGGGCCTGGACAACCGCGCCGCCGGCCGCACCGCGGGCTATCTGATCGCCCGCTTCATCGGCACGCGCGCGGCGCACGTGGCGCTGATCGCCGGGTCGCGCCACTATCGCGCCCACGAAGAGCGCGAAGGCGGCTTTTTGCAGCTGTACGCCGAACAGTTCCAGGCCATGCAGGTGGTGGACCTGCGCGAAGGCTACGACGACGCGCAGCGCAACTACGAGCAGACCCGCCAGTTGCTGGAGCAGTATCCGCAGCTGGCCGGCATCTACAACATCGGCGGCGCCTCCGATGGCGTGGCGCGCGCGTTGAAGGAGGCCGGGCAGCAGCATCGGGTGGTCTTCATCGGCCACGGCCTCACGCCCGACACCCGCGCGTTGCTGATCGACGGCACCATGGACGCGGTCATCACGCAAAGCCCGATGGAGGCGCTGATGAGCTGCGTGCGCATCTTCTGCAACCTGCGCGACAAGCGCAGCCCGATGAACGGCGTGGAGCTGGCGCGCAGCCAGGTGATCTTCCGGGAAAACCTGCCCTAGGCGGAAAGGTCGGGAGTAACCCTGACTGCCGGGGCGTTATGCAAACTATGCATGAGGCCTGCGGGCGCGGTCCCTATACTGCCTCGCATTCACTCTGACGGCGCGGCGGTTGCAATGGATCTACGTTGGTTCCAGGATTTCCTGACCCTGGCGGAATGCGGGCAGTTCACCACGGCGGCCGAACTGCGGCATGTGTCGCAGTCGGCGTTCAGCCGGCGCATCCAGTCCCTGGAGACCTGGGCTGGCGCCGCGCTGATCGACCGCGGCTGCTTTCCCTTGCGGCTGACGGCGGCGGGCGAGCAGTTCCGTTCCAACGCCGCCGAGATCGTGCGCAAGGTGGTGGATGCGCGCGGCGAGGCCGGAGTCACCGGCCATGACGGCGCAGTCCTCAGGGTCGCCATGCCGCATTGCCTGGCGACCTCGCACTTCCCGGGCTGGTGCGTCCGCTGGAAGGAAGCGAGCGGGGTCGAGTCGCTGCGTCTGCATGTAGGCAATGTGCATGATTCCGTCGAGTGGCTGGCGGCTGGCGTGGTGGACCTGCTGGTGTGTTTTCGCCACGCCGCCGAAGACATACAGCTGGACCCGCAAGCCTATATGCGGACCGGCATGGAGCCCGACTTCCTACGCCTGTTCCGCCCCGCCGCCATGCCGGTGGACGAGACGGCGCTGTACGCCGCCGATTCCCAGGCGCGCTATCCCTATGTGTCGCATGCCCAGGGCGCTTATTTCCGGCGCCTGGTCGACCTGTCTTGCGGCGACCTGCTGCAGCGTCCCGTCCTGCAGCGCGTCTGCGAAACCGATTTCGTCGATGGCGCCCGCACGCTGGTCAGCGCCGGGGTCGGTCTGGCGTGGCTGCCCGAGTCCAGCGCCCGGGTGTCGGTGGACGCCGGGCAGATCGCCGCGATCAAGGACCGGCGCTGCGCCGTCCCGATGCAGATCTGCATGTATGCGCGCCGCCAGGGACCGGCCCAGGAGCCGGTGGAGCGCGTGTTCAACCTCTATACCCAACGTTGACTGGCCGCGCCCGCCACTCCCGCCACGGCCGGGAGACGGGCGCGCTCGGCGGCGAGTCCTGTGCAGCACCCCACAAGTACATGAATCCCAAGGAGAAAAGCATGGCACTTTCCATCAAGACATTGATCGCGGCATTGGCGATTGCGATGGCGGGCCCGGCCGCGGCCCAGCAACTGGACGGCACGCTGAAGAAGGTCGCCGACACCGGCGCGATCACCATCGGCCACCGCGAGACCTCGATTCCGTTTTCCTACTATGACGGCAACCAGAAGCCTGTCGGCTACTCCATCGACATCTGCAATCGCATCGTCAGCGCGGTGCAGGCCCGTCTGAAGCGCAGCGACATCCAGGTGAAGTACCTGCCCGTCACCTCCGCCACGCGCATTCCGCTGATGGGCAACGGCACCATAGACCTGGAGTGCGCCTCGACCTCCAACACGCTGGACCGCCAGCAGCAGGTGGCGTTCTCGGTCACGACCTTCGTCACCGGCAACCGGTTCCTCAGCCAGAAGTCGTCCAAATTGCGCTCCATCGACGACCTGAAGGGCAAGGTCGTGGCTTCGACCTCCGGGACCGCGAACATCCGTCAGATCAACGAACTGAACGAAACGCGGGGCTTGGGCATGCGCGTCGTGCCCGTGAAGGAGCACGCGGAAGGCTTTCTGATGGTGGAAACCGGCCGCGCCGCCGCCTTCGTGATGGACGACATCCTGCTGTACGGCCTGATCGCCAACGCCAAACAGCCGGACCGCTACGAGGTGTCCGACGAGTCGCTGTCGATCGAGCCCTACGCCATCATGCTGCGCCGCGACGATCCGCAATTCAAGGCGCTGGTGGACGACACCATCAAGGCGCTCTATGCCAGCGGCGAGTTCCAGGCCTTGTACGACCGCTGGTACCGCAGCCCGCTGCCGCCCAAGGGCATCAACCTGAACGTGGCCATGAGCGAGGCGCTCAAGCGCGTGGTCGCCACCCCCACCGATTCGGGCGATCCGGCCGCCTACCGCTAGGCCCGGAACCTGCCGCAATACGCCGATGCGCGGCCCCGCCCCGGGGGCTGGGACCGCGCGCGGCCTGATCATCGAGAAAAGCATGGCATATCAATGGAATTGGGGCGTGCTGCTGGCCCCGTCGCCCGATGGCGGGCACACCTATCTGCAAACCCTGCTGGACGGGTTGAGCGTGACGGTCAAGACGGCGGCGCTGGCATGGCTGATCGCGCTGGCGCTGGGCCTGGCGGTCGGGGTGGCGCGCACGCTGCCGTATCGCGGGGCGCGCGCGGCGGCGGCAGTCTACGTGGAAGTGTTCCGGAACATCCCGCTGATCGTGCAGATGTTCCTGTGGTACTTCGTCTTGCCGGAGCTGCTGCCGACGGCGGCCGGCGACTGGATCAAGCAGTTGCGCGACGCGTCCTTTTACACGGCGGCGCTGGCCATCGGCATGTACATGTCGGCGCGCATCGGCGAACAGCTGCGCGCAGGGATCGAGGCCCTGCCCAAGGGGCAACGCAACGCGGGCCTGGCGCTGGGCCTGACCTTGCCCCAGCTGTACTGGCACGTGCTGTTGCCGAATGCGCTGCGCACGGTCCTGCCCACCATGACGTCGGACTGCCTGAACACCATCAAGAACACCTCGGTGGCGCTGACCATCGGGCTGGCGGAACTGACCGCCCAGGCCCATGCGATGCAGGAGTTTTCGTTCCAGGTGTTCGAGGCGTTCCTGACCGCGACCATGGCCTATCTGGCGCTCAACCTGATTGTGATCGTGGTGATGCGGGCGCTTGAGTACAAGCTGCGGATTCCGGGGCGCGCAGCCGGCGGGCGCGTGGCGAAGGGGGGCAGGGCATGACGGATTTCGACCTGCAAGCCATCATCGACGCGTTGCCGTACCTGATCCTGTCGGGCCTGCGCTTTACCCTGCTGCTGACCTTCACGTCGACCGTGGGCGGCGTGCTGCTGGGCACCTTGCTGGCGATTGCGCGGCTGTATGGCGGCCGCCTGCTGGCCTGGCCCGCCACGGTGTACGTGAACCTGTTCCGCTCGCTGCCGCTGGTGCTGGTGATCTTCCTGATCTACTTCATCCTGCCGTATGCGCTGCAGGCGGTCACGGGGGCTGAGCGGCCCATCGTGCTGGGCGCGATGGGGTCGGCGTTCATCACTTTCATCCTGTTCGAGGCCGCGTACTTTTCCGAGATCATCCGGGCCGGGGTGGGGAGCGTGGGGCCAGGCCAGTATGCCGCCGGCAGCGCCCTGGGCCTCACGCACGCGCAGGTGCTGCGCAAGGTGATCCTGCCGCAGGCGTTTCGCAACATGCTGCCGGTGCTGTTGACCCAGGTGATCGTCATCTTCCAGGAAACGGCGCTGGTCTACGTCCTGTCCCTCACGGACTTCCTTGGGGCCGCGACCAAGATCGCGCAGCGCGACAACCGCCTGGTCGAGATGTACATGCTGGTGGCGCTGGTGTTTTTCGTGATCTCGTTCACCGCTTCGCGCGGCGTGCGGGCGTTGCGCGCCCGGATCGGGGCCTGAAGCTGTTTCCATGAGGAGTCTACATACATGATCGAGATCGAACAGGTCGGCAAGCGCTACGGCGATCTGCCGGTGCTCAAGCAATGCTCGCTGCGGGTGCAGCGCGGCGAGGTGGTGGTGGTCTGCGGGCCGTCCGGATCGGGCAAGTCCACGCTGATCAAATGCGTGAACCGGCTGGAACCCTTCGATTCGGGCCGCATCGTGGTGGACGGCACCGACGTCGGCGCGCCCGGCACGGATCTGCCCAAGCTGCGCGCCCGCGTCGGCATGGTGTTCCAGCATTTCGAGCTGTTCCCGCATCTGACGGTGCTGGAGAACGTCTGCCTGGGGCAGGTCAGCGTGCTGGGCCGCAGCCGCGCGCAGGCGCTGGAGAAGGCGGCCGCGCTGCTGGAGCGCGTCGGCGTGGCGGCGCATGGCGCCAAGCACCCGGGACAGCTTTCGGGCGGCCAGCAGCAGCGGGTCGCGATTGCGCGGGCGTTGGCCATGGACCCGGTGGTGATGTTGTTCGACGAGCCGACCTCGGCGCTGGATCCGGAAATGATCGGCGAAGTGCTGGACGTGATGACGGGGCTGGCGCGCGATGGCATGACCATGATGGTCGTCACGCATGAAATGGGCTTCGCGCGGCGCGTGGCCGACCGCGTCGTGTTCATGGAGTCCGGAGAGATCGTCGACGACGCCAGCGCCGAGGCGTTCTTCGGCAACGCCGCGTCGGCGCGCTCGCGCGCTTTCCTGTCCCGCATCATCAGCCACTGATTTCCCTTACCCACACGAACTTCCATGTCCTCCATTTTCCATATCAACGGCAGTCTTGTTCCGGCCGAGCAGGCCGTCATCCCGGCGCTGGACCGGGGCTTTCTTTTCGGCGACGGCGTCTATGAGGTGATCGCGGTGATCGACGGCATGCTGCTGGAGTTCGAGCGGCACGCCGCCCGCCTGGCGCGCAGCCTGGCCGAAGTCGGCATCCGCAATCCGCTGCCGCGCGACACGCTGCTGGCGCGTTGCCGCGAACTGGTGCTGCGCAACGGCTTGCGCGAAGGGTCTGTCTATGTGCAGGTGACGCGCGGCACGGACAGCAAGCGCGACTTCGCCTTTCCCGCCGACGTCGAGCCCACCGTGATGATGTACGTCAGCGAGAAGTCCTTGCGCGTGAATCCGCTGGCGGAATCTGGCGTGCGGGTGGCAAGCGTGCCCGACATGCGCTGGCAGCGGCGCGACATCAAGAGCGTGTCCTTGATCGCCCAGGTGCTGGCCAAGCAGGCGGCGCAGGCCTCGGGCGCGTTCGAGGCGCTGATGGTCGATGCCGATGGCGTGGTGACGGAGGGCTCCTCGTCGAGCGCGCTGCTGGTCGATGCGGAAGGACGGATCGTGGTGCGGCCTTTGTCGCGCGAGATACTGCCGGGCTGCACGCGCGCCGCGGTGCTGGCGCTGGCCGCCAAGCGCGGGGTGGCGGTGGAAGAGCGCAAGTTCACACTGGACGAATGCCGGCGGGCGACGGAGCTGGTGTTGACGTCGGCATTGCACTTCGTGCTGCCGGTCATCGAACTGGACGGCCAGCCCATCGGCACGGGCCGGCCCGGACCCGTGTGCCGCGAGCTGCGGCAGCTCTACATGGAATATGCCCTGGCCTCGGCGCTATAGCGGCGCGCGAGCCATGGCGGGCGTATGATTCCGCATAAGGGCTCGCACCCCGTCCGGCAATGGCCGGCACGCCATTGCCTACCTCGTCGTAGGGTTGCTCTACATCGGCCGCCTGGGCCATTCCGCGGGCGGCCGTGAAGGCGTTGCGCCATGGATCGCTTCCCGTCCGCTGTCCGCCTGAATGGCCCGGACCGGCCCAAGCCAGGCATCAAGGTCCGGTCACCGGCGCGTCACCACGATCTCCAGGTATTCGCTGGGTACCACCATCGTGCCATCGCCAGAGCGGTTATACCGGTCTATCTGCACCATGAGATCGCTGGTCAGCGCGGCTTGCGCCGCCGTATCCAACGCGCCGAACGCCTTGAGCAAGGGGCCGTAGTAGGTCTTGAAGACCTGCAGCCAGTGTTCCGGAGAGCGGTAGCGGAACACGAAGTGACGGGGCTCGGCCTGGATCGACGAGGCGTGCGGACCGAACATTTCGTCGATGCGCGCCCGGGTGCCCCACAGGGCAGGGGACTTGACGCCGGCGGGCGGCGGCAGATGCTTGCCTATGGTCTTGAAGACCTGGCCGATGAAACCGTCAGGCGTCCAGTTGGCCAGGCCGATCTTGCCGCCGGCGCGGCAGACGCGGATCAGTTCGGCGGCCGCCTGGTCCTGGTCAGGGGTGAACATCACGCCGAAGGTCGAGACGACCGCGTCGAATCCGCCATCCGGGAACGGCAGGGCTTCGGCATCGGCCTCCTGGAACTCGATCTTCAAGTGTTCGGCGGCGGCGCGTTCGCGGCCGCGTCCGAGCAGCGCCGGCACATAGTCGGTCGAGACCACGTCGCACCAGCGGCGGGCGGCGGCCAGCGAGGCATTGCCGTTGCCGGCGGCCACATCAAGCACCTTCTGTCCGGCGCGGACATCCAGCGATTCGCACAGCTGTTCTCCTACGATCTGCAGCGTGGTGCCGACAATGGCATAGTCCCCGGAAGCCCAGGTGCCCTGCTGGCGTGTCTTCAAGGCGGCCAGGTCGGGCTGCGCGGAATCGCGCACGGGGCTGGTGGCGAGGGAGGAAATGGACATGGTCTGTCTCCGTTAAAGCTCTGTGTATGCGGCAGCGCGCGATACCGGCCTGCCGGGGAATCGCAACCGGTGTCGCGCAGGCTTGCGCGCACCGTGCTTCCCGGAATCCAAGTTAAGAGCCGGCCATGGAGGCGGGCGTGGTAGCCGGCGTGGAATCGGCCGAGGGTTCGGCCGGCCCCAAGCCGCCGGCCGGTTCCGTCCCCGGCGAGGTCCGGCTGCGCCTGCTCGGACCCATGGCGATCAGCCGGACGGGCGCCACCCTGTCGCTGCCGCCGTCGCGCAAGCTGCGCGCACTGATCGCCTATCTGGCGCTTGCGCCGCATCCCGTGCAGCGCGCGCATCTGTGCGAGCTGCTGTGGGACATTCCGAACGATCCGCGCGGCGAGTTGCGCTGGTGCCTCAGCAAGGCCCGCGCGCTGCTGGACGAGCCCGGCCGGCGCAGGGTGGAGACAGCGCAGGACACGGTCAGGCTGGACCTGGCCGACTGCCATGTCGACGCCATCGAAATCGGCGGCGCGATGCAGCAGGGCATCGGCCAGCGGGACTGCGGGCGGCTGCAAGCGCTGGCCGCGCTGTTTGCGGGTGATTTCCTCGAGGGCCTGGAGATCGACCGCAACCCCATTTTCAACAACTGGCTGACCGCGCAACGCCGGCGCTTGAGGGCCTGCCATGCCGCGGTCCTGGAGCATCTGGCGGCCAGTCTTCCGGCGGCGTCGGGCGAGACCTTCGCCTGCCTGGACAAGTGGCTGCAGCTCGTCCCGTTCGACCGGCGCGCGCACGAGATGCTGCTGGGCTTGCTGGCGCAGCGCGGCCAGTGGCGCGAAGGCGAGGAGCATCTGGCCGCGGCGGTGCGCGCCTTCGAGGCGGACGGGCTGGACTGGCGGCCCTTGCGCGACGCGTGGCGGGAGTTGAGGGGGCGCGCCGGCCAGGCGCCGCGGCTCGAGGCCGCGCCAGCAGAGACGTCCGATGGGCCATCCATGGACGCCCGGGACCGTGCGGGCCGCGCCTCGATCGCCGTGATGCCGTTCGCGGACCGCTCGGCGCAGGCCGGCGTGCGGGGCGGGCTGGCCGATGGCCTGGCCTACGACATCATCACGCGGCTGGCCAAGCTGCGCAGCCTGTTCGTCATCGCCCAAGGCACGGTTTTCGCCCTGGACCAGCGCAACGTGGGCCCGGACGAGGCCGGCCGCACGCTCAACGTGGACTATGTCGTGAGCGGGTCGCTGCAGCGCCGGGACAAGCGCATCGCCGTGAGCGTGGAACTCGTGGAGTCCAGGACCGCGCGCATCGTCTGGGCGGACGTCTACGACCGGGAACTGGACGACGCCTTTCTGGCCCTGGACGAAATCGGCAACCGGATCGTGGCCGCCATCGACCTCGAAATCGAGGCCGCCGAGCGCAACCGCGCCATCCTGAGGCCGCCGAACTCCCTGGACGCCTGGCAGGCCCATCACCGCGGCCTGTGGCATATGTACCGTTTCAACCGGGCCGACAACGAGCAGGCGCGGCACTTCTTCGAGACGGCCTTGCGGCTCGATCCAACGTTTTCGCGGGCCTATGCGGGCCTGTCGTTCACCCATTGGCAGGACGCGTTCCAGCGTTGGGGCGAGCAGGCGCCGGCCATCGATCTGGCGTTCGAGGCCGCTGGCCAGGGCCTGATCGCCGACGACCGCGACCCGGCCGCGCACTGGGCCATGGGCCGGGCGCTATGGCTGCGCGGCAACCAGGACCAGTCCTTGGCCGAACTGGCGCGCGCCGTGGACCTGAGCCCCAATTTCGCCCTGGCGCATTACACCCTGGGCTTCGTCAATTGCCAGTCGGGCGACGCCGAGGCGGCGATAGGCTCGTCCGACCACTCGCGCGACCTCAGTCCCTATGACCCGCTGCTGTTCGGCATGCTGGCCGTGCGCGCGCTGGCGCTGGTGCGCCTGGGCCGGTTCGAGGAAGCCGCCGGCTGGGCGCTGAAGGCGGCGGCCCGCCCCAACGCCCACGTGCACATCCTGGCGATCGCGGCCTGCTGCCTGGCGATAGCCGGCAAGGACGATGAAACCTCCGGCCTGCTGGCCGCGATCCGCAAGACGCATCCCTCGTACCGCGTGGACGACTTCCTGGCGGCTTTCCGCCTGGCCGGGGATGCCGAGGCGCTGTTCCGGGCGGGCGCCCGGCGCATCGGGCTGGGCTGAGCCGGCGGCGGCGCGTCTCAGGCGATCTCCACCGCGTCGCCGTTCAAGCGCGCCCGCCAGGTCCGCAGCCGCTGTTCCGGGTACTGCACGCACGCGCCGTCGGCAAGCCGGAAGTGCTGCTTGTAGAGCGGCGAGGCCACGACAAGTTCACCGCCCACGTGGCCGACGAGGCCGCGGCCGATGACGTTGGCGCCGGACTTGGGGTCGCGGTTCTCCATGGCGTAGACGCCGTTGCCGGCGGCTTGCGGCACGTAGAAGAGGGCGATCTGCGCGCCATCCACCAGCGCCACCACGCCGGAATTGGGCACCAGATCCTGGCGCCGGCATACCGGCCGCCAGTCTTGGGGTTCGCGGATCAGGGCGTCCATCAGGCAATCTCCTCGGCGATGGCGATGACGCGCGCGGGAGCGGGCCGGGGCTGGCCGCGTTCCTGCACGAACTGGATGTCGGGGTCGGCGCCGCGATCGTTGACGAAGGTGCGGAAGCGCTTGAGCTTTTCCGGGTCGTTCAGCGCGTTGGCCCATTCGCATTCGTAGCGGTCGACCACCAGCTGCATCTGCGCCTCCAGCTCCGCGCACAGGCCCAGGCTGTCCTCCAGCACCACCTGCTTCAGATAGTCCAGGCCGCCTTCCAGCGATTCGCGCCAGACCGAGGTGCGCTGCAGCTTGTCGGCGGTGCGGATGTAGAACATCAAGAGGCGGTCTATGGTGCGGATGAGGGCGGCGTCGTCCAGGTCGGTAGCGAACAGCTCCGCATGGCGCGGGCGCATGCCGCCGTTGCCGCAGACGTAGAGGTTCCAGCCGTTTTCGGTGGCGATGACGCCGATGTCCTTGCTTTGCGCCTCGGCGCATTCGCGGGTGCAGCCGGAGACGGCGAACTTCAGCTTGTGCGGCGAGCGCAGGCCCTTGTAGCGGTGCTCGATGTCCAGCGCCATCTTGACGCTGTCCTGCACGCCGTAGCGGCACCAGGTGCTGCCGACGCAGGACTTCACGGTGCGGGTGGACTTGCCGTAGGCATGGCCGGTCTCGAAGCCGGCGGCGATCAGTTCCGCCCAGATGTCCGGCAGTTCATGCAGCTGCGCGCCGAACAGGTCGATGCGCTGGCCGCCCGTGATCTTGGTGTACAGCTGGTACTTCTTGGCAACCGCGCCGATCGCGATCAGGCCGTCGGGCGTGATCTCGCCCGCGGGGATGCGCGGCACCACCGAATAGGTGCCATTCTTCTGCATGTTCGCCATGAAGGTGTCGTTGGTGTCCTGCAGCGGCACCAGGTGGGGGTCCTGGATCGGGCGGTTCCAGCAAGAGGCCAGGATGGAGCCCACCGCGGGTTTGCAGATGTCGCAACCCTGCTGGCCGCGTCCGTGGCTGGCCAGAAGCTCGTCGAAGGATTCGATGCCGTTGACGCGCACGATGGCGTAGAGCTCCTGGCGGGTGTGGGGGAAGTGCTCGCACAGGCTCTTGTCCACGGCCACGCCGCGGCTGGCCAGTTCGTGTTCGACCACCTGCTTCAGCAGGCTGGCGCAGCCGCCGCAGCCGGAAGCCGCCTTGGTGCAGCCCTTGACCGCGGCCAGGTCGGCACAGCCGCCGTCGATCGCGGCGCAGACCGCGCCCTTGCTCACGTTGTGGCAGGAACAGAGGGTGGCGGCGGCGGGCAGCGCATCCACGCCCAGGAGCGGCGCGCCCTGGCCCAGCGGCAGGATCAGGCTGGCCGGGTCCGCGGGCGGCGCAATGCCGTTCTGCACGTATTGCAGCAAGGTGTCGTAATAGCTGTTGTCACCCACCAGCACCGCGCCCAGCACGCGCTTGCCGTCGGCCGACACCACCAGGCGGCGGTAGCCGGCGCCGGCTTCGTCGATGTAGCGGTAGCTGCGCGCGCCGGGCGTGGCGCCGTGGGCGTCGCCGATCGAACCCACGTCCACGCCCAGCAGCTTGAGCTTGGTGGACATGTCGGCGCCGCTGAACGGCTGCTCGCCGCTGCCGCAAAGCGTAGCCGCCACCGTGCGCGCCATCTGGTAGCCGGGCGCCACCAGCCCGAACACGCTGCCGTTCCAGGCCGCGCATTCGCCGATGGCGTAGATGTGCTCGTCGCTGCTGCGGCATTGGTCGTCGATGGCCACGCCGCCGCGCTCGGCCAGCGCCAGCCCGGCCTTGCGCGCCAGCGCGACCTGCGGCCGGATGCCGGCCGAGAACACGATCAGGTCGGTTTCCAGCGGCGCGCCTTCGGCAAAGCGCATGCGGTAGCGGTACTGCGTGCCGGGCTTGATGTCCTGGGTGGCGCGCGACAGGTGCACGCCCACGCCCAGCGCCTCGATGCGCGCCTTGAGCGCCGCGCCGCCTTGTTCGTCCAGCTGCACCGGCATCAGGCGCGGCGCGAATTCGACCACGTGCGCCTCCAGGTTCAGCGACTTCAGCGCATGGGCGGCTTCCAGCCCCAGCAGGCCCCCGCCTACCACCACGCCGCGGCGCGCGCCGTGCGCGGCCTCGCGGATCAGGTCCAGGTCGTCGAGCGTGCGGTACACCAGGCGCGATGCGCCTTCCGCGCCCGCGATCGGCGGCACGAAGGGGTAGGAGCCCGTGGCGAGTATCAGCTTGTCGTAGGCGCTGCGGCCGCGCGCGGTCACGACCTCGCGCTGGCGGCGGTCGATCTCCAGCACCGGCGCGCCCAGGTGCAGGGTCACGCCTTCCTGTTCATACAGCGCCGCAGCGCCCAGCGCCATCGATTCCGCGTCGCGCCCGTTCAGGTATTCGGACAGGTGCACGCGGTCGTAGGCGCGGCGGCTTTCCTCGCCGTAGACGTGGATGCGGTAGCGCGCGAGCGCGCCGCCGGCGATGAGTTGCTCGACGCAATGGTGGCCCACCATGCCGTTGCCGATGACGACGAGGGTCTGCAGAGAATCGGATGAGGCCGCTAGTTTCATGGGATGTCCCCGGGCTTGGGTATTCGGGTTTCAGAAAGCGCAAAGGCGCCCTGGACCTTGCGGTCGGGGCGCCATTGCCGTTACTGCTCTAGTTGTCTCGCCGGCCTTGCGGCCCGCGCATGAACCATCAAGCAAAGTCCATGCCAGGGATGCCGGCGGCCATCGGCGCGGATTGGCGCGCCGGGAGCGTCATAGGGAAAGCGGTCTCAGGAAGGCGTTGGCGGCCGCGTCGCGCGCCGCGCCGCCGAAACCGGCGTGCATCAAGGCGGTGCATATTCCTGTGCGGCGCCGCACCCGTTTGGCGCAGCGCGCCGGTCTAGGCAAACGCCGCCTGGACGGCGGCGAAGGCAGCGGCGACCAGGGGATCCTCGCGGCGGGCGGCCTGGGTGATGAAGGCGAGTTCGGCCTGGATCGCCAGGCCCTTGACCAGCACCAGCCCGCTGGCCTGGGACTCGCGCAGCGCGATGGAGTCGCGCGCCAGCGACAGGCCCACGCCCGAGCGCACCAGGTCCAGCATCGAGGCTTCCTGGTCCACTTCGGCCACGGCGTTGGGCGCGACGCCCAGCGCGTCGAATTTGTCCGACAGCAGCCGGTGGTGCACCGAGTCCGGCGGCGTCCAGATCCAGGGCAGGGCGGCGATCGCCGCCCAATCGCGGCCGGCCACCTGCGCGCCCCAGCCTTTGGGCGCCACGACGAAATAGGCGAAGGAGGCGAGCGGCAGCGCTTCGAGCCCGGCGGGCGCCGCGTCGCGCCCTTGCGGGCCGAGGGAAAAACCCACGTCCAGTTCGCCCGCGCGCACCTGTTTCGCCACCGATCCGGACATGCCGTGGCGCAAGGTGGGGCGGATCTTGGGATAGTGCTCGACCAGGTATTGCAGGGTGGCGCCCAGGCGCAGGAATTCCGGATCGAGGATGGTGCCGATGCGCAGATCGCCCTGGACGGTGTCGCGCAGCGCGCCCAGGGCGCGCTGAAAGTCGTCGAGCGCGTCCAGGATGCGCTGCGCCGAGGGCAGCAGCGCGCGGCCGTCGGCGTTGGGCGCCAGGCCTTGCGCCGTGCGCGAGAACAAAGTCAGGTCCAGCGATTCCTGGAAGTTCTTCAACTGCAGGCTGAGCGCGGGCTGGGTCAGGTGCAGATGCTCGGCCGCGCGCGTCAGGTTGCCCTCGCGGGCGACGGCGGCAAAGGTGCGGATGTGCTTCAGGTCCATGGGGCGGTTCCCGGAGTAAGCGGCCAGCGTTGAAAGGGGCCAAGCATTATTTAAGTTGCTTATAAACCGTTTTTCAACAATTCATTGGACAGTTGCGCGCCGCTGGGCGAGAGTCACGGTAGATGCCCGGCGCGCCGGGTCGGCTCACCCAATCCGGGGGCACACGGCCCCGGCAAGAAGATAAGAAGAGCTTATGGAGACATACGACTACATCATCGTGGGCGCGGGTTCGGCCGGCTGCGTGCTGGCCAACCGCCTGAGCCGCGACCCTGCCGTGCAGGTGCTGCTGCTGGAGGCGGGCGGGAACGACAACTACCACTGGATCCATATCCCGGTGGGCTACCTGCATTGCATCGGCAATCCCCGCACGGACTGGATGTACCGGACCGCGGCGGAACCCGGCCTGGGCGGCCGTTCCCTGATCTACCCGCGCGGCCGCGTGCTGGGCGGCAGTTCATCGATCAACGGCATGATCTACATGCGCGGCCAGCGCCAGGACTACGAGGACTGGGCCGAACTGTCCGGCGACCCGGCCTGGGGCTGGGACCAGGTGCTGCCGGTGTTCAAGCGCAGCGAGGACTACCACCGCGGCGCGGACGAATTCCATGGCGCAGGCGGCGAATGGCGGGTGGAGTCGCAGCGCCTGCGCTGGGACATCCTGGAAGCCTTTGCCGGCGCCGCCGAGCAGGAGGGCATCCCGCGGGTGCAGGACTTCAACCGCGGCGACAACTTCGGCTGCGGCTACTTCGAAGTGAACCAGCGCGGCGGCTGGCGCTGGAATACCTCCAAGGCGTTCCTGCGGCCGGTGCAAAAGCGCGCGAACCTGCGCGTGTTGACGGGCGCGCAGGCCGAGCGGCTGGTGTTCGAGGGCAAGCGCTGCGTCGGCGTGCAGCTGCGCCGCAACGGGCAGGACATCGCCGTGCGCGCGCGCCGCGAGGTGGTGCTGGCGGCCGGCGCCGTCAACACGCCGCACCTGCTGGAACTCTCCGGCGTGGGCGAGCCCGAGCGGCTGCGCGAAAGCGGCATCGCCTTGAGCCATGCGCTGCCCGGCGTGGGCGAGAACCTGCAGGATCACCTGCAGCTGCGCGTCATTATCCAGGTGCAGGGCGTGAAGACGCTGAACCGCATCGCCTCCACCTGGTTGGGCAAGGCCGGCATCGGCCTGGAGTACCTGCTCAAACGCAGCGGGCCGATGAGCATGGCGCCGTCGCAGCTGGGCGCATTCGCCAAGTCCGATCCGGGACAGGCGCGCGCCAACGTCGAATTCCATGTGCAGCCCTTGTCGCTGGGCGCTTTTGGCGAACCGTTGCACGGCTTTGACGCCTTCACGGCCAGCGTCTGCAATCTGCGGCCGACCTCGCGCGGCAGCGTGCATGCGCAGGGGCCGCAAGGCGCGCCTGTCATCACGCCCAATTACCTCAGCACCGATGAGGACCTGCGCGTGGCAGCGGACTCGATCCGCCTGGTGCGGCGGATCGCGGCGGCGCCGGCCTTGCAGCGCTACCAGCCGCAGGAATGGCTGCCGGGGCCGGCGTTCCAGACGGACGCCGAGCTGAGGGAGGCGGCCGGCAAGATCGGCACGACTATCTTCCATCCGGTGGGCACCTGCGCCATGGGGCGCGACGCGGACGGCGGGGCCGTGGTGGACGCGCGGCTGCGCGTCCACGGCCTGGAGGGCCTGCGCATCGCCGACGCCTCGGTGATGCCTTTGATCACGTCGGGCAACACTAATTCGCCGACCATCATGATCGCGGAGCGGGCCGCCGACATGATCCGCGAGGACGCCGCAGGGCGCTGAATCGACCGCGGGCGTGGCAGAAAAGAAAGCCGCCCTTGAAGGGCGGCTTTCTGGCGATGGCATCATCGCGCTCAGCGCAGCGAACGGTACATCTCCTGGCGTTGCGGGTGGGTCAGCATCACTTGCCAGAGCTGGCCCTCGCGCGAGCGGAAGAAGCCGGCGCAACACATCAGGTAGTACTTCCACATGCGGTAGAAGCGGTTGCCGTAGCGCGATTCCAGTCCGGGCCAGGCGCGCTCGAAGTTGTCCCACCAGGCCATCAGGGTGCGGTCGTAGTCGTTGCCGAAGTTATGCCAGTCTTCAATGATGAAGCGGCCTTCCACGGCGGTGGCGATCTCGCGGGCCGACGGCAGTTTGCCGTTGGGGAACACGTAGCGGTCGATCCAAGGATCGGTGCTCTGGCTGGTGGCGGCGATGCCGATGGTGTGCAGCAGGAACACGCCGTCCGGCGCCATCAGGCGCTGCACGTTGCTGAAGTAGGTGTCGTAGTTCTTGGGGCCGACGTGCTCGAACATGCCTACCGAAACCACCTTGTCGAAACTGCCCTGCAGGTCGCGGTAATCCTGCAGCAGCAGTTGCACGGGCAGGCCCTGGACCCTTTCCTGCGCCAGCGCCAGCTGCTCCTTGGACACGGTCACGCCGGTGACCTTGACGCCATAGCGTTCGGCGGCAAAGCGCGCCAGCCCGCCCCAGCCGCAGCCGATGTCCAGCAGCGTCTCGCCTTCGCGCAGCTGCAGCTTGCGGCAGATCATCTCCAGCTTGGCCAGTTGCGCCTCTTCCAGCGTCTGGGCGTTTTCCCAGTAGGCGCAGGAATAGATCATGCGGCTGTCCAGCATGGCCTCGAACACGTCGTTGCCCGCGTCGTAGTGCTGTTCGCCGACCTCGAAGGCGCGGTGCTTGGATTGCAGATTGAACAGCTTGTGGCGCAGGTGCTCGGCGATCAGCTTGACGCGCGCCAGGCCCAGCGCCGCCGACCCCATGTCGGCGCGCAGCAGGCGGGTGAACAGCTCGTCGAGCTGGTCGCAGTCCCATTCGCCGTCCATGTAGGATTCGCCCAGGCCCAGCGACCAGCTGGCGAAGACGCGCTCGTACATATGCTTGTCATGAACCTGTATGTCCCAGGGGCGGTTGCCGTTGATGCGGACATCGGCCCGGGCCAGGATGTCCTGGAGCACTTTGGGCGGTTCGGGGGGAGGGGAACTGAGGGAGGGGTGGCCGGTGGCCAGCGGCGAGGAAGGACTGCTTTGCTGCATACGGACTCCATATCAATTTTGGGATGACTGATCTGGCAATGCTTGAAACTTCCGACTCTGATCCTAACAGGTCCGCAACTCCAATTTAATGATTGGATCGCCTCGATAGGCAACGGCAATTCCGCGATGACAAGGGGTGGAGACGGCGATCCGGATGCCAGGATCGTAGCGACGACCGGGCCGATAGTCCAGAACCAGGCGGTCCCGCTGTTGCGGCGGCGCAGCCCGCAGTCCGATAAGATACCGGCCTGGCGCGCTGCCAGCCGTGGCGCGCAACGACTTGTGGAGTGTATCGATGGTGGACGCCAGCCTGGAACCCCGTTTGGATTTCGTCACATGCGCCAGCCCCGCGGGCCTGCACCGCATGGCCTACTGGGAATGGGGCGATCCGGCCAACGACCAGGTGCTGGTCTGCGTGCACGGCCTGACCCGCAGCGGGCGCGACTTCGATACGCTGGCCCGGCGGCTGGCCGGGCGGTATCGCGTGGTCTGCCCGGACGTGGTGGGACGCGGCCGCTCCGACTGGTTGGCCAATCCCGCGTTCTACACGGTGCCGCAGTACGTCTCGGACATGGTGACCCTGCTGGCGCGCCTGCAGCCGGCGCGGCTGGCGTGGGTGGGGACATCCATGGGCGGGCTGATCGGCCTGGCGCTGTCGGGCGCGGCCGTGTTCGCCCGCGCCATGCTGGCCATGCGTCCGCACGCGGGCATGCTGCCGCCGGAGCAAGGCTTCCATCTCGACAAGCTGGTGCTCAACGACGTCGGGCCGCGGCTGGAGACGGGCGCCCTGGCGCGCATCGGCCAGTATGTGGGCGAGCCCGGCGAGTTCGCGAGCTTCGAAGAGGCGGTGGCCACCATGCGCGCCAACTCCGCCACGTTCGGCCCGCATACCGACGCGCAGTGGGCGGACCTGGCGCGATACCTGTATCCCCAGCAGGGCGATAAATGGGTCAAGCACTACGACCTGGCGCTGTCGCAGGCGCTGGCTGCGCAGACTCCCGAGGAATTGGCGGCCGGCGAGCAGATCCTGTGGCGTTCGTACGATTCCCTGCCGTGCCCCGTGCTGATCGTGCGCGGCGCGCAATCCGACCTGCTGACGCGCGCCACCGTCGAGGAAATGCTCAAGCGCAATCCGCGAGCGCAAGCCCATGAAGTGGCCGGCGTGGGCCACGCGCCCACCTTGATCTCGGACGAGCAGGTGGATCCGGTCGCGTCCTTTCTGCTGTCCTGACCATGCGGTAAACAGGGGACGGCTTGGCGCTATCCACGCTGCCGGGCCTTCTCTACAATAGCTGGATGAACGCGCGCACACTGAACATCGATCTGCACTGCCATTCCACCGTCTCGGACGGCGCCCTTGCGCCGCGCGACGTGGCGCAGCGCGCGCATGCCAACGGCGTGGACGTGTGGGCCTTGACCGACCACGACGAAGTGGGCGGCCTGGCCGAAGCGGCCCGCGCGGCGCGCGAACTGGACATGGACTTCGCCACCGGCGTCGAGATCTCCGTGACCTGGGCCGGCGTGACCGTGCATATCGTGGGCTTGCGCTTCGACCCCGAGAACGCCACGCTGGTCGAAGGCCTGCGCAAGACCCGCTCCGGCCGCGCCGAACGCGCCAAGCGCATCGGCGAACGTTTGGCCGACATGGGCATGCCCGGCGCCTACGAAGGCGCGCTGCCGTTCGCCGGCAACCCCGAACTCATCAGCCGCACGCACTTTGCGCGCTATCTGGTCGAGGCCGGCTATTGCCCCGACGTGCAGACCGTGTTCACCAAGCACCTGGGCGACGACCGGCCCGGCCACGTGCCCATGCAATGGGCCACGCTGGCGGAAGCCGTGGGCTGGATCCGCGGCGCGGGCGGCATCGCCGTCATCGCGCATCCCGGCCGCTACAAGTACACGCCGCTGCAATTCGCCGCGCTGTTCGACGAATTCCTGCAGCTGGGCGGCCTGGGCATCGAGGTCAACACCGGCAGCCATACCCCGGAAGAGGCCCGCTATTATGCGGATGTGGCGCGCCGCTACGGATTCCTGGCGTCGCGCGGTTCGGACTTCCATAGTCCGAAGGAAAGCCGGGTGGACCTGGGCCGCTTGCCGGCGCTGCCGCCCGACCTTAAACCGGTCTGGCACGACTGGTTCTGACGCGGGCGGCGGCCAGGCCGCCTTGCCCTTCAAGCTATCGACTGTGACCGCGCCCGACCGGCGCAACCGCCATGAACAAAGCCTTTGTCAAAGAGTCGGACAACGAGGACGACGACGATCTGCCGCAAGCCCAGGCCTTGCCTGCCGGCACCAAGAACTACATGACGCCCGGCGGCTACGAGCGCCTGCGCGGCGAACTCACGCACTTGATGAACGTGGAGCGTCCTTCTGTGGTGCAGGTGGTGTCGTGGGCCGCGTCCAACGGCGACCGTTCCGAGAACGGCGATTACCTGTACGGCAAGAAGCGCCTGCGCGAGATCGACCGCCGCATGCGCTTCCTGACCAAGCGGCTGGACATCGCCGAAGTGGTCGATCCGGCCGCCCAGCCCAACCGCGACCAGGTCTTCTTCGGCGCCACGGTGCTGTATTCCGACAAGGCCGGCGAGGAACACAACGTGACCATCGTCGGCGTCGACGAGGCCGAGCCGCTGGCGGGCAAGATCAGCTGGATCTCGCCGGTGGCGCGCGCGCTGATCAAGGCCAAGGAAGGCGACACCGTGGTGCTGCGCACGCCGGGCGGGATCGAAGAGCTGGATATCCTGGAAGTTAGCTATCCGGCCTAGCTCGCCGATCGGGCCGGCGGCGGCAATGGCGTTCTGACGCGGCAAAGAAAACGGGCGCCAGCTTGTGGCCGGCGCCCGTTGGTGGGCGGGATCTGACGTCCCTGCCTCGGTTGGCGGCTTGCGCCGCCGTTCCCCTGGGGCTTGCTGCTTGTTCTTGCGCGTTTACTTCTTGCGATTGGCGATCGACTTCTCGGCCAGGTTCACCAGGTCTTCGCCGATCTGCTTCTTCCACTTGTCATAGACGGGCTTGGTGACCTTGACGAAGGCCTCGTGGTCCGCCGGCGACAGCGCGGTCACGGTCACGCCGTGGCCCGCGATTTCCTTCAGCAGCGACGGATCTTCAGGCGTCACGCCCTTGCGCGCGATCACGATCTGCTGCTTGCCGGCATCCAGCGCGGCCTGGCGGACGATGTCACGGTCCTTCTCGGACCATGAATTCCAGACCTCGCGGTTGACCACGAAGATCAGCGGATCGGCCACGTAGTTCCACAGCGTCAGGTACTTCTGGCCGACGGTGTAGAGCTTGGAGCCGGTGTAGATCGACAGGGGGTTCTCCTGGCCGTCCACCGCGCCGCTGGCCAGCGCCGGCTGGGCATCGGCCCAGCTCATCTGCGTGGGGTTGGCGCCCAGCGCGGTGAAGGTGTCGATGTACAGCGGCGAGCCCACCACGCGCAGCTTCTGGCCCTTCATGTCTTCGGGCTTCTTGATCTCGTGCTTGGAGTTGCTGAGCTGGCGGTAGCCGTTTTCGCCCCAGGCCAGCGGCACCACGCCGGCTTTTTCGATCAGCTTGAACATCTCTTTGCCCACGTCGCCCTGAACCAGCGCATCGATGGCGGCGTAGTCGGGCATCAGGAAGGGCAGGGAGAACAGGTTCAGTTGCTTGACCTGCGGCGACCAGTTGATGGTGGAGCCCACGGCCATGTCGATCACGCCCTGGCGGATGGCGGTGAATTCGCGCGTCTGGTCGCCCTGGACCAGCGAGGTGCCGGGATAGACCTTGATGTTGATGCGGCCCTGGGTGCGCTCGCGCACCAGGTTGGACCAGATTTCGGCGCCCTGGCCCCAGGGGAAGGTGGTGCCGACGACGATGGAGAGCTTGTACTCGGGCTTGTAGTTCTGCGCGTGCGCAGGCGCCATGCCGACGACGGCCGCCGCGCACAGGGCCGCTCCGATCAGGTTGCGGAATTTCATGTTGCGTCTCCTCTCTTTGCGTGTCTGTTGTTGTAGTGAACACCGGTACCGCCGGCCTTGGGGTCGCCCCTTGGGGCGTCCCGTTTGGCCCTTTCAATAACCCAGCTTCTTGGGCAGCCACAGCGCCAGTTGCGGGAACACCAGCACCGCGACCAGCACCAGGAACATCGCGCCCAGCAGCCACACCACCCAGCGCACCGTGGATTCCATGGGCACGCGCGCGATGCGGCACGACACCATCAGGTTCACGGCGAGCGGCGGGGTGAACTGGCCCAGCGCCACCTTCAAGGTCAGGATCACGCCGAACCACACCGGATCCCAGCCATAGGCGTTGGCGATGGGCATGAGCAGCGGCACGAAGATCAGGAAGATGGAAATGCCGTCCAGGAACATGCCCACGGTCATCAGCAGCAGGATCAGCAGCGCCAGCACGCCCCATTCGCCCAATCCGGAATTGACGATGGCGTGGGTGATGGGATCGATCACGCTCAAGGTGGACAGGGCCCAGGCGAAGATGCCGGCCAGCGTCACCACCAGCATGATGACGGCGGACAGTTCGGCGGCCTCGCGCAGGATGGTGTACAGGTCGCGCAGCTTGATGGTGCGGTGGATGAACATGCCCACGAACAGGCCGTAGAACACCGCGACCACCGCGGCTTCGGTGGGCGTGAACCAGCCCATGCGCATGCCGCCCAGGATCAGGACGGGCGCGGCCAGGCCCCATGAGGCTTCGCGCAGGCTGGCCCAGAAGGGCGGGCGGGGCAGGTGGGATTCCAGTCCGCCCATCTTGTATTTGCGCGACAGCCAGACCGCCGGAACGATGAGGGCGAAGCCCGCCAGGATGCCGGGGATCATGCCGGCGGCGAACAGCGCGGGCACCGAGGCGCCTGGCACCAGCACCGAGTAGATGATGAAGGCCACCGAGGGCGGGATCAGGATGTCGGTGGCCGCGCCCGCCGCGACCACCGCGGCCGAGAACGAGCCCGGATAGCCGGCGCGCGACATGGCGGTGATCATCACTGCGCCCACCGCGGCCGCGCAGGCCGGGCCGGAACCGGAGATGCCGCCCAGGAACATGGCCACCGCGATCGACACCAGCGGCAGCATGCCCGGGCCGCGCCCGACGATGGCGATGGCGAAGTCCACTAGCCGCTTGGCCACGCCGGAGCGGTCGAAGATCGAGCCCACCAGCACGAACATGGGAATGGCCAGCAGCGGGTACTTGGCCAGGCCGGCGTAGAAGTTCTGCGGCACGGTCAACAGGCCATACCAGGGCGTATCCAGGTTGGACAGCACGATGGCCACGGTCCCGCCCAGGCCCAGGGCCACGCCGACCGGCACGCCGATCAGCATCAGGACGATAAAGACGGTGAAGAGGATGGCGGCGATCATTGCTGACCCTGTCCGGCGGCGCGCCCGCTCTTGGCGATGCGGCGCAGCGTGCCGATGGTGCGCAGCGAGATCGCCGCGGCCATCACGGGCAGCCAGATCGAATACCACCAGGTCGGCACGCCGATGGCGGGCGAGGTTTCTTCGTAGATGTATTCGTCGGCGACCAGCTTCACCGACAGCACGGTCAGCAGCAGGAAGAAGGCCAGCACGCAGCCATTGGAGATCAGGGCCATGATGCGCTGGCGGCGCGGCGAGCCGGAATCCGCCAGGATCTCGATGCGGATGTGGTGGTTGCGCACGAAGGCCACGCTGCCGCCCGCCATGGTCAGCACGATCAGCAGGAACACCGAGATTTCTTCCGTCCAGGCGAAGGACTGGTCGGTGAAGTAGCGCACCAGCACATTCAGGAAGGTAATGATGGCCAGGGCCGCCAGCAGGATCACGGCCAGCCAGTCCTCGATGGCCAGCGGCACTTTGACTGCGGGATCTGATTCTGGGGGAATGATCGGTTCGACAGGCTCGGCGGGGGCTTCGGGGCGGGACATGTGAGGCAACGGCCAGCGCCGGGTAGGCGCCATTCATTTATGGGGTCGCTGCATCCTACCGTTGCGCCGTGGGGCCGGTAGTTCGTGTTTTCCCGCGGTGCGGGATGATCGCAACATGCTGCGGCGCAATATAAAACCGCAGGCAGGGCGCCTGGCGATATTGGGAAAGATTCGCAGCGGCGCGGAGTTGGCGCGGATGCTGCTTCGCACCATCCCGGTATGCGGCCTTCGGAATTCTTTTGTAACAATGGCCGAAATAGGGGCGTTCGGGATCGGTTGAACAACGGCTCCGGGAAAACCCCCTAAACAGGTAAAATCTCTTTTTGCTCTCCTCTCTTTATACGGCGCCCGCATCGTGTCCCTAGTTCAGCATCTGCCTGGTTCCTCCGTCCTGTCCTCCTTCCGTCGCGATCGCCTCCTGGCGCAATTGAAGGAAGCCGGCTTGCCGGTGGCCGACATATCCGCCCGCTACGAGCACTTCGTCAGCACCGACGCGGCCCTGACGGCCGAGCAGCAGCAACACCTGACCCAACTGCTGGACTACGGCACGCCCGTGACGGGCGAAGCGCCGGCCAAGAGCCTGTCCCTGCTGGTGATCCCGCGCCTGGGCACGATTTCGCCCTGGGCCAGCAAGGCCACCGACATCGCCCACAACTGTGGCCTGGCGTCGGTGCACCGCATTGAGCGCGGCGTGCGCTACGTGATCACTCCCGAGCGCGGCCTGCTGGGTACCAAGTCCTTTGACGACGCCATGCTGGCGCGCGCGGCCGACTGCCTGCACGACCGCATGACGGAAACCGTGGTGGACGCCAGCTTCGACGGCCAGGCGCTGTTCCAGCCGCTGGCTGGCAAGCCCATGCGCACGGTCGGCGTGCAGGCGCAAGGCGCCCAAGCCCTGGCCGAAGCGAACGTCTCGCTGGGCCTGGCGCTGTCGGACGACGAAATCGAATACCTGGCCAAGTCCTTCACCGACCTGGGCCGCGATCCCACCGACGTGGAACTGATGATGTTCGCGCAGGCCAACAGCGAACACTGCCGCCACAAGATCTTCAACGCCCAGTGGGTGATCGACGGCCAGGAACAGCCCAATACGCTGTTCGGCATGATCCGCGCCACCCACAAGGCGCAGCCCGAGGGCACCGTGGTCGCCTATTCGGACAACGCCGCCATCATGGAAGGCGGCCCCGCGCAGCGCTTCCAGGCGGGCGTGCCGGGCGTGACGGGCGAGGGCGTCGAAGGCGCCAGGTACATTCGCCGCAACACCACCGTGCACACGCTGATGAAGGTGGAAACGCACAACCACCCGACCGCGATCGCGCCGTTCCCCGGCGCCTCGACCGGCAACGGCGGCGAGATCCGCGACGAAGGCGCGACCGGCCGCGGCTCCAAGCCCAAGGCCGGCCTGACCGGCTTCACCGTGTCGCACCTGCGCTTTGACGACGCCTTGCAGCCCTGGGAAGCCGATCACCACGGCCTGCCCGAGCGCATCGCCTCGCCGCTGTCCATCATGATCGACGGCCCCATCGGCGGCGCGGCGTTCAACAACGAATTCGGCCGTCCCAACCTGCTGGGCTATTTCCGTTCGTTCGAACAGACCGCCGGCGGCACGCGCTGGGGCTACCACAAGCCCATCATGATCGCGGGCGGCCTGGGCAGCATCGATGCCGGCCTGACGCACAAGGACGTGATTCCGCCGGGCGCGCTGCTGATCCAGCTGGGCGGCCCGGGCTTCCGCATCGGCATGGGCGGCGGCGCCGCCTCCAGCATCAGCATGGGCAGCAACTCGGCCGAACTGGACTTCGATTCCGTCCAGCGCGGCAACCCTGAAATCGAGCGCCGCGCCCAGGAGGTCATCGACCGCTGCTGGCAGCAGGCCGAGAACAACCCCATCATCGCGATCCACGACGTGGGCGCGGGCGGCCTGTCCAATGCCTTCCCGGAACTGGTGAACGATGCCGGCCGCGGCGCCATCTTCGACCTGAAGCGCGTGCCGCTGGAAGAATCGGGCCTGTCGCCCGCCGAAATCTGGAGCAACGAATCCCAGGAACGCTACGTCCTGTCGATCCTGCCCAAGGACCTGGAGCGCTTCGACGCCATCGCCCGCCGCGAACGCTGCCCCTACGCGGTGGTGGGCGTGGCCACCGAAGAGCGCCAGCTGCGCGTGGTGGACGGCGAGGGCCTGCCGGGCCTGGACACCATCCGCCCGCAGGGCGAAGCCGAAGTGCGTCCGGTGGACGTGCCGATCGACGTCATCCTGGGCAAGCCGCCGCGCATGACCCGCGACGTCACGCGCCTGCCGGGCGTGTCCGCGCCGTTGGACCTGGCCGGCATCGACCTGACCGAAGCCGCCTACCGCGTACTGCGCCACCCCACGGTGGCCAACAAATCCTTCCTCATCACCATCGGCGACCGCACCGTGGGCGGGCTGTCCAGCCGCGACCAGATGGTCGGTCCGTGGCAGGTGCCGGTGGCTGACTGCGCCGTGACCCTGGCCGACTACGAAGGCTTCCGCGGCGAAGCCATGTCCATGGGCGAACGCACCCCGATCGCCATGCTGGACGCGCCGGCCTCCGGCCGCATGGCCGTGGCCGAGGCCCTGACCAACCTGGCCGCCGCCGACGTGGCGCGCCTGGAAGACATCAAGCTGTCGGCCAACTGGATGGCCGCCTGCGGCGTGGCCGGCCAGGACGCCGCGCTGTACGACACCGTGTCCGCCGTCAGCGAACTGTGCCAGGCCACCGGCCTGTCGATCCCGGTGGGCAAGGATTCCCTGTCCATGAAGACGTCCTGGGAACAGGACGGCGAGCAGCGCCAGGTGGTGGCGCCGGTGT
Organism: Achromobacter xylosoxidans; assembly: GCF_002192695.1. Taxonomy (GTDB): domain Bacteria; phylum Pseudomonadota; class Gammaproteobacteria; order Burkholderiales; family Burkholderiaceae_B; genus Achromobacter; species Achromobacter xylosoxidans_C. The sequence goes on from NZ_MTLG01000082.1 coordinate 199,045, forward strand.
CGCTGGTCATCACGGCCTTCGCGCCCGTGGCCGACGTGCGCGCCAGCCTGACCCCGCAGCTGCGTACCGACGCGGGCGACAGCGTGCTGATCCTGATCGACCTGGGCCGCGGCCGCCATCGCATGGGCGGCTCGATCCTGGCGCAGGCCTATAACCAGGTCGGCGAAACCGTGCCGGACATCGATGCGCCGCAGGACCTGCGCGCCTTCTTCGTCACCATCCGCACCTTGGCCGAAGCCGGCACCATCCTGGCCTACCACGACCGTTCCGACGGCGGCCTGTTCGCGACCCTGACCGAAATGGCCTTCGCCGGCCGCACCGGCATCTCGGTCAACCTGGACATGCTGACCTTCGATCCGCAATCCGCGGATTGGGGCGACTACAAGATCCGCCCCGAACAGGTGGCGGTGCAGCGCGAGGAACTGACGCTCAAGGCGCTGTTCTCCGAAGAAGCCGGCGCCGTTATCCAGGTGCCGGCCGCCCAGCGCGACGCCGTCATGCAGGTGCTGCGCGGCGCGGGCCTGTCGGCGCATTCGCACGTCATCGGCGGCCTGAACGGCGCCGACGAAGTCGAGTTCTACCGCGATGGCAAGAAGGTCTGGGGCCAGCCGCGCGCCGAACTCGGCCGCGCCTGGAGCGAAGTGTCCTACCGCATCATGTCGCGCCGCGACAACCCGGCCTGCGCCCAGGCCGAGCTCGACGTCTGGAACGACGCCACGGATCCGGGCATGAGCCCCAACGTGGACTTCGATCCGCAGGAAGACGTGGCCGCGCCGTTCATCAACACCGGCAAGCGTCCGCGCGTGGCGATCCTGCGCGAGCAGGGCTGCAACAGCCAGGTGGAAATGGGCTGGGCCTTCGACACCGCCGGCTTCGAAGCCATCGACGTGCACATGACTGATCTGCTGTCCGGCCGCGTGGACCTGGCGCAAGTGCAGGGCCTGGTGGCCGTGGGCGGCTTCAGCTACGGCGATGTGCTGGGCGCCGGCGAAGGCTGGGCCCGCACCATCCGCTTCAACAGCAAGCTGTCGGACCAGTTTGCCGCCTACTTCGCGCGTCCCGACACCTTCGCGCTGGGCGTGTGCAACGGCTGCCAGATGATGGCTGCGCTGGCGCCGATGATCCCGGGCGCCGAGTTCTGGCCGCGCTTCACGCGCAACCTGTCGGAAAAGTACGAAGCCCGCCTGGCGATGGTCGAAGTGGCCAAGTCGCCGTCGATCTTCTTCGCCGGCATGGAAGGCGCGCGCATTCCGGTGGCCGTGGCGCACGGCGAAGGCTATGCGGACTTCTCGCAGCAGGGCGACGCCAGCCGCCTGCTGGCCGCCGCGCGCTACATCGACAACCGTGGCCAGGCCACGGAAGCCTATCCGTTCAACCCGAACGGCAGCCCGGGCGGCCTGACTTCGGTCACCACTGCCGACGGCCGCTTCACGGTCATGATGCCGCACCCGGAACGCGTGACGCGCAACGTCATGATGTCGTGGGCGCCGGAGAAGTGGGGCAAGGCAGACCAGGGTGGCGCGTTCAGCCCCTGGATGCGCATCTTCCGCAACGCGCGCGTCTGGCTGAAGTAAGCCAAACGCTGGCGCCGGGGCTTGCTTCCCGGCGCTTGCGCGAAACGCCCCGCTACTTGGCGGGGCGTTTTCATTGTGGCGCTCAGAACTGGTACTTCACCCGCCCGATGACGCTGCGCCGGCTGCCCGGATAGCAATCGCTCAGGTCGGAGCAGGTCGCCAGGTATTCCTTGTCGAACAGGTTGGTGGCGTTGACCGACAGCGTCAGGTGCTTGTCGACAGCATAGGACACGCCCGCGTCCACCAGCGTGCGCCCGGCGATCTTCAGCGTGTTGGCGTTGTCGCCGTAGGTCGAGCCCACGTAGCGCAGGCCCGCGCCCAGGCTCAATCCGGCCAGCGCGCTGTTGCGCACGGTGTAATTGAGCCAGCCCGAGGCGCTGTGCTCGGGCACCAGGGCCGGGCGGTTGCCTTCGGTGCCGTTGTTGGCGCGGGAGATCCGGGCGTGCACGTAGGTATAGGAACCGGTGAAGTCCCAGCCGTCGCCCAGGCTGAACTTGCCTTCCAGTTCCACGCCGCGCGATTGCACCTCGCCGGAGGCGACCTGGAAGCCGGGATTCTGCAGGTCATTGGTCAGCACGTTGCTCTTCTTGATGTCGAAGACCGCCAGCGTGTAGAGCGCATTCGATCCGGGCGGCTGGAACTTGATGCCGCCTTCCCACTGGCGTCCGCGCGAGGGGGCGAACGGAGAGCTGCCATTGGCCGGCGCCGAGGTCCCGGTGTTGGGCAAGAAGGACTGGGCGAAGCTGACGTAGGGCGCGACGCCGTTGGGCATGACGTAGTTCAGGCCGGCGCGGCCGCTGAAGCGGCTGCCGCTCTGATCGGTGTCGTTGTTCAGGATCCGGTTTTCGGTCTTCTGGCTATACCAGTCGTAGCGGCCGCCCAGGGTCAGCACCCAGCGCTCGTCGAAGCGGATCTGGTCCTGCAGATACAGGCCGGTCTGGTGCGTGCGCTCCAGGTAGTTGGCCAGCGGTATGGTCGGCGTGGGCACGTCCACGCCATAGACCGGGTCAAAGGGGTTCAGGCTGGGCGCCGGCCCCATGGTGCGCGACACGTCGGCGCTGCTGCGGTTGAAGTCCAGGCCGAGCAGCAGCGTATGGGCCAGCGGGCCGGTGCGCAGCTCCAGCTGGGCCTGGTTGTCCAACGCCAGCGCGGTCATGCTTTCGTCGTAGCGGCGGGCAGTGCGGGCGATGCCCGTGGGCGTCAGGCCGGCCAGGAACATGTTGTCCAGGATCGAATCGACCCGTCCGTAGCGCAGGTTCTGCCGCACCTGCAGCGTGTCGTTGAAGCGGTGCTCGAACAGGTAGCCGATGCTCTTCTGGTCCTGGTCGTAGCGGTTGAAATTGGGATCGCCGTTGCGCAGGTTGGTGGGCTTGCCGTTGACCGTGACCGTGCCGATGGTGCCGCCCGAGCGGTCGCGCAGGTACTCGGTCAGCAGGGTGAAACGGGTGGCGGCGGAGGGCGCCCAGGTGAGCGAGGGCGCCAGGAACAGGCGGTCGTCGGAAATGCGGTCGCCGTTCGGATAGGTGAATTGCGTGTTGGCGTCGCGCGCCACGCCGATGACGCGGTACATCAGCGTGCCGTCTTCGGTCGCCGGACCGGTCAGGTCGACTGCGGCCTGCTTGCGCTGGAAGCTGCCGTACTCCAGCTCGGCCTCGTAGTGCGGCGTGGCCGAGGGGAGCTTGCTCACGCGGTTGATGACCCCGCCCGCGTCGCCTTGGCCGTACAGCACGGAAGAGGGGCCGCGCAGCACCTCGATGCGATCGAGCGCGTAGGGTTCGCTGCGGAACAGGGTGTAGCCGGACGTCGCCTGGCGCAGGCCGTCCTTATAGTCGCTGGTGGCTTGGGCGTTGAAGCCGCGCAGCATGACCCAGTCGAAACCCTTGGGGTCCACCCCGTAGGTTTCCACCGTCACGCCGGGTACGTAGCGCAGCACTTCGGTCACGCTTTGCGCGTTCTGCGCTTCCATCTGCGCGCGCGTCACGACGGAGATCGACTGGGGGACTTCCAGGATCGGCGTGTCGGTCTTGGTGCCGGCCCGGGTTTCCTCGGCCACGTAGCTGTCGGGCGCCACGCTCGAGGCCCGCACGGTGACCGGCTCCAGCGTGGAGACGCCGGCCGCGCCCGGCGGCAGCGGACGCAGCACGTAGCCGCCGCCTTCCAGCCGCGCCGCTAGGCCGCTGCCGGCAAGGATCGCGGCATAGCCCGCGTTCAGGCTGTAGGCGCCGCGCAGGCCGGGGCTGCGCCGGCCCGCGGTCAGGGCGCCGTCGATGGTGATGGTCACGCCCGCCTGCTGCGAATAGGCGTTCAGCACCTGGTCCAGCGGGCCGGCGGGAATGTCGTAGCTTCTGGCGGCCCGCTCCTGGGGCGAGGGGGCGCCTGGTTCCGCGGCCATGGCGGCGGGGGGCGCGGCCAGCGCCAGGGCGGTCAGGGCCAGCGCCAGCGTGCTGCGGGCGGGCTTGGGAGTGGAGCGGGCTTGCATGTAGTGGGTTCCTCGTTGCGGACGTGAATGCTGCGGATATGCAGGTATCCCGAACGAGAAATAAAAAGTGCTACGGTTTTCGCGAAATTTTTTTGCGCAGGGCTATCTGGGCTCGACCACCACCCAATAGCCCGTGTAGCGCGACACGCGCAGCGGCAGGGCTCTTGCTAGAGAGGCCAGGATCCGGTCCGTGTCGTCCAGGGCGTACACGCCCGACACGATCAGGTCCGCTACGCGCGGGTCGCAACGGATCACGCCGCGCCGGTAACGCCCGATCTGGTCCAGGAAATCGGCCAGCCGCAGGCGTTCGGCCACCAGCTGGCCGTGCAGCCAGGCCGGCGCCTGCTGCAAGGCGTCCGGCATCGGCTCGGCCGCCAGCGGCGTGAACGCGGCGGATTGGCCCGCGTCCAGGCGCAGCGGGCGGCCCCGGGACGGCTGGATTTCCACCGCGCCTTCGTAGACGCCGACCCGGATCCGGTTGCGCTGCTGCTCCACCGTGAACCGGGTGCCCAGCGCCTGCACGTCGCCATAGGCGGTGGCGACGAAGAAGGGGCGGCCCGCGGCGGCGGGGCCGTGGCCGGTTTGCACGTAGATCTCGCCGCGGCGCAGGACCAGTCGGCGCGTGTCGGCGGTGTATTCCATGTCCACGGCGCTATCGCCGTTGAGTATGAGCCGCGTGCCGTCGGCCAGCATGATTTCGCGCCGTTCGCCTACCGCGCTACGGTAGTCGGCGGCGTAGGCCTGCCAAGGCACCCGTTGGGCCGCCAGGCCCGCCGCGCCAGCGCCCAGCACCGCCCAGCCCATCAGGCGCAGGGCCTTGCGGCGTCCTGCCTGCCGGCCCGAGCGGGCCAGGGCCTGGGCCGATGCCTCGGGCGACACGTCCATCAGCCGGGTATCGATGCGCTGCACTTGCTGCCAGGCGCGCTCATGGTCCGGATGGGCCGCGCGCCAGCGCTCCCAGGCGGCGCGCTCGTCGGCGCTGGCTTCGCCGGACCACAGGATGACCAGCCATTCCAGTCCTTGCGCCAGTATCGGTTCGGGGATGTCCCCGTGCCGGGCGCTCACAGCGCCGCCAGGCAGGCTTGGGCGGCGCGCAGCATGTGCTTGCGCACCAGCGCCACCGACACGCCTAGGCTTTGCGCGATGTCGGAATAGGTCCGGCCCTCGAAGCGGGACAGGATGAAGACCTGGCGGGCGCGGGTGGGCAGGGCGTCCAGCGCGGCGTCCACCGCCATCAGCGTTTCCAGCGCCAGCGCGCGCGCCTCGGCCGAAGGCATGTGCGCTTCGGGCAGGCTGGCCAGGGCGTCCAGGTAGGCGCTTTCCAGCGCGCGGCGGCGGTACAGGTCCACCACCAGGCCTTTGGCGATCTGGGTGAGGAAGGCGCGCGCCTGGTCGGCTTCGGGCAGCCGGCCCGAGTTCAGCAGCCGTTCGTAGGTGTCGTGCGACAGGTCCGCGGCGTCATGCGCGCAGCCCAGCCGCCGCCGCAGCCAGCCCGCCAGCCATCCGTGATGGTCGCGGTAGAGCAGGTTCAAGGCATGGTGCGCCGTGGGCTGGGTGGCCGCCGTCACGATGGGTTCCCGTCAGGTCCAAAACTGCAAATGATAATCGTTGTTAATTGTGTTGGACAAGCACGGCGCGGAAGGAAATGCGGCATGCAATCAAATGAGATGTTTAACTTTTCATTGCAACCTGTCGTAACGCATAGGTAGCCGCTATACGCAACCCGGAGTGACCCCAATGTTCAAGAATCTCAGTATTCGCGCGGTCTTGACGACCGCTTTAGCCGTTTTCTTCGCGCTTTTCCTGGTAACAGGCATCGCCGTCCACCAGCAGCTGACCTCCAACCGCAATTCCATCGAAGTGCTGCTGGACACCAACCTGGTCCGCGCCAATGCCGTGAACGGCGCCGGTACCGAACTGTTGCGCGCCCGCCTGGTGCTGCTGGCCGCGCAGACCGCGCTGATGGAAGGCAAGAGCCTGGACAACCTGGCCAGCATGCAGCGGCTGGACGGCTACACCAAGAAGGCCGGCGAGCTGATCGAGCTGGTGCGCAAGACTCCGGAAACCTCGGCCCAGGGCAAGCCCCTGCTGGACGCGGCCCTGGCGGCCTACGACGTCTATCACCGCGACGCCATCGTGCCCATGATCGCGGCCATCCGCGCCGGCAACGCCCAGGATTCCAGCCGCCTCAACCTGGAAAAAGTCACGCCGCTGGGCCTGACCTTTACCGCCGCCATCCAGAAGTACGTGGACTACGCCGACGAAGTCGGCCAGCGCGTGGCGCGCCAGGCTTCCGCCCGCATCAATAGCGCGATTGCGCTGCTGATCGGCCTGCTGGTCGTGGTGGCCGCGCTGGTGGTGGGGCTGTACGCGGTGTTCGGCCGCTCGGTGTTCCGTCCGCTGCATGAAGCCGGACGCCTGTTCGACCGCATCGCCGGCGGCGATCTGACCAACCGCATCGAGCAACGCGGCAACAACGAAATCGGGGTGCTCTACGCCGCCGTCAAGCGCATGCAGGACAGCCTGGCCCGCACCGTGTCGGCCGTGCGCCTGGGCGTGGAAGAGATCCACACCGGCGCGCGCGAGATCGCCGCCGGCAACATCGACCTGTCTTCGCGCACCGAGCAGCAGGCGGCTTCGCTGGAAGAAACCGCCGCCAGCATGGACGAGCTGTCTTCCACCGTTCGCAACAACGCGGAAAGCTCGCGCAGCGCCTCGGAACTGGCCGTGGCGGCGTCCGAAGTGGCCACGCGCGGCGGCGAGGCCGTGGGCGACGTGGTCGGCACCATGCGCGGCATCGCCGACAGCTCCAACCGCATCGCCGACATCGTCGGCGTGATCGACGGCATCGCCTTCCAGACCAACATCCTGGCGCTCAACGCGGCCGTGGAAGCGGCGCGCGCGGGCGAGCAGGGCAAGGGCTTCGCGGTGGTCGCCAGCGAAGTGCGCGCCCTGGCGCAGCGCAGCGCCGCCGCCGCCAAGGAAATCAAGGGCTTGATCGACGACTCCGTGCAGAAGGTATCGGTCGGTTCGGACCAGGTGGAAGCCGCCGGCGCCACCATGCAGGAAATCGTGGCCTCGGTGCGCCGCGTGACGGACATCATCAACGAGATCTCCAGCGCTTCCGAGGAGCAGTCGCAGGGCATCCAGCAGGTCAACCAGGCCGTGTCGCAGATGGACAGCGTGACGCAGCAGAATGCCGCGCTGGTCGAAGAGGCCGCGGCCTCCGCAGCCTCGCTGGAAACCCAGGCGCAGCGCCTGCGCGACGCCGTGGCGGTATTCAAGCTGCAGACCGGCCGCGTGATCGACGCCGACGCGCCGGCCGTGGGCCACAACGGCGAGCCGGCCTTGCTGGGCGCCTGAACCGCGTCCCTGAACTCGTCCATATGGCGGCCAGCCCGGATGGCTGGCCATGAACTGGCACAAAGCCCCCAGCGTGTTCGCGCCTGGGGGCTTTGTCCATGGGCCGGATGCGCGGCCCGCGTGGCGGCACCATTTCCTGGCGCCAACAACAATCAGGGACAAAAGATGCCAGCCGCGCCGCGCAGGCATAAAATAGCGGATTGCCTACCCCCTCCGCACACAGGATCCCGCGCCATGAACGCACGCATCCCCGAAGACGCTCTTCCTCCCACCCTGGACCCGAAGGCCCTGCAGGCTTTCGTCGACGACAAATGGGACAACGAGATCATCCCGGCGCTGACCGACTACATCGCCATCCCGGCCAAGAGCCCGGCGTTCGACGCGGACTGGGAAAAGAACGCTTTCATCGAACGCGTGGTGCGCGACGCCGCGCAGTGGGTCGAGGCGCAGAAGGTCTCGGGCCTGAAGCTCGAAGTGGTGCGCCTGCCGGGCCGCACGCCCGTCATCTTCTTTGACGCGCCCGCCACGCGCAGCGACAACGGCGACACCGTGCTGCTGTACGGCCACCTGGACAAGCAGCCCGAATTTTCCGGCTGGCGCGCCGGCCTCGGCCCCTGGACCCCCAAGCTCGAAGACGGCAAGCTGTATGGCCGCGGCGGCGCCGACGACGGCTACGCCGTGTACGCCTCGCTCACCGCCATCATGGCGCTGGACAAGCAGGGCATTCCGCGCCCGCGCTGCGTGGGCATCGTCGAGACCTGTGAGGAATCCGGCAGCTACGACCTGCTGCCCTATGTGGACGCGCTGCGCGACCGCCTGGGCAACGTGGCCCTGGTGGTGTGCCTGGACTCGGGCGCCGGCAACTACGACCAGCTCTGGATGACGACCTCGCTGCGCGGCATGGTGTCGGGCACGCTGGAAGTGCAGGTGCTGGACGAAGGCGTGCACTCGGGCGACTCCAGCGGCGTGGTGCCGTCCTCGTTCCGCATCCTGCGTCATCTGCTGGACCGCCTGGAAGACAGCGGCACCGGCCGCCTGCTGCCGCAGAGCCTGCATTGCGAGATCCCCGCCGACCGCGTGGAACAAGTGCACGCCACCGCGCGCATCCTGGGCGACGAAGTCTGGCGCCGTTTCCCCTGGAGCTGCGGCGCCGACGGCGGCTTCGTGCTGCCCATGACGACCGAACCCGAACAGGCCCTGCTGAACCGCACCTGGCGTCCGACGCTGTCCGTGACCGGCGCCGAAGGCCTGCCGCCGCTGTCCAGCGCCGGCAACGTGCTGCGCCCGCGCACCGCCTTCAAGCTGTCGCTGCGCCTGCCGCCGCTGGTGGACGCCGTGGCCGCCTCGCAAGAGATCAAGGCCCTGCTGGAAGCCGACTCGCCCTACAACGCCAAGGTGTTGTTCAAGGCCAACGAAGGCGCCGCCACCGGCTGGAACGCCCCGGCTTCCGCACCCTGGCTGACCCAGGCGCTGGACGCGGCCTCGCAGCAATACTATGGCGCGTCCTGCGGCTACATCGGCCAGGGCGGCACCATTCCGCTGATGAGCATCCTGCAGAAGGGCTTCCCCAAGGCCCAGTTCATGGTCTGCGGCGTGTTGGGCCCCAAGTCCAACGCCCACGGCCCCAATGAGTTCCTGCACGTGCCCTACGGCAAGAAACTGACCGCGGCCGTGGCCCAGACCATGGCGGCCATGCCCACCGCGTAAGCGGCGGCGACGCTCTTCAAAGCGCGGGCCGCAACGCCCGCGCTTTTCTTTTTTCCAGGACGGACACCCATGATTTCCACTTCCGACGCCTACGCCAACGTGGTCGCTGAGACCAAGCATTGGCTGAACCAGGCCGTGATCGGCCTGAACCTCTGTCCCTTCGCCAAGGCGGTGCAGGTCAAGGACCAGATCCGCTTTGCCGTCAGCGACGCCACCGACGCCGAGGGCGTTCTGACCGACCTGCAGGACGAACTCGCGCTGCTGGCCGAAACCGACCCGGAAAAGATCGACACCACGCTGCTGATCATCCCGGACGCGCTCGACGACTTCCTGGACTTCAATGACTTCGAAGAGCTGTCGGAGCGCCTGCTCAAGCGCATGCGCCTGGTGGGCGAGCTGCAGGTCGCCACCTTCCACCCCCAGTTCCAGTTCGCCGACACGCAGCCGGACGATATCGAGAACTACACCAACCGTTCGCCGTACCCGATCCTGCATCTGCTGCGCGAAGACAGCATCGACCGCGCGGTGGAGTCCTTCCCGGATGCCGCCGAGATCTACGAGAAGAACATCGACACGATGAAGCGGTTGGGGCTGGACGGGTGGAAGAAGCTGATGACCAAGGCTTGACGCCAGTTCTGTAGACGGCACCTGACGGGATGGCGGGCCGGTCGGGCAATCGATCAGATCGCATACCAAATACCGCCATGCGGAATACAAGATCCGCTTTTTGCCAACGAGCCTCGGGATATCCCTAGATAGCCCGTCCGCGGTATTGCATACAACATACTGACGCCGTGACAGCTCGCCGTAAGGTGAGCGGCCCGCGTGTCCTTTCCCTTCGATTGCTTTGCCCCGCGGCCTCTCCCGGGCGCGGGGGCGTTGTCCTTGCCTGGAGAGTTGTATGCGATTTACCCGCCGCCATGCCCTGGGCGCGCTTGCCGCGCTGCCTCTGATCTCGCGCCCCGCTTGGGCCCAGAACACCTTTCCGACCCGCCCCGTGCGCCTGCTGGTGGGCTTTGCCCCCGGCGGGCTGACCGATATCGCGGCGCGCGCCCTGGCCGAGCGCATGGGCAAGACGCTCAAGCAGAGCGTGGTGGTGGAAAACCGTCCCGGCGGCCAGGCCATCATCGCCACCGTGGCGGTGGCGCGCGCCGAGCCCGATGGCTACACCCTGGGTTTCGCCGGCACCAATGGCATGATCCTGAACCCTTTGCTCTACAACAACCTGCCTTACCAGCAGTCGGATTTCAAGCAGCTGGGCTCCATGGGCAAGTCGCCGATGCTGCTGATTGTGCATCCCGATCTGGGCGTGAAGAACGTGCAGGAATTCATCGCGCTGGCCAAGAAGAAGCCCGGCGACATCACTTGCGCGCACGCGGGCCGCGGGGTGATCAACCACCTGGCGCTGCTGCATTTCCAGTCCAAGACCGGCACCCAGTTCCAGGACGTGCCCTACAAGGGCAGCGGTCCCGCGCTGCTGGACCTGATGGCGGGCACGGTGCAGAGCACCTTCGACTTCCCGACTTCGGCGTTGCCCAACATCAAGTCGGGCAAGCTGCAGGTGCTGGCGGTCACCTCCGACAAGCGCCTTTCCAGCTTGCCGGACGTCCCCACCATGAAGGAAGCGGGCGTGGACGGCTTCGAGCTCTATACCCGCATGATGATCTCGGGTCCGGCCGCCATGCCGGCGCCGGTGGTCGCGGCGCTGGAGAACGCGGTGCGCGAAGGCACGCGCGACCGCAGCCTGGTGCAGCAGTTCGCGGACCAGGGCGTGACCGTGGAATTCACGTCCTCGGCCGACCTGGACAAGGTCATCGCCGACGAGTCCGCCATGTGGGCCCAGGTCATCAAGGCCAACGGCGTGCCCAAGACCGACCTGAAGAGCTAAGGAGTCACCGTGGCAGAACAACCCAGCATCACCGTCACTCCGGAACGCGCCCTGATCGACGTGGCGCGCGAGACCCGCGTCAGCGGCTTCCCGGCCTACGCCTTCATCACCGTTACGGCCAGCATGACGATGTGCGGCGCGCCCTGGCGCTCGCAAGCCGTGTTCGTGGCCGGCCACGACGGCAGCCTGGACCTGGCCCGCGATTGCCCCGTGTCCGGCAGCTATGCCGAACCCTCGGCCATGGGCATCGTCTGGTCCATGGCTTGCGAGGACATCGCCAGCGTGGTGTTCCCGCCGGACCGGACCGAGCCGCTCGTCATCCGCATCGAAGCCAGCGACGGACGCCAGTCCGCGGCGGCGACCCTGGTGCAGGAATTCCAGGCCGAAGGCGTGACCCACCGCAGCGTGCGCGAGCAAGTCGGCGGCATGACGCTGTCGGGCGAGCTCTACACGCCCGCCGGCCCCGGCCCGCATCCGCTGGTGATCTACATGAACGGCTCGTCCGGCGGCGTCAACGCGCCGCGCGCTGCGCTGTTCGCGTCGCGCGGCTACCAATGCCTGGCGCTGGCCATCTTCAACTACGAGGGCCGCCCCAAGTACCTGAACGACATGCCGCTGGAGTACTTCGAGCATGCGCTGCGCTGGGCCCGCGCGGAGCTTGCGCCGCGCGACGGCTTCGTGGCCCTGTCCGGCATCAGCCGCGGCGGCGAAACCTCGCTGCTGGTGGCCTCGCACTATCCCGATCTCGTCAGCGCGGTGGTCGCCTATGTGCCGTCGCCGGTCATGCATGGCGTGGTCAGCGCCGGCGCGCCCGGCACCGGCCGCGACGCGCAGGTCTGGACCAAGGGCGGCGAGCCGCTGCCGCACCTGTGGCAGGACAACGCCAGCGCCAACTGGGACGCCGCCTACGCGTCCCAGCCGCCGTACCGCCAGACGCATGCCTTCCTCAGCGCCACGCGCGACAGCGCGGCGTTCGAGCGCGCCCGCATTCCGGTCGAGAACTATCCCGGCCCGGTGCTGCTGGTCAGCGCGTCGGATGACGGCTTCTGGCCCAGCACCGCTTACTCGGAAATCGTCATGCGCCGGCGCCAGGAACATGGCTTGCCCACGTTCCACCACGTCTGCATGGGCGCCGGCCATCACGTGCACTATCCCTGCCTGCCAGCGACCCTGATCAGCAAGCCGCACGCCATGTCCGGCCTGCTGCTGGACGCGGGTGGCACGCCCAGCGCGAATGCGGCGGGCAACGAAGGTTCCTACCTCGCCGTCCTGGACTTCCTGGGCCGGGTGGGGGGCGCGGCGAAGTAAACGGGCTGGTGGGCGGCCGGGCTAGTCCGCCCGGCCATCACCCGTTGCGCAGCTTCTGGTCCGCCACGAACGCCGACCAGCGCTGCAGCTCGCCCCGTATCAGCCCCGCGAACTCGGCCGGCGTGTTGGCATCGGCGGCTTCCATGCCCAGGCCGGCGAGTTTGTCGCGTACCTCCGCCTCGGCCAGGATGGTCCGCATGGCGCCGTTCCATTTGGCGATCAGGTCCGGCGGCGTGCCCGCGGGCGCGACGATGCCTTCCCATTCCTTCAGGTTGAACGCGGGCACCCCGGCCTCGGCCAGCGTGGGCACGCCGGGCAGGGCGGTCATGCCGCCGTCGCGCGTGACGGCCAGCGCGCGCAGCTTGCCGGACTGGGCCAGCGGCACGGCGACGGAGGCGGTGGCGAACATGGTCTGCACGTAGCCGCCCATCAGCGCCTGCGCCGCTTCCGCAGGCCCCTTGAACGGCACGTGCAGCATGTCTATGCCCGCCGCCTGGCAGAAGGCCGCGCCCAGCAGATGGGCGGGCGAGCCATTGCCGCCGGAACCGTAGCTGAGCTTGCCGGGCTGGCGCTGCGCCTGTTCGACCAGGCCGCGGACGTCGGCGTACTCGCTGCCCGGCGCCACCAGCAGGGCGTTGTACAGCCAGACCAGGTTCGCGATCGGCGCGAAGTCGCCATCCGTGCGGTAGGACACCTTGCCGAACAGCGCCGGCAGCACGGTATGGGTCAGGAACATGATGCCCACGGTGTAGCCGTCGGGGGCGCTGCGGGCGACGGCGTCCAGCCCTATCATGCCGGTCGCGCCGGGCCGGTTCTCCACCACCACCGGCTGCCCCCACAGGCGCTGCAGCCTTTCGCCGATCACGCGCGCCAGCACGTCGGGCGGGCTGGCCGCCGGCAGCGGCACGATGATGCGTACGGGCTTGTCCGGGTACGCGGCGCGGGCGGCCCAGGGCAGGGTACAGGCCAGGGCGCCGGACAGGCCCTTCAATAGCGTGCGGCGGCGCATGGTTCAGGCCGCTGACGAAACAGGCGGCATGAAGATCACGTCATACTCCGGCGCGACCGCAACGACCTCCGCCGGACTCGACATGTTGTGGATGCGGCGGTAAAGCTCCAGCAGCTTGCCGGCGGGCGCGGCCCAGAACAGCGCGGTGGCGGCGACGCCGGAATTGTTGAAGAAGGCATGCGGCACGCCGCGGGGCATGCGCACCAGGTCGCCGGGGCCGGCCGAGGTCTTCTTGCCGTCCAGCAGCAGGTCGATGCGGCCGTCCAGCACGAAGATGTACTCGTCCTGGTTGGGATGCACGTGCGGCGGCACGAAGCTCTCTTCGGGAAACGTGGCGTGCCAGGAAATGCTGTCCAGGCTGACCTGCTTGGGCACGTACACCTGCCCCAGGATGTTCCAGGAGACGCCGTCCAGGCCGGCCTGGGCGCGGGTGATGTCGGGGGTTTCGAGAATCATGCGGCACTCCTCAGGATTGCGACAGCCGATCCAGCGTCGGCTTCACGAGCGGGTTGGATGATGCGAAACGGGGCTTGAACGTCTGCCTGGCGCGCGCCAGGTCGGCTTCGTCCCAATAGCCGATCAGGATGCCGCCCTCGGAAATGCGCGGCTGGACTTCGATCGATTCAATGGTGCCGTCGGCCACCGTGGCGCGCTGGCGCGGCTGGCGCGCCCAGCGGAACAGCAGGTCCTCCATGCGCTTGCGCACCGCCTCGTGCGCGGGCGAGGCGCCCAGGTCGACGAATTCGTTCGGATCTTCCTGCAGGTCGTAGAGCATCGGCCGGTAGCCTTCCGCCAGCACGTACTTCCAGCGTTCGTCGCGCACCATGCGCAGCCAGGCCTGGCGCGCGGGCGTGCCCAGCGCGATGCGCGAATCCTGGAAGGCGTAGTCGTATTCGCAGATGACGTGGTCGCGCCAATCCGGCGGGGTCTGGCCGAACAGCAGGGGCCGCAGCGAACGGCCGTCCATGATGTGCGGCACCGGCACGCCGCCGCAGGCTTCCAGGAAGGTCGGCGCCAGGTCTATCGCTTCGACCATGGCCGCGCAGCGCGTGCCGCGGGCCGCGTCGGCGCGCGGATCCGGGTCGTAGACGATCAGCGGCGCGCGGATGACGGGCTCGTGGAACAGGTCCTTTTCCCCCATCCAATGGTCGCCCAGATAGTCGCCGTGGTCGGAGGTGAACACGATCATGGTGTTGTCGAACAGGCCGCGCGCCTCCATGAAGCGGAACAGCACGCCGAGCTGGTCGTCGATCTGTTTGATCAATCCCATGTAGCCCGGCATGACGGCTTCGCGCACGCCGGGTTCGGAAAAGGTCGCGGATACGCGGTGCTGCATCATCGCCGCATACACCGGATGCGGATCGGCGCGTTCAGCCTCGGCGCGCACCACCGGCAGCGCGTCGTGCGCGCCGTACATGCCGGCGTAGGGCGCCGGCGCCAGATACGGCCAGTGCGGCTTGATGTAGGACAGGTGCAGGCACCAGGGCTGCTCGCCCGCCTCGCTGATGAAGTCCATCGCGCGGCGCGTGATGTAGGGCGTTTCCGAATGCTCGTCGGGCACGCGCGCGGGCAGGTTGGAGTATTTCAGGAACCAGCCCGAGCGCACCGTGCCATCCGCGTCCTCCGCGGAATTGGCCCAGCTTTCCCAGGGGTTGTCGCCGCCATAGCCCTGCGCGCGCAGATAGTCGTTGTAGCGCGGGTCCGGATCGTGGCCCGAGTACGGATGGATGCCGTCGTCGCGCTCGTAGGCGTCGAAGCCGCATTCGGCAATGCGGCGGCCGATGACGGAGGCCGGGTCTATGCCCAGCCGCGACATGCCGGCCATGTCTGCGCGCATATGGGTCTTGCCCACCAGCACGGAGCGCACGCCCAGCGGCCGCAGATGGTCGCCGATGGTCATCTCGCCGGCCTTCAGCGGCACGAAGTTCCAGCTGGCCCCATGCGCATGCACGTAGCGCCCGGTGTAGTAGCTCATGCGCGACGGGCCGCAAACGGGCGACTGCACGAAGGCCCGGTCGAAGATCACGCCGCGCGCGGCCAGCGCGTCCAGATTCGGGGTCTTCAGCCTGGGATGGCCGAAACAGGAAAGATGGTCGTAGCGCAGCTGGTCGCACATGATGAAGAGAATGTTCTTCACGCCTCGGGTCATGCTAGGCTCCTGTCTCCGATTGGGGCATGCAGGAATTCTATCGATGGCCTGCGCGCGCATCCCTTGAATTGTTTTGATGTCGATTACCCCAGGTAATCGGCCGGAGAGGCGGCTTGCGACTCCAGCATCTGAACCTGTTGCTCACCCTGGCCCGGACCGGCAGCATGCGCGCCGCCGCGCAGGTCCTGAACGTGTCGCAGCCGGCGCTGACCAAGTCGTTGCGCCAGCTGGAGGAAGAGGTCGGCGCCGAACTCGTGCTGCGCACGCCCAAGGGCGTGCGGCTGGCGCAGGCCGGCGAGATCCTCGCGGCACGCGCAGCCGTCGTCATGCGGGAAATCGAGAAGGCCCACGAAGACCTGGCCTGGCACCTGCGCGGCGCCGAAGCCCAGGTGACCTTGGGCGTATCGCCCGCCGCCGCCATCCTGCTGGCGCCGGGCGCGGTGGCGCGCTATGGCGCCCGCTGGCCGCAGGTGCGGCTGCGGGTGCGCGACACGCTGTATCCGCAGGCGCTGGAGCGCATCCGTTCGGGCGAGTTGGATATGGCGCTGGGGCCGCTGCCCGAAGCGGGCGGCGGCGGCGACCTGGCCGTGCAGCCGCTGTTCGAAAGCCAGTCGGTCATCGTCGCGCGGGCCTCGCATCCGCTGGCTGGCGCGCGGCGCCTGAGCGAACTGGCCGAAGCCGCCTGGGTGCTGACCGGGCCGGCGCAGGGGCCGGGCGATCCCAGGGCGCTGTACAGCGACGAAGCGCAGGCGCGCGCGCTGCGCTTGCAGCTGGAATGCGAGTCCTTTTCCACGCTGTTGGCGCTGATGCCGCAGCTGGACCTGATCGGCATCATGCCGCAGGGGTTCCTGGACCGTTACGGGCCGGCGTTGGGGCTGGTGCGGCTGGACATCATCGATCCCTTGCCCAAGACCGTCATCTACGTGACCCACCGCGCCGATGCGCCGCTGACGGTGCCGGCGCGCCGCCTGCTGGACGCGCTGCTGGGCGAGGCCGCGCAGCTGGCCGGCCACCCCTGAGTCGCCAGGGATCGGTCCAAAAGGTTGAGTCCCGTCCACCGCGTCATGCCAGCGGCGTAAGCCTCAATATCCTTGACGGCAAGTGATGCGCGGTCTTATTTTTTTGGATTCCTGCCGAGGCGCAATCCACGCCGCCTCGAAATTCCCCGAGGCGACATCATGGTGATTGCAACGACAGTCCTGGTGGTTGGCGCCGGTCCGGCGGGCCTGCTCACTGCCGCCGAGCTGCAGCGGCGCGGCGTGCAATGCCTGTTGATCGACGCGCACGAGCGGCCCTTGGAATGGGACCGCGCCACGGTGGTCCATCCGCGCTCGCTGGAGATCTTCGACTCGCTGGGCATCGTCGAACCGCTGCTGGCCGCAGGCGTGAAGCAGCGCGGCGCGCGCATCCATGCCGATGGCAAGGTGCTGGGCGAGATCGATCTGGACCTTTGCGGCAGCCGCTATCCCTACAACATCGGGATCTCGGAAGAGGTCACCGAGTCCATCCTTGCCGACTATCTGGCCAGCCACGGCGGGAGCGTGCGGCGCGCAAGCAAGCTGGTCGATCTGCAGGAACGGCCGGACGGCATGCTGGCCAGGATCCAACAGCCGGACGGCGATATCGAAGTGCTGGCCGAGTGGGTGATAGGCTGCGACGGCCACCACAGCACGGTGCGCCAGCTGGCCGGCATCGAACAGGACGGCCATGACATCAGCCAGCCTTGGGCGGTGTTCGACGCCGCGATCAGCGGCTGGCCCGAGATCTTCGAGGCCAACTACGCCTACCTGGACCGGATCCCGGTGATCCTGACGGCGCTGCCGGGCCAGCGCTGGCGCGTGTATCTGCGGCCCAGCGCCGAGGACTCCGACCTGGTGGCCGATGCCTTGTCCACCTTGCGGCGCTATCTGCCCGAGGCCAATTTCGAGGACGTGGCCCATCCGGCGCGTTTCCTTTGCTACACCAAGGTCGCGCGGCAATTCCGGGCCGGCCGCATCCTGCTGGCCGGGGACGCCGCGCATACCTGCAGCCCGGCCCAGGGCCACGGCATGAATAGCGGCCTGCATGACGCCGTCAACCTGGCCTGGAAGCTTGCGCTGGTCTGCGGTGGGCAGTGTTCGGATAGCCTGCTCGACAGCTACCAGGCCGAGCGCCGGCCGGCCGCGCAGCGCGTGCTGGCATCGGGCGACGAGGCCGAGAGCGCCCAACTCGCCACGGACCCGGACCTGCTGCGCGAGCGCAATGCCGCCATCCGCAAGGCCTTCGAGGACGGCGCCTCGCAGCATCACGAGGCGGTCGCCGAGGCGGAGCTGGACATCGACTACCGCGATTCGCCCATCGTCATGGGAGACCGGCACGACCCGGTTTCGCCGGGCCAGCGGCTGCCGGACCAGATCCCGATCCGACTCGCGGCGGGCGGCGCCGGGATGCTGCACGAAGGCGCTCACCGCAAGGGCCATACGGTCTTCATCCTGGGCGGGCCGCGGACGTCGGCGGATGCGCTCGCCCAGGTCCGCGCCGCAATCGAGCCGCTATCGGACGGCGCCATCATCGAAGCCGTGGTCGCACTGACGGCGAACGCGGATGCCGACGGCGCGGACGGCTATCTGGATCCCTCGCTGGCTGGAAGGCTGGGCGTGTGGCATATCCTGGTGCTGGCCGTCAGGGCGGATGGCCATGTCGGGCTGCGCTCGGAAGAACGCCACGTCGAGACCCTGGGCGCTTACGTAGCGCGGCTGCGCGCGCCTGCGCCGGGCACGGCCGTGCCCTCCTGAGCGGGGGCGGGCGCCTGCGGCACGCCTGGCACGCCGCGCCGGATGTTGCGCGAGAATTCCGCCGCATCCACGGTGGCGCGGGCGCGTTGCGTGTAGTGGCCGGCCTGGCGGTACGCCAGCGGACTGTCCGCGCCTTCCAGCGCGTCCAGGCGGTACAGGTACTCGGGCAGATAACCCGAAAACAGCACGCGGTAATCCAGCGGCAGCCCCGGCACGATCTGGTCGGCCAGCCGGTACACGATAGTGGTGCAGTTGCCCGTCAGCGTGTTGTAGAAGCGCGGCTTGTCCGCCAGCCGGGTGGCGGTCTCCACATAGGCCAGGAACAGCTTGCGGGCCGCGCCGTCCGGCATGCGCACGCGGTACAGATAGCCTTCCTCGCCGCGCACATTGGTGCGCACGCGCAGGCTGTCTTCCTCGGTCGAGGCCAGCACCGATAGTTCATACTGGCGGAAGAAGCCGCCGATCTCGGAGAATACGTCGTGCAGCTTGCGGCGGATCTCCACCGAGAACACCGCGTACTGGCCGTCTGCGAAGCCGAACGACACCAGGGCGTGGGCGATCGCGGGCCGGCCCCAATAGGACAGCGCCAGGTCCACGGAGTCCAGCCGCGTTAGATCGTAGGAGCGGGTCTCCCAACGCTCGTCGTAATCCGTGCGCGACCGCCAATCGAAGTTGCGCACGTTGCGCAGGGTGACGATGTCGCCTTCGACCGTTCCCTGCGTCTGGCGCGCCACCTCCGGCATCCACTCGCGCTCGTTGGACGGACGCACGCCCAGCCACCACCAGGCCAGCAGCGCCAGCAGCAGGGCGCCGAACAGCCAGGCGGGCAAGGGCTGCCCGACAAACAGGCCGATCAGCGCGCCGGCCGCGAGCGCGAGCCACGCCGCCGGCAGGACGGCGCGCGCGCGGCCGGTGTACGGCGATTGGAACCAGAGCGCCGCCGCGCCCCACGCGGCGCCAACCAAGACGGCCACGCCGGCCGCGATCTGCGCGATCACGCGCGTTGCGGGGCCATCATTGCGCCCCTTGCGAGGATTCGGCCTGCTCCGCGTTGCGCGCGTGCGCCTTGCGGTCCTGCTTGCGCCAGCCGGCGCGCATGCGCGCGATCTGGCGCAGCGCGTCCTGCGACATCTTCCACCAGCCGAACGGGCGCGGGTCGGCCAACATGCTGAGCGCACGGGCATAGTCCAGCGTCAGGCCCGGGGTCCAGGCCATGGTCAGCGCGCGCTTGCGGATCTGCGCCGCCACCCACAGTTCCGGCGTCAGCAAAAGGCGCAGCAGCACACGCCAGCCGGCATCGGGGCCGTGCAGGCGGCCGACCACGCCGTCCAGCGCCGCCTCCAGCGCGCTGGACACGGAGCTGGAGCAGTTGCGGTGCGTCAGGTTGTAGATCTCGGTCTTGCGGTACTCATCCCAGAACGCCTGCAGCTTGGCGGCGTCGTAGTTGCGGATGCGCACCCGCATCGTGGACGGCGTCCAGGCCTTGGATTCGGTGGCGTAGTCGGGCTGGAACACGCCCGGCACGTTGTTTTCGGCCGTGGCCCGCAGCAGGGCACCGAACTGCTCCGGAGAGTGGTCGATCTCCTGGGCCGGATACAGGCTGATGTACACGCCTTCCGGCGATTCCAGGGCGGCGTGGCCGGTGGACACCACCCCATTGATGTCGACGGCGGCGATGTAGCGGTTCACCACGGGATAGTTGCGCGTCTCGTTCTTGGCCGAGCCCGACGGCGTCCAGACGTGCACGGTCAGCGCGCGTTCCGATTCCAGGGGCGGGCCATCGAACACCTTCTGCGCATGGGAGTCGGCGCGCGTGGGCATGAAGTCCGGATGCGGATTGACGTCCAGCGCCGGGTTGGAGTCCAGGTTGCGCACACGGCGCGCCAGCGACAGCAGCCGCAGGCCCGAAAACGCCAGGAACAGGCCCAGGCAGTACGGCACCGTGCCGACGTAATGGGTCGGGTAGGGCTGGAAAAAGAAGATGGCCAGCAGTATTTCCGCCACGCCCGAGGCGAAGACATAGCGCCAGCGCTCGTAGCGCACCACGTAGGCGGCGGTGCACTGGATCAGGCCGTCCACCAGGAACATCAGGCCGAACAGCATGGACAGCACGAAGTGCCCGTGATGGTGGCCGATCAGGACCAGGATGCCCGCCGTCAGCACGATGGCGCCCTTGGCATAGCGCAGCACCCGCTGGCCGCCCACGCCAGACTTGGCAATGATCAGCGTGGCCAGGCCTTCGATGACCAGCAGCCCGGCGAAGAAATTCAGCGGGAAATAGACGGCGTTGTCGAGCGCGTCGATGAACAGCGTGACGCCTGTAATGAAGAGCAGGCTGCCGATGATATACAGCCCGCGGGCGCGCTTGCGCAGATAGTCCACGCCCAGCAGCAGCAAAACCAGATTGGCCATTGCGTTTGGTCCTCCTCTTCCGTGACCCCGTTACGGTGCTAGCTATTTTGGTTTGCTAACCAAGTTAACAAATTTTCCGGGATCGATGCAGGTATTCTTCCTGACGCATCCGTCTGCGATCTTTCCCGGGACATGGCATGAACACCAAGACGAGCAACGCAGTAAAAGAGGCAACGCAAGAGACCCCGTCCGGCCTGATAGACGCCAGGATCCGCGAACTGGATGACTGGCGCGGCCAGACGCTAGCGCGGGTCAGGGCCGTCATCAGGCAGGCCGACCCCGGCGTGGTCGAGGAATGGAAGTGGCGGGTGCCGGTGTGGTCGCACGATGGCATCATCTGCACCGGCGAAACCTATAAAAGCGCCGTCAAACTGACCTTCGCCAAGGGCGCGGCGCTCGAGGACCCCGCAGGGCTATTCAATGCCAGCCTGGACGGCAACACGCGGCGCGCCATCGATATCCGCGAGGGCGAAACCCTGGACGAAACGGCGCTGAAGGCGCTGATCCGCGCCGCGGTGCGTCTGAACGCGGCGGGGAAATCGGCAAGCGCGAAAAAATAGCTTGCGCCTGGGGTTCAGGGCAACAGCCCGGCGTCCCGCAACAGCGGCTCCTCATACTCGGAGCCTTCCGCCGGATAGCGCAGGTCCGCAAGCTTGCTGGCCTTGGCCAGCGCCCAGACGATGCTTTCGCCGGCGGGCAGCGTATCGGGCGCTTGGGCGTACAGCGGATCTTCAAATGCGGCGCTTGCCGGGACGATCGTCCAGCCCTGGGCGTTCAGCGCCGCAATCACGTCCGGCAGAGCTGCGGCATTGAGCGGGTTGGTGTGCAGCAGCATGACATGCTGGGGGCTGCGGCCCAGGACCTTGCGGGCCAGCCCGTCGTAATAGGCCGCCCGGTCCAGCAAATGGCGGACGTACCGTTGCTTCACAATCTGGGCCCGGGCGGTGTCGCCCGCCTTGATGTGATCGGCATAAACGCGGCTGTAGTACCAGTCGCTGGCATCTATGGATACCAGCCCGTTCCTGTAGCGGTTCTGCGCCATCCAGTCCCGCATGCCGTCTCGCTTGGCCTGGGTATCGCCTTCTCTCAAGTACGGGAACCGCAGCATCGGCACGAAGGTAGGCAGGCTGCGGAGGGCGGCATCGGCGCTTTTTACATCGGCGATGAACGCTTCCAGCGATACCTTGGGATCGGCAAGGCTGCGGTGGCTGGCCGTATGGTTGCCAACCCAATGTCCCGCCCGCGACCATTGCGCCACCAGTGCGAGCCCGTCGGCGCCACCTATGCTGCTCAAGGCGGGAAACAGCGCGGACTGGATCCCATGCTTATGCAAGGCGTCCAGCAGTTGGGAATTCCATAGCGCGGCCTGGGGCTGCTTATCGGGATTGAGTCCGTCGTCGAAGGTCAGGGCCACGGTCTGGGCGGAGCACCACGACGCCCACAGAGAGAAGCCGACGGCAAGAATGCGGTGTAGGGAAAAGCGGAAAGCCATGCAGGGAAGCAAACCTCGGATGTCGTTG
This sequence comes from Achromobacter xylosoxidans, assembly GCF_002192695.1. GTDB lineage: Bacteria > Pseudomonadota > Gammaproteobacteria > Burkholderiales > Burkholderiaceae_B > Achromobacter > Achromobacter xylosoxidans_C. The sequence goes on from NZ_MTLG01000082.1 coordinate 221,228, forward strand.
CCACGCACGCCAGGAATCCGACCCTGGCGTCCCGTGCCCCGGCGGATGCCGGGGCATCAGGATAGCAGCCAGGGCAAACGGGCGCGCCGATCAGGTCAGCCCGCCGCCGGCCTGATGTTCTGGTTATGCCGGAACAGGTTCTGCGGGTCGTAGCGGGTCTTGGCCTGGACCAGCCGGTCGAAGTTCGGGCCGTAGGCCGCGCCCAGCCGCTCCGGTTCGTCCTGCGTCAGGAAGTTCACGTACACGCCTCCTTGCGCATAAGGCTCGGTGGTCCGGAACAGCGTACGGGCCCAGGCGATGCAGCGCTCGTCTTCTTCCGGAAAGTCCCAGCGGCCATGCACATTCATGGCGAATTGCGCCGAGCGGTGCGGATAGGCCATGGCGGACACCGGCACCTGCGCGGCCACGCCGCCGATGTAGCCCAGGAAGATCTCGCATTGCGGCGAAGGCAGGTTTTCCACCGCCGCGACGATGGCGTCGATCAGCCCGTCCTCCAGGCCGCCCAGGTTATGCGACTTCCAGTAGTTGCGGGCGCCAGGCGTAAGCAGCGGGTCGAAGGCCTTTTGCCAGGCGGTGTAGGGCATGGGGCCCAGATGCTCGCCATAAGGCGTGCCGAAGCCTCGCACCACTTCGACCGCGGCCGGACCCAGTGCCGGATCGCCCGTATAGCACATGGCGAAGGCGACCATGGGCTTGCCATGCACATCTTGAGGCAGGAAGGGCAGCGGGGGCGCCAGGCGCAGCACGGCCCAGACCGTCAATTCCTGGGGCAAGGTGGCCAGCGCGTCGCGGTACTTCGACAGCGCTTGCTTGCCCTGTTCCAGCGGCAGCACCACCAGGCCGCCATACACCTCGGGGCCGACCGGATGCAGCTGGAATTCGAACATCGTGACCACGCCGAAATTGCCGCCGCCGCCCCGGATCGCCCAGAACAGGTCCGGGTTGTCCTGCTCGCTGGCGTGCAGCAGCTTGCCGTCCGCGGTGACGACATCGGCTGAAAGCAGGTTGTCGATGGTCATGCCGAACCTGCGGGTCAGCCAGCCGAAGCCGCCGCCCAGCGTCAACCCCGCCACGCCGGTGGTGGAATTCACGCCCAGCGGCGTCGCCAGGCCGTAGGCCTGGGCCTCATGGTCGAAATCGGCCAGCGTCGCGCCGGGCTCCACGTAGGCCCGGGCGCGCACGGGATCGACGCGCACCGACTTCATCGGAGACAGGTCGATCATCATGCCGTCGTCGCAGACCGCGGTGCCTGCGATGTTGTGGCCCGCGCCGCGCACGGACAGGACCAGGCCGTTGTCGCGCGCGAAATCCACGGCGCGGCGCACGTCGGCCGCGCCCGCGCAGCGGCAGATAAGCGCTGGCCGGCGGTCTATCATCGCATTCCAGATCTTGCGGGCGTCGTCGTAGCCGGGGTCGCCCGGGCAGAGGACCTGGCCTCGGGCCGAGGCTTTCAGATCATCCAGGGCGCTATCGGAAAGTTTGCTCATCACACACCTCCTTGAAGGTGCTGCTTCGTGAACAACCTCTGAAACTGGGGCCTGCGAAGCAGGCCCTGGCCGCCTATGGGTTCGGGCGCGGCATGGAGTACGCCTCCTGCGTGAGAGGCCATGACCCAAGGAGGGCGGCGCGCCGCGCCGGGAGCCGGTCGGCCCGCTCCCGTTTTGCGCGCCGTGGCGTGCGTATCTGGAAAGCTTACTCCTCGCTGGTCCATTCCACCTGCACGCCGAGGCTGCGCAGGTTTTCGACGAAGCGCGGATGGGCGCGGCGGATCGGCGTGGCGTTGCGGATTTCCGAACGCCCGTCGATGCTGCTGGCGATCATGAAGAGCGCGATGGCGACGCGGATGATGTAGGGGCTTTCGACCACCGCGGGCGTCAGCGGCCGGCCGCCGAACGTGATCAGCCGGTGCGGATCGGACGAAAACACATGTGCGCCGAACTTGGACAGCTCGCCGGTCCAGCCCAGCGCGCCGTCGTAGACCTTGTTCCAGAACATGGCGTTGCCCTCGGCGCACACGCCCAGCGCAATGAAGATGGGCAGCAGGTCCACCGGGAAATAGGGCCACGGCGCCGCCTCGACCTTGGTCAGCACATTGCTGGTGAAGGGCGTCTGCACCTTCAGCGGACCCGAGCGCAGCGCGCGCGACCAGCCGTTCTCGTGCACGATCTGCACGCCGAACTTGGCGAAGGTGCGGTCGATCAGCGGGAAGTTCGCGGGCGTGCTGTTGCGCACCACCACGTCGCCGCCCGTGATCGCGCCCAGCGCGAGAAAGGTGGTGATCTCGTGGAAGTCTTCCTCGAAGGTGAATTCGCCGCCGCCCAGGCGGGCGCCGCCGCGCACTGTCAGCCGCGAGGTGCCGATGCCGTCGATGTCCGCGCCCATCATCGCCATGAAGCGGCAGAACTCCTGCACGTGCGGCTCGGAGGCGGCGTTGGTCAGCGTCGACTCGCCCTGCGCGGCGGCGGCGCACAGCACGAAGTTCTCGGAGGTCGTCACCGAGGCATAGTCCAGCCAGTGGTGGGTCGGCTTCAGGGGGCCGCTGCTGCGGACCAGCAGCGAGCCGCTGGCGCGTTCCACCTCGCCGCCGAAGGAGCGGAAGATGTCCACGTGCGGGTCGATCTCGCGCACGCCCAGCGTGCAGCCCTTGACGTTGTCTTCCAGCCGCGCCACGCCAAAACGGGCCAGCAGCGGCGGCACCAGCATGATGGAAGAGCGCATTTCCTCGGGCAGCCGGTGACGGGTGGCGTCGAAGGCGGTGTCGCGATGGTGCAGGTCCAGCGTGCGGGTGGACTCGTCCAGGCGCACGTCGCTGCCCAGGGTACGGAAGATTTCAAGGATCTTGCGCACGTCCGTGATGTCGGGCACGCCGTGCAGCCGCAGCGGCTGGTCCGTCAGCAGGGTGGCGCACAGCACCGGCAGGACCGCGTTCTTGTTGGCCGAAGGGATGACGCGGCCGCGCAAAGGGGTGCCGCCGTGGACGATGAGGTTGGACATGGAACGTGTAGGGCCAGAAGAAACAGGGAGTAGGGAGCTTGCGGAGCTCCGGGTAATTTCACACTTTAAGGGCGCACGGCGGCCGTGTCATGCCGGCCTGGCCGCGCCCGGGCCGGGATTCCTGCGGATCAGGACCCAGCCGCCTATGGTCAGCGCCAGGCCGGCCCCCAGATAAGGCAGGCCGAAAATCAGCGCCCAGAAAAACAGCGCCGTATAAGCGTCGTTGGCCGCCTGCTTGCCGCCGGCGGCCGGATTGAAGATGCCGGGCTCCATTGCAAGCACGGCGCCGAGCAGGTTCAGCAGGACGGCCAGGCCGAGCATGGCGCAGCCCCAGCCGATCAGGCGGCGGAAATTGGCAATGCGGACCAGCGCCGCGACGAGCGCCACGCCTATCAGCAGCGACACGACGCCCGTCGTGATCAGCATTCTGTCCAGCGCCGCCATATAGGCAAGCCCTGTCAAGTCCGCCAGCCCGAACGCCTGCTGCATGACCGGATTGACGACGCCGCCGCTGGCCCAGGCGACGAGCAGGCCGAACGCGATGCTGGTGAGCCACTTGGTCAGGGCAGAGGGCATGCGGGAGTCCTGTTCATAATGCGGTGCAGCGAGAATACTGCGGATTGCTGCTGACGATTGAGACGGGCGGTAACCGCGATCCGGGCAAGATGCCGCCTAGGCCCGGCGCCGCATTCTTTCCTGGTGCAGCAGCCTGACCTGCTCGGCGAACTCCGGCACCGGTCCTTCGACGGGAATGCCGTCCACGACCTCGGCGATGGCCAGCGGCCGCACCTTGGACGTGGGGGCGACACCCCATTCCCGCAGCCATTCCCGGTACTGGGCAGAAGAACTGGCATAGACGATGCGGCCCAATCCGACCCAGCCATGCGCCGACGCGCACATGGAGCAGTGCTCGCCCGAGGTATAGACGGTGCAGGCGGCGCGCTCGGCCGGCGGCACATTGCTGGCGGCCCAGCGCGCGATCTCGAATTCCGGATGCCGCGTGCGGTCGCCGCTGGAGACGTGGTTGTGGTCTTCGAACAGAACTGCGCCGTCGGGCGACACCAGCACCGAGCCGAAGGGCTCGTCGCCTGCTTCCAGCGCCTGTCTGGCGAGTTCGACGCAGCGCGCCAGATGCTTCTTGTCCGTTTCGGTAATCATGCGAGCCTCCTCGTGTATGCCGCGCGGCGGGGGACCGGCGGCGGTGGATGGGGAGGCCGCCGGCATGCAGCCGCAAGCATAGCCTTCTTGCAGGCTGGCTTAGTAATACACGTCCACGTAGTCCGTCAGCCCGCCGCAGGCTTCCATTTGCTGCAGGCGCCAGTACTTGCGCTTGCCGGTCGCGCGGAACTCGAACTCGCCGTTGCGCTCGCAGCGCCGGCCCTTGTCCGGCGCGTCCAGGATCAGGATCGTGCCGCGGAAGATGAAGCGGTCGCTGGCGATGGAGACGATATCGCCCTTGATCTTCAGCGTGCCCTCGTGGTTGGCCTGCGTGCCCTCGATGCGCACCACGTCGTTTTCATCCGTGGCGGTCAGGTGGCCGCGCTGCGCGGACCAGAGCCATTGCAGGGTGATGCCGCTGTTGTTCATCAGGCGCTCGTAGGCAGCCTGGTTCTGGATATCGGTCTTCTGCACCGAACCCGAGGGGGCAGCCGCGGCAGGCGCGCCGTGCGCCTTGATCGGCGGCACGGCCATGGCCGGCGCGCTTGCTGCAAGCGCCAGGCCTGCCGCCAGCAACAGGCTGGACATCCGCATTTTTCCCTTGGCGATGATCGTGTCGCTCTCGAGGTTCTTGTGCATGGTTCTCGTCAAGTAGGGGTAGATGGGCGCAGCCGCCCGGCAAGGGCCGACTGACGGGGACGCCGCCGCGGATGCGCCGGGGCCGAAGGTCGGCGGGCGCATAAATTAGCACGCTCATCGGACCCCGATAATTGCTGTTGTTTGAGCTTGTGTATCCATTGGTTATTTACGTTGCCAATGAATACAGCAAGCAGCCCCGCCCAGCCATGCCGCCCACCCACTCACCGTTTGGCGGCTGCGCTCTGCGCCCGGAATGCGGCTTCGCCCGCATCGGAAATCTCGACCCATTTCCTGTCGGGCGCAGCGTCCGGCACATAGCTGTCGTGCCAGTTCCACCACTTGTAGGTCGGCGTCTGCGGATAGCCCTCGGGAGAATCCTCCCAGACTTCCTGGCGCCCCAGCGGGGTGATGTCCAGGTAGTTCCAGGTGCCGCCCATCTGTTCGTCGCCGCGGTTGTTGAGGAAGTAGGTGCGGAATATGCGGTCGCCGTCGCGGTAGAACACATTGGTGCCATGCCACTCGTCCACGCCGAAGTCGGCGTCAAAGCCATCGGTCAGCGTGTACCAGGGCATCTTCCAATCCATCTGCGCTTTCAGCCGCGCAATGTCCGCCTGCGGCGCCCGGGACACGAAGACCAGCGTGGTGTCGCGGGCATTCAGGTGCGCCAGATGGGCGACCTGGTCCGCCACCATCGAGCAGCCGCGGCAGGCGTGTTCCGGCCAGCCGTACACGCCCGGTTCGAAGAAGGCGCGGTAGACGATCAGTTGGCGGCGGCCGTCGAACAGGTCGGGCAGGGCGAGCGTGCCCGAGGGGCCTTCGAACGCATAGGCCTTGGTCACTGGCGTCCAGGGCATGCGCCGGCGTTCGGCGGCCAGCGCGTCGCGGGCGCGGGTGTGGGCTTTTTCCTTGACCAGCAGCTGCTGGCGGGCGCTCTCCCAGTCCTGCGGCGAGACGACCGGGGGCGTGCACATGGGGGCGCCATTGCTTGATGCAGTCATGATTTCCTACCTCCTTATCGCGGGCCGGCGCCCTGGCGCAAGGGTCTGCGCGCAATTTGGCTGCTCGGCGGCCTGGAATCAGTCTGGCATCGCCGGGCGGAGAGGGGGGAGTAACAAATCCGGCGCAATTCCACCGGCGGCCGGCTCAGAAGCTCACTGCCAGTCCGACGGAGAAGCCCGACACATTGGTGCCGAACACATAGCGGCCCACGAGGCGGGTGCGGGTGATGATCACGTCATAGGCGCTGGAATCCAGTTCCAGGCCGGCGCCCACGGAGGTCAGACGGTCGAATCCCAGGATGCCGCGCTGATCGCCCAGGAACTCAGAGTGCGTCAGCTCCAGCACGTAGCGCAGCGGCCGCTGCAGCATCACGATGCCCGTGGGGGCGCGGTAGCGCGCCCACAGATTGGCCGACTGCGCCGTGGCATGGCCCTCGACGGCGGCGGAACTGTTGAAGCTCTGCAGCCGCATGTCGGAATAGCGCAGCTCCACGTCGACCTCGTAGCCGGGACGGTAATGCTCATAGTCCAGCATCAGCGAGCCGCCCAGGCCATAGGCGTTGAGTGAACCCTTGTCCAGGAAGCTGATGTCTCGGCCGGTCTGCTGCCCCACGTACCAGCTGGCGGCGCGCAAATCGCTGGTGACGTTGCCCAGCGCGAAATTGAAAATGGGCCGCAGCTTCAGTTCGTCGGTCAGTTTGAAGTCCCAGCCTATGCCGCCAGTGGCCGAAAAGCTGTTCCACTTGGTGGGGATGCTGCGCGACTCCGCGCCCTGCGTGGCGACGAAGGTCGGGTCGTAGCGGCTGGCAGCCAGCACGCCTTCCAGGTAGATCGGGACCGACTTGGAGATGGTGTCGCCGCCGCCCAGCTGCGTCATGGCGAATTCGCTGGCCCCCGTGACCGAGCCGCTGCCCCCGCCTATGTTCAGGGAACTGGTCGTGATGTCGGGCACGATGGAGAACGACATGATGGCGAGCACCCCGTTGGCGCGCTTCTGCAGATCGTCCTGGCTCAGGCGCAGGCTCTGTTGCGCCAGGGCCGGCGCCGCGGCCCCGCAGGCCAGCAGGGCAAGCAGCCAGCCCGTATGTCGTTTCGCCATGCTCGGGGGCAGGGGCATGTCATCTCCGGATTGAATGCGTGTCCAATAGCGGCAGCCAGCCTCGCGGCGTCAGGCAATCTACTGGGCGGCGGCCGGCGGGTCAACCATGGACTGGCGCTGGGCCGTCAGCAGCGCGTCGCTCTGGTCGATGCGGATGGTTCCTATCCGCGGAAACTCGAAATCCACGATGATGTAGATCGCCGCCGTCATGACCACCGCATAGACCAGCTGGTGCAGCATGCTGTCGCGTTGCGCGACCGCCAGCTTGGATCCGATGAGGCAGGCGCACACCAGCGCCAGAAACACCAGGAAAGCGTAGGTGGCGATCGGGGGGTGGACCTTTTGCGCCACGGTCTGGGCGGTGGATACGTCGAACATGTCATTGACCGCGCCTATGTACGACGCGGCGAAGGGTGGCACGGTATTGCGGGCCGCGTTCATCGACGTGGTCCAGATTTCTCTCTGCAGCGCGCCGACCCGGCCTGCGATCGCTTCGCGCTGGTCCAGGTCGGAAACGTGGCTGTAGTATTCGATGCGCCCGTCCACGTAGCGCCGGAACTGCTCGCGCAGCTTGGGCTGGTCCGCGGCATTGAGCATGTCGATGCGCAGCCAGGCCGTGCCGATGGCGTTGACCTCCAGCACCAGGAGGTTGCGGCGCTCAGCCATGCGCTGCGCCGCGCCCGAGAACGTGAAGGCCACCAGCAGGCCCAGCAGCGCGAACACGGACGCCTCGATGGCGGCGGCGCCAGCGCCGCTCTTGTCGTCGGCGCTATGGCCCAGGCGCTTGCCGATTCGCATCGCCAGCAGCAGCAGCGCGAAGAACAGGACCGCCAGGCCCGCCAGCAGTAGGGAATAGTTCATCGGGTCACCTTGTGTTCAATGGCGCTTGTTCGGGGTTGGTGGTTCGGTGGCTGCCTGATCGCGCCACAGCGTGACGCGGTTGCGTCCTGTCTGCTTGGATTCGTACAGGGCCTCGTCCGCCCGCCGTATGACTTCGGCAGCGGATTCGCCGTCTTGGGGCCAGAGCGCGACGCCGATCGACACTGTCACGCGACCCACGCTGTCCGGCATGAGGCGCCGGGCCACCGCCGTGCGCAGGCGCTCGGCGACCTCGCTCGCCTTGGCGGCCGAACTGGTGGGCAGGAGCGCGATGAATTCTTCCCCGCCTACCCTGAAGGCGCGATCCTGATCGCGTAGGCAGGCGCGGATGACGTCGGCCAGCGCGACCAGCACTTTGTCGCCCGTCATGTGGCCGAAGCTGTCGTTGATGCGCTTGAAATGATCCAGATCCATGGCGATGACTGCCACGGATGCGCCGTCGGCCGCGTAAGAGTTCAGCACCTCGGTCATGGCCCGGCGGTTCAGCAGACCCGTCATCGGATCCGTCAGCGCCTGGGTGTTCAGGCGTCCCACTTCGTCCTGATGCTGGTCCAGCGTCAATCGGACGGCGTCGCGCAAGGTGTCGGCTTCTGCGTACCAGGCGTTGAGCCGATCGAGGTCCACGCCGGCTGACTTGCGCGCGGTCATGGCGCGCGCCAAGCGCGATAGCGGCGATGCGATGGCATAGGCCAGGCCGCACACCAGCAATAGCGTGAGCGCGATGGCCGGGATGGCGGAGCTCAGCGCATCCCCGAGCAATTCGCGCAGCGGCGACAGTACCTGATCCAGCGTACGCTGCGCCACCACTGCCCAATTGCCCTTGGGCAAGGGCGCGTAGCCGGTCAATACGGCGCCGCCGTCCGCCTTCGAATACAGGGCGCCGCCGCCGTGCCGGGCCGGCTCCAGGCTGGCCAGATCGAACGTGCCGGGCGCGGCATGCCGGCGGTACAGCACGTTCCCGTCGTTGCCGACCAGGAACACCGACATGCCGGCGATTTCGTCCCGGTCGCCGATGATCCGGTCCATGCCGCTGCCGGCGTCCAGCTTGATGGCGATGGCCAGATAGGCCTGGGGCGCGCTGGCCGGGTCTTCCACCGGTTCGACCACGGTAAGCACTGCGGTCTGGGTACTGGGAAGCGTCGTCACCCAGGCACCCGGCCCGGGGGCGCTTACGCCCAGATCGGCAAGACGGAGGATCTTTGCATCGGCAAGCTGGCCGGTAGGGGAGCGGGCCACGATACGGCCTTCGGCGTCGGCCAGCATGACCGAGTGCAGCGAGTCGATCTGGCCGGCAAGGCGCTGCAGTTCGTTCTGCAGCGCTTGCGGCTTGCCCATGGAAGCGGGGAACTGGCTGGCGGCATTGCGGGCCTGGCGGTGCAACGCGGCGATATAGACGTCGATGACCTCGGCCAGCTTTTCGGCGCGCGCGTGGTTGGCGGCCAGGGCATTCCTGATGATTTGCGCCTTCTGTACCTGATAGCTCGAGTACATGGCGGTGGAGAAGCCCACGGCGACGCTCAGCACGGCCAGGGCGACCAGGACCGCAAGCAGGCCAGTTTTGGGCTTGCGCATGCCTGCGCCGCTTGACCGAGGACTCATCGAAACTCCATGCAAGATGCCATGCGTGGGGATGTATCGACCGCGTTGAGTTTGACAACAATAAATGCGGAGCCGGCGGTCTGCAACGCGAAACCGGACTAATAGCTATCCGCGATGGATTTGCGCAACGGTTTGCACTGGCGCTATGGACGAGGCGCTTTCGCACTCCTGTCGTTCGCCGGCTCGGTCAACATTTTCCAAACCTTGGTAACTGGACAGGCCATGCCGTCCGGGTATTCTCGAACGATGCGCGAACCTGCGACGCGGCCCGCTTGCGTTCAGCCTCCCGCATCCCCGAAAGACAGGAGATCCAGCATGCCCAGCAAAAACACGATTTGCCTCTGGTACGACCAGGATGCCCTGGAAGCCGCGCAGTTCTACGCCCGGACCTTTCCGGACAGCGCCGTGCACAAGATCCTGCGCGCGCCGGGGGACTATCCTTCGGGCAAGCAAGGCGATGTGCTGACCGTCGAGTTCACGGTGGCGGGCATACCCTGCGTGGGCCTGAACGGCGGCCCGGCCTTCAAGCACAGCGAGGCCTTTTCCTTCCAGATTTCCACCGAGGACCAGGCCGAGACCGACCGCCTCTGGGACGCCATCATCGGCAACGGCGGCCAGGCCAGCGAATGCGGCTGGTGCCGGGACAAGTGGGGCCTGTCGTGGCAGATCACGCCGCGCATGCTGATCGAAGCGATCTCGGACCCCGATCCCGCCACCGCCAAGCGCGCCTTCGACGCGATGATGACGATGGGCAAGATCGATATCGCGGCCATCGAGGCGGCGCGGCGGGGATAGAGGAGGGCGGACTCCTCCCTTTGGCCGATTCCCGCGGCAATGGCGCGATCTATCATGGATACGCCGCACGCGGGCCGGCCATCCGCATGGCAGGTCCCCGGAGGTGGCGGCATTTGCGCGATCTTCCTTGGGGAGCTTCCTATGGCCACGCTTGCGGTCCGCCTCATGGCGGCCATCGTGTCGGCCGGCATCGGCCACGCGGCGTTCGCGGGACCGGGGCAAGCCATGGAGGCCACCGGGAAGTCGCGTTCCTCGACTTCCTCGCGCGGCAATGCCGACGCCGCCATCGACGCGGCGCAACGCGCCTTGAGCGACTACCTGCGAGACTCCAGCCAGCAGGATGATGCGCTGCTGAACCAGGAGACGCAGGACCGGCTGCGGCAGCAGTACGAGGATGCGCAGAACGCGGCGGCCAAGGCCCGGGCCAAGCAACAAGAAGCCGACTACCTGCGCAACCGCGACCGGATCAAGGAGCGCTACAGCACCGATCCCGCCCTGAACCCCTGGGGCAACAACGCCGCCAGCCGCGACAAGCCGCGCAATGCCCCCGCCGGCGCGCCCGGCCCATCCGCTTCATCCAATCCCGCCGCCAAGGATCCCGGGCTCGATTACGCCGGCCAGGCCTGCGAGTATTTCACCCGCGCCTCGGATGCCGCGCATCTGAACTACTACAGCGAAGGTTCGACCGTCGTCTATGGCGGGCGGGTCTATCAATGCAAGGACGGACGCTGGGCGTACCGCTATCCCGATACGGTGCTGAGCGCGCGCGACCGCAGCCGGCTGTCGGCCACCCAACTGGAGAAGTGATATGGCATTGTTTGCTTCGGTGGCGGCGGCCGTGCTGGCCTCTTCGACCCTGGGCGCCCCGCTGGGCTTGGGCGACGGGAGAAGCGAAGCCTTGTTCAAGGCATATTCGGCTGCCCTGGACTTGGGGTTCCAGGCGATGGGGCCCAGCATGAAGCGCGCGCTGGCGACGTATTGCCAGGACGGGCTGACCGTCGAGGGCTACTGCGTCTGGGTGGTGCAAGGGGTAATCATAGGCAGCCATCTCAGCGGCAATTACGAGGACGTGCTGCGCTATGGCGACCGCTACGCCGCCGCAAGGCTGGCGGATCTGCGGTCCAGGCGTGAGCCCCTGGGCGCCTGCCTGCCCGCGTACGTGAGCACGGTGAAGCCGGGCACGACCAGTACCTTGATCTCCTGGAGTTCCCCCGTGCCCTCCTTGGTCTACCTGGCCCAAGCCCGCCTCAAGCAGCCTGCGACGGGCTCGTACTATCAGGCGTTCTATTGCGCGCGCCGCGCCCCGAACGAGCTGCTGGACGCTTATGACCCCCAGCGTTCCAGCGTGCCGGCGAGCGAAGCCGAAGCAAACGTAGCCCGCAAGTTCGAATCGGAAATCCTGCGGCCGATGCGCGCGGCGAGCGAGCAGCTGCAAGCCGAACTCACGCGCTCCATCCACTCCGACAGCACGGCGCTCAGCCGCAATTTCCTGCAGACCGCGGTGCTGTACGGAAACGCCTACACCGCGTGCAGCCGAGCCCGCTTTCCGGCCAATCTTTGCGGCTATCTGAGCGCGGACCGCATCGAAGTGGAGTTCTACGAGTCCAAGCTATGAGCGGGCCTGTCGGGCCGCGCATCAGCCGCCTGCCGGCAGCACCCGGATGCCCGTGCGCTTGACGAATTCCTCGTAGCTGATGGGCGGCCCGGCCTTGGTGGCGGCGGCGTTGGCTTGCCAATGCACCCACGAGCGGCCGCTGGTCGCGTCATACACGACCTTGTAGATGTACGTGGGCACGGCCACGCCCGCGCCTATGGTCTTGGGCTTGTCGGCATAGACGGGGCCGGTGAAGACGTACACGTCGCCGGCGGCGCGCATCACATACTTGCGCGTGTCCTGTTCGATGCTGCTCCAGGCGCCGCCGTTGTGAATCTGGTCCTGCGGCACCATGTTGGCCAGCGAGAAGCTCTGCGCCATGGCCTCGGGCGTGGACATGTCGCCCGCCGGCGCCATGTGGCCGCGCGAGTAGCCGGAGCCGCGGTAGTCGTCCAGCTCGGCCCGTTCGGCGCGCGGCAGCCGCGCTTCGGCGTAGAACTTGTCGGTGCGGCGCATTCCCTGGGCCTGCGTCAGCATCTGGCGGTTCAGGCGTTCCGCCACGAACACCGGCGTTTTGGTCTGCCCGTCGTGCAGGATGGCGAAGGCCGAGAAGCACACCTCCCGCAGCTTCTGGCCGCCCGGGACTTCCGGCGGGCGCGAATGCGGAAAGAACTGCCGGCATTCGGCAAACATCGTTTGAACAGGCGCCCCTGTCCGCGCCGCGGTCGGCACCGCCGCGGGCGCCGCTTGTTCGCGCTGCTGCGGCCAGCCCAGGCGCGTGATGACTTCCTGCACCGGCGCCGGAATCCGCCACTGGGGATTCAGCATATAGCTGGCCGCGCCGAAACTCGCCAGCGACGAGAACAGCAGGGCCTTCAGGAATCGGGGGAAACGGCCGCTGGATCGGGAACTGGCCCGGGCCTTGGATCTGCTTGGGGGACTTCTCTTCTTGGAAGCGGGTGTCTTCGCGCGCGTCATTACTACCTGTGAGCTACTGCCCGATTGCAGTTGGCAATCGGCACCGCCACGGATTGTAGATGAGTGGCAAATTTGCCACTGATGGCGATTGTTTCTTGATGCGAGACAGTGGCGTCGCCCTTATGCCACATGGGAAGAAACCGTTGCGAGCAAGGGGTTACGCTATGTTTCAACGACATATTTCGCACGTAGAATTCCTGCTGGCCCCGCGATACGGCGGCGCGCTACCCCAGCATTCAAGATGTACGTTGATCTCCTCACTCTTTACTTCATCATCATCGGAACGCTGCTCGCCAGTGCAGGCCTGACGTTCTGGGAGCATCGGACCCATCCCAGCCGCAGCGGATCATTGCGCATCCTCGCGGCGGGCTTCGCCACGCTTGCCGCGGGCTGTACCGTCGCGCTGTTTCGCGCCAAGCTGCCCAGCCCGCTGGGCTCGGCCGTCGCCAATCTCATCGTGCTCAGCGGCTATCTGCTCATCATGAATGGCGCGGCCTCGCTGAGCGGCAGGCGCTATCGCGCTGCGTCCTTCGGGCTGCTAATCATCATGGCCCTGATCTGGCTGGCGGCCGGCGACCAGCGCGAGGATCTGGTCTGGAAGTACATCAGCGCATTTCCCATCGCGTTGGTCAGCGGCGTCACGGCTTGGGAACTGCTGCGCTGCCAGTCCCTCAGGTCGCTGGCGCCGTTGCGCATCGCGGCCGCGGCGGCTGGCATCCACACCTTGGTCTACGCTGGCCGGGCCTTCCTCCTGCCCTGGTGGGTGGCCGAACACGGCCCCGGGATCCATCTGGCCGCCAGCACCCTCACCATGTACGAAGGCGTCCTGTACTCGATCGTGCTGCCGATGACGCTGCTCAAGCTGATCCGCGAAGAGACCCACGGCCAGCTGCTGCGGGAGTCGCAGACGGACTATCTGACCCGCCTGGGCAACCGCCGCTGGTTCTTCGAACAGGGCGCGCGCATCATCGAAGGCGGGGCTGGGCGCGGGCCGGTGGCGGTGCTGGCTTTCGACCTGGACCAGTTCAAGGCCATCAACGACAGATACGGCCATCAGACGGGCGATCAGGTGCTGAAATTCTTCGCGGACAGCGCGCGCTGCGTGCTGGGCGACGATGTGTTGCTTGCCCGCATCGGCGGCGAGGAATTCGCCGCGCTTTTGTCCGGCCCCGACGCGCGCCGCGCCACGGTGCTGGGCGCGGCCGTGGCGCAACGCTTTGCCGTGACGGTATCCGGGCGGGACGACAGCCTGGGCATACCGGCCACGGTCAGCGTCGGGCTGGCGCAGTTCGAGGACAAGGTTCCGTCCCTGGCCGATGCGCTGGCCGCGGCCGACCGGGCGTTGTACCAGGCCAAGGCGCTGGGCGGGAACCGGGTGGAGCTGGCGGGCGCCGCCGCGAGCGCGGTGAGCTGCTGACGGCAAGCGGCGCGGATCAGGTCCGGCGCCGCGACCTGGGCCTGGGCGCCACGCCCATCCGCGGATCCCGCGCCAGCGCAAGCTGCGCCATCCGTGCCGCGACCGTCTCGAAGTCCTCGTCGGTCTGGGGCAGATACAGCCACTTTCCCAGCACCGGGTGCGCGCGCAGGGCCGGGAACTCCGCCAACAGCGCCTCGTGGCGTTCCTGCGAGGTGCAGACGAGCAGGCCGCTCCAGGGATCCTCGCGATCGGCGGCGACCAGGTACAGCAGGCCGTCCAGGTACGCCGCGTCGCAGCCGAACATCTTGCGGCGCAGGTAGCCGGCATCGCGCTCCAGGGGTTCCAGGATCCAGAGCAGCGAATTGAGGCGGACGTTCCGTTGTTTCGGGGGTGGGGCGAATGGGTCTGATCGGTTGCGCATGAGGTGACGCCAGGCGGGATGGGTTGCGACGGGAATCCAAGAATAATGGTAATAATGGTGCCGGATTAAAGTTTCCACTCCAAGGGGATAGCGTGCATTGCTCTAGATGCGGAGCCGCCCACAAGGGCAAAAATAGCGTATGCGACGAATGCGCAAGAGTGCTGGGCAACATGCCCAGCAAGAGCATCTTCGCACCGGACACCGGCAGTTTTGCGGCGGACGAGACGCCGCCCGCTGCGACGAGCCCGCAGCCCGCCGCCAGTGCGCCAGCCGCCGCGGCCTCTCGCGGCAGCTGGGCTGAAGCATTCCAGCGTTACCACGTTGCGCCCCTGCGGCTGCGCGGCAAGCCCGTCAAGACGGTCTGGCTGTTGGCAGCTGGCGCGGCAGGCTTGGCGGTCACCGCCCTGGGCGTCTACGCCTGGGGGATGTCGGGGTGGTGGTTCATCCTGATTTTCCTGAGCCTCGTCAGCCTGGAGACGGGGCGTGACCTGAAACGCAAGCGTTATTCGCGGTTTTTAATGATGTGCAACCTGGAGGCCAATCGCGCCGGCGAGGTTTTCTACACCGAGATTGGCGGCCAGTGCCCGGTATGCAATGGCGAATTGAAGCTCCGGGAGATCGGTCCGAAGCGCGACCAGAAGACGACGGCGGTGTGCAGCGTGAATGGCAGCCACCGCTGGCAATTCGATCCCCGCGTGCTCGGCGATCTTTGACGCCTGCGTCCGGCGCAACCCGGCGGTCGTTCCCTGACAGCCGGGTCCGGTTCCGCCGCGCTGCCTATAATGGCCCCGATCCCCGCTTTGACGGCAATCTTGCCGTGCTTCATGTCCTCTCTGCCTTTACGCGTGCTGTCGGTCATCCCGCCGATGACGCAGCTCAATACTCCGTATCCGTCCACCGCCTACCTGACCGGTTTCTTGCGGTCGCGCGACGTGACCTCGTTCCAGGAAGACCTGGCGCTGGCCCTGGTGCTGCGCCTGCTGTCGGCCGACGGCCTGCGCGCCGTGGCGGAACGCGTCGCCGCCTTGCCGGCGGACAAGCACAGTCCCGCGGTCCAGTCCTTTGTGGCACAGCAGGCGCGCTACCTGGCGACCATCGGGCCCGTGATCGCCTTCCTGCAGGGCCGCGATTCGACGCTGGCGCACCGCATCGTCGGCCGCCATTTCCTGCCCGAGGGGCCACGCTTCAGCTCGCTGGACGTGTATCTGGACGAAGAGGGCGGCGATCCGCTGGGCTGGGCCTTCGGCGCCCTGGGCCTGCATGACCGCGCCAAGCACCTGGCGACGCTGTACCTGAACGATCTGGCCGACGTGCTGCGGGATGCGGTGGATCCGCGTTTCGAGTTCGTGCGCTACGCCGAATCGCTGGCGGGCAGCCAGCCCACGTTCGACCCGCTGGCCCAGGCGCTGGCGGCGCCGCCCACGCTGGTGGATGACATGCTGCGCAGCCTGACTTCGGAAGCGCTGGCCCGCCACGCGCCCACCGTGGTGCTCTTGTCCGTGCCGTTCCCCGGCGCGGTCTACGCCGCCTTCCGCATCGCCCAGACCATCAAGGCACATGATCCCAGCATCGTCACCGTGCTGGGCGGCGGCTTCGTCAACACCGAACTGCGCGAACTGAAGGACCCGCGGGTCTTCGACTATTTCGACTACGTGTCCCTGGACGCGGGCGAACGTCCCTTGCTGTCGCTGCTGGAACACTTGCAGGGCAAGCGTTCGCGCCAGCGCCTGGTGCGCACCTTCCTGCGCGACGCGGACACGGGCGCGGTGCGCTACGTGAACATGGTTGAACCCGACATCGCCTTCGCCGAAGTGGGCACGCCCACCTGGGATGGCCTGCCGCTGGACCGCTACCTGTCGCTGCTGGACATGCTGAACCCCATGAACCGGCTGTGGAGCGACGGCCGCTGGAACAAGCTGACCGTGGCGCATGGCTGCTACTGGAAGAAATGCAGCTTCTGCGACGTCAGCCTGGACTACATCGGCCGCTACGAAGGCGCGTCCGCCGCGGTGCTGGCCGACCGCATCGAGGCCATCGTGCGCGAAACCGGGCAGACCGGTTTCCACTTCGTCGACGAAGCCGCGCCGCCCAAGTCGCTCAAGGCATTGGCGACCGAGCTGATCGCGCGCAACACCGGCATCTCGTGGTGGGGCAATATCCGTTTCGAGAAGACCTTCAGCCCCGAGCTCTGCGAACTGCTGGCCGACAGCGGCTGCATCGCCGTGTCGGGCGGCCTGGAGGTCGCCTCGGACCGCCTGCTGAACCTGATGAAGAAGGGCGTTTCGGTCGACCAGGTGGCGCGGGTCACGCGCGCCTTCACGGACGCCGGCATCCTGGTGCATGCCTACCTGATGTACGGCTTTCCCACGCAGACCGTGCAGGACACCGTGGACGCGCTGGAGTACGTGCGGCAGCTGTTCGACAACGGCTGCATCCAGAGCGGCTTTTTCCACCGGTTCGCCTGTACGGTGCATTCGCCGGTGGGGAAGAACCCCGAGGAATACGGCGTGACGCTGCGGCCCTTGCCGCCGGTGACGTTCGCCAAAAACGACGTGGGCTTCCACGACCCCACGGGCGTGGACCACGACGCGCTGGGCAAGGCACTGAAGAAAGCCATCTACAACTACATGCATGGCATCGGGCTGGACGAGGACGTGCGCAGCTGGTTCCCGTTCCATGTGCCCAAGACCACCGTGTCGAAGCACCGGATCAGCCGGGCCTTGAGCCAGCGGGGGTAGGGCGCGGGCTGCGCGCCCGCCGCGCTAGCGCAGCAACACGTCCTCGTAGAACGCGCCCATCGGCCGCTCTGCATCCCGCACCTGGATCTCCAGCACCCAGATGCCGTCGGCGGGCACGAAGTCCGCCTGCGCCAGCAAATGCTTGCCGTACAGCGCATGCGGGAAATCCGATACCCGGTGCCCGGGAATCTCGCGCACCAGTTCGCAGCCGTGTTCGCGCGCATATTCCGAGGCACGGTCGTATAGCGCGGCGCCCGTCAGGCCTTCCAGCCACGCCAGCCGGGCGCGCCGGAAGACCTCGCGCGCGGCCTCGGCGCAGCGCTGGCGGTCTGCATCCGCGCCCAGCACGAAAGTGTCGCCGTAGTCGCCCTCGTGGCCGTCCCACACCGGGCCGATGTCCAGCACGAAGATGTCGTGCTCCTGCAGCTTGCGGTCGTAGTCGGTGCGCTGGACAGGCGGCGATTGCGTGTCGGGGCCGAAGCGCACATAGGTCGGGTGCCAGTTGTTGGACGCGCCCACCCGGCGCAGATGATCGTCCGCCACGGCGATGGCCTCGCGCGTGGTCATGCCGGGCCGCATCAGCGCGGCGATTTCTTCCACCGCCTGCATGGAGCGCCGGCGCGCGTCCAGGATACCGGCCAGCGTGTAGCGCGGACTGATGCGCTCCCAGGGATGCGCTTCGCGCTGCGCAGGGATGCCAACCGCGCCGCCCGCTGCCGGATGGAAGGCTTCTGCCAGGTAGCGGTCCGCGGGCAGGCCGGCCGCAAGCAGCTGCGCACGCGCCGCGCTCACCATCGCCGGGTTGCCGCAGGCGTAGACCAGGCTGCGCGGCCAGTCATGCCCCGCCGCGACGGCGGCGTCCTGCACATGGCGGCGGGGCTGGCCGTCAGCGTTGTCGGCCTGGGACAGCACCGCATGCCACTGGAATCCGTCGCCCTTGCCCTGCAAGGCGTCCAGCATCTGGCCGGCGTAACAGTCGTCCGGCGTGCGTCCGCCCCAGTACAAGGTCACCGTCTTCAGCGCGCGGCTTTCCAGCGCGGCCATGAGGATGGGGGCCACGCCCGCATAGCCCGTGCCGGTGGCCAGCAGCACCAGGTGGTCTATGCCTGCAGGCATTTGCGCGGGCCAGGTGCAGCCGCCTTGCGCGCCATCCAGGGTCAGGGTGTCGCCGGGATTGAGGCAGGGCAGGATGCCGTCGGTGAAGGCGCCGCCAGGCATGCGACGGATATGGAACTCCAGCCGGACCGGCCCCGCCGCACCGGGCGCGTTCGCGATCGAGAAGTTGCGGCGGGCGCCGCCCTCCAGGAGCAGCTGAGCATGCTGGCCGGCCAGGTAACCGTAGTCGTCCCCGTCCTGCAGTTCGATGATGAGTTGGGTGACGTCCGGCGCCAGCGGCAGGCGCGACGCCACGCGGGCGCGGCGCGGCGGCATGGGCTGTTCGGGGGCGCGCCAGTGCGGGAAGCGCAGCGTCAGGTCGCTGGCCGCGCGGCATTGGCACATCAGCAGTTCGTCGCTGGCGGCCTGGTAGCCGCCGTCCGCGGGCGGGGCGATGCGCTCGTAGCGGCCGTCCACGACCACGGCGCGGCACGAGCCGCAGGCCCCGCGCTGACAGGAGAAGGGCACTGGCACGCCCTGGGCCAGCGCCGCCTCCAGGATCGAGGTCGAGCCGTCCGTGACGAAGGGGCCGGTCTCCAGGGTGATGGTATGGCAGGGCGGGGTGGCGTTCATGGCGGGTTCCTGGAAATTTGCCCCATGGGGGACTCAGGTGGCCAATCTACCGATAGAATGGCTACATGAAATAGAGCCATTTCAAGCAATATGAACAAGCCACTTGTAGCGGGGCAGCCGGTTGCGAAGCGCCAGGAGGCCAGCCTGGACCTGCCGATGGACGCTGCGCGGCCAGGAGAATCCAAGCAGGCCTGGGTCTATCGCGAGATTCGGGAACGCATCTTGAAGGGGGCGTTGCCGTCCGCCGCGCGCCTGCCGTCCACGCGCAGCCTGGCCGCGCGCTGGCACATCGCGCGCTCCACGGTCGAAGCCGCCTACGACCAATTGCGCAGCGAAGGCTATACCGCGGGCACGGTCGGCTCGGGCACCTATGTGGCGGCGGTGATTCCGGACAACTTCTTCCGGGCAGGGCTACCGGGCGAGGGCGCGGCAGGGTCCCCGGCGCGAGAGCCGGCGCCTGTATCGCAAGCGGGCGCGGCGCAACGTGTGGCAAGCGCCAGCGCGCCGCCGCCCGCGCCGCAAATGGCCGCAATCTTCGCGCCGGCGCAGCCCAACTCCCAGTTCTTCTCCCGCAGCGCCGACGCCGCGCTCTTTCCCATGGAACGCTGGCGCAAGGGGCTCATGGCCAGCGCGCGCCGGGTGACGCCGGCCCAGCTCGCCAATGACGAGCCGCAAGGCTGGCGCGCGCTGCGCGAGCAGATCGCGCGCTACCTGGGCGCGGCTCGCGGCATCAGCTGCGAGCCGGACCAGGTCATCATCCTGAGCGGCATCCGCGACGGCCTGGACCTCTGCGGCCAGCTCCTGCTGCAGCCGCAGGACAAGGTGCTGATCGAGGATCCCGGCTACCTGAATGCCGAGCCCATCTTCGGCCAATACACGCGGCACATCGTCCCCCTGGCCATAGACGCCGAAGGCTTTCCAGTTGCGCAGGCCCGGCGCCAGCGCGGCGTGAAGCTCGCGCACGTCACGCCCGCCCACCAGTCGCCCACTGGCATCACCATGCCTGTGTCGCGCCGCCTGGAACTGCTGGACTGGGCCGCGCAGGCCGGCTGCTGGATCGTCGAGGACGACTACGACAGCGAGTTCAGCTACGATGGCGCGCCGCTGGCCGCCCTGAAAAGCCTGGACACGGCCGATCGTGTCATCCACTGCGGCAGCTTCAACAAGACGCTCTTCAACGCCTTGCGCATCGGCTATGCGGTGGTGCCCAAGGAACTGGCGCCCGCTTTCGTGCAGGCGCGCCGCCGGGCAGGGCGCGTGCCCAGCATCATCGAACAGATGACGCTCGCGGCGTTCCTGCAGGACGGCAGCTTCGCCCGCCATGTGCGCAAGGCCCGCGGCGCGTACGCGCGCCGCCGCGACGCCGCGCTGAGCGCCCTGCGGCAGGCGGTGGGCGCTGATGCGTTGCGCGTCAGTGGCGAGCATGCGGGCTTTCACCTGCTTTGGTGGCTGCCGCCGGACTGGGACCTGGCGCGGGCCGTGGCGGCGGCGCGCGCCGCAGGCGTGGGCATGCAGCCGGTCGCGGACTTCTGCCGCAAAGTGGACCTGCCGCCTGGCGTGGTGCTGGGCTATAGCGCGGTGGATGAGGATGCCCTGCTGAAGCTGGGGACGCTGCTGGCGCAGGCGGCGCCGGGCCTGGGCCCACAGCAGGATCCCGCCTTGCTGCGGCGCCTGCTGCGCGCCAGGGACCGCATGGATGCAGCCTCGCAGGAAGCCTGGCCGGTGGAGCGCCTGGCCGAAGTCAGCGGCATCTCCAAGGCCCATTTCGCGCATTCGTTCAAGCGCG
Organism: Achromobacter xylosoxidans; assembly: GCF_002192695.1. Lineage (GTDB taxonomy): Bacteria > Pseudomonadota > Gammaproteobacteria > Burkholderiales > Burkholderiaceae_B > Achromobacter > Achromobacter xylosoxidans_C. The sequence goes on from NZ_MTLG01000082.1 coordinate 242,051, forward strand.
CCTTCGGCCTGCCGCCGCACCGCTACCTGCTGACGCGGCGCATCGAGCAAAGCGTGGCCCTGTTGCGGGACACGGATCAGAGCGTCACGCAAATCGCCTACGCCACGGGCTGGGAAAGCCTGGGCACCTATAGCCGCATCTTCCGCGACATCACGGGGCTGAGCCCCAGCGCCATGCGCGCGCAGGCGCGTGCCGGGATGCAGCCCCTGGACCGCGTGCCTGCCTGCGTGGTGAAAGCCGCACAGCGCCCCGATCTCAACATCGCTGTTTTGGAGAAGCGCCGCCGCGAGGCCAACGGTAAATTTCCGCCATCAACCAAGGAGGTCTCATGAACCCAGGCATCAATGTGGCGGGCGTGTACGTGGACGATCAGGACGCGGCGTTGGCGTTCTACGTGGACAAGCTCGGATTTCGCGTCCATACGGACGTGCGCAATGGACCGTACCGGTGGCTGACGGTCCAGCATCCGGATCAGCCCTCGTTCCAGCTCGGCCTGTTCGCGCCCGGCCCGCCCATCCACGACGAGGTTACCGCGCAGACTTTGCGCGCCATGGTGGCGAAGGGGGCCATGCCGCCCCTGGTCCTGCATGTGGCCGACTGCCGCGCAGAGCATGCCCGGCTGCAGGCCCTGGGCGTCGAATTCACGCAGGAACCCATCGAACGCTACGGCAGCGTGGACGCGGGCTTCCGCGATCCGGCGGGCAATGGCTGGAAAATGATCCAGGCGCCGCGCGGCGCGGGATGACAGCTGGCCTCGGGCGCGGGCGGCGCGGTCAGTAGGTGATCCGCACCGAGGCCGCGCTGCGTTCGGCGCGCGCGCGGGTGACGGCTTCGATATTGTTGCCGTCCGGGTCCAGCACAAACGCGGCGTAGTAGCCGGGATGATAGGCCGCGCGCTCGCCCGGCGGGCCGTTATCCCGGCCGCCGTGCGCCATCGCCGCCTTGTAGAACGCATCCACCATGGCCTGGTCTTCCGCCTGGAAGGCCAGGTGTATGCGGCCGGTCAGTTCGCCTTGCACCTCGGCGCTGCCGGGCGCGGAGATGAACAACTCGTCCGCCCAGAAGTTGTTTTCGTCGGAGCCGCCGATGGGAATCCGCAAGGCATTGAAGACTGCCGTGTAGAACGCCTTGCTGGCGGGCAGGTCGCGCACGACCAGCCCGATGTGATCGATCAAGCGGCCCTTGTGTCGTTCTTTCTGCGCCATGCATCGCTCCTGGCTATCGAGGTGGGGGGACAATCAGCGGTGTCAGACTACGCTTGCCCGCGCCCGGTTTCAAGCCGCCGCGCAGCCGCTTGGAGCGCGCGGCCAGGTCCGCTCAATCCTTGCCCGCCATGGCCCGCATGGGCTGGCAGGTCAGTTCCTTTTCTTCCTCGCCGAAATCCGCCATGTCCTTGCGCGCCTTGGTGTAGGCGCGCAGATATTCGGCATCGAACACCAGCGACGACACGCCGGACTCGCGCGTGGCGGATTGCTGCCGTTTCTTCAGGATCTCCAGCAGTTCGGGAGTCAGCACCTGGCAATACTCCATGATCGCGTGGATCTGGGCCAAGGAGGTGGCGCGCTCCAGGTTCTGTTGCGCCGAGACGGTTGCCGCGGACAGCGACAGGACGGCGGCGGCAGTCCAGGAGGCCGGCTTGAGCAGGGAATGAGGCATTGCGGGGTACTTCCGTTCATATGGCTGGAGCCCGCATTTAACACGATCTTCCGCGGCCCGGACTTCGATGCCCTGGGAAAGGGGGCTGTCGGTCTACAATTCCCCCCGCTCCATCCGGGGCCCAGGCTGTCTGTACGTGTAGTGTCGATAAAGGTCTACCCATGCGTCTGAACCAGTGCCAGAACTTCCACGACTTTCGCCGCATGGCCCGCCAGCGGCTGCCGGGCCCCATCTTCAATTACATCGACGGCGCCGCCGACGATGAAACCACCTACCGCCGCAATACCGCCGCTTTCGAATCCTGCGACCTGCTGCCCGACGTGCTGCGCGGCGTGGCCGACGTGGACATGTCGGTGACCGTCATGGGCCAGAAGCTGGCGCTGCCGGTCTATTGCTCGCCCACCGCCTTGCAGCGCCTGTTCCATCACGACGGCGAACGCGCCGTCGCGGCGGCCGCGGGCAAGTTCGGCACCATGTTCGGCGTGTCCTCGCTGGGCACCGTCAGCCTCGAGGAAGCCCGCAAGATCAGCGGCGGCCCCCAGGTCTACCAGTTCTACTTCCACAAGGACCGCGGCCTGAACCGCGAAATGATGGCGCGCGCCAAAGAGGCCGGCGTGCAGGTCATGATGCTGACCGTGGACAGCATCACCGGCGGCAACCGCGAGCGCGACAAGCGCACGGGCTTCGCCATTCCGTTCAGGCTCAACCTGGCCGGCATCGCACAGTTCGCCATCAAGCCGGCCTGGGCGCTCAACTATCTCGCGCACGAACGCTTCCGGCTGCCGCAGCTGGACACCCACGTCGACATGGGCGGCGGCGCCATGTCCATCAGCCGCTATTTCACCGACATGCTGGACCCGGCCATGACCTGGGACGACGTCGCCGCCATGGTGCGGGAATGGGGCGGACAGTTCTGCCTGAAGGGCGTGATGTCGGTGGAAGACGCCAGGCGCGCGGCCGACATCGGTTGCACCGGCATCGTGCTGTCCAACCACGGCGGCCGCCAATTGGACGGCTCGCGCAGCGCCTTCGACCAGCTCGCCGAGATCGTCGACGCGGTCGGCGACCGCATCGACGTGATGATGGACGGCGGCGTGCAGCGCGGCACCCACGTGCTCAAGGCGTTGGCGCTGGGCGCCAAGGCAGTGGGCCTGGGCCGCTACTATTTGTTCCCGCTGGCGGCCGCGGGCCGGCCTGGCGTGGAGCGTGCGCTGGAACTGATGCGGGTCGAGATCGAGCGCGCCATGAAGCTGATGGGATGCAGGACTGTCGGCGACTTGCAGCGGCGGCACTTGCGGTTCCGCTGATCGATCGACAGGTCCGCGGATCGGGCCGGGTGCGCCCGATCCGCGTCGCTGCGCTTCAGAAGGCTATCTTCACGCCGAGCTTGCCGTTGAAGTTCTGGCCATCGCCCCTCAGGCTGATCTCCGAGCCCACGCTGCCGTAGATGGAGACATTGCGCTTGACGCCCACGTCCGCGCCCAGGTTCAACTGCACGGACATTCCCTTCATGTCGGCCCGGAAAGGCACATAGCCGTTCTGCGAGGAGAACTCGGTGGTCGGGTTGGTCAGGAATTCATTGACGAGGCTGGCGCGCAGCCAGGTCGTGGCGACCCGCTTGCCTTGCGGTCCGGGATCCAGCTCCACCGTGCGCGCCAGGCGCACGCCCACGCGGCCCCTCAGGCTGTCGACGTCGTTGAAGCGGATCTTGGCGGCGCCGTCGTTGGCGTCGTTGAGATTGACGTTCTGGAAGACGAGCTGCGCCTGCGGTTCGATGACCCATTCGTCGTTCAGGCGGAACGGATAGCCGCCCTCCAGCGAGGTCGCGAAGCCGAAGCCGCGCGTGTCCAGGTTGTAGCCCGCGGGCGAGCGGCCATTGTCCACGTCGTAGCGCGTGCCCTGGATCACGGCGTCGACATACCAGCCTTCCTTGCCGATATGCGTCCAATAGCCGCCCAGCGTCACGCCATTCATGGCCGCTTGTCCGGCCGAGCGGCCGTCGAGGTGGTCGACGTCGGCCGTGGCGCGGCCGAAGGCGACGTAGGCGCCTGCGTGGTCCATGCTGCCGTTGGCGTTGGCACGGCGATAAAGGTCCACGCCGGATTGCAGGCCATAGATCTTGTAGTCGTAGTCCGGGCCCCGGGATCCCAGGATCCCCGAGTTGCTGCCGTTGCGTTCGCCGGTCACGCCGATGACGCGGCCCCACACTCGGGAATCGCTGCCGGCCGGGGTTGAGGGCAGGGCGTAGCGCGCCTCGCCGATGCGTTCATGCAGCGAGTCCAGGAAGGTCGAGCCGTAGCGCAAGGCCAGCTCCGGCGTCGCCACGGCGGTGGAGACTTCGGGCCGGTAGTTGGGGGGCGCGGGAGGAACGGGCGTGGGCGGGTTGGGCGGCACGGGCGGGGTCGGCGGAACGGGGGGCTCCGGGTCCTTGCAGGCGGGATTGCTGGGCGCGGCGGCGCAGTCCACCGTCGAACGCAGGTACCAGTTCTGCTGGCCGCTGCCGTCCACGCCGGAGCGTTGCAGCGTATAGGCATAGGGGCCCGCGGCGACGTAGCCGCCGGCATTGCCGAGCGAGAACGCGCTGGCGCCGGTGGTGCCGCCATTGACGGCATCGATCAGCAGGATGCCGTTGCCAGTGGTCACGGCGCCGGCGCCGCCGGCATTGCTGACGATCAACGAAGACGAGCCGGAGGCCGCGCCGCCATTGATCACCAGCCGGTCCGACGGCGAGCCGTCGCCGCCGAGCAAGGTGTTCATCGCGATCAGGCCGCCCTGGCCGACGTAGTTCGGCGTCGTCAGCGTGGTGCCGGGCGCGGTGCCGGTGCCCATGTTGATGAGTCCGGCATTGGTCACGCCGGCCGCGGCCTGGCTGTAGCCGTTCAGATCGAGAGTGCCTGCCGCTGCCACGTTCACGGCCGAGTTCGGACTGAGCGTGGACGCCGCGCCCGCGCGCAGCACGCCATTGTTGACGTTGGTGGGGCCGCCATAGCTGTTCTGCGCGGTCAGGATCGTGGCGCCGGAACCGTTCTGATTGACCGTGCCGCTGCCCGAGATCAGGCCCGCGAACGTCACGGTATCGGAGCGGTTGAAGGTCAAGGCGCCGTTGTTCGCCACGTCGCCCAGGATGGCGCCCGAGGCGCCGCCA